>JAQUIT010000005.1 GCA_028681335.1 Desulfuromonadaceae bacterium | reverse complement strand
CGAAAAGATAGAAATTACGGCAATGGTATCGATATTGGTGACTGAAAGCAGCAAGGCTTGAAAAAACCTTTTTTTCTTGCACAGGGAACGTTTTTGCCGTTGACAGCAGCCTTTTAATGGGTGACCCTCTGATGTTCCCTGCGATCAGCAGGCCAGTTAGGCCAGCCAATATTCCGATGATCCAAGATTTCGGTTTGTCGCGAGGAATAAATGGCTTCATGTTCTCATCAATTTTCATGTCTTTTGTCGTCCAACGGCTTTGCGGATGACCTGTGAGTGAATCGAAACAGGTCTATTCGCGTGTTATCGGTCGATGCAACATTTCTTGTACTTGATGCCGCTGCCACAGGGGCACAGCTGATTTCGCTCTATTTTTTTATCGGTAAATCTAGGATCGAAATTCCCCCTCTTCTGCCCCTCTGGTAAGTCTCTAACAATCTCGTCCATATTTTTTGACTGCTTCCATTTGTAATCTAGCCGAACCCCAAAACGAATTGAAAGGCCATTAGAAGGAGTAATACATATGCCGAACCAGTTATCAGCTCTCTGCGTGTACTTTCGTCGTTCACAATGGTCTCCGAGGCGTTCCATTGCTATTTTAGGGGAATCGTCGTTGCAGTGAATGGTTAAGCCTGTATTCCCCTCCCTAATACCAATCGTCAAATCATGATGTTTGCTATCGCTTCTGAACATTGCAACCATTCTGTCTATGCCTTTACTTATCTTATCAACAGTGTCTTCGGCTAATGTCAATAATATGAAGCCGAGTTCTATGGTTGCGGGGTCCTCCTTATCTTCAATGCCGTCAATAAGTTTCCACAGACTTTTCTTCTTGAATCGAGTCAATATTCCGTCAGGAGTTGTTTTGCCGGACACACCGTCGCGACGAACCATCATTGCTAGATCGAGACTAGCTGATATGTCGTCGCATAAATGGTAAAAAGTATTTTCTTCTAGCCATAGGTTATGTTGTAGATGATAAGACAAAATGGTAAGTTCATGTGTGGACATAACCCTGTCAGAATACAATGATCTTCTGTTTAAGTAGCTAAGAAAATACAACGGTGAGTCCAACATTTCAGCCATTACATCAAGAAGGAATATATCCATGACTAGAGGTGGTAAAATATTATCTGTCTGTTCATACTTCAGAAACTGATGTGACTGGAAGCTAAGGGCGGGGTAATGATCAGAAACCACACAAAGGATATAAATCTCTTTATAGCGCCTTGGCAATTGCATCTCATGTCCACTAATATCAATAAGTTTATATTTTTCATCTTCTAGGAGTTTCCCACACATTAGGCCTTGGTCGTAAGAGTCTTGGATGCTTTTCTTAAAGTCCTCTTTGATGCAGCTGTCGTTGCCTTTTCTTGCTTCTAAAGTTAATCGCTTGGATTTTGCCTGCAGCACGATGGCTCTGTCTGCAAAAACAACAAGGGCATCTATCTCTCCAGCGCGGTTGCCCTTTGAGTCAACAATATTTATATTTGAAAATACTCTTCGCTTTCCGAACACAGCCTCCAGACGACGAGAACAAAAGTGTTCAGTAAATTCGCCCCTATGCATCATAGCAGTGTTTACGTAAGAACTGTCTGAACCCATCCAGTAGAAAGGAGCCTCATACAAAGCTTCTACAATGCTGTAATGTTGGAAAAGGATGTATTCGTCATTGTAAAAATGAATTAATGGATAAGCATTAGCGATATTGAAGTCATTTAAAGCATTGAAACATTCATTACTTGTTCCATATGGAGGAGTAAAGGCGAGGAGTATATTGTTGACTTTTGCATGATCCATTTGTGCTGTCTCTGCCACATCCCTGCCAGTAAATTTGAATGCTGGAAGTAATGTCCAGATCTCTGGGCTCTTTGTTCTTAGGCCCCTTATACAATGGAATAATTTTCGATTCTGCACCTCTCCGACGCTTTGTACAACCTTATGTGCATCCTTTATTGAAAATCCCTTATTGCTGATAAGCCAGTCATTATCCTTGTAATACTTTTCTAGAGATAAATCTCGATATTGAAAGCTATAAGCTGATTCACCACCATAGAAAATTGGTTCTCTTAATACTGAACCACAGGTAAACGGGTTTGATTCTTCTGTAGCCTTTTCAGGGACCTTCAAACCTGTTATCATAGGTGCCGACATCGAGTAGTGTAGTTCTTTCAGAAGAGATTCAGTTTCATCTATCAGTTTCTGCATCTCGTCGGGGTCTGGTAGTTTAAAATCAATTGGTTGCTTGCACATCAAGCCGATCAATGTTGATATTTCAGTACGTATCAGACGCTCCATTGAAAACATATGCAGGTAGTCATCAGGTTTCATATCCCCAGCATAAAGGACTATGTTATCCCGGTAGCAAAAATGCGCTATGACATGAGGATACCCTGGAGAAGAACACAGCTTCAGGAGATCATCAAAAACAGCATTTTCTTCGCGTACTGATTCTTTCACAGAAGCTCCAATGTCTATATGGCAGGGGCGTCAACGTCCCTCTTGGAATTTTGTCATTTATTGCGATAACGGGCATGAAGTTGACCCGCCGTCTTTTGTTTTTGGCGGGTCTAACTTTCTTGTTGGATATTTGGTGTTCTCGCTGTTGGTTAGTCTGATTTTGTCAAATGTGTAGGTCTGGCACATTGATGCCCTCTGGGGGGCGCTTTCTCTATTTAAAAGCGGTAAGTTTGCCAATGAGATACTTGAACAGAAAAGCTATAAGTATTGAATAAGCCGTGTTTATCATTGTGCCTGCCAGGTGGAATACCGATAATTTTTCTTTGTCCTCATTCCTGACAATTGCCTTACCGGTAAAAATAAGGGCCAGCGCCGTATACCCCTCTAGCAGTATCAAGATGTAGATTATGATGTTTTCGCATTTACCAAAAATAATACCATAACGCTTGTCATCGCTGTCGGCAGCTTGAGGAAGTTTTATTCCCATTATTTTGAAGGTTGTTACTACCACCAAGCCGCTTGTCGACAATAATAAAATAATTCCGATAAAAATGAGTGAAAGTTGATTGCTTGAAATAAATGCTAATATAGATGAAATAGAATTGGTTACCGCATCTATCATTTGTTGCCTCCGCTTCCAAAGGATTTAAATTGATTTCGTACCAAATTTTCCATAATACGATATTGTTTCCAATGGATCTGTCTTAATAGTCGCGAAACCTCCTGCTGAGTAATCTTCATTTTGCTTGCTATAAACTGTTGGGTTTCATTTTTTCTGTATTCCATGACAACTTGGTGATGTTTAGCCGTCCAGCGTTGCCTTAGCAAAAGCAACATGCTTACCTGATTGGAAATGGACATGTCCGTCTGGGGATCGCCTGTGATCATTTGAAACAACAGGCCATTTTGCTTAAGTTCATTAATAATGGATGCAGCCGCATGGAATGCCGGTCCATCCATTTTTGCCACATCGTCAGAATTTTCGCCGACGTCGATTACACCCCGTACTAGGGAAAAGCGGATCTGATACGGATGAATTTCATCCAAAATAATGCTAACTATATCAAATGCATCCTGCCATGAGTTCAGCACTGCGCCGATTTCATCGGTGCCCTTTAGCAGTTTAATTCTTGCGTGAACAGTCGCGGAGAATTGCTTCGCGGCTTCTGCGCACGCGTGCTGGAGGCGTAACTGAAACTCCTCTCGGCGAGCTATATTGCGGGACGAGACCACATCTCCCAAAAGCACGTAATAACTGGCAGCCATTTCAACCTCACAACATTAATTTGTGTACTTTTGCATACAACTCTATTTGTTGTTAATTTAAATACAATGAAATATGTTGTCAAGCTGATAGTTTTAAGTGGTACTTGTCAGTGTCAGGGTTACACATTTTACGGTCAGCAATTCGAAAGTGAGACAATTTGTAAATTGTGTGGCCCTGACACGAATGGCGCTAAGGTTGTCGTTCAACGTGGTGCCCGGTTGACCCGCCCAGTTTTTCGGGGCGGTGTCTAACCGTGCTGGTTAGGTGGCACTTTAGTCCCACCATTCAAACCCGTTTGCTTGTAGATAGCGAATGAACTCCGAGGCCCTTGCCTTTGCTTCATCTATGTCCTCTGCATTAAACACAACAATCTCAACGCCTTCGAATTCGTTACAACCGAGATGGATCTCAATGTTGTCTCTTTGATAAAGCCACAGCGGGTCACGGCCAGCTGAAAGCTCCGGTATGGTTTCAAGAAGTTCGCTCTTTTGTTTTATGACCTGCTTACGGAAGTCAATTTCTTCCCAAATGTAGGTTTTGAAAGGATAGTTTTCTGACGCACTTGAAAACCAGTCCCGAAGGTTTGCAGAAACGGATGTGGTGACAATAATCAAAAGGCTGTCAATCGTATGCTCTAAAGCGCTGTCAAGCAATTCCTTCAGTTCTGACTTTGAGAGCTTTGTCTGTGTGTATCTCTTGCACTGAATCATCCAGCGTTCACGGCGCTCGACTCCAGGGACTGGACAGTCCGTTCTCTCTGCAATGATGTCCCGGCCTTTGTCGCTACCGGCCTCGCCAAACCACTGAATGTTCACAAATCCTATTTTTCCGAGTACAGCAGCGCAAAGCTTTTCGAATAGGGCCGGCGACAGCTTTTTCCAATCTGTGATCATAAGTACCTCATTTTGTGACCTAACGGGGCGGGAGCACAGCGGGTTCACCGCTGCTGCGCTTGGTTGAATTCTTTGTTACACTCTCTAAGATAGCTGTTACTTAAGCTTTTTTCTGAATCTCTAATATCAAATTTCTATAAGCATCAATGCCGATGTCATCTATATACTTCTGTATTGAAATAGTTCTCAAAAAGTCAGGTAGCATCTCAATTTCACTAGCTAATTCAAAGGTATATTTATGATGATCAGTGACATCCCTATCCGTGAAAACATCGTTGACGTTAATTGCATAGTCTTCAAAAAGTTTAGCCTGCACTGAGTTGTTGAGATACACTTCCTTCTCTGGAGGGTACTGCCCAGGAAAGGAGAATATGGCATTCTGGATGTCTGGTCCTTTATCAGCATCCCTAACGGCTAAAGCATTTTTGCCAAGACGAGTAAGTAGTAATATTGCACTTCTCACTGCTTTAGTGTCGCCAATCGGTTCGATCTGAATTGCTTTGAGCAATTGAGGGTCAATCTTTCGAATCATTTCTGTTAACAACAACTTTGCAAAATCATCCTCTACGCATACAGTAAGGCCTCTGGCGCGGCCTCCAGATAAAATTGATCTTGCCCGAGTTGAAGTGAGACCATCGTAAATGGATATACCTTGCTGATCTCTTAGCAACAGTTTTCTGCCTTCAGCAGGTAATGCTTCTAAAATGATATTGGAATGAGTTGAAAGAATAATTTGATGGTGCCTACGGTTACAAACATCGAGTAAATATCTGACAAATTCGAATTGAGCATTTTCATGCAATGAGGTTTCCGGTTCCTCTATGACAAACAAACTTTGTTCCGGTGAGTTTTCCAATAAATCAACTGAGTACATTACACGCCCTTCACCAAAACCCATGTTGTTCTCGGAGTACGTGTAACCAAATCGAGAAGCTATTCCCAACTCGCCTGTTTTACCTTTGTGACTTATACTTTGAAAATGTAACCCGTCATACTGTTGCCCAAGAATACGCCCAACTTTTGTTTTTATTTCTTCTGGGATTCCACGTAAAGCTGTTAAAACAATATCTTGACCTCTATAGATACTTACGTCCTTCCGCTCAACCTTCGGTATATAAATGGTGAATCCAATATAAAAACATTTCCGTTCTGGTTGCCTTTTGTAACCAGACCATTCCGATGCAGCCCTCGAAACTGTTACTTGTTTAGGAATAATTCGATCATCGGTTTCATAATAATAAATAATAGACGCATCTTCTGTAAAAGGACTTGGGTCTGCTACTGATGCAGGAAAAAACTCTCTTATATAAAATCTGTTATAATTAGTTGAAGTTGTAGGCTTTTTGTAAGCACTTAAACTAAGTTGTCCAACTGTGCTTTTGCCAGCTCCGTTCAAACCAGATATTCCTGTAACAGGGAAATTTAGATTGATTTCTAAATCTGAAATTCCACGAAAACCATTTATTTTCATGGTTCTTAGTGATGGGCCAAAATTAGCATACCGATTTTGAGGTGAATATTTTTGTGTTAAGGTAACTCTCGGATCAGGCATTTTTGCTCCTTTTCTTGAATCCAACTCGTAAATCACCGGTTAGAGCCGGGTTTATATCTGTAGAAACAAGCTTATAGATGTATAAACAAGTTTCTATATCTAGAAACCCAATAAGTTTCTACTGCTATAAACTTCCGTATTTTTTGCCAAACAACAAGTTTCTACATCTATAAGCTATTGTCTTTCTAAGTGTGCAGAGAGGTTTCTACCGCTATAAACTTTTCCAGTTTTGTTCCGGCAATACAGCCGTATGGTACAAGCCAAACCTCTTGCTGTTTATCCCATCGCCCACCGACTCCTCTTCCCCCGGCTTTAAAATCAGCCGTGTTTTCATTGAAACTCCGGTATGCCTGCATGTTTATGGCATTTCATGTAGCATGGTTGCGTAGAATTAGAAACTTATTTATTAGTTTGCTCTATTGATGCCGTCATGTTTACGCGTCATGGATGCCGCCGCTAAAACCTCATCAAACGATAGTAAACGCACGAAGGGCGGGGAAAATCCCCGCCCTTCGTTTTTAGGCTGCCGTATATAGTACGGTTTTATTTCTTCACTTCACTCTTCTCAACTACCGCCATGGCGTCGTTCAGTATCTTGACACCGGCTTTTGAAGCGGAGATTGAGCCGGTCAGGCTTTCACGGGCGAGCCCAGGATTGTGGAAACCGTCGGAATTTTCAGCGGTCCAGTATTCCCAGAGGACATGTGCCTCTTCGTGCTTCTCGCGGGCCTGGGCAAGGACACTCTCGGTAACTCCCATGCGTTGTGCAGCGGCATAGGTGTCGATCAGTTGGCCGAGCCAGTATTCTGCTTTACGCATTTTGCCCTTGGTGTAGTTGATGATGGATTCCATTTCGTACTGTTTTTCCTCAACAGTGCTTTTCGGGTGACAACCGAGACAGGCTGCCTTGATGTTCTGTTTTGGCTTGATCACGCCGTGAGTCGAGAACATCTTGCCGTCTTTGCCCCTCATTTTGGGCATGTGGCACTGGTGGCACTGAACGCCTGCCTTGTCATGTACACTGCCGGCATAGGTTTCTGCTTCCGGGTGCTGGAACTTGATCAGACGGGCACCGGTGACGGCATGTTTGAAGTCGAAGAAGTCGAGCTCCTTGTAATGTTTCAGCAACTGCAGAACATTTTTGAGCGGGAAGTGGTTGGTGCGCTGGTCAGTATAGGTCACTTTGCCACCGTCACTCCACTGGCTGCCGCCACCGCAGTTATACTCCACATGACACTGGGCACACATCATACGGGAGTCGGTCTTCTTCATGATACCGATCTTGCGGAAGCCATCCCGGAATGAAATTACCTTCAGGTCGGTTTTGCCGTCTTTGGCGAAGATGTTGCCCTTGGTATCCTTCTCTATCGCCTGAATCAACGCGTCACGCACTATTCGTGGCTGCGTGCCGTGCGGATCGTGGCAGTGGATGCAGCCGAGAGGGTTGTTGGTGTCTTTGGCGACTTCAACAACATTGGACGTGCGGTCCCACTTGGCCTTGGGGTCCTTGTCTCCCATATACTTCATCTTCAGGATATGGTCGGAGGTCTTGCACTGGATACAGGTCGGGTTGCCGGCCATGGCTGACTCCTTGAGTTTGAAGTCTTTCCCCTTGTCCTCCAGCACATCCCATGTTTTACCTGACTTGGCTATGCCTTTCCAACCGTCTTTGAACTGGAAACGACCACCCTGGAAACGGTCGACGGCAAACTGGTCGATGACCATGAAGGCGTGCCCGCGCGGTTCGTTGTGCTCAAAAGTGAAACCGTATGGTGCCAGCAGTTTGTCCTGCATCGGTGAGCGTCCGGTCGGCGTGCCCTTCTCTTTACGGGCGCCCCCCTCACGGTTAATGGTGTAGAAACTCTCCAGCTGATTCTTGTGGCACTTGCCGCAGAGGGCCTGGTCGATGGTCGTAACCGGCTTGTTCTGCTCCGGGTCCTTCATGTGGACATCCAGCTTGCTGTGGCAGACCGTACAGGCCAGTTTGGCATGCTTGGAGCCTTCTTTCAGCGCCTTGACCTCGTCGTGGCATTCGTAACATTTTGCGCGTCCGTCGTTAGCCAGCTTTGTGGCAGGCTTGTTGACGGCAGTGGTCATGGCCGGCATGGATAGCAGCAGAGCTGCTACACCTGCAAATGCGGCTGATAAGGCCAGGTTCTTCTTCAGCATGGTGATTCTCCTTTCGGTGCTGGTAGTTCTGCTTGAGATGCAGATGGTGGTTGGGTGGCACGGGCCTGCAGTCTGACCGCCTTTGGGGTGACCGGGCAGATGTAGTGACAGATTCCGCAGCCGCTGCAAAGTTTTTCATCAATTCTGATTCCTGTGCCTGGAATAAGCATGATAGCCCCGGACTCGCAACGATCAACGCATGAAAAACAACCGCAATTTTTTGCCAGACAATGCTGGTTGTCAGCAGTCGCGAGCAGGTTCTCGTCCGGGACAGGTTCCTTGGTCTGGTTAAGAACGGCACCCTGGATACTAGGCGAATCCTGTTCCTCCAACACATTTCTGCCGGCCTTCAGCAAGGTTTCTCCCAGAGAGAAAAAACCCTGCTTAAAAAAATTCTTACGGGATATGGTCATTTCCTGCTGCCTTTGGGAGTATTTTTGTTGTTGGTTTCTTGTTTTGCCTGTACATGGCAGGACGTGCGGCGGAGTAGCTTAGGGGTGGTAGGCCTGCCATTGGCGGGCGATAGTAGAGTATCAGCGCAGCTGTTTTTACCGCTGGCGGCAATTCCTGAAACCGGCATAGAACCTCCATCGTATTTCAGATTATAAAAGCGTATCAGACAACCGCTTGTTTGCAATCTGCACTCTGAATATGAAATGACCTGAGCAAATGTTGCGCCAATTATGGTGATGGTGGCTATCTGGTCGAAACTATTGATGTTTGGTGGATTGTGCGGCGTAGATATGTGGGGCCTTACGTTACCGGATGGTAACGTAAGGGTGGATCTGGTTACGCTTGTTCCAGCCGTTTTAGCTTTTCCCAGAGGGTCTTGCGGGAGATGTTGAGCAGGCGTGCTGCATCTGCCTTGCGCCCACCCGTTTTTACGAGGGCGTCCATGATTATCTGGCGTTCATAGCCACCCATCGCGAGCGAGAGGCTGTCTGTTGCTTTGGTGTGGTGGGAGGCTGGCGGAAGTATGGAATCATCCCTTAGGTCAGCCATGAAGGCTGCCGGCAGGTCGTCAGGGGAGAGACAGGTGTCGGTGCAAAGGGCAACACAGCGTTCGATGGCATGCTCGAGTTCACGGACGTTGCCCGGATAGTTGTACGTCATGAGTGCGTGAGCGGTCTCCTCACAGAGTCCCTGTATGGGGCGTGCCATTTTTTCGGCGAAAGTGCGGACAAAATGTTCGGCAAGAGGAATGATGTCTTCACGCCTCTCACGCAGCGCCGGGATGTGGACTGCAATGACCAGAAGACGGTAGTAGAGATCTTCTCTGAACTGGCCTGCGGCGACAAGCGCGTGTAAGTCCTTGTTGGTAGCGGCGATGATGCGCACATCCACCAGGATTTCACGTTCACTGCCAAGCCGTACCACGGTCCTGTTCTGCAGGACGCGTAGGAGTTTTGCCTGGGCCGCCAGCGGGAGATCGCCTATTTCGTCAAGAAAGATCGTCCCGCCGTGTGCCTGTTCGAATTTGCCGCGATGCGTTGAAACCGCGCCGGTAAATGCACCACGCTCGTGGCCGAAGAGCTGGGACTCGACCAGATGTTCAGGGAGGGCGGCACAGTTTACCTTGATCATCGGTTTGTGACAGCGCTTGCTTCCCTGATGCAGGGCTACCGCCACCAGTTCCTTTCCCGTGCCGCTTTCGCCGGTGATCAGGATGGTTGAGTCGAGCGGAGCGACGACGTTTATTGTCCGGAACAGCTTCAGGATGGCGGCGCTGACCCCCACAAAGCCGTCAAAGAGAACGCCAAGGTTCATGTTTTCGCGCAGCGCCTGGTTTTCCTCTCGGAGACGCTGTTTTTCGGTGATGTCGCGGCTTATCAGAAGGGTTCCCATGAAGGAGCCATCCGGCTGGCGTATCGGGTAGTAGCTGTTTTCGAAGCACTTCCCCTTGACGTCTATGACTCTGCGTGCGTGCCGTATTGAACCGTTTCTGAGGCTTTCCAGCAGCTTGCCGATGCGCTCGGCAGAAGCTGGTGTGTGAATGGACAATAAATTACGGCCGATGAAGTTTGCTGCGGCAATCCCACGAATTTTTTCTGCGGTATGGTTGATAAAGGTCAGGGTTCCATCCGCATCGGCAAAGATGATCCCTTCGCCCATGTTTTCAAGAATAGTCTGGTAAACTGAGGGTATGTCGGCGTGTATGTTCACTCCCACCTCCGTAACGCAAATCAATGTTACGAAAAGGTAACATATGGCTTGTGTTCCTGCACGTAAAATGTTAACGCGGATCTTTTGTCAGGAAATCGTCGCGCTGGAGCGCCATTTGTAAGCATCCAGCTGGGCTTCAAGGATTCGCGTTACGGATATGTTTGTTGATTCTGCGAGCTGCTGGACTTCGCCGAAGTTAATGATTTCAAGCGTCTCGGCAAGTGCCAAAAGGGAGCCCAGTTCACCGTCCCGATTGAGGAGTGCCCCGGTTATGGTGTCACTCAAATTCAATTCCTGTAAAATCTCTTCCATAGATGTCTCAAAAAGCACATCCATGAGGGACAGTATCCCGGTCATGAAGGCGGTCTCTTCTTTGTCTTTATCGCGGGGTGCGCCAAGTTGAGACCTGATCAGCTGTTCCATGAAGCGTCCCCTTACAGAGGCCATCTCAAGGAGCGGATTGTTTACCCCTCTGCTGTCGGAACTGGCAAAAATAGCCAGCAGTACCCATCGCCGGAGCTTGTCCAGGCCAAGAATCATAATTGCATGGCGGATGTTTTTGATTTTTTCGCGCAAACCGGTGTTAACCGAATTAACCAGTTTGATCAGGTTGTATGAAAGGTCCGGGTAGTTGCGGAATATTTTCTCCATGCTCTCTATATCCAACTCTTCACACAGCGATTCATACAGCTTCAGCATGCCGATTTTTGACGCTTCGATGCCTTTCCGTTTAAGCACCACCGGTCTGGCGAAGAAGTATCCCTGGAAGAGTTCAAAGCCCAACTCGAGGCACTCCTCAAACTGCTCCATCGTCTCCACGCACTCGGCGAGCAGTGTGACGGGGTAGTTCTTCAGTTCGTTAACCGTCTGGCGAAGCTTTTCATTGGGCGTTTCCAGCAGGTTTATCTTTACGATATCAACAAACTGGTAAAACGCCGCATTCTCGAGGGCATAAATATGATCGTCAAGAGCGACGCGGAATCCCTGTGCCTTGAGATCGAGAGTCCTTTTCAGGTTTGTTTCGTTAAAGGGTATTGTTTCAAGAAGTTCCAGCACAATTTGTTTCTGCGGCAGCAGTCCTATCGTTTCGGACTGGAGTACCTCTTCGGTTACGTTTATAAACCCCGCTTTGTTCCCCAGCACCTCATGCAGGCCAAAGTCGGCAAGTACATTTGCAATAACGCTGGCACTGGCAAAATCCTGGGAATTATAGACGCTTCTGTTGCAATCCGAAGATCGAAAGAGCAGTTCATAACCCACAATCTCCTGGTTGATATCCAGAATCGGCTGCCGCCCAAGGAACAGTTCCCGTTGCTCGATTTTATTCTCCATAGGGTAATACTCTACTTTCATCCGGCGATTAAGCAAGGGCCAGGCTTGTTCTTGTCTGTGCAAAGTGTTTGGCGTGTCCGGTAATGCCGCTGATATGTTGATGTAACTTATTTATTAAGGTTGCGAATGTGCTGGAAGTTGGATTGAAGCGCAAGAAAGGCAGCCACGATTTCGGCATCGAATTGACGGCCGCTTTCCCGGGCAATCATCTCCATAACGTGCTCATGCTCCATGGCTTTGCGGTAACAGCGGTCTGAACAGAGAGCATCGTAGACGTCGGCCAGCGCCATTATCCGTGCTGAAAGAGGTATGTTCAGGCCTGACAGCCCGTCCGGATAGCCGCTGCCGTCCCAGCGTTCATGGTGGTAGAGGGCGATCTCAATTCCCATGCCTACAAAGGCATTGTCAGGATAGCTGTTATAGACGGTCTGCATGTTGCTCGCACCGATGACGGTGTGGCTCTTCATAATAGCGAACTCTTCCGGAGTCAGTTTGCCTGGTTTGAGAAGAATGGCATCAGGCATGGCAACCTTGCCGATATCGTGGAGGGTCGCGGCGTGATAGAGGCAATCAATAAATTCGGGCGTGATCTGATCTGAATAGGAGCTGTTCTCTTTTAAGTATACCGCCAGTTGACGGCAGTATTCCTGAACATTCTCCAGGTGGGTGCCGGTATCTTCGTCCCGGTTTTCGGCGAGTTTTGCCAGGGCAAATATCGTTGCGTGCTGGGCTTTTGATATCTCCAGAATGTTTCTTTCAACCATCTTTTGCAGCTGAATTGTTTCCGACATGGAACGGAGGTTAAGGTGCACATCAATCCTTGCCAGGAGTTCAAGGTGGTGAAAAGGCTTGGTTATGTAATCGACTCCTCCGGCCTGGAAACCGCGGATCTTATCCTCTGCTTCATCCAGACCGCTCAGGAAAATGATCGGCGTGTTGAAACCCCTCGACTTCAGATGCTCGCAGAGCTGGTAGCCGCTGATCCCCGGCATGGATATATCAAGCAGAATGAGGTCGGTCGGGTTCTTTTCAACAAAGGCCATAGCAGCGGTGCTATCCAAAAACGAGTTTGTCTGCCAGCCCCTGCTGTTGAGAACGCTGTCCAGAACCCCAAGCACATTTGGGTCATCGTCAATTACGACAATATTCGGATTTTTGGCTGCAACCATTGATTCTATCCTTCCAGGCCCATTCGTACGCAAACAAAAAAACCTGCATCTCTTTTGAAATGGCAGGTTTGTCCGGTATTGTGCGCACTCAATATCCAGAATATCCGTTCGGTAACCCCTCTTCCCGTTCCGGGTAGGTAGCTTTGCGTCACCCGGTTCCCCGGATTTTGCCATTTCGGTGATATATTTATTTCCACTCTTATGAACTTCTTGTTCTATTGTGTCAATATTGTTTTTCTTTCACAACTCACCGTTACCACTGTTGCTGAAGCCGTGGGTTGTAATGGAATTTTATTTTTGGGAGTCTCAACATGAAGATTGAGCTCTTTTCATTGTTGTGCGGGTGGTTTTAGCTTGACCTTTTATTGAAGGATGATAAAGTTGGTCTAAATTGTCTTGTTTGCCACGAGGAGGAGCTCTTATGTCACTGGAAGGGAAGAAGGCGGCAGAATTTTCGCTGGAGGGTAGTGATGGAACACAGCACACCCTGAAGAAGTATGCCGGTAAAACGGTTGTAATCTATTTTTACCCCAAGGATAATACCCCCGGCTGTACCAAGGAAGCGTGCGGTTTCCGCGACAATTACCAGGAGCTGGTTGACAGCGGTGTCGTCGTTCTCGGTGTCAGTAAAGACAGCCTCACGGCACACAGCAAGTTCATAACTAACTATAGTTTGCCGTTTGTGTTGCTGAGTGATCCGGACTGTTCCATGATGCAGGCCTACGAAGCTTTTGGCGAGAAGGTCATGTGTGGTAAGAAAACTACCGGGACGATTCGATCGACGGTCATCGTCGGGCCGGATGGAGTTATAAGAAAACAGTGGCCAAAGGTTGCCAAAGCAGAGCAGCATCCGGACCAGGTTCTGGAATACCTGCGGGGCTGATGCCCCGGCTGGCTGTGTGTGGCGTTATCTCACGCCATGTCTGCCCCGATTTTTACGTGCGGCTCTGAAATGGCGTTGGCAATGGCCGTTGACAGTTCCTGGCAGAGATATGGTTTGCGGAGAAAACCTTTGGCGCCAAGTTTTTCAAGATCATTAACGGTGCTTTCCTGGCTGAAACCGGACAAAATAAGGACGCTGATGCCGGGGTAGCTCTCCATTAAGCGCCGGAGTGTTTCTTTTCCACCCATTCTCGGCATGAGCAGGTCCAGAATTACCAGCGAAATGTTATCCTTCTCGCGTGCATAGGTATCGAGCGCCTGTTGGCCATCTTCCGCAAGGTAGACACGATACCCCAGACTTTCCAGCAGCGACTTGCCCACTTCACGGAGTACCTCCTCATCATCAACCAGCAAGATGCCGTCCGAACCATAAATCAACTCTTGGCTGCAGCTCTCCCGCATTTCTTTATCATGCGATAACGGCAGGTATATTTTAAAAACCGTTCCCGTACCCGGTTCACTAAAAAGACTGATACAGCCATGGTGGTCTGTTACGGTGCCGTAGACGGCAGCGAGTCCCAGGCCGGTTCCTTTACCAACCTCTTTTGTTGTGAAGAACGGCTCAAAGACACGTTTGACGATATCTTCAGATATCCCGGTGCCGTTATCGGATACCGTTATTTCAATATATGGTCCCGGAGTTATTGTAAAAGAGCTGGAGCGGCAGTACCTGGAATCCAGATCAATGTTGGCGGATGTAAAGCTGATAACCCCACCATCCGGCATGGCATCACGAGCGTTGACACCCAGGTTGAGCAGAGCATTCTGTAACAGGGCCGGATCACCAACCACACACGCCTGTTTGGCTAGCAGCCTTGTCTCCAGGGATATCTTTTTGTCAATGGTCCGTTCCAAAAGCGAAATAACTTCATGAATCGTTGTGTTAATGCAGGTCTGCACGCAGTTCTTCTGTTCCTTACGGGAAAAGGAGAGCAACTGGCCGGTTAGATCAGCAGAACGGCTCGCTGCTTTTTGGATGTTGCCGAGCATTTTTGCCGCTGCAGGGTTACCACATACATAAGGCTCCATAAGTTCGGCTGCCCCCAAAATAGCGGTCAGCATATTGTTGAAGTCGTGGGCGACGCCACCAGCCAACTGCCCGATGACATCCATTTTTTGCGTCTGGCGAATCTGTTCCTCCATCAGCTTTTGCTCAGTAACATCCAGAGCCACGGTCAGCACACAATGCTCATCTTTAAAATCCATAAGTGTGCTGTACAAAAGAACCGAGTGACTTTCACCCTGAATGGTTTTTATATCAGTCGCAAATCCCGATACGCCACGTTGTTCATGCAATTGTCCAAAAAAATGTTCCCTCGCGGCATTGCCGCTCCAGAGGCCGAGCTCAACTCCGTTCTTGCCGAGAGCGAATTCTTCACTGTAGCCAAAGATATCGCTGCAGGTACGGTTGATCTTGCGGATTACTCCACTGGGAAAGGAAGAAACAACTATGGCAAGTGGTGATACGTCGAATATAGTCTGCAGGTAGAGATTCGATGCATTCAGCAGCTTTTGGGTGGTCTCATAGCCGGCGATCTGCACCCGTAGCATCTCTTCGGTCGCCAGCAACTGATCATGTGTGACGATAAATTCGGCAACTTGTTCCCGCAGCTGCTCTTCGACAGCTTTCAGGGCACTGTTCCTGTGTTGGAGTTGCTCGTTGTTTGTTGCCAGTTCTGCGGCTGATTGGCGTAACTCTGTGGTCCTTTGTTCTACGAGACCTTCCAGATGATTTCTGTGCAGCTCGATCTCACGGCGTTGTCGGTACAGTTCGGCAAATATTCTGACCTTGCTCTGCAGAAAGACCGGCTCTATTGGTTTGGCAAGATAATCAACTGCTCCTGAGTCATAGCCTTTGAACTGGAACTGCAGATCTTTCATGCCGGCGGTGACGAAAATTATCGGAATATGCCTGGTCTTCGGATTTGTGCGCATCAGTTCAGCTGTTTCAAAACCATCCATATGCGGCATCTGTACGTCCAGCAGTACCAGGGCAAAATCCTGCTTTAGCGTCAGGCGGAGGGCGTCGTTACCGGAGGTCGCCCTGGTAAGTTCATACCCCTGGTTGCTGAGGAGCACTTCAAGCGACAACAGGTTTTCCGGGCGATCATCAACGATCAGGAGAGGAACCGTATCAGGCCTTGTGGCAAGGTTCATTTGTTTTCCTCGGTAAGCCCCACCAAAAGGGCCGGAATTTCCGTTAGTGGTGCAACATGATCTGCCTGCAGCAGTTGTAACGCATGTCTTGGCATGGAGTCCATCACCGCATCAACCGGATCCTGAACAATTGTGAAACCGCCACTGTCTTTAATTTTTAGCAGACCGTGGCTGCCGTCAATGCCGGCACCGGTCAGAATGATTCCAATCAGTTCCGCTCCGTAAGCTTCTGCCGCCGACTCAAAGAGTACGTCTACTGACGGGCGGGCAAAGTTGACCGGTTGATCGACGGAGAGTGCGAGAGTGCCTCCCCGCTCAACCAGCAGGTGATAGTTGGCCGGGGCCAGATAGGCTGTGCCCGGAACGATATTTTCCTGCTCATCGGCTTCCTTTACCCGTATCGCACAGAGGGTGTCCAGCAGCACAGCCAGGCCGTCATCAGAATCAGGTGCGATGTGGCTGACAATCATAATCGGGAGCGAAAAACAGACCGGCAGCGCTCCCAAAAGTATCTTGAGAGCCGTTACCCCACCGGTGGAAACCCCGATGACGACGGCCTTGAACGGTTTGCCACTATTTTTTTGCATAGCGCTTCCGATAGATCTGCATTCGTGGTGTTACCGCTTCATAGCGGCCTGCAATCTGGCGGTGGTCAAGACTCTCTTTGGCGCCGAGACAGAGAAAGCCGCCCTGTGCCAGGCTGACGTCGAAGAGCCCGAGAACCCTTTCCTTGAGCGGCTGTTTGAAATATATCATAACGTTGCGGCAGAGAATCATATTCATCTCGCCAAAATCGGCATCGACGGCCAGGTTGTGCGCGGCAAAGACGATGTTTTCCCGTAGTGACGGAGAGAGAATAGCGTGGTCGTAGCGGGCGGTATAATAGTCGGAAAAAGAGCGTGTGCCGCCCGCCTGCTGATAGTTTCTGGTAAAGCGTTGCATCTCCTGCAGCGGATAGATTCCCTCCTGCCCCTTGCGTATAACCTCTTCATTGATGTCGGTGGCGTAGATACGGAAGCGTCCCGCCAAGCCCTCTTCCAGGAGGAGGATCGCCATTGAGTACGCCTCTTCGCCTGTTGCGCATCCGGCGTGCCAGATCTTCACGAAAGGGTAGGTTTTCAGGTACTCGACCACATGTTCTCTGATCGCCTTGAAAAAAGCGGGGTCGCGGAACATCTCCGATACATTGACCGTAATCCCCCGCAGCAGAGTGTCAAACAGGGCACGATCACGCAGCAGTTGAGACTGGGCAAGCGACAGCGTAGCAAAGCCTGAGCCGGAAAGCCATTGACTCAGGCGCCGCCGCAGTGACGCCTCTGAATACTCTCTGAAGTCGTAGCCGTAGACCTGGAAAATGCCATCCATCAGCAGCTTTATTTCTACATCAAACAGTTCGTCGGGGCTCATGTTAATTCCGCCAGCATGCTGGCACGCTCCGCCAATTCATCATTGGTCTGCTGCAGCTCTTCCTGCTGGACAAGCAGCTCCTCTGACTGGGCCTGAGTCTTTTCCAGCAGCTCACTCATACGCTGACGCGAACTGTTTACCTCTATCGCAATGGCTATTCCTTCGAGAGCCTGTTTGAGGAATTCGAAGTCATCATCGCCAAAGCACGTGAAGCTGCCAAGTTCCAGAACGCCAACCAGGGTTTCGTGGTGCAGAATCGGCATAATGACAACATTCAATGGCTTTGCTGTGCCAAGAGCCGAAGTGATCGGCAGATAATCGTCTGGTACAGCGTTGAGACAGATTGTTTTGCGCTCAAGTGCTACCTGGCCCGGTAAGCCCTCGCCAAGGCGGAATCCCCAGTTCAATCGACCTTCCCGGGAAATGGCGTAGGTGGAGAGCGTTTGAAGTAATTCTCCTTCCACGTCATACAGATACATGATGCCGACTCCGGCGCCAAGAAAATCTGCCATAAAAGCTAATGCTTCGTCAGCCAGTTCGGCTGTTTTATGCTCATCGCGCAGGATTTTATTAAGTTCGTGCAGTCCGCTCTTCAAATGGTCGCGCCTGGCATCTTCATCTCTGCTGTGGCGAAGCGAAGCGGTCATCCCGGCAAAGGCCCTGTCCAAAGCAGACTGGGCCACGCTCATGCCGGCAACTGCGTTCAGTACCATCCCCATTTCATCGCTCTTTACGCGTGCAGGGTCAATAACCATAGCTTCGCTGATGCTCACTTCCCGGCCCAGGTCGCCGGCAGCCACCGCTTCCGCAAGACTCGCCTTTTCCTTGCCCAGTGTCTGCTGCGTGCGTACCGCGTTAAGGATGACACCAAGTGGCTGCATAACGGAGCGGTAGATCCAGAAACTGAGCAGTATGCCGATGGCAATTGCTATAGAGCCTATAGTGGAAATTCTGGACAGGCTCCGGTTGGTCATGCCGTTTACCGCCACAATGGACTCTTCCTGTTCACTCCTTGCTGCGGTTACCGTTTCGTTCCCTTTCGCCGACTGCTTGAAGACAAGAGCGTGAAGTTTGTCAGCTGAATTGTTTGCCTGCTGTATAGAGTCTAACTTCGTTTTGAGCGTAGTTATGATTCCATTGGTTGAGTAAAGTTCTGTGCGGATTGCGGCCAGCGATGAGGCTGTTGCCCTGAGTATCTTTAACTCCTCCCTGGCATTCAGACCGGAAAGATTGATTTCTACCGCATGAACCTGCTCGCTGATTTTTTTAAAAAGGCGATCGATTTCCGCACCAAGCTTCTCCAGCTCAGCGACTGATTCAAGATTGAACATCTGGTTGATCTCACCTGTTACCAACAGTCCCAGTGCCACCAGCTCCGAGTTGGCCAGCAGGGTTGCGTTGGCGCTGCTCTCCTCGCGGAATATGTCCGCTTGACGCTTTGTCTCCGTTTCCAGGTGAGAGGCCGCAAGTTCGATTTCCTGGTTAAGAGTCAAATGCAGACGATTAATCTTTTCAGCCAGTTCTGTAAAGGACTCCTGCGCCCATTTCTTCGACTCTTCATCCTTCTGGGTAAGCGTCGCCGCTTGAAACTGTAAAAATTCATGTGTATCAGTGCTGAGTAACTTGAAAACGAACGGGATGTTTTTACTCTGTTTGTTCCTGGTTATACGCCCCAGAATGGCAGTGGCCTTTCCCTTTGCGATAAGAAATGTGGTGTTGTTACGTGCATTGAAGGCTGTTTCTGAAATGGTAAGGAGGTCTTTAACCAGGTTGCGCAACTCTTCCAGATCCCGCAATCGTTCAGAAAACCGGGTGGTATCGGCCAGCGTTTTGGCAAATGCTACGGAGTGGGTTACCTGCAGGTTGTGGATAAGGGTTTCAAGCTCTTTGAGGCGTACCGTTGACTCCTTCACCTGTTGCGAGATTCTGGCATTGACGTCGCGGGCGGAGATGTCGCTGCTGATACGCGCTTCTGCTGCGGCAAAGAGCTCGTTCGCGATCGGATTAAGTTCTTCAGAAACGGTGAGAGGGCTGGAGCCTCCACTCAGCTTTTCCAACGCTGCCTGGGCGTCACGGATACTTTGCAGAGACGTCTCCGCTTCTGCACGCGATGCAGCGTATTCCGCCATGTTTCTGGCAGCATTAACCTTGATGAGGCTGGTTATGCTGCTCTGCAGGCCGCTTTGGAACTCGACAGTCCGTATCTGGAACGGTGCGCTCTTCTCCGCCAGATACAAGAGTTTGTCCTGAATAAATCTCATTGATGAAAAGCAGGAGAGTGAAATGAATACTATGATCCCGGCGGTGACCAGCCCGTTGGTAATAAGTTTGGCTTTTATGGTCATTTTATATACTTCTTCCCTTCAGTCTTCAAAAAATCAAGCAGCTCTTGCAGGTCCGGTGACGGTACGCCCTTGTACACAAGCGATAATGGCCGCTCAATAGCCGGGGCAACTTCCTTTGTCCCTTGAGGCACCTTTATCGCGGTAACTATGCCTATGGCTTCGGGTGTTGCGGCAACCGCATCAGGCGTGTCAGCCATGGATTCAACATCATAGACCGCATGTGTGGTCGGCGCATTATCCATGATTTTGCTTCTGAAAACGATCAGCGCCCCGGAAGAGAGGGAAGGCCAGACAACCAGTATCGGCGTGTCGTCACCGCCAACCTCCTTCCAGTTGGCTATCCTGCCGGTAAAAATGTCCTTAAGCTGCTCTTTTGAAAGTGATGTTACCCTGTTTGCCGCGTTCACGACGATCATCGCTTTTTCAGTAGCAGGGATGTACGCAACGTACGCGCCAGCCTCCTTAACCGCAACCCCTGCGCTTTTTGCCTGCACCAGCCAATCTTCAAGTGTCAGGCTTGCCCCGGCGGCATCCACGTTGCCGTTTTCAAGCTCGGCCAGGGCCGGCACCGGGTCGTCGTAGATGATTTTGATGTCAATGCCGGTTTTATCCCTGAACGCACATCTGATTGGGTCAAATACCTTTTTGATAAACGTATGCCCCGTGGCAATTCTGACTTCATCAGCCCGGGCGGCTGAGGCAGCGGATAGTGTCAGCAGAATTGTTATTGATATAAAGATGCGGCTCATTGTAAACCTCCAGCTTTTGTCCAGACGGGGCCTGCTGGTCTGAACGGTCAGATGCCTCTACCCGATTTCAACCTGGTTCGTCGTTGTTGCCGAATAGAGCCAGACCCGTAACAGGGAAAAGAGCTTTTCCATATCGACCGGTTTTGGAATGTAGTCGCTGGCACCGGCTTTGAGGCATTCTTCGCGATCACCCTTCATCGCTTTGGCAGTTAGTGCGATTATCGGCAAAGATTTGAAGCGAGCGTCCATTCTGATGCTGACCATCGCTTCGTAGCCATCCATTTCCGGCATCATGATATCCATCAGGACGAGGTCGATGTCGGGAAACTCGTTCAACCTGCTTAGGGCCTCGCGGCCGTTTTCAGCCTCAAAGATAACGAGATTCTTTTCCGCCAGGGCGCTTGATAGTGAGAAAATATTGCGCATGTCGTCATCAACGATCAGTATCTTTTTCCCCTCGAGCATCGCCTCTTTGTCCAGGGCTGTGCGGATCATGCGCTGCTTGCCGGGGGCCAGTGAGGATTCTACAAGGTGGAGGAAGAGCGTGACTTCATTGAGAAGCCGTTCGGGGCTTTTTGCCCCTTTGATGATGATACTCTCGGCATAGTGATGCAGGCGTTTTTCATCTTCGCGAGTCAGTTCACGGCCGGTGTGGATAATGACCGGTATACGGTTGGCAGTATCAAGTTTCTTGAGCTCTTCCAGCAGTTCGAAAGCACCCATGTCGGCCAATCCCAGATCGAGCACGATGCAGTCGAATGGCTGGTTTGAAAGCAGCTCGATAGCCCTGGCACCACTGTCCGCAACCGTGATGGTTACATCCCTTTCTTCCAGCAGGGCTACCATCGCCTGGACCTGGGACGGATCATCTTCGACGATCAGCAGCATTTTCATGGTCTTTTTGATGGCGCTTTCCAGCGTGCCGAAGACCGTATCCATCTGCTCGCTGCTGACCGGCTTGGTGACATAACCGATGGCCCCCATACTCATCGCCTTCTGGCGCTCTTCCAGGCAGGTGATGAAATGCACCGGGATGTGCCGCGTCGCCGGATTGTCCTTCAGGCTGCGCATGACGCCCCAGCCGTCTATATGGGGCAGCATGACATCCAGGATTATGGCACTGGGGCGATAGCGTTCAGCCATGGCGATACCGCATTCTCCATCGCCTGCCACCAGGGCGGCAAAGCCACGGTCGCGAACCATTTTTACAAGTATGTCGGCAAACGTCAGATCGTCTTCGATGACCAGAATGCTTTTGTCCGTTTCCTGCAACTGTTCGCGGTCATCCGGGATCGGTGGCGGGAGCATGTCATCGTACGTGCGTCTGGTCGCCGCGGGGGCCGGTATGGCGGGAGGAGGCTGTATCGGTTCGGCATGGGGGTGGGGGGCTTCCGGGGCGAGGGTGCAAACTCCCTTGATCGGCAGGTAGAGGGTAAAGGTACTCCCCTTGCCGGCTTCGCTGCGTAATAAAATATCACCACCCATAGAACGGGCCAGCTGGCGGGAGATGGAAAGTCCCAGGCCGGTGCCGCCGTAGGTGCGGCTGGTGCTGCCGTCTGCCTGCTGGAAGGCATTGAAGATAAGTGCCTGCTTGTCTGCCGTAACGCCGATGCCGGTGTCGTTGACGGCGAAGGCTACCAGCGGGGTTTTAGATGAGTATTCTTGCGCGTCAGGGGTATAGGCACGCAGGGTGACGGTTCCCTGTGCCGTGAATTTACAGGCGTTTGAAAGGAGGTTTTTGAGTATCTGCTGGGTCCTCTGGTCATCGGCGGTAATTATTTCAGGAGCGGATTCTTCGATGGTTACCCCGAATTGGATGCCCTTGTCTGCTGAAATTGGTCTGAACAGTGTTTCGAGCTGTGTGCAGATTTCCGGGAGCGTCAGCTCTTCATAATGGAATTCCATATGACCCGCTTCGATCTTGGACAGATCCAGGATGTCGTTGATCAGATGGAGCAGGTCACGGCCGGCTCCGTTGATAGTGGCAGCAAACTCCACCTGTTTGGTCGTGAGATTTCCTTCCCGATTGTCTTTGAGCAGACTGGAGAGAATCATCAGGCTGTTAAGCGGTGTGCGCAGTTCGTGAGACATGTTGGCCAGGAATTCTGACTTGTAGGTACTGACCTTTTCCAGCTCATCGGCTTTGTGCAGCAGTTCGCTGCCTGTCTCCTCCAGAGCCCGGTTTTTTGTGCGAATCTGCTCCCGTTGCTGTTCCAGCATCTGAGCACGTTCTTCCAGCTCTTCGTTGGTCTGCTGCAGTTCCTCCTGCTGCACCTGAAGCTCTTCTGTCTGCCCTTGTGTCTGCTCCAGAAGTTCGTTGACGCGTTGTCGGGAGTTGTTAACGCTGATGGCTATTGCAAGCGCTTCCATAATCTGTTTCAAAAAGGCCAGATTGTTCTCGGTGAAGGTTGCAAAAGACCCGATTTCCAACAGGCCGACCAGCGTGCCGTTATGCAGCAACGGGAGGGCAACGATGTTGGCTGGTACAGCCTCGCCCAGTCCCGAGCTGATGTGGAGATAGTCAGGAGGGGCCTCGTGCATGGTGATAAGCTTCTTCTCAAGAGCTGCCTGTCCCGCCAGACCCTCACCAAGGGCGATCCGCTCGTTCAGGACTTTATTGGGGGGACAGGCATAACCTGCGACAATCTGCAGCATCGCTTCTTTTTCATCAAACAGGTAGAAAACACCGACAGCGGCGCCAAGATATCCCGTGAGAAAGGCAAGTGCCTGTTCGGTCAGCTCCGCTGTAGATTTGTCCCCCCTCAAGATGGTGTTTAGTTCATTCTGCCCATTTTTTAACCAGTCACGCAACGTTTCCTGTTCACGGTTGTGACGGAGAGAGCCGGCCATCCCGGCAAAAGCAAGGTCCAGCTTGTGCTGTACTTCGCTCATTGCGGCAATCGCCTTCAACAGCATGCCGGTCTCATCCCGGCTGACATGGTCTCCGATTTTCAGCGGTGTGCTGATGGTTACCTCCTGGCTCAGATCACCTCTGGCGATAGCTTCAGCCAGATGAGCTTTCTCTTCGCCGCCAACCTGTTGCAGACGTACCGCTTCAAGTACCTGACGGAGAGGATTGACAATGCTGCGGGTGATCAGGATCGTCATTAGTGCCGCAAGCAGTGTCGCGCCAAAAGCAAGAGAAAGCATGCCCCTGCCGGTAGAGGTGACGGTTTCGATGTTATGATCGGAAATTTTTTTGGCGTTTTCGACCAGATAGTTGTGCAGTGACTCAATAGCCTCTACTTCGTCCCGTTCTGCGGCGACGATAGCGTCCGAATTAAGATATTCAATCGCTTTGTCATCCCCGTAGGATTTTGTCAGCTCTATGATGCGGTTGAGGTGGGGGGTGTAGTTACTGCGCGTTTGCACCAGCACGGCAAACATCTTTTTTGCCGTGCTGTCGGGGAGTGTTGCTTCAAGGGAATCTACCTCCGTATCTATTTGAGTACGGAATTTCTTTACCCTCAAATCGTAATAGAGGTGTTTGTCCTGACTGCTGGCAAGGATAAGTTCTCTGATATTGACCCGCAGGCGTTGGAAGTCGGCCGCAATGTGACCGATGTGCTCTACCGGCTTGACCCCTTTTTTGAACAGGTAATTATCGGCTCTTTCAAGGGTGTGTATCTGGAAATAACTGAAAATTACGATAGCCAGCGCCATAAAAACAACAGCGGAAAAACCGATAATCAGTTTATCCCTGATTTTGAGATTGGCGTAAAAACTCATGCTTGTGCTCCTTTTTATCCCGCCAATCATTGACGTGGCAAGGGTCAAAAAAACATCGGTTACAGCTACCTTGCCGTTAAGGGGTCATCCTGTTACCACACGGTTGCGTCCTTCATGTTTTGCACGATAGAGGGCATCATCAGCCCGTCTGATCAGGGTGTCCGGATTATCTCCTTCTTGCCGCTCGACGACACCGAAGCTGGCTGATAGTAAAATCGGGGTAACGCAGCCGGAATGTTTCTCAAAGGCAACCCGAATCCGCTCCGCCAGTGCTGCGGCAGCATCACGCGCTGTATGCGGAAGGATGACGATGAATTCTTCGCCACCCCAGCGAGCTGCAACATCTTCTGCCCGGATCACCTCCCGCAGCAGATCGGCAAAGCCTTTTAATACCTTGTCACCCACGCCGTGGCCAAAGGTGTCATTTACAACCTTGAAGTGATCCAGATCGACCATGATCATGGAAAGCGGGTAGTTGTGGCGGATGGCGGCACTCATGGCTGCGGCTAAACAGTTGTTGAAGGAACGGCGATTGGAAAGTTCGGTCAGTTCATCGGTCGCCGCCAGGCGAGAAATTGTCTCGTTTGCCTCTTTCAGTTCAGCGGTCCGTTCTTCAATAATCTGCTCAAGTGTGTAGTAAAACTCTTCAATAAGCTTGCGCTGTCGGTAAAGTTCGCGGAACACTCTGACCTTGCTGCGCAGGATTACCGGTTCAAAGGGTTTCATCAGGTAATCCACCGCACCGGTTTCATATCCTGCAATCTGCTCGAGAAGGTCTTTCATTCCTGCGGTGATAAAAATTATCGGGAAATGGCTTGTTTTGGGGTTTGAACGAATAAGTCGGGCTACTTCAAAGCCATTCATGCCGGGCATCTGCACATCCAGAAGAATCAGCGCAAAGTCAACTTTGAGCGAGAGTCGCAACGCATCATTGCCTGATCGCGCCGTCATGATCTCTACCCCCATGTCGGCAATAACAGCCTCCAGAGCCAGTATGTTTTGGGGGAGATCATCTACTATTAATATGGGAACTCTCTCAGACATTACTTTTATCCTTATAGGTCCCGGCTCATACTTCGATCCTGAATTCCACACCGTCTATCGTGTTGTCGGCAGTGAGGCGCCCATTCATGTTCTGTTCAATGATGACTTTTGACATATAGAGGCCGATACCGGTCCCTTTGTCCGGCGTGCGGGTGGTGAAATAGGGGTCAAATATCTTGGGCATGATATCTTCGGCGATTCCTCCGCAATTGTCACGGATATAGACGGCCGAGCGACCGTTTTCAGTCGCCACCCGGATATGGATTCGCGGCGCGACGGTGCAGCGTTCAATGCAGGCCTCCCGGGTGTTGGAGAGTATGTTGAGCAAAACCTGCGCGTACTCATTCTGATACCCGGTCGCGGTGACACTCTCATCATCTTCAAGCTCCACCTGAATGTCATGGTTTGACAGCGCCGCGGATACAAATTCAAGAGCGTGGTGGATGGTTGTGCTGACAGGAAAAGTCTTTTTCTGTTTGTCTTCGCGGAAAAAGTTGCGGAAGTCGTCGATGGTGCGTGACATGTGCATGATAACATCCATCGCTGTGCTGATTTCCCGCTCCAGTTCGTCATGCGTCATGGTGCCTGCGTCAAACGAAAATTTCAGGCTCTGGATGATTAGCCCGACATTGTTAAGCGGCTGCCGCCACTGGTGGGCAATGTTGTTGACCATCTCCCCCATGGCCGCCAGACGACCCTGCTGGATCATGGCCTGGTCCCTGTCCCGCAGATCTGTGACCGCCACATTAATGCGTTCTTCCAGCGAATGATTCATTTCTTCAAGACTTGCCTGTGCCGTCTCCCGTTCTGAAACCTCTTGTTCCAGCTGTTCTGTCTGTTCAAAGAGCTCATGCTCCATCTGTTTGTGCTCGGTAATGTCATGGTTACTGGCACGCCATCCCCAGGGGAGACCTTCGGGAGTATAGACCTGTTGACAGATGTGGCTGATCCAGCGCACATCGCCATTTTTACAGAGAATCCGGATTTCGAGCGGCAGAATCTGGCCGTTAGAATCGATAATGTGCGTGTGGTCCCGGAACAGCTCCCTGTCGTAAGGATGGATAACAAGGTAAAACAGCTCACGATTGTTGCAGAACTCTTCAACCGAATACCCGGTCAAGCTCTGCACCGACGGCGACATATAGAGGAAGGATGCGTCCGGCAGTCGCCAATATTCCCAGTTTGAGGCATAATCTGCGACTATTCTCAGGTGTGCTTCGCTTTCCTGCAGCGACTCCTGTGCTTTCCGCCGGTCGACAATTTCCTCTTCAAGGAGTAGGGTCTGTTGTTGTAGTTCACTTTCGACCTGCTTTTGTGCCGTGGCGCTTCGGGCAAGCTGACGCGCGCCCATACCGGTTACTCCCAATCCCAGCAGCCAGATAAGCCCATGGAAAGCAAACGATCCAACTGTTTGTCCTCTGCTGGCATCTATAAGCGGCTGAAGCGGTATTGAAGCGCTTATTCCGCCACGTATCGAACCGACTGCGTATCCTTGAAGTGCGTGGCATTTGAGGCAAGGTTCTTCAGTGAGAAATGGGGTCATAAACCGCAGATACTGTTTGCCGGCAATCGTCACAATGGCGCTGGCCTTGTGTGCACCCTTTTCGAAAGAGCGGAGAGCAGTTTCTTCCCATGGGTCGGGGATGTTTTCAGGACGGAGCGGGTTCAGGCTGGTAATGTGGGCATGGCGGAAAGAGGGGTTGTCTGCTTTGGCCAGCTCATTGACCTGTCGTGCCATGTAGGCCGGGCTTATAAGCGTCAGCTGCTTTCCCGATGGTGTGTTTATATCGCGTTCCGGAACGTGGGATAGATAAGGGTTGGGGGGGGATTGTTGGGTGGCAGGCACATAAACACCGCCATGAGACGCACCCCAGCGACGATACTGGGCATCACGTTCTATCAGCGCCTGGGCCTCTGCCAATGCTACTTTGTGCAACACTTTTCGCTCTGCTTGGAAATTCCAGAGACAGGAGACCCCTATCAGGAGAGTCCAGCAGGCAATCAATATCCAGGCAAACAGATTGATCTTTCTGGTTAGCTGGCTCTGCCCATTCGTGGGGTCCATCAATTGTTGCGACGGGGGCATCTTGATCCTCTCGTGTGAGAACTGTCCTGCGACGATTCTATCATGTAACATGCTGATGACAACAGCGTTTTAGAAAACTGTTGTGTGAACGCCTGTTCTGTTTGTGGATACACAAAAATCTGCTTTGCTGCAACTCATTTGCTGTCGTGAGTCGTTAATGACGGTCAAAACCTGTATTCAGCCATTAACCCGAATCCCTGCTGGCTGACAGAAGGCATGATTTTCAGGGGAGTGCTGTTCTGTACCGTATGGTACCTGACAACGCTTTTTCCGACAAAGTAGCCGATTGCCGCACCAACAAACACATCAGATGCCCAGTGCTTGTTGCTGTAAATGCGCGACAAACCGACAAAAGAAGCCAATCCATAAGCGGTTGGGGCAACAAACGGGGTGTTGTTGTACTCGTCGGCAAAAACGGCGGCAATTGAAAATGCGGTTTGTGTATGTATGGAGGGGAAGGCGCTGTCGGTCGCTTTGAGACTGGGGCCATTCCAGGTAGTGGAAGCTTCACCGGAAAGTGGCCGGGGACGTTGGGTTGCCTGCTTGATAGTCAAGGATATAGCGCTACTGATGGTAAAACTTTCCATGGCCAGTAACGAGGTGCGGCGAGCTTTCGGGTCGTCATTCAGCTGGCCGTAAAGATAGAAGGCTCCGAGGGATGGTACGGCGAGGAGAGGGCTGCCAAGGAGACTCCCGACAGAGGCGGCATGGTCACCTGTCCCGTTCTGGTTCTTTTGAGCAAAGTTTCTGATGCCGGTATCCGCAAAATAGAGTCCTGACGTTGCCCCGATGATAAGTCCTGTCTTAAGCCAGTCATCTCCGTTCCAGTAGAGAGGCGACGCAAGTATTTTGCCGCCATCGCTAACATATCCTTTGATATATTCACCGGTTAGCCTGTCAGGCTGCAAGGGCTCAGTTGTTGCCGTGCGGGTGAATTCGGTTTTTGTGCTGCTGCCTGATGGGTCAAGAAGGGTACTTTGCCGCTCTTCTGCGCCAGCCGGGGCTGCCAGGGCGGCAATAACTGCTGTGGCGGCAAGGCCTCTACGTAAACAGCTGCGCAATTTCATGATATAAAACACTCATTCCCCCAGCAGGTTGGTTCAGCCATAGGTAATTAAATGGTTTTTTCAATACGTTTCAGTAGCAGAGAATTCAGTACGACTGACACTGACGAAAAGGCCATTGCCAAACCGGCATATTCAGGTTTTAGGAAAATTCCGTAGCCTGACAGCATGCCGGCTGCGACAGGAATACCGAGTATGTTGTAGAACATTGCCCAGAACAGATTCTGCTTGATTTTACCCAGAGTTGCCCGTCCGATTGCTATTGCCCGCACGACATCAAGCAGGTCACTGCGCATCAGGACAATATCGCCGGTTTCTTTAGCAACATCAGTGCCACCGCCAATGGCAATACCGATTTCGGCCTGGGCAAGGGCAGGCGCATCGTTAATGCCATCCCCAACCATCCCGACAATCATGCCGCGTCCCTGGTACTCTTTTACCGCATCCCGCTTGCGATCCGGCATTACCTCGGCTTCAAATGTGTCGACTCCGGCCTGTTTCGCTACAATAGCGGCGACATCGGCATGGTCGCCGGTAATCATGCAGGTGGTTATGCCCATGCGGCGCAGTTCGTTGACGGCCTGCACAGATCCGGGTTTAAGTGTGTCAGCAAATGCAGCAACGCCTACCAATGTGTTTCCGGCAGCGACATAGACCAGCGATTTTCCTGTTGAGGTCAGTTCGGCGCATTTCTTTGCCATTGGAGTCAGGGAAATCTCCAGTTCAGCCATCAGACGCTCGTTGCCGACCGCCAACTGTAAATCTTCGTAGCGGCAGGTCACTCCCTTACCGCCACGTTCTTCAAATTCGTCTGCAATGCCTGCTTCGATCCCCGCGTCACGTGCCGCTGCGATTGCCGCCTGGGCCAGAGGGTGGGTCGAATAGGCTTCGGCTGTCGCCAGGCACTCGAGCAGCTTGGTCGGATCGACGCTGTGTGCGACCGGGACAAGGTCGGTCATCTCCGGTGTCCCCTTGGTCAGGGTGCCGGTTTTGTCAAGCAGGAGCACCTGCACGCGTGAGATTGTCTCCAGTGCAGAGCCTTTCTTGATCAGGATCCCCCGCCCAAGTGCAATTCCGCTTCCAACCATGATGGCGGTTGGTGTCGCCAGCCCCATGGCACAGGGGCATGCGATCACGAGAACAGCAACTGCAAAGCGGAAAGCGGTCAAGAAGTCCCTTGAGAGCACGGCGTACCAGAATATAAAAGTGACAGCAGAGAGGAAGAGAACAAACGGCACGAACCACGCTGAAATAGCATCGGCAAAGCGCTGGATCGGGGCTTTGTCTCCCTGAGCTTCGCGGACCATCTTGACGATTTGTGCCAGCAGGGTAGCTTCTCCGATGCGGGTTGCCCGAATGCGCATGACACCATTACTACTGACCGTTGCCCCGGAAACGGAATCGCCCGGTTTTTTAAGAACCGGGAGGGACTCACCGGTGACCATGCTTTCATCTACAGCCCCGCCTCCATCAATTACCTCGCCGTCAACCGGAATAATATCGCCAGCGCGGACCAGTACGACATCACCGACCCGTATCACAGAAGCCGGCACCTCCTTTTCGCCTCCTTCGGTGATCAATATGGCCTTGTCAGCCTGAAGATGGAGGAGCTTTTTGAGCGCTTCACTTGCTTTGCCACGGGCGCGGGCCTCAAGGTATTTTCCGAGCCGTATGAAAGCGATCAGCATGGTAGAGGTTTCAAAGAATACTTCACGATGGGGGCCAAGCAGGCCGAAGTAAGCGGCCAGAGAGTAGAAATAAGCGGCCGACGTTCCCAGGGCCACGAGAACGTCCATGTTTGTGCTGCGATTTTTGAGGGCACTCCAGGCCCCGCGGTAGAAGATCAGTCCGGCAGAAAACTGGACTGCTGTTGCCAGTAGCAGGTTAAGCTGCATTGCGGCGCGGTTGGAGTGCAGGCCCATCGTCAGCATAATCGGCAGGGAAGCCAGCAGTGAGAAGAGGAACCAGTTCCTTTGAGAGCGGAGGCCGTCGTCGTGAGCTGTCTCAACGATGTTCAACTCGAGCGGGGTGTACCCGGCTGCGTGTACAATACGGAAGATGTCGGCCAAATCAAGCTGCTGAGAATCAAAGCGGACAAAGCCGGTCTCGGCCGCCAGATTTACTATGGCAGTGGTAACGGCAGGATGTTCAAGCAGTTTCTTTTCAAGGGTGTTGACGCAGGAGGCACAGTGTAATCCTTGTACACCAAAGGTAAGTTCACCGTCAGCCTCCATACGTATGACATCGTAGCCGAGTGCTTTTACTAACGAGGTAATCTGTTCTTTGGATATGGTCTCAGGGTCGTGAGTGACGGTCAGTTCTGCCAGGGCAAAGTTTACCACGGCGTTCTGTATGCCTTCCCGTCCGGACAGATCTTTTTCGATCCTGGCAGCGCAATTTGCGCAGGACATTCCGGTTATTGACAGGGTGGAGACGATCATGTTTGTCGTGGGTAAGAAGGGCTCTTTGATCACGGTTTGTTACCTCTTTTTAAAATCTCCCAGCAGGAAATGTTCCCAGGTGATTTTGATGGCTGACGCTATTGGTAATGCCAGCAGGATCCCCCAGAACCCGAGGATCTCTCCAAGCGCCATGACCATGATGATGGTTACCAGCGGGTTCAGGTTCATTGACTCTTTGAACACCAGCGGCTTAATGACATATCCCTCAACAAAGTAGATAATTCCGAATGCAACCGCAGTCTGGCCAAGCATCGCTATCGACTGGAATTTAAACCATGCAAAGAAGAGGGCAGGTAGCGTCGCTATGATGACACCAATGAATGGTAGTATGGAAGCAGCACCGGCAAAAGTACCGCAGAAGAACGGGTGCGGAATTCCGAGGAAAAAAAGAGCACTGGTGGCGAGTATCGCTACGATAATGGATACCGCCACCTGTCCACGCAGGTAGCCACCGATACTGTTGTTGACTTCATTGGCGATATCTATGATCTGAGTGCGACGTTCACGAGGTAACCAGGAGGTAAGAGTCAGTATGACGGTCTGTTTATAGTAGAGCATAAAGAAAACAAGAATCGGTGAGAGCACGAGGTTAAAAAGATTAAAGAAGATGCGGGTTCCAAAGCCATAGGCTAATGAGCCGGCCTTCTCTGCTGTTTTGTCAACGTTTCCAGCCACTTTGTCTATGAGCCACTGGATTTCATCGGAACCGTAGCGGTCAGGTAGGCGCTCTTTCCACTCCAGAGCCACCTGTTTAATCTGCTGAATATAGGTGGGCAGGTCGAGAACGAAGCTGTTCCAGCTGATTGTGAGGGTCGGCACTATAAATGTCGCAAAAAAAACAGTGAGAATTCCCAGGAGTATATACAGAAGTCCCAAGGCGTAGATTCTTTTCATGCCACGCTGTTCCGCGCTTACGAGAAGTGGATCAAGCAGGTAGGCAATAACCCAGGAAAGCAGAAAGCAGGAAATGGTGTGCTGTAGAGCGTAACCGGCTGCGGCCAGCAGGCAGAAAACCATTATTGCAGCAATAAATCTGCCGTAATCGCCGCGAGGTGTGTGGGCGTGGTGAATGTGCTCCATCTTTTCTCCTAGGCGTGCTTCGCGCCCTGCAGGACCGTGTCGGCAGTAAACAGATTGTTTTCTTCCAGCCACGTTTTAAGCCGGTTGGAAAGAAACCGATCTTTCAATAGCGTAAAACGCTCTTCTTCTTGCGGGTAGAACGAGAGTATGTCTTCTATCTTTCCAAACGGTTTTTTTCCTGCTAACGAGCTGTTCAGTATGGTTCTTAATTCAGTGTCGGATATCTGTGCGACGAATTCTGCCACGATTTGTCGTTCGCTACGGTAGTCGAACGGGGGTATCTCCAGAAAACGCTCACCATTACTGTGGAGTTGTTGCCGTACTTCATTGTTGTCAGCGGTAGAGGGGACAGAGAATATTTCACCTGTCAGCCGGTCAAGATAGTATGTTTTGTCAAATTGACCACTGGTAAATGCTCCGAGCAGATCCTCCCACGATATTTCAACGCTCTGAATTATTGCCATCGAGTTTCTCCCGTTTTCTTCCTTGTTGACTTTTTACTGTTGATCGAAGCACAATCCGTACCTATGCGAACCATATTTCTTGCCGATGCCCATCTGGCATCTCCCGACGATGATAACTACCGCCTCCTGCTTCGTTTTTTACACGAACTGGAGGGGGAGCTTGAAACCCTCTACATTGTAGGCGATCTGTTCGACTTTTGGCTTGGGTTTCCGTCACATCCCTTTACCGAGTATGATGCCGTAATTGATGCATTGGAGCGCCTGGTGCTGCGTGGCTGCCAGCTTGTCTATTTTGAGGGAAATCACGATTTCCATCTCGGTACAGTCTTTTCGCAGCGCCTGAATGCCGTAATCCATACCGGACCATCCATAGAATCCTTGCAGGGCAAGAAACTTTATGTCTGTCATGGCGATCAGATCAATAAGGCCGACCGCCTCTATCGCCTGTTGCGATTTCTGCTCCGTACCCGCCTGGTTGCTGCCGGTGTGAGACATTTCCCTCCGCGATGGGCACAGAAGGTAAGGGGGTACCTGCAGAAGCGGAGCCAGGCCAGTTATGGTGAAAAATCAGCTCGTTGGGACTACCGTCGAATAATCTTCGATTTTGCGCGTTCTCTCCAGAAAAAGGGGTATGACGGACTTGTCGCCGGGCACTTTCATCTTGCTCTGTGCGAAGAGCTTACCGCCCCCCCATTCGCAGTTATATCTCTTGGTGACTGGATGGAACAGTTCACCTATGGTGAGATGCGCGATGGAAAGCTGCATTTAATGACTTATTCCGCCAATCAACCTATCGTCTGAAAAACTCATATAAAGCCTCTGCTCCAACCTGAGACGCCTTGATCTTCCATTGGTCAGGATTGATAACCAGGGCAACCAGCGCGATCCGTGGATTTTGGATAGGCGCAAAAGCGGCAAACCATGAGTAATGCCCTTTTGGGTCCAAGCCGTCGATCGATCCTGTTTTAGCTGCTATCTGGACGTTAATCAGCGGTCGGCCGCGGCGATCATGAAATGCTTTGCGCGAGGTCCCGGTCAATACGGTGCTGGAAAGCATCTGCGTCAAAGATGCTGAAGTCTCCGGGGTGACTAACTGCCGCAGTTCGCGCGGAGCAAACGCCTCTTTCTCGATCCCTTTTCTATCTATGATAGCACTGGTGAGCCCCGGAGCCATCATTTTTCCGCCATTAGCTATTGCCGACATGATCACCGCCGCATGGAGCGGTGAGATCTTGACGCCATGGTCCAGCCCAGCCCCCATTAACATCAGTTTCTGGTCGTCCATCGGTTCCCCTGCCTGGCTTGGCTTGGCCGGTGTGTCAGGCAGCAGTTTCTGGTTGAAGCCGAAGCGGGATACGGATTTCATTACAGATGTTTTGCCGGCTATGTCGCTAGCCACTCGTCCGTAGACGGGGTTGATGGATTTACCCATGGCATAGGTAACATTCATGCGATTGTTGCTGCCGTGGGGGCTGACATCCCAGTATCGGGGGTTTTCGGAATAGTTTTTGCCACGGAATTCGATCACTGATTCTGGAGTAATTTTATTGTTTTCGAGTGCTGCGGAGGCGGTGATGATCTTGAACAGTGAGGCCATCGGATAAAGTTCGTAAGCTGAGCGTTTAGCCCATCCTGGATCAACTGACGAGTAGGCTGTCATGCCGAGAATACGCCCCGAAGCCGGTTCAATTGCAACAAAAACACCATACGGTACCGCGTATTTGACCAGATAGTCATGGACTCTTTGCTGCAGGTCCCCCTGGATTGTATAGACGTACTGCAATCCCTCCGGAGTCCGGGCAGACACGCTGGAGTTGCTGATGTCTGCCGTTTCAAGCATATCGCTGGCGATCGTAAAGCGATTGGCCGTGATATTAGATCTGGACGCTTCAGCCGATTCCAGGCCGGATCCCGTTACCTGTTTAATCCAGCTTGTGATGTGCGAACCGGCCGATTCTGTCTGACGCAGTGCCAGAACGCACAGCGGAGCAAGTGCCAGAACTATGGCAATGAACAGTAGTACCGGTTTCAGCTGTTGCAGGCGTTTCCTTGAGGGGAAACCCAGTCTTGGCCTGGACGGTTCACTGGACTGATTGATAAGCCTGTTTCGGTTGCCGTTACCTAAAAAACTGAAGACGGAAGATGTTTTCTTTTGCGATAGATTTTTAAGATCCTGCATGATATCCCGGATTAAAAGTAGTTTTTGAACTATATCGCCAAGCGTCTGCTGTTGTCAACGAGCCTGGCCAGAGGAGTACGGTGTCTGTTAATCGCTGTCTGTCAGAATGAATTAATGCGGTTAATGAACGCAACCAACAAACCATAGTGGTGGTGGTCGAAGAGCAGTGAAATGCGTGGCAGGTGGGCAAGGTCCGGCTCGTCAATTTCTTCCGGAAACGCATCACAACAGCAAATTTTATCACCATCCTTGATAAGTCCGGGAAACTCCAATGATAACGTTTCGATCTGTGTGGTGGAAAGTGCTTTTGTCAGACGGATCACCAACCGGTTTTCTATAAAGCGAAGTGAGTGATAGGTGTTGTAGAAGGTGTCTATGATCTGGAGCGCCTCCTCCTCATCTCTGGTAATAGTGAAAAGTGAAAAATCTTCTCCGGAGATGAAGCCCTTCACCAGAAGGCTTTCCCTGATAAAGGCGAAGAAACGCTCCCAGTAACCATCTTGATCGTCCATCAGGATCAACGGCTTCGGTGAAGTCTTGCCCGTCTGTATCAGCGTAAAAACTTCCATCGCCTCGTCCAGAGTTCCAAACCCTCCCGGAAAAACAACAATTGCATCAGACTCTTTTACGAAAGCGACCTTACGGTTGAAAAAATACTTGTACGTTACCAGGCGAGGGTTGCGGTACATGATCGGATTCGGTTTTTGCTCAAAGGGGAGGCGAATGTTTACCGCAAAGGAGTTCTCGCTGCCGGCACCCTCATTACCTGCCTGCATAATGCCGGGACCACCCCCTGTAATAACCATGTAGTCATTTTCTGCCAGTCTGCGGCTAAAGTTCACACATTTTTTATACATCTCATCTGTTTTTTCCGTGCGTGCCGAACCGAAGATCGTGACTTTTTTGCGGTGGCGGTAGGGGCCGAAAACCCGTGCCGTATAGCGCATTTCGCGTAGCGTGCGATTGATTAGTTTCAGGTCAGCCAGATAATCAACATCCTGACCGATCTTAAGCGTCGCAAGAATCATTTCTCTGATTATCGCGGGATGGTGGATACCTCCCGATTCTTCAACCAGCTGGCTGATAATCCGGTCGATTGGTTCGTTACTTTTGGAAAAACTCAATTCCATGATTTGAGCCCTCTGGACGGCTTGCGTAGTGATATTGTGAGGCGGGCACAATATCACAACCAGCTCCTTAAAGCAAACGGCTGGTTCTCCCGGGAATCAATAACTGTTGAGACGAATAAGCTTGAAAGCAGGCCATAGGTTTGCTATAACGCAGGTCATTCTTGTATTAATTTAAAGTTTGAAGATACTATTGCCGACGGGCAGGGAGACATGGCATGTCCAATCCAACGCTGGTCATGTACGATGAAGAATTTCAGGAAATCAATGAAGTTATCGGGCGTTTGCTGAATGAGGCCAACGCCAAGGTAATATTTCTTGTTGATAAGAATGGACAGTTGATATCTGGTGTCGGAGAAACCGAACGCTTTGATACCACGTCGCTGGCTTCTCTTACTGCAGGAAATATTGCTGCCACCGGTGGCTTGGCCAAGTTGATTGGTGAGAAAGAGTTTTCGATTCTCTTCCACGAAGGGGAGAAAGATAACCTCCATATCTCCATTGTTGGCGGGCGCGTGATTCTCGTTGTTCTGTTTGATAACCGCTCGTCACTTGGGCTCGTACGATTGCGGGTGAAAAAGTCGTCGGAAGAGCTCTCTGCAATCTTTGAAAAACTTCTCGTTAAGTCTGAAGAGCGCGAAAAACGCGGTTCTTCTGATTTCCCCTTCGCTGAAATAACTGACGACGACATCGATAATCTTTTTAGTTGATGCCGGCTGACGGAATATGGCAGGTGTCCGAAGTGCTTTCGCCGCTACTGCTGAAGTAATTTATAACTTACTAATTAATAACAGGGAAAGCCAAAGATGTCCTTCATCAACTATGCTTCTCGTGAAATCAATTGTAAAATAGTTTATTACGGCCCAGGTCTGTGCGGAAAGACGACAAATCTTCAATTTGTTTATCAAAAGACTGCGCCTGACGCCAAGGGTAAGATGATAAGTCTCGCGACAGAGACGGAGCGCACCCTGTTTTTTGATTTTCTGCCTCTATCTCTTGGTGAGATTCGTGGATTTAAGACACGTTTTCATCTCTACACGGTGCCGGGGCAGGTTTTTTATGATGCGTCCAGAAAATTGATTCTAAAGGGCGTAGATGGTGTCGTGTTTGTAGCAGATTCACAGGAAGAGCGTATTGACGCCAATATTGAGTCGCTTGAGAACTTGAGAATCAATCTCAAGGAACAGGGGTACGACCTTGATAAGCTTCCCTATATTATTCAGTATAACAAACGTGACCTGCCTGGCGCCATGTCTGTAGAAGAGCTGCGCCGTGAGTTAAACCCTACCGATGTGCCTGAGTTTGAAGCTTGTGCAACAACCGGTGAAGGCGTTTTTGAAACGCTCAAGGCTGTTGCAAAGTTGATTCTCATTGATCTGAAAAAAGGGAAGTAGGGCAGTGCAGACAACAGGTAGGTTGATTCAAATTGTCTACAGCACTCTCTTTAAGCTTGATTTATTTTGTGGGGCATGGTAGGTATCGCATCCACTGTTTTACGGGTTAACTGTATATACGGAGAGATGGCCGAGTAGGTCGAAGGCGCTCGCCTGCTAAGCGAGTATACTGGGAAACCGGTATCGAGGGTTCGAATCCCTCTCTCTCCGCCACTATTTTATCTGATTCAGCTCCGATTTAAATCTAAAACCAGATAGTCACCTCCCCTCATCGTAACACTGGAATCCCCTCTCTGGCCAACTGGTCGCATCTTTCATTTTCAGTGTGTCCGGCATGACCCCTGACCCATTTCCATTGAACGGTATGAGTCTTTGTCAAGGTAAGCAGCATCTCCCATAAATCTTTATTCAGGACAGGTTCCTTCTTGCTGTTGCGCCACCCTTTACGTTGCCATCCCGCGATCCACTCCGTCATGCCTTTAACCAGATATTGCGAATCGGTTGTAATTGAAATCTGACATGGGCGCGTTAACAGACGGAGCGCCTCAATTGCCGCCGTCATCTCCATGCGATTGTTGGTCGTGTCTGCTGCACCACCGCTGAGCTCTTTTACATGCCCGCCGTAGCGCAGGATTGCACCGTATCCGCCTGGTCCCGGATTACCGCTACAGGCGCCATCACAGAAAATCTCTACGACCTGGACGTCATTTTCTGACATAATCCACCCTTTCCCCTGCCAGTTGAGTGGCAATTGCCTGCATGACCCGCTCAACTATCAAAATGTGGGTCTCCTTGCAATCCTCTCTCTGGAAAAGATCTTCGAAGTCGAGCGGCGCCCCGAAAATAACGGCACCTTTTTGTCGTAACCCAGGAAATTTCCAGCTGTTCACTCCGGTCAAAGCGGTTGGAATTACGGCAGGGCGGGTATCGTAAATAATTTTTCCTACGCCGCGGTTACCCTGTCCGAGTTGGCCGTCTTTATGGCGCGTTCCTTCCGGGAACAGCATGACCTTCTGATCCAGGAGCAGGTCGTTCAACACACGTCCGGCCCTGACGTCTCTTTTTCGCCTGACCGGAAAGGCTCCCCAAGACATGTAAATCATCCGCAGAAAGGTATTCTCAAAAAGTTCCTCTTTGGCTGGCGCCCAGAGCATCTGAAGCGGATTGTGTTTGATGACGGCCCAGGGGAGGAATATGGTGTCATAGGCTGATATGTGATTTGAAACTATCAGGACCGGGCCTTTGTGCGGGATGTTGCCACTCCCCTTGATAACGAATCTATTAAGGCAGGATGCGTAAAATCCGACGACATAAACGGAAAACGTAACCCAGCAGCGTTGTAGGAAATGTGCCTTCACGAGACCCCTTTGAAGTTTTAGTTAAATGCTAATGCTGCGCTTATAACATACCGCAACGCATCAGGCAACATCCGCTCTAGCTCAGGAATAATACCTTGAAATCAAATATGAAGTGGTATAGGTACAATCAGTACGTAAGCGGTTATTCGGAAGCTGTAACCGGATATCGCTAAATGAGCATCCGAGGATTGTAACCGTATGGCGGTATTCGCAGTAAGTGAAGAAAAGAACCGCTGGCTACAGTTAAAAATGGCCGAGTTGGGGATGCGTGAAGAAGACCTTGTGGAAAGCTTTGTCCGCTCATCTGGTAATGGTGGGCAGCATGTTAACAAGACCTCAAGTTGTGTCCAGATCAAGCATGTGCCAACGGGTATACAGGTCACCTGTATGCGTGAGAGGAGCCAGTCGGTAAACCGTTTTCTGGCACGCCGCGAGTTAATTGAACGCATCGAAGCCGCCTCCGGAGTTATAACTCCCGAGATGAAGCGTGTTGAAAAACTGCGTAAACAGAAAGACCGCCGCAGAAGACGCGGTTCCAGCAGCTGAAGTGCTGATTACCCAACTAGTGAGCCTCGCTCCAGTTGGCCCCATAGTTTATATCTACCTTGAGAGGGACTCTTGACTCTACCGCGCGCCCCATCTCCTCTTCAACCAACTGTTCCACCCTCAGTAATTCATTTTCCGGGACCTCCAAGACCAGTTCGTCATGCACCTGCATAACCATACGGCTTTTTAACTCCTCCGAGCGGATGCGTGAATCTATACGGATCATGGCACATTTAATGATATCTGCCGCCGAGCCCTGAATCGGATAATTTATGGCGTTACGGCGGGCAAAGGCCAGCACGTTACCGTTATTGCTACGGATGTCCGGAATCGGCAGCCTCCGCCCGAGAATTGTCTTTACGAAGCCGTTCTCTTCTGCTTCTTTGATACAGGAGTCCAGAAATGCAATAGCGCCGTAGTGTCGTTCTTTATAGGTGTTGATAAATTCTTCAGCTGTTTTGCGTGGTATGCCGAGTTGTTTTGCAAGAGAAAAGGCACCCTGGCCGTAGATGATGCCGAAGTTGATTGTCTTGGCCTGACGACGCATCTCGGGGGTGACCATCTCCGGAAAAAGACCAAAGACCTCTGCAGCAGTACGGGTATGGATGTCTTCATCATTTGCAAAGGCGTGACAAAAAACCTTGTCGCCTGAAAGGTGGGCCAGAACACGCAGCTCAATCTGTGAGTAATCAGCCGAGAGGATAACGTGTCCTGGCGGGGCTATAAACGCATGACGTATCCGGCGCCCCTCTTCGCTGCGGATGGGAATGTTCTGCAGGTTGGGGTCTGATGAAGACAGTCTGCCGGTGCTGGTCACGGTCTGGTTGTATGACGTGTGGACCCGCCCGGTGCGTGAATTGACGAGGCGTGGCAGGGCATCAGTGTAGGTTGATTTCAGTTTGGCAACAGTGCGATAATCTAGTATCAAGCGGGCAATTTCATGCTCTTCGGCCAGAAGGGTTAATACCTCGTTGTCGGTTGACCATCCGGTCTTTCCTTTCGTCTTTTTACCGGTTTTGAGACCCATGCGGTCAAATAAAATCTCACCCAGCTGTTTGGGAGAGTTGAGGTTGAATCGTTCGCCTGCGAGGGAAAAAACCTGTTCCTCCACTATGCCCATTCGACCGGCAAAATCCGCAGATAACGTGTTCAAAAGCGTGCAGTCGAGAAGAACCCCATGGTTCTCCATTCCGGCCAGAATCGTGACCAGTGGCATCTCTACGGTGTGAAACAGTGTGTCGGCGCTATCTGCTGCAAGCAGTGGCTCGAATTTACGGCGGAGCAGCCAGGTGGCATCCGCGTCTTCTGCGGCATACTGTGCCGCTGTCGCCAGATCAACCTCGGAGAAATTCTTCTGATCCCTGCCGTTGCCGGTCACATCTTTATAGCTTATCATGCGGTGGTTAAGATGCTCCTGTGCCAGAGCGTCCAGGCCGTGCCCCTGTCGTGACGGGTTGAGCAGGTATGAGGCCAACATTGTGTCAAACCAGATACCGGACAGGTTGATGTTGCTATTTGCCAACACCTGCATGTCGTACTTGATGTTCTGTCCCACTTTGCGCAATTTCGGGTTTTCCAGTAGTGGTTGTAGGCTGTCGAGAACCTTGCTGCGCGGCAGTTGTCCGGGGGCCAGTTCTTCACTTGAGATTGTGTCGGCCAACATTGGTTCTGAAAAGAGTGTGCCGTCATGCTTTGAGGAAAGGGCAGCGGGGGTGGACGTTACGTGTCCAATTGGTACATAAAACGCCTCATGGTCACGGTAAGCAAAGGAAACACCGACAATATTTGCCAGTCTCGGGTCGAGACTGGTGGTCTCCAGGTCGAATGCAAATTCGCCGGCCTGCACGAGAGCGGCGGTAAGAGAATCAAGTTGTGATGCTGTCGAGACAGTATGATAGTTAGCGGCAGAGAGCGTGGCCTTAGCGGTTAGTTCCTTGATCAGCGAGGTGAAACCGAACTTTTTGAAGATCGTATTCAAAGCTTCTTGATCAGGTTCCTGAGTCGTCAGTGTTTCGAGCGGAACCTCCAGCGGGACGTTGCATTCGATTGTTGCCAAACGCCGTGACAGTAATGCCTGCTCACGAAATTCACGCAGCTTTTCACCGTTTTTTCCTTTGACCTCATCGGCTCTCTCCAGTAGGTGGTCAAGTGAACCGAACTCAAGTATAAGTTTGGTGGCGGTCTTTTCGCCAATCCCCGGCACACCGGGAATGTTATCCGAAGAATCCCCCGCTAATCCCAGTATGTCGGTGACCAGTTCCGGTCCGACGCCAAAACGTTCAATCACTTCGGCAACGCCGGATTCCTTGCCCTTCATGGTATCCAGCAGGGTAACATGGTCGGTCACAATCTGCATCAGATCCTTGTCGCCGGTGACGACTACCACTTTTCCGCCCTGCGCAGCGAAGCGCCCGGCCAGTGCGCCGATAATATCATCGGCCTCGTACCCCTGCAGTTCGAGCGAAGGTATGTTGAAGGCCCTCACCACTTCTCGAATCGGCTCCATCTGCATACGCAGGTCATCCGGCATTGCCGCGCGGTTAGCTTTGTAATCCGGATACATTTCCGTGCGGAATGTCGTACGTCCAGCATCAAAGACTACCGCCACATGCTGTGGATTGTAGTCTTTGAGCAGCTTGAGCAGCATCTGGATAAAGCCATATATAGCATTGGTTGGAAAACCGGTGGGGGACGACAGGTGTCTGATAGCATAGTAGGCGCGGTAGATGTAGGAAGAGCCGTCAACAAGATAGAGGGTTTCTTTTGGGCTCATGGTTTTTCACCCTCTGGGGATGTTTCCTTTGTGAAAAGTGCAAAGGCCATTGCCGGACGCTTGCTCGACTCGCGCATTGCGAACTGCAGTCCGTCAAAGCACCATCCTTTGGAACTCCAGTTATTAAGTGTCTCTTCTATCATCTCCTCAGTAACAGTGCCGATTTCAACTACCTTGTAGGTCAACATGATTGGATCCTTTATGGGAAGTTGCTGCAGTGCCGGACGTGACAATTAATGTCACGTTGTCTGCATAAAAAAAGGCGGCCTGAAAGCCGCCCTTTGGGTGTCTGTTATAAGCCTGTTATTTCTGGAAACCGAGTTTGGCAGAAATCTCTTCTCCCGCTTTTAGTACCAGCGGAATCAGCTCGTTTTTAATGCGTTCATCAGAGAAGCGCATTGATGGCCCGGAAATGCTGACAGCACCGATAATGCGCCGGGTGTAGTCACGAATCGGAGCGCTGACACATTTAACTCCGGTGTCAAGTTCCTCGTCATCAAATGCATACCCTTGCTCAACGATCTGTTTCAGCTGTTTTTTGAGCGTGTCGCGGTCGGTAATTGTGTTTGGTGTGTAACTTTTCAGCTCTTTTGAGGGGAGATACGTCTCAAGCTCTTCATCACTCATGTAGGCAATCTGTACCTTGCCTGCTGCCGTACAGTAAGCCGGCAGCCTCGAACCTACACGTGGGACAACCCTGACGGTCATAGCTGTTTCAACAACATCAAGGTAGACTATGTTGAAGTCTTTTAGGATCGAAACATAAGTAGTTTCGTTGCAGTCCGCCACTAAAGCTTCAAGTACCGGTTTTGACTGCCGTAACAGGCCCATCTGCTTGATGAACGTCTGGCCAAGCTCGAGTGTTTTAAGGCCGAGACGATAGTTTTCGGTCACTTTGTTCTGTTCGATGTAACTGCGTGACTCAAGGGTTGCAAGAAGCCTGAAGACGTTGTTTTTGTGCAGTTTCAAGCGTTTACTCAGCTCAGTAACACCCAGTTCGTCAACTTCACCATGAAACTGTTCCAAAAGGTCAAGGGCGTGGGATACCGCCTGTATAAGATATTCAGATTTTTCTTTTTTTGCCATGAGACGGGTCCTTTTGATGGATTGAAGTAATAGAAAGTGAGACGCAACATATCAAAATCTAATCGTTAATTAAAAAATAAGCCAAATATGCAACTTTTACGATATTTCGCCAAAATACTAGAATATTGTTTTACAATTGTCAAGTGTGAAAAATTGCTTTATATTTAATTGTCAGAGACCGGTAGTTATACCCGCTTGATAGTCTGGTTATAAAACACTTACGAGGATGTTATGCTGAACCTGCGCAAAAAAATTCTTGTAGCGATCGACGGTTCTCCACAGTCAGATAAAGCTGCCGAAGAGGCCGTTCGGCTTGCCGCCGGCAACCAGAGCCAGTTCAAGAGTCGAATATATGCTTTGCTTGTGCTGCCGAATGCGCCGAATGCGACGTACACAGACTTTGTTCCTACGGCTCCGATGACTGAAACAAAAAAATGGGACGAGCTGCGGGAACGAATTTTTTACGTCGTAGAGAAATGCGCTGCAGAGCATGATATCCCGTTGGAAATGATTGTTGAATATGGTGACCCGGCTGATAAGATTATCAATCTGGCCAAGAGAGAAGAAATCGATGTCATCGTAATAGGAAGTTCCGGCAAGGGGTTTATTCAGCGCCGTATCAGGGGGAGTATCTCCCATGCCGTTGCCAGTAATGCACCCTGTTCGGTTTTTATCGTAAGGGGCTGACCGAGGAAGGATCATTTTTATGTGCCGTTTTGTTGCTCACCTGTTTTTAGTCATTATTGTACTGCTATCGCCGCTGGTGGCGACAGCAGCTGAACAATTCCGCGTCCCGATTCTGTTATACCACCGCTTTGGGGCAACCGTTGCCGATGGTATGACGATTACGACCCCGGTTTTTGAGGCACAGATGAAATATCTGCATGACAATGGCTACAAAGTCATCCCGTTACGCAGGCTTGTTGATTATTATCGCGGAAAGGCCGTGTCACCTGGCCCCAAGTCAGTTGTAATAGTAGAGGATGATGCGCACAAGTCCGTTTACAGTGATATGCTGCCGATCATAAAAAAATATCGCTACCCGGTTACCGTCTTTACTTACCCGTCTGCAATTTCGAACGCCAAATATGCCATGACGTGGGACCAGTTGCGTGAGCTTTCAAAGACCGGTCTCTTTGACGTTCAATCTCATACATACTGGCATCCGAACTTTAAGAAGGAGCGGAGGAGTCTGAGCCGGGCGGCTCTGGATGAGCTGGTTACTACTCAGCTGAAAAAATCTCAGGGGCGTCTGGAAAAAGAGCTGGGGACAAAGGTGGATATGCTTGCCTGGCCTTTCGGAATATACGATGACTACCTGATTGGCAAGGCTGTAGAGGCTGGCTATGTTGCTACTTTTACCATTGAACGGCGGCATGCAACTGCCTCCGATTCTGTTTTAAGGCTGCCACGCTATCTTCTGGTTAATGCCGATAGTGGCAAGGCCTTTGTGCAGTTGCTTGAGGGCAACGCCGTCAAACGAAATGTCGCCTATTGATGAGACCGTGCCGGTTCCGAAAAAGCACCCTTGTTCTGACTGCAGCTGTTGCCAGTGGTGTTCAGATGAGCGTTGCAGGGTTTGCTTGGGCCGTGATGGCTGTCGTCTTCGTAAAAAACGTTCGATAGCAGAGCAGATTGCACTGTATGATTCTCTTAATCAGTCACTTGATGATATCAAATAACGCTGTAAACCGGCTGGCAAAGCGCCTGCAGCCTGGGTAATTGTCAGTTGTGTAAACAGTAATGATGTTATACTTTAGCGTTATAGTATAATTTTCTTGGAACAAGCAGTCGGAGTGTGATAAAAAAAATCAGGTTAGCCCAAAAAACAGGAGGTAACAGGTGAAAAAAACAGCATTAGTAGTCCTCAGTATTGCCGCTCTCGCCCTTGCAGGGTGTAAAGACAAGCCAAAAACGGAAGCTCCGATGACAGCTCCGCAGCAAGGCCAGATGCCGGCCGGTCACCCGGATGTGGCAAAAGGTAGCGTCGCTCCAGGTGGAGACCCACATGCAGGTATGAAAGCGCAGGAAATTCCTGCAGGTGTTGGCAAAAAAGCAACGGTTACCCAGACTATGAATTCCGGTGGTTACACCTATGTAGAAGCAGCGGATGAAAAAGGTGTGAATGCCTGGTTGGCGCTACCTGAAATGAAGGTTGCAAAGGGTGACAAGATCGAGTATCCGGAAACTCCGGCAATGGTTAACTTCCACAGCAAAACGCTGAACAAAACATTCGAGACGATATACTTCATTCCCGGCATCAGGATTGTGAAGTAGTTTATGGTAAGGCTGACGGGGTCATGCAAATGACCCCGTTTTTTATTGTGCAGATTTTGATGGGCTGTGGTGTGGAATGATGCTCAGGACCTTGGCATAGCTCTCTTTTGCCTTTTTAATCCTACCCGTTTCGGAATACAGATCTCCCAGAAGGAACCACCCCCAGGGATTACCCGGCTGGTTGGTCGTAATCTCCAGTAGCTCATCTTCGGCTTTTTCGTACTCCCCTCGTTGGCGATACCACTCCCCCGCAATGACGTTGGTTGTGTAGCAGTAGCCAAGCCTTTTTTTCTGGGCTTTAAAGCGCTCTGCGTTGTTCTGTCGCGACTTTGTAAGCTCTTTTAGGAGCGTAGCGGATGGCTGCCCTGACTTTGAAGTGACGTAAAGAGCCGATTTGGCCGAGTCTGCAAAAATCGAAGAAGTAATTCGGCCGGATGTTACGGCGTCATTATAGAGCTTGGTGCCGGGATAATAGGCAAGCGGCGATACATAACCATCATCTGGATGTATGTGGCGCACAAGTTCAAGCGTCTGCCGGATATCCTCTTCGGTCTCTCCCGGAACGTCGCTGATGAGGTATATTGAAAGATTAATGCCGATCTCCCTGACCAGTGTACATGCTTTCTCTATCTGGGGTGGGGCGATCGTTTTGCCAAGCTGCTTGAGAATCCGTGGTGACCCAGATTCAACGCCGAGTTGAATACACTCGCAACCGGCGCGTTTCATGGCTGTTACAAGTTCATCGTCAATTGCGTTGACACGTGACTGGCAGTTCCAGAGAATATTGACGTCCTGCTTCTGCAGTAGAGAACAGAATTCAAGGACTCTCCTGCGGTCAGCCGTAAAAGTGTCATCACGAATTGAAAAGTAGATCAGGCCGAACTTCTGGCGGATATATTTTATTTCATCGACAATCGCTTGAGGCGACCTGAATCGGACCTTTTTCCCCCAAAAATCCGGTGAGCTGCAAAAAAAACAGGCAGACGGGCAACCGCGGGTTGATACAATGAACTCGGCTTGCAATTCAAGGTCAAAGCCAACCGACCTGTCAAGGTGGCGTGCCGGCAGCGGCAGTTGGTCCAGGTCTTCAAGTGTCATGCGCGCTGCGGTTGTCTTGATTGTGCCGTTGTGACGGAATGCCAACCCGGCAATGGTATGTAAAGCGTTCTTCGCTGACGCCTGTGAAACTAGTTCCAGCAGCGTTGATTCACCCTCGCCCAGGACGACGGCATCGACCGGCGAGCCTTCGCTCAAGAGGTCTTCATAGCAGAAGGTTGCGTGCCCGCCTCCCATAACTATTGTGCTGTCAGGGAGTAGATTTCGGCATGTTCTTGCCAAATCCAGTGAAGAGTGCCTGTTGTGGGTCCATTGAGAAATTCCGATAAAATCGGGTTGTATACTAAGAAGTTCTTGCTTGACCCTGGCGGTTGACCAGGCAGAAAAATTGGCTAGAGTCGAGTCATGCCCCGCTTCTCGTAAACATGCGTGCAGATAGCACAAGCCTGTAGGGACCAGGCTTATGTATGGATCATTGCGGTGGGGTAAACCCGATTGGTAGGCCAGCAGGATTTTCATGACGAAAAAAAATCCGGGTCAGGTGACCCGGATGTAGTAGGTGTAAACACGTGACAGCTGTTACTCTGTGACATTGAGTGACACGCCAAGCGTATCGTTTTTAAGTGTTTCAGTCTCGTTTTGTTCTTCTTCGACACCAAGTAGCAGTTCGTTGAAGCTTATGGAGTCTGCTGCCGCATCAGTCATGCGTCTTGCTCCTAGATAGCGCGACAGGTAATAGGGAGTATCCATGGTTGAAATAACAACGCGGTGTTCGTGTGATGATGCGTGGATCATCTTGCGGTTGCCAAGATAGATGCCTACATGTGAAGGGAAGCTGGCGTAGGTCTGAAAAAAAACAAGATCACCCTTTCTCAGGTCGCCACGCATGACCTCGCTGCCAACGTAAAACTGTTCTCTGGCGGTGCGGGGAAGTTTAACGCTCAGTTCGCGAAAAACCTGCTGTGTGAAGCTGGAGCAGTCAAGTGCACTGCGGCTGCTGCCGCCAAATCTGTAGCGGGCACCAAGAAAGCTGTAAGCGCTTTTTTTGAGGTTATTTATTGTCTGATTTGCTTCCAATGTTTTTGCAAGATCAACCGGTTGGTCTGACGCGAGATCGGTTAGCTCAGCGAGAGTATCAGTAAGTTCCTGCTCATTCAAAAGATCTTTATTGACCAGTTGCAGTCTGTTGGTGCTGGAAGTCGGTTCTGTGGGCGCCTCGGCAGCAACAAGAACCAAAACCTGCCCCGCCTTGACTCTGTTGCCCTTTAATCCGTTCAATGCCCTGATGTCGGACATCTTGACGCCGGTTGCTCGGGCAATTTTTGGAAGGGTGTCACCCCTGGATACTTTGTAGGTGTCCTTGTGTGCAGCAAGGGTGCCCTTCTTTTGTTGTGGCTCGGCATGTGACGGGATTATAAGTCGTGTCCCTTTGCGAACACGGGAAGCGGTCAGGTTGTTGACTGATTTTATTTCATTGACTGAGACATGGTATTTGCTGGCAATCGACTGAAGAGATTCGCTTTTACGTACAACGTGAGATTTTGATGCGAGAACCAGCTGAGGTAGTGTCAGGAGTATAAGGCAGATCGTAACAACGATACGAATATGGACCATGTTCCCTCCGGTTTTGTTTTAAATTTGATCAAAATTTTTACTTTTATATAACAACTGGTTCTTAAAGTCAATCTTTGTTATGTTTTTTCCCTTGTTAGTAACAGCAAAGGCCGTGCCAATACACCTATCGCTTGCGTTTGTCTCGGGTTGAAAGTCTGATTGTAACCGGCGTGTCCCGGAGGATTGAAACCTGCTTTTCGGGTGCTCGCAGATTTTTCAGATATTCTTCTCCTCTCTTTAGCCTGACGGCGTCGATCTCCTCAGTTGTCACAGATACAATTGGTGAAACTTGGCTGGCGGGTCCCTCTATATCGACCGTTCGAGGTTCGCAAACGATATGCCAGGCCGCAAGTCCTGATGGCAGCCGTCCTTTAAGTATGACTTTGACCGGAACGTTCTTGCGCACTTTTCTCTCTGCAGAAAAGCGAATAGTGGAAGGGGAGACAGACGTTACGATCATGCCGGATGGGGCGGTTATATCGGTAGTGCTAACTCTTATAGCGGTGGTACCCTCCCTTATTCCGGACGCATCTATTTCAGCCGTCAGGTCTAATTTTGAAGGTGGCGGTGCAAGACTTGATAAGGCCTTTATCTGGACGGTAACATCTTCGGGTAGAGTCCGGAGTAGGAAAATGTCATCAGGAACCCCGTGCAGTCGTACCGGTGCCGTTACTGTTGTGATCTGCCCTTGGCGGGTTGTTATCAGTACCCAGAAAACACATACGCCCATCAGGAGCAGGACCTTTGGGAGCATGTTGGAAAAAAAACGTTGCCGTAACGTGATGCGGGGGCTTTCCGTCTCGCTTCTGAATAGTTCGTCCAGTGCCATGATCAATTCGGTCGGGGTATGCATTCGCCGAAAGGTTCCTGCGGTCACCAGCGAGATTTCGCCACGCTCTTCGGATATGGCAACAATAACTGCATCGCTGCGTTCAGATAACCCCAGCGCGGCTCTGTGACGGGTGCCTAAATGTTGCGGAACATCAGGACTGACAGAGAGTGGCAGGTGGCAGGCCGCTTTTTCAATCCTGCCGTTATTGATAAGGGCTGCACCGTCATGGAAAGGTGCTCCATCGTAGAAAATAGACTCCAGCATTTGGGGGGTAATTTCGCTATCTATTACTACGCCGTTTGTCATCAGGTCGTGCAGTGATTCATTACACTGGAAGACTATCAGCGCCCCGGTCTTGCAGGATGCCATACGGAATAAAGTTTCGGCAATCTCCTGGAATTGGCTGTGTTGCGTTTTGTGATCGCTGTCAAGTATGTGTCTTAGGAGGCTGAAACGATACAGCGTCTGGCGGATCTCGGTTTGAAATACAACAATTATGAGGATAATCAGGACAGTGCCAAGCTCCTGAAGAACCCAGCTGGTCATGTAAAGGTCGAGAAAGCGGGTTGCAAAATAGATAATGGTTACGACGCCCAGCCCCAGCAATACCTGCATGGCTCGTGTCCCGCGAAACCAAGAGTACAGCTGGTAAAGCAGAAAGGTCATAATCAATATATCGGCTATATCCTGTATGCGGATGGTTGGGATCACTCTGTTACAGCTCCTGAAGTTGTCTGAAAGGATTTAGTTTTTTCTGGTTAATGGCAGGCAAAACGTGCTACATAAACTTCCCGGTTTATAACACTAAAATACGCTAAAAGGTAGTGGAAACGAATGTTCAGGCTTTCTGATAAAGGCGAAAAAATCCAGCAGATGTTCGGAGCTATTGCTCCGCGATATGATTTTCTCAACCGGCTATTGAGTTTTGGTATTGATCGCCGCTGGCGAACAAAAGCCGTGCGGCTGCTCAAGTACCGTGAGGGTTCCCGCATTCTGGATGTGGCGACCGGCACAGGAGATGTGGCGCTTGAAATTGCCCTGAGGACACCCGCTTCGGTCAAGATTACCGGGGCTGATTTTTGTAAAGAGATGGTTGATCTGGGAGCTATAAAGGTGGCCGCGTCGCCGTACGCCGACAGGATTGATCTCAAGGTGGCTCCTTGTGAGGATCTACCGTTTGCCAATGATACTTTTGATTCGATTACCATTGCCTTTGGAATCAGAAACGTTGTTGACAGGAGGTTGGGACTGGCTGAGATGTGGAGGGTGCTGCGCCCCGGTGGCCGGATGGTTGTACTTGAATTTTCCACCCCCAGCTCGCAGTTGTTCAGGCAGCTGTACTATTTTTACTTTCGTCGTCTGCTGCCGGTTGTTGGTGGCTTGTTTTCGCGCTACAACGCCTATAAATATCTGCCGGATTCAGTGCTTGAGTTTCCTTCGCAGGAAGAATTCTCGCGTATGCTTGCCGACGTAGGTTTCCGTAATATTCATCTCCATGAACTTACTTTCGGTATTGCTACAATCTATGTTGGAGAAAAGGAGTAGCGGTATTCCGTAAATCTTTGTATTTAACCGGACAGGCGGCTTTTGGGCCGCCTGTCCGGTTTCAGTTAGTCCGGTATAAACAGAGGTGCTGTTATTTCCCGCAGCACTTTTTGTATTTAAGGCCGCTCCCGCAGGTGCAGGGATCGTTACGCCCGACTTTGGTTACTGTCAGCGGTTTTGGGCGAACCATCAGTCCTTCGGAAAAATACCACTGACCGTCTTTTTGTTTGAATTGCCCGGCTTCGTGATGCTCGCGCTTGTTGCCGTTTTCGGAGAAACGGGCAATGAACTCTACTTCTCCGATTGAGTCGCCAGCCTCCCCTTTGTTCGTGCTGATGATTTCCAGCCCTTGCCATTCTGCTGTCTCGGCCCATGTTTTCGTACCGGCGTGATCGTAGCCCTCTCGATGGTCGGGGTGGGTGCTTTCAAAGATAAAATCCATTTTGGCGAAGACGTAGGCGGAATAGCGGGCGCGCATAAGTTGCTCGGCAGTTTGCGCACTTTGTTTGCCTGATATTATCTGCTCGCAGCATTCAGAGTAGAGGGTGCCGCTTCCGCATGGACAGGTGGTCATGGTTGATTCTCCTTTGTCGGTTGGGAAAAATCATGCGTATTAATGAAAACAGAAATGTTCGCATGAAATTAACTGCCGATATCTATTTGTTGTTTCTCAGGTGTAGAGGTTGTTCTGGTGACATATTATGGGCGTGTTTGTCAAATGATATCTTAAAATAGAACTTGTCGGATAAAGGTTTAACCTGTATCCTTAAAAGTTGCAAAAAAACCGCGTGAAGCAAGAGGGACGACATGACCGTTTCAAGCAGGCAGTTGCTGCAGGCTCCATTAACAGCGCACGAAACACGGTGGGCCGGAGAGCTTGCCGACAAGTTGCCGGATGATGTCGACTTGACGTTTGAAGAGGCTAAAATTCTGACCAGGCTTTCGATCAGTGAGTGGTCTGAATCACTTATGCTCAAGGTAAAGGATGTTATTGATAGCGAAGACTTTATGGTTGAAGTCACTGATTAAGTAGATTCATATTCTGGGCAGGCAACGCTTTGTCCATAAACGTTGAAGGGGTGTACCCGTTGAAATATCAGCACAAAGCATATTTTACATCATTGCTGGCCTTGCTTGCACTTGCTCTGGGAGCATGCACAAACAGCAATAGTATTGACCAGGTGTCGGGACGTGAGCAAAAAAATGCCGAGCAGCGTGCTGCTGCGGCGACTTTTGCCGCGACGACTACCGCCACCAGGCAGGCAGCTGTTTTTGCGGCACAGACAAGTGCCGCCCGTAAATCAGAACCTAAGATAAAATATAATAACGGCGAAAATCCGGAATATGCCAAGCAGTGCGGCTGGCCGGTAAATTGCCCCACCCCGCTGCCAGGCTCAATCCTGCCATATAAACGTATTGTTGCCTATTACGGCAATCCGCTTTCAAAGAAGATGGGGGCACTGGGTGAGTTTCCCAAGGATGATATGCTGCAGCGCCTTAAAGGTGAAGTGGCAAAGTGGCAGAAGGCGGATCCGGCCACCCCTGTACAGCCGGCACTTCACCTGATTGCGGTAGTGGCGCAGGGAGCACCCGGCAATGACGGCAAATACCGTATGATAATGCCGGATAGTGTCATTAATCAGGTATATGGCTGGGCCAAAGAAGCCGGTGCGATCATGTTTATCGATATTCAGACCGGCCACGATGATATACGTTCGGTGTTGCCGCGCTTCGAGTGGATTCTGAAGAATCCCGATGTTCATCTGGGGATCGACCCGGAATTTAACCTGATAAAAAGCGGCAAAAAACCTGGCACAAAGATAGGCACCTATGATGCGGCTGATATCAATTACGCTTCCGCCTATCTTAAAGAACTGGTGAAAAAATATAACCTGCCGCCAAAGGTGTTTACCGTGCATAGGTTTACCCGTGGCGGCGTCACTAATTCAAAAAGTATCGTACTGCGTCCTGAGGTGCAGATGGTCATGCATATGGATGGTTGGGGTGCTTCCTGGCTGAAGCGTGATTCGTACAAGGAGTATGTCGTTACCGAGCCGGTGCAGTATACCGGGTTCAAGCTCTTTTATCACAACGACACAAAGAAGGGTGACCCGCTGATGACTCCACATGACGTGCTCAAGCTGGAGCCGAAGCCGCTCTATATCCAATACCAGTAGCCGGCCGGTACCCGGCATGCTGCTCATATTCCCGCCACTTGCCAAAGCATGCGAGCCGCCTCCGGGCATAGCCAGTCTTGCGGCCTCATTGAAGGCAAACGGTCTGCCGTGCCGTTTACTTGATGCCAATCTGGAAGGGCAGTTATGGCTGCTTGACCAGGCACAGGGCGCTGCAGATACCTGGAGCCGCCGTGCTCTCAAGGGGCGGGCAGGCAATATGGTCGCACTGCGCGATATTGCTACCTATCGCAGTCCTGATCGATACCGCCGTGTCGTCAGTGATCTAAACCGTGTACTAGCCATTTCTGCTGCTGAAAACGATGTGGCCATCGGGCTTGCGGACTACCAGCATAAAAAGCTTACGCCGTTACGCAGTGCCGATCTCATCGTTTCAGCTGAGGAGCCGGAGTCGAATCCGTTTTTCCGCTATTTCAGCCTTCGACTGCCGGAACTTCTTGCCGGTGTCGGCACAGTAGGCTTTTCTCTCAACTATCTCAGTCAGGCACTTTGCACCTTTGCAATGGTAGGTCATATCAGACAGCAGTATCCTGGGGTGAAAATAATCCTTGGTGGTGGTCTGGTAACCTCCTGGATGCAGCGTCCAGGCTGGATTAACCCCTTTGGAAATCTGGTGGATCATCTTGTTTCCGGGCCGGGAGAGGAACCGCTGCTGGCCCTCCTCGGGGTGGCAGTGGCAACAAAACAGCCAGTTCCCCCTGATTATTCCTTGCTGCCGCTGGCGGAATATTTTTCACCAGGATTGATTCTCCCTTACAGCGCGAGCAGCGGCTGCTACTGGAATCGCTGCTCGTTCTGTCCTGAACATGCCGAGCAGAACAGCTATCGTCCGCTATCGACCTCCCGGGTGCTGTCGGACCTCAAACTTCTGGGCGAACAGACGGCGCCAATTCTCATCCACCTGCTGGATAACGCCATCAGTCCGGCTCTGCTTCAGGCACTCGCAAAAAATCCGCCTGGTGTCCCATGGTACGGTTTTGTGCGCATTGACGAACATCTGGCCGATGAGGATTTCTGCCATGCTCTGAAGCGCTCCGGCTGCGTGATGCTCAAGCTCGGGCTTGAGTCGGGAGACCAGGGTGTGCTGGATCGGATGTGCAAGGGAATCAGTCTCAGTTTGGCCTCTCGGGTGCTCAATAACCTTCGCCAGGCCGGTATTTCTGTTTATTGCTATCTGTTGTTTGGGACGCCGGGTGAGACGGCTGTTGAGGCTCGTCGAACGCTTGCGTTTGTTTCTACCCATCACCAGGCGATTAATTTTCTTAATCTGGCGGTGTTCAATATGCCGCTTTATGGGGATGAAGCGCAGCAATATGGAAACCAGCCGTTCTATGAAGGCGATCTTTCGCTGTACACCGCTTTTCAGCATCCGGGAGGATGGGAGCGTAAGCAGGTGCGCCGCTTTCTGGACAGTGAATTCAAACGCCACCCGGCGATAGCTGCTATCGTAAGGAACGATCCGCCGCAGTTTGGTTCTAATCATGCGGCGCTACTCTCTGGTCTCGGGTAAATATCACCTTAACATTTTGATGTTATTGTGTTATAAGCCAAGCTCATTTTAGCGGGAGATGACATGGAAGTTTTTGGCGGTTTCATGGTGATGATGAGTATCATCAGCCTCTTTTTGGCTGTGGTATGGCTGGTCATGCCTTTTGTCGTGTTCGCGATCAAGGGAAAGCAGGACCGGACACTTGAAGTTCTTGAAACGATAGAAGTCCGGCTGGCATCTCTTGAAGCCATTCTAAAGTTGCGTGAGCCAGGGCGGGACCAGACAGGTTCGGGTGGATCATCGGGCCCCCGGTCGCTTGAAGATGTCGAAGTGCCGTCTGTCTCTGCCACCGAAAAAAATGATCGAGAAACGTCACCGGCAGTGTAAATACGTGGAGGGTTGTCAAAATGTTGTTGCGTGGGAAAAAAGCCGTAATTTTTGGTATTGCAAACGATAAGAGTATTGCCTGGGCTATTGCCAGATTTTTTCATGAGCAGGGTGCCGAACTGGCAATAACATACGCCGGAGAGGCCTTTGAAAAACGGGTCCGCCCGCTGGCAGAGTCAATTAATGCTGCGGCGATACTTCCCTGCAACGTGACCAGTGACGCTGAGATCGCTGCGGTCTTCAGCGAACTTGGCAAAGTATGGGACGGTGTTGATATTGTCATTCACGCTGTCGCCTTTGCAAACAAAGAGGAGCTGAAGGGGACTATTTTAAACACAACCCGTGAAGGTTTTGCCACCGCCATGGATATCAGTGTGTATTCTTTTATGGCCATTATGAAGGCTGCCCAGCCGATGATGCAGGGGAGGGGCGGTTCCGCCCTGACACTCAGCTACTACGGAGCGATGAAGGTGTTTCCGAGCTACAATGTCATGGGGGTTGCCAAGGCAGCACTGGAGGCGTCTGTGCGCTACCTTTCCGAAGCGCTTGGCCCGGAAGGTGTCCGGATTAACGCAATTTCTGCCGGCCCGATCCGGACGCTGGCTGCAGCAGGAGTCAACGGCTTCCACAATATCCTCAACCACGTCGAGGCTAAAGCTCCATTGCGGCGGACCATCACTCAGGAAGATGTTGCCAATGCGGCGGTCTACCTCAGCAGCGACATGGCAAACGGTGTCAGCGGCGAGATTCATTATGTTGACGGCGGTTACAACATCATCGGTTTGTAATTCTGGAGCCATCCCATTAAAGAAGTATTCGGTAATCTTGCAGGCCTAAAATCAAGTCAGATCCAGTCACTGGAACGCATTTACCGCAGACGGGTCCCTGTTGCGGAATTCTGTTCACATGATCTGGCTGCCCGTCTCATTGAGCTTTCCAGTGACCTCCGTCGCCAGATCGCCATCCTTGTCAACCGCGCCGGCAATGTAGAATATGTCATTGTCGGCGATGAACGGGGGGTGGTGATCCCGGAACTCCGTGATTACCCGCTCGGCAAAAGAGTCATGCGCGGTCTGCGCCTGATCCACACCCACCTGAAAAACGAACCGGTATCCGAAGACGACCTGACTGACCTCTCGCTGTTGCGCTTTGACCTGCTCGCAGCTCTGCTGTACACACCCGGGAAAAACCAGATTTACGCCCAGTTGGCCTGGCTTACCCCGGACCCGAGAGGGGCGAGTACGGCCCTTGATCCAATCGTGCCGCTTGAACGAATCGACCTCGATTGCAGTCATGCAATATCTGAGCTGGAAGCCGATCTGGAAAAAGCGGCCCGCAGTGTATCGAAAGCGAAGGATATTCTTGAACGGGCCATCCTTATCTCCGTTACGACATCCGGAACACGCCAGGAAGCTGAAGATTCAATGGCTGAATTGCGTGAGTTGGCGCGTACCGCCCAGGTAGAGGCTCTGGACGAATTCATCCAGAGGCCTAAAAAGCTTAATCCACGCTTTCTGATGGGAGAGGGGATGATGCGTGACGTGGTCATAAGGGCGATGCAGCGTGGCGCCAGCATGCTGATCTTCGATCAGGAGCTGACACCGGCCCAGATCCGTTCTGTTTCTGCAATGACGGAGCTGAAGGTTATTGACCGCAGCCAGCTGATACTGGATATCTTTGCACGACGGGCGAAGACGCTGGACGGCAAGGTGCAGGTAGAGTTGGCCCAGCTTAAGTACCTGCTGCCGCGCCTGACCGGACGGGGTGTGCAGATGTCGCGTCTGATGGGGGGGATCGGCGGGCGTGGCCCCGGTGAAACCAAGTTGGAGACCGACCGGCGGCGTATCCGTGACCGGATTGCCAGTCTGGAGCGGGAACTCAAAGAGCTGTCACAGGGGCGCGACCAACGGCGGAAACAGCGGGTCAAGGCCGGAGTGCCGATCATATCGATCGTTGGCTATACCAATGCAGGGAAATCAACCCTGCTGAATGCCCTTACCAAGAGTGATGTTTTTACCGAAGACCTGCTTTTTGCCACGCTTGACACCTCGAGTCGCCGCCTCCGCTTTCCGCGTGAGCGGGAGGTCATCATCACCGACACGGTCGGTTTTATCCGCTCTCTGCCGAAATCTCTCTTGGGAGCTTTCAAGGCGACGCTGGAAGAGATGCGCGATGCCGACCTGCTGCTGCATGTGGTGGACGCGTCTCATCCCCGTTTTGAGGATCAGATCGCCCAGGTGAGGACTATTTTGGCGGAGTTGGAGTTGGCGGATAAACAGGAATTGCTGGTGTACAACAAGGCGGATCTGCTGACTGACATGAGGAAAAAAGATATGGTGGCGTTTTTACGCGTCCGCCAGTCCGCCCGGACCCAGAATAGCGTAACCGTATCGGCTCGTGACCGCAAGAGCCTCAAGCCGCTGATGGATGAGCTGCAGAGAAGGTTCTGGCCTGAGGACGAAGATTCTATTCAAACTGTGCCTTAAACGCGGTCATCATCTGTTGTAATCCGGCAACTTCATCACGCAGTGCAGCAACCTCTTCCTCCAGCTTCGCAATACGATCATTTTCTGCCACGACACGTAGCCGTGCTGCCTCAGGGCGGTGTTCAGAGTTCTCTTCACCGCATTCAGGCAGCGCAGAAAAAAGCTGGGCATATCGCCCCTCTTTCCTCCCCGGTTGTCGCGGCATCAGTGTAATAAGCGGATTTTCTCGCTGGATCAACTCCTGCAGTACCTCTTCAACTGCGGCCAGATCACCGAACGGGTACATCCGTTCTCCCCGTGTCCGTAGTTCGCCTGTTGTCTGCGGACCACGTACCAGCAGCTCGCAAAGTACCGCCAGCTCAGCAGGCATAAGCCCCAGTTTTTCAGCAAGCAGATGCCGATACTTTGATACCCGGCCGCCGTCTGCAGAAAGCACCACAAACTGTTTGAAGCGGAGTGAATCAAGGGCCCGTACGACATCTTCCTCCGTCAGGACCGCCACCGGATCGCGGTTGGATTTCTGGTTGCAGGCGTTTGTGAGAGAATTAAGTGATAACGGGTAGTACTCAGGAGTGGTCAGCTCCTTTTCTATCAGGCTACCCAGAACGCGTACTTCAATATTGTTAAGAGTTGTATCCACTCTTTAGCCTCGTTTTGGTAACTATCATAAATGTTTGGTATCAACGTTTTTCTGCCGGAAAGGTGTTAGCTTGCGCAAGGCTGAACAGTCTAGTGAAAGGTCAGTGTCTTTTCCTGGAATAGTACGTAGGGGCTGACAATCAGCATGGAAAACTTTTTATTCAGGTTCTCTTCCCATGTGCGGATCTTGGCTTCCGAGGGCTTGCCGATCATGCCAACTTCCATCAAGTGCTGGATGATTGCGATGTCATCGGCAGCAACTTTGAGGGCGGTATCGGCCAAATCAAGGGAGTCATCAACCAGAATCAGTCCGCCACGATTCAAGTGAGCCCGCAGGCAGCTCCAATCGGCTTCATCAATTGTAAGAGCCATTTCTTCTTTGCTTGGTAACATCTGCAACTCCTTCTCCTTTGTCTGCTTCTTTCATATCTGCCGCTTCCGGCACCTCAATTTTTATCATGCGACGCAGACAAAGTCCACGCCTTCCTGCCACCCACGTTTTTCAGCCACTTTTCTGAACTGCTCCCGTGCTCCTCGCACGCCGATGGCGACGATCATTTTTCTGCCGTTTAGTTGCAACTCTGCAGGGGAGAGCACCGGTGCGCCGTGCAGGATGCGTCCGATCTTTCTCGGATCAACATCCAGCCAGGTTGAAACCGTCACCTTTGCAGCGGCCAACAGCCGCTGCCATGCCCGCGCTTCCTGTCCTGCCCCGGCAATGACAATGTCGGTACTGGCTTGCAAAAAACCATTGAGGAGGTGGTGGCATTTGCACGAGCGGAAGGCATGTGAAGCGTATTCATCCATGGTGCGGGTGGCGCGTTCCGGGTGGTCGCGCCAGAACAGGAGTGTCTGTGGCAAACGGGCAAACTGGACATTTGCAGCCGCCATGCGCAGCCAGAGATCGTAATCCTCCGGCCAACCGCTGTCATGATACCCCTCCAGCTTTTCCAGGATGGCCCTGCGCGTCATGATGCTCGGATGGACAACCGGAGATTCTACAAACAGGTCACGGATGATCAGAGGATGTGACGTCAGGCTGTTCTGCCATACCTCGTAGTCAATCATTCCCTGTTTGAGCCCGGTTCGTGGGAAATGGCGGAAATTGCAGGCCACCAGGCCGGTGTCCGGGTGATCCTCCAGATAGGCTGCCTGCAGTTCAAGGCGCCGGGAATGGCAGATGTCGTCACCGTCAAGCCGGGCTAACAGATGTGCCCGGCAGGCGGCGAGGCCGGAGTTGAGAGCCGCCACCAATCCGCCGCCTTCGCGTCTGATGACATGTATCCTGGTATCGCGGCTGGCCGCAGCAGCAAGGATTGACGGCGTAGAGTCGCATGAACCGTCGTCAACAGCAACCAGTTCCCAATCAGTCAAAGTCTGCCTGTAGAGTGAATTCAGCGTTGCCTGCAGGTAGCGCTCTTCATTGCGTACCGGCATGAGGATTGAGACCTGCGGTATGTGCGGCGGGTGCGGCAGAGGCATCGTAGGGTATCCTGTTATGATTTTGCTTGACGGTGCTGAATGATACGGTAAGTATATGAAATAATCCATACAGGAATAATCGGAGCTATGAGAAGTTTATCAAAAGAGCAGGATTGTATGTTTAAACGCATCGAAGAGATGCTTGCCATGTGTAATAGTGGGGCTCAGCAGGATTCAGGTAGCCGCACACGAGCTTCAGTCGCCATGATACTGCATCAGGCTGCCGATGATTTGGAAATTCTGTTTATCCAGCGAGCCGCACACGATCTTGACCCATGGTCAGGGCATATAGCCTTTCCGGGCGGCAAACTGGAAGAGGGGGAACTGGAGTGTCAGGCGGCACTTCGGGAAACGTATGAGGAGGTTGGCATAGATCTCGGGAAGGGGCGTTATCTGGGGCGGCTTTCCGATATAACGGGAACAAATCTGCCGGTCAGGGTTTCCTGCTGCCTCTTCGGCATGGATCGGGTGGTTTGTCGCCCGGTTTTGAACGAAGAGGTGGATGATCTGTTCTGGGTGAGGCTCTCTGATCTGCGTGATCCGGGGAGCCATCTGCAGAGCCTTGTCGCTTTTGATGAAAAGAGTTTTGAAGTGCCGGCAATCAGGCTTCCCGTTGATGATAAACCGGTACTGTGGGGTATCACCTATCGACTGGTGATGCAATTTTTGTCTCTTCTGGAAGGGAACGACTGTTCCGGGGAGTAATTCAGCACCTACCTGTAATGGTAGATCTTAACGAGGAGGATTGATTATGAATGAAAAGACTGGAATTATCACCTTTAAAGGCAACCCTATGACTCTGTTGGGACCTGAGCTCAAGGTTGGCGACGCAGCTCCCGAATTTGCCGTGGTTGACAATGGACTTGCCGCTGTGACGCTCTCCAGTTCCGCTGGTAAAATCAGGATCATCTCGGCGGTGCCATCCCTGGATACTCCGGTTTGTGATACGGAAACCCGCCGTTTCAACCAGGAAGCCGCTACGTTGCCGGGGGATGTCGTCGTGCTGACAGTCAGCCTCGATCTTCCATTTGCCCAGAAGCGCTGGTGCGGTGCGGCCGGGATCGACAAGGTTGTGACGCTCTCCGATTACCGTGAGCGTTCCTTCGGGCTTGGCTACGGAGTGCTGATCAAGGAGCTCCTGTTGCTCAGTCGTGCCGTATTTGTTGTTGATGCTGCAAACATCATCCGCTATATCCAGATTGTCCCTGAAGTAACCGGAGAGCCAGATTATGCTGCGGCAATTGCTGCGGCAAAGGCGCTGCTGTAGGAGGTCTTCCGGCAGGGCGCTCCGGCTGGAGCGCCCTGAACCGCTCGTCTATTCGACAATCCTCTTTAGCAGCCAGGCCATGTTTTCACCCAGTACCTGCATGGTCTGCATCCCCTCCTCATCCTGAAGGACGTCACCAACGTTACGGCCGACACCAATATTCCAGTAATTCGAAGCGGGGATGATCATCTGCCCGATACTGAAGAAGTGGTTGATCGTATCAAAGACGTTGATGGCTCCTGCGCGGCGCACCGCCACGACAGCCGCACCTGCCTTGCGCTTGAACATGTCACCGTTTGCACGCGAAACCATACCGCAGCGGTCGATCAGCGCCTTGGTTTCAGGGGTCAGGGCGGCGAAATAGGTTGGCGAGCCGATGATGATGCCGTCTGACTCAAGCATCTTTTCTATGCAGTCGTTGGCGATGTCGTCAGCCACGGCACATCTCTTGTCCTTGCGGGCGAAACATTGGTAACAGGCGATACAGCCGTGGAGCTTTTCGCCTCCCACCTGGACCAGTTCGGTTGTTATCCCTTCCTTGTTCAGTGCGGTGCAGGCTTGGCCGAGAAGTAGCGAGGTGTTGCCGTCTTTGCGCGGACTGCCGTTAAATGCGGTGACTTTCATGGTAGACCTCCAAAGTAAAATAATACCAGTGATGTAGCATGTTACTTCAAGGCTAACAATAGCATTTCATTCTGATGAGAGCGATGAAGTGTCTGCGTCCGGGCGTTGATTATTGCTTGCATCTACGTTACACTGGCACATAGTGCCGTCGGTAACGGCATGATTCTCATTGTCATTGAAGAACAACAGGGGGACAGCCATGTCAATCAAGGATAGTTTTTTTCTGGAACGTGACAAAGCGGTACTGGTGGTGATCGATGTGCAGGAAAAGCTGTGTGTTGCCATGGATGAAGCCGTACTGAAGAATCTTGTGAAGAATATCGGTATACTGCTCGAAAGCGCCGCTGAATTGACTATCCCGGTTCTGGTTACCGAGCAATATGTAAAGGGGCTCGGGGGGACTTTGCCGGAACTTAGGGAAAAGGCTGTGGCCGCTTCCTGTCATGAAAAGATGGCCTTCAGTTGTTGCGGCAGCGCTGGGTTTGTTGATGCCTTAAAGGCAACCGGGAGAACTCAGGTAATTATCACCGGTATGGAAACTCATGTCTGCGTGCTGCAGACGGTTATAGAATTGCGTGACGCCGGCCTGGATGTCCATGTCGTGAAGGATGCCGTCATGAGCCGGAGCAAGCAGAATTGGCAAACCGCCATTCAGACTATGACGCTTGCCGGAGCGGTCCCGACCTGCACGGAATCCGCCCTGTTTCAACTGTTGAAGGTGGCCGGGACCGATGAGTTCAAAAAACTTTCGAAACTTGTGCGATAAGTACCACTACAGTTGTTTTACGAAAAGTCCCGTGGTTACAGCAACCACGGGACTTTTTTATTGGTGGGCCGAAAACGGATCCTCGCTCTTTTAGTGACTGCAACATGCTGTGTGACGTTACAACCGTAGCGATGAGGATGCGTCTGTAAAGACATGCTGAACTATCTCGGCGTGGTGCTGGATGCGGGCCAATCCCGGCAGGTGTGATTTGTAGGAGATAAAGGGGATTCCGGCGCCATTGGCAGCCTGCATGTCAACCTCGCCATCGCCGATGAAGAGCGCTTCTTCCGGTCTGGCGTTAAAATAATCCAGAACTTTCAGGAGCGGTTCAGGATGCGGTTTCGGGTTCTTGACCTGTGACGCCGTCATCACGTATTCAAAGTAGCCTGTCAGCCCGAAATCTTCAATGATCATGTCCATGGACGTGGCCCTGTTGGTGCAAATCGCCAGGGATGTGTGCCCCTTGAGCTGGTCAAGAGCACTAATAAACCCATCTTCCATACGCATGTAGGGCATCAGGTCGCGATAATGAATGGTCTTGGCAAACCTGAAGGCCTCTTCTCGGAGCGAATCTCCCGTGAAAAAATACTCCATAACATCGTTAAATGAGAAAGTGTGCAGCACTCTTCTGGCATCACTGTTGTCCCTGTCGATTTCAGGCTTTCCAAGGAATTCCATGACGCGGTTGTAAAAGATGTAGTTTGACTCGATGGAGTCGAGAATCACGCCATCACAGTCATAGATGACGACCTTGTAGCGGCTTTTGCTATTATTCACCCGTTGACTCCGTTGTTTGACGTTCAAGCCCGTCCAGATACTCTTCCCACTCAATGGGGAGCAGATACTTTTTGCGGCTGTTGCATTCCTTGCAGGCCGGTACGACATTGTTGCGGGACGCCTTTCCGCCGCGTGATACAGGCACCAGGTGGTCCATTGTTAGCTCATTCGGTGGGAAATGTTCGCCACAGAAGTGGCATATACCCAGGGCCACGCGATTTTTCCACCAACGGCTCTTGCGCAGTTCTCTCGATTTTTCCCGTTCCCGTTTGATATCAGTTTCGCTGATTTCGAGTATGAAGTGATCCATTGAGTAGGCCTTTAAAAAAACATATGTACATGTGTTAGCAACCTAGGATATCCGAAAAGGTCTCAATAGTGATAGGATAAAATTATGCCTGTCAGTGAGAATATTTGAAAATATGCAAAAAAAAGGTTGAAATATTCTGCAGGGTGCGTTATAAGACCAATTCCAATGCGCTTGTAGCTCAGCTGGATAGAGCAACGGACTACGAATCCGTAGGTCGGGCGTTCGAATCGCTCCAGGCGCACCATAATAAAAATAAGCACTTTCAACTATTGTTGTGAGTGCTTTTTTTTGTCTTCTATTCAATTAGCTGTACGTTGCCTCCTTGTCCTCCTTCACATAGTCACCTGCTGAATCTCTGCCGATAACATAATAATTCACGAAGGTTTCTTTTGTCTGTTTTTGGGTGATGATACCCCCAAAGGATTCTCCCGGCTTTTGTGGGTTTGTTTGAAACGTTGGTATGCGTATCGACACGTGCAGGTGACGCAAATCATGTGCAGGTTCTGCATGAAAATCGAATAATATGCTTACCGCATTAGCCGTAGTATTGAATACATTCAGTAAGATACGGGGTTGGCATATAGCCTGCATTTTAAGGTCGGATTAATGGAAAGATGTTTTTTTATTGAACCGGATTTAAAGGAGGTAATGTCATTGTTGCACGAGACTGCGGGAAATAGTGTCGATGGAGTCGAAGCTCTCCGTAATGTAATTGATCTTGGCAAAATTCTGGATAGCGTTGCTGATGGAGTCTTTACCGTTGATTCACGGATGCGTATCCAATTTTTCAACCGTGCTGCTGAGGAGATTACCGGATTTCTCAACGAAGAGGCTATTGGTCAGCATTACCACACCGTTTTGCGTTCCAGTGGAGACACCTTTTCCTGCCCTATCAAGAAAAATTTGAAAACAGGCGGGGCGGTGCTGAACATGGGGATGAAAATTGTAAGCCGAAACAACCATGTAAAAAATATTTCCTTAAGCACCTCAGCTTTATGTGATAGTAGCGGCAAGGCGTGTGGTGGCGTCGGGATGATTCGCGACCTGTCACAATTCAATTCGTCAGGGAACGTTACGCATGACAAGTTCTCTTTCAAGAATATCGTAAGCCGTAATGCGATAATGAAAAAGTTGATCTGCATGACGGAAGATGTTGCCGCCAGCGACGCTACCGTATTGATCCGTGGCGAAAGTGGTGCCGGAAAGGAGTTGTTTGCCAGAGCTATTCATGAGTCAAGTTCACGTAAAAACGGCCCATTGTTTGTTGTTAGCTGTGTTGCATTGCCGGAGCATCTCTGTGAAGCGGAGATGTTTGGGGTTAGGAAGGGGGCGTTTGCCGGGGCAACAGAGAATCGGCAGGGACGACTGGAGTTATGCTCAGGTGGGACTTTTTTTATAGATGAAATCGGGGACCTGCCTCTTTCACTGCAGGGCAAACTGCTAAAGGTTCTGGAAAGCAGGGAGTTTCAGCCACTGGGCGCTAAAAATCCGATGAAGGCTGATGTCCGTTTCATTGCTGCAACCCACAGAAATCTAGAAAAAATGGTGGAGTCCGGGACCTTTCTGCGAGACCTGTATTTAAGAATAAACGGTGTCCAGTTGAATATCCCCCCGCTGCGCGAGCGAAAGGAGGATGTCCCGCTGCTCATGGAAGTTATGCTCAAAAAATTCAATCTGGCATACGACAAAAATATCAACGGATTCTCGCTGGAAGCGCTGAATATTCTTCTGACATACGACTTTCCCGGCAATGTCCGTGAGTTGCAGAATGTGATTGAACAGTCCGTGATTCTCTGCAAAGGGGGAGAGATTCTGGTGGAGCATCTGCCGACAAGATTAATCAATATCTACAGTTCTGCTAAGGCTCTCCGCCAACTATATGGCAAGGCTCCTGAGGTAGAAGCTCTCTGTGATCTTATTGGGCGGCATAAGGGGAGCAGGAGCGATGCGCCATACGAGCCAGGCGTTGACAGCTCCACGCTGTGGCATTGGGTGAAAAGTGCCGGTTTAAGTGAGGTGTGATTTTAAGGTGTTCACGCCGGGAAGTTTGCGGGTGGTCGGTCAGGACGATATCTTCAGTATTAAAAGCGTAATTTCAGTCAAACACAGTAACGTAGAGAATATACAAACAAATAATTGAATTTATTTATTGAGGTTTCTTGTGGTCGTGATGGGGGGGCGCTGAAACCGTTGCCACTCGAGAGTCAAGAAGAGTGCTTTTGGCTGATCAAGCGTACGTCGAGAAGCTTATCTTACCGGAAGACGTTTTCAACAGTGCATCCTTCTCCGCATTTGATACAACGGCAGATGGCTTTTTACTGTCGAGAGAAGACTGACTGACGGCTGCAGATGTGGACAGGTTCACGATATCCTGCGGAAAATCCAACGTACCTGTTTTTTTTGTTTCTCCCGCCGTAGTACGTGTTGACGTTTTTTGTTCGGGAGTTTTATTGCGGATAAGAGTGGTTGTCTGACTCTGAATGGTGCCGGCAGTTACGGGTTGCATATTTCAAAACTCCCTGTGCTTTGTGCAATTAAGTTTTGTGTAGATTACAACTTTTAGTGCTAAATAGGCTCGAAAAAGTATACACGCATAAAAATATTTTTTACAGGCTGTTTTTGCGTGTTTGTAGTGATATAATCCAACCAGATTCAAAGAAGTACAGACCAGTGCAAGGAGGAGTTAACATCATGCAAGACGAGACTCCGCCGGACTGTAACCTGAAATAGGATGAACAATTGCCGATTGAAGCTGATCGGGTAGCTACCTGAAAAGGTAGGAATATCATTTGCAATCAGAAGCCCACCGAACAATTTGGTGGGCTTCTTGCTGGTTAGCATTCATACAAGCTGTTCTTCTGGTTGATTGTCAGTCTGTCGTCTGCAGATGCGGCTACATGAGGCGTAGGGGGCGATATTTACTGCAATGTGCTGTGTAAATTTGTATCAGGTGCTTTGCAGAGCTTGCAATTTAATCTCATTTAAGCGATTTATTGTCTCGCTGAGGATGCTTTGGTTTGGTCCAACGTCATGGTGCTGAATAGCTATTTTGGATTAATGGAGAGATGAATTATGGGAATATTTGCTGGAGTGACTAAAAATACCGGCTCTATGGAAACCAAGAAATTTCATTCGGATTACGGACAATTGCTCGTCGATGGTGAGATAATCGAAGCGGGTTTTGTCGTTCTGCGTGATACCTTTCTCTTCACAAACAAGAGATTGATTCTTGTTGATATACAAGGCATTTCAGGCAAGCAGATTGAATATCTTTCAATCCCGTACAGCAATATTACCCGATTCAGCGTCCAGACGGGGGGAAGTTTCGACCTTAATGCTGAATTGAAACTGTGGATTGGCAGCGACACGATCCCTCTTGAGAAAAAGTTCAACAAGGACCTGAGTGTGTATGAAGTGCAAAAAGTTTTAGCGAGCCATATTCTGAGATAACCCCCTGTTGTATGAGTCGCGGGTCGAACAGCCTGATAACGAAAAGGGGAGATTGCATGGGTATGGAAGAACGGCTTAACGAACTGGAAATGCGCTACATGCAACAGGAAATAACTATTCAGGAGCTGAACGAGATAGTCTGCCGTCAGGATCTGGTGCTGGAGTATTTGCGGCGTGATTTTGCGACGCTGAAGGAGCAGTTTCTTGTGCTGTCGCCTTCTGTGTCGCGCGACAGTGATCAGGAAACTCCGCCCCCGCATTATTAGTAAATCCGGCGTTGTTTCGTGTGGGAATTGACGTCTTTCACACACGTGTCCTGTTTGTCCGGGGTTACGCAGTGCCGGCACAAGGCTTTCCGGGGTGGTGTCAATTTCCTTTTGACTTTCGTCTCCCCACTCTGCTACACATTTCACCACAATTGACGTACCGACGGTTTTGGTGCCGTGCCCCGCAGGCACGGTTAAAAGGGAAGAAGGTTAGAATCCTTCGCTGTCCCGCAACTGTAACAGGTGATGAACACTGCATTATGCCACTGGATTTTGTCCGGGAAGGCGCGGTTAGTAAGATGACCCTGGAGCCAGGAAACCTGCCATGCCGATTATGTTTTGGGACCTCCGTGGAACGAGGGGCCGAAGCCTGGTCGTATCTGATCTTCCGGTTTTCGAGCCTCTGTCCCTTTCACGGACCGGGGCTTTTTTATTTGGAGGGGTAACATGGCACATACAATCTTTATTACCGGTGGAGCACGCAGCGGCAAAAGCGCTTTTGCCGAAAAAGTGGCACGGGAGTTCGGAGCGCCGCTGGGGTATATGGCTACGGCCCAGGCGCTTGACGGCGAAATGGATGAGCGGGTCAGGCGGCACCGCGAGCGGCGTGGCGCTGAATGGCACACGATCGAGGAACCGATCCACCTGGCACAGGCGCTGGCACGATGTGATGGCCAGTATCAGGCGATTCTTGTCGATTGCGTGACGCTGTGGCTCTCCAATCTGCTGTTCAAATATGAGGATGCTGCGGAAGAAATTGAGGAGCGGGTCCATGAGGATCTGGCCCGCTTGAAGAGCACGCTGAATGGTATGGTGACTCCGGTAATTCTGGTCAGCAACGAGGTCGGCATGGGGATCGTCCCGGACAATACTCTTGCCCGTCTTTTTCGGGATATCGCAGGCACGGCGAATCAGGCCCTTGCCGCTTCGGCAGATGATGTTCACGCCGTTATCAGCGGGATTCCGCTACGCTTGAAATAAGGAGAGAAATACATGGACACGATTAAAGCTACCATCAATCGGATTAAGCCGGTTAACCCTGACCTGCTGCGACAGGCCCAGACCAGGCTGGACAACAAGACCAAACCGCCGGGATCACTGGGGAGGCTGGAGGAGTTCGCCCGCCGTATGGCTGCCATCAGCGGTACAGAGGTGCCTGATCTGTCAAAGAAAGTTATCTTCACCTTTGCCGGTGATCACGGTGTCGTTGAAGAGGGGGTTTCCCTCTATCCGAAGGAAGTCACCCCGCAGATGGTGTTCAACTTTTTGGCCGGTGGTGCCGGCGTCAACGTGCTTGCCCGTCACAGCGGCGCCGAGGTGCGTGTCGTGGATGTGGGTGTTGACTTTGATTTCGGTGATACCCCGGGGATGTTGCACCGCAAGGTGGCCCGAGGTACGCGCAATTTTACAAAGGGGCCGGCCATGACCCGCGAGGAAACGGTGGCGGCTCTGCAGGTCGGTATCGATCTGGCCGATCAGTGTCGCGCCGAAGGGGTCGGCCTGGTCGGCACCGGTGAGATGGGGATCGGTAATACGACGCCGTCATCGGCTATCATCGCGGCGATTTCCGGTAAAACAGTGGCGGAGGTGACTCACCGTGGTACCGGCATTGGTGATGAGGCACTGGTCAATAAGATCCGCGTCATCGAAGCGGGCCTGGCCATCAACAAACCCGACCCACGGGATCCACTCGATGTACTGGCCAAGGTTGGTGGCTTGGAAATAGCTGCAATCGCCGGTCTGGTCCTCGGCTGCGCCGCCAATTCAATTCCGGTTGTGATCGACGGCTTCATCTCTACGGCCGGAGCCCTCATCGCTTCGGAGCTGCACCCCAACGTGCGTGATTACATCTTTGCCGCCCATGAGTCGGTTGAAATAGGCCATAGCTTCATGCTGGAGCGGATCGGTGCAGAACCGATTCTTGACCTCAACTTCCGTCTGGGTGAAGGGACCGGTGCGGCTCTCGCGATGGGACTGATCGATGCCGGCGTGAAGATCATGAAGGAGATGGCCACCTTCGAACAGGCAGGCGTAACAAAATAAGAGTGGGCAGCACCACCTGTCCCGGTCACAAAACAAAAAAGGATTGAACAAATGTCGACTCAGATCGAATTCGCCCGCCAGGGCATAATCACCCCCCAGATGCAGAGCGTCGCCGTTAATGAGCAGCTTGAGGTAGAGTACATCCGTAAGATGGTGGCCGAAGGGAAAATCGTTATCCCCTGGAACCACAACCGCAAGCCATCCCGCGTTGCCGGTATCGGTAAAGGGCTCTCCACCAAGGTCAACGCCTCCATCGGCACCTCATCAGACATCATCGACTACGAAGCCGAAGTCAGGAAGGCGCTGGCAGCACAGGAGTCGGGTGCTGATACGCTGATGGAACTCTCCGTGGGGGGTGATCTCGACCGCGTTCGCCGTGAAGTGATCGCTGCTGTCGACCTGCCGGTCGGCAATGTGCCGCTCTACCAGGCTTTCTGCGAAGCTGCCCGTAAATACGGCGATCCTAACAAGCTGGATGAAGAGATGCTCTTCGATATTATCGAGCGGCAGTGTGATGATGGTATGGCCTTCATGGCGGTGCACTGCGGCATTAATCTCTGCACGATCGAGCGGTTGCGCAAGCAGGGGTACCGTTACGGCGGGCTGGTCTCCAAGGGAGGCGTCTCGATGGTGGCGTGGATGATCGCAAATAACCGCGAAAACCCGCTCTACGAGAAGTTCGACCGGGTTGCGTCAATCCTGAAAAAATACGACACCGTTCTCTCCCTCGGCAACGGCCTGCGGGCCGGGGCGATCCATGATTCCTCCGACCGGGCCCAGATCCAGGAGCTGATCTTCAACTGCGAGCTGGCGGAGATCGGTCGCGACATGGGATGTCAGATGCTGGTGGAAGGGCCGGGACACGTGCCGCTGGACGAGATCGAGGGGAATATCCAGCTGCAAAAACGGATGAGCGGCGGCGCGCCGTACTACATGCTCGGCCCGATCGCCACCGACGTGGCGCCCGGATTCGACCACATCACCGCCGCGATCGGCGCGGCCCAGTCGAGCCGCTTCGGTGCCGACCTGATCTGCTACATCACCCCGGCCGAACATCTGGCGCTCCCGAACGAGGAGGATGTGCGCACCGGGGTCAAGACCGCCAAGATCGCCGCCTACATTGGCGACATGAACAAATACCCGGAAAAAGGGCGCCAGCGGGACAAGGAGATGTCCAAGGCCCGCCGAGATCTGAACTGGGAGAAACAGTTTGAGCTGGCGCTCTACCCTGAGGATGCCAAGGCCATCAGGGCCAGCAGGGTTCCTGAAGACGAAGCGACCTGTACCATGTGCGGCGATTTCTGCGCCTCGCGCGGGGCGGGGAAGCTGTTTGCCTGCGATCTGAAGGGCGACAAAATTTGAGATGATGCTTTGAGAATCCTTCCCTCGGACAATTCATACCGCACCTTCTGCGAGCTGACCGGCGGTTACCGCATGTTCTGCGTCATGAGCGAGGCGGTGAACAGCGGTATTATCGACCGGCTGGATGAAGCCGATTGCTCCGTGGCGGAACTGCTGGCCGGGCTAGCTCTCCAGCCGGAAGAGGGGTGGCGTTTCATCGAAACACTGGTGAATGTGGGGCTGCTGGAGGAGTATGAGGGCAGGCTCTTCCTTTCCCGTTTCAGCAGGAGCTTCCTGAGCCGGACGAGTCCCACCAGCCAGCGCATGGTGTTGGAGTTCGAGCCAACCCTGATGAAAAACTGGGGGCGACTGGGCGAAGTAATGCGCGAAGGGCAGGGGGCACAGCTCCGGGAGCAGTCAGATGCTGACTACCGCGAGCGGCTGCGGCTCTTCCAGCAGGCGATGAGCGAGGCGGCGCAGATCCGCTCCCGCGAGCTATGGGATGTGCTGACCGGGCTGCCCGAACAGGGCACGATCATCGACATCGGGGCGGGTGAGGGGGCCTATCTGCGTGAATTCCTGGCGCGGCATCCGGGGTGGCGGGGAATTGCCTGTGATCTGCCGGACGTCTGCGCACAAGCAGCAACCAGCCCTCTCCCGCATAACCTCAGCTTTCACCCGTGCAACATTCTGGAACGGCAGGAGCTGGCCACTCTTGTTGCTCAACACCGTGGAATGGTAGATCTGCTGCTGTTCTCCAATCTCTGCCACTGCTACAGTCCGGACGAAAACCGCACCCTGTTGGAACAGGCCGGGGAGATGCTCGCGGACGATGGACTGTTTGTCGTCCATGACTTCTACCGTGATGTCAACAGCTTTGGTGCCTTGTACGACCTGCACATGCTTGTCAATACCTATAACGGACGCAGTTATTCGACCGTTGAAACCGCCACACTTCTGGTAAAGGCAGGCTTTCCCCACCATTCGCTTATTGAATTGCCATCCAGCTCATCCGCACTTGTCGCCACCCGCACCGTTCCCTATCAACCTGCTGCGTCACTGTTCGCCCTGAAGAACCATGCCCTTGATAACGGCTTTTTCGCAGCGGTTGAATTTGACCCGTCCCGCATTCGAAGCGAGGCGTGGGTTCGGGCCAAGTGCTCGTACGGCTGCTCTCAGTACGGCAAACGGTGGAGTTGTCCCCCGCATGCCATGGATCAGGCCGGGTTCGAGGAGCTGATCGGTTGCTATTCTCGGGCGCTGCTGGTCGTCGGACAACCACCGCTGCGGGATTTTCAGGAGAAGCTGCTCGGGCTGGAGAAGGAAGCTTTTCTGGGCGGGTTCAAGAAGGCGCTGGTTTTCAGTGGTGGCCCCTGCTGCTGGTGTGATAGTTGCGATGATATCCGGTGCCGTTTTCCGGAAAAGCGGCGTCCGTCACTGGAGTCGTGCGGTTGCGATGTCTTTGCCCTTGCGGAAAGCTGCGGCATCCCGGTTACACCGCTGAGGAACAGTGATGATTTCGTGCAGTATGTCGGGTTATTGCTGGTGGATTGACCCTGCTAGTACGCTCTTCCGCTGCGGCTTCAAGCACTTTGATCGCTGACGGGAGAGTGGCTGAATCCTCTGATTAGAAGTGCCTCCCCGTTCGCTTCACCGTCCTCCTTAGTAGAGATTCTATAGGCCAGAAGAGCCTCTCCTGACGGATCTATTTTGATCTCTTTTCCACATTTTCTAAAAAACTCAATGGTTGACTGATGTGGCCAGCCATGCAAGAGTAAGGTGTCCGGTAGTCGAAATAGTCGAAATTACAGTAAAAAGTGGCTGTGGCAGGGGGTGGAATATCTTTGCTGCATGCGTTGGGTGGCACCTTGGACAAGCTGTGCTCATTTAAAAACAGAGAGGAGTTGAGATATAAACGGGCAGCACAAAGCTGGGTATCATTTTTTAAAAAATAAAAAGATGGGGAGACAAGAATGAACCAGAATAATGCTGACAAGGCAAAAGAGACTCTTGAATCTGTAATAAAAAACGTCCCGACAAAGTTGATTATAATTGCAGGAATTGCAATTTTTGTATTAATTTTCTTCAGGCCATGGGTGCAGGTCGGTGCGGGTCAGAGGGGGGTTGTTCTTGATTTTGGCGCCGTGCAAAAAGAGGTTATGCCGGAAGGTCTGCACCTTCTGATACCTGTGATGCAGAAGGTCGCAATCATGGATGTCAGGATGCAAAAAGTTGAGATGGATGCAGCGGCAGCCTCTGCGGATCTGCAGGATATCAGCACCCGGGTGGCGCTGAATTACCACGTTGTTCCCGACAAGGCAAATGTTGTCTACCAGAACATCGGGGTTCATTTCGGGGAGCGCATTATTGACCCCGCCATCCAGGAGGTCGTAAAGGCTGTAACTGCCAAATACACCGCAGAGGAGCTTATAACCAAGCGGGCGATTGTGGGTGAGGCGATGAGACAGGCTCTGGCGGAGAGGCTGATCGCAAACAATATTGCCGTGGACGCTTTTTCCATTATGACGTTCAGTTTTTCGAAGGTCTTTACCGAGGCTATCGAATCAAAGCAGACGGCAGAACAGCTGGCGTTGAAGGCAAAAAGAGACCTCGACAGGATAAAGATCGAGGCAGAACAAAAGATCACAGCAGCCAGGGCGGAAGCAGAGTCGCTCAGGTTGCAGCGGGCAAATATTTCGACCGACTTGATAGAGCTGCGTAAGATTGAAGCAAACATGAAAGCCATCGAAAAGTGGAACGGGATACTACCTCAGGTAACAGGTGGTGGGGCCATACCATTGATCGGTCTGGGTGATACACCAAAACGACTTAAACAGTAATCTGACTGACAAAGGTTTCCGCATGGCACTTCCGTTTGTGGTTTGATGCCGAACACAAACGGAAGTGCCTCTGTATCGTCTATGAGCTGGTCTCATCATTCTGTCCGAAGCTCTGCAGGGCCTTTCCGCTTCATTCTGTTTTACATCATATCAAACGCTTCTGCGTTACGACTGTCTGCCACAAGCAGGGTGGATGCCTCTGCTGCCCTGGATAGTTGTTGCCGCGGAAGATTTTCCATAGACGCAACCCGGTCAGCTACTATTGTTCTGAAGATCGCCATGTTGGCTCTTGAGACCGGTCTGGCGGGAGGCGCTTTCATTTTCAAGGGATTCACCGCTTTGCCGTTTTTGTACATGCGGAAGTCAAGGTGCGGTCCGGTAGATAAACCGGTGCTGCCGACGTAGCCGATCAACTCACCCTGTCTGACTTTTCTCCCCGCCCGGATGCTCTTGCCAAAGCGACTCATGTGATTGTACATTGTTGCCCAACCGTTTCGATGGCGAATCTTTACGCATTTGCCATTGTAGCGTTTGTTGGCGGCAAAGGTGACCGTGCCGTCGCCAACACTGTGGATTGGTGTTCCCCGTGGTGCTGCGTAGTCTATTGCCGGATGTGCCTTGATACGTTTTGTTATGGGGTGGCGCCGCCGCATGTTGAAACCGGAGGAAATTCGTCTAAAGGAAAGCGGGGCTTTCAGAAAGGCTTTGCGCAAGCTGTAGCCTTTCTGGTTATAATAATCAGGTGGGCGGCTGCCGTCTTTGAAATAGAATGCCTGGTGAGGCTGGTCCTGGACTGTGAAGCGTGCTGCCAGTAAACGACCGTTGCCCGCCGGCTTACCCTCCCGGTAGCGTTTTTCAACAACCATCTCAAAAGAGTCTCCGGTCTGGATGTCATGGAAAAAATCGATGTCCCAGGCAAAAATATCTGCCAGTTGGAAGGCGAGTCCTTCACTTTCACCGATGTCTACTACCGCTTGGGACAGGCTGGATTGAACATTGCCCTTTATTGTAACCTGTTCGATCGTATAGTCGATTGGTTTTCGTGAGACGGAAAAGGTGTCTTCATCACGACATATGATCAGCTGATCTTTGTCATCGATGTCGTAGGCGAAGCGCTTGAAAGCGCCTCCCTTCAATGTCAGGTTGTATGGCTGGCCGATTGAAATTCTGTTAAGCGGATAAACACCGCGGCATTGACTGGCCAACTCTTTTATGTCTTTTGTGTTGAACAGCCCCTGAAACAGTGATGAAATCGTGTCTCCGGTCTGTATGGTTCCTCTGATTGTTTTTATTTTTTCGGCGTTGGCGGCTGCGATGGTGTCTTTTGGGGGAGGCGTCTGGTTCTGATCGGGTTGGCGGCTTTCGCCCATTGTTGCGAATATAATGCCTGCGCCGGTAATGCAGGTGACAAACAGCAGAATCAGTAGTGGCCATGAACGGTGTCTGGAATGTCGATTGGGTGGATTGAAGTCGGTAATGATAGGCATCTCCTCGGTCGAGTTCTTAGCTCTTGGTTGGGGATTTGGTGGCGGAAGAATAGTGCGGAGGGTATCAGAAAGATGAAGGCTAACAGAAATTGTCTGCCATGTCCACCCCCCCATATTTGTGGTTTAATGGATAAAAGGCTGGGGACAGCGACTGTGGGGCAGGAGAGTGGATAGGTCTGTTTTGACAGAACAGTAAGTCGATTACCTTTTTCTCAAAGTTCGGTGAGCAGATGAACAAACCGGTGAATGCATTCTGATATCAGGCCAGACGTGGAAAGGGCATGTCACCGCCATCCAAGCGGTTGCAACCCTTTCTCACGCAGGCATTGCTCGACAAACTGTTTAAAAACAGGATCAGGCTCGTCAGAACGCATGATGCCGCTACCCATTGTTGCCGTGGCGGCACCGGCGCCGCCGATTGCTGCTGCCCTGCCAAAATCGCCGGTGATGGCACCAATTACGGCCCCGGTTGCTGCTCCGACAATGCCTGCTTTGCCGGTGTTTTTTGCTATCTCTTTGGACCTGTCACCACCTGCTTGATACTCATTGGCTATGCGGATGCAGTCGTCGATTTCCTGGTTCGCCTTTGCCTGGCCGATCTCCTTCAGATGAGCGTTGGGATAGAGGACGGGGCGCTTGGCGGCACAGGCGCCAAGGGACATGGCGATTGTTAAAAGGAGACAGTAGCTGGTGAAAGTGCGCATGGGATTATCCCCCTGATGAAAAAATATAGAAATGTGAGCCGGCCAGATCAGATAACAGATCTGGTGTAATTCTATCAGAGAGTTTTGGAGAATTAAACAGGAGAAGTAATCGCCTGAAGCTTGACGCCAATCATCAAAAGAGCGTGATAAAGAGTTAGCTCTGGATTTCGGATAACCACTTCTATGAAAATTGTTATTGTTGAAAACCCCCGTCCCCTGACGGCAGAACATTACAACGACGTGGCCAATGCTCCGCTATCGGCCAGCCTGAACAGTGGCTATGCCCTGGCGGTCGCCCGCCGGGCCGGGTGGGAAACCGCTTACATGGATTTTACTGCCGATCATTGGGATGAGGCTGCAACGGCCGAAGCAATCCTCGCCGAGGATGGCGATATTGTCCTGTTTCATTGGGTCTATTCGTGGGGGTATGAAGAGTTTGTGCGCAGCGTACTTGAACTGCTGAGCCGCAACAGCAAGGCAGCCCTGGGAGCCTTCGGCCTCTTTCCAACACTCGCCTCCGCGCGTCTCCAGCTGTTCGCTCCACCGCTTGACTTCGTTCTGGTCGGGGAGTTTGAGGATACGCTGTCGGAATTGCTGCCGCTCTTCACGAAGCGGCGTGCCGTGGCGGCGCTGCCCGGAGTCCACCTGCGTGGCGGGTCGTACGTAGCGCGCCCGCTGATCGCCGATTTATCCCTGCTGCCGGCTCCGGATGACGTGGGTGCAAACTGCGCTTACACGAGCCTGAATGTTGCCGCCAGCAGAGGCTGCTATGGTGCGTGCAGTTTCTGCTTTATACACCGCTACTACGGCTGCAGTCGCCGCCGTGTCCGGGATCTGGTCTCGCTGGAGCGTGAGCTGGAAACCCGCCTTGCACGGCGTAACGTAGAGAGCCTCTACTTCATTGATCCGACCTTCATCGGCCAGGGTGATGGCGAGCGGGGACGGGCCCGCGAGATCGGAGAGATGGCGCAGCGCTTCGGTTTGCCGTTCGGCTTTGAAACACGGGTGGACGGCATTACTGACAGGTTGCTGGCGACTCTGGCCGAATGTGGTGCGACCTCTCTCTTTCTTGGTATTGAATCCGGGTGTGATTCGGTGCTGCGACGGATCGGCAAACGCATCAGTACCGAGCAGATCCGGCGCGTGGTGCGAGCCGTCCAGAACAGCGGGATAGAGCTGCATCTCGGCTTCATCATGTTCGAGCCTGATTCGACCATGGCCGAGCTGCAAGAGAACTACGACTTTCTTGAAGAGCTGGGACTGCTCGACCGGCATGAACTGACCGCCAACCTCCTTTATCATAACCAGATCGTGCTGTACGGTTCGGCGGCCTGGGAGCGTTTCGGGGGTGAGGGGAGGCTGCTGCTAGAGGAACGACTCCCGTTCGAGGCACGCTACCGCTTCCGCGACGAGCGCGTGGGACACGTCTGCACGGCAATGGGGCGCTTGACCTCAGCGTATTTTGCCGCCTTGGGCCGTCTGCGACAAGAGCCCTCCGCAGCGGCTGTGTACCCCGGGAGTGCTGTCAATGCCCTCCTCAAGGAGGCCTTCCGTGCGCTCTGCAACGCTGCCCAAGCCGGGCAGTCGCTCGTGGTAGAGAGTGTTGAGGCTGAGTGCGTTGCGCGGCTGCAGCGGGCTGTTGCGCTGTGATGATCTTTACCGCCACTTTTTACTGTTCCGGCTCTCCCCCTTGTGGTAATTGATGTGTCATGCGTCTACTTCTCATAGCCTTCCAATTTCTGACCATCATCCCATTGCCATTCCGCTTTCAGTGCGAAAAGGAAGACCTCGGACGTTCCACGGCATTTTTTCCTGTTGCCGGCTTTGCTCTCGGGGGAGTGCTGCTGTTGGCCGATCGGCTCCTCTTCTTCTGGGTAGCCAGGCCGCTCTGCGATGCCCTGCTGATAACCCTGCTTGCCCTGATCACCGGTGCCCTGCATCTGGACGGTCTTGCCGATGTCTGCGACGGGCTGGCGGCTCGCGGTAGCCGGGAGCGTTTTCTGGCGGTCATGAAGGATTCACAGGTCGGTGCGGTTGGTGCGGTCGGGCTGGTGCTGGGGATTCTGCTCAAATGGCAGGCGCTGGTTGCGGTGCCGTCTGAACTCAAATGGCAGGCTGTACTGCTCTTTCCCGCTCTCGCCCGTTTCGGTCAGGTGCTGACTCTGACCGGTGCCCGTCATGCGCGGCAGGATGGACTTGGGGCTGTTTTTACACAGGGTGCCGGCTGGACGCCGCTCTTTCTTGCTTTTGCTACTACTTCATCAGCCTGTTTTTATCTGCTGGGTCTCAAGGGTATCGTTGTCATGGCTGCCGTCTGCATAGTTGTTATTGCCGGCCGTACATTTTTCCAGCGCAAGCTGGGAGGGCTGACCGGTGATACGATCGGCTGCATCAGCGAGCTCAATGAGATCACGGTGCTGATCGTTATTTCAGTGCTACCGCTTATCAGCTTGTGACACCAGTAATAACACTATTGGCAGGTTAGTTCCGGAGAATGAGCATGACACCACACACACGCATCTATCTTATCCGTCACGGTCAGGTGGCCGGTTTTGACCAGCCCCGTTACAATGGCCAGACCGATGTTGCCCTCACTGATTACGGTGTTGAACAGTATCATCTTTTAAAAGAGCGTCTGGGTGATACCAAGATAGCGGCCTGCTACACAAGTGATCTGACCCGCTGCACGACCGGAGCCGGCATCATCTGTGGTGCTTTCGGCATTGAGCCGACCGCACGACGCGAACTGCGGGAACTCAATATCGGAGTCTGGGAAGGGTTGACCTGGCAGGAGATCCGCGCCACCTGGCCGGACGGTTGGCAGGCGCGTCTGGACGATTTGGTTAACTACCGGGTGCCGCAGGGAGAAAACCTGCTGGATGTGGAAGCTCGGGTCATGCCGGTCATCGATGAGGTTGTGGCGCGGCACAAAGGGCAGGAAGTGCTGGTGGTCGGGCATGGCGGCGTCAACCGCATCGTGCTGTTGAACGCCATCGGCGCACCGCTGGCAGGGATGTTCAACATCGAGCAAAATTACGGCTGTCTTAATATCATTGACTATTACGCCGATGGCCGGGCGACGGTGAAACTGCTGAACGGGTGAGCATATACCCTGGCCTGATAAACCGGAAAAGGTCTGTCCTCGCTTGTCGATAATCAATTAGGTCTATACATGTCGCTTGTCTGGTGTTTGTAACAGTAATAAGCTATCATTCTCCGATTTCAATGTCTGCGGGTGCCTGGCGCTGCGCTGTTACGTGATCACATTATGCATTACAGGTCGCTACGATGACAAAACATTCTCATAACAGCGATTACAGCCGCTATTTCTGTCTGAGGCAGAAGGTCTATCTTGTCAATATGTCTGTGGAGCGGAACAGCGAAATATATGAGTCGCTGAGTGGCATAGTCACATCGAGCGGCATAGACTCCCTTGAATTGATGATCGGCCACAGCGGAAATACGCATGACGCTGAAGCCGGAGTAGCAACCTACAAGCTGACCACTGAGGCTCTGGGGAACGGTATTCAGGTGTTGGCCGACCTGGTTGGCATCGTTGCCGGCAATATTTTTAAATTTCGCATGCACGGTGCGCTCGAGCTGTTCCAACGGCGTACTATCCCGCGTATCGATATTACTACGCAACTATTCCACCTGCGCGGCAACTACTCGCTCGCCTCTTTCAAAAAGGAGTGGACGCGGGTAAATGAGTATATGCGCAGCAACAGGTCACTCCCCAAGCTTGTCATGCAAGACGCCGAAGTAAATCTCAGTGCCGGCGGGATCGGACTTACGCTTGATGTGGAAAACAGGCCAACGCCGCTCTCCATGTTCTTTGTTGCAATTGACGACGAATTGCCGCTCTGCGCCCTGGCGGAAACGGTCTGGGAACAGCCGGTGGATAATCAGCTGCGTTGCGGATTCCGTTTTATTCATATCCTTAAAACGGATCAGGAACGTATAAACAAATGTATCAGTGCGCATCTGCGAAAATCCGGCGAGACTCCGCTGGACTATAAGCGCAATTGGGTGCTGGTGGACAAGATGGTGGCAGATAGCCGCAAGCCCGGATAGCTGTAGTGCCGGGGATTGTCGTGATGACGGTGCATGTGGTGGAACGGTTTTTTTGAGAAGCGGCTATATTCTTGACAGTATCGGTTGTGTAATATAGTACTAATAAATAGTATAACTAAGACAAATATATGAGTATTAATTATGTACTTCAGTATAAAAAACTGTATTGGAAGGTGAGTCCTCAATGAATGCACTTTGGAACTATTATCTGAATTTCTCCATCAAATTCCGCCTGAGCGTGCTCTGTTTCTGCTACAGCCTCTGCATCCTTGCAGCCGGTTTTACCGCACAATTCGAGTCGCCGTTGATCAAGTATGGTTCAACGGTTTTTTTTATTGTAATGGGAGCCCTTTTCGGCTGGGCTAACATCTGGTCGATAAACCGGCCGATACAAAGGGCCATAGCGTATCTTCAGACCATGGCTGGCGGAGATCTCAGCGAAGCAATCACCATTCTGCGCAAGAACGAATTCAGCAGGATGCTCGTCGCCATGAAAGAGTTGCAAGGTTCAATGCGGAGCATGATCAGTGGAATGCAGGGAACTGCGGCTCATCTGACCTCTGCGTCCGAACTCTTGAGTACGACCTCGTCCCAGATTGCTGACGGAACCGAGAACGCCTCCGGGCAATCAGCGGCCATCAGCACGGCGGTGGACGAAATGGCCTCCGTCAGTGCAAGCATATCGCACAGCTGCCAGGAGATGGCGGAAAAGGCGTCTGGGACCAACAACGCAACCAGAAGAGGTGAAGAAACTATTTCCGGCATGACCACCATGATGGGTGAAATCGAACGGACGGTGATTGGCACCATGGAGGCGGTCAAGGCCCTTGGTACAAACTCCGACAGGATCGGTGACATTGTTGTGGCCATTGGTGATATTGCCGACCAGACCAATCTGTTGGCCCTCAACGCCGCAATCGAGGCTGCCAGAGCCGGTGACCAGGGGCGCGGCTTTGCCGTTGTAGCTGATGAAGTGCGCAACCTCGCCGAGCGAACCACTTCAGCTACTCGCGAGATTCAGTCGATCATTGCATCCCTGCAGGGAGACGTCAAAAACGTGGTCGGTTCGATGGAGCAGAGTGCCACCACTGTCAGGAACGGGGCAAAAGATGCACAGCTCTCCAGCCAGGCTATTGGCACCATCAAGGAACACATCATTCCGCTGATTGATCATGTCTCCCAGGTCGCAACGGCTGCGGAAGAGCAGTCGGCAACCAGCCACAGTATCACCGAGAGTATGCGTAGTATTTCAGAGGTTATTCATGGCGCCGCCGGCGGTGCTCACAGAACGGAACAGGCTGCATCGGAGCTCGCCAGCACCGCTCAGGAGCTTCAGCAGATGGTGAATCGATTTAAATTGGTGAGATAGAACGATGTCGGTCATTAGCACGGGCCACGGCCCGCACGTTGAAAGAGACCTGCCATCGGGGAGCAGAAATTGAGATCACGAGGTCCACGAACAGTACCCCTGCCAAGCGCCGCTGAGGCTGCTGCCATCCTCAAGAGGATGCGTGGCGAGGTTGATGGTAATGCCAACTACCGGACGAAATCGCTCAAAATCCACGGTCCGGTCTGTGCCAAATGCGGACGTGAATTTGACGCTGCCAGCATCAATTTGTTGACGGTTCACCACAAGGATGGCAATCATCACAACAACCCGCCTGACGGTTCAAACTGGGAGAATCTTTGTACTCACTGTCATGACGACGAGCATTCGCGCGGTGTGCTGGGGGAGTATCTGTCCGGTACTACCTGAAGTTTAGATAGATCAGTCGCCCGACCAACACCAGTACCATCGTTATGAATACCGGCCTGATAAAGGCGGTACCACGCTTGATGACCAGTTTTGAGCCGACTCTGGCCCCTAAAAACTGTCCGCACCCCATTACAATCCCCTCGATAAAACGCACCTGCCCAACCGAAATAAAGAAGATCAACGCCACAAAGTTGCTGGTAAAATTCATGACTTTTGTGGTGGCTGTTGCCCTCAGCATCGAATAGCCAAGCATCATCATCAGCGCCATCGTCCAGAACGAGCCGGTTCCGGGACCGAAAAAACCGTCATAAAAGCCTATTGAAAGTCCGCAGAGCAGGTAGAAGAGGGCGGGTTTCATTCTGGCATGAGAGTCCTCCGCTCCCAGGCGGGGTGAAAGAAAGGTATAAGCCGCGATGGCTGCCAGCAGCCAGGGGATGAGTTGTCTGAGTATGGTTGCGTCCAGCAGTTGTACCGCCCAGACACCAAGCGCCGCTCCAAGGGCTGTCCAGATAATCCCGGCCCAGCAGTCACGTAATTTTACGGTGCCTGCGCGTACAAAATGCAGCATGGCGCTGCCGGAGCCGAAGGATGCCTGGAGTTTATTGGTGCCGAGCGCAATTTGGGGGGGGAGGCCGATGCCCATTAATACCGGGACGGTGATCAGTCCGCCGCCCCCGGCGATGGAGTCAATCAGGCCGGCAACAAAGGCAGCTCCGAAGAGTAGTGGCAGGAGGATTTCAGGAGACATGTGCACGTTTTGCTCGCCATTGGAATATAATCATAAGCGGGCTCCTGGATCAAACTTAACGAAGTTGCTATAGTATCTTGAGTGCCATCTGAAGGAGGAAAAAAGTGCTTACCTGCAGTTTATTTACCGGCAGGCCAGTAACTTCCACCCGTCAGCGTCGCGGTTATGCTTCCCACTACAACCTTTGACTTCATCTGTACCGGTATACGGCGCTCGTCGTCCGTCAGCCAGATAAACATGTCGCCGGTCCTGGCAAAGATTCCCTCAAATTTTAACAGTGGGTGGATCACTATTGTGTTAAAGCGTCCCAGTGAGGTGACAAGCTCTTCCCGTCGCAGTACCTTTACCTCGGTGTTCCAGAGCTTTTTACCGTCAAAGATCTCTATGAAATATGACGTGCCAACCTGCAGCGGAACCGTGCGGAAGTAGTAAAAGCTGGAGAGGGTGTCATACGTGCGTGTGGTGATCGGTTGTTTCTTCACACCCTTGTTGCGATGGTCGGTGGTCGTCGCTTCAAGTTTGGTGTGATCAAAACTTGTTTCTCGGTCGGTTCTCGACCTGCCTTCACTTTTTCGTTCCGTGTAGAGGAAGGGGTAACCGAGGTACTGGGGGGGCGTGCCTAACGTCAGGTGTGATTCAATCCGGTCGTCAACCGGGAAAAAGAAGCGCAGCCAATCAGCTGACTTTGCCGTGGAAACGACATGGATTCCATTAGTGGCCTGTTTGACTTCCTGGACGGCGCGACCGGCGGTAATTCCTGAATAGGAAAGTTTAAACTCCAGCCGCTCCGGGAGCGGGAATGCCGCCGCCTGATGTACAAGGCAGAGTATAGTGAGCGCGACCAAGGCTGCGCTCACTATACAGAGAGTACATCGTCCAATTATCGTGCTCATTGGATTCACAGCCGTTCTGTCAAGCCTGGCCACCGGCCTGTGATTGTTCAAATGCTGCACGTGCCTGATGCATTTCTTCGATTTCACGGAGTTTGTCGCCCATCCAGGCGTGAAATACCTTGGCATTTTCATAACTCATGACGACGCCGGTATCAATGAAGCGAACCATGCTGCCTGCCAGGTCCTTAGGCTCTACACCGGTTTCGCGGCCGATTGCGCCTTCAGCGGTTATCTCATGAGAAATCGATTCCGGCAGTGGTTGCCGCTCGAGGTAGAAGTTTATTACCATTTCTCCACGCGGGGAAAAACCGCCCTGGGCACCGTTCACATAGGTGGGGTTGTAGCCGTAATTGAATACATATTTGAACGTTAATTCAGGTTTCTTGTGGCTCATCGGGTTCTTCTCCTTTGATCTGGTAGGTTGTGACTGTCATTAATGGCACCAGGGCCCATGAAAGCATGTACACAACTACCATAATCGGAAGATCAAGGAAAATAATTTCTTGCAATTTTGGCGACCGCAGCTATAAACAGCACTGATCGTTCCAATTTCCTACGGAGGTGTACCAATGAAGTCTTTTGCCAAACTGGTTTTAATTGTTGTCTCGCTGCTGTTCTCCGCCGCTTCGGGCTTTGCTGCCGACGCCAGCGCCCCTGCGCTGGGTCTGAAAGGGGCCGCAAAGGTCGTCAAAGAGGGTGCTAAAGCAGATGTCAAAACTTCCACAACGGCCGTAAAGCAGGATGCCAAAGGGAAAGCTGCCGATGCCAAGGTTGCCACCAAGGGCAAGATTCTCGATATCAATACGGCAACTGAAGCTGAACTGAAGGCGGTCCCCGGGATTGGTGATGCCTACGCCGCCAAAATTATTGCCGGGCGTCCGTACGCCAATAAAGCGCAGTTGAAGTCCAGAAAGATCCTGCCGGGAAATGTCTATGAACAGGTTAAGGATATGATTATCGCCAAGATTCCTAAAAAATAATACTGCAGAGCCTACTCGATTCATTCACACGGGGTCTCCCATTCGGAGCCCCGTTTTTTGTGTCACAAGCCTTGTACATCTTGACTTTACGCCGCTATACCTGCTATTCGTTTGCTCCATACATTGGCAAGGAGTTGTAATGAAACCGCTTTTTCTGAACCCTCCGACGTTTGAGGACTTTGATGGTGGTGCCGGAGCACGTTATCAGGCTTCCCGTGAAGTGACCTCGTTCTGGTATCCGACGTGGCTCTGCTTTCCTGCCGGCATGATCGCAGGGAGCCGTGTCGTGGATGCTCCGGTGCAGAAATTAGATCTTGATGACTGCATCGCCATTGCCGGTGAATTTGACATGGTCGTGATGTACACCTCTACGCCGACGCTCTTGATCGATATTGAGACGGCACGCCGTATCAAGGAGGCCACGCCGGGTATCGTCACGGTGCTGACCGGCCCGCACGTCTCTGTACTGCCGGAAGAGTCGCTCCGTGCAGGTGGCGGAGTTATCGATATTGTCTGTCGCGGCGAGTTCGATTATTCGGTCAAGGAGCTCTGTGAGGGGCGCGAACAGAGCCGGGTGGACGGTATCAGTTTCATCAAGGAGGGTAAGGTCGTCCACAACCCGGACCGTCCTCCGATAACGGATCTGGATGCACTTCCCTTTGTAGCACCGATCTACAAGCGGGATCTCCCCATCGCCGAGTACGTCATACCGCATTTCAAGAATCCATACGTCTCGATCTATTCCAGTCGCGGTTGCCCGTCCCACTGCATCTACTGTCTCTGGCCCCAGACCTTTTCCGGGAGGACCATGCGGGTACGATCTCCACAGAATGTGTATGAGGAGGTCAAGTGGATCGTGGACAATATTCCCGAAATGCGCGAGCTCTCTTTCGACGACGACACCTTTACCGCTGACCGGCGTCATGCCCGTGAAATTGCCGGCCTGCTCAAGCCGCTCGGCATCTCCTGGACGATAAATGCCCGGGCCAACACCGACTATGAGACGCTGAAAACGCTCCGTGAGGCGGGGCTACGCCATGTGGTGGTCGGCTTTGAAAGCGGCAATGACCAGATTCTGAAAAATATCAAGAAGGGGGTGACGGTCGCCCAGGCGGTGCAATTTGCCAAAGATTGCAAAAAGCTGGGGTTGTCAATCCACGGTGCATTCATCATGGGGTTGCCGGGGGAAACAAGGGAGACCATCCGCCAGACGATTGATTTTGCCAAACAGCTGGATCTCAATTCGATCCAGGCCTCGCTTGCGTCACCCTATCCGGGCACCGAATTCTACACACTCTGCAAACAGGAGGGGTGGATCTCGTCGGATAGCTTTCTCGATGGCAGCGGCCACCAGAAGTGCGTCATCAGTTATCCTGACCTGTCCAGCAGCGAAATATTCAACTCGGTGGAAGAGTTCTATAATAAATTCTATTTCCGGCCTAAATACATTGCCCGCAGCATCGGTCGGATGATCATCGACGGTGACGAGCGCCGCAAGTTGCTCAAGGAAGGGAAGCAGTACCTGGAGTATATGCGGAAAAGGAAAAAATCCGGTTCGGAGTGTCAATGAAACAACTGATTATTACCGCCGATGACTTCGGCCTTTCCAGCGGCGTCAACCGGGCGGTTGAACAGGGGTGGAAGAGTGGACTCCTGACGGTCGCTTCCATCATGCCCGGCGCGGCGGCATTTGTCGAGGCCGTCAAAATATCGCGGCGTAATCCCGCCCTCCAGGTCGGGCTCCATCTTACCCTTGTGCAGGGACGCAGCGTGTTGCCTCCTGCTGAAATACCCGCGCTGGTGGATGCTGCCGGCAATTTCTCCGCTAACCCGGTACGGGCCGGTTTCCGCTACTTTTTAGACCGGGGGCTGTACTGCCAGCTGAAGCGGGAGGTAGAGGCGCAAATTAAAAAAGTGCTCGATGCCGGTATCGCGCTTTCGCACATTGACGGCCACCTGAACATGCATCTGCATCCGACGATATTCAGGATTCTGGCTGAACTGATGCCGCGCTATGGGATCAGTTCCATACGTCTGCCGCAGGAGCGACTTGCCGAAAACCTGCGCTTTGACGGCCGGCGTAAATTCGGTAAAATAGTGGAAAACCGGATTTTTACTTCACTGGTTGAGCATGCCAGGCCGGAGCTTGACCGGATCGGGATGCGCTACGCTGCGGAGGTCAAAGGGGTGCTTAATTCGGGGCGGATGACTGAGGCATATGTTCTCAACATCCTGGACGGGATCAGGGATGGCCTTACAGAGATCTATTTTCACCCCGGGATGCTGCCGGATGCCGAAATCAGTCGCCGCATGCCGGATTATCGCCATCAGGAGGAGCTTGCCGCCATTGTCAGCCCCGCCGTCAGGGAACGCCTGAAAGAGCTGCAGATCGAGCTGCACAACTACCGTGGAGAGGTGAAATGCTAAAGACGCTGATCGTCATGCTGATAGCCATAACCGCCGGGGCGGTCGGTGACATCTTTCTCACTCAGGGTATGAAAGGGGCGGGTGATCTTTCGGCGATGAATCTGCGCCAGATCGTCGACACCGTCTTCAAAGCCTTGAGCAACTGGCGTCTCATCATTGGTACCGCGTTGCAGGCGGTCTATTTCGGCCTCTGGCTGGCGGTGCTCTCCTGGGAGGACCTTTCCGTTGCCCTGCCACTCCAGGCACTCAGTTATCTTGTGGTGGCTTTTCTGGCACAGTGGTATCTGGGTGAACATGTCGGCGGTATGCGCTGGGCCGGAATCTGTCTCATTTGCGTTGGTGTGGCCCTTGTGACCAGAAGCAGTGTAACTATTTAATTAAGTGGAGGAATAAACATGTTGAATGTTCGTAAAATAGCCTTTATTGGTGGCGGCAACATGGCTGAAGCGATCATGCGTGGCCTGTTGCGTGAGGATGTTGGTATCGAGGTGTGTATCGCGGAGATCAACCCCAAGCGGCGGGATGAGCTTGCCGCACAGTTCCCGCATGTGCAGGTTGTCGGCGACGCAGCAGAAGCGGCACAGTGGGGTGAGGTCATTGTTCTGGCGATCAAGCCGCAGCACGCTGCAGGTGTTCTGGACCTTATCGAGCCGGTTGTTACCACTGACCATCTGGTGATTTCAATCATGGCCGGAATACCGACTTCAAAGATAGAAGCGAGCCTGGTTCCCGGCTGCCGTGTCGTACGCGCCATGCCCAACACCCCGGCTCTGGTCGGTGCCGGGGCGACCGCCGTCTGCTCCGGTCGCAAAGCCTCGCCGGACGATCTGGATCTTGCCCGCCAGATATTCGCCATGAACGGGGTTGCCGTCTCTGTCGAAGAGAAATTGATGGATGCCGTCACCGGCCTTTCCGGCAGTGGTCCAGCCTACGTTTTTATCTTCATTGAAGCTCTCTCCGATGCCGGGGTCAAGAATGGCCTGCCGCGTGACGTGGCGACTCAACTGGCTGCCCAGACGGTGCTTGGTGCTGCACGGATGGTTGTGGAGGGCGGTGAACATCCGGCTCTGTTGAAGGAAAAGGTGACATCACCCGGCGGAACAACCATTGCTGCGCTGCACGTCCTTGAAAACAGGGGCTTTCGCGGCGCTGTCATGGATGCGGTCGAGGCGGCCTGTCTCCGCTCGAAAGAGCTGGCCGGGAAATAGTGCTCAAAAAGCAGTTGTCCGCAGATTAACGCAGATTTTCGCAGAGAAATCAGGGACTTGAACTAATACGGGATTAGTCAAAAAGGTGAGCCGGTCTTTTTTTTAACTATAGGTTTTATCTGCGTTAATCTGCGGATCAACGGTCGTTTATGGTTTGCAGATATAGATTGTCCAGGCTGTACATCCGGGAGGGTATCATGTTTGAATCCGCCGAACTTGGTCACAAAATCAGCAAGAAAGTCTGGAAGCAGGAACTCCCCGGACTGCGCGAGGGGTTGCTTGATGCCCAGCTTGACCTTTTTCAGTCGAAAAAATTTCCGGTAATCATTCTGATCGCCGGTGTCGATTGTGCGGGCAAGGGCGAGACGATTAACCATCTCAACGAATGGATGGACCCGCGCCACATTGAAACGCACGCCCTGCGCGAACTGACCGATGAAGAACAGGAGCGCCCACAGATGTGGCGCTACTGGCGGGCGCTTCCCCCCCGAGGCAAGGTAGGCGTCTTTATCGGCACCTGGTATTCAGCGCCATTGGTTGAAAACGTGTACGGCAAGATCAAGAATGCCGAGCTTGATCAGCAGTTGGAGCGGATCACCCGTTTTGAAAAGATGCTCTGCGATGAGGGGGCGCTCGTCCTGAAATTCTGGTTGCACCTGTCGAAGGATGAACAGAAAAAACGCCTCAAACTTCTTGAAAAAGATTCCAAAACCAGCTGGCGGGTTACCGACACCGACTGGGATCACTATAAACAATATGATAAATTCCGCAAAGTATCCGAACGGATGCTCCGTTCGACCAGCACCGCCGAATCCCCCTGGACAATTGTCGAGGGGACAGATCCACGCTATCGCTACCTGACAATCGGCAAAGCCATCCTTGCTGCCATGCGCCTCCGCCTGGATGCTCCCGAGCCTCCACACCACGGTGAACCCATCCCGCCGATCATGGCGGCTATCGATAACCTTCTGATCCTGCAGACGCTCGACATGTCGAAGAAGCTCAAAAAAGCCGAGTACGAAAGTGAACTGGAAAAATATCAGGGCAAGCTTAACCTCCTGACCCGTCACGCCGACTTCAAAAAACTGTCGGTTGTCGTGGCTTTTGAAGGGAACGACGCTGCCGGCAAAGGTGGCAGTATACGTCGCATCATCCAGGCACTTGATGCCCGTCAGTACCGGGTCATTCCGGTTGCCGCACCGACCGATGAAGAACGTGCCCAGCCGTATATGTGGCGTTTCTGGCGCAATATCCCCCGTAAAAGCCGCTTTGCGATCTTTGACCGCACCTGGTATGGCCGCGTTCTGGTGGAGCGGGTCGAGGGATACTGCGAACAGAAGGACTGGATGCGTGCCTACGGTGAAATAAACGATTTTGAAGAGCAGATGGTCAGGAACAAAACCGTTGTTGTTAAATTCTGGCTTTCCATCACCAAGGAAGAACAGTTAAAACGCTTCAAGGAGCGGGAAAAGATCGGTTTCAAGCGCTACAAGATTACTGATGAGGATTGGCGCAACCGGGATAAATGGGATGAATACGAACGGGCGGTCTGTGATATGATTGACCGTACCAGCACTGAAATAGCCCCCTGGACGCTGGTCGAGGCCAACGACAAGAACTACGCCCGCATCAAGGTGCTCAAGACGCTCTGTGAGCGGATTGAGAAGGCGCTCGAAAAAGAGTAGTAAGTCACAGATTGCAGGAATGAACGCCTTCCGGGAAACCAGGGGGCGTTTTTTTTGAGTAAAATAGCTGCTGCGACGTATCTTGACGTATGTCTGTGGTAGATATGTAAACCATAAAGATTATTCATGGCGATGCGGTTAGGTTGGTGGAGAATTATTAGAATCCTTTGTGTATACGCGCTCGTGTGCTAGGGTCGGGTTTTTTAAGCTTCTATCATAATGGGTGTAAAAAGTCCCCCTTTAAGAAAGGGGGATTCAGGGGGATTTGCCTTTGAGATTTTTTCGGTATTGGGGGAAAGGGGAGATTAGAAAAAGAGCCGGACAATTGCTTGTCCGGCTCATCCCCGCGTTTGCGGGGAACAAATCCGAGATGAATTTTTCAACGCCATTTTTCTCGGTTCATCCCTTTGAAAGGGAACGTGTTTGTATATAACATTTTTTCAAATTTAGCGCAAAGTAAAAGCAAAGCCATTTTTCTCTTTACTTTTTTATTCGCCGTCCTTATCTTTCTTCATAGCAAGGTTTGTGGAGGGGATTATGGAAGCACTATCTGTATTAGTCCGTGAAATTATCAGTTCTGTTAATGGTATAAGCGGGCCTGGTCTTGGGGCTCTTGCCATAATTCTGGCATTGGTAGTCGTCGTGAAGAAAAAATGAGGCGGTAATTGACCGCAGAATTCGAGCATGAATGAAAACCTATTACTGCTATTGGGGCAAAACTGAAAAGGATGGTAAGCGCTATCACTTGTTGCCGTATCACTGTCTTGATGTGGCGGCGATCGGCTGGTTATTGCTTGATCCTGTCAAACCGCTCTGCCAGCGTCTTGCGCACCAGTTGGAAATTGAACCGGCAGTCCTGCAGCGCTGGTTCGTTTTTTTTCTCAATCAGCATGACCTCGGCAAGTTTGCCGTGGTTTTCCAAGGGTTGGTTCCCGGATTATCCGCTGATCTGGTCAAGCCGAATACGCGCAAAAAATATACTGAACGCCACGATTCACTCGGCTATTGCCTCTGGAACGATGAAGGCGGCCTACGTGACCGGCTTGAGGCTGAAAATAGCTGGCTTGCACAGAGTTCCAACTCAAGACAACTTAGATGGACACTTGATGTCTGGATGCAGGTAGTAACCGGCCACCATGGCATCCCGCCTAAAACCTCCGGTCTTTACCTTTCACAACATTTTGACAAACAAGATGAAGAAGCCGCCTGGCAGTATCTGATTGATGTCTCCCCTATTTTCATTACAGCGGACATTGTTGATGCTCTGGCAGATAAGGAGTTCTGTAAGCGTCTGAAAGATGCATCCTGGGTAATGGCTGGGATTGTAGTGTTAGCTGATTGGCTCGGCTCCAGCCGCAAGCCTGATGAATTTTGTCAGCAGGAAATCGTCCTTGATGATTATTGGCATAACCACGCCCTGCCGTTTGCTGCACAGGCAGTAGAACGTGCACAGCTTGAACCTTCTCTCGTCGCACCCTATCTGAACACCCACCACCTGTTCAATTTCATCACCGCACTGACGCCCTTACAACAGTGGGCCGAGAACGTAGCGCTAGCCCCTGGTAACCAGATATTTATCCTTGAAGATGTCACTGGAGCAGGAAAGACCGAAGCTGCGCTGACCCTGGCACATCGGTTGATGGCAAACGGCCTTGCCGATGGCCTGTATGTGGCGCTGCCTACCATGGCTACCTCCAACGCCATGTATGAGCGGCTAGGTAAGTCGTATCGGCGACTGTACGCGGATGATGCTATGCCTTCGCTGGTGCTGGCTCACGGAGCCAGACATCTCTCCGAAGCATTCAGAAAATCTCTTTCTCTCCCCGATAACACGGAAAGCCAACAAAAGTATGATCGGGATGAGGAATCAGTCGAAGCATTGTGCAGCGCCTGGCTGGCGGATAGTCGCAAGAAAGCGCTGTTGGCCGAGGTCGGCGTCGGCACATTGGATCAGGCATTGTTGGCGGTTTTGCCTGCCCGTCACCAATCGTTGCGCTGCCTGGGGCTGGCCCGGAAGGTTCTGGTTGTCGATGAAGTTCATGCCTACGATCCTTACATGAACAAGCTGCTGCAAAAGTTGCTTGAATATCACGCCGCCCAAGGTGGCAGCGTCATTATGCTTTCTGCAACTCTTCCGTTCACCATGCGAACCCACTATCTACAAGCGTTCTGTAAGGGCGCTGGCAGTGAAACGCCGTCATTGAAAGAAACAGAGCAGTATCCGCTGGCAACACATTTCCCCTTTAACGAACAGCTTGAAACGGCTGTAGCTACCCGCCAAGAGGTGGAGCGAACCGTGATGGTGACCCTACTTGACGATGCCGACGACGTGCTGGAACGGATCAGGCAGGCGGTGGGGCAGGGGCACTGTGTCTGCTGGGTACGCAATACGGTTGGCGATGCCATAAAAACCTATCGTCTGCTGGCACGGCAGGGATGGCTCGTCAAAGACAGACTTTCTCTCTTTCACAGTCGTTTTGCCATGATTGATCGGCAAAGGATTGAATCGGAAACCTTGACGTTCTTTGGCAAGGAATCAACGGCTGAGATGCGGCGTGGGCGAGTGCTGATTGCGACCCAGGTGGTGGAACAGTCCCTTGATCTGGATTTCGACCTGATGATTTCAGACCTTGCCCCGATTGATCTTCTTATTCAGCGCGTCGGGCGTGAGCATCGGCACATTCGCAATGCAGCGGGGGAGAGACTAAAAAATGAAGGCGCAGTGGACGGGCGGGAAGCGCCGGTATTTTATCTCTTTGGCCCACCGGCGAGCGAGATTCCGGCTGAAAACTGGCTGAAGGCAACGCTGCCTGGTACACAGAAGGTTTACCAGAACGTGGGGCAGTTGTGGTTGACGCAACTGTTGCTTGACACGGCGGGCAAGCTGAGTATGCCGGGTGATGCACGGCGGCTGATTGAGGGTGTTTATGGCGATGAGGCACAGGACGGAATCCCCGCTTCTCTCCAGGAACTGAGCGACAAGGCCATAGCTGATGCTTATGCAAAACTCGGCATTGCCAGAATGAACGCCTTGAAACTCTCAAAGGGATATTCGCGGACGAGTGCCGAGGATTCCGGAGGCTGGGAAGATGAAGCGAAAATTCCGACCCGCCTGGGTGACGATACTGTGCGGGTGGCGCTGGTTTTTCCGGATGGTGAAGGATGGCGACCATATGCGGTGGATGAAAATTTTGCCTGGGATTTGAGCATGGTGAGTGTGCCGCAAAATGTCTGGCTTAGGGCTAAAGAGGCAATACCGGCGGATGTGCGAAGTTCGCTGGAGGAGTTGAAGGAAGAAATTAAGATATTGAAATGGGCCGATTTGTTTCCACTGACTACGGAACTTTCGATCTGGTACGACAAACTGATGGGATGGGGAATCCAAAAGGAGGTGGCCGATGAACTTGATTAAAGACGCTTGGATACCGGTTTTTAGAGCAAAAAGTGGCAGAGGCGTAATAGCGCCCTGGCAGATTGCCGAGCAGGAAGATCCGGTAATGGAACTGGCGGCGCCGAGGCCGGATTTTCAGGGAGCCATGTTCCAGTTTCTTATCGGTCTGTTGCAGACCGGCTTTGCACCGGAAGATTTGGACGCATGGCTGGAGTATTGGAATAAACCTCCAGATGCGGTGCTGTTACGGACCCGGCTGGAAACGTTGGCATCGGCGTTTGAATTCGATAAACCTAACGGGCCGGCGTTCATGCAGGATTACGCCCTGCCGGATGGCGAGAAGAAGGGGGTAGCGTCACTGTTGATCGAAGCGCCCGGCGGAAAGACGGTCAAGGATAACCTGGATCATTTCGTCAAACGGGATACGGTCCGGCACGTTTGCAAGAGCTGTGCTGCAATGGCGCTCTTCACCCTCCAGACAAATGCGCCATCGGGCGGGGTGGGGCACCGGGTCGGGTTGCGAGGCGGCGGCCCGCTAACGACTTTAGTGTTGCCGCCGGAGCAGATGCTGCTCTGGCAGACGCTTTGGCTGAATGTCCTTGATAGTGAGGATATGCCGGAATATCGGCAAGACAGAGTGGCAGGGGTGTTTCCCTGGATGGGGGCGACCCGCACCTCGGAAAAGAACGGTGCGGAAACCACACCGGAAAACGTCCATCTTCTCCAGACATATTGGGGGATGCCGCGCCGGATTCGTCTGGATTTTCCCAGCGAGTTAGTTATAGGCGATTGTGATCTGTGCGATGCCCAAAACGTGGAATTAGTGGAGGAGTACCGAACCCGCAACTATGGCGTCAATTATGTCGGTGAATGGGTGCATCCTTTGACCCCGTATCGTTTTGACCCCAAAAAGGAAAAACCTCCCTTGTCGCTCAAAGGGCAGCAGGGTGGCCTTGGATACCGTCACTGGCTCGCTTTGACGCTTGCCGACGATGATAACGGTGACGCTGCTGCCAAGATCGTCAGGCGGTATTCGGAACAGCGGGCTCCTGAGTTGAAAATCCAGCGAACGGCCCGGCTCTGGTGTTTCGGCTTCGATATGGACAATATGAAGGCCCGCTGCTGGTATGACCACACCTTTCCTCTCTTTAATCTCGCCCCCAAACAGCGCAAAAAACTGTTGCAATGGGCGGATGAGCTGATAACCGTTGCCAATGACGTCAGCAGTATCCTGCGCAAACAGGTCAAGGCCGCATGGTTCAGGCGTCCTGAGGATGCCAAGGGGGATATGAACACAGTTTCACAGGATTTCTGGCAACGGAGCGAACCGGTTTTTTACGAACTTTTGGATAAGTTGTCGCAAGTGCCGGGGGAGCAGGAATTGCCGCCACCGGAGCTGTACTCAAAGTGGGAAAAAAAGCTCATGTCACTGTCTTTGGACATTTTCGATGCCTGGGTGCTGGAGGCGTCCAATGAAGATATGGATATGAAGCGAGTTATTGCCGAGCGTGACGGGCTGGGAAGATTGATTTATGGCTGTAAATCGATGAAAAAAATAATAGCTAACGCGTTACCTGAAAAGGAGGGGACGGATGGAAAAATCGACGTATCGCTTTCTTAAAGATTCGGCAGCTCGTGACAAACTGCTTGAATGGTGGAAGTGGCTTGATAACAATCGTGGAGATCGCGCCCGCTTGCGACGTGTCGAGAGTCCTGATGATGTGCTGATGACGAGCGCATTTTCGCGTTTTCTAGCTGAACTGCCCGATGACTGGTCAGTCTCCGGGCAGTTGCCTGCATCGGCACTGGTTGCGGCAATCGTTGCGCAGGTGAAGGAAAATGTTACCTCTCCGAGTTTTGCCGCCCAATTGGCGACACCCAAGGAAGGCGGTGACAAGCCGCGTATGAGTGAACTGCGTTTTCAGCAGTTGCAGAAGAGCAATGATCCTACCGAGTTTTACCGCCGCTTGCTGCGAGCCGTACGAATGCTTGATGGCAACGTCAATATCCTGTCTCTTATCGATAACATTCTGCATTGGATGCACGAATACCGTATGGGCGTTGATCGCAATCCGCAAAACCGCCTCGCTTTTTGCTGGGCCAGTGATTACTACCGAGTATTATCAAAAAAACAATCCAAATTAGATTCCAAAGGAGGAACTATCCTATGAGCCGTTTCGTACAAATTCACCTGCTGACATCATACCCACCCGCCAATCTTAACCGTGACGACCAGGGACGACCCAAGACCGCCAAGATGGGTGGTTTTGATCGACTGCGCGTTTCTTCACAGAGTCTGAAACGGGCCTGGAGAACATCGGATTTGTTTCAACAAGCATTGGGTGAGCATGTAGGAACAAGAACAAAACTTCTGGGCATCATGGCATACGAAAAACTTGTTGCCGGTGGCGTAAAGGAAAAACAGGCAAAAGAATGGGCGCAAAAGATCGCCGGAGTTTTCGGGGCATTGAAGAAGGCCAAAGAGAAAGATTCGCTTGTTGATCTGGAAATTGAACAGCTTGTACATGTTAGTCCAGCAGAAGTTCAGATAATTGAAAGTTTGGTTGCGACTCTGGTGTCGGAAAACAGGGCACCGGAGGATGTCGAGCTTGACTTGCTGCGTAAACAGAGCCAGTCCGCCGACATTGCCATGTTTGGCCGCATGCTGGCATCGTCTCCGGCCTATAACGTCGAAGCCGCTTGTCAGGTGGCTCACGCTATCAGCGTCCATCCGGTTGTGATTGAAGATGATTACTTTACCGCCGTTGACGATCTGAACGACGGCAGCGCGGATGCTGGAGCCGCTCATATCGGCGAAACCGGTTTTGCTGCTGGACTCTTTTACTCCTATATCTGCATCAACCGGGCGCTGCTTGTTGACAATCTTGGCGGTGATGAGGAGTTGGCGCAAAAGTCTATCAAAGCCTTGATAGAGGCGGCGGTTAAGGTTGCTCCAGAAGGGAAGCAAAATAGCTTTGGAAGTCGCGCTTATGCCAGTTATGTCCTGGCTGAAAAGGGTGATCAACAGCCGCGCTCTCTGTCGGTTGCGTTTCTCAAACCGGTTACCAGCCAGGGGATTGAAGGGGCTGATTTCGGCACGGCGGCGGTGGCTGCCCTGACAAATCAGCGCCACAACATGAATGCCGTCTATGGCCCGTGTGCCGATGCTTCCTGCGAGATCAACGTGTTTGAAGGCACAGGGACGTTGTCAGAACTTTTGAAATTTGTGGCTGAATAAGGGGGCGATCATGAAATATCTTCTGTTCCGCCTGTATGGGCCCATGGCCAGTTGGGGCGAGATTGCGGTGGGTGAATCCCGGCATTCCGCACTCTATCCCGGCAAATCGGCTTTGTTGGGTCTGATGGCGGCGGCGCTTGGTATCCGCAGGGACGAGGAACAGCGTCAGGCAGCGCTGACCAACGGTTACCGTTTTGCCGTCAAAGTAATCAATGTTGGTCATCCGCTCCGTGATTATCACACCGCCCAGGCACCGGATTCGGTCGGTAAATTTGTCTATCGTATCCGTCGTGACGAGTTGGTGCTGGGCAAGGAACGGCTCGGCACAATCCTCTCTAGCCGCGAATACCGTTGCGATGCGCTGACATTGGTGGCGGTAGTGGCAGAAGAGGATGCGCCATATTCGCTGGACGAACTCCGGGAAGCGCTCCTGAAACCACGCTTTCATCTATATCTTGGCCGTAAATCTTGTCCCGTTGCATCGCCTCTTAATCCGCTTGTCCGGGATGCGGGCGGCTTTGGAGAGGCGCTGGATAGCTATCCTTGCGGAGCCCTTTTTGTCTCAAACTGGCTGATAAAAACAGCACGAAAAGAAATCGCAGCAGGTGGAACATTGACTGACGCGCCGTCGCTGGTGGAATTTTCAAGGGAAGACAAAAATGTCTTTGCCTATGGTAATAAACCGGTGCGTTATTACTGGGAAGGTGATGCCGGCGATCTTATTTCGCAACAATCACTGACACGGCATGATCAGCCGACTTCTCGTGCCAGATGGCAATTTACCCAACGCATAGAAAACATGTGCTTTGGAAAGGAGGAATGCTGATGTTTTTTTCCAGAGTCAGAATCAGGCCGGATGTGCGGGAACTGCATTTGCTGGTAAGCGGGAACGGCTATGGCGCTCACCAGTTGTTGTGGAAACTGTTTCCGGGCGAAGAGAAGCGGTCCTTTCTTTTTCGGGAAGAAATAGCCAGAGAACAGATACCGTTTCGGAAAGGGGTGAAGGGAGAGCCGGTGTTTTACACGGTTTCGGAATCACAACCCATATCAGATCATCCCTTGTTTGTTGTTGATTCCAAACAGTATGCTCCCAAGATAGCCAACGGAGAGCGCTTGGCTTTCAGGCTGCGCGCCAATCCGACAGTCGCCCGTAAAGAGGAAGGAAAGAAAAACTCTCCTCGTCATGACGTGGTGATGGATGCACAATATCACCTGTTGCGCGAGATTGCCGCTGACATGTCGATATCGACAAATGGTAAAAAGTTGGAAATCAAGAAACGCATTATTGAAGCATGGCGACAAATCCCGAATTCACAAAAAATAGAAGAAAAATTGCGAGGAATAATAGACGAAAATGAGCGCTATGTAGATGTACCAACAAGTATTTTGAAGCCTGTTGAATTGCTGGATTTGGCTTTTAAAGCCAGTATGGACAAGGCGCTTGAAACGTGGTTTGTCGGGAGGTGTGAAAGACTTGGGTTTACTATGGTCAGAGATGGTTTTAATGGGCACATGAAGTTGCAGGCAGAAGGGTATCAATGGCATGCCCTTCCCAAAAAAGGCAGAGATGCCGGATTCAGTTCGGTTGACTTCGAAGGTGAAGTTGAGGTGGTGGATGCGGGGTTATTTTCAAAGGCTTTGTTTGAAGGCATAGGCCCCGCTAAGGGTTTCGGTTGCGGTTTGATGCTCGTGCGCCGTTGTTAAATCCCCCCCAACCCCCCTTTTTTTAAGGGGGGAGCTAAAAATAAGTCCGTATGGGGTTTGAAGTCCCACTTTACGAAAGGAACCTCTGGGGCCTAAAGGGGATTCAGGGGGATTTGATTTTGATGTCAAAGGCATTCAGACAGTTTTTGCCACAGGCTGTGGCAAAAATTGCAGTGCGGAGTTGTTACAAGGAGGTCAAGCATGGCGGATAAAGAGAAACGCTTAAAAAAGCAGGCACCCGCAACCACTGGATATGATGTCATGCTCTCCGGCGTAGTCGAATTGCTGGAGCAGGCCCGTAGCATGTCAGCTCGTGCGGTAAACACCATCATGACTGCCACCTATTGGGAAATTGGACGCCGGATCGTTGTGCATGAGCAACTTGGGAAAAATAAGGCAGATTACGGTAAACAGGTGATAGACCTTCTTGCCGCTGATTTGACTGCAAAACTCGGGCGAGGGTTTGGACGCAGGAATCTTTTCCAGATGAGGCAGTTTTACACATACTACCCGAACATTGTGCAGACAGTGTCTGCACAATTGACTGTCAGTGAGATTGCTGACTGCTTCCTCCTCCCTTGGTCGCATTACGTCCGTCTCCTTTCTGTAGAAAATCAAGAAGCCCGCAAGTTTTATGAGGCAGAGGCTTTACGGGGTGGCTGGTCAGTTCGTCAACTCGACCGCCAGATTTCAACGCTCTACTACGAGCGCACCGCTCTTTCCCGCAACAAGGCTGCGATGCTGAAAAAGGGAGAAAAGCCTCTGGCGGAGGATGCCGTTACCCCTGAAGAAGAGATCCGTGACCCGCTGGTGTTGGAGTTTCTGGGGTTGAAGGACGAGTATTCGGAAAATGATCTGGAAGAGGCTTTGATCCAGCATCTGGAGAGCTTTCTGCTTGAACTCGGTGGTGATTTCACCTTTGTTGGCCGACAGCGTCGCTTGCGGATCGGTGATTCCTGGTATCGGGTTGATCTGCTTTTCTTTCATCGTCGTTTACGCTGTCTGGTGGTGATAGATCTGAAACTGGGCAAATTCACCCATGCCGATTCCGGACAGATGCATATGTACCTGAACTATGCCCGGGAACATTGGACAAACCCGGAAGAAAACCCGCCGGTCGGGCTGATTATCTGCGCTCAGAAGGATCATGCCCTGGCTCACTACGCATTGGAAAATCTCCCCAATAAGGTGCTGGCGGCAGAATACAAGCTGGCTTTACCTGACGAAAAAGCATTGGTGGAAGAGATTGACAAAACCCGTGCAATTCTGGAACAACAACGGAAGGCCAAACCATGACCACACCAATGCTTCCACCATTAAAAGCACTCCCCATTAAAGATCGCATCTCGGTGATCTATATCGAAAAGGGTAATCTCGATGTCATTGACGGTGCGTTTGTCGTTGTTGACAAGACTGGCGTCCGTACTCATATCCCCATTGGAACCGTGGCCTGCCTGATGCTGGAGCCGGGGACGCGTGTCTCGCATTCATCAGTTGTGCTGGCGGCGCGGGTGGGGTGTCTGCTGGTATGGATCGGTGAGGCAGGGGTACGTCTCTATGCCGCCGGTCAGCCGGGAGGTGCCCGTTCGGATCGACTGCTGTATCAGGCTAAGTTGGCACTGGATGACTCGGCCCGACTCAAGGTTGTGCGCAAGATGTATGCGTTGCGCTTTAAGGAGGAGCCGCCGGAGCGGCGTAGTGTCGAGCAGTTGCGAGGGATAGAGGGCGTTCGGGTACGAAAGACCTATGAGCTGCTTGCCCATCAATACGGCGTGGAATGGAAGCGGCGTAATTATGATCATACCGAATGGGAGAGCGGTGATGTACCTAACCGTTGCCTCTCATCGGCGACGGCCTGTATCTATGGTATCTGCGAGGCTGCAATTCTTGCGGCAGGATACGCACCGGCAGTCGGTTTTATACACACCGGGAAACCGCAGTCGTTTGTGTATGATGTGGCTGATATATTCAAGTCCGACACGGTTGTGCCGGTCGCTTTTCGTATTGCGGCGAAGAATCCGCGCAATCCTGAGCGTGAGGTGCGTCTGGCCTGCCGGGATGCCTTTCGTCAAAGCCATCTGTTGGACAAAATTATTCCAACGATTGAGGAGGTTTTGGCTGCGGGGGAGATAGAAAGACCAAAGGCACATGAAGAGGCGGTTGAGATGGCCATCCCTAACAAGGAGGGTATTGGCGATGCTGGTTATCGTGGCTGAAAATGTGCCGCCGCGCTTGCGGGGGCGGCTTGGCCTCTGGTTGGTGGAAGTGCGTGCCGGGGTTTATGTGGGTGATGTGAGCCGGAGGGTTCGGGAGATGATCTGGCATAATTTGGAAGAGGGTGTTGTTGATGGTAATGCCGTCATGGCTTGGACGTCCAACAATGAATCCGGTTTTGATTTTCTTACGTTGGGTACAAACCGGCGGATACCGGTTGAGATGGATGGTATAAAGTTGGTGTCGTTTTTACCGCCGGAAGCAGTGGAAGTGGGGGAAGAATATCCGTTTTGATGGGCTTAAAAATCGGTACAAATTTTAATGTGCTAATTTGTCAATTATTTCAATGAAATAGAAGAAGTATGTTCCCCGCACGAGCGGGGATGAACCGAAATGGCAAATGGCATCAAGCACTTTTTCCTTATGTTCCCCGCACGAGCGGGGATGAACCGAGCGGCAAACCGGTCCGGCTTTCCGCGAAAGAATGTTCCCCGCACGAGCGGGGATGAACCGTTTAATGTTTCACGACAGAGGATTTGGCAGATATGTTCCCCGCACGAGCGGGGATGAACCGCTGCTGACGGACCGCATTGGCATCGGAGTGGAATGTTCCCCGCACGAGCGGGGATGAACCGTATCAGTTACACAATAGGCGGAAAACCGTGGAATGTTCCCCGCACGAGCGGGGATGAACCGCCCCATGTGTCCACCGAATCGGCGGCTGTTACATGTTCCCCGCACGAGCGGGGATGAACCGTCGTTCATGGTGACCGACCGTGATCCCACCGGATGTTCCCCGCACGAGCGGGGATGAACCGATAGAAAAACCTTACCGACCGCTGGATGTCAGATGTTCCCCGCACGAGCGGGGATGAACCGGCGACGCCGATGAGTGCAAAAATGGACCAGAGATGTTCCCCGCACGAGCGGGGATGAACCGGTCTTTAGTAAGATCGCCCATATCCAGGTATAATGTTCCCCGCACGAGCGGGGATGAACCGTCCTCTACCTAATATTTTAATATTCCTAAACTATGTTCCCCGCACGAGCGGGGATGAACCGACCTTGGGAGCTATGAAACTCCGCATCAGGCCATGTTCCCCGCACGAGCGGGGATGAACCGCGCGAACTGGAAAACATGCTCGTCTCGTTTCGATGTTCCCCGCACGAGCGGGGATGAACCGACCAAGCCAACGACATTGCCGATCAGGCGGAAATGTTCCCCGCACGAGCGGGGATGAACCGGCATTGTAGTCAAACGGATATGGATAGGGCCAATGTTCCCCGCACGAGCGGGGATGAACCGTCCCCCGCTACGAGTTTACCGCCCCCAAATCGATGTTCCCCGCACGAGCGGGGATGAACCGCCTCACTCAAAACATTGGCAATCTCGATTCATATGTTCCCCGCACGAGCGGGGATGAACCGCCGGATATCCGGCTTGTCCTATTAGCTAAATAATGTTCCCCGCACGAGCGGGGATGAACCGACCTCGAGTACACCGCGCACCCGGATGTCATGATGTTCCCCGCACGAGCGGGGATGAACCGCCTGCGCATTATTGCGCATGGCAATCACACCTATGTTCCCCGCACGAGCGGGGATGAACCGGAACATAAAGATGAGCTGGCCGGAGATATTAAATGTTCCCCGCACGAGCGGGGATGAACCGCTTCCTCACCGGCATCGGCGGAATGGGTAGAAATGTTCCCCGCACGAGCGGGGATGAACCTGAGGCTATGGATTGCCATGTTGATGGTGAGTCATGTTCCCCGCACGAGCGGGGATGAACCGAACTCGGCCAGCGGCTAGGCGGTTTCGGGGAAATGTTCCCCGCACGAGCGGGGATGAACCGAGGTGAGGGATTTGAAAATTCAGGTTTGTGACATGTTCCCCGCACGAGCGGGGATGAACCGTGGCAGGAGCCATCAAAGGATTTTGACGATTCATGTTCCCCGCACGAGCGGGGATGAACCGCCGGAAAAATGATCGGTCAGAATGTAGCGTTGATGTTCCCCGCACGAGCGGGGATGAACCGATCATAAAAGTCACCACCTGGATTTTGATCTGATGTTCCCCGCACGAGCGGGGATGAACCGGGTGACCGCATCAATCTTCAGAAAGACAATCCATGTTCCCCGCACGAGCGGGGATGAACCGTGCTCTTCGTGGTTTACGCAGGCGAGAATGCCATGTTCCCCGCACGAGCGGGGATGAACCGATAGCAACGTTACCGGCGGGACGGTAGCACAAATGTTCCCCGCACGAGCGGGGATGAACCGGCGAAACGATCAAAGAAAAAGAACTCTATGAAATGTTCCCCGCACGAGCGGGGATGAACCGATCTGCTGAACAGTATTGACGGAGATTTGCGCATGTTCCCCGCACGAGCGGGGATGAACCGCCGTTGACGGCGATCGTGTCGACGAAGCGATCATGTTCCCCGCACGAGCGGGGATGAACCGTTTTGCGGGTTGCAAAAGAAAATCCCCCCTTACCCCCCTTTTGTAAAGGGGGGTAAGATCAAGAGCCTTTTTGAAGATGGAGGTAGGATCAAGAGCCTTTTTGAGAAGGAGGGTAAGGTCAAGATCGTCATTATTAATGATGGGCCGGCAACAAGCGCTGGAACAAAAAAGTCCCCCTTTACGAAAGGGGGATTTAGGGGGATTTGAATTTGGTGCTTTGTCATGCGTGAATATCGCCACAACCTGAAAACACCATCCCGCGAGCTTCGGGAGAACATGACCGATGCCGAACAGTTGCTTTGGTTTCGCCTGCGAAGAAAACAGCTACATGGCGTTCAGTTTTACCGTCAGAAGCCGATTGGTCCGTTCATTGTAGATTTCTTTGCGCCCGGTGCCGGTTTGGTGATTGAGGTTGACGGCAGTCAGCATAGTGAGCCGGATCATCTCGAACGAGATCGTACACGTGACCTATGTTTGGCAGAAGAGGGCCTGTTGGTGATGCGATTTAATAACCGGGAAGTGCTGTTGGAAATTGACGCAGTTCTTGAACTGATTTCAAAAGAGATTCAACGGCGGAAATCCCCCCTTACCCCCCTTTCTTAAAGGGGGGAGTCAAAGATCTGTTTGAAAATGGAGATATGAGCATGGAAGACAAGCTGGTTGTTTTTCAGGACAAGAAAATAAGACGAATACTGTACAACGGTGAATGGTGGATGTTCCCCGCACAAGCAGGGATGAATCATTGCGTAGGGGCAATTCATGAATTGCCCCTACCTACCTCTACCACATTCACCACCGACCCTACGCCTCACCTGCAATATTCAGCTAATTGAAAAAAGAAAGGGGGGATACGAGATCCCCCCTCTCTTTGAGATTATTGCACCCTGAAGGGGCGCATCATTTCGTGATCCTCGTGCGCCAGAATGTGGCAGTGCCACATATAGGTGCCGATCCGGTCGAACCTGGCTCTGATGCGTACGTACCCCTGTGAACCGATGAATTCGTCAGCCGGGGGTACGCGTACGGTATCTTTGTGGCCTTGCTCCGGTGGTTGTACCGTGTAAGGTGACGTGCCGGTTGCCGGAGTCCCGTCCGGGTTGGTGTCGGGCCTGAGTCCGCCTGCGGCTACGGTAGGCATGCCGCCGAGGCCGTCTGCCGGTGTGTAAGCGCCCGGTGCGACGGTGCCTTTCTCGACAACTTCAAAGTGGACCAGATGCAGATGCATCGGATGGGCATCCACAGTGTTGTTGATGATGACCCAATCTTCTACGTCATTTAACAGAATGTTTTCGGTTATGGGGGCATCGAAAGGGAGACCGTTGAGAAGAATCATGAGACGTTTGGCAATCGCTCCGCTGTAGAGATCAAATACGAAGGCGGTATTCTCCTCGGTCTCCTGAAGGTCTACGTAGCGAGTGTTGTCCGGGGCGGCATACGGCGTCAATGCCCGTGGTGTTGCAGGAACTACCGACGTGTCTGTGCCGACCAGGGCCTTGGTGATCTTGAACTGCATGATTCTGCCGGTTGTGGAAGGATTCACGTCATCACCGTTTGGATACGGGGTGTGGGCGTCGTTACGCATGGTGAGACTGACGCCCGCGGGCAACTGCGAAAAATCGATGATGACGTCAGCTCGTTCGGCCAGAGCGAGCAGCAGGGCGGAACCCGGAGCGTGCCCGATGCTGACTGCTGAGGGCAACAGGCCGCCATCGTTGCCGATCATGGTTATTGCTCCTGCCGGTACCGGCAGTCCGTCGGAACGCTCCAGCCATATGTTGTAGAAGCGTGAGTCAGAGCCGTTTAGCAAGCGGAAACGATATTTACGCGGTTCCACATCAAGCTTGGGCCATGCTTTGCCGTTGACGGTGATGACGTTGCCGAAAAACTCAGGATTTGAAGTGAAGACAGGTTTCCCGTCAACCATCTGTTGCGTACCATCCGGATTAAGCAGGGCGTTAGAGTCGTAGTGCAGCGACCCGTCTTCGTTGAACGATTTGTCCTGGATCACCAAGGGTATCTCGTAGGCACCGCTCGGCAGATTAAGGGCATCCTCAACACTGTCCCGTGTGAAATAATTCCCGGCAAGTCCGGCATATACATTGAGGCGGGTTATCCCCATTGCGTGATCATGATACCAGAGGTGGTTGGCAATCTGGCTGTTGTCGTAGGTGTAGGTGACACTGTTTCCGTTCGGGCGGGCCGGACGTCCGCTGATCGGGTCCGCAGGCAGGCCGGTCATTGCGGTCGGATCATTGGTTATCCAGGCGTTGGGATGGCCGTCGGATTCGGTTGCGACATGCCCGCCATGGAGATGGGTAACGATGCGTATCTCTGGGTCATTGCCCATGGCGCCACCCATGGCACCGACTACGGTGGGATCAACCGTCAGCAGGTGCTTTGTGAGGAGAGATCCGTCGGCATTTTTCAGGTTATTGGTGTATTTGACCACAACCGGTTTGCCGCTTTCTCCGGCCAGGGTGGAGCGTGCGACAATGGTGGCACCCAGATAACCGGCCTTTATGCCGTTGGTTGTGTAACCCCATACGGTTGTGCGAATGGGGGCGCCGCTTATCGGCGTCAGGAAGTCGCTGCCGTCACTCTTGCGCAGGCCAAAGTCATAGCCACTCGTCTGTTCGACAACGACCGAATAGTACTCTGATCCGGGCACTGTCGTGGTATCGGGAGCTGCAACCGGAATGATCGGCAGTGGTGTCGCGAACTGTTGCAGAGTCAGAGGGTTCAGCAGCGTTGTTTTCGAAGCACCATTTACCGCAACCGTTTCGGTGTTGCTCTTGCCGCAACCGGCCAGCATCAAGCCTGTGAAAATTCCCAGAATTAGCATAGTTGCTGTTTTCACTGTGCCCTCCTCCTATTAATGGTATGTGACACGACAGGTAAAAGCCGAGCAGCGTGCCGTGCCGTACTCAATGTTTTTGCTGAAAGACGACTACAAGAAACATGCCGGAGGAGTGTCAGGGAAATTGTGCTGTTATATAAGGTGGATACGGCTGGATGGGGGATGCTGTTTGTCTCAAATTGAGACTTTTGTCGCGATTGTGTGAGTGCGAAACAGAGGGGAAAGGCAGCTTCAAAATCCTGAGTACGTGTTATCAGGGAGTGGTGATTGCTCTCACAAGGGTCCGCTCCATCCGGCGCAGCAGTCCGAAAAACAGCTCGGCCAGAGGACGGTGTTCGAACGATACGTAGGGGTGCCGGATGTAGCAGGGGCGGGCACCGGCTGCCAGAGCGGCCAGGCAGCCGGTCAGCAGGCGGTCATCAACCATCATGATTGAATGCAGGGGGACTCCGGCGAGTTCCCCTGTTCTGTTCAGTCCGTCGGGATATGGTTTTTTACGTACGCCGGAGATGAAACGCATGGCAGGGAAGTTTTCGGCAAACCAGCGCCTCCGCCCGTCGGTCGGCTTGTTGGAGAGGATGAAAATCCGCTCGCCGCCAAAGACCGCTTCGCAGCGCTTCATCCAGGTCACCGCTTCCGGGAGCGGAACAGGGGAGCCGTGACTCGCCAGAACACCGTCAAAATCCAGCGCCAGCGCCATAACCCCGGAAGAGTACAAGGCTTGCGGGTCCAGCATCAAGATGCCGGTGTCGGGCGGGGTCTGGTCAAGCAGGCGCCGCAAAGCGTGGCGATGGCGGAAACCGAGAGAAAAACCCGCCAGTATGTGGGTGCCGGGGATCATCGAGTGCCCCTGCTTTGGCCTGATTGCTGCTCTCTCGACGTATATCGACCTTTCATACCTTTGGATGTTCTTTCTGGGCCAGTGACACCAGGTAGTACACAACCCCCAGAATCAGGAGCGTTCCGGCCAGAAACGCCTGTGTGGTAAGGTCGTCGTGACGCAGGGTGGAGATGAGTATCTCGCGGATCATGGCGACGATGATGACGCCGATGAATACCAGTATGTTGAATTTTCCGCCTTTAAGGTTTTTGATCTCGTTGTCCATCAGCTCGATCATCATCCAGAGAATCAGCAGCGATCCAAGTGCCGAGAGAATCCCCTTCTCCATGTCCCCTTTGAAAATATGCAGGATGTCCCAGACAAAGAGCGTGACAACCGAGAGGGAGACGCCGGCCAGCGCCAGAACCAGAGCCAGGTTCAGGCCGTAGGTGAAACGTTCCGTGGCTTTTATCAGAAAAGATTCAACTTTGCGCGATACAAAGACTTTTTTCATCTCCTCTTCGCGGTACGAAGTACTCATGACATCCAGATTCATGTCGAGAATCTTTTCCACCGCCTCCCGCAAAAAACGCCGTTCTTCGCGATCGCTGTAGTTTTCATCTATCAGAGCCAGTGTGAAGCGGCGGACCTGGTTCATGGAGGCGTTGACGAAGTGGACGCTGAGGCCGGCCCTGACGTGGGCGTGACCGATGCGGGTCAGGTGGTTCATGTAGTGATTGTCGTAAATCCCGGCGAAGAGCAGCATGAACCAGTTGTTGTGCATCTCACTCAAGCGCGGGCGGTTGCTGCTGTTGAGGATTTTAGTGGTTTCCGGGAGGCTGTAGAGGTAGTCGTAGAACTCCCGCGAAAAGCGCTCGAGATTTTCTTCCGCCAGCGGTTGTAGGGACAGCAGTCGTTCCGTGTCCTCATCGGTGAAGCGGTAGTGTTCGCGTAGATTTTGCATTGTAAACATCTGTGTTATCTCCCGTATTTATAAGCTGCCGCGCAGGTCCCTTCGCTGGAAACCATGCAGGCTCCGACCGGCGATTCCGGTGTGCAGACTCCGGAAAAGAGCGGACAGTTGAAGGGGGTCAGCTTCCCCTTGAGTACATCTCCACAACGGCATGCCGGGTTTTCGGCCGCTTCTGGAACATCCAGCGCCAGAACCCGCTCGGCATCAAACTCTGCGTATTCGTCTCTGATCACGAGGCCGCTGCCGGGCAACATGCCGAGGCCGCGCCACACGGCGTCACACGGTTTAAAAACCTGCGCTAGTATCGCCTGTGCTTTTGGATTGCCTTCCCACGAAACGGCGCGGCTGTACTGGATCTCCACGCGGCTTTCATTGCGCAGGGTCTGGGCCAGCAGCATCTCGATTCCCTGCATGACGTCGGCCGGTTCGAAGCCGGTTACGACACAGGGGATATGGTGCTTTTCCGCCAGCGGCCGGTATGCGGCCGCGCCGATAATCGTGCTGACATGAGCCGGACAGAGATACCCCTTGAGGTTTAATTCCGGGTCTGCCGTCAGGATCTCCATCGGTACCGGCATGGTTTTGTGCGCTGCCAGCACGCAGTAGTTTTTCAGTCCCTGACGGGCTGATTCCAGGATGCCGGCTGCAATCGCCGGGGCGGTGGTTTCGAAGCCGACGCCAAGGAAAATCACCCGTCGTTCCGGATTGTTTCTGGCGAGGGAAACGGCGTCGAGCGGCGAGTAGACGATGCGGATATCAGCGCCGCCGGCCCGTTCTTCCATCAGTGACGAACGGCTGCCGGGGACGCGCAGCATGTCACCGAAGGTGACGACAATGTTACTACGGTCGCTTGTACAGGCGACCGCCTTGTCGATGTAGCCGATCGGGGTGACGCAGACCGGGCAGCCGGGGCCGGATACCAGCCGGACGTTTTCCGGGAGCAGCGTGCGGATGCCGTACTGGTAGATCGACATGGTATGGGTGCCGCAGACCTCCATGAAGTTGACCGGGTGCGTCAGGCGTTCGGCCATGGCGCGGATATTGGCCGCCATGTTTTGCACCAGCCCGCGATCCCTGAATTCATCCTGAAACTTCACGCCATATCCTCTTCCGCGAAGACTTCCCGCATCAGGGTAAGGGTCTCCTCGGCATACTCCTCATCCAGCCGGGAAATGGCAAAGCCGGCATGAACGATAACATAGTCGCCAACCGCCACCTCTTCACTCAGCAGCATGACGCTGGCTTCCCTTTGGACGCCGTCAACTTCGGCGACGACACTGTCACCCTCTTTACTAATGATTTTCATCGGAACGCCGAGACACATATCAGATTCTTCTCCTTCCCGCGATTGCGGCCTGACCCAGGGCTATTCCGCCGTCATTGGGCGGTACCAGGTGGTGGGTAAAAACGTGCAGCCCCCTGTGGGAGAGGGCAGTATATATCATTTCGCTCAAAAGGCGATTCTGAAAAACACCGCCTGATAAAATAACGCGCTCAAGGCCGCTGGTTTCAGCAAGCTGCAGGCAGATTTCCGTTGCAGCGGAGGCGACCGTGGTGTGGAAACGGTACGCTATGGAGCTGGCCGGGATACCGGCATGCATATCGGCCAGGATGGCCAGCATCATTGGTGAGAAGTCCAGCTGGAGCGGCTCTTCTGCGTGGTCGATGATCTTGTAAGGGTATTCCGGAGAGGGTCGGGAACTGCTGCCCTCTTCCGCACTCTCTGCCAGCGCCTCCAGTTCAATCGCCGCCTGGCCGTCGTATGAGACGCGCTGGCGCACATTGATCAGTGCTGCCACGGCGTCAAACAGCCGCCCGCAACTGGAGGTCAGCGGCGAATTTATCCTGCGTCGCAGCATCTGGGCAAAAAGAGCCTGTTCCTGTTCCGGAAGCTGGTTGGCAGCAGGGTGATCGAGCGTGAAAGCCGTTTCTCCACAGGCCTGATACAGGTAGGCCATGGCCATGCGCCAGGGTTCATGCACTGCGGCGTCGCCGCCCGGCAACGGTACCGGCCGGAAGTGGGCGGCACGCCGGTAGCCGTCATAACCGCCGATCAGGAACTCCCCCCCCCAGACCGTGCCGTCAGGGCCGTAGCCGGTGCCGTCGAAGATGATGCCGATGGCGTCGCCCTCCAGGCCGTTTTCAGCCATGCAGGAGGCAAGATGGGCATGATGGTGCTGTACCCGTATCAGCGGAGCTGACGAATCTTCGGCAAAGCGGGATGAAAGGTAGTCGGGGTGCAGGTCGCAGGCGATTAACTCCGGCTTGATTGCCAGCAGGTCGGAGAGGTGCGCGACCGTATGGGCGAAGGAGTCAAGGGTGCTCTGGTTCTGGAGATCACCGATATGCTGGCTGAGAAAGGCGTGGTGGCCGTTTGCAAGGCAGACGGCGCTCTTCAGTTCGGCTCCTGTCGCCAGGGTGGGCGTCACCGTGAAAGGGAGCGCGACGGCACGCGGGGCATAGCCACGGGCGCGGCGGTAAAAGAGCGGTCTCCCCTGAAAGACGCGCAGGACAGAATCATCGCTGCGGATATGAATCGGTCGGTCGTGGAGGAGGAAATAGTCGGCGATTCCGGCAAGGCGCTGCAGCGCCTCATGGTCTTCAAAGGCAACCGGTTCAGAGGCAATGTTGCCGCTGGTCATGACTAATGCCGGGAAGTTGTCCTGCATGAGCAGGTGATGCAGCGGCGCGTAGGGGAGCATCAGGCCGAGCCAGCCGTTGCCCGGGGCAATCAGTGGCGCGAGCCCGGTATCAGGCCGCTTTCTGACGATGACGATCGGCGCTTCCGGGGAGCTGAGCAGCCGCTCCTCCAGCGCGTCGGTCAGAGCCAGCTGGCGGACAGTTGTCAGGTCTGCCGCCATGACGGCGAACGGTTTCTCATCACGCTGCTTCCGTTGGCGCAGGCGCTGTACCGCATCGTGATTACAGGCATCAACGGCCAGGTGATAGCCACCGACCCCCTTGATTGCCAGGATTGCCCCTTCCTTCAGGAGCTCTGTCGCTTGTATCGCCGCTGCATCGCGAGCGGCGATTTCTTCGCCGGAAGAGGTTAGCAGGCTGACCTGCGGGCCGCAGCTGTGACAGGCGATCGGCTGGGCATGGAAGCGTCGGTCGAGTGGATCCAGATATTCGCGTTGGCAGTCGGGGCAGAGCGGGAAGCCGGTCATGGTTGTGTTCGGGCGGTCGTAGGGGCTGGTAGTTATGATGCTGTAGCGCGGTCCGCAGTTGGTGCAGGTTATGAAGGGGTAGCGGTGGCGCCGGTCGGCCGGATCGAAAAGTTCCCGCAGGCAGTCGGGGCAGAGGGCGGAATCGGGGGCGATGCGGATGTCGGCACTCCCCGTCCCGCTCGGGAGTATTGTAAAAGAGCGCTCGTCACCAGCGGGGATGGCGCTGCAGTCGTGGGATGTTACCTGCGCCAGCGGGGGGAGATTGTTCCTGAGCGCGGAGTCGAAGCTCTCCAGCGCGTTGTCATCCCCCTGAATCTCGATCTCGACACCGGCCGGAGTGTTGCGCACCCAGCCGGTAAGATCCCGTTCCTGCGCCAGCCGGTACACGAACGGCCGGAAACCGACCCCCTGGACGATGCCGCCAAGGGTGTGTCGCTGCCGGTGTGTCAGTGCTTTGCCCCGTTGCGGAGCCACTGATACCACGTTTCCATCCCTTCACCGCTCCGGGCCGATACTTCGAAGATGATGATGTCCGGGCTGACACGGCGCGCATACTCCTTACACTTCTCGACATCAAAGTCGAGGTGTGGCAGCAGGTCGGTCTTGTTGAGCAGCATGACGGTCGAATTGTGAAACATCTGCGGGTATTTGAGCGGCTTATCCTCCCCCTCGGTAACGGAGAGGACGACGACTTTGTGGTGCTCTCCCAGGTCGAAGGCGGCCGGGCAGACCAGGTTGCCGACGTTTTCGATCAGCAGCAGGTCCAGATTGTCGAGGTCAAAGCCGTCGGTGCCGTGCATGATCATGTGGGCATCCAGGTGGCACCCGGCACCGGTGTTGATCTGGCGCACGGGAACACCGGTCGCGGCAATGCGCCTGGCATCGTTATCCGTCTGCTGGTCCCCCTCGATGACGGCGCAGCGGAGCTGGTGCGACAGGTCGCGCAAGGTCCGTTCCAGCAGGGTTGTCTTGCCGGAGCCGGGCGAGCTGACCAGGTTCAGGACAAAAATCCCCTTGTCCTTGAACAGGGCACGGTTGAAGCCGGCCAGGCGGTTGTTTTTGCCGAGGATATCCTCTTCGATGGCGATCGTCGTCCTTTTCCCCTGTTCAGTGCCATGTTTGTGAGAATGCTTGTCTTCGTGGGTGTGTGTGTGGCCATGATCATGGTTGTGGTCATGGTTGTGGTCATGGTTGTGATCGTGATCGTGTTTGTGATCATGGTTATGGTCGTGGTCTGGTGTGGAACATCCGCAGGTAATACACATGGAATTCTCCCGGCGTGTTGATTGTAGATCTGTTAAGGAAAAGGTATCAGGTTCTCAGAGCAGATGCAATATCCGTTGAACCGCGATTGTGTTTACATTTCGCCGAATTGCAGTTGATGCAGTTTGGAATATATTCCTGCTGCACGCAACAATTCTTCGTGCGTACCCTCTTCCACTTTGATGCCGTGGTGGATCGTGACGATGCGGTCTGCGTCCCTGATGGTGGAGAGGCGGTGGGCTATGACCAGTGATGTGCGTCCCACCATCATCCCCTTGATTCCCTCCTGAATCATCTGCTCCGAAGCGCTGTCGATGCTGGCGGTAGCCTCATCCAGTATCAGTATCTCCGGTTCAAAGGCAACTGCCCGGGCAAAGGAGATCAATTGCTTCTCGCCGACGGAGAAGTTACTCCCCCGCTCACGGACCTCTTCCTGATAGCCGTTCGGCAGCCGCTCGATGAAACGGTCTGCCCCGACCGCTGCCGCTGCCTGACGGACGCGCTGCCGTGCCTGCTCGTCACCGAGGCAGATATTGAACTCGATGCTGCCGGCAAAGAGGCAGGGGTCCTGCAGAACGACGCCGACCCGCCGGCGTACCTCTGTCAGCTCCAGCTCCCGGATGTCTTTACCCTGCAGCAGAATGCAGCCGCGCTCGATTTCATAGAGCCGGGTCAGCAGGCGGGTAATGGTTGTCTTGCCGCCGCCGCTTTCTCCAACGATTGCGATGCGCTCGCCGCGGTGCACCGCAAGGTTGAAGCCGCTCAGGATGTCGTTACCCTCCTGATAGGAGAACGATACATCACGGAACTCGATTAACGGGGCGGAACGCTCCCCGATCTCCGCTGTTTTCCCGCCGGAGGAGGGTATTTGCTCCTCCCGATGGTGGAGGGGGGGCGGGGTGCTTGTCGTATCCAGCAGTGCAAAGATTCTCTCCAGCGCGGCCATCGCCCCTTGCATGACCGAATATTTGGCAGAGAGGTCGCGGATCGGGGTGAAGAACTTTTCAATATACTGGATAAAGGCGACCAGGACGCCGAAGGTCAAGGCCCCTTTCACAAGCTCGCCGCCGCCGTACCAGATGATCAGTGCCACGGCAATTGATGAGAGCGCCTCGACCATGGCATACAGGGACGCATCCCAGAAGATGACCGGCGTATTGGCATCGCGATAAGAGGCGTTCAGTTCACTGAAGCGCCGCTCTTCATCCCGCTCGCGGTTGAAAATCTGGATGATGCTGATGCCGGCGATGCATTCGTTGAGAAAGGCATTGAGGCTTCCCAGGCGCGCGCGAACTTCCCGGAACGACTGTCTCATGCGGCGGCGGAAGGTGTAGGCGACGTACAGCAGCACCGGCAGGACGGAAAAGGTCACCAGCGACAGTTTCAGGTTCATCCAGAGCATGACGGAGATAATCCCGATCAGCAGCAGGATGTCACCGATGATGGTGATGATGCCTGAGGCGAACATCTCCCCCAACACCTCGATATCGCTGGTCAGCCTGGTGACCGCACTCCCGGTCGGGACGTGGTCGAACCAGGTAACCGGCAGGTGCATGACGTGCCGGTACAGCTCAGAGCGCATGTCCGACATGACCCGCTGTCCGACCGACTGCAGCAGGTACACCTCAAGAAAGGAAAGCAGGGATTCCGCCAGCAGGATGCCGAGGAAGCCGAGTGCGACTGTTTCCAACCCGTCAAGTTTGCCGGGGATGATATGGTTGTCTATGGCGAGTTTGATGATCCAGGGTTGTGCCAGTCGGCATGCTGCGACCAGCGGCAGTATCAGTATGACAATGGCGACGGAGAGCCGGTAGGGGGCCACGTAGCGTGCAAAGCGGAGTAGCAGCGCGGTATCGTACGCCTTGCCCGCTATTTCTTCTTCGTAAATTCCGCCGTGGCGCATAGAGATGAGTCCATCTGTGGGGAGTGTTGACGGGGTCCACTGTATCAGAATAGTCAGCTAAAAGGCAGTTGAAACAGGTAGCGGCTGACTTTTTAGTCCGGCCGGTAAACCGGCAGATAGATACGGATACTGGTGCCGTTGCCTGGTTCTGATTCTGCCTGTATAAGGCCGTTGTGGCACTTTATAATAGAGTAACAGAGTGACAGGCCGAGACCTGAACCTTTCCGGCTGCTGATCTCTTTGGTGCTGAAGTAGGGGTCGAAAATCTTCGGCAGGTGTTCAGGCCGTATGCCGCTGCCGCTGTCTTTGAAAACTACCTGCAGATAGTTTCCCTGGGGTAGCCCGCAATTGTTGATTGCAGGCATGGCAACCGTTGAGGCGGAAACATGCAGCTCGCCCCCTTCCGGCATTGCTTCCCTGGCGTTGGCGACAAGGTTTGAGATTACCTGCTGTATCCGGCTCTTGTTAAGCTTGACGTGTGGCAAACCGTCAGGCAGGTCAACGCTCTGCGTGATGGCGGTTGTACTCAACCCGGCGGTGACTTCGCTCTTGAGTAGCTCCCCGATATGAGCCGGCTCCATCTGCGCACCGCCGCTACCGAGCATCCGCAACCGTTTACCGAGATTGCGGGCTTTTTCGGAAGACTCCTCGACAGCGGCCAGGAGTGTGGCGGTTTTACTGCCCGGTTCCGAACTCATGCGGGCAAGCGAAGCATAACCAATAATACTCTGCAACAGGTTGTTGAAGTCGTGAGCCATGCCTCCTGCCAGAATTGCGACAGCTTCGGCTTTTTTTGCGCGCAGATGCTCAGCTTCCAGCGATTTGTGGTGCCTCTGGAGTTCCACGACCTTCTGGCAGCGGTCGAGAGCGGTGAAGAGACGGCTTAATATAACCGGTTTGAGCACAAACTGGTTGATGCCGATATCGATGGCCTCGATCAGCAAGCGGGAGTCGCTGAAGGCTGTCATGCAGACGATCTGGATGTCGGGTGACAGAGTGCGAATTTCACGGGCCATTTCAAGCCCGTTCAACCCCGGCATCATGATGTCGGTGAGGACGATGTCGTGGGCCTGCTCGCTAAACAGGGCGAGCCCCTGTTCGCCGTTTTCGGCGACCGTCAGGCGGTAGCCGCGTGCGGTCAGAGCCCGTGTTACCTGTCCACGTGTGGCGGCTTCGTCCTCAACGTATAAAAGTGCAATTTCAGAGTTTGGCAGGTTGTTTTCAGACATGCTCTTCTCGTCCCGATTTTAATTAATACGCCGGCTGCAATAGTATCAGATGATTCCGAAAGCGCAACCGGATTAATCTCTCACCGGGTAGCAAACAAAAAAGGTGGTAACGTGAGGTTACATCATGTCAACCGGATCGATGTCGACGGAAATACGGACTGTTGAAACAGTCGTAGCCTGGTGCCGCCACGAGGACAGCAGGCGGTGGAGATCTGCACGGTTTGCGCCCTTGAGAAGAATCTGCCGACGATAACGGTTTCGCAAGCGGTAGATGGGGGAAGGGGCGGGGCCGAGTATTTCAACCCGGACCTTCAGTTCTGTTTTGAGCTGTGCCAGCTTGCGGGCGGTGTTGTCGGCCTGTGCGGAGACCGTCTGCTCAGACAGGCCGGAGATTGAGAAGGCGGCGAGAAAGGCGAAGGGAGGGTAACCGGCTTCGCGGCGAAATTCCAGCTCTTCGCGGTAAAACCCTGTTGCATCGTGCTCTGCAGCAGCGCGGATGGCGTAATGCTCCGTATCCAGAGCCTGTACAACCACCCGCCCCGGAATCTCTCCCCGACCGGCCCGGCCGATGACCTGCGACAGCAGCTGGAAGGTGCGTTCGGCGGCGCGGAAGTCCGGCATTCCGAGGCTCGCTTCGGCGTTCACTACCCCGACCAGCGTCACTTCAGGGAAATCATGCCCCTTGGCAATCATCTGGGTGCCGACCAGGATGTCGGCGCTGCCGTCGTTCATGCGCGATAGCAGGCGCTCATGACTCCCCTTGCCGGAGGTTGTGTCACTGTCCATGCGCAGAACCCGTGCCGTTGGCAGGAGTTCCTTCAGATCGTGTTCCAGTTTCTCGGTCCCGGCTCCCAGTTCACTCAGTGTTGTACCGCCGCATGAGGGGCAGGTACCTGGTGCCGGAACCGCATAATCGCAGTAATGGCAGAGGCTCTGCCCGCGCTGGCGGTGGTAGGTCAGGGTTACGGAACAGTTGGGGCAGGTCAGTGGTTTGGCGCAGTCCGCGCAGACCAGGAAGGTGGCGAAGCCGCGCCGGTTGAGAAATACAATTGCCTGCCGTCCCTGCGCGTAGGTTTCGGCCAGGGAGGTTGACAGTGCCGCCGAGATGGTTTCCTTGCTTCCCTTCATCGCCACCAGTTCGACCTGCGGCATAGGTCGCCCTTCGACCCGCTCCGGCAGCTCAAGCAGGGTCAAGCGCCCCTGTTCTGCGGCATGGATTGTGGTGACTGACGGGGTTGCCGAACCGAGCACGACTGCGGCCCCCTCCATCCTGCCGCGCACCAGCGCCAGGTCGCGGGCGTTGTAGCGCAGGCCGTCGGACTGCTTGAATGACGCTTCATGCTCTTCATCGACGATGATGATGCCGATCTTGTCAAGAGGGGCAAAAATAGCGGAGCGGGCACCGATGACGATCTGCGCGAGCCCCCGCCTGATGCGGCGCCATTCGTCATAGCGTTCGCCGTCGGAAAGTCCGCTGTGGAGGATGGCAATGCCGCCGCCAAAGCGTGCCTGGAAGCGTCCGGTCAGCTGCGGGGTTAGGGCTATTTCAGGGACCAGCACGAGGGCGTTTTTGCCGAGTTCGAGAGCATGCGCTATTGCCTGCAGGTAGACCTCGGTCTTGCCGCTGCCGGTCACGCCGTAGAGTAGAAACGGCGCGAACAGCCCCTCGTCGAGGGTGACGGCAATTGCATCCAGAGCCGCTTTCTGGTGGCTGTGCAGGAAGCGCGGTTCGTCACGCTTTACCGTGATGTTTTTAAAAGGGTCCCGGTAGATTTCGCGCTCTACCGCGGTACATAAGCCGAGTTCGACCAGGCGTTTGAGCTGAGGTGAGCACGTGCCGAAGCGTTTTCGCAGCTCTCCGGCTGAAATGGTGCCGGCGTCACGGATGACGGCCAGTATCTCCAGCGCTTTGCCGCCTGGTTGGCGGTGGGGTGGTTCTGTCTGTGCGGGAAGATAAAATTTTTCGCGGAGGGCGGTTTTGCCGCCGGTCATGATCTCCTGCTGACCGGTGGCCCCCTTGCGGGTTTGGATGTTGATCCCCGCCGGGAGGGCGGTGCGGATCACTTCGCCAAGCGGATGCTGATAATAGGACGCGGTCCAGCGATAAAACTCCAGCTCCACTGCTGTCCAGAGCGGTTCGCTGTCCAACACCTCTACAATTTCTTTCAGACCGGTGAGAGCGGATGCGGCGGCTTTTCCCAGGATGTAACCGGTCAGTTTCCGGTTGCCGAAGGGAACCAGAGCGCGCCGGCCGGTTATGGCGACCTGCTGCAGTCGCTCCGGCACAAGGTAGTGGAAGGTCTTTTCCAGATAGAGCGGAATGGCTACTTCAATGATATGCAGTTTGTCTGTCATGCCGTAAACAGCTGCTGTACAGAGGGATACATCGAGTCTTACCAGTACTTCTGGGGTGGTTCTGTTTTGCCTAAATGCGTTATTTCACCGTTGATAATTTTGAACATATCGCCAATTTCAGTGGTCCAGGCATCACCCTCTTCCGGAGGGTTGGGAAAGGAGCGCTGCCCCAGAAACATCTCTACTTCATTGATAAAGCCGAACCACTCCAGTGAGCCGGTCATCCAGATTCTCGTGTTGATTGACATTGTAGTTTTCCTTATGAAAGTCGTTGTTTGAAATCTTCGTAGCCGAAGCTGCGCAGTACCTTCAACTCTCCTGTTTCAGGCTCGAAGGTGCAGATATGCGGGTGTTGAATGCCGTTAAAGGTGGTGGTCTTGACCATCGTGTAGTGGGCCATGTCCAGAAAAGCGAGCCTGTCGCCCGGATGGAGCGGCTGTGCAAAGGACCAGTCGCCGATCACATCTCCCGCCAGGCAGGATGCCCCGGCCAGTCGGTAGGTATGGGCCTTCTCGCCAGGGTCGAAGCCGCTCTTGATGCCGGGACGGTAGGGCATTTCCAGGATGTCCGGCATATGGCAGGTGGCGGAGACGTCGAGGATCGCGATATCCATGCCGTTGTTGACAACGTCAAGCACCTCGCCTACGAGAACTCCGGTGCCGATGGCAACCGCCTCGCCCGGCTCAAGGTAGACTTCCACGTCATGCTTGTCTTTGAAATAGCGGATCAGTTTCACCAGCCCGTCAATGTCGTATCCTTCGCGGGTAATGTGGTGCCCACCACCAAAGTTGATCCATTTCATCTGCGGCATAAATTCGCCGAAGCGCTCTTCAAAAACCGTTGCCGTCCGCGCCAGCGGTTCGAAGAGCTGTTCGCAGAGGGTGTGGAAATGCAGCCCTTCGACCCCTTTCAGCGATCTGCCGTCAAACTCACGGCGCGGAATACCGAGACGCGAATGGGGAGCGCAGGGGTCGTACATCTCTGTATGCCCCTCCGAGTGCTCCGGGTTGACCCGCAGGCCGATTGAAACACGTCCCTGTTCCTTCTCCCACAACGGGCGGAAACGCTCCAACTGGTTAAAGGAGTTGAAAACAAGGTGGTTGGAAATCTGCAGCAGTTCGACGACATCACTCTCCTTGAACGCGGCGGCGAAGCTGTGTACCTCACGCCCGAACTCTTCGTGTCCGAGGCGTGCCTCCCAGGGAGAGCTGGCACAGACACCCTGCAGCGTCCGGCTGATGAGCGGGAAAACGCTCCACATGGAGAAGGCCTTCATTGCCAGCAGGATCCTGGCGCCGCTACGCTGCTGCACATCGTCCAGAATTGCGAGGTTGTGACGCAGGCGTCCCAGGTCCACCACATAGGCGGGGGAGGGAGCGAGCCGGAGAATTTTGTCGATATCGATACCGGTCATCTCTCGTGCTAATCCTTGGAGGGCATTTTAACAACGGTAAACCAGAAATCTTCCAGTGAGCGGACAACCTTCAGAAAATCATCAAAGCCGACCGGTTTGGAGATGTAACAGCTGGCGCCAAGATCGTAGCTTTTGAAGATATCCGTTTCTGATTCCGAAGTGGTCAGCACGACAACCGGGATACTTCTCAGCCGCTCGTCAGACTTGATCTCTTTCAGCGTCTCCCTGCCGTCCATGCGCGGCATGTTCAGGTCAAGCAGGATGATGTCAGGCCTGACGGCATCGGCATACGGCTCCTCGCGGCGCAAATAACGTAACGCCTTGATGCCGTCATCAACCGTATGCATATTGACGAACATCTTTCCTGCCGCAAGTCCTTCTCGGGTCAGTTCAACATCACCGGCGTCATCTTCGACCAGCAGTATGTCCACAACTTTTCTTCCATTCATCTAAAACTCTCCGCTCAACGTGATTTCAACGTAGTGGGTCATTTTCTTACCGTAATTCAATCCGGTTTCTGCCATTTTGCTTTGCCAGGTACATAGCCTGGTCTGCCCGGGCCGTGAAGGAGTCGGCGCGGTCATCGGTTTTGAGCTGGGTGACGCCAAAACTTGCGGTAACATGCAGGCCATCGCCAAAGTCATGAGCCTCGATCAGGCAGCGCAGTTTCTCAGCCAGAATGCCCGCCTGGTTCTGATCGCTCTTGGGGGTTAGCACCATGAACTCCTCACCTCCCCAGCGGGAAAGGATGTCGTGGGAGCGGATATTGTCCAGTATGAGCTGCGCGGCTTCTTTTAAGACATGATCACCGATGTTGTGGCCGTAGCTGTCATTGACGTTTTTGAAGTGGTCCAGGTCAAACATGATCAGCGACAGCTCGGTGTCGTATCTTCTGGCCCGCTGCTGCTCAGCTTCCAGCAGCTCGGAGAACATGAGCCGGTTGTAGATGCCGGTGAGGTAGTCAATGCGTGCCTGGCGTTCAAAGAGGTCTCTGGTCTGTTTGAGGGCGATCTCCAGTTTCTTTCGTTCAACGGCATAAAACATGGCACGCTTCAGAATCCTGCCGTCGATATCCCCTTTTATCAGGTAATCCTGTGCCCCCGACTTGACCGCATCGACACCAAACGATTCATCGGAGAGGCCGGTCAGGACAATTATCGGCGTGGCGGGGACGGCATCCAGCAGACGGGTCATTGTGGAGAGCCCACTGCTGTCGGGGAGATTCATGTCGAGCAGCACGACATCACAACTATGCTGCTGGAGAAAGCTGATGCCGGCGGAAAGCCGTTCAACGGTGACAAGCTCGGCCTTGCATCCCTGCTGTTCAAGCATCTCTCGTATCAGCAGTGCATCACCCGGGTCATCCTCTATCAGCAGTATGGTCTGCATACGACTCTCACCCATCTATCTGTTCTCCGTATCGTTCGGTGTTAAGGGTATTGTGAAAAAGAAGGTTGATCCGGTAGCTCCCGTGGATTCGACCCAAATTTTGCCGCCGTGACGCTCAACGATCTTATTGCAGACCGCCAGGCCTATGCCGGTGCCGGGATATTCGGTCCTGGTATGCAGCCGCTGGAAGATGGCAAAGATGCGCTCGTGAAATTCCGGGGCGATGCCGAGGCCATTATCGGCGACGGAGAAGAGCCAGTCGTTACGCTGCTGGACGGCATTGATGGTGATCTTCGGTGCTGCAGCGCCACGGTATTTGATGGCATTGCCGATCAGGTTCTGGAACAGCTGCCCGAGTTGGGTCTGGTCGGCGTGAATGACCGGTAGAGGCCCGCAGACGATCTCGGTGTTGCTCTCCTTGATGATCAGATCCAGATCGCGGAGCACTCTGGATAATACCGCAGAACAGTCGGTCTCTGCAAGCTCCCTGGCGCTGCTCATGACCCGTGAGTAACTCAGCAGGTCGTTGATCAGGCTGCGCATCCGCGTGGCGCCGTCAACGATGTAGGCCATGTAGGATTCGGCCTTTTCATCAAAGGTATCTTTGTAGCGACTGGCGAGCAGTTCGGTAAAACCGGCAATCTTACGTAACGGCTCCTGCAGGTCGTGGGAGGCTACATAGGCAAATTGTTCCAACTCGCGGTTGGAGCGGGCCAGGTTGGCCTCAGTTTCTTTAATGGCGGTGATATTGCGGATCGACTCGATCGCACCGATTCTTTTACCGTCAGAGTCATAGAGCGGAGCTACAATAGCCCAGACATGGGCCCCCTTGCCGTTGAAGAGCGCCGGGCAGAAGGTTTCGCCAAACAGGCGGTCCCCAATCCTGGTAACTCCCTGGTATCTGGCCTTGAGCTCGTCATCATCGACATCGATAAGGTCAAGGAGCTGGTTGCGCCGGTCGCCGTAGAAGGGGATGGTGTAGGCATGGTCTCCCTGTCCAAGTATCTCTTCCTTGCTAACGCCGCTCATCTCCTCCATCGCCCGGTTCCAGGCGATAACCTTCTTGTCCAGGTCGACAACGAAGGTTGCGTCCGGGAGAAAATCAAAAATGTCGGCCTGCAGCTGGCGGGATTCCCGCAGCGTGTCCTCCATCTCCTTGCGTTTAGACACGTCACGGGACGAGGCGTAGAGGTACCACTCGCCCCCTAACTGTACGCCACAGGCACTGACCTCGGCGTCGAACAGTGTCCCGTCGCAGCGTCGGTGTCTGGTCTCGAAGGTTGCAGGGGAAAGAATCAGCTCGCGGAGCGTTGTCACCAGCTCCTCGCGGGGAATTGCGGCATCCCATGCCGTAAGATTCAGTGTCAGATTCTCTTTGGCAGTGTAGCCAAGCATCTGGCGGAAGGCGGCGTTCGATTCCACCAGGTTGCCGTCCATATCAAGGATATGAATACCGTCACGGGCTATGGACTGCAGCGTCTGATAGCGGATGTTCAGCTTGTGCCGCTCTTCTTCGTTCTGCTTGCGTTCGGTGATCTCCCAAACGATGTCGGCCAGGTATGTTGCCAGTTCGACGTCATGTTCGGTGTAGTCGGTCTCTTTGTTGCCGATCCCCAGAATTGCCACCACCAGGCCGGCGCGGAAGATCGGTACGACCAGCTCACGGATTACCGGTGCATGTCCTTCCGGAAGGCCCTTACGGTCGGACAGCGTGGCGTAGTCGTTATGGACAATCGGGCGCTTCTGGCGGACGCAGTCAGCCCAGACACCGGCTTTTTCAATGGGGTAATGGAGGTCGTGCCCCTCGGTGACACAGAACTCATTGAGCGTACGCGTTGACCATGCCTGCAGGGAAAGGGTCTGCTGGTCGGGTTCGACAAAATGATAAAAACCGATCGGGCTAGTGCTCAGGCTGCAGACTTCGTCCAGCGCCTCTTTTAGCAGATCCTGCAAGTCGTGTGTGAGCGAGTGCTCCATCAGGTTGAGGCGCAGCTCCATAACACCCTGCGTTTGGCGCGCCTGCAGTTCGAGTCGTTTCTGGCGGCGCTGAAGAAGGTGCAAACCCAGCATCATGGCGGTGCAGAGCAAGACAAGGAAAAGTGCACTGATCCGCAGCTGGCGGTGCCATCCGGCATAGATACGGTCAGTCTGGCGGCTGACGAAAACGTAGAGCGGCTTATTCAGCCGGAGGGCCTTTGGGGTGACGGTCTGGACCGCCATCATATTCTCTTCGCCGGTTGAAACGGATGTCCCGTTGAAAAAGTTCTGTTGCCTGTTGCTGGCTCTATGTCGTGCAAAAAAAGAACCTGGTACATTCTGGTTTTTGCCTGCTAGTCCCACTTTGTCCGGTCTCAGCATGAAGCGCAGGCCGTCGCCGTGGGTGATGGCACAGGTCATATCCGGCGCATAGCGAACGGAGTCAAGCAGAGATCCAAAGTAGTCCGGGTCAAGTGCCGCGACGGTCACACCGCTAAATGCACCGTCTGACGCCTGAATGATCCTGCTGAGGTTGAGAATGGTCGGGCCCAGGATTGACTTGAAGGGGGGGGAGACATACAGCATCGATATGTCTGCCTGATGCAGCGGTACCTGGTAATAGTCGCGGCTGCTGAAGTCCTTGCCGATGAGGCTATCGCGGTTCGAAGCGGTGACGATGCCGTTTTTATCGAAAATCAGCATCGAGCGGACACCGGGCATCGCCTCGGTCAAGGCGCTCAGGCGTCGGTTCGTCAGTTTTATTTTTTCGTGAGCGCGCAGATAGGCGATGTCGTGTATGACCGACTCCAGCGCCAGATCCGTCGCCTCCAGCTGCCGCTCTATGTTTGCGGAAACGACCTTGGCCTGGGTCTGCAGCCGGAGCTGCTCCTGGTTGGTAATGTCGCGGTACGAGGTAAAGGTCTGGTAACCGATGACAGCGGTGAGGATAGTTACCGCGACGGCCAGCATCAGCCACTGGGTACGTATGTTGTGGCGCAGGGCTGCCTGACTGGCATGTATGTCGAATTTCAAGAGTGCTCCAGACTTTTTGCCAGGCAGGTGCCGGCTGGTAAATGCGCTGCAGGTGCGGTGCTGTACAGCCTGTCACCGCTATCAGAGGTTACAGCTCGGGCCATTCGCCCCCATCGACAATAACCGTTGGCAGCCCCATCGGACCAAGTACGTCGAGGAATAGCTCCGGATCAAACTGCTCCATGTTGAAAACCCCGGCGCCGCGCCACTTGCCGGTCAGCATCATGATCGCGCCGACTACCGCCGGCACGCCGGTGGTATAGCTGATCGCCTGGGACTGGACTTCACGGTAGCATTCCTCGTGATCACAGATGTTGTAGATATAGACCTGTTTCCGCTGGCCGTCCTTGATGCCGCGGGCGATGACACCGATGCAGGTCTTGCCCTTGGTCAATGGTCCCAGCGAGCCCGGATCGGGGAGGAGCGCCTTCAAAAACTGGATCGGCACGATCTTCTGGCCGTTAAACTCTACCTCGTCGATGCGGGTCATGCCGACGTTCTGCAGCACCTCAAGATGTTTCAGGTAGTTGTCGGAGAAGGTCATCCAGAACTGGGCTTTCTTGATCGTCGGGATGTGCTTGACGATTGACTCCATCTCTTCGTGATAGAGCCGGTAACAGTTCATCGGGCCGATCCCCTCCGGAAAGTCGAACACCCGTTTGGTGGAGAGCGGCGCTGATTCTACAAACTGACCATTTTCCCAGTGACGGCAGGTTGCCGTCACCTCGCGGATGTTGATCTCCGGGTTGAAGTTGGTGGCAAAGGGCTGGCCGTGGGAGCCGGCATTGGCGTCGATGATATCAAGCTCTTCCACCACGTCGAGGTACTTCTTGGCGGCCAGCGCGGTGTAGACGTTGGTAACGCCGGGATCGAAGCCGGAGCCGAGCAGCGCCATCAGCCCCTTTTCCTTGAAGCGTTCCTGATAGGCCCACTGCCACGAATATTCAAACTTGGCGGTGTCGAGCGGTTCATAGTTGGCGGTGTCGAGGTAATCGACGCCGGTCTCCAGGCAGGCATCCATAATCGTCAGATCCTGATACGGCAGTGCTACGTTGATAACCAGCTGCGGCTGCAACTGCTTGATCAGCGCAACCAGTTCGGGAACGTTGTCGGCGTCAACCTGCGCCGTATTAATGCTGCCTCCCAGCTGGGCGGCGATAACATCGCATTTTGATTTTGTGCGCGAAGCAAGGGTTATCTCGCTGAAAATGTCGCGCCGCTGGGCGCATTTGTGCGTTACGACTCCGCCGACTCCGCCGGCACCGATAATAAGGACTTTGCTCATAGTTTTATTCCCCCAGATAGGTATAGCCCAGTAGTGTTCGGTCCAGCAGCTCGATAAAGTGGCCGCTCTCTTCGATGGAAATCTTCTTTGAAGCGACGCTCTTCTCCAGATTATCCCTGACGCGCTTGAGGATTTCCGGTCCCTTGTACTGTACATATTTCAGTGTTTCCCAGGTTGCGTCACCGTTGATGACGGTGTCGATCATGTAGCCGGTCTTTTTGTTGAAGGTTATGTGGACGGCGTTGGTGTCGCCGAACAGGTTGTGCAAATCCCCCAGGATCTCCTGGTAAGCGCCGATCAGGAAAAAGCCGATGTAATAATCCTCATCTTTTTTGATTTTATGCAGCGGCAGGTATTTTGTCCGCCCCTGCTCGCCGACAAAACTGGTTATCTCGCCGTCAGAGTCACAGGTGATGTCGGCAATAGAGGCCATGACATCCGGCTTGTGGTTGAGCCGCTGTAGCGGCACGATCGGGAAGAGCTGATCAATAGCCCAGGAATCGGGGATCGACTGGAACAGTGAAAAGTTGGCAAAGTAGGTTTGCCGCATGGAAAGCTGGAAATTCTGCAGCTCCTCCGGAATCGGCTTGATCTTCTCGACGATGCTGTTGATCTTTTTGATGATCTTCGAGTAGAGCCACTCGGCAATAGCCCGGTCATTGAGCGTCAGGTAGCCGAGATTGAAGAGGCTGACCGCCTCGTTGATCAGTTGCAGTGTGTCGTGATAGTCCTCTCTCAATGAATAACGGTCGAGGCTTTTGAAAATATCCATCAGTTTTTTGACGGTAGGAGCCACTTTTTCGGACTCGGCCAGAACTTCCTCAAAATCAGGCATGAGGTGCTGGGTGTTGGTGTTGAGGACATTGGTTACCAGCACCGAGTAGTGCGCGACGGTAGCCCGCCCTGACTCGGAAATAATGTTCGGGCATTCCACTCCCGCCTCGTCGCAGATGTTCTTGATCTGGTAGATGACGTCGTTGGCATACTCATCAATGGTATAGTTGACGCTGGAGAAATAGCTCGATTTGGAACCGTCGTAATCGACCCCCAGGCCGCCGCCGATATCGAGGTATTCAATGCCGACACCAAGTTTTCTCATTTCGGTGTAAACGCGGGCAACTTCAATCAGTGCGGTCTTGATCTTGTCAATCTTGGTGATCTGGCTGCCGATGTGTGAGTGCAGCAGCTTGACCGAATCCAGCATCCCCTGCTCTTCCAACATCCGGATTGCGGCGATGATCTCCGACATGCGCAGGCCGAATTTGGCATCCTCACCACCGGAGGTTGCCCATTTGCCGGTTCCCTTGGAGGAGAGCTTGACCCGGATTCCCAGCTTGGGTGTTATGCCGGTTTTTTTGGATATCTCGATGATTTTTTCAAGTTCAAACAGTTTCTCGACTACCAGGGTAATGTCAAAACCGACTCTGGTGGCATACAGCACTGTCTCAATGTATTCGGCGTCCTTGTAGCCATTACAGATAATCGGCAGATTGTTGCCGCTGGAGATCGAAATACCGGCTACCAGTTCCGGCTTTGAGCCGACTTCGAGGCCGATATTATAGCGCTTTCCGTAGCCGGCAATAGCCTCGACAACCTGGCGTTGCTGGTTTACCTTGATCGGGTAGAAGGTCTGGTATTTGGCAGGGTAGTCGTTTTCCTGGATGGCGTTTTTGAAGACCCTGTTGATCGAGGCGATGCGCCCCTGCAGCACGTCCATAAAGCGGAGCAGGATGGGGGGCTTGATTTTCCGCTTGATCAGGTCGTTCATAAGGTCGCGCAAGTCTATGGACTGCTTGGAGTTAGACGAGGGGTGGACGCACATGTTCCCTTTTTTATTAATTGAAAAGAGATCGGCTCCCCAGTTGTCGATATTGTAAATCTTGGCAGATTCACTGATGGACCATTTTTCCATGAACTGCTCCCCATGTTACGGCTTAGTCGCAAACAAAATAAACAAACCTATTTATTGCATAGTATGGTTAAAGTCAAATTCTAATTTTTTATCCGCCTGGAAACTGAAAATCCCTCAGTGAAAACAGCCTCTGCAGAATGACTGCCTTGACTTTGCCTGAGTGAATGATTACCTTCGCACTAATTCGGATACTTTCAGTACATTACCTCATTTGCAGGTGCTCGTATGCCACGATTTTCAGGCGGTAAGCCGTTTACTCAGGATATGTTTGACCGGTATGTCGGTGAAATGCGCAACCTTCTGCATGCTCTTGAGCAGCAGGCTCTGTTTGAAGAAAATGAGACCCGTCCGCTGATGGATGTGTACGAGACCTGTCACGACATCGTTGTCGAGTTTGATCTGCCGGGTTTCTCTATGGAAGGTATATCTCTGAAGGTCAGCGGTTTGACGCTGATCTTGGATGCCCGCAAGCCGAGGGAAAAAAACGAAGGAAAATTTATATGTGTGGAACGGAGCCATGGCCGCTTTCATCACGCGGTGCATATCCCGGGCAATGTAGATCCCGGTTTGATCAGGGCGGAGTACCGCCGTGGGGTGTTGCGGGTGATTTGTCCGAAAAGCTGCGAACGGCTGGTCCCAATAAAGGAGTTGTAAATTGATAGAGATAGAGAATGATATCGAGCAAGCTGCGGAAGATTTGAAAATACCGGATGTGTTGCCGTTGCTGCCTATTCGGGACGTGGTCGTCTACCCGTTTATGATCATACCGCTTTTTGTGGGGCGGGAAATGTCCGTGAAGGCTGTCGATAGCGCCCTGGCCGGTGACCGGATGATTTTGTTGGCAACGCAGCATGATGTTGGTGATGAGGACCCGCCTGCCGATAAAATCTACGAGGTCGGTACGGTCGCCATGATCATGCGGATGCTCAAACTGCCGGACGGCCGCGTCAAGATACTTGTCCAGGGTCTCGCCAAGGCGCGTATTACCGAGTATGTCACTGACAAGCCGTTTTACACAGTCCGGGTTGAGCGGCAGCACGATACTGCGGTTGTGGATATATCACTGGAAACTGAAGCGCTGATACGTACGGTCCGCGAACAGTTGACCAAAGTTATTGACTTTGGCAAGCAGATTTCTCCCGAAGTGATGGTCATTCTCGAGAATATTCAGGACCCTGGCAGCATGGCAGATCTCGTTTCCAGCAATCTCGGTTTGAAGGTTGCAGATGCCCAGATTCTTCTGGAAATAAACGATCCGATCGTTCGTTTGACAAAAGTTAACGAGTTTCTTAACCGCGAGGTGGAACTCCTGAGTGTACAGGCCAAAATTCAGAACGCGGCGCGCGAGGAGATGGGCAAAAATCACAAGGAGTATTACCTGCGCGAGCAGATGAAGGCTATCCAGAGTGAACTGGGGGAAAACGAAGGTAAGGAGGAGTTGGCCGAAATCAGAAAAGCGATTGAGGCTGCCAAGATGCCTGAAGCGGTGCAGAAAGAGGCGCTCAAGCAGTTGGGGCGTCTGGAAAATATGCACCCCGATGGCGGTGAAGCCAGCATCGTCAGGACGTATCTCGACTGGATGGTCGAACTCCCCTGGAGCAAATCCACCCGTGACAGTCTTGATATTGTGCGGGCCAAGAAGATCCTCGATGATGACCACTTTTATCTTGAGAAGATCAAGGAGCGCATCCTCGAGTTTCTGGCGGTGCGTAAGCTGAAGAAGAAGATGAAGGGGCCGATCCTCTGTTTCGTCGGTCCTCCGGGCGTCGGCAAGACCTCACTGGGCAAGTCCATCGCCCGGGCGATGAACCGCAAGTTCGTACGGATCTCACTCGGGGGCGTACGGGATGAAGCTGAAATACGCGGTCATCGCCGCACCTATATAGGTGCTCTGCCGGGACGTATCCTGCAGGGTTTGAAGCAGGCCGGTGCCAATAACCCGGTCTTCATGCTGGACGAGCTGGATAAGCTTGGCTACGACTACAAGGGAGACCCTTCGTCGGCACTCCTTGAAGTACTTGACCCGGAACAGAATCATTCGTTCTCTGATCATTATATCAACCAGCCCTTTGATCTCTCCAACGTCATGTTTGTGGCAACCGCCAACCAGATGGATCCTATTCCGTCAGCACTGCGTGACCGTATGGAGGTCATCAACCTGGCCGGTTACACTGAAGAAGAGAAACTGGAGATTGCAAAGCGCTATCTGGTGCCGCGCCAGACCAAGGAAAATGGACTTAAGCCCAAGCACATCAGCTTCGACGATGAATCGATAATGGAGATTATCTCCAAATATACCCGTGAAGCCGGTCTGCGTAATCTGGAGCGGGAAATCGGCAAGGTCTGCCGCAAGGTGGCCCGCAAAGTGGCGGAGGGGAATCAACGTACGGTAAAAGTGTCCGCCAAGAGCCTGCACACCTATCTGGGGGTTGCAAAGTATATTCGCGAGGAAGATCTGGAGAAGGACGAGGTCGGTGTCGTTAACGGTCTTGCCTGGACGCCGGTAGGCGGCGAGATCCTCCACATCGAAGCCAGCTTGATGCCGGGTAAAACGGCACTAACGTTGACCGGCCAGCTGGGTGACGTGATGAAGGAGTCGGTGCAGGCGGCTCATTCCTACATCCGTGCTCATGCAGCGGCTCTGCATCTTAAGCCGGAAATTTTTCAGGACAATGAGATTCACGTCCATGTCCCTGCCGGTGCCATTCCGAAGGACGGCCCCTCAGCCGGTGTTGCAATGACGGTGGCGCTGGTATCGATCCTGTGCCATATCCCGGTCAAGAAGGATGTTGCCATGACCGGCGAAGTGACGCTGCGTGGCAAAGTGCTCCCGATTGGCGGTCTTAAGGAAAAAATCCTGGCTGCCGTCAGATCGAGGATGCGGCTTGTTATTATTCCGGAACAGAACAAAAAGGACCTTGAGGATATTCCGCCTGAAATTCTGAAAAAAGTGAAAATTGTAGCGGTTTCTGAGGTTGAAGATGCTCTCAAACTTGCTCTGGAGAAGTATCCGCCACCTGCAGCCACAGCCGGTAAAATGTCCAAAAAAACCGCTGCGACAGCGCTTGCCGCCAAAGCGCCTGCGCGTGCCAAGGGGAAAACGGGCGCAGCACGAGGGTAGCTTAACCGTTGGTTCGTCGGGGGGAGACTCATGGCTGAACAGACCATCTATGCCGCATCATGGCTCATTAATGCTGACGCCCCGCCGGTAGCCGGCGGGGCCTTGCTTGTTCGTGATGGTCTTCTCGCCGAAACCGGCACTCTTGCTTCGCTGCGCAGTAAACACGCTGCGCCGGTGCTTGATTATCCAGGTTCGGTCCTGCTTCCCGGATTTGTCAACGCCCATACCCACCTTGAATTAACGCACTTCCCCTCCTGGAAGCTTCGCTCGACGGTCGATTATGACCCCCGTCGCTTTACCGACTGGATCATTCAGTTGATCAAGATCAGTCGCGGTCTTACCGTTGCCGATTATCCCCCCTCTGTCATGGAGGGGATACGGATGTGTCTTGAGTCCGGCACAACTGCACTTGGCGAGATTGTCACCAACCCGGCGCTGGCGGGGTATTACCACCAATCCCCTCTTGCCGGCCGTCTCTACTTCGAGTTGCTTGGGCAGGAGAGTGGGCATTTTGCCGGAAAGCTTGCCGCGGCAACGGCTGCGGCAGCGCAGTGCGAGGCGGAGGTGCTGGCAGCCGGCCTCTCACCACACTCTCCCTACACGATTGCGCAAGAACACTTGGCTACGATCAGGGCCGCTTCCGCGGCAAATGCTCTGCCGTTATCGATCCATCTCTCCGAGTCCGCTGCGGAGGGTGACTTTATCTTTGACTGCAGTGGCGATTTTGCCTCATCCTTCTACCCGTTTGTCGGCTGGGAACGTTTTCTCGGTAAGCCTGCCCGTTGCAGTTCCACTGAACTGCTTGACCGCTATGGGCTGCTGACACCGACCACGGTAGCGGTTCATTGTGTCCATGTTTCCGTTGCCGATGCGCGCATTATCAAGTCACGCGGTACTCATATCGCCCTCTGTCCCCGCAGTAATGAAATTCTCGATGTCGGCCGCGCTCCGGTCCACCTTTTCAGGAAGTTCGGCATACCGTTGGCACTCGGCACTGATTCGCTGGCCAGTAATAACTCGCTCTCGCTCTGGGATGAACTGCGTTTTGCCCTGGCAACCTTTCCGGATGACCTTGCGGAGGAGGATGTACTCAGGATGGTTACGACCGGTGGTGCCGCGGCTCTGGGTATCTCGGCAGCCTGCGGTTCGCTGGAGGTTGGCAAACGGGCGGATTTTCAGGTGGTTGGAGGATGCTCCGGTGGTGAAGAGTTGTTGCTGGAACGGGTTATGCGGGAGGGCCATCTTCAGGAGGTTTTTGTCGGTGGGACATGCTACACCGGCAATCAGAAGGTTTTGTCGTAACGGTATAATCCTTACCACAGAGTCACAGTCAAAGCAGGCACGCTACAAAAAAACTATAAATATAACCTGTTTATGCCGTAACTGAACTCACGTATGTCCTGTGACTCCGTGGTAAACGTTTGGTTCGTTTCAACCCCTCTTCAGTCGTTTTTCCTCTAACATCATGTCAATCGCCAGGAGAATAACCCCGACGCAGATCAATGAGTCAGCTACATTGAAAGCCGGCCAGTGATGCCGGTACCAATGGACGTCGAGGAAGTCAATCACTTCTCCCAGGCGGACCCGGTCAATCAGGTTGCCGACTGCACCGGAAAAAATCATCGCCAGGGATATGTGCGCCAACCGCTGGTCGTTACGCAATTTGCGAAAGGCGACCAGAATAACAACCGCCGCTATTATTGATATAATGATAAAAAACGGCAGTCGCCACGAGGCGTCGGAGAGGAAGCTGAAAGCTGCCCCCCTGTTCCTGACGTAGGTGATATTGAAGAAATTTTCAATGATCTGCACCGAGTCGAATAGCTGCATGCTGCGATCGATTGCGATCTTGGTGCCCTGGTCGATGATTATGCCAACAATGGCGAATAGTGAGAAAAGTGACCAGGGTTTCATATGACAGCCTGCGTGCATTTGGGGCAGATGGTCGGGTGCGCGGCGTTCGTGCCCAGCTCTTCACTGTAATACCAGCAGCGCTCACATTTTACGCCTGGTGCCGCCGTAACCTGGATCTTCAGCCCCTCAATGTTTTCCGATGTCCAGTATTCACCGACAAGGTCAACCGCCAGGGTCGCCTTGGAGACAATGAAGATGCTGTTCAACTCTGTGGCGTAATCCTGCAAAAATGCGAAGAGCTCGGGAGGAGCGGCGATTGCTACGGCTGCATCCAGAGAGTGACCGATGGTCTTGGCAACACGGGCCAGTTCCAGCGCTTTCGAAACATCCGCCCGCACTTTTATGATCCGTTCCCAGCGGGCTGTCAGGGTGTCGTCCTTCCACTCCGGGTTAAGGGTGGGGAACTCTGCCAGATGGACACTCTCTTCGCGCTGTCCCGGCATGAACTGCCAGACCTCATCGGCTGTAAAAGAAAGCACCGGGGCGAGAAGCCGTACCAGCGTATCAAGAATCCGATACATGACGGTCTGAGCACTGAGGCGCTCCAGGGAATCGCCCCTGCTCGTGTACATACGGTCTTTGAGGATGTCCAGATAGAACGAGCTCATCTCGGTTGTACAGAAACCGTTAACCTCCTGGTAGATGACATGGAACTCCATCTCCTGATAGGCGGTCAAAACCCGTTCTTTCAGTATTTCAAGTTGGTGCAGTGCCCAGCGGTCAATCTCCGGCATCTCTGCAAACGGCACCGATTGTGTTGCCGGATCAAAGCCGTTGAGGTTGCCGAGAATGTAGCGGCAGGTGTTCCTGATGCGGCGGTACGCTTCCGCAACCCTGGTCAGGATCTCCTGGGATATGCGCGTGTCGTCCTGATAGTCCATCGCGGCGACCCAGAGGCGCAACACATCGGCGCCGAACTTCTTGATGACATCTTCGGGGGCCACGACGTTGCCCACGGATTTGCTCATCTTGCGTCCCTGGCCGTCCAGCACGAAGCCGTGGGTCAGCACGTTTTTGTATGGTGCGACTCCACGGGTGCCGACGCTTTCCAGCAGGGATGAATGGAACCAGCCGCGATGCTGATCGCTTCCCTCCAGATACATGTCAGCCGGTGACTGCAGGATGGCATGGGGTTCCAGAACGGCGGCGTGTGAAACGCCGGAGTCGAACCAGACGTCCAGAATGTCGTTTTCCTTGTCAAGGGCCGCCGAGCCGCATTTGGGGCAGACGGTTCCGGCAGGAAGCAGCTTTTCAGCGCTCCAGTCAAACCAGACATCGGAGCTTTCCTTTTTGAAGATTTCCGCGACGTGGTCCATGAGCGTGCCGTCGGCGATGTATTCGCCGCAGGCGGTACAGGAAAAGGCGGTGATCGGCACACCCCAGGAGCGTTGACGGGAAACGCACCAGTCGGGACGATTCTCGATCATGCCGTAGATTCGTTCACGCCCCCATTTTGGAATCCACTGGACCTGATCGATAGCTTTCAGTGCCTTGTCGCGGAGATCATTGGCCTTCATGCTGATGAACCACTGCTCGGTGGCGCGGAAGATGATCGGTTTTTTGCAGCGCCAGCAGTGCGGATAGGAGTGGCTGATTTTAGATGTTTGCAGCAGTGCTTCAACTTCGATCAGTTTGTCAATGACACTCTGGTTGGCAGGGAAAACCTGCTGACCGCCGAAAAATTCGACATTGGCGAGATATTTTCCGTAGTTATCGACCGGATTGTAAATTTCCAGCCCCTCTTTCAGTGCCAGTTCGTAGTCTTCCTGACCGTGCCCCGGGGCGGTGTGGACGCAGCCGGTACCGGCTTCCAGTGTCACGTGTTCGCCCAGCAGTATGATCGAATCGCGATCATAAAAGGGGTGCTTGCACCGTTTGCGCTCCAGTGCACCCGCCTTGAATGTTGCAATGACCGTCCCTGTCAGGCCGACGGCGGCCAGGAATGAATCCTTGAGCCCTTCCGCGACGATCAGAATACCCTTCTCGGTTTCCAGCGCCACATAATCAAACTCCGGGTGGAGAGCCACAGCCAGGTTGGCCGGGATCGTCCAGGGGGTGGTCGTCCAGATGACGACGTACGCCTGCTTGCCTGCCAGGGCCGGGATATCGGCAGACAGGTCGTCCTGGATGGCGAAGCGGACGAAGATGGATGGTGAGGTGTGGTCGGCATACTCGACCTCAGCCTCGGCCAGGGCCGTGACGCATGACGAACACCAGTGAACCGGCTTGCGTCCGCGATACAGCCCCCCGTTATGGGCAAAGCGGGCCAGCTCGGCTGCGGTCAGCCCTTCGTACTCATAGTTCATGGTCAGGTAGGGCTTTTCCCAGTCGCCGAGGATTCCCAGACGCTTGAATTCCTCTTTCTGGATGTCGACGAATTTGGCGGCGTAGCTCCGGCATTCGCGGCGCATCTCCAACTTGCTCATCTGGTTTTTCTTTGAACCGAGGTTTTTCTCCACCTGCAGTTCGATCGGCAGGCCGTGGCAGTCCCAACCGGGAACGTAGGGGGCTCTGAAGCCCTCCATGCGTTTAACTTTAAGCAGAATGTCCTTGAGGGTTTTATTGAGGGCATGGCCGATGTGGATATGCCCGTTGGCATAGGGAGGGCCGTCATGCAGGACGTAGAGAGGTTTGTCTTTGCCGGCTTCTTCAAGTTTGCTGTAGAGGCCGTTCTGTTCCCATTTTGCGAGCATTTCCGGTTCGCGCTGATTCAGGTTGGCCTTCATCGGGAAATCGGTCTGCGGCAGGTTGAGGGTGTCTTTATATTCCATGGGATGCTGTCTCCGTTTCAGATTCGTTAAAACTGCACTAAACTACAGATATAAAGCCGGAATGTCAAGAAAACGGGGCCTGCCGGATCGTCTGGTGGTATCACGACTGATTTGTGAGGCTTGTGGTGGTGGCATCCAGGGTTGTTTATATTCTTCCTTGCATTACCTGCTGCGACTCTGTTATTATTTTCAGCCGTTTTATACTTGATATGATCACTGAAAGGATCACAAATAATGTTGAAAATGTTTGATTATCTGTTCGGAATGTTCTCCAACGATCTCGCCATCGACCTTGGCACTGCCAATACCCTGGTTTATCTGAAGGGGAAGGGGATCGTGGTACGTGAACCATCGGTCGTTGCTGTTCAAAAAATGCCTAACGGCCAGCAGAAGGTGCTTAAGGTCGGCATGGAGGCGAAGCAGATGCTCGGCCGGACCCCCGGTTCCATTACCGCCATCCGTCCGATGAAGGACGGCGTCATCGCCGACTTCGATATCACCGAAGAGATGTTGCGCTATTTCATTCATAAAGTGCATAACCGCAAAACCCTCGTTCGTCCCCGTATTGTCATCTGCGTGCCGTCCGGTATTACCCAGGTTGAAAAACGTGCGGTCAAGGAATCGGCTGAATCAGCCGGAGCCCGTGAGGTTTATTTGATCGAAGAGCCGATGGCGGCCGCTATCGGTGCCGGTCTCCCTATTACCGAGGCCTCCGGAAATATGATCGTTGATATCGGTGGTGGTACGACCGAAGTTGCCGTTATCTCGCTGGCCGGAATCGTCTATGCCCAGTCAACCCGTATGGGTGGTGACAAGATGGATGAGGCGATCGTTCAGTATATCCGCAAAAAATATAATCTGCAGATCGGTGAGCGTTGGGCTGAAAAGATCAAGATGGAGATCGGTGAAGCGTATCCGGGTCCGGAAACCCTGGAGATGGAAGTTAAGGGACGTGACCTTGTTTCAGGTATCCCTAAAACCATAAAGGTAAATTCCGACGAAATCCGTGAAGCGCTCAAGGAAGCGGTTAACGCCATTGTCGATACCGTGCGGATCTGTCTGGAAAAAACACCGCCGGAACTGGCAGCCGATATTGTCGATCAGGGTATCTTCCTGGCCGGTGGCGGCGCACTGCTGCGCAATCTGGATCTGCTGCTGCGCGAAGTTACCAAAGTACCGGTACTCATTGCTGAAAACCCACTTGATTGCGTCTGTCTCGGCTCCGGGCTTATCCTTGATGAGCTCGACCTGCTGCGCCGCGTCGCTATTTCATCCTGATTTTTACCTGCAGAGTCACGGAATGTAAAAACTTCGTGACTCTGCAGGTGATTGAGCCATCCCATACGTACTATGAACTCCCCCACAATTGACATACTTGTTCCTGTCTGGAACAACCTGTTTGAAACCCGTGCCTGTCTCGCGGCTATCCTGACGCATTCATCCGGAGCCCGTCTGATTATTGTCGACAACGGCAGCAGTCGCGAAACGGAACTGATGCTGGAAGAATTCTCCGAGTCTTTGGGCGATCAGGGGCTGTTTATCAAGTCTGAAAGGAATGTCGGACTTGTCGCGGCAATAAACCTTGGTCTTGCCCGCTCTGACAGTGACTATACCGTGATAGTCCGGCCGCATGTAACGGTGCTGGATGGCTGGTTGGATGCTTTGGTCGGTGTGGCCGAAACCACCGGTGCCGGAATTGTTTCGCCACTGTTCAGCGGTTCGGAAGCGCCGGTCCTGCCACAGCCTGTCCAGGGATGTACTGCCATGGAGAGCTGTACGGTTTCTTTTGACACGCTTCTTGTGCGTACCGAGATGCGTATGGTCGCCGGTACCTTTGATGAGCATCTGGATGGTCACGAGTGGTGCCTGAAAGAGTATGTCCGTCGGGTTGCCGGTTACGGTTACCGCACTTTTATCACCGGTTCCCTCCGTTTGTCTTGTGCCGGCGGCCAGCAGTTCGGCTCGGTGCAACGCAGGACTGAGATGGTGCAAAACAGCCGTTCTGTCTATCTCTCCAGGTGGGGAATCACCTGCCATTATTGTGTCTATTTTGGTCCTGAGGCTGACGCCGGTTCTCTTGCTGACACCGTCTCAGCTATTGTGGATGGTGCCCGTCAGGGGCATCGCTTTACGCTCCTTCTGCACCGTCGCCAGTACTCAATTTTCCGTAAGATGGGGTGGAATGGCCTGCATGCAGGCATAGAGCTGCAGCGGCTATCAATTCCGTTTCCAGTGCGTGATCTTCAACGGAAGATTGCAGCGCTACAGGCTGCAACGCCGGAGTTGATTGCGGTATGTGGCTGCAGCGGAGTTGTCATTCCTGGTGTGGATACCGCGATTTCACCGGACGAATTATTCAGTACTCTTGCTGCCCATACAACAACTGTTGCCGCACACCCTGAGGAGGCATAATCATGATATCAGAGATAACATCGCAGCTGGCGGTTCATCGGGAAGTCATCGCCAGGGTTGAACATGAATTAACTCCGCTTATCGTCGAAATGGTGGAGCTGATGGTTGATACCTTTCAGAGGGGCGGAAAAGTTCTGGTGATGGGTAATGGCGGTTCTGCGGCGGATGCCCAGCATTTTGTTGCTGAGATTGTCGGCCGTTTCAAGATGGAACGGAGAGGGTTGCCGGCGCTTGCCCTCTCGACCGATACATCTATTCTGACCGCGATTGGCAATGATTATGGTTTTGACAGGGTCTTCAGCCGTCAGGTAGAGGCTCAGGCGTCCCCCGGAGACCTGGTGGTCGGGATTTCGACCAGTGGCAACTCTCCCAACGTGCTGCTGGCACTTCAGCTGGCGCGTGAAACCGGGTGTCGCACGGTTGGTTTGCTCGGCAAGGATGGCGGTAGTATCAAGGATGTCTGCGATCTGGCGCTGATCGTTCCGACCAATGATACACCGCGGGTGCAGGAAGCGCACATCACCATAATTCATATTGTCTGTGATCTGCTGGAAAAAACGCTGTTCACCTGATAAACGGAGGTCATGTGGATCGGACTGCAGTTGAAACTCTTTTTGCCCACAGTGCTGAAATTCGCTGTCTTGTCGTTGGCGACCTGATGCTGGACGAGTACCTGTGGGGCAAGGCGGAACGAATCTCGCCTGAGGCACCGGTGCAGGTGGTTGATGTTGTTCGCGAGGAGCTCCGTCTGGGCGGCGCCGGCAACGTGGTGCACAATCTGGCGGCTCTGGGAGCAGATGTCTCGGTCTGTTCAGTGGTGGGCGATGATCAGAACGGTCGGGAACTGCTGGAGAAGTTTTGCCTGCACCACATTGATACGAGAGCTATTTTCCTAGACCCGGGGCGTCGGACAAGCCGCAAAACAAGAGTCGTTGCTGCGCATCAGCAGATTGTGCGTATTGACCGGGAATCGCGTGAGGCTTTACCGGCATCGGTAGAACAGCAGCTCTGTCTCTGGATAGCCGCCCATGCGAGCGAATTCAAGGTTGTCGTGCTTTCGGATTATAATAAGGGCGTTTTGACGCCGACTGTCATCGCCTCGGTTGTTGCTGCTGCTGCTCAGGCAGGGATTCCGGTTCTGGTCGACCCGAAGGGAACGGATTATACTCGATATGGCGGGGCAACGCTGCTGACGCCGAATCGTAAAGAGGCAGAAGTTGCCTCCGGAATAGCCATTAAGGACACCGCTTCATTGGCAGAAGCGGCTGCCGTTATTATGGGTGCTACCGGCTTGCAGCACCTGTTAATCACCCGTAGTGAAGAGGGAATGTCGCTCTTTTCACTGGGTGGTGAGGTCGTACATATCCCAACCGTAGCACGGGAAGTTTTTGATGTTTCCGGCGCCGGAGATACGGTGCTTGCGACACTCGCTGTCGGAGTAGCCTCCGGCCTCACTATGGCTGAATCGGCGCGCCTGGCTAATGTTGCCGCAGGTATTGCCGTTGGCAAGTTGGGGACATCAATCGTTACTCCGCAGGAAATTATTGACACCGTATCATTGGCCCACAAGGACAGTCATGCAAAAATAAAGAGCCTTGACGTGTTGTCTGTGCTGATTTCAGCCGAAAAAAACAGGGGTAAACGAATTGTTTTCACTAACGGCTGTTTTGATCTGCTGCACTTCGGCCATGTGAAATATCTGCAAAAAGCTCGCAGTCTTGGCGACCTGCTGGTGCTGGGTCTCAATAGCGATGCCTCTGTGCGGCGCCTGAAGGGGCCGAAGCGCCCATTGATCGATCAGGATGAACGGGCCCATCTGCTGGCGGCTCTTGACTGCATCGATTATGTGGTTATCTTTGAAGAGGATACCCCGTTAAACCTGATAACCGCTCTCAAGCCGCATATTCTGGCCAAAGGTGGCGACTATTCGCTGGATGGCGTGGTCGGTCGTGACGTTGTTGAGTCGTATGGTGGCAGGGTTGAGTTGATCACCTTTGTTGATGGTAAATCGACGACCAATATTATCGAGCGCGTTCTTGAACTCTACTCGGCTGAATAGTAACAGCACTGCGCTGTTCAGGTTGAGTGCCGTTGGTTTTCTTTGTCTCGTGGTGTGGTAGAGGGATTGTCCGGTTTATTAGGCTGGTTTTTGGTGCCGCTTTCTGGTATGAGAACAGCATTCCTTGATTAAATGTTTTGTAGACAGGAGCGGCCATGGCAGAGAACAGCGAACCACGCAGGCAACTCTGGATCCTGGGTACAAAGCCCGGGTCCGGACGCGAAGAGGTCATTAAGTCATATCTGGAAGCTGGCGGTTACACCTGCAACGTTGAGCAATACGATAACCTTGCTGGTGGGCGTCCGCTCGGTGTTGTACTGGATATTTCCCCTTTTTCAGAAGATGGCTGGGGGGTGCTGCTTAAGATAAAGAGCTCTCCCGCTACCAGAGATATTCCTGTGTTACCGGTTTACCTCAGCGAGCTGGGTAAAGTTGGAGGTGTCTTTCCGGTAGCTGGTTTCTTCACTCTGCCGGTTGATGAGAACTACCTCCAGAATCGTCTGGCGGTCTATGGGCTGACCGAAGAAGCTGAAACATGGGATCTGCAGTCGATGGTAGTGTCGCGAAACGGCGAAGACAAGCTTGCCAGGGCCGTAGAGTCGCTGGGGTTTGAAGTCGTTAAGGGGTACACCGGCAAGGAAGCTCTGGCTCTTTCATCAATCCATCCGGTCTATATGGTGTTCTGTAGTCAGATGTTGCCTGATATGTCAGCGTTTGAGCTGCAGGAACGCCTCCGTCTGTGCCCTTACAGCAGCAATACTCCACTGTTTGTTCTGTTGAAAGATGGAGTGAAGGAAGGTGAACGTCTTGCCATGAGCAGAGAAATAGCCCATCTGGTGAGAAAAAAACAGCTTTCCTGCGAAGAGTTTTTGGGGTATTTGCGCCGCAGAGAGTAACGGTGGATACTACCTAATAAAAAACAGCCGCTACCCGGTTCTGGGCAGCGGCTGTTTTTTTTATATGACAGGTACAGATCTATTACAGAAGGCCGTCCAGTTCCTTGGTCTCGATACTGGCCTTGCTGCGGAGTTCGGCAGCCCATTGGTTGAAGCGTTCTTCTGATTTCTTCCGGTAGAGAGTCTCTTCTATTTCAGCCTTTACGCTTTCAAAAGGTTTGATGACGCCTGCTACCTTGGCTTCAAGCTTGATAATGTGAAAGCCGATAGGTGTATTTACCAGCTCGCTGACTTCACCCGGTTTCAGGGAGAGGATGACTTTCTCCAACTCCGGCTGCATGTCACCTTTTTTAAAACTCCCCAGATCACCGCCATCTTTGCGGGCTGCCGGGTCTTCCGAGAATTTTTTTGCCAGTTCGGCAAAATCCTTGCCGCTCTTGGCGTCTGCAAGAACAGCCAGAGCTGTCGTTTTTGAGCGTTTTATCTCGTCTGGGGTAGCCTTCTCACCGGTTTTGAAGAAAATGTGCCGAGCGCGATAAGTTTCTTCTTCACTGTATTTGGCTATGTTGGCAGCGTAATATTCGCGCATCTCCGCTTCGCCTACCTGGACCTTGGCGCGTACTTCCATGCTCACCAATTTCAGTTTTTCAAGCTGCTCCTTGAGCTGTGACCGGTACTGGTCGAGGGTAAGCCCCTGAGCGGACAGGGCCTTTGCTAAAGCTTCTTCCGTCGTGAAATTGTTCTGTTTGCGTACATCATCAATTGCCTGCCGAATATCATCATCTGATACCCTGATGTTCAGCTCCCTGATTTTCTGTTCGGTCAGCTTCTTTTCGATGAGGAGGTCAAGAGCCGCAAGGCGGATCTTGTGCCGGTCCGCGTCAGTCAACGCACCCTTTTTCTCAGCGTCACTCAAGGCGGTGCGGGCTTCCTTGTTGACATCATTCAGGGTGATAATGTCGTCATTGACGATTGCTGCGATTGCATTTGTTATCTTCTGTGGTTTTTTTGGCACAGCTGGTGACTTGTCTGCGTTTAGAGCCGTTGTTGCCGCGGATGTTGATGCGCCGCTGGTGACGGCAGAATTGTTGCCGGCACATCCTCCTGCTACAAGCAGGGCCAGAGCTGCTACAGCTGTTGACAAAGTGCGTTGCTTCATAGTTGGACTCGTTTCCTCAGTAGATGTTAAAACCGGAAGTGGGGTCGTTACCCGCACTTCCGGTTTTATCTGTAGCTGTACTTAGATTTGTATCTGGAGTGACCGGGGTTATTTCTTTTCCGGAGCAGCCGGTGCGGTAACTTCAGCCGGTTTCTTCTCATCGGCCTTCGGCGCTTCACTCTTCCCGCCGACGCTGTTCAAAACATCTTCCTTTATCGTGATCTTGGCGGTTTTCTTTAACTCATCCTTGATCTTCTGGAAAACTTCCTGCTGCTTTGCCGGCATGATTGCGCCCTTGATCTGCTCCTTCACCTCTTCAAACGGGCGGGTGCCTGCAGGACGTTTACCGGTCAGCTTGATGATGTGGAAGCCGAAATCTGACTTAACAACATCTGAAATCTGCCCTTCCTTGAGTGCAAGAACGGCTTTTTCAAAGACCGGTACCATGTTCCCTTTGCCGAACCACCCAAGATCACCACCCTTGGCAGAGGAGGAATCAATAGAATTCTTCTTGGCCAGTTCTTCAAAGTTTCCGCCGGCTTTGAGCTTGGCCAGGATATCCTTAGCTTCTTTTTCGGTCTTTACCAGAATATGGCTCGCTCTGGTCTGTTCACCTGATTTGAACTTATCCTTGTTCAGCTCATAGAACTTTTTCAGATCTTCATCGGAAACCTTTGATTCGGACTCGACCTTTTTCTTCAGAAACGATTCTACAACCAGACGTTTTCTAAGGTCCTGAAGTTTTTCCTCGATTTCCGGCCCTTTGTCGAGGCCGTCTTTTGCGGCTTGCTGCAGAATAAGTTCACGGATAACCATTGTATCCAGCATCTCTTTGCGACCCTGCGGTGTGTCGGCCATTGATTTCAGATATTCCGGCAGATTCTTGAGCTCACGCTCAAAATCTCCGGTGGTAATAGTGCCGCTATTGACTTCCGCAAGCACCTTCCCCTCTTTTTTTCCCTGCGGCTGTGTTCCACCGGAATTACTTCCGCCCTGGCAGCCGAAAAGCGCAGCCACACAGATGGTGGCTGTAAACAGTTTTGTTGCGGTAATTGTCTTCACGGTCATGCTCCTTTTAATTTGCATTCAAGTGTAATAAAACAGGCAAAAGCTAGCATATCACTCCGGCCGTTGCAACATTATTTCACTATACAGATTTAATGGTTTTTGCTTGCCATTAAAGCCCGGTGCGCTACAATGGCTGGCCTCTTTATCAAGCGGACTGAACACAGTTCAGCTTTACTTCCAAGTGTCAACAGAATCGACTCGACCGTGACTAAATTATCTTCTTCTCCACTATCCAAGCTTGGCGAATTCGGCCTGATTTCCCGCATTGCCGGTCGGGTCTCCGGGCATGAGAGTGTTGTTACCGGTATCGGTGATGATGCCGCGGTGACTGCACTTTCAACCGGAATGCAGTTGCTGACCTCTACCGACATGCTCCTGGAAGATGTGCACTTTCGCCGTGCCTGGCATGACCCATACCGCTTGGGGCGTAAATCCCTGGCCGTCAGTATTTCGGACATTGCCGCCATGGGTGGCATTCCCCGCTGGGCGCTCCTCTCTCTGGCTATTCCAGCAGGCTTGTCGCTTGATTTTATAGATGATTTTATGCGCGGTTTTCTGGGGATGGCAGCAGAAAACCAGGTTTTCCTGATTGGAGGCGATACCTGTTCATCACGCTCTGGGTTGACGCTTTCCGTGACCATCATGGGTGAACAGTATCCTGACCTGATTGTGAGGCGCTCCGGGGCATTGCCGGACGATGACATCTGGGTGACCGGTACATTGGGAGATGCGGCGCTTGGATTGAAAGTGGCTGAAGAGGCAGGCTCTTGCCGCCCGGCGGGGGACACCTCATCACTCTGCTGTCCTCCGGGGCCGCCCGGCTTGGAAGGTCCCGACACTCTCCTCTCCCGACTGCTCGACCCGACACCGCGGGTTGCCGTCGGGCGTCTGCTGGCTGAGGCCGGTCTGGTTTCCGCGATGGTAGACATCAGTGACGGAGTTTTGGCCGATTTTGGCCATATCGCCGAACAGTCGGGCGTCGGTGGTTGTATCCGTATCGATGATCTGCCGCTTTCCGTTGACTTTCGCAGTCAGACCGCAGCTCTTGCCGCCATTCCTTACCAGCTGGCTCTTTCAGGAGGTGAGGATTACGAACTCTGCTTCACTGCATGCCGCTCCAACCGGGAAAAAATTATTGATTGCGTGAAAAAGTCTGGCATTGCAGTGACACGTATTGGTATAGTGTCAAGCTCTTTGGAGGTGACGGCTGTCTCTTTCGACGGTCGCCCATACAACAACGGTACTGACGGTTTTAATCATTTTACCTAGTCCAAAAATACATCGATGAAAGGAACTTTTATGCACCACATCATGATTCCAGCTGAAAAGGCCAGGCGCTGCGCCGATGCCATCCGCATCATCTCTGCAGAGGCGGTAGACAGGGCAAACTCCGGTCATCCCGGCCTGCCGATGGGAGCAGCCGACTGTGCCGTTGCCCTGTGGGGTAATTTTCTTGAATTCAACCCGGATGATCCTCGCTGGCCGAACCGTGACCGCTTCATTCTTTCAGCAGGCCATGGTTCGATGCTTCTTTATTCGCTGCTGCACCTGTTCGGTTTTGACCTCTCGATGGAGGAAATCAAGAACTTCCGCCAGTGGGGGAGCAAAACACCGGGGCACCCTGAATTCGGGCACACGGTTGGTGTTGAAGTCACCACCGGGCCGCTGGGGCAGGGGTTTGCCAACGGCGTAGGCATGGGCATCGCCTCCAAGATGGCGGCTGAACGTTTCAATACGGCCGACTTCAAACCGATTAACCACCATATTTATGCCCTGGTAGGTGACGGCTGTCTTCAGGAAGGGATCAGCTACGAAGCGGCTGCTCTGGCCGGTCACCTCAAGCTTGGCAACCTGATCTACCTCTATGACAGTAACAGTATCACCATTGAGGGTAAAACCGATCTGGCCTGGTCCGAGGATATCGAAGGCCGCTTTACCGCCTGTGGCTGGCATGTTCAGAAAGTTGACGGTCACAACAATGATCAGATTGTTGCTGCCATTGCCGCCGGCAAGGCTGAAACCGGCAAGCCATCCATAATTATTGCCACGACTCACATTGCCTTCGGCAGCCCGGCCAAACAGGGATCGTCCGGTGCACACGGATCGCCACTCGGCAAGGACGAGATCGCTGCGACCCGTGCCAATCTTGGGTGGGATGTCCCATCGTTTGAGGTTCCGCAGGATGTGCGCGACACCTGTCAGCAGCGGGTAGAAGAGCTTAAGCAGCGTCATTCCGCCTGGGAACGCAGTTTTGCATCGTGGCATGCCGCCAATCCGGACAAAGCCAAGCTCTGGGATCAGATGTGGCACAAACATCTGCCGACAAACCTGACTGAGGAGTTGCTGGCTGCGGTTGCCGGTAAGGATGGCGCTACGCGCGCACTCTCGGGAACTGTCCTGCAGAAGGTGGCCGAGCTGATTCCCTCCCTGGTTGGCGGTTCGGCCGACCTGTCTCCATCCAACAACAGTGATATCAAGGGATCTCCTTCGGTGCAGGCCGACAGCTTTGCCGGCCGCAACCTGCACTTCGGTATCCGCGAGCACGCTATGGGGGCAGTTGTAAACGGCATGGCTCTCTATGGCTGCTTTATTCCCTACGGTGCGACATTCCTGGTTTTTGCCGACTACTGCCGCCCGGCGGTAAGGCTCTCGGCGTTAATGAGCCAGCAGGCAATCTATATCTTCACCCATGATTCATTCTTTGTTGGTGAAGATGGTCCGACACACCAGCCGGTTGAGCATGTCGCATCACTGCGCCTGATCCCCGGCCTGCAGGTGATTCGTCCTGCAGACGGTATTGAAACTGCCATGGCGTGGCAGGCTGCCCTGCAGTACAGTGGTCCTACTGCTCTGATACTGACCCGCCAGAAATTGCCGGTTATTGCCAGAGCCTCAGCGTTTGTGCCTGCCGATGCGCTCAAAGGTGGTTACATCGTTTCTTCACCCGAGGGTACGCCGGATGTCGTGGTTATGGCCAGTGGTTCTGAAGTACACGTAGCGGCAGAAGCGACGGTGGCTTTGGCTGCACAGGGAATAAAAGCCCGTGTTGTCTCGGTTCCTTGTCTTGAAACCTTCATTGCCCAATCGGCAGAGTATCGCAGTCAGGTGCTTCCTGCCAATGTACCCCGTGTTGCTTTCGAAGCAGGCCGAGGGATGCCATGGGGGAGCCTGGTCGGTTGCGACGGGCTGTTTATCGGTATAGAGCATTTTGGTGCTTCAGCACCGGACGTGATGCTCGCGGAGCAATTCGGCTTCACCCCTCCGCAGGTTGTGGAAAAGATAAAATCGTTTTTAAAGAAATAACACTCACCACTGAGCCACAGGAAAAACGGTATTCGAATCCGAGTCTGAACGTTCTCTGTGTCTCAGTGGTTCCCTGTTTTTTTGCATGAAGGGTTTATGGAACTTATTGAGCAACTCAAAAAACCGCTGCTTTTTTCCGGATTGAATAATAGCGATCTTGCTGAGCTGGCTGCCATCACGGTGCGCCGCATCTTTAGTAAAGGGGAAACCCTGTTCAGTGAAGGGGAAGAAGCGACCGGTTTTTATCTGCTGCTGTCCGGAAGTGTCAAGCTCTGCCGGATGTCACCGGACGGTCGCGAAAAAGTTCTGCATTTTGTCAAGCCATGCGAAACTTTTGCCGAAGCCGCTTTCTTTGGCGATGGCAAATACCCGGCAGAAGCCCGTGCCATGGAAGCCGGAGAGGTACTGTATCTGCCGCGTCAAGGTTTTATGGATCTAATGAGCCATAATCCCAACTTTGCCTTTAACCTTGTCGTGTCCTTATCACTCATGTTGCGTCAATTCGTCCGTCAGATTGAAGAGCTCTCCTTTGCCGATGTCACATCGCGGCTGGCCTCCTTTCTTGTGCGGCGCGCGGCCGAGAGTTCGACCAGTTTCGACGGAATTACCTACATTGATCTTGGCATCAAAAAAGGGGAGCTGGCCTCTCGTCTGGGAACCGCCAGTGAGACAATTTCACGCACCTTACGGAAACTGAAGGACGAGGGCATTATCGAAGTGCAGGGTAGCCGGGTCGTCGTCCACCAGATGGAAAAACTGCAGAAGATGTCTGAACGTCACGAGTAAAGCGGGGAGAGTGTAATGCTGATAGTAATGAACCACAGCGCCACCCAGGCAGATGTTGATGCCATTGGTAGAATTGTTAAAGAGATGGGGTTCAGGGCCGAGCCGATTCCCGGAAGTGAGCGGACCGCCATTGGTGTGCTGGGTAACCACGGCTATGTGGACGACGGCAAGATATTGGAACTGCCTGGCGTGCAACGTGTTATCCATGTTTCTAAACCGTACAAACTGGTCTCGCGAGATTTTCATCCTGAAGATACAATCGTTGATGTCGCCGGTGTCAAAGTCGGTCAGGGGTGCCGTCCGGTCGTTGTTGGCGGTCCCTGCGCAGTGGAAAGCCTGGAACAGATCGTCAAGACCGCGCTCTTCGTGAAAAAGTGCGGCGGAGATATGCTGCGCGGTGGGGCATTCAAACCGCGTACCGGCCCGCACACCTTTCAGGGCCTTCGTGAAGAGGGGCTCAAGCTGCTGGCAATTGCCGGTAAAGAGAGCGGTCTGCCGATTGTTACTGAAATCATGAGTCCGGATAATGTTGGTCTGGTCGCAGAGTATGCCGACCTGCTGCAGGTCGGCGCCCGCAATATGCAGAACTTCGACCTGTTGCGCGAGCTGGGAAAAATCCGCAAACCGGTACTTCTGAAGCGGGGCATGAGTGCCACTGTTGAAGAGTTTCTGGCGGCGGCCGAGTATATTCTGGCGGAAGGGAACGATCAGGTTATTCTCTGTGAACGGGGCATTCGTACCTTTGAGACCGCCACCCGCAACACTCTTGATCTTTCGATTGTGCCGCTGGTCAAGGAGCTTTCACACCTGCCGATCATGGTTGATCCGTCACATGCAACCGGCAAGCGTTCACTTGTTTCACCGATGGCCAAGGCGGCGTTGGTTGCCGGAGCTGATGGTGTGCTGATCGAAGTCCATCCCGAGCCGGAAAAGGCGCTTTCCGATGGGCCGCAGTCGCTGACCTTTCCAGGTTTTGAGCAGATGATGAATGAAATTGACCAGTTGACTCGTTTTTTGGGAAGCCGCTGAAGAGCTGCATAAACCTCTTGAAATGTTCGGGTCATCGGAGTAATAATTGATCAGATGTTTTGTTCTCTCTACCCTGCCCGTTAGTCGATGCGCCCGGGCGGAATGCTGAATAAATCGGGGGTTGCTCCCTGCTGTGGTGTGCTGCCTTCAGTACGCGGGTCTGCCTGAAACAGTATACTGGCTCCCACAATTAAGGAACTCGCCGGAGGCCCTTAAAGCTGACGACAGGGTGGAGAGAAAATAAAAAGGGGATACCGCAAGGTGTCCCCTTTTTTTGTTGTCTGGGTTTCAAACCGAGAGCTAGGGAGTATAACCTGGGTAGTCGGTATAACCGGTGCTGCCTGATGAGTAGAAGGTCGCCTGGTCGGCGCTGTTCAGCGGGGCATTGATTTTCAAGCGTTCAACCAGATCAGGGTTGGCAATGAATGGCCGCCCGTATGCTACCAGATCTGCTGCACCGCTTTCCAGATCTGCCTCGGCCCGGTCGCGGTCGTAGCCCCCGGAAAGTATGACGTTGCCGCCTCCCGCTCTGCGGAACTCGCGGCAGATCGATGCAACTGTAGCTGGATCGGGCCTTGGTGCACCCATTGCAGAGTGGTCAACAAGGTGGAGGTAGCAAAGGCTGAATTTCCCAAGCTTCGCCGCCAGTGACACATACTGATCCGCAATCCCCGTGTAGTCTCCGCTCATGTCGTTGAACAGGCCGTAGGGTGAAATCCTTATGCCGACCCGCTCTGCACCGATGGCAGCTACTACGGCAGACACAACTTCCAGGGCAAAACGGTTCCGGCGTGTAGAATCTCCGCCAAACTCGTCGTTCCGCAGGTTAGCCCCCGGGTCAAGAAATTGGGTGATAAGGTAGCCGTTGGCGCCATGAACTTCAACCCCGTCAAAACCGGCAGCGATGGCATTGCGTGCCGCCTGAGCGTATTCACCGATGGTGGTGCGGATGTCGGCTGACGTCATCTCGCCAGGAGTGCCGTACGGTTGCTCATTCTGACTATCGGTCCAGATGCTGCCGTTCATGGCGACAGCAGACGGTGCTAGCAGTCTTGCACCTGGTGGCAAATTCAGCGTGCTTCCGACGCGTCCGCAGTGCATCAGCTGGATAAAGATCTTCCCGTCACGTGCATGTACAGCATCGGTGATAAGTTTCCAGGCGGAGGTCTGCTCGACGGAATGGATTCCAGGAATGCGGGCGTAGCCGAGGCCATTAGGGGAGGGTGACGTTCCCTCTGTTATGATCAGTCCGGCTCCGGCTCGCTGCCCATAGTATTTCGCCATCAACTCGTTGGGCAGGTTGTCTAGCGCCCGATTGCGGGTCATGGGTGCCATTGCTATACGGTTTTTAAGTTCGGTTACTCCTAAGAGTATCGGGGAAAAAAGTTTCATGGTGATCTCTCCTGATGGTGAGCTTGTTACCCTTTCAGCTTCAGTGCAATACGAGCCACGTGAGAGCCTTGGAAGCGGGCACCGGCCAGCTCGTTTTCGCTTGGCATTCTCTCTCCCTGCCCGCCGGTGATAGTGGTAGCGCCGTAGGGACTGCCGCCGGTAACTTCCGAAAAGCCCATTTGCCCGGCAAACGAGTAGGGAAGCCCCACAATGATCATGCCGTGGTGCAGCAGGGTTGTATGAAAACTGAGGATCGTCGATTCCTGGCCACCATGCTGGGTGGCCGAACTGCAGAATACGCTGGCCGGTTTGCCTATCAGGGCCCCTTTCATCCAGAGCCCGCCTGACGCATCAAGAAATTGCCGCATCTGGCCGCACATATTACCAAAGCGGGTCGGGGTGCCGAATATGACAGCGTCAGCCTCTGCCAGGTCATCCACCGTGGCCAGCGGAATGTGCGCCATCTTCTTCTGTGCCTCCACTGCCCCCATCATTCCCAAAACTTCGTCCGATAGTGTTTCCGGGACACGCTTAATGTTCACTTCACAGCCGGCAACCTCCCGTACGCCCTCCGCTACCGCTTCTGCCATCTTGAAAATATGCCCATACATGCTGTACTGAACGATCACAATTTTACACATTACTTGCTCCTCCCGAGATAAGAAATGTCCGCTCTAATTTCTTTGCATAACAATACCACAGCAACGCAATAAGTGAATAAGATAAATATAGTCTTAATTGGCAATGCGTTTCAAGTGGCTAGTTTTAAAGCGTATAAGATTGGGCCGCGTACTTGCTTTTATATGAGGCTATGGTAGTGTTTACATTCGTTATACGTCATTAGAACAATCTGTGTCAGGTGAAATTGATGCCGAAGCGTCCTGTCCGGGCGCTGATAAAGCGAGGAGGCACTATGCCGGAAAACTTGTTAATACCCTCCGTTGATTTAAGGATAGGTTCTCTGGAGGAGTATAATCGCAGGCAGCGGGAAAAAGCAGCCTTGCGCAACAAAAAGCCAAAGCCGCGGCCATGCATCACCATCTCGCGTGAATTCGGCTGCGAAGGGTACCCTGTTGCCGAGCGGTTGCGCGAGCTTATGATGCAGAAGACTGGCGACGAATGGGTAATGATAGACAAGGCGGTTCTGGAAGAGGTCGCGCGGCACCATAATATCTCGGAAGAAATACTGCAAACTCTGGGCGAGAACAACCGGATCCTGAATGAGGTGCTGGCAACCTTCTCGCCGCGCTGGAAAAGCGACCAGGAGTGCTTCATGCTCCTTTCCCGCCATATTGTTGCGCTGGCAGAACAGGGTAATGTCATTATTGTAGAGCTTGGTGGAGCGATCATTACAAGGCATATCGAGCATTCATACGACTTTCGGATATACGGCTCCGCAGAATTTAAAACTGCCACACTCGCCAGCCGATTGAATATAGAAACGGATGGCGCCGAAAAGCTGATGCACAAGCAGCAGAAGCTGCGCGATCATTTCACCAGGGATTTTCTCAGTCAGGATGATCATGACCCGGCTCTTTATGATTTGCTGTTCAATAACGATCGTATTACTCCCGGTGCCATGGCCCATACCATTGCCGATTTTGTCTGCGCCGGATATGGCGGGCGGCGAATATGACGCAGCCGGTCAAAATCGGTGTCAGTGCCTGTTTGCTGGGGGAACATGTGCGTTATGATGGCGGGCACAAGCATGACCGGTACATTACGGACACTCTGGGAGAGTATTTCACCTTTCTTCCGGTATGCCCCGAGGCTGAGTGCGGGCTGCCGATCCCTCGTGAAGCGATGCGACTTGAAGGTGATCCCCTTGCCCCGCGCCTGATGACCCGCCAGACGCGGGTCGACAAAACAGAGCAGATGCTGACGTATTGTTCGGCTAAGGTAAGCGAGCTGGCGAACGAGGAGCTGTGCGGCTTTATCTTCAAGAAGGACTCTCCAAGCTCGGGGCTGTTTCGTGTCAAGGTTTATAACAACGGGCAGGCGCGGAAAGTCGGGAGCGGCCTGTTTGCCTCTGCAATGGCCCGTCGTTTTGTGCTGCTGCCGATGGAGGAGGAAGGACGTTTGAACGATCCGGCCATCCGTGAAAACTTTATCGAACGGGTGTTCAGCTACCGGCGCTGGAAGGATTTTGTCGCATTGCATCCTACGGTAGGCCGGCTTGTGGAGTTCCACACCGATAACAAACTGCTGCTGATGGCCCACAGCCCGCAGATTTACCGTGAGATGGGTGCGCTTGTGGCGCACGCTTCAGAGCTGGAACTTCGCGATCTGCTGCCGCGCTACGAAGAGCTGTTCATGAGAGGGCTCGCTCTTCATGCTACCGTGAAAAAGAACACCAATGTGCTGCAGCATATCATGGGTTATTTCAAGCAGCAGCTTTCATCCGGCGAGAAAGCGGAACTTCTTGAGGTCATTGGTCAGTACCACGACCATCTGTTGCCACTGATTGTGCCGTTGACGCTGCTTCGTCACTATATAGGCAAATACGACCAGCAGTACCTGAAACGACAGGCGTATCTTTCCCCCCATCCGTCGCAACTGATGCTGCGCAACCACGTTTGATCCAATAAATCTCCTCAAATATCCTTGACAAAAACGGGGTCGCTTATTACCTTGGAACTGTTAGCACTCACCTGTGGCGAGTGCTATTTTCGCGGGGTTATGACATGGATGTTGAGCTTTCTGCCCGCAGCAGGCAGATACTGGAAGCGATTGTTGAGGATTATATTGCTACCGCCGAACCGGTCGGTAGCAGCGCCGTCGCACGTCGTCATGCGATGACCCTCTCATCGGCAACCGTGCGCAATGTCATGGCAAATCTGGAGGAAATGGGACTGCTGACGTCGCCGCATACATCGGCGGGGCGGATTCCGACTGAAAAAGCCTACCGTATTTATGTGGATTCTCTGGTCGCCCTGCGTCAGGTCAGCCGTGATGAAAAGCGCCAGATCATAAGCCATTGCCGTCAGGCCGGTGTCGGTCTGTCCGGCATCCTGAAAGAAACCAGCCGGACGCTGTCACAACTCTCCAATTACATGGGTATTGTCGTCGCTCCGAGCTTTACCGCGGATGTCTTCCGCCATATTGAATTCATACGCCTTGGCCAACGCAAGATACTGGCTATCCTGGTCTCCAGCAAGGGGGCGCTGCAGAACCGCCTCATTGAGACGGATGATGATTACGCTCCTGAAGAGCTCGTCAGGATGGGGAATTATCTGAACGACAGGATGCAGGGTTTAACGATCACCCAGGTTAGAGAACTGATTTTAGCGGAGATGTCATCCGAAAAAGTTCACTATGACCAGCTCATGTCACGTGCCCTGAAAATCAGTGAGCAGGCGGTACGGCTGGAAGGGGACGAGATTTTTGTCGAGGGGCAGGCGCGTATCCTCGACCAACCGGAATTCAGTGATGCCGGGCGGATGAAGGAGATCTATCAGGCCTTCGAGCAGAAGGGGATGCTCGTGCAGCTCCTGTCGCGCTGCATGACGGCGGATGGTGTGCAGATTTATATCGGCTCGGAAACATCGCTCAGCCAATCAGCCGGCGTCAGCCTGATTACCTCCCGTTTCGTTACCAGCAGCAACACGGTCGGTATGCTTGGGGTGATAGGTCCGACCCGCATGGGTTATTCGAGTGTGATTCCGATTGTTGACTACACAGCCCGGATGGTTAGCAAGTTTTTAAGTGAAGTGTGAATCCGGCTTTGCTTGGCAGGGTTAAGTGAGTAACCCAGGTGGTTTCTCCTTACTTTAGTGCAGGACAGCCTGTGAAATTATTAAAAAATAGCAAAAGGATGCCAACGTATGGAAACAAAAGATAGTGCCGAGAACGCAAAATCTGAAGCCGTTATTGATGAGAAAGCTGCATCTGACATCAAGCTTCCTGAAGAAGGGGGGACACTTGAGGACCAGTTGGCTGCCAAAGAGAAGGAGGCACGTGAAAACTGGGATCGCTTTCTACGTGAGCGGGCTGATCTTGAAAATTACCGTAAGCGTGTAGGGCGCGAAAAGGAAGAGTTGTTGAACTATGGCAACAAATCGTTGCTTGAAGAGATATTGCCGATCATTGACAACCTCGAACGGGCTCTTGCGCATTCCGCTGTGGACGATCAGGGGGCCATTATTGAAGGTATTCGCATGACGCATGCCATGTTGCTTACGGCACTCAAAAAGTTCAATGTAACCCCTGTTGAGGCCGTGGGAGCAGTCTTTGACTCAGCCTACCATCAGGCGATGGCACAGGTTCCGACCGATCAGCATGAACCGAATACTGTCGTTGAAGAGTATCAGAAAGGGTACATGCTTAAAGAACGGTTGCTGCGGCCGGCGATGGTGACAGTAGCTGTGCCGCTAAAATAATTTTTTGCAAGACCTTGTTTTTTGTAAACACGATGAATATCTTTCTATCAGAGCATCCAAAAAGGAGGACTACACGTCATGAGTAAAGTAATCGGAATAGACCTGGGAACAACCAACTCTTGTGTTTCAATTATGGAGGGTGGTGAACCCGTTGTTATAGCCAACTCCGAAGGTGGGCGCACAACGCCTTCGATGGTAGCCATTTCCGACAGCGGCGAGCGCCTCGTCGGTCAGCAGGCCAAACGCCAGGCGGTCACCAACCCGGAGAACACCCTCTATTCAATCAAGCGTCTGATCGGGCGCAAGTTTGATACGGAAGCGGTTAAGAAAGACATCGCTATCTCGCCATTTAAAATCGTCAAAGCCGATAACGGCGATGCCTGGGTAGAAGTGCGCGACAAGCGCTATTCAGCCCCGGAAATCTCGGCAATGATCCTGCAGAAAATGAAGAAGACTGCAGAGGACTATCTGGGAGCGAGCGTCACGGATGCGGTTATTACCGTACCGGCTTACTTCGATGATTCCCAGCGCCAGGCAACCAAAGATGCCGGTAAGATTGCCGGTTTGAACGTACTGCGTATCATTAACGAGCCGACTGCTGCAGCGCTGGCATATGGTCTGGACAAGAAGAAGGACGAGAAGATTGCCGTATTCGACCTTGGCGGCGGTACATTCGATGTCTCCATTTTGGAACTGGGCGATGGCGTCTTTGAAGTTAAGTCAACCAACGGCGATACATTTCTGGGCGGAGAGGACTTCGACCAGCTGGTTATCGACTGGATTGCCGATGAGTTCAAGAAGGATCAGGGAATCGATCTTCGTGGTGACAAGATGGCTCTTCAGCGTCTCAAAGAGGCAGCCGAAAAGGCGAAGTGCGAGCTTTCCACCTCTGTAGAAACGGACATCAACCTTCCGTTCATTACTGCTGATGCCTCCGGGCCGAAACATCTGACACTGAAGCTTACGCGTGCCAAGCTTGAGTCTATCTGTGCCCAGCTGCTGGCAAAACTTGAGGGGCCATGTCGCACCGCCCTGAAAGACGCCGGCCTGACTGCAAGCCAGATCGATGAAGTTATTCTTGTTGGTGGTATGACCCGTATGCCTGCCGTGCAGAAATGTGTCGAGGACATCTTCGGTAAAGTGCCTAATAAGGGCGTTAATCCGGATGAGGTCGTCGCCATCGGCGCCGGTATTCAGGGTGGTGTTCTGAGAGGCGACGTCAAGGATGTGTTGCTGCTGGATGTTACGCCGCTTTCCCTGGGGATTGAAACGCTGGGCAGCGTCATGACCAAGCTGATTGAGAAAAATACCACAATCCCGTGCCGCAAGAGTCAGGTCTTCTCAACTGCGGCCGATAACCAGCCGGCAGTTTCAATCCACGTTCTGCAGGGTGAGCGTGAAATGGCGCGTGACAACAAGACACTCGGTAACTTTGAACTTTCCGGCATTCCGTCGGCACCGCGTGGTCTGCCTCAGATCGAAGTCACCTTTGACATCGATGCCAACGGTATTGTGCATGTATCCGCCAAGGATCTTGGTACCGGCAAGGAGCAGTCGATCAGCATTACCGCCTCTTCCGGCCTCTCCAAGGAAGAGATCGACAAGATGGTGCGTGACGCCGAGGCTCATGCCGATGAAGACAAGAAAAAGCGTGAAGCTATCGAGGCTCGTAATCATGCTGACAGCATGGTATATAGCACCGAGAAATCGCTTAAAGAATATGGCGACAAGATTGATGCGGTAGAAAAAGGGAACATTGAAAACAAACTGGCTGAACTTAAAAAATTGATGGAAGGTGAAGACGCCGAAGCCATCAAGAAAGCCACCGACGAACTGGCTCAGGCCTCCCATAAACTGGCAGAGGCGATGTATGCCAAGAAGGAAGGGGCTGAGGGGGAAGCTGCTGCCGGTGAAGAACAGGGCGGAGCAGCCAAGCCGGGAGACGATAAAGTCGTTGATGCCGATTTTGAAGAGGTTAAGGACGAGAAAAAATAGGTCCTGATGGGTTTTTCCAGTTCAGTGCCGTAGGGGCGGGTTTTAGACCCGCCCCTACACGTATTTCAAGATATAAAAGGACCTATTGTGGCAAACGGTGAAAAACGCGATTATTACGAGGTGCTTGCGGTTCATCGCAACGCCTCTGAAACCGAGATAAAAAAAGCCTTCCGTAAGGTGGCGGTTCAGTTCCACCCTGACAAGAACCCGGGAGACAAGGCTGCTGAGGAGAGTTTTAAAGAGGCCTCAGAGGCTTATGAAATCCTTTCAGACCCACAGAAACGCGCTCAGTATGACCAGTATGGGCATGCCGGAGTTTCCGGGTCGGGCGGTTTTTCTGGTGGCGGGTTCGGCGGTTTTGGTGCCGGGACTCCATTCGGCGATATTTTTGGCGACATCTTCGGAGATATCTTCGGCGGTGGAGGCGCTGGGAGAGGGCGTACACAGGGACGGCGCGGGGATGATCTGCTCTACAACATGGAGATCAGTTTCGAAGAAGCGGCCTTTGGTGTTGAAAAAAAGATTGAAGTCCCTTTTGCCAAGCGGTGCAGTACCTGTAATGGTTCGGGATCAAAACCTGGTACCGATCCAAAAGTATGTCCAACCTGTCGCGGTGCAGGACAGGTTCGTTATCAGCAGGGTTTTTTCAGTGTCAGCAAGACCTGCGGCCAGTGTAACGGTGAAGGCAAGGTGGTTGAAGATCCATGCCCGGACTGCCGCGGCAAGGGGAGCATAAAAGATACGAAGACGCTCTCGGTCAAGATTCCTGGCGGAGTTGAAACCGGTTCGCGGCTCAAGGTGACGGGCGAAGGCGGGCAGGGTAAGGGCGGCCCCAACGGTGATTTATACGTTGCTATAAGCGTCAAAGAACACGCGATCTTCCAGCGTGAGGAAAATAATGTTATCTGTGAGGTTCCGATCAGTTTTATTCAGGCCTCGCTCGGCTGCGAACTTGATGTTCCGACACTGGACGGGAAGGTTGCCATGAAGATCCCGGACGGAACCCAATCAGGAAAGATCTATCGCCTGAAAGGTAAGGGTATCCCTTCTCTGCAGGGATATGGTCGTGGCGACCAGCTGGTTGTTATCCGGATTGAAACACCTACTAACCTCAACAAAAAGCAGAAAGAGTTGTTAGAGGAATTTGCCAAGATAAGTGGAGAGGATGTTCACCCTATGAAAAAGGGTTTTCTCGATAAAGTAATGGACTTTATCAGTTAGCCTGAGGTTGAGCCCGCTCTAAAGGCGGGCTCATTTATTTCTTGCCTAAGCTGGTAAACTATTTTATTATCGACGCCTAATTCAGACGGCTTTTAGGGGCACTACATGGATAAACAGCAGTTGGTAGAAAAAGCTACCGAAACACTCCGCCCCTTTGAAACATCAAACTTGATAGACACCATGCAACACCTCAGTGTTAAACAGGTCTTCTCCCACCCTGTCGTACTCATTATTATTATCGCCATATTTTTTTTCGGGATTATCAAGCGCTCTAAGGCCGTATTGCTGAGCCTTTTCTCACTGATCTGCATCGCTGCAATTATGCGCTACACACTGCCGGCGCCTGGCGACGACCTCTCTATGGCATCGATGCTGCCATTTATTGGCGGCGGTTTGCTGGTGGGCGGCGTCGTTATCTATTTCTCACTTATAAAAACTGACTGAAATTGATAAGCCGAAGAGGGTGTCCTTAAGCTTTACACAGTCTCGTGCAGCGGGCTGCAGGAAAAACTTTCAACATACATAAAAAAGGATTGCTGTATGAAAATAGATAAACGTGACTGGGTGTTTATAGCCATTGTTGTCGTGGTATTTGGGGCTTTTGTTGCTATTTCCGGTAAAGAGAAGACGACAACGGTGCCAAATAACCAGATGCATAAGATAGCCTATGATGTGGCATTTCGAAATGCGCCAGCTCCTGGTGCTTCTCTGTTCAAAAGAGCCTTCTATCGACCTGATAAAAAGGGGGCTGAAGCCTATTGTGAACCTTGCCATAAGGAAAAAGGGGTGCCGTTTCCGCCGAATCACCCCCCCAAGAACCGCTGCCTGTTTTGTCACAAGTTAAAGAGATAGCTGTTGCACTAATCAACCAGCACAGGCACCTCTTCATCAGCTGCGGCACTATCCGCAGGGTGTAGCGGTTCTTCAAGGCTGATGCGCCCGAGTTTGCCAGCCCGCAACTCCCTCAAAAAGGCTTCTGCAGCCCTGTGTACGTCGATTGTACCGCCAGCCATCAGACAGCCAAGGCGCCTCCCGATCACTTCAATCATGTCGGTCGGAGTTTCAGGCAACTCTGACAGTTTATACCTCACCTTCATCAGTTCCGGATATCTTCCCATCATATACTCGGCGGCAAAAAGACCGACGCAGGTATAGTCAAGGGCGCTTGCCCCGATCGCACCGCTGGTAGCAAGTCTGTATGCTACATCCTGATCATCCATGTTGGGCCAGAGGATTCCGGGCGTGTCCGACAGGACAATACCGTTCCTGAGGTCAATCTGTTGGCCGCACGTGGTCACCGCCGGCTTGTCGCCGACCTTGGCCATGCATTTTCCTGCCAAGGTGTTGATAAGGGTTGATTTGCCGGTGTTGGGAATGCCGAATACCATAACCCGCAGCGGCCATCCCGGCCTTCCGCGGTGCGGTACTGTTTTCTGGCAGAGTTTGATCAGCTGTTTTGCGTCGGCGTGGAGTCGTGCAGAGAGAGGTAGGGCGCTTACCCCCTCCTCCTGTTCGAAATGACGTATCCAGGCCTTGGTGACAGCCGGGTCGGCAAGGTCATTTTTGTTCAGTACCTTGATGCAAGGTTTGTTGCGGCGCATCTCATCAAGCTGGTGGTTGGAACTTGATGAGGGGAGACGGGCGTCAAGGACCTCGATGATCACGTCAATCTTGCGGATCGCTTCGGCCATCTTCTCCTGCGCCTTGCCCATATGTCCCGGATACCATCTAATAGCCATGTATATTCATCCTCTTGGAAATGTGTTTAGTACAAATCATACTTCAGTAGTCGGCACTCAATGGCCCCGTTAAACAGGACGTAGCGCCGTGATGCCTTAAGGCCGATATATTTTGCCAGTTCCAGATTTCCTGTCAGGACGTAGCCGGTCCAGCCGCGGCAACGTTTCTTCATGATGTCGCCTATTTGGCAGTAGAGCTCACGCAGATCCTCCTCTTCACCGAGGCGTTTGCCGTAAGGGGGGTTAAGGATTACCACGCCTTTATCTCCTTCCGGGTTGAATTCCTGAAGCGCAGCGTGAAAAAAATGGATCTGCCCTTCCAGGCCGGCGTTAGCACTGTTTCTACCTGCCAGCAAAAGGGCCCTGCTGTCGAGGTCATAGCCGGTAATCAAGCCGAGTGGCAAGCGACTGATGCCAGCTTCAGCTGCGGCGCATATTCCACCCCAGAGCTCGCTGTCAAAATCCAGCCAGCGTTGAAAGCCGAAAGAGCGATGCAAGCCTGGTGGGATATGTGCGGCCATCAGTGCTGCTTCAACCGGAATGGTGCCGGAGCCGCACATTGGGTCCGCCAAAGGGATAGAACCGTCCCAGCCGGTAAGGGCGACAACGGCGGCAGCAAGTGTCTCCCGTAGGGGCGCTTCGTTGCGTTCAAGCCGGTAACCACGGCGGTCAAGAGAATCTCCAGAGCTGTCGAGGCTGATTGTGCAGGCATTTTTGTGGAGGTGGACATTGATACGTACGTCCGGAGAAGCTGTGTCGACATTAGGGCGTTGACCGCAAGCTTCGCGGATGCGGTCAACGATGGCATCCTTGGTTTTAAGCGCAACGAATCCGGAGTGTGTCAGGGCTGAATCACGCAGGGAACAATCGACCGCCAGGGTCATTGTTGGGGTGATCAGTTCCTGCCACGGTATTGCGTATACTCCGGCGTACAGTTCCGCCGGGTTCGAACAGGGGAACTGCGACAGTTGGACAAGCACGCGGCTGGCGGTTCGCAGCCAGAGGTTTGCACGGTAGAGTCCGGCCCGGTCCGTAGAAAAAGAGACCCCGCCTTTACCCGGCATTGCCGTGCTGATTTCAAGGGATGCCAGTTCAGCTGCTGCAAGCTCTTCAGCACCGCGAGGCACTGCCGCAAAACAGTTAAGGACAGCGTCGCGATTTGCCGTAGCGGTAAGTGGTGGGGTTATTGATCCGGATTGTGGTGATGTCGCCGCGCGTGCGGTTGTCTTGTCGGGTCGTTTGGTCAAGCGTTGCCCCGGCCTTAATATATGGTTTGATTTACTCATTGATGCTCCCGGTCTCTTTTGCCCAGGCATTTTCTAAAATTGCCTGTGTCTCTGCTTTGCTTCCACTGTTGTCGATAATGACACTTCCGTAGCTTTCTTTTTCTGAGAGCGACATTTGGCTGGCTATTATGCTTTTTGCCTGGTGAAGGCTTATCCCGTCACGTTGCATCAAACGCTGTAACTGGATTTCGGGGCGGACAGTCACTACCCAGATGTCGTCAACCCGGTCAGTGGCATTCGCTTCAATCAGCAATGGCGCCATATAGATAAGACGTTTGTGACCGGCCGCAGCTGCGAGCGCTATTTTTTCTTCAGCCAGTTTTCGTATTGCAGGGTGCAAAATGCTCTCAAGATGGCGTCGTTTCTCTGGGTCGGAAAAGACAATTTCACCCAAGTGTTTGCGATTAAGGGTTCCGTCATCCGTCAAGACAACCTGCCCAAAGGATGAGACAATCTGCGCCAACGCTGGGCTGCCGGGTTGTACCGCATCCCTGGCAAGCTGGTCGGCATCAATCACGGTGATGCCGCGCGAGGTGAAAAAGTGGGCAACAGAACTTTTGCCCGTGGCAATTCCGCCGGTTAATCCGATAACTTTTATCTTCTCTGGCATTATCTAAGCGCTCTCGTTATGTGGTACGCACTCAGAACGTTGTCACAAAAAACGGGACTGATCCAATTTTACGCTGTGACAGAACAGGCTGAAGTACGGCGAGTTCCAGCATTTGCATCATAACAGAGCAATCGGTAAAAAGACAGATTTTTGACTTGAGTTGGCAGGCTAAATAGTGTAATCATCTTCGACTACTAATGATCTTGTAGATTGTTTAACGGGCGGTTAGCTCAGCTGGATAGAGTACAGGCCTCCGAAGCCTGGGGTCGTGGGTTCGAATCCCATGCCGCCCACCATTTAATTTAAGTACCTTCTGTATCGAGCCTGTTGACTCAAAAATGTTGCTATTCAGGTTGCTCCCTTCATCGAACCCCTCGTCGGAATATGCTACCCACACGTTTTTGTCCGATAGCCAACTAGTGTGCTTGAGTGAGCCGAAGGTCCGAGGAAAACAGATGAAAACAGTGCTTTTATTATTGCTTACTCTCTTGGCTGGCTGCTCCAAAGTTAGTGATGCGGAGTTGAAGGCAAAGATCAATGCGTGCTCTGCTGCCGGGATGAATTACACCTACCTTACTGACTTCAGAGGCGAGCCATATGATGTCATGTGTGTTGCTAAACGATTGCGCTGAATTTTGAAAGTTATCAATAGTGGCCGGCTTCAGGGGGAAACCGGGGAGGTTGAACATGGCTAAGGGAAGTTTTGACGCAACGGATCTGTTTGCGCCCTTGATGCTCCGAATTCCGCTCGGATTGATATTTATGGCCCACGGTTCCCAGAAGCTGTTGGGGCTTTTTGGCGGACATGGTTTGACATGGACATTTAACACCTTTGAAGAAAAAATGGGTATTCCACCGATTTTCACGCTGCTGGCGATTATCGCTGAATTTGGAGGCGGTTTCGGCATACTGACCGGCTTTCTGACGCGCCTCTCGGCGGCGGGTATCTCGGCGGTAATGCTGGTGGCCATCTATAAGGTACACTGGGCTCACGGTTTCTTTCTCAATTTGAACTGTGTTGCCGGCCGCGGACATGGCATCGAATACAATATCGCCCTGCTGGGCATGGCTCTCTATCTGATGATCGCCGGTGGCGGTAGATGGTGTCTCGACCGGCTGGTGTTCCGGTCATAAAGGAGTTACACCCTGTGGAATTGTTCAACCAGAAAGAAGTTGAAAAACGTCGTACCTTTGCCATTATCAGTCACCCTGACGCGGGCAAGACAACCATCACTGAGAAACTGCTGCTTTTCGGCGGCGCTATCCAGCAGGCCGGTGAAGTCCGCGCCCGCAAGAGTGCCCGTCATGCAACATCAGACTGGATGGATCTGGAAAAACAACGTGGCATCTCTGTTACTTCTTCGGTCATGAAGTTCACCTACGATGAGAGCGAAATAAATCTTCTTGATACTCCCGGTCATAACGACTTTTCTGAAGATACCTATCGTGTTTTGACCGCCGTGGATTCTGTGTTGATGGTTATCGACTCGGTTAAAGGCGTCGAAAGCCAGACCAAAAAGCTGCTGGAAGTTTGTCGTCTGCGCCACACTCCGATCATGACTTTTATGAACAAGCTTGACCGTGAGGGACAGGAACCGTTTGACCTGCTTGATGATATTGAAAAAAACCTCCATATGCAGACGGCTCCGATTACATGGCCGATCGGAATGGGTAAGCGGTTTCGGGGTACCTATCACCTTTATACAAAGGAGCTGATTTTTTTCGATGCTGAAGCGGATAATGGCACCGGTGAAATCATTACGGTTACTGGTCTGGACGACCCCCGTCTCGATGAACTGCTGGGAAGCCAGGTTGAAGAACTAAGAAACGATATAGCGCTGTTGGAGGGGGCCGCGAATCCCTTCGACATGTCAGCCTACCTTGCCGGGCGGCAAACGCCGGTCTTCTTCGGCAGTGCCATTAATACCTTTGGTGTACAACAGTTGCTGGACGCTTTTGTTCAGTATGCACCGCACCCGCTGCCACGTGACACTGTCACCCGCACGGTATCTCCCTATGAAGAGCCATTCAGTGGTTTTACCTTCAAGATTCAGGCAAATATGGACCCGGCTCATCGGGACCGTATCGCGTTTTTCAGAATATGTTCCGGCAAGTTTACCCGAGGTATGAAAGTCCGTCATGTCCGTCTTGGCCGTGACGTTCAGATTGCAAACGCTACCATATTCATGGCCCAGGACCGTACCAATGTTGAAGAGGCCTGGCCTGGTGATATTATCGGCATTCATAATCACGGTACTATCAAGATTGGCGATACCTTTACAAGTGGAGAAGATCTCAAATTTACCGGTATTCCCAGCTTTGCTCCGGAGCATTTCCGCAAGGTGCGTCTGCTTAACCCGATGAAATCAAAGGCTCTCGAAAAGGGTCTCGTGCAGCTGGCTGAAGAAGGGGCTACTCAGGTGTTCAAGCCGCTGATGGGGGCGGACTGGGTTATTGGTGCGGTCGGTCTGCTGCAGTTCGAGGTGGTTATGCATCGACTTGAACATGAATACAGCGTTAAAGTCGCTTTTGAGCCGGTCAGTTATGTTACGGCCCGTTGGGTCACCGGGGAAAAGAAGCTGATTGAAGATTTTGAAAAGAAGGAAGCCATGCACGTCTATATTGATGGCGAAGGTAAGCTGACCTATATGGCCGGTAGCCAGTGGCGGCTTGACAATACTGTTGAGAGCTGGAAGGGGCTGGTGTTTCATGAAACCAGCGAGCATAGCTAGGGGTATGAAAACTGGTAGTGGTACTCATGGACGTGGGAGAATTGTCCGTCAAGCCAACGTAAGGGCTACCGTAAATGCGCTTATGGGGATGACATATGCTCATTTCCCGCTGATTCTTGCCGGTGTGCACCCCTTGGTAGCCCCGTTGATCATGTTTCGCCTCAAGCGCCGTGGGTTTTCGAACTGCCGGGTCGAGGTTTCAGGGACAGGGCTGGTTGTGTACGCTGATCGTTAAATGTTGAAGGGCGGCCTGTGATTGGCCGCCCTTCAACATTTATCACAACTATGTCTTGCCCGATTACATAAACTTGGATATCTCAAATCCTATCTGTCCGAGCGGTAGCACTTCATCAGCAACTCCTCCGTCAACACAGGCTTTTGGCATGCCGTAAATAGTTGAGCTTGCCTCATCCTGTGCAATGGTCACTCCACCCTTCTGTTTAAGCAGTTGCATCCCTTTGAAGCCGTCATTGCCCATGCCGGTCAAAATTACCCCTAGCATTGCCCCGTTGGTCGCTTCAGCCATACTCGAAATCATCAGGTCGACAGAGGGGATGTATACATACTGAGGATATGAACTGGTTGGCTGAGTCTTGACAACGATATGGGACCCTTGACGAACCAGCGTCGTATGCATGCCACCAGGTGCAATCAGAGCCAACCCCGGCTTGAGAATGTCACCATCGACCGCTTCGCGAATGGTCATGGAACATTTGGCGTTGAGCCTGTCTGCATATGGACCTGTGAAGGCTTTTGGCATGTGAATACCGACCATTATACCGTACGGGAAATTGACCGGAATACGGGAGAGAACTTCCTGCAGCGCGACGGGACCGCCGGTAGATGCGCCGATGCCGACGTACTGAATTTTCTTTCCGAGGAACTTTGATGACGTTGGCCGTTGTGGTGCCTGCGGCGTTGGAGTCGCAGGTCGCACTAACGTGTGAGCGGAACCGGTTGTGCGGTGTATGCGCGATGCAATAGCTTCCTTGACCTTGCGCATAAGCTCCTGGCGGAAAGCATTCTGGGCGTCAGACGAGTCAGTTACGTTCTTTGGAATATAGTCAAGCGCTCCGGCATCAAGTGCTTCGAATGTCGATTTGGCTCCTTCGTTGGTCAGGGTTGATACCATTATGACTTTGGTCGGTGCCTTGGCCATGATCTGTTTCAAGGCGGCAATGCCGTCCATGCGCGGCATTTCTACATCCATTGTGATGAGGTCCGGTTTGAGGGCAATGGCTTTTTCAACCCCTTCTACTCCGTCTGCTGCGGTGCCGACAATGTCAAAGGATGGTTCCTTTGACAGGACACTGCGGATAGCCATACGCATGAAGGATGAATCATCGACGATCAGTATGCGGGTTTTTGCTTGCTGCGGTAGTATCATCAGTGAATCGCCTTTTAGTAAGTTAGAAATGATTCTCTGCGGTTTCTGCAGATAATTCGTTCACACACTTAGTTCCTGTTTTCAGGGTCATGATGGACTGAAGATAGAGGATACCAGCTCCTTGACATCGGGAATGGCATCATCAAGTTCATAACAGAAACGCTCTACATCCATATCTGCAAAAGCCGGCGACTCATTCTTGAGAATGGTCCAGGCTTCCTCATCACTTAAGTTGAAGCTGATCCATTCACGGCCTCCGTAGTTCAATTCACGAACCGTACAGAATAGATCGGCGAGATTGACGATGGCACATAAAATCGGATCAACGGTGGCCTCGCCAGGAGAGTGGTGATAAGCAATGACGTCGCAGTAGGCATCAGGAAAATTCCATTTGCGTGCCATACAGAGGCCTATTTCGCAGTGGGTTGTGCCGAGCAGTTCTGCTTCAGCATCGACGAGTTTCACCGGATGGACTTTGATGTGTTCCAACACCTCAAGAAAGGGGTCTCGAAGGAAGTTGCTTAAAAAAACTTCGCCGAGATCATGGATGATTCCAGCAATATAAGCTTTTTCAAGGTCTTGATAACCGATCTTCTGGGCGATGATTTTAGATACCATGCCGACCCCGAAGGAGTGCTCCCAGAACGCATTGAGCTCAAGCGCTCCTGATGTCCCATCGAACGCGTTGATAACCGATGTTGTCAGAGCCAGCTCGCGGACGTGGCGTAACCCGAGGTATACCAGGGCGCGTTTCAGAGAGGTTATTTCCTGTGACGGCTTGTAGACAGGCGAGTTCATCAGTTTCATGACCCGTGCCGTCATGACCTGGTCTGACAGCATCAGATCGGCGATCTCTTCAACGCTGACATCCGGGTCATCAAGCAGTTGCAGTACCTTGGTTGCGACAATCGGTATGGTGGGAAGATCATCAACAGCCCCCACCAATATTTCGGCCCGTTCTATCATCTGATTCTTATCCATAAAATAAAACCTCTCGGGCTATTTTTTGTAGCCAAAACCACCGGGAAAGTGAACTGTCTTGAACTTGTCGTTGACGCCGTGCAGGGACTCAGATTGGCCGACAAAGAAGTAACCGTAAGGTTGCAGGTTGTTATAAAAGTGTTGTACGACTTTTGATTTAGAAGCTGTGTCAAAGTAGATCAGTACATTGGCGCAGAAAATGAAGTCAAAACTCTTCATGAAAATCATTTTAGAGTCTTCGTAAAGGTTTAGCTTGTTGAAGGTGACAAATTTTTTGACTTCAGGGGACAGGATGAATTTACCATTGTCCTCTTTGATGTATTTACGTTTGTATACGTCCGGAATGTTTCTGACCGAATAGGCATTGTAAATCCCTTCTTTGGCCTGGGCTATCACCGTCTCGTTGATGTCTGTGCCGACAATTTCAATAATCCAGTCTTTCAAAAGGGTTGAACGCTTTTCAAGGAGAATCATCGCCATGGTGTAGGCTTCTTCTCCGGAAGATGAGGCGGCACTCCATATCCGTAGTTTGCGGAATCCCATTTTGTTTTTAGCTTCAACAATTTCAGGTAAGAGCTTGTTCTCAAGTGCTGCCAACTGGGGAACGTTGCGGAAAAAATAAGTTTCGTTGGTGGTTATCTCATCCATCAGGAACTTTAATTCTTCCGATCCACGGGCGGATTTGAGCAGGAGATAATAGTCCTGGTACGTTTTAGTGCCTGTGGCCTCCATGCGGCGGGTAAGGCGACTTTCCAAAAAATACTTTTTGGTCGTATGGAAATACATACCGCAAATGTTGTAAATAAAATCGCGGAGCTGTTCAAAATCTTTATCACTGATGGCCACGTTTCACTCCTTGGGCGTCATTGCATGTGCTCTGTGCTGCAGTTAGTGTCCTCTTTACTCGCAGACCTCTGACATTGCCACCGGGTCAATGATCAGGGCGACGCGGCCGTCTCCAAGGATGGTGGAGCCGGCGATGCCGGGGATGTTTGCCAGATAGTTGCCGAGCGACTTGATGGCAACCTCCTGTTGTCCGACGAGCCGGGTTACTACCAGCCCCATTCTCTTTTCAGCAGCACCGACAACGACGACATAGCAGAAATTATCAGCTTCACCGCGCTGTTGGACATTGAATATTTTCTGCAAGCGGATTAGCGGTAGAACGATGTCGCGCAGTTTCAGGACTTCCTGCCCGCCGATAAGGTGGAATTGGCGCTGGTCTACCCGGAGTGTCTCCAATACGGAAGAGAGTGGTATGGAGTAGATTTCGCCTTCCACTTCAACCAGTAGTGACTGGATAATTGCCAGTGTAAGCGGCAAGCGCAGGATGAATTCGGATCCGAGTCCTTTGGTGCTCTTTATCTCTATCAAGCCATTCAATTTTTTGATGTTGGTTTTGACAACGTCCATGCCGACGCCGCGCCCGGAAAGATCGGTAGTTTTCTCCTTGGTAGAGAATCCGGGAAGAAACAACAGATCAAAGACCTCACGCTGCCCCATGGCGGCGAATTGTTCTTCGGTAATAAGCCCCTTCTCAATAGCTTTGCGCCCGACACGTTCCGTATCTATGCCTCGTCCGTCATCTTTCATGCTGATGATGATCTGATTGCCCTCATGTATGGCCGCCAGCACAAGTGTGCCGCACCGGGACTTTCCGGCCTCAAGGCGTTCTTCAGGGGTCTCAAGACCGTGATCCATGGCGTTACGGATAAGGTGTATCAATGGATCGCCAATTTCATCAACCACAGATCGATCCAGCTCTGTCTCTTCACCTACAATCTGCAGATCAACCTCTTTACCCAAATCCCGCGACATACTGCGAACGATGCGGGGAAACTTTTTAAATACCTTTTCTACAGGGATCATACGCATCTTGAGAACCTGCATCTGCAACTCAGAGGTGACAAAACTCATTCGTTTGGTGAGTTTGCCAAACTCCTCGTGAAAATCAGGGCGGTTAGCATCATTCTGCTGCAGGTCCTGGTTTATCTGGATCATGCGGTTGCGCTCAAGAACCAGTTCGCCGACCTGGTTCATCAGGTCGTCCAGTCGCTTTACATCAACCCTCACCGTTGTGTTGTCGGAAAGGTCGTCGCCCTTTCCGTCTGCCGGCTTAGGTGGTGCCGGAGCTTTCTTGGGGGCAGCGTCTGATGCCGGCTTTGGAACAGGTAGCGGAGTTGCTGCAGGGGCTGCAGGTGCAGAATCTGTCTCTGTCGCTGCGGGTGTTGACGAGTCGCTGTTTTCCGGTTGAGGTGCTATTGGTGATTGCTCTGGCGAAGTCTCGACTTCAGCTGGCGGTTGCGGGGCTGTCACAGTCTCAGTAAGGAGCGGTAACAGTTTGTTGATAGTTCCTTCCGTTTCCCGCTCCTGGATGTCGCCGGCCTTTATGTCGCCTACCAGCAGCTTGACAAGATCCGTAGCTTCCAGGATGACGTCCATTATGCTGGGGGTTACCAGCAGTTCGCCCTTACGTAGCCGGTTGAGAACGTCTTCTGTCTTATGGGTAACTTTAACCAGAAGATCAAATCCCAAAAAGCTGGATGCGCCTTTAATGGTGTGAATCGAACGGAATATCCGGTTCATCAGATCGGTATCATCGGAACTCTTCTCAAGAGTAATGAGGTCATCGTCAAGTTTTTCAAGCAATTCGGTTGTTTCGGCTAGAAAGCCGTCCAGCAGTTCCTGATCTTCACAATCAATAGGTGGCATGGTGCGCGACTCCTGGTAAATTTAATGGAGATAAGATGAAATCACATTCCTGTGAACAAGTTCTTTTCGTCACGGGAAAACATCTTCTCCAGATTGAGTAAGACGAGCAGGCGTTCAGCCTGGTTAATGACACCTGCAATGCACTCCTGGTCGATGTTTCCTGCGACCATTGCAGGGGATGGTTGGATGTCACTGCCGGAGATTCTAATTACTTCCGAGACGGCGTCTACAATAAATCCCATCAGTTCGCCGTCCATATCCATAACCATGATTCTCGTCTGTTTGTCGTTTTCAGCTTCGCTCAGACCGAACTTTTTTCTCATGCAGATGATCGGGACGACTTTGCCGCGCAGGTTTATAACTCCCTCAACATAGTTAGGGGTGTTGGGCACGCGGGTAACAATCGGCATGCGAATTATTTCGCGAACCTTGAGAACATCGACTCCGTATTCTTCCTGATCAAGGTTGAAGCTTACCAGCTGGATAAGTTCATCATGAAGGTTGTCAGCATTTACCGGCACCAGTGCATTCTGCATCAATCGATCTCCTCGGGCGAAAGGGATGTCCTTGTTAACGGCCACTTCGATCCCACTATTTAATACTCCTGCGGCAATTTATCATGCATATCAATCTATATCAAGCAACATGCAAAAAAACTGTAGAAAATTACAGAGATTTTTTTACGCTAATCTGCTGCCATAATTGATTGTTTGGCACGAGTCATTTTATTGACTTTTGGTTTAATACCTGTAGTATGAAAACGATTCATGTATACAATCAAGGGGGCAGTGTCAGCTATGTACGAAAATGGTACCATTCTCATAGCGGATAATGATGTTAAAACACGCGACCTTGTGTCTGCTTTTTTGACATACCAAGGGTATAATATCTCTGCTGCTGCAGATGAAACGCCCTTATATGACATTCTGAAAAAAAATAATGTTGATATCGTTATTGGAGATCTTGCGTATCTTGAGACGATTGCACCGGATTTAAGGGAGCGCATCACTCTGATTAATCCGCTGCTGGTGTTGATAGGGTACGGTGATCCAACTGCTGCAGAACTTAAAAAGCCTGCCACAGATACGGTTCTTACGCTCCCCAAGCCACTTAATCTCGATGAACTTGAAAGCCTTGTGATGCGTGCCCGAGAGTTCCAGTCTATGAAAATGTACGACAGCTCAACGGGTGGTTCTGTCCAAAACCAGCTCCTCTCGGCAACCATGATAGGTAAAAGTGCTCCGATGCTGGCACTGTTTGAGCTGATATCCAAGGTAGCGGCCTCAACTGCAACCGTTCTTATACAAGGAGAATCTGGTACCGGCAAAGAACTTGCAGCGAGGGCAATACATCAACTGAGTGACAGGAATGCTAAAAATTTTGTGCCGGTTAATTGTGCTGCTATTCCGGATGATCTACTGGAAAGTGAGCTGTTCGGTCATGTCAAGGGTTCATTCACCGGAGCCTATGCCAACCGGATCGGCCGCTTTGAGATGGCTGACAGGGGCACCCTGTTTCTGGATGAAATTGGCGATATGAAGTCCAACTTGCAGGTAAAGCTGCTGCGAGTCCTTCAAAACAGGGAGTTTGAACCGGTTGGGGCGTCAAAGTCTCAAAAAGTAGATGTCCGCATTGTTGCCGCTACCAATAAAAATCTTGAAGAGCTTGTGGTCAGCCGCGATTTTCGTGAAGACCTTTATTACCGTCTCTCTGTTATTCCAATTACCATTCCTCCGCTGCGTGAGAGAAGGGATGATATACCGATTTTGATTCATGCGTTTTTGACACGCTTTAATGCCGATAAACGCAATGCGGTAAAGGGTGTTTCGCGCGATGCGCTTGAAATTCTCTGCAACTACGAATGGCCTGGGAATATCAGGGAACTTGAAAATCTGGTTGAGAGGCTGGTTATTTTGAAAGGGAGTGGCCTGATTGTGCCAGACGATCTACCCGAGAAATATCTCTCTGGAAAGGCATCGCAACCGGTCTCAGTTCAAGTGTCGCCCCTGTCGGTTGACCGACTGCTCCCAGAAGGCGGGATCTGTTTGAATTCTGCCGTTGATGAGTTTGAAAATAATCTCATATCGCAGGCCCTTGCCCGGTCCGGGGGGAACAAGAAGGAAGCGGCTCTTCTGCTTAACTTGAAACGGACGACGCTGATTGAAAAACTGAAGAAAAAGAACCTGGCTTTCAGCGAGGATTAATCCACTATGTCGATAGCGGTAGAAAAACTTTCATTATTGGGTGCTCTCACCCCCCTAAGGCAAAAGCCGGACAGTGCGACTGTCCAGCAGCGTAACGGTTTTGCCGGGAAACTGGATAGAGCTCTGGGCAGTGGGGAGCCTCTTGCCCCAAACTCCAGTGCCAAAGCTGTGGCGCTGGCGGAGTCACTCACTCTGCAGATGTTGCAGAGCTCTCTTGCTCTCTCCGGTGATTCCAGCTCAGAGAACGCAGTCCCGTCAGCCTCAACACAGTTTTCTTCCGCTAACGCGTTGTTACAGGCCTATCGTGCCAATGTTGCTGAAGGCGCCGAGGTGTTGCCAGCTGCTTCCGCGGCACCTATGCCTTCGCAACTGCAGGAGCTGGCAGCTTCAGGGCATGACTCCGCTCCCGTTGCGGCACAAGTGACCAAGTCTTCTGCAGACTCTTCATGGCTTGACCCTGTTATACTGAAGGCGTCCCGGAAATACGGTGTCGATGCCGGATTGATTCGGGCGGTCATCAAGGCCGAGAGCGGCTTTAATCCTCAGGCTGTATCACATGCCGGGGCACGAGGTTTGATGCAACTTATGCCTGCTACTGCCCGAGCACTCGGGGTGAATGACTCCTTTGACCCGGAACAGAATGTTATGGGTGGCACCCGGTTTCTTAAAGATATGCTGCAACGCTACAACGGCGACGTAGATGCCGCTTTGGCTGCTTATAACTGGGGGCCGGGTAATGTTGACAGGAGCCCTGATCGTTTGCCTCACGAAACGCGCAACTATCTGGCGCGTGTCAAACAGTTGTACGCTTCATACACCGGCTAATGATTTAATGATGATACCCCGTTCTGTGCGATTGATTCACTTGTCAACGCAGATCCCACAACAAACTCAACCTGTTTTATAATTCCGCTTCGAGGCTGACATGGCTCCACTCTATATTGTAGGCACCGGTCCCGGTGCAACATCTCATCTGACTGATGCAGCTAAGCAGGCTATTGCAGCTTCTGAGGTCATTGTCGGATATGACAATTATGTCGAATTGGTGCGGCCGTTGCTCGCTGGCAAGGAGGTCGTATCAACCGGCATGATGAAGGAGGTGGAGCGCTGTCGTGAAGCGATCAGGCTGGCGCGTGCCGGACGATCTGTTTCACTGGTCTCAGGTGGTGACTCAGGGATCTATGGTATGGCCGGTCTTGTGTTGGAATTGGTGGAGGCAGACGCCAAAGAAACCCCCGGCCTGCCTCGCCTGGACGTCCAGATTGTCCCTGGTATTTCTGCCGTTCAGGCCGCAGCTGCGCTGATTGGTGCTCCTCTCATGCACGATTTTGCGGTGATCTCTCTGTCTGACCTGCTGACCCCGTGGGAGCTGATCAAGGTAAGGCTGGAAGCAGCAGCCAGGGCGGATTTTGTTATCTCCATCTACAACCCCCGCAGTAAAAGCCGTAGGACACAGATTCAGGAAGCGCAGACAATAATTCTGGCACATCGCCCGCCCGAAACTCCGGTTGGGATTGTGCGTAACGCCTGCCGTGATGGACAAACGGTCATCGTTACAACGCTTGGGCACATGTTTGACCATGAGATTGACATGACCAGTATCGTGTTGATAGGTAATGCCAGCAGCTTTATTGATGCAGAGGGACGCATTGTAACGCCGCGCGGTTACGCTGCAAAATACGGATCTGGGGTTGCTGTGACAGAAACAGTCGCAAATCAGGAGCCGCTTTTAAAGCCGGCAGCCGTTATGTTTTGCGGAACTGCATCTGATGTCGGGAAGTCGATTGTTACATCAGCTTTTTGCCGCTGCCTGGTAAGGCGTGGGCTGGCTGTAGCGCCATTTAAATCCCAGAATATGTCTCTTAATTCATATGTTACTCCAGAGGGTGGTGAAATCGGTCGTGCCCAGGCGGTCCAGGCCCAGGCGTGTGAAATCAATCCACATACCGACATGAATCCGGTCCTGCTGAAGCCGAATTCAGATACCGGCAGCCAGATCGTTGTGCAGGGGAGGCCGGTAGGCAATATGTCTATTGCTGAGTATGACGCCTACAAGCCGACCGCTTTTGCAAAAATTCAGGAGAGCTACGACCGTCTTCGCCAGAGCTATGAATTTATTGTGATTGAGGGTGCTGGAAGCATCTCGGAAATAAACCTGAAAGACAAGGATATTGCCAACCTCAAGATAGCCGCAATGGCAAAATGCCCTGTAATTCTTGTGGCCGATATCGATCGCGGTGGTGTTTTTGCCCAGATAGTCGGCACGATAGATCTTCTTGAACCGTTGGAGCGATCCTCAGTCAAGGGGATTATCATTAATAAATTCCGTGGGGATGTTGATATCCTGAAACCGGGCATAGATTTTATTGAGCAGCGTACCGGCATTCCGGTGCTGGGAGTCCTCCCGTGGTTTGCGGACATAAGTCTGCCGGCCGAAGACAGTGTTGTTCTGGGGCAACGCTCCAAGGTTGTCAGTATCATGGCCGGGATCAAAAAAATCCATATAGGGGTTCTCAAACTGCCAAGAATCTCTAACTTTACCGATTTTGAGCCGCTGCAGAGTGAAGGGGATGTTCAGCTTAGTTATGTAGAGATGCCGGAACAGCTGCAGGGGCTGGATGTCCTGATCATGCCCGGTAGTAAGTCAACCATAGCTGATCTTTATTTTTTGATGGAGCGCGGACTTTTTGGCGATATACGTAATTTTAAGGGGCATATTATCGGGGTATGCGGCGGGTTTCAAATGCTTGGAACAGCGGTTCTTGATCCTGCCGGAGTGGAGTCGTCTATCAAAGAGGCGGAGGGGCTTGATCTGCTCCCATCCACAACGATCCTTTTGTCGGAAAAAGAGACTCACCAGGCGCTTGCCTACCTGGATGAAGCCGGATTGGCGATCGCCCCTGAATGTAACGGCGTCATGACCGGGTATGAGATTCACATGGGGCAGACAACCCTTGGCAAGGGGGTGCGCCCGTTTTCCCGCATTTTCAAGCGTGGTGATACTCCTGTCTCAGTAGAAGACGGAGCGGTCTCTCCCGATGGCAGAATCTTCGGCACGTACCTGCACGGCCTCTTCGAAAACAGTCGCTTCCGCGAAATTTATCTGAACAGTATTCGACTGGAAAAGGGAATGCCACTTCGGCGCGGAGCGCAGATTCAGCCGCAGCATGACCCGTATGAGCAACTGGCGGAACAGTTTGAAAAGTATCTTGATCTGCCGCGTATTCTAACTATTTGCGGGTTGGGCAGTGACACCCGCTGATTCAACGATTATATTTCTGGCGCTTCTCCTTGATCTGCTGATCGGTGACCCCCGCTGGCTGCCGCATCCGGTGGTAGCTATAGGGCGGTTGATTCATCTGCTTGAGAGTGTCTTGCGCCATGCCTGGCTTAATGAACGTGTTGCAGGTATTCTGCTGCTGCTGCTGGTCGTCATGGCTTCTTCCGGCGCAACCTGGATTCTGCTGAAGAGTATTGCGCTTATGTTACCGCTGGCCGGTTGGGTTGCCGCTGTTATCGTTTCATCCACCTGTCTGGCTGCCCGTTCTCTGCATAAAGAATCTGCCCGCGTTGCTGCAGCGCTGCAGTCTGGTGATCTGCCGGCTGCCCGCCGGTATCTGTCCTTCATCGTCGGGCGTGATACTGATCAGCTTGAAGAGCCGGAGATATGGCGCGGAGTTGTAGAAACGGTCGCGGAAAACACGTCTGATGGTATCATCGCACCGCTGTTCTGGTTGACGATTGGCGGGCCTGTTGCAGCAATGGGCTACAAGGCTGTCAGTACCCTGGATTCAATGGTTGGCTACAGAAATCAGCGCTATCTGCAACTGGGGTGGGCGTCGGCCCGGATGGATGATCTGCTCAACTACATTCCGGCGCGCATCTCTGCCCTGCTTCTGATTGTCGCGGCGCCTCTTGCCGGCCTTTCAGCTTCTAATGCTGCGCGGATAACAGCCAGGGATCGGCTGAAACACCCCTCTCCAAACAGTGGGCATCCGGAAGCGGCAGCGGCTGGTGCTTTGGGTGTCCGGTTAGGTGGGGCTTCCAGCTATAACGGTGCTTCGTCATGGAAAGAGTATATCGGGGATGATCTGCAACCGCTTGACGAACGCGCTTATTGTGGAATGATTAAACTGATGTATATCTCAACCTTGTTGATGGCAGTCATCTGTATGATTGCAGCCTTCTGTCTGAGAGGATTACATGCCACACTCATATGATCATGGCGGCAATGTATTCACCGTTGCCAGAACCCTTGGCGTAGCACCCGCCCAGGTATTTGATTTTTCTGCCAGCATAAATCCTCTCGGTATGTCATCGATGGTGCATAAAGCCCTGATCTGTTCGCTGGACAGTTTGGCACACTATCCTGATACCAGTCACAAAGAGCTGAAACAGGCCCTTGCAAAATACCACGGACTTTCACCAACCCACTTTACCATTGCCAACGGCTCTACTGAGCTTATCTATAACCTGCCGGCCATGCTCCCGGGTAAAAAAGCGCTCATTATCTCTCCATCGTTCAGCGAATATATTCGGGCGCTGAATCAACATCATTGGGATGCACAGCATTTTATCCTGACGCCAGAAAGCAATTTTTCGATAGATACGGATGCCTTGGAAGCGGCTCTGGCTGACGGTGTCGATGTGCTCTATATCTGTAATCCAAGTAATCCCAGCGGGACTCTCTATCCACAGCGCACTATAGAAAAGATCTACAGCCTCTGTCTGTCTGCCGGTACTTTTCTGGTGTTGGATGAGGCCTTTATGGATTTCTGTGAGGAGGCATCGGCCAAGCGAATGATCGTACATAGCGACAACGCGATCGTATTGCGTTCGATGACAAAATTTTTTGGTATCCCTGGTCTGCGTTTGGGGTATTCCATCAGTAACGCCACTCTTGCTGAACGGTTGGACGCTATGGGGGGGCCATGGAGCGTTAATTCACTGGCGCTTGCCGCCGGGGCTGCGGCTCTCCAGGATGTTAAACACAATCAGGATACTCTTGACTTTGTACGTCAGGAACGGCGCCGGCTCTTCGAAAGCCTGGCTCAGTTTTCCAGGCTCAAATTGTACCCTTCGAGTGTGAATTATCTGTTGGTGGAGATCAAGGAGGGGATGACCTCCCGTGAACTAAAAGAACGCCTGCTGCTGCACCGGATTATAATCCGTGACTGTTCCAGTTTTATGGGATTGTCAGAACGTTTTTTCCGCATTGCGGTTCGCAGCAGTGATGAGAATAACAGGCTGCTGGAGTGTCTGGGAAGAATTTTGCAATAGCAGGTAAAAGAGCGACCTGATACACGGCAGAGTAAATAATGAACTGCAGAGGCACAGAGATATTCTTTCTGTTTAGCCCGGTGCCCCTGCTCTTAACGACGTTGTTTTTATTTGTCCTTGCGCGGCACGACAACAATGCCGGATTCGGTGATGGTATAGCCGTTGGCCAGGTCGGCATCCCTATCGTAGCCGATCGTCACTCCGTCAGGAATAATCACGCCCTTGTCTACTATTGCCCGTCTGATCTTGACGTGCCTCCCGACGCTGACATTTTCAAACAGAATTGACTCCTCTACCAGGCTGTAACTGTTAACCTTGCAGAGTGGACCGAGTATTGAGCGTCTTACGGTGCTGCCGCTGGTTATGCAGCCGGCGCAGACGTATGAATCAATGTTTACGCCACAGCGGTCGCCATCTTCAAATACCGTCTTGGCGGGGGGGAGGTTTCCCTGGTTTGTCAGAATCGGCCACTTGTAATTGTATAGATTGAGCTGCGGAGATACTTTGATCAGGTCCATATTTGCTTCGTAGTAGGAGTCTATTGTCCCGACATCCTTCCAATAGCCACGCTCTTCGCTCTTCATGCCGGGAATCTGGTTGTCATTGAAATTGTAAGCGAAAACCTTGTCGCCACTCTCCAGCATCATCGGGATAACATGCTTTCCGAAGTCAAGGTCTTCATAGCGCTTCTTCCCCTCCAGCAAAACCTCAATCAGTTTTTTAGTGGAAAAGATGTAATTACCCATGGAAGCAAAGCAGGTTTCCCGGCCGGGGATGGTTTCAGGAACTGCCGGTTTTTCGTTAAAGGCGGTAACCCACGCATCGTCATCAACTGAAAAAACACCAAAGCGGCTTGCTTCTGTAGTCGGTATCTCCAGAGCGGCAATTGTTATGTCAGCCCGGTTAATCCGGTGAGCATTAATCATCTGGGTGATGTCCATCTTGTAGATATGGTCGCCGCCAAAAATAGCAACATAATCGGCATCGGATGATTCAACGAAGCGCAGGTACTGCAGGATGGCGTCAGCCGTCCCTTTGAACCATTCTTCACTGTCACTACTGGTCTCGGGAGATATCGCCACATAAAACTCACCAAGCCCGGTCCATTTTCCCCATGATTCCCGGATATGCTTGTTTAGTGAATAGGCGCGATATTGAGTAAGGATGTAGACCTTCTTGATCCCAGAGTTGAACATGTTGCTCAATACAAAATCAATTATTTTGTATTTCCCGCCAAAAGCGACACTCGGCTTGGCACGACGCAGGGTGAGTGGGCTGAGCCGCTCACCCTTTCCGCCGGCCAGAACCATGGCGATGGTGTTTCTGCCGATATTATCCATAGAATACATGCACACCCCCTGTTTAAGGAAAATTCAGTGCGTGACTTTACCGTATTGCAGCGTACTTGAACATAAAAAATATGCAATTAATTGGCAGTTGCTTCTGTTGTCTTTTATGTTGTGACTTTCAATGCGGTGTTGCAGTAAATGGCTTGCCTGAATGATGGTAAAAAGTATATCATACTCAATTGTTGAATTTATCCTGAAGGGCGAGGTGGCGTTGTCGTGACGTGGAAATCGATCGGCATATTTGATTCCGGAGTGGGCGGGTTGACGGTGCTGCGTGAGATCATGCAGGCTCTGCCGCAAGAGGACACCCTTTATTTTGGTGACACGGCCAGGGTGCCCTATGGCACCAAGTCTCCCGAAACGGTAACACGCTATGCCGGTGAAATTGCCTCATTTCTGGTAAAGCGGGATATCAAGCTGCTGGTTGTTGCCTGCAATACCGCTTCCGCCGTGGCATTGCCTTCCCTCAAGCGCCAGTTGTCGATTCCGGTTGTTGGTGTCATCGAGCCGGGCGCAACACGGGCGGTAGCAGTAACCCGTTCAGGCCGCATCGGTGTCATCGGTACCTCCGGCACTATCCGCAGTAGCGCCTACACACGGGCCATCAAACGCCTGAAACCTGAGGCAGAGGTTCTGACACGCGCCTGTCCGCTGTTTGTACCTTTAGCCGAGGAGGGGTGGGTCGATAACCAGATTGCACGGTTGACGGCACAAACCTATCTGCAGGAGTTGAAAGATGCTGCAATCGATACGCTGGTGCTTGGGTGCACGCATTATCCGTTGCTTAAGCCGATAATAGCTGAAGTTATGGGCCCTGGAGTAACACTGGTTGACTCAGCTGAGGAGACCGCCCGGACAGTGGCTGCTATCCTTGCTGAGAAAGGGTTACTCCGTCCTCCCGCTGAAAAGGGTAACCATAATTATTATGTCAGCGATATTCCGGCCGGTTTTGTTCGGGTTGGCAATCGCTTTCTGGGGGGAAAGCTTGGAGACGTATTTCAGGTCAGTCTTGACGAAGAGGAGGTAACTGTCTGATGTCAGTTCACCGGCAAAAAAAAATCACCGTCAGCGTGCTGATACCATTTCTGGTATTCACCCTGTTTTTCAGTGTCATGATCTGGCAAAAATATCGTTCAAGCCGGGAAATCCCGGTTCCGACGCAGCAGAACGCAAAAGCCTACCGTTCTGTGACACTTTTTTTTGCTGCAGAAGGCACACAGCTGGCGCGTGAAGCGCGGGATGTCGGGAGTTGTGATGACGAAAACGCCTGCCTGAAAAACGTCCTTCACGAGCTGTTGAATGGTCCTGTTGGTAAGTTTGAGGCTGTATTGCCGGAGGGAGTAGCTGTCAACAGTGTCCGAATTGAGGGTGATTTGGCGACAGTCGATTTTAACGGCGCTTTTTCTGAGGCAATGATATCCGGCAGCTCAGCCGAGATGCTGGCTGTTTATTCCGTGGTTGATACGATTACCGTGAACTTCCCGCATATAGTGAGGGTTAAGTTGAATGTGGATGGGAACGCCGGCGTAATTTTACAGCATCTTGACCTTTCGGATCCGCTGACAGCCGATTACTCTCTTGAACAGTCTCCCTCACCGGCACCTGAAACAACATCGGGCGACGCTGATACCAAACGCAGAGAAGGGGGCGCACGATGAAACCATTTCTCGAGGCACTTCGGGAGCGGGTTCTGATCCTTGACGGTGCCATGGGCACGATGCTTCAGGAGCGTGGGCTTCAGCCGGGGCAGTCACCTGAAGAGCTTAACCTTACCATGCCGGACGTCGTTGCTTCGGTGCATCGCGACTATATTGAGGCTGGTGCTGATATCATCATTACCAACACCTTTGGCGGGACCAGGTTCAAATTAGCACACTACGGACTGGAAGATTGTCTGGCTGAGATAAATCGTCGCGCTGTCGAGATCGCCCGCACGGCAGCAGGTTCCAACGCTTATGTCGGCGCTTCCATCGGACCGACCGGCCAGTTTGTGGAACCGCTTGGTGAGGTGTCGTTCGATCAGATGAAGGCGGCCTTTCATGAACAGGCCGCGGCTCTTGTCGCTGCCGGGGCTGACCTGATCAGTCTTGAGACGTTTCTCGACATCAAAGAGTGCCGTGCCGCTGTTATTGCTATACGTGAAGTTTCTGCAACCATTCCTGTTATTGCCATGCTGACTTTTGATGATAACGGCCGTTCCGTTCTCGGGACTCCGCCCGAAGCGGCTGCTATCACACTGACTGCCGCCGGTGCCGATATTGTTGGGTCGAACTGTGGTTTGGGCGTTGATGGTATTTACGACATACTCTGTCGTATGCGTCGGGTGACCGGTTTGCCGCTGATTTCTCAGGCCAATGCGGGCTTACCGCAACTGGTCGGCGACCGTACGGTCTTTCCCGGCACGCCGGAGGAAATGGTCGCCTATCATGAGCGGATGATTGAGCTTGGAGTCCGTATTATCGGTGGTTGCTGCGGCACAACACCGGCTCATATCCGTGCGATGAAACGTGCTCTGGAATCGAAACAGTACGGCTGGCTTCCTGATGAAAAACAGAGCAGGGCAACGCTCCTCTCAAGTCGCTCCGGCTGGGCAGCCATTGGCGGGGACACGGCCACCGCCATTATCGGTGAGCGAATCAATCCGACCGGCAAGAAGCTCTACTCGCAGGAATTGCAGGAAGGGAAGGTCGCTTACATTCGCCGTGAAGCGTTGGAGCAGGTCCAGGCAGGCGCGACTCTGCTGGATGTGAATGTCGGGGCTCCTGGTATAGACGAACCTTTAGCCATGCAGCGCGCCGTATTCTGTGCCAGCGGGGCTGTCAGTGTGCCGCTGGTCCTGGATTCTTCAAGTCCTGCTGCCCTTGAAGCCGGGCTCAAGGCGGCTGATGGCAAGGTGCTTATCAATTCCGTCTCAGGCGAAACCAAAAGCCTCAAACGAGTGCTGCCGCTGGCAAAAAAATACGGGGCGGCTATTATCGGACTGGCCCTCGATAAGAATGGTATTCCCGATACCGCTGAGGGCCGAGTGGCGATTGCCCGTCGCATTCGTAACGCCGCCCGGCGAATCGGCATTCCCGATAGCGACATAATTATTGATTGTCTGACCCTGACGGTGAGTGCCGAACAGAAAAGAGCAGCTGAATCGCTGCGCACCATTCGTCTGGTAAAACAGAAACTGGGACTTTCAACCGTTCTGGGAGTCAGTAACATCTCCTTCGGCCTGCCGCAGCGCCCGCTGATTTCGTCCACATTTTTTGCGATGGCGATGGAGGCGGGGCTGGATGCATCCATCATCAATCCCAAGGACAAGCCGATGATGGATGCGTGGCGGTCAGCGATGGTCCTGCTTAACCGGGATCACCAGGCGGCGGCGTACATCGAGGCATATCGTGATCAACAAACTGCAACTGCTCAGTCAGTGGCGATGCCTGATAAGCAGGGTACCATTCTTGATCGCCTGATGCAGGCTGTTATCAGTGGTGATTCCGACGGCATTGTTGCACTGGTGGAATTGGCGCTGGCGGATGGTTTTGCACCACTGGATATAAGCAACAAAGGGTTTCTGCCGGGCCTTGAGGAGGTTGGGCGCCGCTTTGACAGCAATATCTTTTTTCTGCCGCAGGTGATGCAATCTGCCGCTACTATGCAGGCCGGTTTTGCACGTTTGAAGGTGGAGATGCATGGTGAAAAGTTCAAGAGCCGTGGAAAGATCCTGATGGCGACGGTTGAAGGTGATATTCACGATATCGGCAAAAATATTGTCTGCACGCTCCTTGAAAACCACGGTTTTGAGGTCTTTGACATCGGCAAGAATGTCTCTGCTGCTACCATTGTTAGCAAGGCCAAGGAGTTTGCGGTTGATGCTGTCGGCCTTTCTGCCCTGATGACGACAACCATGTCAGAGATGGAAAATGTCCTTAAAAAACTCCGTGCTGCAGGAATCACCACCTTCACCATGGTCGGTGGGGCGGTCGTTACCCAGGAATATGCCGATCGTATCGGTGCTGACCTGTATGCAAAGGATGCTATGGAGGCTGTTGCAAAGATAAAACTTCTTTTAGAAAGTAAGAAGTAATCGGTGCGGTTTTGCGGGTATTTTTTAGTGCACGAACGTGTGCTGTTTGTCTGGGATGAATGTCCGTGATTGAACCAATTAACAAATTGCTATTATAATGTGTGCTATGATAGCGTTAATTAACGTAACATCTTAAAAAAGGTATCGAAATGGTCCTCGGATTTAACCACAATCTTACCTACAAAGGTGAAGTTTTCCACGTACAGACGGAGGATAGTGGGGTTGCCAATCCACATATCATCACACTGCTGTATCGTGGCGGCGTAATTATAAGCTCAAAGAAAACCGGCTATTCCGATATTCTCAAGATGGATAACCTGGAAGTCGTTGTCGAAGAGCTTATGAAAGAGCAGCACAAGGATATGATGCGCCGGTTGAAATCTGGCGAATTTGACGACAAGGCATTCTCATTTAATGCCCAGCTGATCGAAAATTATGAAATCTGCGCACCGGAGCCTGAAGTTGATCCGATAGCCGATCTCTTTTCGGCGACATCTTCCTCTGGTTCAGGGGCAAAAGGCGGGATTTCGCTGCTGTTTGAGTTGCCGCCGCAGCCGGAAAAGAATAAGCCTGCTGCCGGGGAGAAAAAGAGCGCTCCGCCAGTAGTAAAAGATAAAGTTGTCAATCTTGATGAGGCGATTATCTCGTTTTTTGGCCCTGGTGAGAAAAAACATTAATAGGTGACACGTGGTTGCCGTTGTTGTGGTAGCGCCTGTTCTCACAGTATCTCAGCGTACGTTGAGTGATAAGAGTTGATGGAAGTACAAAGCCCTGCAATCGATTAGTTGCCGGGCTTTGTTGCGCAATCTGCGCTGCAGAGCGGACACCCCTGCATGGAAAGCGGCTTTTCAAGTCTGCATGCGGCAAGAAGAGTGTCATTTTTAAATATTTCATCAGTTGGCCCGTCGGCCATGATCATCCCATTGTGCAGGATGATCGTGCGCTGGCAGAGATCCAGGACCATGTCAAGATCATGGCTGGTGAAGATCTTGGTGTGCTTGAATTCCAGCAACAGAGCCATGAGCTGGCGCCTGGAGAAAGGATCAAGTCCGCTGGTCGGTTCATCCATTACCAGGATGTCCGGTGACATAGCCAGAACGGTGGCAATCGCCACCCGTTTCTTTTCGCCGCCGGAGAGGTGATAAGGTGGTTTGATGCGCAGATGTTCAGCACCGACACGTGTCAGGGCTTCAGTCACCCGCTCCTCAAGGTCGCTGCCGGAAAGTCCCTGGTTCAGCGGGCCAAAGGCCACATCCTCAAAAACAGTCGGCATGAAGAGTTGGTCGTCAGGGTACTGGAAAACCATGCCCACGGTGCGACGGATATCCGGCAGAGTGCTCTTGGTGAGCAGTGTGTCTCCGATGCGAATCTGTCCGGATGTTGGATAAAGGCAGCCGTTAAGGTGCTGCAGGAGGGTTGATTTGCCAGCCCCGTTGGCGCCGATGATTGCCACCGATTCACCATGGGTGATGCGAAAAGAAACATCCTTGATGGCGATGGTGCCATCCGGATATATGTGCTGAAGGTTCCTGGCCTCGACGATATGGTGGCTCATGAGAACAGCGCTCCAATGGTGTCAGATAGAGTGGCGGTACGCAGTGAAATAAACAGCAGTGACCACCCGAGTAGATACAAGAGTTCGTTTGCTCCGAAGCAGGATTGGCGGGAGACATGGAACCGGCCGGTGAAGCCGCGTGCCAGCATGGCGGTATGAATGCGATCAGCCTGCAGCCAGGTGCGGAGCAGCAGGTGCCCTGTCAGCGATCCGAAGCTGGTGACGCCGAGACCTTTTTTGCCGCACGAACGGAGCTCACGTGCCCGCGAAGCTCTGTCTGTTTCATCGGCGAGTACCAGTATGTAGCGATGCAGAAACAGCAGCTGCACAGTGAAAATCTGCGGCGTTCCCAAGCGTTGGAGTGCCTGACAGACAGCCGTGAAGCCGGTTGTGCCGACGAGAATGAATGCCGCACTGACGGTGAGTAGCGAGCGGGTGAGAAGTGAAAACAGTGATGTCCAGCCGCCGGATATTTCCACCTGGCCAATCTGATAAAGAACGTCGCGGTCAAAAAGAGGATTAAACAGGCCTACCATTATGATAAACGGCGAGACGAGCGCAATCTTGCGGGCGATGTAGAGGGGCGGCAGACTGGCGAGTACAATTATAACGGCCGGATAGACAAAGAACGGGAGCAGACGGATAATTTCGTACCTGTCAAATGAAACGACTGAAACGATGAATACAAGCGTTACCAGAACTTTGGCACGGGAATCGAGAGTGTGGATCGATGAATCCCCGTCAGCCAGCAGATCGAGCTGTTTCAAGTCAACGACTGCTGCATTGATTGGTTTCATGACGGTGTGCGGTCCTTTAGCGGTGTAGGGAGTGAATATCTCTTGTTGTGGCCGAATCTGTAACACACTTATCATAATAATTACACGGAAAAGAGAGTACATGCAGGATCGTGACATTTAGTTTGAAATCGGCTAGGATGCGATCGGTTGATCTGGTACAAGGGGGCAAAACGTGGGACAGACAGTCAGGTTTGGTATTTCGCTGGATGAAAAGTTGCTGCAGAATTTCGATCAGCTGATCGAGCAAAAGAGCTATATGAACCGTTCCGAGGCGATTCGCGATCTTATTCGCGCCTCGCTGGTTGAGGAACGTTGTGGGGCGGAGGACCAGGAGGCTGTCGGCACGGTGACACTGGTTTATAATCACCATGTGCGGGATCTTGCCGATAAGCTGACCGATCACCAGCATGCGCATCACGACCAGATCGTTTCGACACTGCATATCCATCTCGATGCCCACAACTGCCTGGAAGTGCTTGTTATTCGCGGGACAGTCCTGCTGGTAAAGCAGATTGCCGATGAGCTGATCAGCGTCAAAGGGGTCAAGCATGGCAAACTGGTACTGACTACTACCGGAGAGGACCTCTAACTCCATGATGAGCGGGGAGTGTTTGATATGAAGACAGCTGCGGCAATAGCCATCTGTTGCGCCGGCGGCGGACTTACCCGCTACTACCTGTCGGGATGGGTCTACAGCTTTATGGGCCGCACTTTTCCCTATGGTACCTTTGTAGTCAATATTCTCGGGGCGTTTCTGATCGGCCTTATTATGGAACTCGGGCTGCGCAGTACGTTGATTCCTGAGACGTTGCGGCTCGGGTTGACAATCGGGTTCCTCGGTGGTTTGACGACCTTTTCAACCTTCAGCTATGAGACCTTTTCACTGTTGGAGGATGGCCGGTTCCTGGTGGCTTTTGTAAATATTATGGCAAGTGTTGCTGTCTGTCTGTTGTTTACCTGGCTTGGGATTGTTACGGTCAGGACTCTGGCATAAGGATACTGTTATGACAAAACTGGTTGGTGAACAGGTGCTGATGCGGATTTTTATCGGTGAAGGTGATCGCCACGGGCATAAGCCGCTTTATCAGGCTCTGGTGGAGCTGCTGCGGAGCGAGGGGTTTGCCGGTGCGACGGTGCTGCGCGGCGTTAGTGGCTTCGGGGCCAATCGGGTCTATCACACGCAAAAGCTGCTGGACCTCTCTGCCGACCTGCCACTTGTTGTTGAGGCCGTCGACAGTCAGGAAAAAATCAATGCTGTCATGCCGAGGATTGATGCCATGATGGGTGGAGGGATGATCACGCTGGAAAAAGCGACCGTTATCCGCTACTCCCACGCTGAAGGTCGGTAATGACCAGCTGCATGGCACTTTATATACATTCCAAAGAAACAGAGGACGGAAGAGCAGATGCATAGTGATGCTAAAATATTTGTTGCCGGTCACCGCGGCATGGTTGGTTCTGCAATTGTACGGGCACTTCAGGGGGCGGGGTACAACAACCTGCTGCTCCGCTCGCGAAGCGAGCTTGATCTCTGCAACCAGAGTGCGGTTGAAGCTTTTTTTAGCCTGCACCGCCCGGAATACGTTTTCCTTGCCGCTGCCCGCGTTGGAGGCATTATCGCCAACAGCACCTATAAGGGCGAATTCATTCATGACAATCTGATGATCCAGACAAACATCATTCACAGCTCATGGAGTGCCGGTGTCACACGTCTCCTGTTCCTCGGCAGTACCTGTATCTATCCCAAATTCGCCCCGCAGCCGATGAAGGAGGAATACCTGCTGACCGGTCCTCTGGAGCCGACCAATGACGCCTATGCAATTGCCAAGATTGCCGGGATTTGCCAGTGCCGCTCGTATAACCAGCAGTATGGCACCAGCTATCTGTCTGCCATGCCGAATAACCTCTACGGCCCCAACGACAACTTCGATCTTGAGAAGTCCCATGTGCTGCCGGCCATGATCCGCAAATTTCATGAAGCAAAGCTGCGCGGCGATGCTTCCGTGACGATCTGGGGGAGTGGTACGCCGCTGCGCGAATTTCTCCAGGTTGACGATCTGGCCACTGCCTGCGTTTTTTTGATGAACCTCGACGACCCCCGCTACAATGAGCTGCTCAATGATCCTCTTGCGCCTGCCCTGATCAATGTCGGTTCCGGGCAGGAGATAAGCATTCACGATCTGGCGCTGTTGGTACAAGATGTGGTCGGCTTTAGCGGGACAATTGTTTTGGATGCCGACAAGCCTGACGGAACACCGCGCAAGCTGGCTGACTCTTCGCGGATTCATGCTCTGGGGTGGCGGCATGCCATTGAGCTGCGCGACGGCATTGCCGGGGCGTATCAATGGTATGTGGAGTCGTTACAGGAAGGGCGTCCTTGAACAATCAGGGTTGGCTGAAACTGCTTCCGCTTCCGCTCCGCCAAAGAATTGAAGGTCGCTACACCCTGCAAAAGATGATTGTAAATACCGGCTGGATATTTTCTGACCGCTTACTCAGGATGGGTGTCGGCCTTTTTATCGGCGTCTGGGTTGCCCGCTATCTTGGACCGGAAGGGTACGGTCTGCTTAGCTTTGCCGGTTCATACGTCATGATGTTTTCAGCCATTGCGCTGTTCGGACTCGAATCATTGGTGGTGCGGGAGCTGGTTGCCTTTCCTGATGAGAGACAGGCCGTGCTTGGTACCGCCTTTGTTATACGTATCAGCGCCGGCCTGGTGTCTCTACCACTCGCAGTGGTGGCACTGACGCTGATCCGTCCGGATGACCGTACAACTCTGCTGCTTGTGTTGCTCCTGAGCAGCTCTCTGGTTTTTCAGGCAGTTGAGGTTATTGATCTCTGGTTTCAGTCCCAGATAGCCACCCGTTGCGTCGCCATCGTCCGGATGACTGCCTTTTCTCTCTCTTCGCTGGGTAAAATGATCTGCGTCATGATGGGTGCGTCCCTCATCGCAATAGCGTGGGCCACTGCTGCCGAAGCGCTGATCGTCAGCTGCGGACTTATGTTTGCCTACCGTCTGAGCGGGGAACGGTTGATGCTCTGGAGTTTCAGCAGGGACCGTTTCCGTTCCATGTTCACCGGGGCAGTGCCCATGCTGCTGTCCGGGATAGTCTTCATGATCTACCTGCGAATTGATCAGGTCATGCTGGGGGCTATGGTGTCGGCGCAGGAAATGGGACACTACGCTGCTGCCGTACGCATATCGGAGGTCTGGTATTTTGTGCCAGCCGCAATTATTACCGCGGTTTTCCCCAGAATTGTGACACTTAAAAACAGTGATCCTGACGTTTTTAATGCCAAAGTCCAACAGCTATACAACCTGCTGGTCTTTTTGGGATATGTAATCGCTCTGCCGGCCACACTGCTGGCGCCCTGGATTGTGCAGCTGCTGTTTGGTGCCGCTTACCAACCGGCTGCTCCGCTCCTCTCTGTCCTGATTTGGGCCGGGGTCTTTGCCAATCTTACGGTGATAAGAAATGCCCATTTCATCGCTTTGGATTGGGGCAAAGCGCTGCTCTGGAGCACGAGCGCCGGAGCAGCAACAAACATACTGCTGAATCTGCTGCTCATTCCCCGCTGGGGCGCAATGGGGGCGGCGCTCGCGACCTGTATCTCCTACTGGGTAGCCGCCCACGGTGCCTGCCTCTGCTCACGATCATTATGGCCCGCTGCCGGGATGATCACCCGCGCTCTTGTCTATCCGCGTTGGTGGTGACTTTTGATATCAACTGGAGTGTTATGATAGCAACTCTCTTACGTTTTCTCCGCGGTTATCGCGTCTGTCGCCGGATGCTCGCGGAGACTGATTCCGTTCTTCGCCAGGATTTTCGTCACCTGTCCGAGTGTCTGGTAGAGCGGGAACCGTTCCTGCTGGAACGTGCTACCGGAAAACGGGTGCTCCATTTCGGCTTTCTGGACTCAATCTTTCTGGAACGTAAAATACAGGACGGCAGCCTGCTTCATACGCAGCTGGCCGGTGTTTCCGCTTCGCTCTATGGCGTGGACATTGATCAGCCGCTTCTTGACCGCTATCGCTCACTGACCGGCGACCACTGCAATATCACCTGGAATCTTGCCGAAGGCGACATCCCGGAGCAGCTCCAATCCGGATTTGATCTGATTCTTTTCCCGGAAGTACTGGAACACGTTTCCAATCCGGGGTTGGTGCTGGAGAGGCTGGCCGAACTCTGTCGTCTGAACTGCGCCCAACTCTGCCTTACCGTGCCGAACGCCTATGACATGTATGCCTTTATGGCGGCCATGCACGGTTTTGAGGTGATCCATCCCGACCACTGTTACACCTTTACCCCTCACACGCTGACACAGCTCCTTTCCCGTTCCGGCCTGCGTCTGCAGAGCCTCTCCTTCTACAACTTTGGCTCAAACCTCGCTCCAGGTCTTACCAAATCAGGTATGGCAGCCCTGTGTGAAGCCGTGGAAATCTGAGAGATGCACCCCTCACCGCTACATAACAAACGTGTTCTCATCCTCTTTGGCAGTCTTGATATGGGAGGAGCGGAGCGTCAGGGTCTGATCCTTGCCCGCTATCTGAAGGAGCATGAGGGCGCATGTGTCACTGTCTGGGGGTTAGGTGGGGGGCACGGTGTGGTAGCTGATATCTGCGACTCACGGCATATTCCCTGGAGTGTGGTCCGGCTCCACTGGGGGCTGCGCCGCCGCCTGCCGCATCTGCTGCGCTTGGCCCTGCGTCTAAGAGCGGAAAAACCGGACATCCTCCTTTCGTACACAAAAGTTCCCAATCTTGCTGCTGCCCTGTTGTGGCGAATCTGCGGAGTGCGGCTCTGTGTCTGGAACCAGGCCGATGCCGGGCTGCTGCTGGAGCCGACCCTGCTGCATCGCAGTGCCATAGGGCAGAGCCGACATTTCATTGCCAACGCCGATATAGGCAGGCGTTATCTTGTCGATACATTCGGCATACGTCCCGAGGATGTGCAGCTTATCCGCAACGGCATAACAGTGCCTGCGCCGGCTCAGAGCCGCTCTGAATGGCGGAACCGCCTGAAACTGAACGATGGGCAGGTTCTGGTCACCATGGTTGCCAATCTGAGCAGATACAAGGATCACGCCACCCTGCTGAAAGCCTGGCGTAGAGTACTGGAGCAACGACAGGGGGAGGATACGCCGTTGCTGGCGCTGGCCGGACGTCCGGATGACACCGCCGAGGCGCTCAAGTTGCAGGCGGAGCAGTTGGGCGTCGCCGGGCAGGTCTGTTTTCTCGGGGCGGTTAATGACGTCGCCGGCTTGCTAAACGCTTCGGATATCTGTGTTCATAGCTCAGTCAGTGAAGGTATCCCGAATGCCGTTCTTGAGGCCATGTTCAGCGGCCTGCCGGTGGCCGGCAGTGACATACCTGGGTTGCGGGAGGCTGTCGGGGAAGCCGGCTGCGGGTATCTTGCCCCGCCTGCCGACGCCTCAGCCTTGGCGGATGTTCTGCTGCGACTGATCGACGATGCTGATTTGCGCGCCACATTGGGTCGTGCCATGCACAATCGGGCGGAGGAGCTGTTTGGAGAAGAGCGGATGTGTCGAGAAACGGCGGAGTACCTTGTCGACTCGATCAAGGGGGCGGCGTGATGAGCTTGAGAGGTTTTCTCCAGAACATTGCTCCTGGTGCCGGTAGACTGTTCTCGTGGCTGCTTCCCGCTAAAAACCGCTCCGGCCTGTTTTTCTTCTTCCCCTTTTGCCACATCGGTGGTGCCGAGCGGGTGCACGCGGATATCGTTGCCTGCTTTGCCCCGGAACGCCCCTGGGTTTTCTTCTGCAAATGGTCGCCACGGCCAGCTGTGCTTCAGAGTTTGTTTGCCCGGTCTGCCCGCGTCTTTAACTGGCGGTTGCGCCTGAAATACAGCTACCCGCTTAGTGCCTGGATTATGGCGGGGGTGGTCAACAGGCATCCCAACGCCGTTGTCTTTGGCTGCAATACGCTCTTTTTCTATAAGATGCTCCCGTACCTGGCTGCGCATGTGCGGGTTGTGGATCTGCTCCACGCCTTTGGCGGCGGCGCGGAGGATTTCAGTCTGCCGGTGGTTCAGCGTATCGATACGCGCGTCGTCATTACGCCGCAGACCAGGGATGACCTGATAATGCAATACCGGAGCAGAGGGCTTGATGACTCTTTGGCTCAGCGGATTGAAGTCATTGAAAACCGGGTTGATATTCCAGCTGTGTGCCCTGAAAAAGCTGCCGCCGGAGCTCTTGATATCCTCTTCGTGGGGCGCGATTCAGCAGAGAAGCGTGTCCATCTTGCAGGACGGGTTGCCGCACTCTGTGCCGCACGGGGCATTCTTGTTACGCTCACCATGGTTGGTGAGGTGATGGGTGGGGTGGCGGAGATTGACCGGCCTCTGTGCACGTTTACCGGAGAAGTGGCGGATCAGGAACAGCTGAGAGGATTGTACCAACGTGCGCATCTGCTACTGCTCACCTCAAGCCGTGAAGGGTTTCCGCTGGTAATCATGGAGGCGATGGCACAGGGGGCGGTGCCGCTTGCCACAGATGTTGGCGGGATAGCTTTCCACCTGCAGTCTGGGGTGAACGGCTTGCTTGTAGAGAACTCGGCGGATGAGGATCTGATTGCCGAAGCGATGTGCATAGCTATTGAAAAACTGGCCGGTAACAGGGTGGAGCTGTCGCGCCTGTCCGGCAGAGCCTATGTCTATGCCCGCGAAAATTTCGGGGGGGAGCGGTTCTGCCGTTGCTATCGGTCGATACTGGCGGGGCATGACAACGACAACAACAGGGGTGCTGATGCCTAGGGTGAGTGTCATCATACCATGCTATAACCATGGTGAATATCTGGACGAAGCTGTTGAGTCGGTTCTCGCCCAGACGTTCCGTGATTTTGAGATCATCATCGTTGATGATGGTTCAACAGATGCGCAGACCATTGCCAAGCTCAAAAACTATCAGCGCCCACACACCCGCGTTATCCATACCTCAAACCAGGGGCTTGCCATGGCGCGCAATAACGGCATCCGCGAAGCGTGCGGCGAGTTCATACTACCGCTCGATGCCGATGACCGGATTTCTCCCGACTATCTGGAAAAGGGGGTGGCGATCATGGCTGCCAGCCCGGGTACAGGCATCGTCTACTGCCTCGCCGACTGTTTCGGCGCGCAGCAGGGGCGGTGGGACATCCCGGAGTACTCGCCGCGCGGCATGCTCCTGACCAATCTGATCTTCTGCTGCTCGCTTTTCAGAAAGTCCTCCTGGGAACAGACCGCCGGCTATAATCCGAACATGAGCAGGGGGTGGGAGGATTGGGATTTCTGGCTGTCACTCATAGAGCGTGGCTGCAAGGTGCAGCGTATCCCGGAAGTGCTCTTCTTCTACCGGGTTGCACCGGAATCAATGGTGCGTTCCATGGACCGGACCATCCGGGTGGAGATGCACCTGCAGCTGATGCGCAACCATCCCGGCCTCTTCAAGCTCCAGTCACGAACCCTGCTGGAGTTGTACTACCTGCTGCGCGACTCGCGCCTTTACCGCATGGCGAAGAAGATGCGCATCCCGGCGTTGATCGGCGATAAAATGGCGGGGGGAAGATGAACATAGTCTTTCTGGCACCATTCGGTATCCGTCCCAAAGGGACCCTGATTGCCCGCATGCTGCCGCTTGCGGTGGAAATACAGGCTCGCGGTCATCAGGTGACGATCATTGCTCCACCCTATACAAATCCGGAAGATTCCGGAGTGGTGGAAACCGTTTGCGGAGTTCGTCTCGTCAATATCCATCTTGCCCCAAAAGGGGTGTTCGGCACGCTGCAGATGGCCTGGCGCATGTTACGCGCTGCGATGGCGGAAAAGCCGGATCTGATCCATCTCTTCAAGCCAAAGGGGTATGGCGGCGTGGCGGCGATGCTCCTCATCTTGTTGCGTCGCTGTGGTGTTCAGCTGCCTCCCGTCGTGGTCGATACTGATGACCTGGAGGGGAAGGGGGGGATGAATGAAACGCAGTCTTACTCAAAAGCAGAACGCCGGGTGTTTGCCTTCCAGGAACAGTGGCTGCTGCGCAGGGCTGCTGCGGTAACCGCTGCCAGTAAGGTTCTCTGCGAACTGGCTATTGCAGGGGGGATGCTCCCGGCTAAATCGTTCTATCTCCCTAACTGTGTTGATGACCTCCCGCAAGGCGCTGGAGGCGTAGCGCGCCAAAGGCTGGGAATTCCGCTGGAAGCGCCTGTCCTGCTGCTCTATACCCGCTTTTTTGAGTTTAGCCAGGGTAGGCTTCATGAGCTCTTTGCCTCCATTCGGCGGAGTCTGCCGGAGGTCCGCTTTCTGGTCGTCGGGCAGGGACGGCGGGGCGAGGAAGCAGAACTGCTGCGGGCGGCAGATGCCGGTGGTTTCGCGGCGGCGCTCGTCATGGCTGGCTGGACTGAGCCAAAGCTGCTTCCTGATCTGCTTGCCGCCGGGGACCTTGCCATCTACCCCTTTGATGATACCCTCGTCAACCGGGCCAAATGCCCTGCCAAGCTGACGGAGCTGCTCCGTTCCGGCATCCCGGTGGTTGCCGACCGGGTCGGGCAGATAACCGAATACCTTGCCCCTGAACTCCAGTCGTTGCTCTGCACACCGGGTGACGTACAGGCCATGTCTACCCGCTGTGTGGAACTGTTGCAAAATCGTTCCCTCTGTCGGGAACTGGGCGCCGCCGGACGACACTACATTCTGCAGCATTTCAGTTGGACAGACAGCGCTGCCGCGCTGGAGCAGGTTTACCAATCCATTAGTACTGCCGGAGAGGCTTGAATGACTGAACGCAAGAAAGACCTGTTTTGTCTGGCAGCACTCCTGCTGCTGTTGATCCTCTTTTTTTCAAAGATTCTCTTTACCGATAAGATCATCCGCGCCCCGGATATCATCAATGAAGCGTATTGGTGGATGAAGGGGTACAATGACAAGTCGCTGGCGGAACTGTTTTCGTTCAACCTGAAGGCCTCTTGGGACATCTTTTCCAACAGCGGCGCCACCAATGAAGGGGGCATGAGCTCCATGCAGTTTCTCCTGCACCTGCCGCTCATCCTCCATTTCTTTCCCGCACCGTCCTCGGTGGCGTGGTTCATTGTGCTGCATCTCTTCTTTGGCGCAGCCGGCGTCTACTATTACTGTCGCCTGATCGGCACCAGCCGCATCGCCGCCTTTTTTGCCGCCTCTGTCTTTGCGCTCGGCACTGAAAACGCTTCGCTGATAAATGCCGGACACGTCATGAAGATCGCCACAATTGCCTACGCGCCGTGGGCATTTTTCTGTTTTGAAAAAGGGTTCCTGCGCAAAAGGCTCTTCTGGTTCATGGCGACAGCTTTTGTGCTCGCCATGCAGTTTTTTAACACCCACTGGCAGATCGCCTACTACACCTGCCTCTCTGTCGCTGCGTACGGCATCATTCGTGCGGCTGGAATTGTTATGTACGAGCATGGAGAGCAACGCTTTGCCGTGCCGCGTCTGCTTGGCTATAACGTGATCCTGCTGATTTTTTTTCTGACCACCGTCTCCATATCGCTGCTGCCGCTGGCCAACTGGTCCCAGGAGACAAACCGCGGTGTCCAGAGCGGGGCAAACCAGGGTAAGGGGGGGCTGGACCGCGATGCAGCCATGTCCTGGTCACTACCGCCGGAGGAGGTCGCGGCCTTTGTCATCCCCGGTTTCTTCGGTTTTTCACGCCAGGAAGCGGGGCCGAATCCCGCCACTATAGGCAGTTACTACTGGGGGAGAATGGTCTTTACCCAGACCGCCAGCTATATGGGGCTGCTCCCCTGGCTGCTGGTACCGCTGCCGCTTCTGTTCAGGCGCGACAGATACAGCTGGTTGGCGGTTGCCGGCCTTGCCGGCGGCATCCTGTTCTCCATGGGCAAGTACAGCCCCTTCTACAACCTTCTGTTCGATTATTTCCCCGGCATCAACCGTTTCCGTGTTCCGAAGATGATAATGTTCATCCCGGTCATCGCCCTGGGTGTGTTGTCAGCACGTGGTCTGGATCTCCTGATGGATGCGCGGGCACGTGCCACAAAGGCGTTTCGGCGCTATCTGGCCGCTATTACCGCACTGCCGATTGTACTGCTGTTGTTGCAGGTCATTCTCTCGCGCGGGCAGGAAACCTGGACCCGCATCTTCCATGAAATACTGGCGGCGCCAACCCGTTATGAGCAGGGGGCTTACCTTGTTGCCCAGCGGTGGGGGAATGCCGTTTTCGAAACCGGGGTCGCCGCCACGTTTGCCGCCATCATGGCCGCCGTCATTGTGTTCAACCCACGCATCAAGAAGTTTGCGCTCCTGCTCCCCATCATGCTGGTGATCGTCTACGTGGCGGATGTGTGGCGTGTAAACGACAAGTTCCTCTTTACCGTTGCGCTGCCGGAGAAGTCACTGGCAGGCGGAACCCCGGCCATGAAATTCATCATGCATGACTCGAAACAGTATAGAACCCTGCCGCTGGACGGGAGTGACCCGATGCTCTATGCATCAAATGGTATTCCGGTCATGTTTACCTCAAATCCGGTGCAACAGCAGCGCTGGCAGACGTTTCTGGACAGCTTTGTCATGAATTCCGCCATGCCGGATATGCTGAACGTGAAATATTTTATTTATACCGGCAACCAATATGCCGAGGAAAAGGTACGGCTCGGGGCAAAATTCCAGCCGGTCTTTACGTCTCCAGACGGTCGCCAGGTGGTTCTCGAAAATCGTCGTGTACTCCCCAAAGCGTGGCTGGTGCCGGCGGTGTCGGTCGTTAAGGACTCTACTCAGCGTCTGGCGCTTTTGCAGGATCCGACCTTCGCTCCCCGGAGGGATGCTCTCGTTGAATCTCCTCCGCCATTGGTTCTGGGCGGTTCGAATATGGATGCTCAATTTTCCAGGGCAGCGGTGACCGTGCCAACCTACGAGAGCGAACGGATCGTCGTCACGGCGGCCCCGCCTGCCAATGCGCTGCTGGTACTCGGCGAAAAATACTACAAGGGGTGGGCGGCGACGATTGACGGTAAACAGGCAGCTATCGTCCCGGTGAACCACGTCCTGCGCGGCGTCTATCTTGCCGCCGGTGTCCATACGGTCGAATTCCGCTTTGATCCACTCCCTTTTAAAGTCGGTAAATATCTGACCCTGGCTTCTTTTGTGCTGTTTGCAGGGATGCTGATCCGTGAGTGGCTGTTTAGTAGAAAAGTGAAGGGTGCATGAATGGTGAAGCAGCAATGTTGACACAGGATGACCTCAAGCTGTTTGATCTGCAGCTGTTTCAGCCCCGCCATGGCTATCGCTATTCGCTTGATCCGCTCCTGCTGGCGAACTTCTGCGGGGAGGTGAAGCCGGGTGGGAGTATTGTCGATCTGGGAGCCGGCTGCGGCATCATTTCGCTGGTGCTGGCGCGGATAAACCGGGAGGCTTCGGTTGTGGCGGTCGAAAATAACCCCGACATGGCCGAGATTGTCGAACGGAATATCCGGCATAACGACCTTGCCGGGAGGGTTGCGCTGCAGAGTGCCGATGTCATCGAACTGCGCAGCTGTTATCGAGACTCAACCTTTGACCTGGTCGTCTCCAATCCTCCCTTTCGGGCAGCCGGAAGCGGCCGTATCAGTCCCCGTGCCGGGCGGGATGCCGCCCGGCATGAAACAACGGCGGGGCTTGGTGATTTTATGGCTGCGGCCAAATATCTGGTCAAACCGTCGGGCAAAATCTGCTTCATTCAGCTGCCTTCACGACTGGCAGAATTCATGGCGCTGGCTGCGGAGATGAAGCTCTCGGTGCTGCGGCTGCGGATGATCCATAACAATGCCGCGTCACCCGCAACCATGTTCATGGCCGAACTGGCCAAGGGGAGGAGATGTGCTCCGGTTGTGGAGCCGCCGCTGTTCGTGCGGGATATGTCAGGGGAGTATACGGAAGAGGTGTTGCGGTAACAGGTGTCATCATCAATGTATTTACCGGGTGATGGCCTAGAGAAAAAGGCCCCGGGGGGGGTGTCGCCCCCGGGGCCTCTTTGTTGTGCGGATAAACTTGCCGGTTTACTCCTTAATCAACAGATGCAGCTCCATCGTGTCGCCATCTTCGATGTGAATCGGGAAGCAGAGCGCCGTGTATCCTTCCGGTATCGGCAGGCCGGCTGCCGGAGGGTGAAGCGTGACCGGCGGCTCAATGTTTATGATGACCCCCATCTGGGAAGCCTTGGCAGCCACATTGCCGCAGACGACGTTGACAAACTCCATAACGGTGTCTTCAAGTACCTCAATCGGCTCATCATCTACGGACTCTTCGCCCAGGATCGCCTTGGCGATAGTTTTCTGCAGCCCGTAGGAAACGGAGATAATGTAGCGTGCCTCAACGTCGCCGACCATGTCCATCGCCGCCAGCATGAAGCCGGGGGGGATCGTTGTTGCCAGAGTGCATTTGCCGGGGCGGAAGCGCAGACCCAGCACGCGGGTGATCATCTTATAAGTGAGGTCAGCCGTCGTTTCCCATATTTTGCCGTTGGCGGATGTAACCGGAAGTTCGATGGCGTTCGATACATACTCGGCCTGATCGGCCTTGAAGGAATCCAAATGTTTCTGCAGCGTTTCACTTGTCAGTGCGCCTACCTGGACCAGGGCCTCGCCGATGTACAGGTGGGTGTTCTTCTGGCGCGTAATGATGTCATTCATCTGCACGAGAGTCAAAAAGCCCATTTCGACCAGGAGGTCGCCCAGTTTCATGTCCTTGGACATTTGAGCGTTGTGGGCGCGTTGGATTTCTGCCGGGGTAACAAGACCCATAGCAACAGCCACCTCGCCGAACTTAAGGTTGTTTTTGTCCTGTAAATTGATAGCATTCAGCAATGCGTCACTGGTGACGATGCCCTGTTCCACCAGAAATTGCCCGAAAAATTTAACAGCCATAGTGCGCCCCTTATCTAAAAAGCATTAGTTGGATGAATCAGAGCTCCCGCAGAATCCGCAGGACGTTGTCGGCTTCAAACGGTTTTGAAATGACGTTTTTAGCACCAAGCTTGATCGCTTCGGTGAATTTGTCGCCCACGCCTCCGAGTGAAGTCACCATTACAACCTTGACCTCTTTGTCCATGACCGAAAGTGTTCTCAGAGCTGTCAGGCCATCCATGCCGGGCATGTTCATGTCCATGCAGATAATCTCAGGGTCTTCAGTGTGATTCATTTTGATTGCTTCGGCGCCATTCTTGGCGTGGCCGACACAGGTGAAGTCGCCGGATTCGGCAATTATCTTCTCCAGCTGGCGGGCAACAGAGAGGCTGTCATCAACTACGAGAACCTTTTTCATTTCCACACTTCCTCCTGATGAACTGACCGTGCCCGGCTCTGCCGGACAACGCTGATTTACACGGAAAACGCCGGTAAATGTATCTGAAAGTAAAACAAAAGTCAAAAATATGTTTGGCTTTTCATGCCCGGATTAACTGTGCTACACTGCCTAAAATTTATTTCAAGGAGAGTCCTGTCCGATGCAGAATTTTCATTCATCACGGTGGTTGTTTCATGTGTTTCTCGTTGCCGCAGTTCTGTCGTGTTCAACTCTTGCCGGTGCAGCAGGGGCTGATGCCGATAAAAAAGCCAAGCCGGCCGCACCAGCCGTTGTTGCCCAGCCAAAGGGTGCAGTTGCCCGTGTAAATGGAATCGCCATTGATGCCATCGAACTGCGCCGTGCAGAAAAGGTCATGCTGCGTGGTCAGCCGATGCCTGCGGGGCAGGAAGCGGCCATTGACAAGCAGGCTGTAGAACAGCTGGTCTCTGCAGAACTGTTGTACCAGGCTGCTGCGAAGCAGGAGGTGAAGGATCTGGAGAAGGAGGTTGACGCCAAGTTGGCTCAGGGTAAGGCTCGCTTCAAGGATGAGCAGGCTTTTGTAAAGGCGATCAAAGATCTCGACATGGATGAAAAAGATTTTCGTGAATACACCCGCCGAGATCTCTTGATAGCCCACTTTGTTGAGGCTGAATTCGTGGCTAAAACGGTTGTTTCGGATGCCGAGATTCGCGCTTTCTATGATAAGAATCAGGACAAGTTTAAACAGGACGAAGCTGTTAAAGCCAGCCATATCCTGATTGGGGTCGATGAGAAAGCTTCTGCCGACGAGAAGAAAAAAGCTCTTGAGAAGGCCGAGAAGCTGCATAAAGAGCTGGCTGGCGGTGCGGATTTTGCCGCTTTGGCAAAAGCCAACTCAACCTGCCCCAGCAGTCAGCAGGGCGGGGATCTCGGTTTCTTCGGCAAGGGACAGATGGTGCCTGAGTTTGAAAAAGCCGCTTTCGCGCTCAAGCCTGGCGAACTCAGTGATGTTGTTGAGACCAAGTTTGGTTATCATATCATCAAGCTTACGGAGAAAAAACCGGCCGGAATAGTTGATCTCAAGGATGTGAAGGGAAAAATTGCAGAGTATCTCAAGGGGCAGAAAATTAATGAAGCTATCCAGAAGTACATTGCCGACGCCAGGAAGAGTGCCAAGATCGAGATTCTCTTGAAATAACACGTCCTGGCCCTGTAAGCAGCAGAATCCAAGCGGTTGCCCGGATCACGTCCAGACAACCGCTTTTTTTATATGGTATAAATGGTTTTCACCTCTGCGCTTGTTATGTTACTAATTAATGAAACGTATACGGCGTCAGGGCGGTACTCCCTGGAACCTGTTTGTCTGAGCTGCAAAAAGCTTTTTATGACGTCTCTATTTTATGAGAAACAGTGATAATTGAGGAAAGCGCGATGCACACCCTATGAATACAATACCAACACAACAGAAAACAATTCTGGTGGTCGAAGATGAACAGTATGTCAGAGAGTCTCTGACCGCCTATCTTGACGACATCAACTACAAGGTCCTGGCCGCTGAAAACGGGCAGGTCGCGCTGGAGCTGTTTCGCAGCCTGCACCCGGATATTGTTATGACTGATCTGCGGATGCCGGTGATGGACGGTTTTGCTCTGGTTGAAGCAATTGCGGCGGAATCCGAGTTCACGCCGATCGTCGTTGTCTCTGGCGTCGGAGCGGTTGACGAGGCGGTGCGGGCCATGCGTATGGGGGCTTGGGATTATCTGTCCAAGCCGATTGTGAATCTTGATGAGTTACAGATTACGTTGGAACGTTCCCTGGAACGGGCCCGGACAAAATATGAGTTGGAACGCCTGCGTCGCCATCTGCTGGCCGGTACGCTGGAGAACGAGACCGCTTTTGGCGGCATTGTAACAACATCAGCGCGGATGCGCGCAATCTTCCTCTATCTTGAGTCGGTTGCTCCGTCCCGCCAGCCGGTGTTGATCAGTGGAGAGACCGGTACCGGCAAGGAGCAGATTGCCCGTGCCGTCCACTCCCTGAGTGGCGTGAGCGGCCCGTTTGTGGCGATTAACCTGGCCGGTCTCGATGACGTTATGTTCAGCGACACCCTCTTCGGGCACCAGCGCGGCGCCTATACCGGAGCCGACCGGTCTCGCGACGGTCTAATTCGTCAGGCGTCAGGTGGTACACTCTTTCTGGATGAGATCGGCGATCTGTCGCCAGGGTCGCAGGTAAAGCTGTTACGGTTGCTGCAGGAGGGTGAGTACCTTCCGCTTGGCGCCGACAAGGTACAGTATAGCGACGCCAGAATTGTCGCTGCCACTCATGCGGATCTGAAACGCCGTATGGAGGCTGGTACCTTTCGCCCCGACTTGTATTACCGGCTTTGCAGTCACCGTGTGGAGCTGCCGCCGCTTCGTGAGCGTCCAGAGGATCTCCCGCTGCTGACAGCTCATTTTCTCGAAAAAGCTGCCGCACGCCTTGGTAAGCCTCTGCCGGTCGCTCCGCCTGAATTGAACAACTATCTGGCTGCCTACCGTTTTCCGGGCAATATACGGGAGCTGGAGTCGATCATTCATGATGCCGTTGCCCGCTCGGGTAGTCGCATCCTGTCACTGGAGTCTGTTGTGGCAGCAATCGGTAGCGATCTGCTGGTGCCCGAGTCCGAGGCCTCTGCTGCCGGTCGTTGTCCGGTCTGTCTGTTTGGTGGAAAGTTCCCGACCCTCAAGGGGGCCGAGGAGTTTCTGATAGCCGAGGCTTTGCGCCTGGCCGGCAATAACCAACGTCTGGCTGCCACCTATCTTGGGATTACCCGTCAGGCACTTAACAAGCGCTTGGGGCGGGCAGGAGAGTGAGGAGGGGGCTAAATTAACCTAAAAAAAGCAGTTAACCGCCGATTTACGCTTATAATTCAGAGGCTTGGAACTAATCCTGGCTTATCCAAAAAGGTTAACCGTTTTTTCAGTCTGAAGCTTGGCTTTTTCGGCGTCCTCCGTCGTTTTTTTTTCACCCTGCCTGTAATTGTCAGGTTTATTCCCGCATCTCATTCCACTATGCAGCGCATGTAGAGCGAGCGCTCCCCCACCCCAGTATACCGCTGCGACAAAAGTTGCTGTTGCAATTTGTATTGCAGCGCTACAACTACACGATAATTCAGCATTGTTGGTCCCGATGATTTTTTTTTGTCAACAGTCGTCGCAGGCGTTTCTGTCGCGACCATGCTGTAACAACCTGTAATGCCGCCATAAACAAGATCCGCCGCTCTGGCACACTCCCTGCTCTCTCAATGGCATACATCAAATGGCTAAGCACACGAAGAGTGTGATGGTTTGATCTCGAGGGGGGATTATGAAATTTAAGGCGTACAAAGACTGGAGCATTTTTGCGAAGATAATGAGTCTGTCCGGGCTGACCTGGCTGGTGTTGGTCGTGGCGACCATGTTTGCGCTGGTGCCGTTTATCCGCGGATTGATCGTGGAAGAAAAACAGGCGACGGTCAGCTATCTGGTCCAGGAAGCGACCAGCCTGATGGCTTCCTATCAGAAACAGGTTGATGCCGGAGTCCTCACAAAGGAGGACGCTCAGAAACAGGCTGCCGAGCGGATCTCTGCGATACGCTATGATGGAGCCAATTACCTCTGGATCAACGATCTTGGCCCGAAAATGATCATGCATCCGATCAAGCCGGAGCTGAACGGCACGGACTTAAGCGAGAACAAGGACCCGAACGGCAAGGCGCTTTTTGTGGAGATGGCCAAGGTCTGTCGGGACGCGGGCAAAGGTTTTGTTGATTACGCCTGGTCAAGGCCCGGCAGTACCCAGCCGGTGCCCAAGTTGTCCTACGTTGAGCTGTATCAGCCCTGGGGATGGGTGGTTGGGACCGGCATCTACGTTGATGATGTTACCGCCGATGTCCGCAAGATCCAGATCGGCATCGGTGGCGCTCTGCTTGGTATTCTGGCGCTCAGTATCATGCTCGCCTGGCTGGTGTCGCGTACGGTAACCGGTCCGATCAAGGCGGTGGTCGATACGATCAGGGATATTGCCCAGGGTGAGGGGGATCTTACCCGCCGTCTGCCTATTCTCGGAAAGAACGAGATCGGCGAACTGAGCGAATGGTTCAATACCTTCATCGGCAAACTGCACGGCATCATCAACCAGGTGGCCGGCAGCTCACTGCAACTCGCGTCATCTTCACTGGAACTGCAGCAGACGACAAAGCAGATGACTGAAAGCATCGCCCAGCTATCTTCGCAATCCACTTCGCTGGCAACCGCCGGTGAAGAGATGTCGGCTACTTCGGGTGATATTGCCAATAACTGCCATCAGGCTGCTACCAACGCCGGCGGCGCCACCCAGAAAGCCACCGAGGGTGCGGCCGTTGTCGGTCAGTCTATCGCCGTCATGAACAGTATTGCCGAGCGGGTGCAAAATGCCGCCGCCACCGTCGACGCCCTCGGGGTTCGCTCCGAACAGATCGGCGCGATTATCGGCACCATTGAGGATATCGCCGACCAGACCAATCTGCTGGCCCTTAATGCCGCTATCGAAGCGGCCAGAGCCGGTGAGCAGGGCCGCGGTTTTGCCGTAGTCGCCGACGAAGTCCGTGCCCTCGCTGAACGCACCACCCGCGCCACCAAAGAGATCGGCGAGATGATCAAGGCTATCCAGAAAGAGACCAAAGATGCGGTCACTTCCATGGAACAGAGCGTTACCCAGGTTGAACAGGGGACCAGCCATGCCTCAGAATCCGGCCGTTCGCTGCAGGAGATCCTTGATATCATCAATAACGTAACAGAACAGATCAGTCAGATCGCTACCGCTGCAGAAGAACAGACCGCAACTACCCGGGAGATCAGCAGCAACGTCATGAATCTCAACGATCTGGCGCAGCAGAATGACCATGCGCTGCACGAAACCGCCGTTGCCGCCAATGATGTTTCCCGCCAGGCAGAGGAACTGAAGGATCTTGTCGGGCAGTTCAGGCTGTAGCCGTGCTGTACTCTGGAATGAGCCGGTGCCAAAGGGGCATTGCATATGCTGTCTAAATCGATAGACATCTGTTGTAAAAGTGAACCAAATTATCGCATGTTGGTGGAAAACTCCTGCGATATCATGTTCCAGATGGATACGGAGGGCTCTTTTACCTTTGTGTCAAGTGCCTGGAAGACAGTGCTCGGACATGATCTGGGTGATGTTGTGGGGCACAGCCTGCGTGAATTTGTGCATCAGGAAGATATCTCGCGCTGTGAATCATCGATGCTGGCAGCTATCCGGAGCGGTTCCGCACAGGAGGTCACCGCCCGCGTTCAACATGTCGGTGGTAGTTGGCGCTGGCACGCCGTGCGCGGTGCGCCGTATGTCGATGGTGATGGTGTGGTGACGCTGATCGGCATCGCCCACGATGTTACCGAGCAGCTCCGTATCGAGGAGGTTATGGCCCAGACCGAGAAAATGATCATGGTTAGTGGGCTGGCCGCCGGTATGGCGCATGAAATCAATAACCCGCTGGGGGCGATCCTGCAACACGCCCAGAATATTGAACGGCGTGTGTCGGCTGATATCCCTGCCAATCTTAAAGCTGCCGCCGAAGTCGGCGTTGACCTGGCGTTGGTGCATGCGTATCTGCAAAGGCGGGGCGTCTTTGATTTCATTGGTCACATTCGCAGCGCCGGAATGAGAGCCTCGGACATCATTTCGAATATGCTTAAATTCAGTCGCCGCAGTGACGCGGGCGCCGAGAAGGTCGATCTTCCCGCACTGCTTGACAGAGTGTTGGAGCTGGCCGGAACTGATTATGACATGAAGAAAAAATACAATTACTCGCGGATTGTGTTGCAGCGCGAGTATGCCACTGATCTTCCCCCGGTGCAGATAGTTGTGGCGGAGTTGGAACAGGTGCTGATGAATATTCTTAAAAATGCCGCTCAGGCTATAGCAACTACAGCGCTGGAGCGGCAGCCCATAATTACCGTCAGGACGAGGCTTTTGGACGGAATGGTTGCTATAGAGGTTGAGGATAATGGCCCGGGTATGGACGAAGCTACCCGGTTGCGGGTTTTTGAACCGTTTTTTACGACCAAGGAAGTAGGTGTTGGTACCGGTTTGGGCCTGTCGGTGGCCTATGCAATCGTTACCAAGGGACACCGTGGTGTGATAGAGGTTCGATCCAGGCCTGGTGTCGGGAGTTGTTTCACGGTGAAGCTCCCGCCGCAGGGAGAGCGTAATGGAAAATTGTGATATTGCGGTGTTGTTGGTGGATGATGATGAAATGATCCGTGAATGCGTGACTGCATACCTGGAGGATGAAGGCTTCAGCGTACATGTTGCTGCCAGCGGTGAAGTTGGCCTGGAGATGATGCTTTCTCTCCGTCCGGCGGTTTGCATTTCTGATTTGCGCCTCACCGGCATGAGCGGTGAGGAGTTTATTGTCAAGGCCCATGCGCTCAACCCGACCACAGGTTTTCTGCTGCATACCGGGATGATTTATTCTCTGTCCGATAAGCTTTACGCCATTGGTATGACGGATGAAGACGTGCTGTTGAAGCCGATCCATGACCTTGCCAGGCTGGTAAGTAAAGTCAGGAACAGTGCTGCAGCAGGGGGACCACTATAATGGCATCGCCGGCTGATAACCTGGTGTTGCTCACCATTGACGACGAAGAGTCGCTTCGCAGCAGCGTGGCGGCTTTTTTTGAAGACTGCGGCTTTACCGTGCTTCAGGCTTGCGACGGTCGTGATGGGCTCGAAAAAATACGTGTCTATGGCCCGGATGTTGTTATCACAGACCTGCGTATGCCGAATGTTGACGGGTTGGAGGTTGTTGACGCTGTCAGGCTGTTGGACGATAACCTGCCCATAATTGTCCTGTCCGGCACCGGTGTACTCTCGGATGCGCTGGAGGCCTTGCGGCGCGGTGCCTGGGATTATCTGCCCAAGCCGCTTGCCGACCTGGTTGAGCTTGAGCTGGTTGTCGCCCGCTGTCTTGAGAGATCGCTGTTGGTGCGGGAAAACCGGAACTACCATGAAAACCTGGAACTACTGATCAAGGAGCGGACCGTTGAGCTGCGCAAGCTGAGTACGGCCGTTGAACAGAGTGCCAACAGTGTCGTTATTACTGATGCCAACGGGGTCATAGAGTACGTTAATCCCAAATTTACTGCGGTATCCGGCTATAGCCGTGAAGAAGCGATTGGCCGGAACCCGAGTATTCTCAATTCCGGCAAGCAGCCGGACAGTTATTACGTTGATTTGTGGGAAACGATCAGTTCCGGCAGGGAGTGGCGTGGAGAGATCTGCAACAGCGCCAAGGACGGTCGGCGCTATTGGGAACTGTCAAGTATCGCTCCGATCAAGGATGAGTCCGGCACGATCACCAGTTATGTTGCCATCAAGGAGGATATCAGCGGCCGTAAACAGCACGAGGAGCAGCTGTATTATCAGGCCAATTTCGACGCTTTGACCGGTCTTCCCAATCGCTACTATTTCCAGAAACATCTGGAATTGCAGCTTGGCCTGATCAACCGTGAAAGCCAGTACCTGATGCTGATGGTGCTGGATATTGATAACCTCAAGTGTGTGAATGACATCTTTGGCCATAAATTCGGTGATATTCTGATCAAAGAGATCGCCAGACGTCTTGAATCGGTCTGTGGACACAACTGTGTCGTGTCGCGTTTTGTCGGGGATGAGTTTACGGTAATCCCGCCGTTAGTGACTGAACCTGATGAGGCGCGGCAGAGGGCTGAGCTGATCCGTCGAGCTATGAACGATGTCTTTATCGTCAGGGGGACGGAAATAATGGCTACTGCCAGCATCGGCGTGGTCGTCTACCCGGAAGATGGCGAATGCGTGGAGAGTCTGCTGAAAAACGGTGAAGCGGCCATGTATCATGCAAAAAAAATGGGAAAGAACGCCATATGCTTCTACACCCGCGAGCTGAACAGTCAGCAGGAGGAACGCTTTGCTCTGGAGGCAAAGCTTCATAAAGCTCTGGATCGCGGTGAGTTTACCCTTGATTACCAGCCGCAGATAGATCATGTCACTGGTGCTGTGGTCGGTGCGGAGGCTTTGCTGCGCTGGACTCCTGCCGGTGAAGCGCCGGTTTCGCCAGCCATATTTATTCCGATTCTGGAGGAGAGCGGCATGATTGTGGCGGTTGGCGAATGGGTGCTGTGGCAGGCCTGTTCACAGGCTGCAGCATGGCACAAGCTCGGTTTGTCGCAGCTGCACATGTCGGTAAATATATCGGCCCTGCAGTTCATGCGCAGTGACCTTGATGTCACCGTCAAGGGGGTGTTGGAGTCGACCGGGCTTAACCCGCACTGTCTCTGTCTCGAACTTACCGAAAGTATGGTCATGGTCGACAGCGCCCGTACCCTTGAAAAAATGACGGCACTCTCTGCCCTTGGCGTTATTCTTTCGCTGGATGATTTCGGCACCGGCTATTCCTCACTTGAGTACCTGGGGCGTCTGCCGATCAATGAGCTGAAAATAGACATGTCGTTCGTGCAGCGGATGCTGACCACCAAAAACGATGCTGCCGTTGTCAGCACGATCATTGCCATGGGGCATGGGTTGGGCATGACTCTTGTTGCGGAGGGGGTTGAGACGGAGGAACAGTTGCGTTACCTGGCTGAGCGCGAATGCGCTATTATTCAGGGGTTTTATTTTAGCCGCCCGTTACGGCCGGATCAATTCCTCACATTTTGTCAGGAGCGCTGAATAAATGCTTGAAAACACCTTTTCTGCTGTTTCTTTTGCCGTTTTGACGTGTTATTTGTAAACACTGTTTTAATTTTGTTGATTGTCATGGGGGTGCCTGATGTCAGCTGATTTTTACCGCCACATACGACGCAGCTCTGTTGTTGCTGCCATGGCTCTTGTTGCGGTGTTTGTCTGGCTGTTCTACCGGTACGGTTTCCGCGAACGACAGCTTGTTCTCAGTCACATGGAACGTACTGCCGGCAGCCTGCTGATTGTGGCGCTCGGTCTCCTCTGCTATTTTTTTCTGCAGCAGACACTCAAACTCAAGCAGGCTAATTCGATACTGGAGAAGCGGCAAAAAGCTTTCGAGCTCCTTGGTGAGCAGCTTAAATCTTCAGCCATGGAGTGGCAGCATATGTTCGACTCTGTCGAGGATTCCGTATGGCTGCTGGATATGAACAGATTTATTATCCGCGGCAACCGGGCTTCGCAGAACATCTTTGGCCGGTCGTTGAAGGATGTCGTCGGATTGCACTGCTGCCAGGCGACCTATGGCAAAACAGTGCCGCGTACTGACTGCCCCTTTGAGATTATGGAGAAGACAGGAAAGCGCTCCTCTGCTCAATTTGAGCTTAACGGTATCTGGTATGAAGTCTCCGTAGACCCGGTTTTTGACGCACAGGGCCGCATTGTCAATGCGATCTATATGGTGAAAAACATTAATGCTCTGAAAAAAGCCGAGCAGCGCGAGATGTTGCGCTCCGGGATACTTGAGCGGATTGCCGGTCGTGAGCCGCTTGCGGAGCAGCTTGCGTTTATTGTGCTTTCGATTGAAAAGGAAAGCCCCGGCGTAATTTGCTCCGTCCTGCTGGCGAGCGATGATGGGCAGTATCTGCTGAATGGTGCGGCCCCCAGTCTGCCCGATTTTTACAACAGGGCAACTGACCGTATAAAAATCGGCGAAGGGATCGGGTCGTGCGGTACCGCAGCCTACCGGCGCGAACGGGTGATTGTGGAAGACATTGACAGCCATCCCTTCTGGAAAGGTTTTGCGCCGGCGCGGGAAGCCGGACTACGCTCCTGCTGGTCGGAACCGATTATTTCGTCATCCGGTCTGCTACTTGGCACCTTTGCCATCTATCATCGGACTCCGGCAACGCCGGCAGTGGATAAAATATCCCTGATTCAGCAGGCGTCGGTTTTTGCCGGTATTGCTATCGAGCGGAGTAAAGGTGAGGCGGAGCGTGTGGAGCTGGAGCATCTGTTGAGCCAGGCGCAGAAGATGGAAGCCATCGGGCATCTGTCGGGTGGCATTGCTCACGATTTCAATAATCTGCTGACGCCGATTCTGATCTACTCTGATATGCTCAAGCGTTCGCTGCCTGATAACGAAAAGATGCGTTTGCAGCTTGAGGGCATCATCAAGGCATCAGGTAAAGCCCGTGACCTGACGCAGCAGTTGCTCAGTTTTGGCCGCAAGCAGGTCATGCATATGCAGGTGGTGGACCTCAACACCACCATCATGTCATTCCACTCGATCGTACGCCGGACGCTGCGCGAAAACATCAACCTTACCCTGCAGCTTGCCGGTCAGCCGGTTGTCGTCCGTGCCGACACTTCCAAGATGGAGCAGGTGCTTCTGAATCTGCTGCTGAATGCTCAGGATGCCATCGCTGACAACGGCACTATTTCAATCGAAACCGGCCATGTCCTGATTGATGACGAGTTTGCCCGCCGCCACCCCGGTATGAATGCAGGGCGTTTCGCGCTGCTGGCGTGTGCCGATAGTGGCTGTGGTATGAGTGGTGAAACCGTGGCGCAGATTTTCCAGCCTTTTTTCACCACCAAGGATACCGGTCAGGGTACCGGCCTCGGCCTGGCAAACGTGTATGGCATCGTTAAACAGCATAACGGTTATATTACCGCTGTCAGTACTCTTGGATACGGGACAACCATCAAGGTTTACATCCCTGTCTGTGATGAAAACCCTGGTGGCGTTGTTCCGGAGAAGGAGACCGTCTCTCTGGATTATTCAGGTTCCGCGGTAATTCTGCTGGTTGAGGATAATGATATGGTTCGGGTTATGACGAGTGACCTGCTGGAGGGGTTCGGCTATACCGTCTACAGCTCTGGTCATCCGCAGCTCGCCCTGGAACTGCTCAAGGAGATCCCGGAGAAGGTTGATCTGGTGATCACCGATGTTGTAATGCCGGGTATGAACGGTCAACAGCTCTTTGAGCGGATTGCCGCCGAGTATCCTGAGATAGACAAGGTGTTGTATATGTCGGGCTATACAAACAATGTCATCGTTGTCGACGGTGAATTAGTGGAGGGAGCCCATTTTCTGCAGAAACCCTTTACGGTTGATGCGTTGATGGACAAGGTCAAAGAACTGCTGCATCAGGAAGGACAGTTCCTCTGCAGAGCACAAGAGAGTGAGAGGAGAACGGACCTATGACGCTTCCCCAACCCCAGCGGCTGCTGGATGCTACCGGGCTTAAATGCCCGAAACCGGTTCTGAAGCTCTCGGTTGTTTCTGTCGAGATGAAGCCGGGAGAAGTTCTGGAAATTGTCGGCGACTGTCCGACTTTTGAAAAGGATATCGTTGTCTGGTGTGCCCGTCTGAAGAAGACGCTACTGATGATGCATGATGATGGCAATGACCGTAAGCGTGCCCTGATCCGGTTTTAATGCCTTGGATAACGTATGAATGGAATTGATATATTAAATCGCCGTTGTGTTCTTGTTCAGGACCTTCCGGAACCGGCTGGTGTTCCTCTGGATGGCCGCTGCTGTGGTTCTCCTCCGGACGATACACTGCTTGCCTGCTCGCTTTGCCTCGATTGTGACCTGCTGCACCAACAGGAGGACCGCACACTCTTTAGCACCATTGCCGCACGCCTGACAGAGGCCAGTGCTGCAATGGTTGTCGGGCAGGCGTCGCTGGATGACGAATATACGGTTGTTCGGACAATGCTGGAACGCTTGTCGCTCGGTGATCCTGACGTCAGGATAGCGCTTGCGGATGATGGTTCCATGCTCTGTGGTCTGGAGCCGGCGTTGAACCGCATAGCCTGTTTTATGAAGGAGCAGGTTGATGAAAGCCATGAGGTTGCCATTGGACTCTGCGAGCATTATGAAACGCTGCTGAAGTTGGCGAGTGGGGATCTTGGAAGCAGGGCCAGCACAACATCACCGGTTGAACTGATCGCAAAACTCGGCGAGTTGATCAACCGCCAGGCGGTCACATTTTGCGATGCGATTAATAACCTGAATGCAAAAGAACAGGAATTGGTCTCCCAGGCCAGGCTGCACACGGGGATCATCGACTTCCTGCCGGATGCGACCTTTGTCATTGATGGTGAACATCGCGTCATCGCCTGGAATAAAGCAATGGCAGCGCTGAGCGGCGTTGCTGAAGAGGAGATGCTGGGCAAAGGTGATTATGCGTATTCAATGGCTTTTTACGGTATAAAGCGGCCCTTGTTGATTGATCTTGTCGGGGCCGATCTCGACGACGCACGTCAGTACTACCGCAAGGTGGAAAAAAAAGGTGAAACGCTGATTGCCGAAGGGAGCGTTCCGGTTGCCAGCCACGGCAGCGAGCGTGAACTCTGGATCACTGCGTCGCCGCTGTTTGACCAGCATGGGAGCGTTATCGGCGCGATCGAGTCGGTGCGCGACGTTACCGAATTCAGAAAAGCGGAGGCTGATCGGGATCTGCTGAAAAGCCAGCTGCACCACGCCCAGAAGCTTGATTCGATTGGCCAGTTGGCAGGCGGCATCGCCCATGAGTTCAATAATATTCTGGCTGCCATTCTTGGCTACGCCGGAATATTGGAAAAGCGCCTCGGGAACGATTCGCCGAACCTGATGGCCGTCCAGCGTATCATCACCGCCTCGGAAAAAGCCGCTTCATTAACGCACAGCATGTTGACCTTCAGCCGCAAGCAGATTGTGGCACTGCGACCAATTGAGCTGAACAGTTTTATTGGCGGTATGAAGGAGATGCTGTGTCGCCTGGCGGGCGAAAATTTCCAGATTGACTTCCGTCTTGATCCGGGGGATCTGATGCTGAATGCCGACGAGGGACAGCTGCAGCAAATCGTGCTCAATCTGTACAACAACTCTCGCGACGCCATGCCTGGCGGCGGTCGTTTGACAATCGCTACTGTGCGGCGCCGGATCAGTGGCAATGAAGTCGATGTCCCGGTCGGGGCCACCGCCGGCAGTTATGTGCAGCTTTCGGTTGCCGATACCGGCCACGGTATTTCGCCGGATGAGATGGGGCGGATCTTTGACCCGTTTTTTACCACCAAGGAGGTCGGCAAGGGGACCGGCCTCGGACTGTCGATGTTGTTCGGCATCGTGCAGCAACATGGTGGCTTCATCAAGGTCAACAGCACGCCGGGAGTCGGGACGACTTTTTCAATCTGGTTTCCGGAGTATGCCGTGGGTGAACGCTGCTGTTCCGATGCCGATTTCTCCTTGGTGGCAACAGAGGAAAAACCCTGTAGCGAAACGATATTGGTGGGTGAAGACAACGAAGATGTGCGTCCCATGATCGTTGAATTGTTGCAGGATATCGGCTATCGGGTGCTGGAGGCCAGGGACGGCACCGAGGTAGTGTCCCTTATGGAAGATTACGGTGATACGGTTGATCTGCTGCTGCTGGATGTGATCATGCCGCGCATGAACGGTTATGAAGCGTTGTCCGTTGTGCGTGAGCGGTACCCGGAACTCCCCTGCCTGTTTTTAAGCGGTTACAGTGATGACGTGTTGAAACAAAAGGCAAAAATATCCGGTACGTTTGAATACCTGTCCAAGCCGGTCATGCCTGACAGGCTGATTGCTGCGTTGCGGGCCGCTTTGGATGGCAGGGAACCGAATCATTTGCCATAAGAAATGGCCCTGCTCCGCCCTGATGACATCCCTTCAAACCTGAAACTGCCAAGATAGGTGCCTCCACGGAACAGCCCGCATTCTCCCGGCTGCAGGTAATGTGGCGTGCTGTTGGTAAGCGTGCCGGAAAAAGTATTAAAAATCCCTTCTGTCGAGTGTTCTTCCGTCAGTGGAAGGCGATAGTCGGTAAGAACCGCAGACCCCGACTTAATAGGAAACGTTTCGACAGCAGCGCCTTCAGCCAGGGTTCCCGTTGAAACGGTCACCAGTTGCCCACGCGTGTTTGCTGTTATGCGGGCCGAAAGCTGCAGGTGGGCAGAGCCGTCTCCGGTCACGTGCAGATTGTACTGTGGCTGCCACCCCTGTTCTGTTGTTGCATAACGGAGTGTCACGCTGCCGCGGGGAGGGGTGACGGTTATCCGCAATAACTCTGCCGTCTGGTGGCGCTTTTTTTTGGCTGCAGCCAGGCGTGTGTCGATCCTCTGCAGCTCCTGCGTTGTCTTGCGCCGGGTCGTATAGACGCTCTCCAGTTGGGCAATGGCAAAGTCAGTCCCCTGACGGATACTCTGCAGTGGGTCCGGGTTGGTCTTGGTCTTGCGCGGTGCCTTGCCGCTTTGTGATTTCGCTGCCGCTGCAAAAATAGTCTCGCGGGTTTCCAGAGCCTGTAAACGATCCTCCAGGCGCCGCCGTTGCTCTGTCAGAGCTTCGAGCTCCTTGTCCGCTCTTTTCCCCACATCGCCATTGAACGTTTCAACGCCCAGAACAGTGGTGCCGCGTCCCGGTATAATGGTAACTGTATGTGCCAACAGGTCTGTCGGAAGCGGGAGGTTAATCACCCCTTTGACGGCGACCGCTCCCTGTCGGAACAGTGCGCCATCACGATAAAAGGTGATTTTCTGCTCAGCTGATGCCGGGGAGCCGGCGAAGAGCATGAGGGAGACACCGATCAGCAGACGGCAGGTGCGTGTCCACGATTCCCTTGCAGATCCAGAGTCCGTTGCTGCACAGATCATTTTTATCCGCTTCAGGCTGGTGCGCATAAAGTTCTCCCCGGCCGGAGCGGCCTTTTTTTGTGGATGGAGTTGCGTATAACAATTCTTGCGGCTATACTCGCACAAAACGGTTGGAAAGGCACCTGACATGGAAATAGATGTAGATGCGGAAGTATCGGTCAAAGACATAGTCAATTTTTATATAAAAATCAATGATTCATCCAAGGCAAAGAGGGATATTGCCCGTCTTTCGTCCAAAGACAAGGCTGCTGCCCTTGACGTTATCGCCTCGTCTTCGGCCGGACGTGAATTCCGCATCGATGTGGCGCGCTATTTTATCTATGATCTGGACGCCGTCGTACGCAGAAAAGCCGAGCACTTTATGGAAGATCTCGTGCCGGACTGGGTTACCGACCCCGCCGAAAGTATTCTGAAACTGTTGAAATCTGCTGATGGCAAGGGAACTTCAAGTCGGAACGCTGCCGTCAAGTTCCTCTTTGGCATTGTCGATGTCAACAGCCTGCGTGAGACCTTCACCACTCTTCTCAATGGCCGTAACCGTAACCATATGGCTGAAATTCTGGCGATCGTTGAGGACTATATTGACTCGTCCTGCAATGAGAGTGAGCAGGTCAAAATATTTGATGCCTGCCTGGATATTGTCGTCTCCGATGAAATAGACAACAGCATCAAACACCACGCATCCAACCTGCTAAGCGTCTTTTTTAAAAAGGTTCAGTCTACCTCTCTTGGAGAAACGCTGCGGCGTAAATATATTGAAAAGCAGGTTGATAAGGCCGAAGGGGTGTACCGCTATCTCTGCAGCGGCGCTTCAGGGCTGAATGCCACGTTTCTGGATGATCTCCTCAGGCCGCTCAAGGATGCGGGGAGCAATTATCAGATCAAGATCCTGTCATACTTCAGGTCGCTGCTTGAAAAAGCTAAGAATCCGGAAGAAGCTGACACGATTCTCGATACCTACCCGGATTACTGGAACCAGGAAGAACAGCCCAAAGAGGAAAAGATCCGCTCAATCTGTTCCAGAATTCTGCGGGGAGTCGATGAGTTGTGGGACGAGAGCGAAGACCCTCAGGTGCGTGCCCTGATTGTCCATATCCGTTTCGGCGAGTATGCGAATAAACGTGACCTGCTGGAAAACATCGGCTCAAAGGTGGGTGATCCGGGCCTGACAGAGGCTGCCAGTGAAAAGCTGACCCTGATGCTGCGCTGTTTTCTTCATCCGGAACAGCCTGACGAACTTAAACTGCAGGCTGCCCAGCTGTTGCTGTTTAAGGCTGGAGACCCTGCGAGTCGTCTGGCCGCTCTGGAATATCTTGCCTCATATCTCGAGAACAAGAACCTGAATTATGCCGAGCAGGGGAGTATCGCTACGGTTGTAGAGTCGCTTCTGGCGGAAAAGCATCTGGGTGTGTCGGTTCGCGACAAAGCCCGCTATCTACTGTTTATTGCCGATGCGAAGCGTTTGCAGGGTGAAGAGGAACAGAAATCCCTGCTCGGCTACCTGCGGGGCATTGTCGAAGGGGAGGGGTTTGCCAGTCAGAATGCGGAACGGCTGGTGCTCGGTGCTTTAGACACGTTCTTGACTATGGCGATGCCGAACGAGAAGTTGAAAAAAGCGGCGCAGTATCTGGAATTCAAGATTAAAAACCCCAAGGGGCCTGCCACGTGGGATACTATTTATGCGGCACCCTGATAAATCGGGACTATTCTTAACGTACTAACGGGCGGATGATGCGCCCGCCACCCATGACTTCACCGTCGCAATAGAATACCAGCGCCTGTCCGGGGGTCACCGCTTTCTGCGGCTGGTCAAAAATCAGGTCGCATGCTCCTCCTGCCAGCATTCGTACCCGGCAGCCGACCGGCTGGTGGCGGTAGCGGATCTTGCAGGTCGTGGCAAATTCTCCCGTCTCCGGCGTCACCACCCAGCTGACCTCTTCGGCATGCAAACCGGCTGCATACACATGCTGCTGTTCGCCCACCAGCACGATATTCCGTTCGGCATCAATCCCGATCACGTACAGCGGCTCGCTCCAGCCGATCCCCAGCCCCTTGCGCTGGCCGATCGTGTAGCGGTGCGTGCCGTGGTGACGTCCGACGATCCTGCCGTCCAGGTGGATGATGTCACCATCGGCAGCGCCCAACGCGGCATTCCCCTCCAGAAACGACACGTAATCATCGTTCGGGATAAAGCAGACCTCCTGGCTGTCACTCTTTTCGGCGACCGGAAGGGCGAACTCGCGCGCCAGACGGCGCACGTCATCCTTGTTTTCGAACGTACCGAGCGGAAATATGACGTCCTGTAATTGCGGCTGGGTCAGCGAGTAGAGAAAATACGACTGGTCCTTGCGGCTGTTGGCGGCAACACGCAGATGGCAGGTGCCGTCCGCATCAACCGTTTTTATGGCGTAGTGCCCGGTCGCCAGCAGATCTGCCCCCAGTTCACGCGCTTTATCAAGCAGCAGGCCGAATTTTATGTAGCGGTTGCAGCGCACGCAGGGGTTTGGTGTGTGACCGGCGCGGTATTCGTCGATGAAGTCACCGATGATCAGTCTGCTGAAATCCGGGGCAAAGTCTGCAACGTGGTGCGAAATGCCCAGATGCTCTGCCACGATGGCTGCGTCGTGGGCCGGTGAGCTGCTGTCGCTGCCGTGAGGCGCAAAGAGGCTCATGGTTATGCCGATGACCTCGTGCCCCTGCTGCTTCAACAGCGCGGCGGTGACGGAGGAATCAACTCCCCCGCTCATGGCTACGGCAATTCTGCTCATTCATCTTCCCCTAGTAAAATTCTGATCACCTGATTCGCCTGATGGTGTGCGGCGATACCGACGCGCGGGGCCATCAGCCCGCTTCCCGCTTCCGCTTCCGATACCATATCCCCCGCCAGGTAGAGGCGTCTTGATACCCGCCGTGTTGTAATGCTGTTGTTCGGTCCGTATCCGGCGACTCCGGAAGCGGCGACGATGGTGCAGGACGGCATCGATTCGAGCACATTGTTTACCAGCATCGCCTTCATCTCAGCGCGGTCAAAGGCCTCAACCACGATCCGGCAGTCGGCAAAAGTTGCGGCAATGTTTTCCGGGCCGAGCAGTAGGCGGTGTGACTCAACGGCTATGTACGGATTGATGCGCTGCAGGTTGCAGGACAGGGCATCGACTTTATAGTGGCCGATCTGGTCGATAAAGTACTGCTGACGATTGAGGTTGGAGGGCTCTACAACGTCAAAGTCGGCGATCACCAGCCTGCCGACGCCGACCCTGGCCAGCGCTACGGCGACAGCCGAGCCGAGCCCCCCCACGCCGGCTATGCCGACAGATGCCTGTTTCAGGCGGGTGTGCACACCCGGGGTGTGCCGTGCCGCCATCAGTCCTTCGAGCTCTTCTTCGGTCGGAATCTCTCCCCGCCGGATCAGAAACAGTTCGTCACCATCCTTCAATTTTGTATCCGCCGGGGCCGGGAAGCCGTTCAGTATCAATATGTCGGCACCCTCCCGGTAAAGCGTTGCAACCGCCCCGAGTGTCAGCCCCTTTTCGATGCGTGCCGGTTTCTCGTTAATACAAATATTCACGGTCTATCCTATCGCCTGCTGGAGATCAGCAATCATATCATCCGGGTCTTCCAGTCCAACCGAGAGCCGTACCAATGTGTCGGCGATCCCTTTGCGTTCCCGCTCTTTCTTTGGTACGGAAGCGTGCGACATTTTTGCCGGGTACGAAATGATACTTTCTACTCCACCCAGGCTGACGGCAAAGGCGGCCAGGCGGGAATTTTCCAGTAACCTTTTGGTCGTTTCGTATGAATCAAGCTCAAAGGAGAATACCGCACCGGGGCCGTCCGCCTGTGCGGCATGGATTTCGTGGCCGGGATGCTCCGGAAGGCCGGGGTAATGGAGTGCGGTAACGCGGGGATGCTGTTTCAACCAGGATACGATCTTGTGGGTGTTCTGCTGGCTCTGGTCCATTCTGACCTTGAGCGTCTTGACGCCGCGCAGGGTAAGAAACGAATCCTGCGGGCCAAGGCCGGTGCCAAAGGCGTTCTGGATGTAGCGGATGCGCTGCCCCAGCTCGTTGTCCCTGACCACGGCAAAGCCGCAAAGGACGTCGCTGTGGCCGTTGATGAATTTAGTGCCGCTGTGCAGGACGATATCGCAGCCGAGTTCCAACGGTCGCTGCAGATAGGGGGTCATGAAGGTGTTGTCAACGAGGGTTATGATGCCGTGACGATGGGCGATCTCAACAGCTCCGCGCAGATCGGTTACCTTCAGGAGCGGGTTGGACGGCGTTTCCAGGTAGAGCCCCTTTGTCTCCGGGCAGATAGCGGCTTCAATAGCGGCCAGGTCCGTGGCATCGACAAAGGTGGAGGTGATCCCCATCCGGCTGAAAATGGTTGAAATAGCCCGGTAGGCGCCGCCGTACACATCGTCACAGACTACCAGATGGTCGCCGGGGGAAAAGATCATCAGGGTGGTTGATATTGCCGCCATGCCGGAGGCAAAGGCGAGGCAGCGCGAGCCATTTTCAAGTACGGCAATCGTTTCTTCAAGCGCTTCTCTCGTCGGGTTGTCGCCTCTGGCGTAATCATACTTGCTGAAATGATCGACGGAGGTTTGACGATAGGTCGATATCTGATAGATCGGTACCCCGATTGCCCCGGTCTGCAGGTCCGTCGTCGGGCCGCCATGGATAAGTTTTGTTGCCAGCTTCATAGTAGTCACTCCTTATTCTCCAAGTGCCTGGCGCAGATCTTCAATCAGGTCATCGCAATCTTCGATCCCGACGGACAGTCGCAGCAGGACATTGTTGATACCTAGCCTGGTTCGCAGCTCTGGCGGTATGTCCGCGTGCGTCTGTACTTCGGGGAAGGTTATCAGGCTTTCGACCCCGCCGAGACTTTCGGCAAACGAGATCAGGGTTGTTTTCAGCAGAATCTGCTCGACCAGCTCCGGCTTGTCAACCTCAAAAGAGATCATCGCACAAAAACCTCTGGCATGCCGACCCATCAGGGCGTGGTCAGGGTGGTCTTTCAGGCCGGGGTAAAATACCTTGTTTATGCGGGGGTGTGCGGCAAGCCACTCTGCAATCCGCCCGGCATTCTCCTGCTGGCGGTCCATTCTGATGGCCAGGGTCTTGATGCCGCGGGACGTCAGCCAGGAATCCTGCGGGCCAAGCACGGCACCTACTGAGTTCTGGTGAAAGTACACCTGCTCCGCCAGCACCGGGTCCTTGACGGTGACCAGTCCGGCCACGGTGTCGTTGTGTCCGGCCAGGTACTTGGTGGCGCTATACACAGCGATGTCGGCACCCAGGTCAAGGGGCCGAAGCAGATAGGGGGTCAGAAAGGTGTTGTCGGCAATCAGTAACAGGCTGTTCTCTTTGCAGATAGCCGCGATGGCCGGCAGATCGGCAAACTTGAGCAGCGGATTGGTCAGTGTCTCTATAAAGACGGCCTTTGTCGCGGGAGTAATCGCTGAACGTACGGCCCTCGTGTCTGTCGTATCCACGTAGCTGAAAGTGATGCCGTACCGGCTGAATATTTTGTCAAACAGGCGACAGGTGCCGCCGTAAAGGTCCTCAGTCACGATGAGATGGTCACCGGTTCCGAAGAGCAGCAGCAGGTTGGTGATGGCCGCCATGCCGGATGAATAGGCGAAACCGCGCGCCGCGCCGTCCAGACGTGCAATGCCGTCTTCAAGCGCTTGGCGGGTCGGGTTGCCGGAACGGCTGTAGTCATAGCCGGTACTTTGGCCGAGTCCCGGATGTCTGAACGTGGCGGTCTGGTATATCGGTACCGTCACCGCACCGGTGCGTGTGTCCCACTCAAGTCCTATCTGTGCCGCCTGCGTAGCGATGTTCATGGTGTCCTCCTGAATAGGGGCCAAAGCGGCATAGATGGTTTGAATTACCAGAGCCGCGTACGGTTGTGTGGGGATTGCTCAGATCCCTTCGAAGAGTGCTGTTGAAAGATAGCGTTCTGCGCCGTCCGGAAGGATGACGACGATCGTCTTGCCGGCAAATTCATCCAGTTGGCCAAGCCGTACTGCCGCAGCTACGGCGGCACCGCAGGAAATGCCTACCAGCAGCCCTTCTTCTTTTGCCATGCGTTTGGCGAAATCAATAGCTTCGGCGCTGTCTACCAGTTCTACCCGGTCAATGACGGAGAGGTCGAGAGTCTCAGGGATAAAGCCGGCACCGATCCCCTGGATTTTGTGCGGGGCAGGCTGAAGCGGCAGGCCTGCCAGGTGCTGCGTAATGACGGGGCTCTCTTTCGGTTCAACCGCCACGGAGATAATGTTTTTGCCACGGGTGTTTTTCAAGTAGCGCGAAATACCGCTAATTGTGCCGCCGGTGCCGACTCCGGCAACAATAACGTCAACAGCGCCGTCAGTATCATTCCATATCTCCGGGCCGGTAGTCTTCTCGTGAATCTCCGGGTTGGCCGGGTTTTTAAACTGCTGCGGCAGGAAATATTTTTCCGGCTCGGCGGCGGCAATCTCCTCGGCGCGGTTGATGGCCCCCTTCATCCCCTCGGCACCTGGGGTCAGAATCAGGTTGGCTCCAAGAGCAGCCAGCACCCGGCGACGTTCAATACTCATTGTTTCAGGCATGGTCAGTGTCAGCTTGTAGCCACGGGCAGCGGCTACATAGGCCAGAGCTATGCCGGTGTTACCGGATGTCGGTTCGATGATTTCAACCCCAGGCTTCAAAATTCCGCGCTTCTCGGCGTCCCAGATCATGTTGGCACCGATGCGGCATTTGACCGAATAAGCCGGGTTGCGACCCTCTACTTTTGCCAGGATCGTCGCTTTTGAGTTTCCGGTGATATGGTTTAATTTCACCAGAGGGGTGTTGCCGATAGACTGTGAATTGTCCTCATAAATTCTGCTCATGATGTACCTCCTGTTTTATGTAGTTAATGTCTATAGAATAAATAGACATTTGTGGTAAAAAATTTAAATGTTGAAATCTACTACGTTAGCGTTGGCTTGTTTAGCATTATCGGAACGTTCAACCATATCTGCCAGGGTGGTTGTTTCAAGTACGGAACTTATTGCCTGCATCACATCGGTCATTACCAGGCGGATGCCGCACGTTGAAAAGTCGTTGCACTCGTCACACCCCGGATTATTGCTGGCGTTCAGACATTGCACCGGGGCATACCCGCCCTCAAGTACCTTGATAATGCTGCCAATGCTGATGTTACGCGGTTCTCTGGCGAGAAAGTAGCCGCCCCCCTTGCCGATTTTACTCTGGAGCAGACCGGCGTTTTTGAGAGACAGTAGAATCGCCTCCAAGAATTTGCGCGGTATCTGCTCCAGTCTGGCCAATTCAGAAATGAGGACCGGTTCGTCAGGCGGTTGTCCCGCCAGATTTATCAGTGCCTTGAGTGCGTATTTTGTTTTCTTTGACAACATGTCTACTATTTCTATAGGAAAGAAGGTTGATTGTCAAAGAAAATCTTACGCGCAGTTCAGGGTAAGGCAGACAACCCACGTTACGGTTCAGATTCCACCCATGCAGAGGTACTTGATTTCAAGGAATTCTTCTATGCCGTAGTGCGAACCTTCACGTCCGATTCCGGATTCCTTTACGCCGCCAAATGGGGCAACTTCCGTTGATATCAGGCCGGTGTTGATGCCGACCATACCGTATTCCAGCGCCTCGGCAATGCGCCATACACGGTTTATGTCGCGGCTGTAGAAATATGATGCCAGGCCGAATTCCGTATCGTTGGCCATTTTGACCGCTTCTGCATCAGTGGAGAAGCGGAATACCGGGGCCAGCGGCCCGAACGTCTCTTCACGGGCAACGAGCATCTCCGGGGTAACATCAGCCACTATTGTCGGCTCAAAGAAGGTGCCGCCCAGACCGTGACGCTTGCCGCCAAGCACAATTCTGGCGCCCTTTGCGGTTGCATCGGCGATATGTTCCTCAACTTTTTCGACGGCGGCCATGTTGATCAACGGCCCCTGCTGGACATCTCCGCTCAGGCCGTTGCCGACGCGCATTGTAGCGACAGCAGCGGAAAGTTTCTGCACAAAGAGGTCGTAAACGCCGTCCTGTACCAGCAGCCGGTTGGTACAGACGCAGGTTTGGCCGGTATTGCGGTACTTGGAGGCGATTGCTCCGTCGACGGCGGCATCCAGATCGGCATCGTCAAAGACAATAAAAGGTGCGTTGCCTCCCAGCTCAAGTGAAACTTTTTTGACGGTGGCGGCACATTGCACCATCAGCTGCTTGCCGATTTCGGTTGAGCCGGTGAATGTTAGTTTGCGTACAAGGGGGTTGGCGGTCATTTCGTCGCCAATTGCCGAGGCAGAGCCGGTGACGACGCTGAAAACCCCGGCTGGAATTCCGGCGCGCTCACCGAGTTCTGCCAGTGCGAGCGCCGAAAAGGGGGTGGCGCTGGCCGGCTTAACGACCATGGTGCAGCCGGCGGCGAGAGCAGGCCCCGCCTTGCGGGTAATCATGGCGGCAGGGAAATTCCATGGTGTGATGGCGGCACAGACGCCGATCGGTTCCTTGATGACAACAATGCGTTTGTCGGCTGCATGTCCGGGAATTGTATCCCCGTACACACGCTTTCCCTCCTCGGCAAACCATTCGATGAATGAAGCGGCATAGGCAATTTCGCCCTTTGACTCGGCCAGTGGTTTCCCCTGTTCTGCGGTCATGATGGTGGCAAGGTCGTCCTGGTTGGCCATCATTAAGTCAAACCAGCGCCTCAGGATGGAGGAACGCTCTTTGGCTGTTTTGGCGCGCCAGGCGGGGAGGGCGGTAGCAGCGGCATCAATCGCCCGGCGTGTTTCGGTCGTTCCCATTTTGGGTACAGTACCGAGGACATCCCCTGTGGCCGGGTTGGTGACGGCTATGGTCTCATTGCTGTCGGCGTCTATCCAGACGCCGTTAAGGTAACACTGTTGCTTGAGCAGAGTGGGGTCTTTCAGTGCAAGCATGCTAAATTCCTCCATCAATGTGTATTAAAAAAGGCTGCCCGAATTCGAGAAGCCTTTTGGTTGTTACGAAACAAGCAATGAAAAGTCAGTGTTTAGTACTGAAATCCCGGAAAGAACCTTTGGGGGGGCTCTGGACGGGCTTTTTGGGTGTTGTGGCATCCCAGATCATTTTAGACAGGCTGCGCTCAATAGGTGACATGGTGATTGCCAGCAGAAATATAGCAAAAAATGCAACACCGAAGATGATGAGCATACCGACCGATATGAGAAGAGCTTCCAGGATAACAGGCATAAACGCTCCCGCGTGAGGTATTCAGGTAGTTTGTTGTTTAGAGTATACACCATGGGTATTAAATTGAAAGTATTGATTATTCAGCGATGATGATTTAAACATGATCAAAAAGGTAAGGTTTTGAAAAAAAGGGGTGCATTTTTTTTTAAATTTGGGGTACTGTCAAAAAAAAGTAAATGAATTCTGTACCGCTACAGATATCCTACCACGGTCTGGAGATTACATTGGCTAACACTGAAAGAAGTTTTATCACCAAAGTATGGGATTTTTTCTGTTCACTTAAGTTAACCCTCTTTTTGTTAATTTCGCTCTCCTTGACTTCAATCATCGGGACGGTTTTGCCGCAGGGTGCGCTGCCTCCCCAGTATGTCGCCGAGATCAGCGCCACCAAGCTGCAGATATACACCAAGCTCGGTTTCTTTGATATGTACCACTCCTGGTGGTTCATCGCTCTCCTTTACGTGTTCAGCCTGAATCTTGTTTCCTGCTCGATCAAGCGTCTGCCGCACGTATTCAAGTTCGTCAGTGAACCGACTCTGGTGCTGGGGGAGGGGGGGCGCAACTCATTCCCGCTGAAGAAAGAGCTGGCATTTTCCGGATCAATTGACAAAGCGAAAGAACGGCTGAGTGAGTTTCTGGGGAAGGAATTTTCGGCGCCGGTTGTCACCGAGCACAATGGCGAGTACCACCTCTTTGCCCAGAAAGCTGCCTGGAGCCGCCTGGGTGTCTATGTCGTTCACTTCAGCATCCTGGTGATCTTCGTCGGGGCCATCATCGGTTCTCTGGTCGGTTACAAGGGGTTTGTCGCTATTGTTGAAGGGACGAGCGTCAACTCATTTGAAAATAAAAATGGCCAGCAGATGCCGCTTGGTTTTGAAGTGTTATGTGAAAAATTCACTGCGAGTTTTTACGACACCGGAGCACCAAAAGAATTCAAAAGTATATTGACTGTTCTGGAAAACGGCAAGCCGGTCCCAGGTTATTCACAGGTTAAGGTTATTGTTAATCAACCAATGACCTACAAGGGGATCACCTTTTATCAGTCCAGCTACGGGCAGGCCAGCGAGGGGGGCATGCACTACGTTACGGTTGCTTCGCGAAACGGCGGTACGCCTGAAAAGATCACTGTCCAGGAAGGTGTTCCGGTTACGCTGAAAGACGGCACAATCTTCAAGCTTCTGGAAGCGACGCAGGAAGTCCGCCAGTTTGCTCCCGGTTTCTCCGGCCCTGCGGCCCGTATAGAGGTGACCCGAAAAGGGGCCGCACCGCAAATTTTTATTGCGTTCAAAGATTTCCCCGAGGTGAATGCCCAGCGCGGTGATGCGTTGATTTTTGGTTATGAAGGATCAAATGCCAAGCAGTATACCGGCCTGCAGGTGGCCAAAGACCCTGGCGTGTGGGTTGTCTGGCTGGGGTGCACCCTGATGATAGTAGGTCTCTGTATCGCCTTTTTTATGTCTCATAAGCGGGTCTGGGTCGTTGTGTCTAAAGGGCAGGCCCATATGTATGGCAATGCCAGTAAAAATCAGGCGGCATTCCAGATGCAGTTTGAAGAGATTTCTGAAAAATTCCAGCATCTAAAAATTTAAGGGGGTTTACGGTTTATGACTAGTTCCATGCTTTTTAACGTTACAACGTTTACATACCTGATCTCAATGATCGTTTTCTTTGCATTCCTCGCCAGCAGAAGTAAGTCGCTCGGAATGGCAGGCAGTTACATCGCCTATGCCGGCCTTATTGTCCAAACGGCAGCCATCGGACTCCGCTGGAAGGAGTCGTATGATATGGGTGTCGGTCATGCACCGATGTCCAACCTGTATGAATCAATCGTGTTCTTTTCCTGGACGATTATCCTGCTGTTCGCCTATATCGATATCCGTTATAAATACAGGATTATCGGTGCGTTTGTCGTGCCGTTTGCACTGCTCGGAATGGCGTGGGCACAACTGGGGATGAATACCGGTATCGAACCGCTTGTTCCTGCTCTGCAGAGTAACTGGCTGCTGTACCATGTTATTACCTGCTTCCTTGGCTATGCTGCCTTTGCCGTCGCCTGTGGCATCTCGACCATGTACCTGATCAAGACGGCTGTTGAAGGCAGTAATTCGTCAACACCCGCTGGTGGGCTGATGTCCATGTTCCCGCCACTGAAGGCGCTGGACGACCTCAACTACCGCGCAATCATGATCGGTTTTCCACTGCTGACGCTTGGAATCATTACCGGCGCCGCCTGGGCCAACTACGCCTGGGGAACCTACTGGAGCTGGGACCCGAAGGAAACATGGTCGCTGATCGTCTGGTTTGTCTATGCTGCCTTTCTGCATGCCCGCATCACAAAAGGGTGGGTCGGCAAGCGCGCTGCCTGGCTTTCGGTTATCGGCTTTGCCGCCACCATCTTCTGTTACCTTGGGGTCAACCTGCTCCTGTCCGGACTGCACAGCTACGGCGGTAATTGATGGCGTAATCCTGTTGCGGCTTCAGCATTCAGTCGCTACAATCAGACAGTCTCTCCATCACCGGGTTCGCCCGGTGATTTTTTTGTGTAAGGCGCCTATGCTCTCCTTCTCTATAATAATTCCGGTAAAGCATGGCGGTTATGTGGCCGCGTGCGAGCACCTTGAAAGGTTTATGCCGGAGGATTGCCGCTATGAAATCCTTCTTGCCGAGGGATCTGCGCCAAGCAGGCAGCGTAATCTCGCGGCGGCTGAGGCCACAGGCGATATTCTCTATTTTCTTGATGATGACTCGCTGATGAACGCGGAAAATCTTGCCCGTTGTTCTGATGGCATGCGTGATCCTGCGGTGGCTGTCGTCGGCGGCCCCACCATTACACCTGCGGATGATAGTTGGCTGCAGCAGTTGTTCGGCTCTGCGCTCGCTTCGCCATTTGGTTCAGGTGCCGTAAGCAACCGTTATCGTACGCAGGGGGAAACCCGCCAGACAACGGATAAAGAGCTGATTCTCTGCAACCTTGCCGTGCGGCGCTCGGTATTTATGGCTCTTGGCGGCTTTAACGAATGTTTGTATCCAAACGAAGAGAATGAATTTATGGAGCGGGTCACCTCTGCCGGTTACAAGCTGCTCTATTCGCCGTCCATGTCCGTTTTTCGCAGTCAGCGCGCGACGCTGAAAGCCTTTGTGCGCCAGATGTTCAGTTATGGGCGCGGCAGGGGACAGCAAACCGTGATGACGTCATCATACTCAGTCACAAGTTTTATTCCGCTGTTTTTTGTCGCATATCTGGTTCTTGCCCTGATGTGCATAAAGCATGTTTTCATGCTTGTGCCTCTCGTGATATACCTGTCCGCGGCTTTGCTCAGCGCACTCACTGTGCTGTTTCGCTCCGGGCGCCTGTTTTCGCTGCTGCTGTTCGGTCTTTACCCGCTCATGCATATCGTAAACGGCGTCGGTCTGTTGTACGGTTTGCTTAGCGGTCAGCCGGAACCGGTGCAGGACAGTTCGATACGGATAAGCAGGGTAAAGCCGATGGGGCCAGATTGTGCCGAACAAAATTGTGGTAGTAATTGAACTGTAATTGGTAACGATGCGCCGTGAGGCGCTTTGCCGATGGAGAAAAACGTGGATATAAGCATAGTAGTGCCGATTTACAACGAGCAGGAAAATGTAGCGTCTGTGTATTCTGCAATCAGGTCTGCGCTGCAGGATGCCGGTTGCTCATATGAGATCATCATGGTTGATGACGGTTCTTCCGACGGGTCATACCGGGAACTGACCAGGCTTGCGTCAGAAGATGGCGCTCTCAAGGTCATCCGTTTTCGCAGAAACTTCGGTCAGACCGCCGCCATGTCGGCCGGTTTTGACCACGCCAGGGGCGACATCATTATTCCGATGGATGGTGACCTGCAGAACGACCCCGCCGATATACCGCGACTGGTTGCAAAGATACACGAAGGCTTTGACGTTGTTTCCGGGTGGCGGCGCGACCGGAAGGATACTTTCATCAGCCGCAAGATCCCGTCACTCCTTGCCAACGCGCTTATCTCACGGCAGACCGGCGTGCATCTGCACGATTACGGCTGTACGCTCAAGGCCTATCGCCGTGAAGTGCTGGACGGGATTAATCTGTACGGTGAAATGCATCGCTTTGTCCCGGCGCTGGCGTCCCAGTTCGGTGCCAAGGTGACTGAGTTGCCGGTCAACCACTTTCCCCGTCTGCATGGCGTCAGCAAGTACGGCATCTCCCGCACCATGCGCGTTGTTCTTGACCTGATGACGGTGAAGTTCCTGATGTCCTACTCCACCAAGCCGATTCAACTGTTCGGCAAGTGGGGCATCTACACCATACTGGCGGGTTTCGCGACTGGAACCATGACCCTGTACATGAAGATATTTGAAAACTTCAGCATGAATCGTAATCCGCTGCTGATACTGACCGCATTTCTCCTCTTTATGGGGGTGCAGTTTGTTGTGCTCGGCTTGCTTGGCGAGCTGAACGCCCGAACCTATTTTGAATCGCAGGGGAAGCCCATTTACGTTGTCAAAGACAGGATTAACCTTGACTGAAGAGCCCCTGCGCGTCCTCATGATCGCCCCGACCCCCTATTTTGCCGACAGGGGGTGTCATGTCAGGATCTATGAAGAAGCGCGGGCGCTGACGAAGCTGGGGCACGAGGTCTGTATCGTCACCTATCATCTCGGCCGGGATATGCCCGGGGTGAGAGTGGTGCGGACACCCAACATCCCGTGGTACGGCAAGCTGGAGGCCGGCCCCTCCTGGCACAAGCCGTACCTCGATATACTGCTGTTGTGGAAATGTCTGGATGAAATCCCTTCGTTTCGCCCCCATCTGATTCACGCCCATCTGCACGAAGGCGCCTTGATTGGTGCTGTTCTCAAGCTGTTCCTCCGTATCCCGCTGCTGTTCGATTATCAGGGCAGTTTGAGTGGCGAGTCGCTCAATCATGGTTTTTTTAGCGACACCTCGCTGCTGGTGAAAATGTTCAAGCGGTTGGAGCGTCTTATCGACCACCGCGCGGATCTCACCATAACCAGTTCTGCCAGAGGCCGTCAGGAGTTGATTGAAAATTGGGGGATCGCAGAGAAGAGGGTGGTCAGCCTTATTGACGGGGTTGACACGGAGGTGTTTTACCCGCAGTCCCGCAGCGAGGCACGCCGCGAGCTTGGCATTTCTGATGATGTGAAGTTGGTGGCCTACCTCGGTTTGTTCAATCGTTATCAGGGGGTAGACCTGCTGTTGGAGGTGATCTCTCTACTGAGGACCAGAGCCCCGCATCTTCACTTTCTCTTGATGGGGTTCCCCGATAAGGAGTATCTGAGGAAGGCGGAGGAGATGGGGATAGCCGATAAAATTACCTTCACCGGGCGCGTGGATTATGAGCGAGCCGCGTTCTTTCTTAGTGCCGGTGATCTTGCCGTGTCGCCAAAGCTGGCTCTGACCGAGGCCAATGGCAAGCTGTTCAACTACATGGCCTGCGGGTTGCCCACGGTGGTGTTCGACAACCAGATCAATCGGGAAATCCTTGGAGATGATGGCGTCTATGTTGAACATGGGAATGCCGCTTCGTTGGCGGATGCGCTTGTTTCAACACTCGAGAATGATGCTTTGATGGATTCTCTTTCAGCGCGGGTCAGAGAAAGGGCGATCAGGGTGCATTCATGGGACAGCAGGTCAAGGCAGCTGGTTTCGGCTTACCGAACGCTGCTGGAGGCGCGGTAGGAATTATTTCGTATTGAAAAAAATGAGCTGAGTGCTAAAAAATGTTGACACCAATATCCCGATTTGCTATAAATCTGGTCTCGCAAGCGGGAATAACTCAGTGGTAGAGTGCGACCTTGCCAAGGTCGAAGTCGCGGGTTCGAATCCCGTTTCCCGCTCCAAAATGAATTCAGGGTTAGCTCAAAAGGCTAGCCCTTTTTCATGTCTTTTTTACCCCTTTCTACTTCGATTCCCCTCCTTCTCAGGACAAATACCCGACATTCCAGCTAGCACCATATTTCCTACCCACGAATATTCTGTTTTCTTTTGCGTTAAAAAACGCATCATCAGCCGGACAACGGAGAAAGATTAAATACGTTTATTGTTTTGATCTCCTGTGATATGTACTTGTTACAATTACCGGATGATTACCGGAGAACTGCATGAAAACACGATTGATTCTGAAGCCAGGGCAGAAGGGAACTAAAAAGCTTACCGACAAGTACGGTGACGCCTTGATTTGTGTCCGCTTTCGCTATGATGCAGAATTGAAGCAACGGATTAAGACAGTGGAGCTTATCGTGGAGAAGACCGACTGGACTCCCCCGCCGCCGCGATATACTGCAGATACTCTTGTTCCCCTTCGCATCGAAGGTTATGAAAAGGATTTGCAAGCCAAAACAAAAGAGGCGGGTGGGCGTTGGAATCCTGAGAAGCAGCTCTGGTTTGTGAAGTACGGGAAAATAACCGGTACGCAGTTGGAAAAGCATATACAAGTAGATGAAAATGATAACACCGGAAAACCCAAAAAGCATCTATATGTATATACTTCGTAGGTATCTATCTGAATCGCACCTTATTTACTAGACACTCAGAAGTTGTCTATGGTGCAGTCTCTCAAATTCAACCGGAGACAGGTTTCCGGCGTGTCCGTGCCTACGCACCGGGTTGTAGAACATTTCGATGTAATCA
>JAQUIT010000036.1 GCA_028681335.1 Desulfuromonadaceae bacterium | reverse complement strand
TCAGGGCGACTACGGTGGTACATTTTCTAACGGAGCGAGCCGGATTCGACCCGGGATCGCTCTCGGCGGTAGGCTATGGAGAGTATCGACCTATAAGCGAAAATGAATCACAGGAGGGGAGGGCACGAAACCGGCGAGTAGATATCGTGCTTTTGGCTGGCGGAGCGGAAGGTGGCGAAGCAAAACCGAGGATTTCACCAGTTGTGCAAGTGAGATGAAAAACTGACTATAACCTGATGCCAATACAATAAAAACACCCTTTGACATGATTTTAAGTAACGATATGACGTCAGACCAACTCTTCGATTTCCCCCCCAGACTTCAAAACAAAGCGACTGCCGCGCCAATCCACACAATTTCCTAAAAAAGAAAGCGCCCAGGTGAAAAAGGCGAGCATATCCCGTAAGGGGAGAAGCCAGAGCCAGGTGGGAAAGAGCCCATCGCGAACAAAGCGGCGGCTGAAGAAGAGGCTGACGCTCAGACGGACTCCATACAGCAGTGCCACGGCAGTTACTCCGACTACCGGTGACGGTGCTAGAAGCGAAGCCAGCAGGGCGGCGGGGAAGGGAAGTGTGAATCCTGAGGCAAGGTAGCCACCCGGCCTGCTTACCCTCATGGTTCTGGCCCAGCGCAATTGTCGTGACAGCACCGCCATAAGACTTTCAGGACTAATGACACTTTCGACAAAACTGGAGTCAAGCGCGATGTGCCACCCGGCTCGGTAAACCTTGTTGCCCAGTTGATAATCATCGGCCAGATACCCTGCCAATGCCTCGAAGCCGCCGATTGCTTCCAGCGCGTTGCGCCGGACAGCCATTGAAGCTCCAAGGGCGAAGGTAAGTCCTTCGAACTGTCTGGCAATGAGGACGTTGGGAATCATTTCGGTGGTAAAACCGGTCGCCTCAAGCGCTGTAGCAATTCCGTGCACATCAGAAGTGCGGTACAGAGATGCCACCAGGCCTGTCTGAGGGTCAGCAAAATGAGAGGTCACTGACTGCAGGTAGTTCGGTTCGACGCTGACGTCGCTGTCGCAAACAATAATGATGTCATGTTTTACCTGAGGAAAGGCGTTGATCAGGTTTGATACCTTATAATTCGGTCCATGAAGTGCCGGATTTATAATGAGGGTTATGTCGTGATGAGTAAAATCATCAATCAGCTGGCGGATGATCGGGATAATTGCATCGTCAGGCGATGCAGCAGCAAACACCAGCTGAACTTCACCTGAATACTTCTGGGAGCAGAACGAGGCAAAATTATCGTAACTATCGGCGTCCATACCCTTGACCGGTTTTAAAATCGTAACAGCGGGTGAGGCAGACTGAGATGAACACAGCCTACTGTTTCTGAAAAATCTTCTCGCACAAAAAAGCGAAAACAGCGAATAGGAGAGTGCCGGCAGGATGGCTATGAACGGCAGTAGGGTGCGCAGCATCTCAGGTCGTCTTCTGAACAAGGAGCAGGTAGGGAGCGGTCAGGTTAGTGTTGGTCTGCCCCATGCGCCAGCAGTGACAGGCGCGTGGAGCCAGTGTGGCAGCCCAATCCTCGACAGTGGACTGTTCATCAGTGCCGCCGCTATGGCCGGGGTAAATGATCACCAGGATAATTCCACCCGGAGCCAGAAGCTCCAATGACTGTTCCAGCGCTCTTCCGGTTGTGTCCGGCCGGGTAATGATACTGCGATCTCCACCGGGGCGGTAGCCGAGATTGAACAGCACAACCTGTACCGGTCCGGTAACGTGTTCTGTCAACTCTTCGTGCCCTCTCTGCAGTAGTGTTACCCGATCTGAAAACCCGCTTTCAGCAATCTTGCGGCCGGTTTCGGCAATTGCCTGCTGCTGGATGTCGAACCCGAATATATGGCCACTAGAGCCGACAAGAGTGGCCAGTAGCAGGGTGTCATGTCCGTTGCCGCAGGTTGCATCAACAACGATATCTCCGCTTTGTACAAAAGAATGCAGAAACAGGTGGGAAAGCGGCACCGGGCCGCGCAGGAGTGGTATGGAATGGCGGGAGAAATCAGTCATGTGGGTGAGACTAGCAGAAACCAGACGCATAAGCCACAAGGATTTGTTTGCCTTCGGACACCAAAAAGGGTACTACGAACGGCATGATACTGAGAAAAAACGTTGGAAAAGAACAGAGCGGATTCCGTCTCGATGATGCCATTGCAGTACTCTGTACCGGGGTCAGTAAAACTGAGGCGCGCCGCATCATCGACCGCGGCGGCTGTACGGTTAATGTTGCGCTGGTACGGGTGGCGTCACGGAGTGTGAAGACGGGGGACGTCATCGAGATTGGCGTTATGGAAGCGGGGCGGTTTCAGGAGTTGCAGCTGCCATCAGAGGCGTTGCTTTACGAGGATGCCGAGTTGATCGCCGTCAACAAACCGGCCGGGATCAACAGCCAGCGTACCCCCTATCAGCTGAAAGGAACCCTTGAATACTGGGTGACCGAGTATTTCAAGGCGCAGGGGAGCAGTGAGCCAGCCCGGGTTGTCCACCGTCTCGACCGCGGCACTTCGGGGGCAATGCTCTTCCCGAAAAACCGGCAGGCGGCCGCCCGGCTCTCAAAGCAGTTTCAGGATGGCCAGGTTGATAAGCGGTACCTTGCGTTGGTTTCAGGACGACCTGATGAGAGCGCGTGGACAGTGGATGCGCCGATAGGCAAGATCGCCTCGGCCCGTTATGGGGTTGTTGAAGGGGGTAAGGCCTCGCAAACTGAGTTCCGTACACTTGCATCATCCGGTGAATTATCGCTGGTGGAGGCACGGCCGCTGACCGGTCGTACCCACCAGATAAGGGTGCATCTTGAGTCGGTCGGTCTGCCGATAGTCGGCGATGCGACCTATGGCGGCCAGGCTGCCGGGCGCATGATGCTGCACTGTTCAGCGATGACGTTTCAGAATGCGAAACTGGTGGAGGTCACCGTCTCCGCGCCGCTTGACGGGGAGTTTGCAGGGCTGGCTAGCACGTTGATGCAGGTGATGCGGTGAGAGGGGCGCCGCATTCATTGAATCCGCGATACGTGTTAGCTAAACTTTTCACGTAAATTGAATTGGTGCCATGCTGTTTCGGTACTTTTCCCGAATGTATCTTCTTTGTTTGCTGGTCAGCCTCTGCCAGTGATGCCGTGTTCCATTTGATCTTCTGTTTATCAAGATGAAAATTTACCATGCTGCCCACTAATGACAGGTTCGCTCTGCTACAGCCTGATCATGCCTTTGCGGTCATAGTGCAAGATTCTTAATAAGCGTTACGGCAAATGCTTGAGTTGCAAGTACAGATGCCTGAGTCGTGGCAATGTTAGCGCTCTGAATTTGTTGAGCTACCAATGACTGGTTTGCAACCATCCCGATGTTGTCCGACATTGCCAGGATGACATCTCCCATCTCCAGAATACGGTTTGCCATGAGACCTATGTCTGCTGACATCTGAAGCATACTTTTTAGAGAATCACTCAGAGACTGACGAGAAGTAACGGTCTTCAGGCTATTTATCGCAATGGTATATCCATTGATCACTGTTGCTATAGAGGAAAGCGTTATGGTGATGTTTTGCTGGTTAATAAGTGAGGCTGTGCTTATATAGCTAGTACTGTGTACTGATTGATCTAGAATGGTGGCTTGGGCTGACTTCACTTCGTCGAGATAGGATCTAACGTTTGAGGCGGCGGTTTTTAGCTGAGTCTTCATGGTTAAAGGGTTTAAAATTATGGCTGAAAGTTGTGCAATCAGCAGATCCCCATCAGCCTTTAACTTTGCAAGTGAAAGATCATTCGTTGAAGTCTCCACCACAGAAACAAGTGACAGTGCGTTTGTCTGGGACTGCAATAGGCCTTGTTGAACGAGTAGAATGTTTTGGCTTTGCAACTGTTGGGTGACAATAATTCGGTCAGCCATAAGACCAATATTGTCTGACATTACAAGAATCTTGTCCGACATTTCACCAATACGATCTGCCATGCTGCCAATGTCATCGGAAAGTTGAAGCATTGCCACAATTCCATCCTTCAAAGTGATAGCTTTAGTGACGGTGACGAGCTGTTTAAGGTCAAGGGATAACCGCAGATTTTCGCTAGCCAGGCTCGGTATTGTGCTTGAAAGTGTATCAATAGCGGCGAGAGTTACCGAGTCTATCTGAATGGGGGCTGCTATTGTATCATTTACCTGAGTAATGCTGTTTACCAGATTGTGCGCTGACAGGTTGGCAGCGATCATAGAACCACAGAGCAAGTTTGGATTTAAGGTTATGTTTTTTAACTGTACATCAAGCTCCTGCGCTTGCGTAACAAGCCCCTGAACGTCTTGGGACAAATCAGCACGTGCCGTGCCGGCTTGCAAAATCAAACAGGCAGACATGAATAGCACTATCTTTAATCTGTTTTTGATATCGAACATAAATATATTCTCCTTAGGTCACATTTTAATCATTGACCAATGAAGTTCTTTATCACTGAAAGAGTGATGTTCTGAGATGCAACGATAGAACTTTGAGTCAGTTCAATATTCGCATTTTGCAAACTTTGTGTTAATGCGATCCGATCGGACATAAGGCCAATATTGTCTGCCATGACAGTAATTCTGCTGTTCATTTCGACAATGCGCTTCGACATTGTATTAATATCTGCAGTCAGGCGTAACATGCTTTTGGTCGCATCGGAGAGTATTGGCGTTTGCATGAGTGGGGCGAACTGATTGATTGTTTCGGCATATTTTTCTAACACGAGTGCAAATTCTTTTTGAGCAAGCGAAAGATCAACTAAAAGTGTGAGCGTGTCTCCATCTATGTAATGGCTGCTGTTTTGGCTGTCTGTTGTTATAAGTGTGTAGACGGCGAGAGAACGGGCCATCAGCAAAGCAGTTTTTATTTCAAAAGAGCTTAACTGCGTTGCAATAGTAGTGGTGTCAAGCGTGACACTATTCATTTCATCAAGTTGATATTTTGTATCGTTTAGTAACAATCCGAGGGATAGATTATATCCAATGGTGGAGAGGCTATCACTCAGTGCAACGATATTTTGCTGAGTTGTAAGCAGAGAACCTTGGGTAAAGGCCATGTTTGCGCTTTGAATCTGCTGGGTAATCAGAATCCGATCAGCCATAGTGCCAATATTGTCGGCCATGGCCAGTATTCTGTCCGCCATTTCAAGAATGCGGTCAGCCATGGTGCCAATGTCATCAGAAAGTCGTAGCATGGCGCTCAATGCTGCTCGATATTCGAAAAGGTTGGCAATACCATCAAGGGTGCGTAGTTCAAAAGACAGGCGCACAGAATCACTAGCCAGATACATTGCAATTCCAGAAAGTTCTTCAAGAGCCGTCTGGTCGGCAGAAGTCACGTGGGTTGGCAGAGTAATCTGGTTGTAAACTCCTTGCATGTCGGTCAGGTAGTTTTCAATAGAAATATTCAAACTATCAAGCTGGACACACGCGTTTTCATTGCTGACACTTATTGCTGCCAGTCGATTGCTCAGGTTGTTGCCTTGTGTTATTAAATTCTGCAGGTCCGAACTGAAATTTGCCTGAGCTGATACGGAGACAAAAGATGCCATCAAGGTGAAAAACAAAATCATACGGATTTTAGCCATAAATCACTCTCCACCAGCAAAATTTGAAGGCATAAAAACTATATTTAACTTCTGCTTATTGTCAATCGGGCAAAGCTCAAAAAGGCGATTAACTAGAAGTTTTTCAGGTACTCAAACACAGGTGCCGTTTATGCTGACAAAAAAAAGTGAGCTCTATGGTGGGTGAGCTGAAACTTTTGGATAAAAAAGGGTCAGAAAGGATGACAAATACTTTGATGCGAAAGGGCGCTTTCAGTAGATGAGTTGGCAGTTTTCTGACAGAAACTGCTTACTCCCCAAAAACCTGGGCGCTGAAGATGTAGATGTCACATTCCCCCTGCCAGGCGTCTTGCGGTAGACCGGCCTTGATGCAGGTATGCTGCAGGAACTGGTCGCGGTTCCAACCGTATTCGGTCGCCACCTGGGGCAGCAGCACCCCGCGATAACTCCCCTTGACGATATAGATGCCATGGGTGCCGACCTTGATCTCCTCAACCGAGGCAGCCTTCTCCAGCGGCGAGAGCACCGAAATATCAAGCGTGAAATCGGCCAGATCATCGACCTTTACCGGATAGAAACGGGGGTCGCGGGTCGCCGCCGAGATCGCCATCTCCTGTACCAGTAGGTAAAGCGGCTGGTCGGAGACAAAATTGCCGATACACCCCCGCAACTCCCCCTTCTGTTTGATTGTGACGAAACAGCCGG
>JAQUIT010000029.1 GCA_028681335.1 Desulfuromonadaceae bacterium | reverse complement strand
GGCGTACTCATGTTTTTCAGCTCCCCATACATAGTGACGGCGATGCTCAGAATAAAATGAGTATTAAAAATACGTTGCGCGGAGTATCAGCCTTTGGACCATTGGCAACGAAGGATGAATTGGAACACCGGCATCACCACGAATGGCAATTTCATAAGACGCGAATCACAGATGAATATTCCTATGAGAAATATAAGGAGACAACAAGCGACGATGTGCTGTTGATGCTGCTACTGCAGCCGGAAGGGACTGTTTTGTTCAATTCAGAGGAATTTCCGCTGGAACCGGAAGAGGGCGACATTATACTGAGTTATGTTCCGTCGTTGCCGGGAAAACGGTAAGTAATCCGGATTTATAAGTTCATTGGAGGGATAATGGAAATACATATCAATGATTTCCATGTACAGGAAGGTGAAAAGGTCAAACTCGAAAAGTGGCCGACAGACGTGAAGAAGGTTTACTCGTCAAAGAAGAAGTACCACAAACGCCTCAAAGAACAGGTGGAGGAACTGAGTTCGCTGCAGCGCCTTCACTATGCTTCTAACCAATATGCGGTACTGCTGATATTTCAGGCGATGGACGCGGCAGGCAAGGACGGTGCCATCCGCCATATTATGTCCGGGGTCAATCCACAGGGCTGCCAGGTATTCAGTTTTAAACACCCATCGGCCATGGAACTGGAACACGATTTTCTTTGGCGCTCCTCCCAGTGTCTGCCGGAACGGGGCCGGATCGGGATCTTTAATCGATCCTATTACGAAGAGGTGCTGATTGTTCGTGTGCATCCTGAAATCCTGCGCAGCCAGGGGCTTCCTGAATCTGTGCTTGATGAAAAAACTGTCTGGAAAGATCGCTATCGCTCAATTGTAGATCTGGAGGAACACCTCCATCGTAACGGCACACGGATTCTCAAGTTCTTCCTGCATCTTTCCTGGGAGGAACAGCGTAAACGTTTTATTGATCGGATTGATGACCCTGATAAAAACTGGAAATTCAGCCGTGACGACATTAAAGAGAGGAAATTCTGGAAACAGTATATGCTGGCCTATGAAGAGTGCCTGAGCGCAACGAGTACGAAAAATGCGCCCTGGTATATTGTCCCGGCCGACAACAAAAAGAACACCCGTTTGATTATTTCCCAAATTATTCTCGACACGTTCAAATCACTCAATATGAGCTATCCTGAGACATCCGCAGAGCGCCGGCTTGAATTGGAATCAATTCGCAAGCAGCTTTGAAAGTAAGCCCATGAGCACCGTACAATCATATCAGAGCAGTACATTTGACGGACCGGAGGCCGAATGAATGTTGTTATCGCACTTTCCCCACGTGACTACGATGCGGTTCTGTTTGATCTTGACGGGGTGCTGACCAGAACGGCGAGCGTCCATGCAGCAGCCTGGAAAAAACTGTTCGACAGCTTTCTGGAGCAGCACGCCACACAGGCAGACAAGCCGTTTGTTCCCTTTGACATCTCCAGTGACTATCCACGCTACGTTGACGGTAAACCGCGCTATGATGGCGTACAATCTTTCCTCGCTTCGCGCGGATTCGAGCTGCCATGGGGGACACCCGCCGATGACCCGGGCGTGAAGAGTATCTGCGCGCTGGGTAACCTGAAGGGGAGCTATTTCCTGCAGCACCTGGAGCAGCACGGCGTTGAGCCGTATGATAATGCCATTGCACTGCTGCGCACACTCCGGGCGCAAGAGATCAAGACCGCCGTCGTATCATCCAGCACAAGCTGCACGGCGGTGCTGGCGGCGGCGGGCATCATTCAGCTGTTTGACGCGCAGGTGGACGGGACAGACGTGGCGCTCCTCAAGCTCCAGGGCAAGCCTGCTCCGGATGCTTTTCTGGAGGCGGCTCGACGGCTGCGGGTAGAACCTTCCCGGGCCATTGTCGTGGAGGATGCGATCGCCGGTGTTGAGGCCGGACATAACGGCCATTTTGGATGTGTCATTGGTGTGGACCGCAGCGGACACGCGGCGGCGCTGAGAAAAGCCGGTGCCGATGCCGTTGTGACTGATCTGTCACAAGTGCAGCTGACAACGGAATCTCCTTCCACCTGGTCAATCGTCTTTGATGACTTCGACCCGCTTCAGGAGGGTGTTCGCGAGGCCCTCTGTACCCTTGGGAACGGTTATTTCGCAACGCGCGGAGCTTTTGCCGGCGTAACGGCGGACGATATTCACTATCCGGGAACGTACTTAGCAGGTGGTTATAATCGGCTCAGCACCGACATCGCCGGTCGTGTGGTAGAGAACGAGGATCTGGTGAATCTCCCTAACTGGCTGATGCTCAATTTTCGCATCGACGGAGAGGAGTGGTTTGATGTGCAGACCGTTAAACTCCTGTCATACCGTCAGGAACTTGATCTACGCCACGGGCTGCTGGTGCGGAGCATCAGTTTCGAGCACGACCAGGGGCGTCACAGTACGCTCAAGGAGCGTCGTTTTGTGTCAATGGCCGATATGCACATGGGAGCACTGGAATTGTCACTGACTGCTGACAACTGGTCGGCGGGTGTCAGCGTACGTTCGGCGATAGACGGCCGGATCGTTAATAAAGGGGCAAAGCTATACCGCAAGTTCAATAATCGGCATCTGGAACCGCTTGCCGCTGCTGTCGCCGGTGAAGATGGCGTGTATCTGCACATGCGGACCAGCCAGTCACATATTCATGTCGCACAGGTGGCGCGCACCCGACTATTCATCAACGGTCAGCCACAGAATATCCCGCGCCGGGTCATAGAGGAACCTGGATTCATCGGGCAGGAACTTGATATTGAAGTCAGGCAGGGCGAAACATTGGTGTTGGAAAAGCTGGCCTCTTTTTATACCTCTCGCGATCATGCAATTTCGGAGTGCGGATTGGAGGCGCATAAGTCGATAGCCCGTGCAGATACATTTGATACCCTGCTGGCAACCCATTTACTTACGTGGAAGCATCTGTGGCACCGCTTCGGTGTGCATATTCAGTCTGCCGATCCCGGTTTCAAAGTGAACGTTCTATCACTGCTTCGGTTGAATATGTTTCACCTGCTGCAGTCTGTTTCACCAAACTCCATCGGTCTGGATATCGGCATACCGGCACGGGGCTGGACCGGTGAAGCGTATCAGGGACATATCTTCTGGGATGAACTGTTCATCTTCCCGTTTTTCAATTATCGGATGCCAGAAATCACCCGCTCGCTCCTGCTGTACCGTTTTCGGCGGCTGGGAGAGGCGCGCGCCGCAGCTACGGCGGCCGGATACAGAGGAGCAATGTATCCGTGGCAGAGCGGAAGTGACGGCCAGGAGGAGACCCTGGCATTCAACCTGAACCCTCGGTCACAACGCTGGGTTCCCGACAACTCATTTCTGCAGCGCCACGTAGGAAGCGCCGTTGCACTTAACGTCTGGCAGTACTTCCAGGTAACCCATGATATCGAATTTCTGCACGCCTACGGGGCTGAGATGATTCTTGAGATAGCCTGTTTCTGGTCAAGCATCACGCATTTTAATGATGAGCGGGAACGCTATGAAATTCACGGAGTGATGGGTCCGGATGAGTTTCATGACGGCTATCCGGGTTCCGCAATCCCCGGTCTCAACAATAATGCCTATACCAATATTATGGCGGTCTGGGTTCTGTGTAGGGCTTTGGAGGTTCTCGATCTGTTGTCTGATGTTCGGCGTGCCGAGCTGACGGCGCGCCTTGGCATGTCGACGGGGGAAATAGAGCGTTGGAATGACATCAGTCGCCGGATGTTTGTTCATTTCCATGACGATGGAATAATCAGCCAGTTCGAGGGGTACGAAAAGCTGCGGGAACTCGATTGGGAGGGATATCGAACCAGGTACGACAATATCCAGCGGCTCGACCTTATTCTCGAAATGGAGAATGACAGCGCTAACCATTACAAGCTCTCGAAGCAGCCGGATGTTCTGATGCTGTTCTACCTGTTTTCAGCTGAGGAGATCGGCGAACTGTTCGAGCGTATGGGATATCCCTTCGACTACGACACCATTCCCCGCAATGTAGCCTATTATACCAGCCGTTCGTCTCACGGCTCCACGCTGAGCCGTGTGGTTTATGCCTGGGTTCTGGCGCGTTCCGACCGGCCGCGTGCGATGGGTTTTTTTACAGAGGCGCTGCAGAGCGATGTGAACGATGTACAGCAGGGGAGCGCTGCGGAGGGGGTTCATCTCGGCGCCATGGCGGGAACGGTTGATCAGGTACAGCGTGTTTCGACCGGTATTGAGGTGAGGGGCGACGTTCTGCGGCTCAATCCGGAATTGCCGCTCGAGATGAAACGCCTCGACATGCGCATCCGCTACCGCGGGCACTCTCTTGATCTGCGGCTGACACGTGATACACTCACGGTTCGTGGGCACGATGCTGCTGAGCCGCCGTTTTCCCTCTGTGTAGAGGGTAAACGGAGCGAATTCGTCAGCGGCTCTACCCGTGTGTTTCAATTAGATAAAAAAACAGCGGGAAATTCGAGAGAGTGCGCCAAAGCAGCTATAGATTGAACCTCGTGCAAAAGTCACAAAAAACTCTCTCCCCCCTGGCGGGGGGAGTTGCCATGAAATCGGTGTGTTGTAACTTCACCCACCCCCCAACCCCCTCCCGTCAAGGGTGGGGGAGTCAAATTCTAAGACTTATGCAAGAGCATCGATGGAAAAAAATGAAATACAAAGGAGTCCGACAAATGCGCAAAGCGTTGATTACTGAACTACCTCAGGAAGCAGAACTTCAAGATGAGAATTGGCTGGATCTTATTAACACAGCTCGAGCGGAACTCACGTCCGAGGATCCGGAATACCCGATCGAATCGGCTTTGAACGCATCTAAAGAATCAGACTTGCGGGCATTGAACCTTTTAGGTGGATACGGCTGGAGGGCACTGGGGCCGGGCACACAGACAATCCGTCTTCTGTTTGATGAACCGTTACATATCAGACATATTAATCTGGTGTTTCTCGAGGATGTGCTGCCGCGGACACAGGAATTTGTATTGCGCTGGTCCACGGATGCGGGACGCTCCTACCGGGAAGTCGTGCGTCAACAGTATACGTTTGCTCCTCCCGGAACAATCCGGGAAATAGAAGACTATATCGTTGACCTCATCGGGGTGGCGGCACTCGAACTGGTCATTGTTCCGGATATTGACGGGGGAGAGAGTTGCGCTTCGCTTTCGGAGTTACGTATTGCCTGACTCAGTGCTCACGCGACCCGTCACATATAACAGTTGTGTGTGGTATGACGGATTCAATCGGTAGTTTTCCCCCTGATCATCTCGCTCTAATTACCTTTTGCCTACACAATCAGGCTGTTATGTTTTTTCAGCCTGCTGATTTGTTCTGGCGTGATAATTGCGCTTTACCTTCCTCAGAATCATAATCTGACGGAGGTATCACATGAGAAAACTACTGCGTATTACGAAACTGTTGGTCTGTTTCAGTTTGATAACCGCATTTCTTGGTTGCAATGCAACGCAAAAGAAAGAAAGTACCGGACAGTACATCGATGATTCCGCCATCACAACCAAGATAAAAACCGGAATATTTGATGATTTAAGACTGAAAACCTTGCAGATCGAAGTCCAGACATTCAAAGGGGTCGTTCAGTTAAGCGGTTTTGTCGACTCGCAACAGCACGCTAACATAGCTGGAGAAATTGCCGGACTTGTTCCCGGGGTCAAAGAAGTGAGAAATGATCTGGTTGTAAAACAGTACTAGTGCACTTGCTTCGTACAGTTTTTCTTAACCTTTAAGGATTTCATTTCATGAATGACCTCATCATCCCCACAAAATCTTTCCTTGTCTCTTGGAAAAAGATGTTCACCACGGTCGTGCCGGTGTTGCTGCTGGCATGGCTCGCGGTCTGCCCTCCTGCCTTTGCTCAACTACCGACATTGTCGAGCATTACTCAAAGCGCTAAGCAGGAACGCGTGGTTGAACCGGAAGCGGTAAGTCCCGAGCAACAGTTGAAAACCACCCGGCTCGCACTGACTACAGCCGAGACGGAGCGGGATCAGGCGCTTGTTGCAACACACGGCAATTCCCGCCAGGAGGTAAAAGAACGCTACCGACTCCTCGATGTTCTGGTTACCCGTCTCAGCTCCCAAGTCAGCCTTATCAATGAACGAGAAGAATTGCGTCGCAGCAGAACTGTTGACGAACAAAAAGCAAAGAGCTGGGCCGGTTTTCCGGAGCCGCCACCTTATTCAATTTTGATGGTGGACGAGTTAATGCACTCGCTGCTGACTGTCCGTGCCAAGGAGCAGGGACTCAGCACAAACGCGGAGCTTTTTGCCCAACAGGCCTCACAATCCGGGGAAGCAGCGCAGCATGCACATGAAGTGGAACGCCTGTCAGTCGACGAACTTGAGAAGGCTCAGTCATCCACTGAGCACTTAACCGCTTCGTGGCAAAAGGAACTTGCAGGGATAAAGGCTCGTAATGCCGACGCCATGGCGGTGTCGATAGCCTTGCGTTATGAGGTTATCGGAGAGCGACGTGGAGTTGCAGCGATAGAGGTCGGACTGCTGGAAAGGCAATTGGCAACAGCCAGAAAGAACATGGTTTTCAGCAAGGCAGACCTGAACCAGGTGCTGACCAAATTAAAGTCGAGCCGCTTAAACCTTGAACAGGAACTGGAAGTGGCACTGGTTCGCGATGCACGCAGCAGGGGCAAACTGGTGCTAACGCAGCAGGAGTTGAGCTCGTTCATTCTTCGTTACGGAGCAGGCAACAATTCTTCTACGGTAGAAGCACGGCGTACACAGCTTGAAGCCCGGAACCGGGCTGCCCTGGCCTGGGTTGAAAGTTCGCGCTTCGAGACTGAGATTGTCTCGGCACTCATCGCAATCAACAAGGCAACAGCCACATTATGGGAAAAGCGCTATACCGCTATAACGGGAAATGATGCTGAAGAGCAGCGCGTTATTATCGCTGAATTTCGCAAAAGCCGTGAGCAGCTCAAGCCCTGGTTGGAGTATACGCAACAACAGCTGGAGTTGTATCAGGCAGCCGAGCGTGAGCAGGAGTCACAGCTGGGCAAAATTGACGTCCGGGGCCCATTACGTCTAGTGGAACTGGATCTGCTTGCGGCGATACATTTGCAACGACAACTGGCCGAGCGTCAGAAAACAGCCGTTGAACAGGCTGATCTCGACCGGCAATCGTGGTTGGAGGATATTGAACGGGTCCAGCAGTCACGTAGTTTTTCGGTCAGGTTTAAAAACGGAGCCGGAATTTTTGTCGATATTTTCCAGCACGTGTGGCGTTTCGAATTGTTCGCCGTCGAGGACACGGTGGAGGTTGCGGGACAGAAGGTTGTCACGTCACGGGGAGTCACAGTCGGCAAGAGTGTTGGTGCAATCCTCCTTTTTATTGCCGGTTACTTTATAGCGGCGTATGTAGGGCGCAGAGCCCAACGGATTTTGGTTACACGCTTCCGTGTCGGTGAACATCAGGCCAATGTCATTCGCCGCTGGTTACTGGCGCTTACGATTTTCATCTTGTTAATTATCACCCTCAATCTTGCGCGCATTCCCCTCACTGTTTTTGCCTTTATGGGCGGTGCATTGGCCATCGGAGTCGGTTTCGGCACCCAGACACTCATCAAGAATTTCATCTGCGGCATCCTGATTCTGCTGGAACGTAATGTCAAGGTAGGCGATACCATTGACGTTGATGGCGTGGTGGGGCGGGTTGTTACGGTGGACATCAGGGCCTCGACCATTCTCGGTTTCGATGGCATTGAGACGGTTATTCCAAACTCGATGTTTCTTGAAAACAAGGTAACCAACTGGACTCACACCAATACCTGTCTGCGCCGGATTGTGCGAGTCGGGGTCGCTTACGGTTCGCGGACAAAACAGGTACGTGACATTCTTGTCGAGTGTGGAAAAGAACATGGCCAGATTCTGAAAGATCCACAACCTGAAGCCATGTTAGAGGATTTCGGTGATAACGCCCTGGTTTTTGCGCTCTATTTCTGGGTCGAACATGGTCCGAAGACAAACCCCTTGGTTGTGGCGAGTGATCTCCGCTTCATGATCGACCAGCGCTTCGCTGAAGAGAATATTTCTATTGCGTTCCCGCAGCGTGACATACATCTCCAGACTCTCCAGCCGCTTCGCGTCGAGGTGGTCACGTGAGCGTTAAAACGCTCGCAATGTCCTCTGTGTTCCTAAATGCATGGAAAACAGCAGCATAAGATCTATCGATTCGTAAGCGGATACTGAGGGGGTGCCATGATTGAACATACAGAACAGGTACCACGTATTGATCGTAGAAAGCCGCCGGTTTCAAGGAGGCTCATCTGGTTTCTCGGGACAGCAGCCGTTGTAGCCCTCGTACTGTTCACGGCATCCTTTTTTATCGATGAACGCTTGCGCAGAATAACTGAAAACAACCTTAACCGCGACCTGAAGGGCTATTCGGCGACGCTCCCCGGGCTGCACATCCGCTTACTGGACCTTACGCTCACTCTAAGCGGACTAACTATCAGGCAGCAGGCACACCCTGATCCTGCAATTGCCCATTTTCCCTCTATTAAAGCCAGTATCCACTGGCGTGAAATCATCTTCGGCAAAATTTTTGCCGAATTCACTCTGGACGATCCAAAGCTTCATATCAATCTGCAGCAGTTGCAAAATGAGGCGACCAGTACGGTTTCGCTGAAAGAACGAGGCTGGCAGCAGGCGGTAGAGGATATCTATCCTCTTAAAATAAACTCGCTGAAAATTAACAACGCGAGTGTCACTTACATAGATCAGGATCCAAAGAGGCCTCTCGTTTTAAGCCACTTGAATTTTCAAGCGAGTAATATTCGTAATGTACACCTGCCCGACAAGGTGTATCCGTCCACTTTCCATATCGAAACGGCAATATTTGGCAATGGGCGCGGTAGTATCGACGGCAAGGCAAACTTTCTGGGTGAACCGATACCGGGAATCAAGGCCAGCATAAAGCTGGAAAAAGTCCCGGTCGATTATTTTAAACCGGTAATTGCCCGAGCTAATTTATCAATTACCGGAGGTGTTCTTGATGCATTCGGGGACGTCGAGTACGCGCCAAAGGTAAAGATTGCACACCTGGAAGAACTGACCATTCATGGGATGAAGCTTGATTATATACATTCTAAAAATACTGCTGCAGCTGAATTAAAACGAGCTGGCTCGGTCGGAAAAAGAGTTAAGAAGCTTGGCAACAAGCCGGATGTACTGATAACCCTCGATCAATTGAATCTGGTCGAGTGCAATCTGGGCATAGTGAACAACACTGCCGGCAAAAAATATCGCATCTTTCTGGCCGATACTGATTTCCGATTAAGCAATTTATCCAACCAACTATCGCGCGGCCCTGCCAAGATGCTGCTGCATGGCACGTTTATGGGAAGCGGCGCTACCAATGTGACCGGAGAGTTTCGCCCCGAGAGTAAGGGCCCTGATCTCAACCTGCATATTAAGATAGATACTACCCAGTTGGTTCTGATGAACGATCTGTTGCGTGCGTACGGCGATTTTGATGTTTCCGGTGGATCGTTTAATCTTGTTTCGGAACTGCGTATCAAAGATGACGCTATCTCCGGTTATTTTAAACCGTTTTTTAAGGACATGAATGTTTACGACAGACGCAAAGACAAAGATAAAAGTTTCTCCAGACAAGCGTATGAAATGATGGTTGGCGGAGCTGCAAAGATCCTGGAAAACAGGTCTCGGCAACAGGTGGCTACCAAGGCAACTATTTCCGGTTCGCTGAAAGACCCGGAAACCAGTACCTGGCAGATTATCGGTCAGATACTCAAGAATGCTTTTATTAGCTCAATTCTGCCGAATTTTGAGAAGAAGTAGTTGCAAAAACGTCAGGCACTATGCGGAAAAAGGGTGTGTGATGCCTTGGATTATATTCAGTCAGATGTGCCACTCCACCGAAACAACCCACAGCATACTGAAGTTCCACCAAATACGGAGGCTCGCAAAAAAATATTCACCGCTTCATGTTGTTTGTGACAGCATAATCCACTGTTATTACGGCAAAATATCAATATGTGTGTGACTTCAGATTGTGGCATGTCGCTTGCTATACGGATAATAGATAAAACTATTTTACACGTAACAAAAGGGGATCATCATGAAATCAAGAAAACAATTGCTAGCCGTTTTTGTAACACTTCTACTCTGCTCTGCGACCTTTATCGGTGGTTGTGCAACCACCGGCCTGGACCGCTCCGTTAAAACCTCAGATTCAATACAGGAGGTAGAAAGTGAAATCAAAAATGTCATCGTTCAGATTGATGCCACGTCCTTGTCACTTGACTCTCTGGTCAGCCCGGAAAACGCAGATCTGAAAAAAACTTTTACCACGTATTCAGACAATCTGAAAAATCTTGATGATGATGGCCAACGCCTAATCAAGCGGATGGATGAGATGAAAACAAACAGTAAGGAATATTTTGAAGAGTGGAATGCAAAAGGGGTCGCGTATAAAAATCCTCAGATCAGCACGCTTAGCGAAGAGCGTCGCGGTAAACTGGCCGCTATCTATGCTCGAGTTCCCGCTGCCGGGGCAGGAGTCAAAAGCACTTACCTTGCATACCTGTCAAATATGAAGGAAATACAATCATACCTGTCGAATGATTTAACACCTAAAGGCATTGAGACTATTACCCCTGTTGCTCAAAAAAACATTGCAGATAAGTCCGCTCTAAATGCGTCGCTTCAAACGGTTCTGACAGCACTGGGTGAAATAAAAAGTGAATTGTACAGCGGAAATTAATAGATAGATGGAATAACGACTCGTTTCGGCGGGTCGTTATTCGTTGCAACAGGAACAAAAATTGAACCACAGTGGCACATGCTACTGACAATCGTAGTAAAAGGGAGGATGTTATGCTTTGGACAATCTGTATGGTGCTTATAGTGCTCTGGTTGTTGGGAATGGTTACTTCTTATACAATGGGCGGCCTGATCCATATTCTGCTGGTGGTTGCGGTTATTGCGGTGCTGGTGCGTATTATTCAAGGCCGAAGGGTGCTGTAGCTCGTTTCGCACTGCGTTAAACGCTACAGCATCTTCTACATCAGCCAGCGTCTTTTCATGAGCAGGTAAGAGCAGATAAAGGTTACCACACCGACTACGATGAGGTAGGTCCATTCCAGAGACAGATTTGATAGACTACCTCCATCGAGCAGGATTGCTTTTACCGGCTCATACAACTGGTAGGAAGGTAAAAAGGGCGCAACAGCAGTCAGTTTCTGTGAAAAGTCGGATAACGCAGAGGGGAGCAGGTGGGGCAGGTAGAACAGGACTCCCAGAGTTCTGGCACTGGCCTGATTGCGACAGAGAAACCCCAGTAAAATGCCGTACGAACTGAAGCAGAAGCTGCCGGCCACAATAAATGCGGCGTAACTCAGGATATCTCCGGGCTTGAATGCTCCCAGCAGATGGAGGGAGAGAACCGCTGTCAGTATTAACAGCATGCCGGTCAGCACCTTGGCACTGAGCCACTCAATCTCCCGCATGGGGGTTTGCAGAAGTCCGAGCAGCAGCTTTTTCTCTTTTTCTTCGGCAACTTGCGCAGGCATAATAATGAAACCGACCAGTAAAACCAGCATGAGAATCCAGGTGGGGAGTGTTTGCTGTTGAATCCCCCCTTCCTGAAGCGTCTTGATGTCGGAAATCCAGTTCTTGTTGTTTCCCTCTGCCACCTTTTGTAATGCGGAAAAGCTCTCCACGATTGAGAGAGTTTGTAGCGACTCTTTTTTCACGACGACAAGAGCAACACTCCCCTTATCTTTTTCAGAGCGAACCAACAGGCCGTCGATTCTTTTTTCTCTTACCAGTCTTTTACCTTCAGCTTCATCAGATACCTGTGAAACAGTAAATATCTTATCGGCAGAAGTGATGGTTTGCAGGATCACCGGCGCATAGGTTTCTGCTTGAATGAGCCCGATATTGATTTTCTTGAATTCTGCAGACGACATGTCTACCAGCTTTAAAGAGAAGAAAACAAAAACCGGTATAAAAATAATCAGAAAGAAGGTTTTGTTCTTAAAAGCGATGGCCAGATCATTCAGCGTCAGCGTAATGATGTTTCTCAGCATGGCAGGCTCGTTGAAGTATAAACGTCAGACTGAAAATATTCCTGAGGTGAACCGTCGAACAGCACATGGCCCTGATGGAGCATGATTACACGGGTTGCAAGAGTTTTTATCTCTTCGGGGCGATGGGAGGTGAAGACGATGGTTTTTCCCGATGCATGAAAATCACGCAGCAGTCTGTAGATCTCTTTCGTCATCTCAAAGTCCAGTCCTGAGGTCGGTTCATCAAAAAGGAGCAGGGGAGGGTCGGCTAATAGCGAGCGCCCGATGCTTACCCTTTGCCGTAGCCCCTTTGATAACTCCTGTACCTTGCTGTTGCGAAAGGGAAGAAGATCAAACTCCTGCAGGATTTCCTCAATCCGTCCGGAAGGCGCATGAAACAGGCGCGCAAACAGTTTCAGGTTGTACTCAACGGAAAAGAAATCGAACAGATTGGGGGTTTCCGGGACAAACCCGATTTTCCTCACAACATCCAGCCTGTTTTTCAGGTTGATGCCGTCTACCAGCACGCGGCCGCTGTCTGGGAGAAGCCAGCTTGCCAGCATTTTCAACAGAGTGGATTTGCCCGCGCCGTTATGGCCGATGACGGCAATCAGTTCACCTTTTTTAACCTCAAGAGTTACCGGATGTAGTCCCCTGTTTTCACTGTAGACTTTGGTAAGATTTTGAATTTTTATTTGCATGAATCATGTCCTGTTGTACCGGAAAGATTGAGTATGTTGAGCGGGGCAGAGCCCCACTCATTGTAAACAGTACTCTGTTGACTGGAAGGTTAATCAATAATGTTCTTATGTTAACTTCAAGATTACGATCACCAGAATTATCACCACCAACACTGCTATAATGAATCCCATTTTATCCTCCTTCCTCTGCCTTGCTGTTTAAGTGTGTACCGGCAGGCATAAATAAACCTGATTCTGTGCCTCAATTTTTAAAAATATGAATACAGAACAATCAAGTTTCTACTGCTGCGTTTTATTTAATGCGCTACTTCCCCACAACCTTTTTAATCTGGCCGATCTTTCCCTGGACTTTGCCGGCTATCTTTTCAACAGTGCCTTTAGCCTGCAGTTTAGGATTATCGCTCAATTTTCCGGCGATCTCCTTGATTGTACCCTTCACTTCGTGGAACGTGCCTGCTGCCTGGTCCTTTGTGCTTGATTTCATGGTAGTTTCCTTTCTGGTTACGATTTTAGTATGCAGTATCAACACCGCTGCTCATTTTCTGCTAAACAGATATATCGCAATTAACGTGCCATAGCCGTGGGCTGGCTATGACTCGTGTAATTTACTGAATATGCTGATAAAATATGAAAACAACAAGGAACAGAAGGGGGAAGCCGTAAGGAAAAGCTGTCATGTCTGGCATAACTGTTATATCTGGTGGACTGCGGTCAGTCTTGGGGTGTGTTGTCTCTTTGGAAGTATATAAATAAAGCTACTACTCAGAACATCAGGTCTTGAACCCCGGGATTTCTTTACAATCAGTTTCGTCCTTTATGTGTTCAAGCTCTGCTATGACCTGGGCTCCCAGGAGCAGGATAATGGCAACAACCTCTATGAAGAGCAGTGCCACCACCGTTATGGTGATAGAACCGTAAATGACATTTATCATGGATATAAACGAGTAGTACCAGACCATCACCCGGCGGGTTATCTCCCATAATACTGCTGCGATAATCCCACCTGTCAGTGCATGACTAAACCTGACCTTTACCGGAGGCATTACGAGATAAATGGAGGTGAACATCAGCGCTTCACCAACTAAACCCAGGATATACAGCGCCGTACCGGTAGTGCCTCCAAGGTTCAGTCCCCAGCCAAGGATTGCAAAGTCTCCGCTTTCAAGTGTCTCAAGAGCGCCGACGATAAGCGATACCAGTACGATACCAATGCCCATGACAACAATAAACAGATAGGGAATAATCGCGGAGATAAGAAACGTATGGCGTTTAATTCTGGTGCTCTGAATAAAGATTACCGACAAGGCGCTTTCAAGCATTGAAAAAGCGGTGGAGCTGAAAAACAGCATACTGAGAAAGCCAACGATGCCGACCACCTTACGGTATTCAAGAAATGCCCGCACCTGTTCGGTCAACGTCGCCGCGTAGCCGGGGATTATCATTTCCAGATACATCGACAAGGTATGAATCAACTGCTGCTCTTCTATGAAATTAGTCAGTACAATCAGGCCGATGATAGAGAGAGGCACGATTGACAGCAGGGTGTAATAGGCGACTGCGGCGGACAACAGCAGCCCCTGGTTGCGCATGAACCCGCGCACCACTCGCAGCAAAAAGCTGAAGAGCCACACCGTCATCCGATATGCATTCGATCGTATATTCATGATGGTTAATAGTACCCATCATGCAGCATTTGCGGGACAGTTGCCATATCAGACCTCGATCCTGAACTCCGCACCACTTCCCGTGTTGCGTACTGTTAGCCGTCCACCCATGTTTTTTTCGATGATGGTCTTCGACATAAAAAGTCCTATCCCCGTCCCTTTGTCCGGCCCCTTGGTGGTGAAATAGGGATCAAAGAGCTTGTCAATAATATCGCTGGAGATACCGTGGCCGTTGTCGGTAACGGTAACAATCGAAGAGTCTTGCTCTGTAAATGAGTGGATAGAAATCACGGCATCAGCAATATTCTGCAGGACCAGTTCATCCCGAGCGTTCATCAGGATATTCATGATGACCTGGGTATATTCATTGGGGAAACCGTTGATCATTGGATTGTCATCCATAAGGAGCTCAATGTTGACCTTCAGGTCCAGAAAGCTGTCTTTGATGAGGGAGAGTGTCCTGTCGATCTCCTGGTTAACACTGAAAGTCACCTTTTCCTTATCCTCGTGGAAATAATCCCTGAAGCTGTCGATAGTCTGTGACATGTGCATGATCAATTCCATGGATTTGCTGACGCTGTTTTTAAGATATTCCTTGTTGAATTCCGTTGACTCATAGACCACTAATAGCTCCTGAATATTGAGGCCAAGCACATTTAGTGGCTGTCGCCATTGGTGAGCAATATTGCCGATCATCTCGCCCATGGCTGCTCGGCGCCCCTGTAGAATCAGCATCTGGTCCTTTTGGCGTAGAACAGAAATATCCTGGGTAATACGCTCCTCAAGAGAGTTGTTAAGTTCATCAAGTTCCTGACATTTTCCGGTAAGTTTATCCTCAATGAGCCTTCGTTTACTGATGTTGATCATGACCAGGCGGATTTCCTGGCCCGAAGCGGTGGCCATCGCTTCTATCTGCACAACAACGGTATGGCCAACCTCGTTCAGGAGTGCCACTTCGCACGAATCCTTGATCTGGCTGGCGAGGACCGACCGAATGAAACCGGAGAAAATGGGACGATCCTGAACAGCAATGAATAGTTCGAAGCGCCGACCAATCAATCGGGAGCGCACCCCACCAAGGAGGCTGGCGGCGGCAAGATTGACTGAGTGGATGTTCCTGTTGTTGTCGAGGGTAAGATAGCCAACCGGGGCAAAATCGTAGAGGTCAGCGTAACTGTTCAGAGCGGTCTCAACATCATTTCTTGCCTGAATGAGCTCAATGTTTTGCATTTCAAGCTCTATCTGATGGACCTCAAGCTCGTGAACGAGTCGTTGAGTCGCCTTTCTTGTTAGTAGTGAATCAGATTGTGACTTTTTCTTTAGCAGGCACTCTTCAGCACGTCTGCGTAGCTTGTCTCTTGCAGACGTGCTGTTGCCATTGTCGATGTTCATTACAACTCCTCAGCTTTGTAAAGACAATTGCTTGTGTAATCTGCTGCAGTGATACGTTAAGACGTGTGATGTAATTGACCGATATTTAGCGTTTTAAAGCCATAGTATTGTTTTTTTGTAGTCCATGCAGGTAATAAATCAAAGGCACTGATTGTGGGAGCATGCCTCATAAGAGCGGCCTGTATTAAGAGTACTACTGATTTAATCCAATTCAGCTTTTTCATTCCAGATAGGGTTGTTTTTGTCGGCTTGATCCAGTTTTATGAGCTCCTCCGGATCAACGTGCCAAAAAGACATGTCAATGGCGCCATCAGTATAGTTCTGCATACGGTTGTGAGCAAACGGGCACCACCAGTTCTCCACTATTTTAACCAGATACGCAGCATAGCTGAAGAGCGCCACACTCATTGGACAATAGTGCTTGCAGTTTACTACCCAGAATATTCTGTAGTGGGCCAGATGGAATCGGGAAACATTGATAGTTGGCTGTTCAGTGTTTTTATAGCGGTGAGACTGCCAGGCAGGGACGAAATCCCAATACGATTTAATGTCCATCCCACCGACGTATTTCAAATGCGTTTTAACCAGAAAAATTCCGATAATCACGAACGGTACGGTTGTGATTATCGGTAGATAGATCAACGGTACGCTGAGTGCCACCTTCCAGAAGGGTTGTCTTTCATAGTTGCAGCCGATTCCTACTCTGTCCATTTGTATCCTTATGTACCTTGAATTGGCTGAGGAGAAGAAGGGCGTACCACGATGCGCTCTTCTTTCTGTCTACTTGATTGTCATTCGGTTTCTTACGCTTTTAACACCGTTTATGTCGGTAACGAGTTTAGTGACCAGATCTTTCTCGGCCGCATCCTTTGCTTTACCGCCAACTGTAACGACGCCTCGCTTTGTCTTGACCGTAGTGTTGAGGACACTCGTCGAACGATGGTTTAGCAATGTCATATTGACCTGTGCAGATATTGAAGCATCGTCGATCTTTTCTCCTACTGTTCGGTGCGTATTTTTAGGGCTTTCAAATACTGTCATCTCATTATTGACGTCTTTGATTCCTTCGACATCTCTGGCATATTCAGCAGTCAATTCTTTTTGTGACTGGCTGGTAGCCGTGCCCCGCAGAGTCACGATGCCGTCCTTGACTTCAACCTCGGTTTTGGTGGCGCTCACGCTGCGATGAAACAGAAGTGCGACCTTCACCTTGTCACGGAGCCACGCATCCGAGTTTGTGGTGGGAGATGCATCTTTGACTTCCAGTTTGTTTTCAACGCTTTTGACTCCGGGAAGACCGGTTACGGTCTCCAGTGCCAATGATTTGTGGAAGTTTTCGGAGACGACTCCCGTCAATGTAACGGCACCATCCTTGGATTGGATTTTGATGTCATCGTTCTGAAGATAGGTTTTAAAAACATACGTCTGTTTTGCAGATGATTCGATGCGGCTGTCCATGTTTGTTTCAGCATTAACAACTGGCGCACTGAACGCCAGCAGCGTCATAGCTGCAGCTGTAATGGTTATGGAATGTACGACTCTCATACGCGGTCTCCTTTGCTTATTGTTACATCTATCACTTATGTGATCCCTGAAACCTGCCGCTATTTCCCCAGAACCTTTTTGATCTGGCCAATCTTTTCCTGAACTTTGCCGGCAATCTTTTCATCCGTTCCTTCATTTTCCAGCGCAGGGTTATCGCCCAGAATTCCTGCAAGTTCCTTTGCTGTGCCCTTCACTTCGTGGATTATTCCTTGCACCTGGTCATTTGTACTGGATTTCATGGTATTTCTCCTTTTGGATAATGATTCGATTTAGCAGAAACCATGGCAATGCACATGTTCTGTCATCAGCTTATTGGCAATTAACGTGCCATACACAAGGCCTGGGATTGACGCCGCGATCCCATTACTACGGAGTGACTCGTAAACGCTGTGCTGATGGATGTTTCATAGAGATTGGGACACTAGCAGGACCGTAAAGAGACAACCATCCCTGCAGTGGGGATGGCAAATGTGCAGGAGGAATGTTGTTATATTTCCGTGTCCCCCGTCATATATGACATTTACGTATCGTATGACGGGTTACACGGAGAGGTATTGTGTTCACATGAATCGCTCTCTCTTATTACTTTTGTATTTTAGGTGGTTGTGATAAATGCAGCGGCGTATTTTTCTGGCGTGGTACTTGCTCTTTACCATCATAAGAAACGTAATGTGAGGAGGTGTTGCTTGAATAATCAGGTTGTTAAATAGTGTAACGCGTACTTGACCGTGATAGCTGGAAATGGAATATTGGTTCATTCCGGCGGGTGTTGGTTCGTCTGAAAAGGGACATAATAGTTGAACTGCAGTGGCTTTTGCTGCTGACAATCGTAGTGACAAAGGAGAATATTATGCTCTGGACAATCTGTATGGTTCTGATAGTGCTCTGGCTGTTAGGAATGGTTACTTCTTTTACAATGGGCGGCCTGATCCATATTCTGCTGGTGGTCGCGATTATTGTGATTATCGTGCGCCTTATGCAGGGCCGAAGGGTGCTGTAGCTCGTTGCATCCGGTGTGAATACAATTCAGTCCGGTTTAAATTATTTCAAGTAATCCAATTGGTACGAAACAGAGAAGCCCCCATCTTGAAATGCGAGATGGGGGCTTCTCTGTTTCTAAGGACATTTTTGTTACTAGATTGCCCGCCAGGTTTTATCTGGCGAGAGCTGTCCCCATCAATTCAGCCATGCGCAATTCAGGCGAATCAGTCACCCGTCGGCCGTCATGATAGAATTTTACCAGCTGCAGGCCACCGTTTCGGCCTGCTTTTACCGCCACGTCATCAGGGGTGAAGGTGGTGCGCCCCAATGATCTTTTGGTCGGCCAATCGATACCGCTGTAACTCAAGTAGACCAGTTTGGAGCAGTAGACCCGCTCCTTTGACTCCACGTCAAAATTAAAATCGTACGGTTTTCCTACCTGACGCAACGCCTGGATGACGGTAGTTGCGCGAGCTTCCCGGCTCTGGTCCTGTCTGCGCAGAATGCCGATGCTGTCAATGTTGAGAAAATGCTGAATAGTATTCATTTCAACTCCTGAACGGAGCGCTTCCACTACCAACCGCCCTTCACGAATCTCGTCATGGTAGCGTGCAACCAGCGGGTTGTCCCAGATACCAAGTTCCTTTAGTTCTGCCTCGGTGCCGATCCAGACGGCCGCATGTCCCCAATAGCCCGGTATCAGCTTGTCAGTCAGGCGGAAGGGGGTCTTTTCCAGCAGGATATCACCCGCTCGTAGAGAGCCGCTTACATCGGCAAGAACCTCTCCGTTATGATACAGCTTCCCCTTGCGGGTCTCAATCAGTCCAACGGCGTTGCCGAATACCATGCTGAAGAGGCTGACTCCGTCACGCTCCATACCGCTGAGCGTATCGGTGGTCACGCCGGTGAGGAAACCGAGTTTGCGCCCAATTACATAGAAGGGAGACCAGTTCTTTACCATGGTAGTAGACGGGCTCTGGGCTATCAGCAGACTGAGGTAGCTGTTGTCAGGGTTCAGTGCCAGCGCGGTTTTGAAACGGGCCGACTCGTGCTCATAAAACTTGATCGCCTTGCGTACCCGTGCCCGGTTGCTGATCGAGTTATAGTTGACCGTCACCCTGGCCAGGGCGGCACTGGTGACGGCATAGCCGGGGTCGCGCTCGTTGAGGATGCGGCGCAGTTTGCTGTCACCCTCAAAGAGCGAAACCGCCAACAGATAGTTATCATAGAGCAGCATGGCTGATGACAGAGACAGCATTACCCCGGTCAGGCGCGATTCAGGGGAGATTCCCTGGCGGGCCAACTCTTTCTCTGAGCCATCCAGCCAGCATTCGTGGGATTCTGCTACGCGCAGCAGCTCTTCGCGCAGGGATAGATGTTCGTTGATGCCGATATTGATCATGGAGATATCGTCCCCGCTCAGCGGTTTGCCGTTGTCCATCTTCTTTTTGATGCTCATACCGACTTTTATGGTTTCCGCACGTAAGGTCAGGGCCCGCTCTGCAAGAGTGCGGAACGCGGCAACCTCGTTTTTCAGCGAGAGTTCCACCATCTCCCGCGTCGTGCCATGGCTCTCAATCAGGTGCTGCCTGCAGCTATCGGCTGCCTGAACCGGTAGAGATAGTGCAAACGTGAGCAGGGTGGTAATGAGCAGTAATGTCCGTTTCATGGTATGACTCCACAGCTGGTGGTTGCTATTCGCCTCAGCCGGCATGTTTTTTTCAGGCACTGTTCTACCACAGTTTTCTGAATTAAGTTGCATATTCCTGTGCATAACTTAATAAAGTTAGGCTTGCACATATACCAGCCGTACAAACTTCTCAGTGTCGCTGAACCACGCCGCCTGCCAGTGTGCGCAGGATAGTGCGACGGCGGCGGTGCCACACGAGTGAGCGGCAAGCTGGACACGAAACGATGTCTGAGATGATGGTGACCGAAGCAACCAGGACAAACAGCGGAATAACGGCGACAGCCAGTTTCAAAAAGAAGGTTTCCATGACATCCTCCATGCAACGTTTGGTTACGGTGTGCCAAACGTATTACAGGGAGTGTGCCAGGTCGGAATCAGGTTATAATGGTGTGACATCATTAAGGAAATAGGTCTGGCAATGTAACAGGCTGCATGGCTTGACTTTTTATGGTGTGCACTTTATGTATGGGGCATCATCATGTTATGTGCCTCGGTAAAAAGAAACGAGCTTGTACGGTCTTCAGATATTTCTCTCTGTGACATTTTGAACCGGCAACGCTATAGTGGCTCTCAGGTGAGTGCCAAAACAAAGGAGATTCACGATGAACAACTACATCCTCTACCTGCTGATGCTCTGCGGCGGCGTTATGATTGCTGTACAGCCTTCAATAAATGCCCGTCTGGCACGTTTCGTCGGTGTGCTGGAGAGTTCCTGCATCTCGTTTGCCATAGGTACTGTTGCACTTCTTATGCTGGTGCTGCTGGTCGGACGGGGAAGCATACGGGGGATTGCCGGGGCATCGTGGTGGGAGTTGACAGGAGGATTGATGGGAGCTTTCTTCGTCACCATGACGATATTTGTGGTGCCGCGGATCGGCACCGCTGCCGCCATGGCTGCCATCATCGCCGGACAGCTGGCCACCGGTGTGATAATGGATCACTTCGGCCTGTTCGGCGGCCGCCATATCCCGCTGGATTCAAGCCGCATGATCGGCGTCTCCCTTCTGATGGCCGGCGGCTGGCTGATCTTTCGTCGAGTCGCCAGTTGAGGTGCGCGAAGTGCCGGACAGCTTAACAGCCGCTGGTCCGCAGATTAGCACAGATGTAAACAGACAAAGAGAAGATATATCAGCGACTTAAGCCAACTTAGTTTAACCGTAGGTATAGACTTTTTAATAGCTGTTGGGTTTTATCTGCGCTAATCTGTGGACAGCTGTTTTTTAGGTTCATACACGCAAACGCCGCCGTGCCTGATACTGGCGGTTCAGTTCCCACCCACCCCAGACAAGCGCCGTAAGCATCAACAACACCCCGCAGCCAAACGATATCCGCGCGATCACATGGTCGTACTGCATCAAACCGAGGCGGGTCAGAATGATCTCCCAGTCGTGATAATCTTCCACTTCGCTCCCGGTCACGCCACCGATCAGCATCAACTGTCCGGCCCGGGCATCATCCATATAGGGGGCGCTATCCATAAAGCTCTGGCCGAGCCACCAGAGGCCGACCGATGCGGCGAAGCGGTCGGCTTTGACGACAAAGGAGATCGTCACAATAAGCGGAATGAGCCACTGCCCGAGTGTACCGCCAAGCACCTGAATAAAACGTCCGAAGGGGGAGAAGATGACATGGCCGGCTTCATGAAACGGGAGGTTAACCAGGTGCATGAACGATGCGAAAAAGGCTTCGCCGCTTACCGGTGTGAAGATAAACTTAACGCCCCAGGCAAGTAGCAGCACCCATATGAGAGCTCTTCCTGCCAGGTGTAGCAGATTTGTCTCGCTTAGCACATCTGGTATTGTGCCGGTCAGCCGGCCATTTTCAATGCCTTGATCTCCCATAGGAATGTCAGCAGAATGTGTCTCATGGCTGACTTGCGCCGGGTGTAGTTTTGCGAAGATGACGCCGCAGCGAAGACATTGCGTGGAGCTGTCCGGCTGTTCGAATGTGCATTTTGGGCAGATCATGTGATTGTATCTCGAGTGGCGTGGATTGTGGCCGAAGAGGACATGCCGCGGACCGCTCTTGTGAAGTATGTCGGCCCTATCTCAAGCTGATGTTTGAGGCCCCTTCAACAAGAACCTGAATTGACAGCCGATCATTTGCAACAACACTTTCGCCGAGCTTCAATGAGTTGACTGAGCCGGAAAGAAGAACGTGTTCGCCGAGCGGTACGCCGACTAAGGCCGAAGATGCTTTCAGGCGCACGCTTTCAAGCTGGCTGACAATAGAGCTATTCAACTTCTCTTTGATCGTATCGCGGATAGCACCGCTAAAGAGCCAGCTGCCGACACCGATGAAAAGTCCGGCGTTTTTCGTGTCAAAGTCAACATCCTCGAATGAGAGTACATTGAGCTGTGGATTATACACCGGCTTGGCAATCAATGTCAGTTCACCATCAAAATCGCCTGTTGAGGTCAATGTTATCACAAGCTTCCCGTCTTCACCCTTAACGGTAAAGCTGCGAACGGTAATTTTCTTCTCATCACCGAAGGTCTGGTTCAACAACAGCGGATTAAGTGCCGTCACAAAATCGGTGAAGAAGATATCAGTGCCGAGGCGGATGTGGAACTGGTTGTCTATCGCGCTCAGTTGCTGTGCCGCCGGTAATGGCCGTGCCGGTACTGCCGTCGGCTTTGGCCCAATAGTTATTTCAGCAGCGGTAACAAGGCCGACGGCAAAGTGCAGCCGGTTATTTGCCGCTTGCAAGGGACCAAGCACGACCTTCTCCGGTGCCAGTTTCAACCACGCACTGAATTTCTTGTCAACCAGCACCGGGGTAAAAGCGCTCTGCCAGAGCGGCGCAATTTTTTCCCGTAGTTTGACGGATTCGTTGATTTTTGTGTCAATAATCGGTGCCAGCAGTTTTTGCAGCGGTTGCGTAACACCGTCGGCCAGGGTTCGCGGCTTCAGCGAAAGAGGCCCTAGGTTAACTGATTCTGCGAGCCCATCGGAAAGTCCGGTATAGTACAGTTCAGTTTTAAGCCGCCAATCGGTAGTAGGGGTTATTTTAGCCTTGAAGTGAAGATCCGTTTTAAGTGGCAGAGACGTGAACATGCCGTAGCCAAACGATAACTGCACCGGCAGTGAGATATATATAAAATCATTCGCGGCGGTTATGACCGCCGGCCCGGTCCGTATCACCTCTACAGAGGCGCCAAAAGCACCTTTCCCCTTGTAGAGATCTTTCTGTAAAGATTGGTTGAGGATGCGACTCAAATCAGCAGTGTTGGCATCAACACTCAGGTTTATGGTGGACGGTGCCGTGCTGCTAACCGCCGCAGAGCATAAAGTAACGGTGGAAATGAGCGTACATAACAGGCCGACAACAAAACGAAACAACATATTCTAACCCCATACGCGGTGGATAATGTAAACCTGATTCCAAGCGTAGTGCACCTACGTCAACTGCGGCTTTTCCAACTTGAGCCGTCCTTCAAGATCATCTATAAACTGCCGGGCTGACCTGCCACTGCGTCTGGCATTATCCCGGCTCCATTGCAGAGCCTTTTTATGCAGATCCTCTTCGCTAATATCAAGATTACGCTGTGTAGCATAATGGTGAATAATTGCCAAATATTCTACCTGATCGAGACAATAAAATCCCAAGGTAATACCGAAGCGGTCTGCCAGGGCCAGTTTTTCTCCGACGGCTTCTTCCGGGTGTATTTCGATTCTCCCTGAATTATCCTCCATTCGCTCCGGCATCAGATGACGGCGATTGGACGTGGCATATATCAGGATATTTGCGGGGCGTTCCTCAATATCACCATCGAGTAATGTTTTAAGAACACGAAAGTCGCCCTCACCATCGTCGAAAGCCAGGTCATCACAAAAGAGGATAAAACGGTACGGTTCATCGTGCAATTGAGCGGTAATGATCGGCAGGGACATGATATCCCAGCGTTTAAGTTCGATCATACGCAGTCCCTGGTGAGCAAACTGTTTCAGCAGTCCTTTGACAAGAGATGACTTGCCGCACCCCCGCTCACCCCACAACAGCACGTTGTTTGCCGGCAGGGAAGCTACAAACTGGCTCGTATTACGCACGACCTCGTTCAATATGTCATCAATTCCAACCAGATCTTTAAGGTCAAACATGTGCGGGTGAACAACAGGAGTCAGGCGCCCTCCGTCAGCAATCCGCTCCCAGCGGAATGCGATATGTTGTGCAAAGTCAGGGGGAGGGGGAGTGTCGGGGTAAACCCGGTCGATTACCCGTTCAAACTTTTCAAGCAGAAGGTCAATTTTCTTAAGTCGGTTAATCATGGTAGTGCTCGCCTCATGGTGCTGTTTGGGTGTAATTGATTCCAGTATAATCGTTATTAAGGCTAAAATGAGACTTATATCTGTTGTCTGGTTGACTTTGTTCGACACCACCAACACGCAATCTACCAGGCCAGAGCGGAGAGTTGCGAGTCTTCATCCCTGATATGAGTGAACAACCAGTCACGCAGATAGGCAAGAATCTCAAACTGGGCGACAAACGGGTTATGACGCAACTCTTCCTGGAGTTTCTGCATCCGCTCAACAAAAAGGTGGTGCTGGTGCTGTTGGATGTCCTGACGTTTATACGCATACTGTTTCATCATCCGCTCTTCAGCCTTAAAATGAATCGCTGCGTACTGGAAAAGGGCCTTCAACACACGTGACAGCTCCCGGGCTCCAAGCTTGTTGGCAACTACGTCAATCAGGTCATTTACCAGATCAAACAGATAACGATGGTGTTCATCAATTGCGTCAATGCCGACCCGCAGGGATTCGTCCCAGCATATCCAGCGATCCTCATGATATGGCTGTTCAGGCAGATGCAGTATCTGGGATGGGTCAATGACTTCATCCCGGTAAAGCTCCCGTATGCGCAGGATATCCGGCAAAGCCTTTTCAAAGGCAACCACCACAGCAGGATCAAACTTGCCTCCAGCTTCGCTGCAGATAAAGTCGACGGTTTTTTCCAGCGTCCATGCATCCTTATAGGGACGGTCAGACATCAGTGCGTCAAAGACATCAGCTACTGCACATACCCGGGCAAGCACCGGTATCTCTTCCCCCCTGAGCCCCGCCGGATAGCCGCTGCCATCCCAGTTTTCGTGGTGGCAGAGTGCAATTTCACACGCGTTTACATGCATTGAGTCAGAGCCTTTCAGCAGACGTCCGCCGATCTCGGTATGGCTCTTTATGGTATCAAATTCCTCATTTGTCAGCTTGCCGGGTTTCAGCAAAATGGCATCGGTAATACCGATTTTGCCAACATCATGCATCGGTGCGGTAATTGCCAGGATCTCCCGCTGCTCGTCTGAAAGCCCCATAGACTTTGCAATGGAGCAGGCAAAATTGGTCATGCGCATGACATGCATGCCGGTTTCATTGTCGCGGTATTCCGATGCGGTACCAAGCCGCTGCATCCCCTCGGTATGGGCATCCTCCAGCTCCATATCACGCATATGCATGGCTGAGTACAGCATAAAACGGTTGATGCTGTTTGATAAGGCAAAAGAGAGATCGGATAGAAATTCGAGCTCATGAGGTGTTGGAGTAGTCCAGGCAGGATCGGTAAACAGTAAAACCTGGCCAAAAGGCTGCTGATTATTAGCCAGGGGAAGAACACATATGTGTGAGGTGCTGCTCTGATGGGCACCGGCAGCAGAGAGTGGGACGATACAAGCCTGTTCATAAAACGGTGTACGAAAATCCTTGAGTTCATCATTGTTATCACTGCTCATCCAATCCGGTTTCAAACCATAATGCGCCACCCGTACCGGGTCATTTTGCGGATTGAACATGATGATGGCGCCCTTGGGCATAAAACGAAATGATGGCACTTTCTGCAGTATTTTGAAAAGCCGTTCAAGCAGAGGGTCAAGATCACAACCTGAGGTGTCGGACATGCTCAGCTCGGAGACGAGCTTACAGAGTTCTGCCGGCTTGGTGTCACAGTGCATGGTGTGAATACTCCGTTTCGTAGTTTGCTGGGGCTGCGAGCTACTGGGGTGCATGCTATCTGATATACTAATAAATGTACTGTATGTCTCTAAAATAAATGTTAGGAGGTCTTAAATGTCTTATTAGACTTTTAAAAAAAACTGCCACATAGCTTCCAAAACCCTTTGTTCGCACCGATTGTAGAATCAACTTTTAATGTGAGAAAACGTCGCTAAGTACTTAAAATGGCTTATGTCGTAGACACGTGGACCGGCACGTTCAGTATATTGTGAGGATTCACTCCACCGCTTTATGCCCGCACTCGCGGCAGAACTTCCCTTTGACATGCATCAGGTTGTTGCACCTGCTGCAAGGTTTGAATTGCACAAATCCGCAGAAAGGGCAGGCTGCAGATCCGGCAGGCAGATGTTTCCCGCAGTGCTGGCATTCGCCTTTTGATATCCTGCGTTCGATAAGTTTTTCGTGTGAAAAAAGCTTCTTCTGAAAAATATAGATCAGTAACAGCGCTGCTGCTATTGCGACTGCAATGACGAGATAGTGCCAAATCGCCACGAGCTTGAGTGACTCGAGCAGGTCGATGAGTTTTTTCAATAACGTCTTGGGGATGATATCGTAAACCGTTTCGGTGATTTTGCAGAGGATCGGAATGAATGAGATTCCCAGCAGATGCGAAGATACCAGGGTCTGGAGTCCGCGGTTTTTCCTGATGCTTGTGCTGTTCCAGGCATAAAAAACCACAAAAAGCGGCAACAGGAAGATCATCTGCATCCCCAGCTTCTTCACCGGGTACCAGTAGTTTAAGGTACGTAGATCTGTAATTAATTTTTGCCTGTCCTGCTCTTGCAGGTTCTGCAATCTTTCCCAGAGCAGCTTGACTTTCGCATCGCTGTTAATGGTTTGTTCCAAAGAAGCAATACGGGTTTTAAGAGCGTCAAGG
>JAQUIT010000017.1 GCA_028681335.1 Desulfuromonadaceae bacterium | reverse complement strand
ACCGGGGGCGAAAGCTCTTTTTTTGTACGCGTAGTGGGGATGTTTTTGTGCGTCACATGCGCTCCGGCATGCACCATGGTGATGAGGATGTGAAATCATGAAGAAAATTAAAGTCCTGATAATTGATGATTCTGCCCTGGTCCGTCAGACGTTATGCGATATTCTCAATTCTGACCCTGAGATTGAGGTCATAGGCAGCGCAGCTGACCCGATCCTGGCCGCAGAGCGGATGAGGACGGTTGTTCCGGATGTCATTACGCTGGATGTCGAGATGCCGCGCATGGACGGTTTGACTTTTCTGCAGAAGCTGATGAGTCAGCATCCTATCCCGGTTGTGATGTGCTCAAGTCTGGCCGAGAGCGGTAGCGAGACGGCTCTGAAAGCGCTTGAATATGGTGCGGTCGATATCATTACCAAACCTAAAATGGGCACGAAGCAGTTTATTGAGGAATCCAGAACGCGCATCTGCGATGCGGTTAAAGGCGCCGCCGCCGCCCGTCTGGGACCACTGCGGGCGATGCGGACCATGAAGGAGGTTTCGCCCAAGTACAGCGCTGATGTCATCATGGAAAAGCCCAATACCAAGGCGATGATCCTGACCACTGAGAAGGTCGTTGTGGTCGGGGCGTCAACCGGCGGTACCGAGGCGCTCAGGGTTTTCCTGGAAGCTCTTCCCGAAGACACCCCCGGGATCGTCATCGTGCAGCATATGCCGGAGAATTTTACCGCCGCCTTTGCCAAACGCCTGGATTCGATCTGCCGTGTGACGGTCAAGGAAGCTCAGGATAATGATACGGTCGTGCGCGGGCGGGCACTGATAGCACCCGGTAATCACCATACGTTGCTGAAGCGGAGCGGAGCCCGCTATTATGTCGAGATCAAGGACGGTCCACTCGTCTCCCGCCATCGACCATCAGTGGATGTGTTGTTCCGTTCTGCTGCCCGCTATGCCGGTAAAAATGCGGTCGGCGTCATCATGACCGGGATGGGTGATGACGGGGCCCACGGGATGAAGGAGATGTTTGACGCCGGGGCCGTTACCATCGCCCAGGACGAGGCGTCTTGCGTGGTCTACGGGATGCCGCACGAGGCGGTCAAGCTTGGCGGCGTCAATAAGGTTATGCCGCTGCAGAATATTGCGCCGGAAGTACTGAGACTATGTAGCTGAAAACAAAACCTTGATTCTGAATCCCGGAGGCTGCCATGGCAACATCACTCGACGAAGCACTCCAGCGCTCCAATCTCGCTCAATCAAACCAGATGGAGATGCTTACCTTTCGGTTAACTGATAACCAGCTCTACGGTATCAACGTATTTAAAATCATCGAAATAATTGAGTGCCCGCACAGAATAGACCGTATGCCCAATGCTCATCCGGCGGTTAAGGGGGCGCTCGACTTTCGCGGCAACGCCCTGGCGGTTATCGACCTGTCCGAGGCGATCGGTTTGTCGCCGCAAGAGTTCAATGATGAACTGGCGTATATAATTATCTGTGAATATAACCGCAGCCTGACGGCTTTTGTTATTCACGCCCCGGATACGCTGCTGACGCGCAGCTGGACTGATATCCATAAACCTGAAGGCGTAAATGCCCTGTCTCTGGTCGCAATTGCCTATGCGGATAGTGGCGAGGCGATCATGCTGCTGGATATTGAAACTATTCTGTCCAGTGTTGTCGGCATAGAGCGGGATCTCTCAACTGTCGCCATGACTGAAGTTGAAGGAAAAGGGAGCGGCCGGCACGTTCTCGTTGTTGATGATTCGCGTACGGCAATCATGCTGCTGCAATCGGTGCTTGATAAAATGGGGTTCACCAACACCGCTGTGCTGTCGGCTGATAAGGCCTTGGAATATCTGGCAAAAGAACATAGCCGGGTTGATCTGGTAATTTCAGATATTGAAATGCCGGGTATGGATGGCTTTACGTTCACCCGTACGCTGCGGGAGCATGGCGATTACAAAAATATCAAGGTGATTTTGCACAGCTCGATGAGCAACCCATCGAACCGACTGAAGGCTGAGCAGTCAGGCGCCAACAAGTTCGTGGCTAAGTTTGATCCCGATTCACTTGCAGAGGAAATATTCAGTCTGGTCGAGGCGTGATGGTGGGGAACTCAGGTTTAGCGGAAGGGAGTCAGTATGAATATAAGCGATGATGAGTTGATTGAAGAGTTATCAAACCGCTTCGCCCAGAGCCGCAAGGCTTTCTCTGATTTGAGTGTGGTTAATCGAAAGTTGCTTGAGATGAATGAACGGCTGGAGCGTTCTGAATCGCTCAAAAGTAATTTCCTCTCCAATATCCGTAACGAAATTAATAACCCGCTCAATGCCATTACCGGTCTGGCTAGCCAGTTGGCAATAGTCGGGGCGGGAAATGAAGAAATAATATCTATCTCTTCATTGATAGGAGCAGAAGCCTGCCACCTTGATTTTCAACTGCGTAATATATTCATGGCAGCGGAACTGGAAGCAGGCGAGGTAAGCCCTCGCTGTGTAAAAGTTCATATTGTGTCTGCACTGCGTGAACTGGTCGACTCGTTTCTGCATGTCGCGGCAAAGAAGAGTGTGACGCTGAGTCTGGTTTGCTCACAGGGTGAAGAGGGGGCAATTGCAGTCCTTGATTTTGAGAAATTTCAGATAATTATTTCCAACCTGTTGTCAAATGCCATTGAATACAGCACAGCCGGCGGCGTCGTCGAGGTGTCATTCTCTGTTGGCGGAGATGGATGCCTGCAGATTTCTGTTCAGGATCATGGCGTCGGGATCGCAGCGGAAGACCAGCAGCGCGTCTTTGACCGCTTCGTTCAGTTGGAAACCGGGACAACACGCGCGCATCTCGGGCATGGTCTGGGGCTCAGTATTACCAGAGCACTTGTGGACCTCATGCAGGGTAGCATCACTCTTGCCAGCGTGCCTGGCGAAGGGACTATGTTTACTCTTACAATCCCCCCCTGCTCAATTCTAGACGATGAAGAGTCTTTTTCTGAAGCTGGTAATCTGTTCCTCTTTGATGACATGAGTGAGGCTTAGATAGTGTGGGTAACGAAGAACTGATAAACAAGCATTTTCTCTATCCAGGCACTATCTTTGCCGAACCACACCCCTATCAGATCAGCACAGTTCTCGGTTCGTGTGTCGCCGTCTGCCTCTGGGATCAGCTCGTTCGCAGGGGGGGGATGAATCATATCATGTTGCCGTTCTGGAATGGTGAGGGGCTGGCAACGCCAAAGTACGGCAATATTGCCATGGAAAAATTGCTTGCCAAGGTTCTGTCCATAGGTTGCCGTCGTGAATCCCTGGTTGCCAAGATTTTTGGCGGTGCCAATGTTTCCGGAACCGGGCTGGAAGTTTTCATGATCGGTGATCGCAATATTACGCTGGCAATGGAGATGCTGGAAGAGTTCCGAATCCCGGTCATTGGCAAAGATGTCGGCGGCAGGGTCGGACGGAAGATCATCATGAACAGTGAAACCGGTGTGGTTCTGGTCGGTAAGGGAAAGAGAGAAGCTTCCGGTGGCTAGTATATCAGAAGTCCCTCTACGGGTTTCAGGCAGTAAAGACGTCGGTAACGTATCTATACGCGTTGTAAGGGTTAAGTGATGATCACATTTACCAGTATCAGGAATAAACTTGTTTTTGTGGTCAGCCTGTTTATCGCACTCTTTCTTGTCGTTATTGCTGCGGGGACCTACACCTATTTCCGGCACACGACCCGGAAGCTGATTTTTGACGAGCAATTCACCATGATTACCGGCATGGCAAAGGGGCTTGATGACAAGATTATTTCTGCACATAATGCTCTGATTGCTGTTTCGAAGGTATCACCTGGTGATGTTGTCGGTAATCGGAAGGTGACACAAAAGTGGCTGGAAAATCGTGTCGGCATCAGCACCATTTTTAATCATGGATTATTTGTCTTTGACGCTGCCGGGAAACTGGTAGCCACTTCACCGCTTGCGTCTCGACTGCATGGTTTGTCATACTCCCACCGCAGCTATTTTATAAACACTCTAAAAACCAAAAAACCACAAATCTCCCCGCCTTTCATCTCCACCGTTAACGGCCACCCGATTATCATGATGACGTCTATTATTTATAATCTGGATGGTTCCATAAAAGGCTTGTTGTGTGGTGCAATAGATATTCAGGATAGGGATGGTTTTCTCGGGGCACTGAGCACTGTCCGTTTAGGTTCCGGCGGTTATCTCTATCTGTTTGCCACTGATCGCACCATTATCACCCATCCGGACCGGTCACGTATCATGAAACGGGATATGGGACCAGGCGTGAGCACGTTGTTTGACAGGTCGCTGGAGGGCTTTGAAGGCTCTGGTGAGACAATTAACTCCAGTGGATTGCATTTTCTGACTTCATTCAAACATCTTCAAAGCACCGACTGGATATTGGGTGCCGACTATCCCGTTTCAGAAGCGTATCAGCCGATCACCCGCTTCAGGAATTATTATCTGCTGGGGATGTTTTTTGTATTGCTGGCGGCGATTGCTCTGACGAGTAAACTGAGCAAAACAATTGCCGGGCCGCTGACTATATTTACCAAACGAATTAATATGTTAGCTCAGCCAGGCTCAGATAAAAGGCAGCGACTTGATGAGGGGCGCGCCGATGAGTTGGGGGTGCTGGCAGGTTCGTTCAATGCCCTGCTGGATGAGGTGCAGCGACATGAGATGGAGTTGAAGAGAAGTGAAGTAAAGTTTCGTGCGGTGGCCGATAATACCTACGATTGGGAGTACTGGAGGGGCACCGATGGAGGTCTTGTTTATATTTCTCCTTCCTGCAAGCGCATCACCGGTTATACGGCAGAAGAGTTCATGCTCGACTCAGAGCTGCTGACCCGGATTGTGCATCCGGAAGATCGTGACATGTTCATCCGGCATATTGAAGAGGTCGATACTGTTGGTAGTAACAGGCATGAGTGCAATATGCCCGCTTTTCGTATTGTTGCCAGAGGTGGAGAAGAATTCTGGATTGCTCACATCTGCCAGGATGTTTTTGACATGGAAGGTCAGTCCATGGGGCGGCGTGCCTGCAATCGAGATATTACCAAGAGTAAGCAGGCTGAGGAAAAGCTGCTCGCATTTTCCGCACTGATGGAGGAGAAGAACGCCGAGCTGGGTGGAGCACTGATCGCTGCCGAGGAGGCCACTCTGGCCAAAAGTACTTTTTTGGCGACCATGAGCCACGAAATCCGCACTCCCATGAACGGCGTGATCGGGATGACTGACCTGCTGCTGGATACCGACCTGAGTAATGAGCAACGCCAGTTTGCCGAAATTGTCCGTAAAAGCGGCGAGAACCTTCTGGCTGTTATTAACGATATCCTGGACTTCTCGAAAATAGAGGCCGGCAAACTGGATGTGGAAATTATTGACTTCGACCTGAGAACGACGCTGGAAGATGTCACCGAACTACTGGCAGTGCGGGCAATGGATACCGGGCTGGAACTGATCTGCCGAATTGACACAGATGTGCCAATCTATCTGAAGGGTGATCCGGGAAGAATCCGCCAGATCATCACTAATCTGGCCGGTAATGCCATCAAATTTACTCATGAGGGTGAAGTTGTCATCAGCGCATCGCTTGCCTCAGAACAGCATAACTTCGTAGAAATCAGGTTTGAAATTCGTGATACCGGCATAGGTATACCCGAGGAGCGGTTGGAGGCTGTCTTCACTCCGTTTACCCAGGCAGACGGTTCAACCACGCGCAAGTATGGTGGTACCGGATTGGGGTTGGCGATCTGCAAGCAGTTGGTGGAGCTGATGGGTGGTAAAATTGGTGTTGAGAGTGAGGATAAAAAAGGCTCTACCTTCTGGTTTACCGCACAGTTTGAGAAGCAAGCCGCTAACACTTCGAGGATAGTGGATGCTTCTGCGCATGTTGATATTTCCGGCACAAAGATCCTGGTGGTTGATGATAATGCCACTAACCGCATGCTGCTGATTACTCTGCTGAATAGTTGGGGGTGTCAGTACGAAACAGCAGCCGATGGAGAAACCGCTCTGGCACTTCTGCGTGAGGCTGTAGAGCAGAAAGACCCGTTCCGGGTTGCCCTGATTGACCAGCAGATGCCGGGTATGGGGGGGGGAGAGCTTGGCAGGCTGATCAAGGCCGACCAGCTACTCGAATCAACCCTGATGATTATGGTTACCTCTTTTGGCCGGCGAGGTGATGCTGCGGCACTGGAGCAGATCGGCTTTGCCGGCTACCTGACAAAGCCGGTTCGCCAGAGTCAGCTTAAAGATTGCATTGCACTTGTTTTAGGGCGGTTTACGGGCAACGTAATGAAAACCGGGATTGTTACGCAATATACTGTAGCAGAGTCTTCACGACGTGGAATCCGAATCCTGCTGGCTGAGGACAATGTAATCAACCGTAAAGTGGCTCATGCACTGCTGACCAAGCTCGGCTACAAGGTTGATATGGTCACCAATGGCCTGGAAGCTGTCCGTGCTCTTGAGTTGACAAGCTATGATCTGGTGCTGATGGATTGTCTCATGCCGGAGATGGATGGTTTTGAGGCGACCGCAATGATCCGTGATTCTGATTCGAAAGTCCTCAATCATGCTGTGCCGATAATCGCCATGACCGCCAACGCAATGAGGGGTGACCGTGAAGAGTGCATTGAAGCGGGGATGGATGATTACCTGACTAAGCCTGTGAAAAAAGAAAATCTGGCTGAAATGTTGAAGAAATGGCTGAAGCTTGATACTCGCAGAGACGACATCTCGATGCAAAATGAGGCTAATTATTCTGATACACTCCTGCTGTTCGACTCTGCGGAGATGCTGGATAATTTTGGTGGAGACCGCGATTTTACCCGGAGCATTTTGACTGATGCGTTGCTTGAAATTCCGCAAGATATTGCAAAGCTGAAAGAACTTGCGGCTGGGGAAGACATGCAGCGTATTCGTCTTCACGCTCATACGATGAAGGGGCTTGCTGCCAACATATGCGCACCGGCATTGCGGAAAATATGCCTTGAAATCGAAACAGCAGCAAAAGATGGTGATATGAAATTTGTACGGGAGCTGTTACCGGAACTGGAACGTGTGAGTCTGATGACTCAAGAGGCTGCTAGCAAATTTTTCTAGTTGGATAGAGCGAGCGGGATGGCTACAGCACGTCACAGATGCCGGAACCGTTCAATAGGTTGGCTTTTACCGGTTTCATTTAAGAAGCCGTTCACTCTTGCCTGTTTCGCTGTTCAGGTTCAATAGATGCAAACAAAAGGACAGGGTAATGCATGAGTATTGATATCTCACTACCGGGTTTTGGCAGATGCCGGCGTTTTATTATGCCGGTTGTGATTACCACAATAATAATGATCATTGTTGCGACCGTTATCTACAATGCGTTGTCGGCTTTTTTTATTAAGGATGCCGAGTACAAAATAAAAAATGTGCTGCTCTCTCATCGTGGCCTTCACAGCTATATCCAGAAGGTTATGCACCCCGCATTCTACGCTGCACGTGATGCTGGTAAGGTGGCGCAGGATTATTATTCTCCAAAAATATTTTCTTCTTCCTATATTGTCCGCAATATCCACTCTTTTTATAATGAGGAACTGAAAAAGGCCGGACTCCCTGAAATCTATTACAAGATGGCCTCGGATAATCCGCGTAATCCGGTTAACAGGGCTGATGCGTCAGAGACCACGCTGATCCGGATGTTCAATGATAATCGCGATATTACCGAATTTCGTAAAATCATAATGGTTGGGGGCAGCAAATACCTCTATTATGCCATTCCATTTCTGGAAACAAACAGCAGCTGCATCAGGTGCCACGGGAAAAGGGCAGATGCGCCACAAGGGCTTCAGGCTCTGTATCCAGGGGAGGGTGGTTTTAACGAAAAAACCGGTGTTTACCGGGCTATTGAGTCAATCAGGGTGCCGATCAGTGATGAAATTACAACCGCCACGGTTCTTGCCTGCTCGATTTCTGCCGGATTTGTTGCAATGTTCATGCTGTTCTTTTTTAACAGGCGCCTTAAAGTAATTGTGGATGAAAAGACATCTACACTTGAAGCGGAGGTTGTGGAGCGGAAGAGCCGTGAAGCAGACCTGGAGATAAAGAACGCTGAGCTGGAGCGTTTCACCTATACCGTTTCACACGATCTGAAGAGTCCGCTCATCACGATAAAAAGTTACACAGGTTCTATCAAAAAAGATTTAAGCTCAGGGCGGTTTGACCGGATTGAGAAGGATCTTGAGAGGGTTTCTGCGGCCGGCGACAAGATGGCGGTCCTGCTGGACAGTTTGCTGGAGCTTTCACGTATTGGCCAGGTTATTCATGCGCTGGAAGCGGTTGATATGAACATGCTCGTTGATGATGCCGTCAAAAATGTGGCTGGTTTGTTACAGGAAAAGGGTGCAAAAATAGTTGTTCAGCCTGAGTTGCCAACGGTATGGTGCGACCGGCAGCGAATCGGCGAGGTGATTCAAAACCTTCTTGAAAATGCTTTGAAATATATGGGAGAACAGTCGAAGCCGCACATATTGTTTGGCGTCAGGCGGGAATATGGTACTACTACGTTTTTTGTGCAGGATAACGGCATCGGTGTTGACGAAAAATATCAGCAGAACATTTTCGGGCTTTTTAATAAGCTGGATGCCGGGAGTGTCGGTACCGGCATCGGTCTGGCACTTGTAAAACGTATTGTCGAGGTGCATGGTGGTACGGTCTGGGTCGAGTCGGAAGGTTTGGGCAAAGGGAGTACCTTTTGTTTCAGGCTTCCTGACCATAATTTGAAGGAGACACAGTGATGAATGGTGAACCGTTAACAATCCTCTTGGTAGAAGATAATCCGGATCATGCCGAACTGGTGATGCGCAATATGGAGGATTCCCAGGTTGCAAACAGGATCATCCATGTCGAGGATGGTGAAGCAGCGCTTGATTATCTGTTCGGGCGCGCCGGGTATGCTGATCGGAATAGTTTTCCATTGCCGCATCTGATGCTGCTGGATTTGCGTCTGCCCAAGATAGATGGTCTTCAGGTGCTTAAAGAGGTTAAGACGAATGCCGCTTTGAAGGCTCTGCCGGTGGTGGTGCTTACTACTTCGGCTGCCGAACGTGATATGGCAATGGCGTACGAATATCATGCCAATAGCTATGTGACCAAGCCGGTCAGTTTTGAAGAATTCAGCAAGCTGCTGGGTGATCTTGGTTTTTATTGGCTTGCCTGGAACAAAAGACCATGGTGAGAAAGGAAGTACCCCCCCCATGCTGACAGATAACCCAGCGGCACCACTGATACTGGTTGTTGAAGATGACCCGAGTCATGCCGAGCTTATTAAACGCTCTTTGGAAGATGCTGTAGAAGAGTATCGCCTGGAAATTGTCGAGACCATAACTGCTGCCAAAATTGCTGTCGAGCGATTCTCTCCAAGCATTGTCCTGACCGACTACCGATTGCCGGATGGTGATGGCAGCGAACTGGTAGCCATGGCTGCAGGTTTTTTGCCCGTAATTATCATGACCTCTCATGGCAGCGAAAAGTTTGCTGTTGAGGCGATGAAGATCGGTGCTCAGGATTACATCGTAAAATCTCCGGAAACTTTTGCTTCTCTGTCACGTACAATCAAGTATGCTCTCATGGCATGGGCACTGGTACTCGTGCGTCGACAGGCTTCTGATGCTGCACTGCGCGCAAAGAAAGATTGGGAGCGGACTTTTGACGCTGTTCCTGACATGATTTCAATTGTTGATCTCAATAATACCATTCTGCGTGTGAATCGTGCCATGGCTGATCGTTGTGGCCTGACTCCGCAAGAGATCGTGGGACGAAAATGCCATGAGGTTGTGCATGGTCTGGAAAACCCACCGCCCAATTGTCCTCATGCCCGGTTGGTGCGGGATGGTCTGGTGCATAATGAAGAAGTTCATGAGAAGGTGTTTGACGCAGTTTTTGATGTGACGGTATCCCCCCTCAATGATGACGATGGGCTCATGAGTGCCGTTGTTCATGTCATGCGCGACATAACCGGGCGCAAGCTGGCTGAAAAAAACTTGCAAAACTTTGAAAGACAATTCCAGCAGACTCAGAAGCTGGAAAGCCTCGGCGTTCTTGCCGGTGGCATTGCCCACGATTTCAACAACATATTGACGATAATCATCGGTCACTGTTTTATTATCAGGGAGGATGTTGACAGCGGAATGAGTTACAAGTCGCATGTAGAGCAGATAGAAAATTCTGCCAACCGTGCCGCTGACCTTTGTCGGCAGATGCTTACGTATGCCGGTAAGGAACACCTTGTCCAGACACAGGTGAATTTGTGGCTGCTTGTGGATGAAACAGTAAAAATGTTGAAGTCGGCACTGAAAAAAAATGTCACAATTGAAACTGACCTGAAGCGTGATGTGCCTGAAATTGTTGGTGACAACAGTCAGATCCGGCAGGTGATCATGAATTTGATACTTAATGCCGGTGAGTCGATTGAAGACAACAACGGTACCGTCAAAATTTCGCTTGAAAAAACGACAGTGCCGGCGGGACAGGTTGAAGTTGATTTTTTTGGTAACAGCATTCCTCCAGGCTCTTACGCCAGCGTAAAGGTGGTAGATAACGGCTGCGGTATGGTTGAGGAGGTGCAAAAGCGGATATTTGAACCGTTCTTTACAACAAAATTTACCGGTCGCGGATTGGGGATGTCGACAGTGCTCGGGATAATCAGAGCGCACAGTGGTGCGTTGCAACTGTTTAGCGAAAAAGGAGTTGGTACCACCTTTAACGTGTATCTGCCCTTGTTGACCGTAGCTGATGCTGCTGAAACAACGTCAGGAATTGAAACAGCTGCTACAGGCAAGAAAAAATACACCATTATGTTGGTGGATGATGAGGTGGCGTTGCTGACGGTTGGTGCTGCATTGCTTGAGGCCATGGGGTTTTCCGTTGTGACTGCATCAAATGGCAGTGACGCCGTGGAGATTTATCGCCAGCAGCAAAGCGGCATTGATCTTGTTATAATGGATCTGGTTATGCCCGGGATGGGTGGCGTTGAGGCGTACCGTGAATTGCGCAAAATAGACAGTGTGGTACCTGTTATGATCTGCAGCGGTTACGGTGCAGAATCGGTCGAGGACGTAATAACAGGTGATCAACGTGCCAGCTTTTTGCACAAACCATACAATCCGGCAGAGTTGCGTATGGAACTGAACAGAATGGTCGGCTGATTTGTACCCGCTTTGGCGGGGCAGGATAAATGTCAAAGTTTATAGTGCACCATGTTTACGGTTTCCTTATTCCTGTTTAAGCTCTGTCAAGAGCACCTTGACACCCCTCTGCTTTTGCGGTAACTTGTCACGTCCAACCACAGGACGCCTGACGTTTTCGTCATTATCCCCGTAAGTTAAAAGGTTCTCCGGCATGAAAATTACAGCGGTTATCCCTGCCCGTTACGCATCAACACGTTTTCCCGGCAAGGCTCTGGCGGAAATTGACGGCCGTCCGATGATCCAGCATGTCTATGAGCGCGCAACCCAGTCGAAACTGGTCAGTCGGGTCATTGTTGCTACTGACGATATTCGTATTGCCGATGCGGTTAATGTGATCGGTGGTGAGGCCGTCATGACCTCCATTAATCATGAAACCGGCACCGACCGTTTGGCAGAAGTTGCAGCCGGATTGGATGCTGACATAATTGTCAATCTTCAGGGTGATGAGCCGCTGATTGACCCGGCCATGATCGATCTGACTATCCAGCCATTCCTGGAAGAGGTTGAGCTGCAGATGGGAACGGTCAAGACACGTATCAAATGTCTGCATGATTTTCTTTCTCCCAATGTTGTCAAAGTAGTAACTGATAACCGTGGCGATGCCCTGTATTTTTCCCGTTCTCCGCTTCCTTTCTTTCGCGACAAATGGAAAGATCTGAAAGACGACTCATTTTGCTGTGGCAAGCTGCTCTGTTACAAGCATGTCGGGCTTTATGTCTACCGGCGTGATTTTCTGCTGAAATTTGCCGCCATGCCGGCGACTTTTCTGGAGATATCAGAAAAACTGGAACAGCTGCGGGCCATTGAAAACGGCATTAAAATACGGGTGGTTGAAACCGAGTTCGAGTCGATAGGTGTTGACACACCCGATGACCTGCTTAAAGCTCAGGAACAGTACCGTAAACTCAATAAATAGATACTATTACATGTATTGATCGATATTCAGGAGCAGATACCATGAAAACCAAATTTGTATTTATTACCGGCGGCGTTGTTTCATCAATCGGCAAGGGCCTGGCGGCTGCTTCGCTTGGGGCTCTCTTGGAGGCGCGCGGCTTGCGTGTGACGATGCAGAAGCTTGACCCCTATATAAATGTTGATCCCGGCACCATGTCGCCTTTTCAGCATGGTGAGGTTTTTGTTACCGATGACGGTGCTGAAACCGATCTTGACCTGGGACATTATGAGCGTTTTACAAATGCCGTTCTTTCGAGAAAGAGCAATTTTACAACAGGTCAGGTTTATTTCTCCGTCATTACCAAGGAGCGTCGCGGTGATTACCTGGGGGGGACTGTTCAGGTAATTCCGCACATTACCGACGAGATCAAGCATAAGATCATTGAAAACGCCAAAGGCGCAGACGTGGCAATTGTCGAGGTTGGTGGTACGGTTGGCGATATCGAATCACTGCCGTTTCTTGAAGCTATCCGTCAGTTCCGCTTTGACCGTGGTCCGGGGAACGCTCTCTATGTTCATGTTACGTTGGTGCCATACATCCGCACTGCCGGGGAACTGAAGACCAAACCAACCCAGCATTCGGTCATGGAACTGCGTAAAATAGGTATTCAGCCGGACATCCTTCTTTGCCGCTGTGAGCGCGACCTGCCGGATGATATGAAGAAGAAAATTGCACTCTTCTGTAATGTGGGTGAGAAGGATGTTATCCCGGTTGTGGATTCCGAGCATATTTACGCGGTTCCCCAGGCGCTTAACAAAGAGCATCTGGATGATCAGGTTGTCGAAAAGCTTAATATCTGGACCAAGGCGCCTGATCTGACCAAATGGCAGGATGTTGTGGAAAAACTGCGCCACCCCAGTAATGGTGATGTGCGTATCGCCATTGTCGGAAAATACGTTGATCTGACGGAGTCGTACAAATCTCTTTCTGAAGCGCTGACCCATGGCGGTATCGGCAACGATTGCCGGGTTTCACTGAAATATATTGATGCCGAAAAGATTGAACGTGACGGTGCTGACGGCCATTTTGAGGACGTGGACGGGATTCTTGTGCCCGGTGGTTTTGGCGAGCGAGGCACGGAAGGGAAGATCATGGCGATCGAATATGCGCGTACACATAAAATCCCTTTCTTCGGGATATGTCTCGGCATGCAGATGGCAGTGGTCGAATTTGCCCGCAATGTTTGCGGCATCAAAGAAGCCTGTTCAAGCGAATTCCGTACAGACGGTGGTGAGCCGTTGATCCATCTTATGGAAGAACAGAAGTCGGTCAGTAAAAAAGGTGGCACCATGCGCCTGGGTGCCTTCCCCTGTTCCGTTACCAAGGGGACGCTTGCCCACTCCTCCTATAATCAGGCCGAGATAATGGAGCGTCATCGTCACCGTTACGAGTTTAATAACGCTTACCGTGATATGTTGACTAAAAACGGGCTCATCCTGTCAGGAGTTTATAAAGATAAAGATCTGGTGGAAGTAGTTGAAATATCAGATCACCCATGGTTTCTTGCCTGCCAGTTCCATCCAGAGTTCAAGTCCAAGCCGCTGGTTCCGCATCCGCTGTTCAGATCTTTTATTGCCGCCGCATTGGCGCAGAGAAATAAGGAGTAGCCCATGACTCGTGAAATTTTATCCGGAAAAGTGATGATTGGGGGCAACCGTCCACTGGTGCTGATCGCCGGACCATGCGTAATTGAGAACGAGACGGCAACCATGCGTCATGCCGAACGGCTGATGACTATTTGTAACGGTCTTTCAATCCCGCTCATCTTCAAGGCTTCCTATGACAAGGCCAATCGTACCTCCATAAATGCCTATCGTGGCCCGGGGCTGAAAGAGGGGCTCGCCATTCTGCGCAAGGTTAAGGAAGCATTGGGTGTGCCGGTGATTTCCGATATTCACTCTATCGAACAGATCGCCCCGGCAGCCGAAGTGTTGGATATCCTTCAGATTCCGGCTTTCCTCTGCCGTCAGACAGATCTTCTTGTTGCTGCTGCTAAAAGTGGTAAGATTATCAACGTCAAAAAAGGGCAGTTTCTGGCTCCGTGGGACATGAAAAACGTTGCCGGGAAAATTGCAGCCAGTGGCAATGAGAACATCATTCTCACGGAGCGTGGTGCTTCTTTTGGCTATAACAATCTGGTCGTGGATATGCGCAGTTTTCCTGTCATGCGTTCCACCGGCTACCCGGTAGTCTTTGATGCGACTCACAGCGTTCAGCTTCCCGGAGGTCAGGGAGACAGCTCGGGTGGACAGCGCGAATTTGTGGAATATCTGTCACGGGCTGCAGTTGCCACGGGTATTGACGGCATCTTCATGGAGGTGCATGAAGATCCGGACAAGGCGCTCTGTGATGGACCGAATTCGATTCCTCTGAATGAACTTCCCGGCTTGCTTAAAACATTGAAAGCCCTTGATTCTATCGTTAAACAGAGGCAGGCGGCATGACGATTATTGAAGAAGCACGGCGGGTAATCCGCGTTGAGGCGCTGGCTCTGACTGCTATGGCAGAGCGTATTGACAGTACGTTTGAGCGGGCTATTGACCTGATATTAGGCAGTACCGGACGGGTTATAGTCAGCGGGATGGGCAAATCCGGCCTGGTAGGGCAAAAAATTGCCTCCACAATGGCTTCTACCGGCACCCCTGCTTTCTTTCTGCATCCGGCAGAAGGGATACACGGCGATCTGGGGATGATCATGAAGGGCGATGTCGTGATCGCTATTTCAAACAGTGGCGAAACTGAAGAGATATTGAGGATTCTTCCGTCAGTCAAGCGTCTGGGGGCACACCTGATTTCTATGAGCGGCAATCCCGCTTCTAATCTTGCCCGTTCGAGTGATGTTTTTCTCGATGTATCCGTTATGGAAGAGGCTTGTCCATTAGGGCTGGCTCCAACGGCATCGACAACTGCTGCGCTGGCTATGGGTGACGCACTGGCTGTTGCGCTGCTGGTTAAGAGAGGTTTTAAAGCAGAAGATTTTGCGATATTTCATCCCGGCGGGTCGCTGGGTAAAAAGCTGATACTCAGGGTTGAAGACCTGATGCATACCGGCGAAGCAGTGCCATTGGTACAAGAAGAAACGTTGATGAAGGAGGCCCTGTTCGTGATTACCGCCAAGGGACTCGGAGTGACAGGGGTCTGTGATGCAAGCGGTGCTTTGAAAGGTGTCATTACGGATGGAGATTTGCGCCGTTCACTGGAGAAGGGATTTGATATTCTCAACCGACATGCCTCGGAAATCATGAAATGTGGTCCGCTTCGTATCAAGCGGTCGGAGCTTGCTGCAGCCGCCCTGCAGGTCATGGAACAGCGTGCCATCACCTCTCTGTTTGTTTTTGAAAACGACCAGAGTCCGGCACCATGCGGAGTAATTCATCTGCATGATATTCTTAAAGCGGGTATTGCCTGATGAATGACAGACTTTCGGATATCCGCCTGCTGCTGCTTGATGTCGATGGTGTTATGACTGACGGCGGTATTGTATATGATGTTAACGGTATCGAAACCAAAGTCTTCAATGTCAAGGACGGGCATGGTATTAAAATGCTGCAGCGTCATGGTATTGAAGTTGGCATTATTACCGGTCGGACGTCGCCTGTTGTCGATTTTAGGGCTAAAGAACTAGGAATCGAACTTGTTTATCAGGGATCACTTAAAAAAATTGATAGCTATCTCGATATAAAACAGAGAACCGGGCTTGAAGACAGCCAGATTGCTTATGTCGGTGATGATGTTATTGATGTGCCGGTCATGCGCCGTGTGATCTTTGCTGCGTCTCCTGCCGATGGAGTAATCGAAGCGCGTAATGTCGCTCACTATGTGACATCACTGTGCGGCGGGCGTGGGGCGGTTCGTGAAGTATGCGACCTTATTCTTAAGGGTAAGGGGCTGTGGGACACAGTCGCAGCCCGCTATGAACTGTAGATTCAATCTCTGTGCCAAAACACCAATTGAACCACGTTGTGCTGGACACTCCTGCTTCCCAATGCTATAGTTCCTACCTATTATGATATCGCCAGTTTATATCAGGCCCTTGCTGGCACTTCTTGTGATTGCTGCGGTTATCGGTATCACGACCGTAGTTTTCCAGAATGGTTCCCATGAACCAGCGCTGGTCCGGCCGGCCAATCAGCAGCTTCCCCACAATATTGATGTTGCCCTGAAAAAGGCCCGTTTATCAGAAATCAAGGATGGTCTTGTCGCTTGGGAGCTTGTTGCGGAACGCGTTGACTATGATAAAGATGGAGATACGGCATATCTTACTGATATCAATATGGTATTTAAGAGTGATAGTCCGCAGGGACCGGTGACTGTTACAGCAGACAGCGGAGAATATTCCAGTAAAGCAAAAAATGTCCGGCTTAAGGGTCATGTGCATGTTGTTGCTGAAGACGGTGCCAGTTTTAATACCAGTTCGATTGTCTATACTGGTGCAACTGACAAATTATCGACTTCTGATCCGGTAATATTTCATCAGCAAAAGCTTAAGCTTACCGCAGTTGGCATGGAACTGGGCGTTAAAAACCAGCGGGCCCGTTTTTTTTCTTCTATTAACGCATCGATTGTTCCGAATTAGGTAGTCTGTTTTTCAGTTTTTGTTCTCAAATTTTTTATGGATAATCCTTTTGTCGTTGTCCGGATGCTGGTTGGCGTTGAACAGCTGTCCCGGTCGTCGTTATAGGTGTGAAAGATGAAATTACATCAGTTTTGCATAATCTCGCTATCTTTTTGCCACCTCTTTTTGGTAACGGTGGCTTTTGCCGCACCTCCAGTGCATAAGGATCGTTCCAAGTTGCCGATTACTATTAAATCTAACGAGATGAGTGCTGACAACAAGGGCAAAACAGCGATTTTTACTGGTAAGGTTGTCGCTAAGCAGGGGGATATAATCATCTTCTCCGATAAGCTTGTCGTGAACTATGCAGATAAAAGCGAATCAGTGGAGAAGATTGAAGCGACAGGTAATGTCAGGATTGTCCAGGAAGACAGAACAGGTTTTGCCGATCAGGCTGTCTATGAAAGCAATAGTGGCCGTATTATTCTGACCGGGACTCCACGGGTTGTGCAGGGAAGTGACAGTATCAGCGGGAAAGTAATTACCTATTATGTTGATGATGAGAGGAGCGACGTTTCAAGCGGCGGCGATCCTAAATCACGTGTAGAAGCGGTTATTAACCCGCCTGCAAGGAAGAGTGATGCCGGAAACCGCTGAGACCTCCAGACTTTGGACTAAATCGCTTAAGAAAAACTATGGCAGCCGACAGGTTGTCTGTGGTGTGGATATATCAATCACATCCGGGGCTGTCATTGGTTTGCTGGGACCGAACGGTGCGGGTAAAACAACAACTTTTTACATGGTCGTCGGGCTGGCGCAGCCGGACGATGGCCAGGTATTTCTGGGTGACGAAGAGATAACAAGTTTGCCGATGTACCAGCGCGCCCGCCGAGGAATCAGCTATCTTCCGCAGGAGGCATCTGTTTTTCGCAAGTTGTCAGTGGCAGATAATTTGATGGCAATTATTGAAACGGTAGAATCGGACAAGCGACTTGGTAGACAGAGGATGGAGCAGTTACTGGAGGAATTCTCCATTACGCACATTGCAGCATCCAAGGGGTATGCGCTTTCTGGTGGGGAACGGCGTCGGGTCGAAATTGCCCGCGCATTGATAACAAATCCCTCCTTCATTCTCCTGGATGAGCCGTTTGCAGGAATAGATCCGATTGCCGTGGCTGATATTCAGGAGCTGATTGTTTCTCTTAAAAACAAAAACATAGGTATATTGATTTCGGATCACAATGTCCGTGAAACATTGGGCGTCTGTGATCTCGCTTACATTATGAGCAGTGGTGTCGTTATTGAACACGGCACGCCGGACGAGATTGCTACAAGCAAAAAAGCTCAAGAGATTTATCTGGGGAAAGATTTCCGTCTGTAGTTGACACTGATTGATAGTTCATGATACCAGCCCTGTCGGGTACGAGGTCACTGTTTCATGGCAATGGAAATGCGACAACAACTGAAAATGTCACAGCAACTGGTGATGACTCCCCAGCTGCAGCAGGCTATCAAGCTTCTTCAGTTGACACGTATGGAACTTCAGGAACTGGTGGTTCAGGAATTGGAGGAGAACCCGCTCCTTGAAGAATCAGCTGAAATGGAAGAAATACACGAGCCGGATACACTTGAGGTCGCAGAACAGGAATTCGAGCCTGCTGCGGATAGCACTGATTTTCATGAGGTAGAAACCGGCGATGAGACCTTACGGGACTGGGACAGTTATCTCGATGGTTACAATTATAGCTCAGGGGAACAGCAATACGGCGGTGATGATGAACGTCCCTCTTTTGAAAACCTGCTGACTCGTAAAGGTACTTTGATCGATCACTTGTTGTGGCAGCTCCATATGGGACAATATTCAGAAATGGATGTTCGTGTGGGTGAGGTGATTATCGGGAATATCGATGACTCGGGATATCTCAGAGCTTCCATTCAGGAAATAGCAGCGGCAAGTTCTGCCACGGATGAGGATGTTGAGGATGTACTCGAATGCATTCAGGAATTTGATCCACCTGGTGTTGCGGGGCGTGATCTGCGCGAGTGTCTGCTTATCCAGATAAGAAATCTGGGGATGAAGGGCAGTGTTGTTGAAAGTATCCTGCAGAATCATCTTGGCGATCTGGAAAAAAGAAATTACAAATTGATAGCCAGGTCTTTGAAGACCGATATAAATCAGGTGTTGGCAGCCTCCAGAATTATTTCAGAATTAGACCCGCGTCCCGGTTCATCATTCAGTACTGATGACGTGCATTACATCTCACCCGACATCTTTGTACACAAGGTCGGCGACGATTATGTTGTCATGCTGAACGAAGAGGGTTTGCCTAATCTTAAAGTCAGTAGCCAGTATGCAGATGTTCGTGGGAATGGTAGTATTGATTCTCAGGCTGAACATTATATCAATGATAAAATGCGTTCAGCTGTCTGGTTGATAAAGAGTATTCAACAGCGGCAGCGAACCATCTATAAGGTTGCAAAAAGCATAATTCGTTTTCAACGGGAATATTTTGATCATGGTATTGAGTATTTGCGTCCATTGGTACTGAGGGATATTGCGGAAGATATCGGTATGCATGAATCAACGATCAGCCGTGTCACTACAAATAAGTATATGCAAACACCACAGGGGTTACTGGAGCTTAAATACTTCTTTAACAGCGGTCTGTCGACGAGTGAGGGGGATTTTGTTGCCTCTGAAAGCGTTAAAAACAGAATTAAAGAGATTATTGAAAAAGAAAATCCCAAAAAACCGCTTTCTGACCAGAAAATTGCCGAGATGCTGACAGGCCAGACGGTGAACATAGCCAGACGTACCGTAACCAAATATCGCGAGATGCTTAATTACGGATCATCTTCAGAGCGTAAACGACATTTTTGACGATCTGCTGAACCGGCAGACGTCTATTTCACAACACAACCACACAGGAGGTTTGTATGCAGGTAGCGATGACATTCAGGCACATGGAACAGAGCGATGCTCTCAAGGCATATGCTGAAGAAAAACTTGAGAGGGTAACAAAGTATATTGATGGTCCAATTACTGCTCAGGTCTACTTTTCTGTGGAAAAGAAGATCCGTCACATCGTCGAGATTGTTATTAATTCGAAAGGGATCAGCACCAAGGCTTCTGATACCACTCATGACATGTACGCTGCTATTGACGCTGTCATCGACAAGATCGAACGTCAGCTTGTTCGCTATAAAGAGAAAATCAAGGCTCACAAACCAAACGGAGATGAGCATGGCCGTCAGCTCTCCAAGAAAATTTTTGAAGCTGAGAGTCTTGAAGCCAGCACTGGTTCAGTAGTTATCAGAACAACCACTGAGACAGCTAAACCGATGTCAGTAGAAGAAGCCGTTATGCAGATGGACCTTCTTCATAAGGACTTTATCGTGTTTACTGATGCTGATAGCAGTGAAATCAATGTTATGTATCGTCGTAAAGATGGGAATATCGGCCTGATTGAGCCGCATCGCGCCTAAGTAAACCAAGTCGCCATGGACGTTATTTCATCACTTTCGATACAGGACATGCTGACTGAAAATGAGTATGGTCTCGGTTTGTCACTTCTGGCCGGCAAACAGGGACTTACCCATCGTATCTCAAGCTCTCGTATTCAAAAACCTGGGCTGGCATTGGCCGGTTACTCCGAGCACCTACATCCGGCCAGACTGCAGGTGCTCGGAAACACCGAAATATCCTACCTTCAGCAAATTGACAGCCGGGTTGCTGCAGAAAACATTGCTACCCTCTGCAGTTTCCCGATATCCTGCTTCGTTGTTACCAAGAATCTGCGTCCGCCGCAGTTACTGCTCGATCTTGCCGATACTCATGCAATACCGGTACTTGCAACACCTCACCAATCGTCAACCTTTATATCGCTGATAACCAAATTTCTTGAAGAACGGTTGTTGCCGACGACTAATCTTCACGGCGTACTGATGGATGTACTTGGTGTCGGGGTTCTTCTCTCCGGCAAAAGCGGCATCGGTAAGAGTGAGTGTGCGCTTGATCTGGTAATACGCGGGCACCGTCTGGTCGCTGACGATATGGTCTTCATAAAGAAGAAGATGCCGGCAGTGCTGGTAGGACAGGCTGACGAATCCCTTCAGTATTTGATGGAAATCCGTGGACTTGGCATCATTAATATTAAGGATCTTTACGGCGTTTCGGCAATTAGAGATAAGAAAATTGTCGATATACTGCTGGAGTTGGTGGAATGGGACGAATCCTATGAATATGATCGTTTGGGCGTTGATGATCGCACTATCACCATTCTTGGTATAGAGATCCCGCATATCATTATACCGGTCAGACCGGGGAGGAACCTGGGGTCAATTATCGAGGTGGCTGCGCGTAATAATTTACTTAAGGGAATGGGTTATCATTCAGCCCGGGATTTTCAGGAGCGTCTCTTGGCGCGTATTGAAGCGAGGCCCATCGGGGATGAGGTAGAGTAGCTTATGCGTATTATTGTCATCACCGGTGTCTCCGGCTCCGGAAAGTCTACCGCTGTCAGGGCCTTGGAAGACGAAGGTTATTATTGTATCGATAACTTGCCGGTACGACTGTTTATGCCGTTTGTTGACTTGCTTGCCAAATCCGATGAGGATTTTAAAGGGATCGTACTTGTTGCCGATATCCGTGGACGTGAGTTTTTTAAGGGTTATGAAAATGCTTTTCACAAGATCGCAGCTGCCGGTCACACGGTAGAAATATTTTTCTTTGATGCTCTGGACGACATCCTCGTACGGCGCTTTTCAGAAACCCGTAGGCGCCACCCGGTTGAAGGACAGTGCACGGTTGTGGAGAGTATCCGTATTGAACGGGATCGCTTGAGCAGCCTGCGGCAGATTGCAACCAGAATAATTGACACAACGGAATTCACGGTACACCAGCTTAAGGATTTCATCCTGAGAATTGTCAGGGGTGAAGAAAAAGAAAATCAGCTGATTATCGAAGTTCAGTCATTTGGTTTCAAGTATGGTGTGCCGCTTGAATCAAGCATTGTTATGGACGTGCGTTTTCTGCCGAATCCATATTTTGTGCCTGAGCTGAAAAATGGTTCAGGTCTTGATGATAAAATCCGTGATTATGTTCTTGAAAATGTTGTGACGGCACAATTTCTGGATCATTTTTTTCCGCTGCTGGATATGCTGTTGCCTGCACATCGCCAGGAGGGGAAGTCATATTTAACCATCTCGATCGGTTGTACCGGTGGTCGGCATCGCTCTGTTGCCATAGCGGAAGCTACCGGAATGCACATACAGGAGACGTGGCCCTCAGTGCGAATTATTCATAGGGATATTGAAAAGGGGCTTAAATGATTGGATTAGTACTTGTTACCCATGCCGGACTGGCAACTGCTCTGAAGTTGTCGGCAGAGATGATTGTAGGAACAATTGAAGGCTGTGTTACTGTGGAAGTTGCTCCAGATGAGATGGCTGATGATATCATGGCCCGGGTAGTTGCTGCTGTTGAGTCGGTACAGGCAGACGGGGCTATTATTATGACTGATCTCTTCGGCGGTACACCATCGAATATGGCTATGTCGTTTTTAAAAGAGGGGTGTATTGAAGTTATTACCGGGGTTAATCTGCCGATGTTGATTGAGTTCTGTTCGCGTCGCGAACGCATGCCGGTCGAAGAACTTGCTGCCGACCTCTATAGAACCGGTCGCGAAGGAATAATCGTTGCAGGAGAATTCCTGAAGTAAATCTGTACATCAAGGGAACCTGATATATGCTCCAAAAAGAATTGTTGATAGTAAATAAACTTGGTTTGCATGCTCGTGCGTCAGCACTCTTTGTGAAGACTTCCAGTCGTTTTGGTTCTGACATCAAGCTGGCCCGTGAGGGTGTGGAAGTTAATGGCAAAAGTATAATGGGTATAATGATGCTGGCAGCTTCAAAGGGTTCATCTGTTCGGCTGACAGTTAGTGGGGCAGACGAATCGGAAGCTTTCCAAACGATTAGTGAACTTATCGCTAATGGCTTTGGAGAGGAGTGATATGCGGCTCTTCTCCGGAATCGCGGCTTCGCCCGGGATTGCAATGGGAAGACTGTGCATTATTGATCGGAGACGCGCGGTTGTTACCGAGTATCAAATCAACTCTGAAAGCGTAAACCATGAAGTAGCTCGGTTGGCTCAGGCAATTGAAGATACACGCATTGAACTTGAAGTTCTTAAAACCCGCCTTGCAGAAACAAACGGTGAGACCCACCTGTTCTTTATTGAAACCCACCTGATGATACTGGCTGATGAGCGCCTGATAACTGAAACATCCGAGATTATCAGAACCGGGATGATTAATGCCGAAGGGGCCTTAAGGCGTACCCTGCACCGCTATCGCGAGGCTTTTGCCGGTATTGACGACCCCTATCTTCGTGAACGTATCAGCGATGTAGAGACTGTAATTGAGCGTGTACTGCGTAACATGAGCGGAGAAGCTATTGAACCGCTTCCGGAACAGGAAGGCCAGGTCATTATTGCAGCGCATGACTTTTCTCCTGCTGACATGCTCCAGATTAATCGTAATAACGTTCTTGCCATCATAACTGAAATTGGCGGACGAACGTCACACACTGCTATACTGGCTCGCGCCCTTGATCTGCCGGCCGTTATGGGAGTTGAGGGGATAACCGATCTTTTGCTTGATGGCGTTGCTATAATTGTCGACGGCCTGTCAGGTGTAGTTATTGTTGATCCGGATCAGGAAACGTTTCAGACATCACTTCGCCGTAAACAGCATTATGAATATGTTGAATATGAACTCCTGAAAACAGCGCCACTCCCGGCTGTTACCCTCGATGGCCACCAGGTCTATTTGCGTGGGAACGTAGAAATACCGGAAGAGGGCGCTTCTATTTTGAACCACGGAGGGGACGGAGTCGGTTTATACCGTACAGAGATGCTCTTTATGAACCGTCTCTGTATGCCGGACGAGGAAGAACAGGTGGCGATATATCGCTCGATGCAGGAGGCGGTTGCACCACATACTCTTACTATCAGGACCCTTGATGCCGGCGGTGACAAACTGCTTGATGGCATGGATCAGGCATCTGAGATCAATCCGGCTCTGGGTGTCCGGGCTATCCGCTTGTCGTTGAGTATGCCTGATGAATTTAAAAAACAGCTGAGAGCGATTCTGCGGGTCAGTGCTGATGGCCCGATCCGGATCATGTTCCCGATGATTTCAGGCATTGAGGAAGTCCGCAGGGCAAAAGCGCTGCTCCAAGAGGCTAAACAGGAATTGGTCGACTCCGGAACAAGATTTGACAGTGCTGCCAAGGTTGGTGTGATGATTGAAATACCGGCAGCAGTTACCTTGGCTGACCTTTTGGCACGTGAAGTAGATTTCTTCAGCGTAGGTACTAACGACCTCATTCAATATACGTTGGCAATTGATCGCAGTAACGAACAGCTATCGCATATGTACCAGCCGCTTCATCCAGCTGTGCTGAGATCTCTGCGACGGGTTGTGCAGGCTGCCCATGGCGCTGGAATTCCTGCCTGTCTCTGTGGCGAAATGGCCGGTGATCCTCTCTATCTGCCAGTCCTACTCGGGCTCGGTTTTGATGAGCTCTCGATGGGGGCCGGATCAATCCTGCGCGTAAAACAGATTCTCCGGCGCTGTACGCTGGAACGCGCCGCTGCAATTGCCGAAGGTTGCTTTGCCTTTTCAACATCTGCGGAAGTAGAAATGTATCTTAAATCCCAAATTACATTGGATGTAGCCGAAAGTATTGACTAATGACACCTGACTTGATCTATCTCGTTTTAGCTTTCATATTCGGCACGCTTGTCGGCTCCTTTCTGAACGTCTGCATCTGCCGCTTGCCGAAAGATGAATCAATAGTTTCTCCTCCCTCACATTGCCCGGTCTGCTCCTATCAGATTCGCTGGTATGACAATATTCCGCTGTTAAGTTACCTGCTACTTAGGGGGAAATGCCGCGGGTGTGGTACCGGTATTTCCATCCAATACCCTTTGGTTGAGCTGCTCAACGGTATTCTAACCATGCTTCTTTTCTTCCGTTTCGGGCCGACTTTGTTGTTTGCGACGCTGTTCTTGTTTTGCTCTGCACTGGTGGTGATCACCTTCATAGACATCGAACACCAGATTATTCCTGATGAGATATCGCTACCCGGGATTGTCGTTGGATTTGCCTTGTCATTCTTCCTGCAGGGGCATGGTTGGCTGAACTCTTTGCTTGGCATTCTGCTGGGTGGTGGGAGCCTGCTCCTTGTGGCCTATTCGTATCAACGCTTGACCGGCAAAGAGGGTATGGGCGGTGGTGACATCAAGCTGTTGGCCATGATGGGCGCCTTTCTGGGGTGGAAAGCGGTACCATTTATAATATTTGCCAGCTCATTGATCGGCTCAGTCGTTGGTGTTTCCATAATGTTATTACAGAAAAAGGATTCCAAACTGGCGATTCCGTTTGGCCCCTACCTAGCGTTAGGAGCGGTGCTGTATCTTTTCTACGGCAAAGCGCTCATACGCTGGTATCTCGGGTTAAGCGGTTTTTATCAGGGGTAGCCATGGCCAATTACCGTCCCAGCCTGACTATTTCAATACTTGCCTCTCTGGGATTACTACTGATATTGACCTGGCTGCTGTTCAGCATATTAACCTTCAAAACTGCCGCCAATGATTTGTATGCTCAAAAAGGGGAACATGCCCGCACGCTGCTTAAGGCCTTTATTAGTCTGCTCCCTGATTCAATTCCGACCTATCCTGATGGTTTTATACCTCCTGACTCACAAGCTGCTCAATATATTCAGAAACTTTCAGAAGAGTCTGCCTTTAGCCGTTTGACGTTGCTGGACACAAATGGCAAAGCGATATTTAGCGCCGGTCGTGAAGATTGTGACCTCTATTCTCCTTTTCAGGGCCTTCCTAAAACAGCGGAAGGGAGTTATCTCCGCTCGGACGGCAACGGCATAGTTCATCTCATCACCGTCCTGCGTGACGGCAAGATTGTCGGTAAAGCTGGACTCCTGTTCTCGCTGGCTCCCGAAAAAGCACGATTGAATCGATCCCGCGAGATGTTGATGGCGTATTTTGTACTGGATTTTATTTTGTTGCTCGGTTTAGGTTCTTTTGTTCTTGCGCGGATTGTTGTCAACCCTATTAACCGTTTACTGAGCGCAACGGAAAAAATTACCGGTGGCCAGTACGGCCAGCGTTTGAAAGTGTCCGGCAGTGCCGAGCTTGCACAACTGTCCGCTGCTTTCAACAAAATGGCATCTGCTCTGCAGGCCAAGGATGGCTTGGTTTCAGAGCAGATGGCTGCACTTGAAAAAGCTAACTCTGACTTGCGTCAGGCGCGTGAGGAAACGCTCCGTACAGAAAAAATGGCTTCCATCGGTCTGCTGGCGGCGGGCATGGCTCATGAAATAGGGACGCCACTTGCAGCAATAATGGGGTATGCAGAGCTCTCTGCCGGTGAGCTACCTGATAACTCCTCCATCCAGGATTATTCAAGGCGCATAACTGAAGATTGTTCTCGGATCGACCGTATTGTGCGTGGCCTGCTTGATTTTTCCCGTCCGCGGGCGCCCGGCGGAGAAAATGCCGATGTACGCGAAGTTGTGCTCTCAACTGTCGACCTTATGACGCAGCAGGGGCTCTTCAAGGAATTGAATCTTATTACAGAAGTAGGTCAATCTCCATTGCTTGCCAGATGCGATCAGCACCAGCTCCAGCAAGTAGTAATAAATCTGCTTCTGAACAGCCGTGATGCCACTCCGTCCGGTGGGACAGTAACTATCAGAATCTTGCGAGAGGGCGCCCATATTTGCTTGGATGTTGTCGATAGCGGTAGCGGCATCGCCGATGAAGATATGAAACATATCTTTGACCCGTTTTTTACCACCAAGCCGCCCGGCAAGGGAACCGGACTGGGGTTGGCCATCTCCTCACGGATTGTTGAAGGATTTGGCGGGCGCATCTTGGTTACAAGTACAGTTGGTAGAGGGAGTTGCTTCAGCGTCAGGCTGCCACTGGCACGAGCGGGCCAGGGGGTGGAAAGATGAGCATCAATCAGCATATCCTGATCATAGACGACGAAGAAAACATGCGCCATATGTTGTCTGTTATGCTGACTCGGCAGGGCTACCGTGTCGACTCGGCTGCTAATGGTGATGAAGGGCTGAAGTGCCTTCTGGCGAATGTCTATGATTACATCCTCTGTGACATAAGGATGCCGGAAATTGACGGTAAAACATTTTTGGTGCGGGCGCTGGAGGAGTGTGTCACCGCCCCGATCATTATGATGTCGGCCTATGGTACGGTAGAAGTGGCGGTAGAGTGCATGAAACTGGGGGCCTATGATTTTATCTCGAAGCCGTTTAAAAAAGATGAAATCATAATGGTACTCAAAAAAGCAGAAGAGCGTGAGCGCTTGAAAACCGAGAACAGCCAGTTGCGGGAAGTTGCCGCAGGCCATTTCTCCTATGGCGGAATTCTTAGTCGTAACTCCCGGATGCAGGATATCTTTAGCCAGATACGTAAGGTTGCAGACCTGAAGACGACCATACTTGTGCTGGGTGAGTCAGGTACCGGTAAAGAGCTCGTTGCGTCTGCCGTTCATTATAACGGCAGACGTGCACAAAAACCTTTTGTGGCGGTAAATTGCGGTGCTATTCCGGAGAACCTGCTTGAAAGTGAATTGTTTGGGCACGTCAGGGGGGCTTTTACCGACGCGTCCAGTGACAAAACCGGACTTTTTGAACAGGCCGATGGCGGCACCCTGTTTTTGGATGAAATTGGTGAGATGCCGCTCGCTCTACAGGTAAAATTACTGCGGGTACTCCAGGAAGGGGAGATTAAAAGGGTAGGCGCCTCTGCTCCTAAAAAAATAGACGTCAGAGTCATTTCGGCTACATCGCGTAATTTGTCCGCTGATGTGGAACGTGGCAATTTTCGAGAGGATCTATATTTCAGGTTGAACGTATTTTGCCTGCAGTTGCCGCCGCTACGCGAACGTGTCGAAGATATACCATTGCTGGCAGAACATTTTCTGAGGCGCCATGGAAGTGGAAATGATAGTCTGTTGTGGCGTATTGAACCGGATGCAATGCGCAGTTTGATGGCACACAGCTGGCCGGGCAATGTGCGCGAGCTTGAAAATGCCATCGAGCGCGCCTGCATACTTTGTGACGATGGCAGTGTTACCTCAGCTTGTCTTCCTTCTGCTATTTGTCTCTCGGAAGACGGACGTTTTGAAGAATCCATCGCTTATGAAAATCTCTCTATTAAAAAAGCCGAAGATATGCTTGAGCGCGAATTGATTAGGAAGGCGCTTGTTAAAACAGGTGGTAATCGCACACAAGCTGCAAAAATACTTGAAATAAGCCATCGTTCACTGCTTTACAAAATCAAGGAATATGGGATAATGTGACACAAAACTAATTTTGAAAGGAACACACATGCTGAAAAAACTTTTTATTGCTGCAATGCTTACTATTATTACCGCTTCATCTTCTTATGCAATGGCCAAGGAGGGGTGCGGAGGTGAGTGTGCTTCCTGTCACACCATGACCCCGCAGGAAGCAACAGGGATTATAAAAAAAATTGGTGGAACAGTCACTTCCGTACGGCAATCACCGGCAAGGGGATTATACGAAATGCTGATCGAGAGAGATGGGCGCAAGGGCGTCCTCTACATGGATTATGGTAAGAAACACCTCATTCAGGGTGCCGTATTTGAACTGGGAACTCTCGAACAGGTTATTGCCCACAAAGATGAATTGCCACAGCCAAAGCCGCAGAAGCCTGTCGATGTTAAAACTATACCTGTAGCAAATGCCGTGATTATGGGTAACCCAAAAGGCACAAAAAAACTGTATATTTTTACGGATCCTGAATGTCCCTTCTGTCGAACAGGCCATGCCGAACTAAAAAAACTGGTAAAGATAGCCCCTGATGTCGCAATCCATATCATGCTTTTTCCGCTGCCTATGCATCCCGGTGCATATGACAAGTCCAGAGCCGTGCTTGAATCGAAAAGTCTCGACCTGCTGAACAGGGCTTTTGAGGGCAAAGAAATTCCCAAGCCGATCAAGGAAACCAGCAAAAAGTCTATTGATGAGATTGCGAAATTTGCCGCTGACAACGGTATTTCTGGTACCCCGACTATGGTGCTGCCTGATGGAACTATTCAGGTAGGAATGCGCGATGCGGAAACGATGAAAAAAATGCTGGAAGGTAAGTAGAGATATCTAAGATAATTCTTCCTGGATAAAACGGTACGGTGTCAACAGCTTTTGCAGTTAATGCAGTTCTTGAGGGTGGTCCCTTATGATGCAGAAATGCAGTAGAAGTAAAGCTGGAGGCTTTACGCTGGTTGAACTTGTCATTGTGATAGCTGTTGTAGCATGCCTTGGGGCAGTAGCGACTCCGGTAGTTGCCACCTATTATGACAACAGTGTACTAAAGATAACCATGTGCGACATCTGTCAGGCTGTCAAAGAGGCAAAAGCCTTGGCATTATTATCTGATCAGCCATGTGCGATAGCGTTCAATACTGTTAATAGTTCTGTCTCACTGGTTTCAGGCCGGGGTGTTGATGGGCGCTGGAATACCTCCGATGATCGGGTGCTCCGCTCATTCAGTGTGTCTGGTAAAGGTGGTGGCCTCCGTTTCGGTTATGGTACCTGTGGGCCGGTGCCGGGGCTGGCCGTGTCGGATGATGGTGTAACCTTTCAGGTCAATAATTCTATGGTTTGTAACAATGATATGACGAGTAATGCCGGCACTGTGTATATGGTAAATAATCAAGGAAACTCCATGGCTCTTACGGCAAATTCGTCTGCTGTCGGGTATGTTTTACGTCGATGTACAAATGGAGTGTGGGAACTGTTGTAATTGGTACATTGTTTTCAGTTATTACTGGGTGTTGTTTGCTGAGTTCGCTGTTAAGTCGTATTTGAGTCGCTGAAACCCGAATGACTAACAAGGCCCCTTGCTATGAAAATATTGCATAGTAAGGGGCCTTCTCTATGCCGAGTTTTATGTATAAATTGCATAGCGGTTAAAATCCAGAGTAAAACAGTTGATATTACAGCCGTATAGGATCTGTAGGCTTGTGGCACTAAATTTGCTGTGTATTTAGCGCAGTTACGACATTAGATGTAATAGCAGATATTTTGAGATGCAATTGGTATGCGAAGGGGAAAAATGCATGAGTGATGTTTCAGAAAAAGAGTTGTCCGATATAGAACTTTGCTACAAAGCGATGGGGCTTTCGTTTAGTGACAATCCCGAGCAGGTGGAGAAAACCTACCGGAAACTTAAGGACGAGTACGGCAAAGCCATGACTTCGTCAGATCCGTCTGAGCGCGGTACTGCATCTGAAAATCTTAGACAGCTCGAAGAGCTGTTCACAACCATAACCGGGTCGCTGATCTACAAAGATTACGCCCGTGAATATGAAAAATATAAAGGACTGAAGGCTGAAAAACTAGCGGAGCGTAGGCAAAAACAGCAGCAGCAACCGGTTGTGAAGGAGAAGCTGATTAACTGCCCGTATTGCAAAAAACTGATTTCTCCTAAGCTGAAAGTGTGTATCTACTGTCGTGGGAAGATATTGACGCCGATGGAACAGTTGATGGCAAATCTGTTTTCAACCAGAAATGTTATTGTAGCGGTTGTTGTCCTTGTATTGGTGGGCGTAGGTACCGTAATAATGTTGAATCCCGGCTTCTTCAGGTCGCTGGGATTAATGATGTGAGAACAGTAAAGATCTTTTTACCACAGGCCACCTGGCTCCAGGAAAGCAAGGCATTTAAAAATGTATGTAATGTCAAAAGCAGAACTTTCATTTCAATCACCTATAGGATAAATCAAAAAAAATATCAGGGCAGGTAACGTATGAACCGCCATTTAAACAAAAAAGGTTTTACTCTGGTTGAGCTCCTTGTGGCACTTACTCTTATGAGTATCGGGATTCTGGCTGTGGTTCAGATGCAGATTGTGGCACTAAGATCAAATACAATTGCGCAGAAGCTCACTGTCGCCACCAATATTGCTCAAGAGGTGACGAATGATATTCAGTCAAGAAACCTCGCTGATCCTGTCGGTTCTACAACTGCAGTGAATGTTGCTGTCGATTTTTTGACTGATCCGCGTCTTGCGGAATCAAGGAATCAAACTACACTTACATTCCCTGATTCGGGCACTTTTAGAGTATTTTACACTACCACGTTGAATTGGGATGCAAACACTGCGGTAAACACTGTAAACGTCTGTTTGGACGAAACAGGAGCAGACGCAGATGCTCGTTGTGGAAATGTGGCGGGAAGAAGGCTTCTTGTAGGCACAACAAGTTTTAAGAGGATCGTATGATGAGGTCACTTCTGAAAAATAAAAACGGTTTTAGCCTAGTGGAAATATTAGTGGTAATTGCCATGCTTGGTATTGTCATGGGTGCCGTATATACTCTCTTTATTACCCATCAGCGGACTGCTTACACGTCTGACGAGACTGTTGAGGTGCAACAAAATCTGCGCATTGCCATGGACGCTGTTACAAAAGATCTGCGCATGGCCGGTATGTTGGTGAATGCGATCTCAACAACGCCCATTATGGCGACTACAGATAATACCGGACCGAAAGATCCTACGGCAGATCTGATACCAGGCCCTGATCCCGGTTTGGGTGCTGAAAGCCCTGGTTCGGACACCGTTACCATGAGCATGATCTCCGCCAGCGGTGTGTATGCACGGGTGAGTGCCGACGCTATGGATGTTGCAACATTATTAGTAATTCCTGCAATAGGCGCACAACAGGCAGCAGATGCAGCGCTGTTTATAGCTGGCGATCTTGTCTCAATTATACGGCCGTTTGATACCTCCCGCCTGAATGCTGCCACTTATGTGGTTAGTGCGACTACTGCGAGCAGCATCACATTTACCAATAACGTGGTAGAAGATGTCAAAGTTGGAGATGTTCTTGCCAAAATTAACAACTTACCTGCTGGTGCCGGGCTTACTCCATACCCCAACACAGTGCAGTATGCAGTGGTTAATAATGGTGTAGCCGGATGTCCGGCCAATCAGTTTTGTCTGGCACGTACGGCCAATGGTGATCCTGCTGTCATTGTTGCTCAAAACATTGCTGATTTCCAGTTGCGCTATGTTCTTGATGATAACAGTGTGACTGCTGCCCCAACAGATCGGACATTGATAAAATCTGTCATCGTTACTATTTGGGGTGAGACGGCGACAACTCGGGGGATGTCAGGTGACATACCAAAAATAAGGCAGTTATCTTCATTGGTGAATCTAAGAAACAGGAGGTAGGTGTATGCGCTGCATACCTAAAAATGCAGGTGCTACACCTGGAACCATAAACGCATCAGTGCAAAACGAGCGTGGGATCATACTGATCATTGTGCTAGTTATGTTGTTGATGCTCAGTATACTGGGTTCAACGGTTTTAACCTCATCCATGTCTGATCTGCGTATTGCTGGAAATGCCAGAAATTTGCAAGAGGCGTTTTTTAATGCTGATGGTAGTCTTGAGCATACACTGGTAAACAGCACAATTTTGAATGGTGATGCGTGGACGGGCTTTGTTTACATGGCCCTGGATGCTAATAATAACCTTGTGCCAACGGCAGCAACAGCAGTGCCGGGAGGTACAACGGCTCTGGCGCAGGTTAATTCAGCCTATCTCGGCGAGGGTAAAGCCCCCCGTGGAAGCGGCTATGACGATTCCACGCTGGTAAGCTACTATAATGTAAATATTGTTGGTTCCGGAACAAACGCGACTGAAGTTGCAGTAGATGCCGGGATTGTAAAATTTCATTAACTTGGTATGAATCTGCTTGCTCTTAACGAGAAGGTAAATGAACGTACATAAAACCTATTAACCAAAGGAGAATGCCATGCATATAAACAGATTAACCAAATTGGCACATAAAGCACTGTTGTTTACTTTTATTTTCGGCTTCTCGTTATTCATGTTGCTCTATGCCGCGCAGAAGAGTGACGCTGCTACCAGCGTGCAGGGCAACCAATATCAAGCTAACCATATGTATAAAGGTAAATATATTTCATCGGTATTGTATTTTCGCAATTCGAAGACAGAACCATGGATGCGTATGAGTAATTCTGACAACTATCTTGATGTTGTTACCTGTCGTAGCGCTTTATTGAAAATTAAAACGGAGGGGCTGTGGGCAGGACACTTTAATCGTGATGGTTCGTGTGGCACTATGGCGGAGCCAACAACGTTTGTGCTTGGTAACCGCCTTAATTTAAATGATGATTTATAAGTAAATAGTAACAATAAAGAAACAAGCAAAGGTACCAAGGAGGCGTCATGTTAATCCGCAAACTTATTAATACGCTGTTGCTGTTTGTTGTTTTGGGCCCCTGTAGCGTATATGCTGCACCTGATTATTATCGTGGTGATACATCAATATACGGAGGCATAACCACGACAATACATCCTAATATCCTGATAATTCTTGATAACTCAGGTAGTATGTCAGATCCTGTTTATGAGGCTGCAGAGCCTTATAATCCCAGCGTCACCTACCCAAAATTGAAAAAATGTGATGGTAGTGACTGTGCTGCAGATACAGTCTACAAGGCATCGGATTACTCTAAATATGTTAATGATGTCTCCTCTGTCACAACCTCGTGTGGCGGTGTCAATCCGCAAAACCTATTAAAAACGTCTGGTCTGTATTCAGGGACCAAACTCAAAAAAAATACTGGTGCATGTAATTCTCCTGACACGGGTTCATATGTGCTGGGTAATTATGTGAATTGGCTGAAACAACCAATGACGAAACTTGGTTCAAAAATTGATATCGCCAAAGGTGTTGTTAAGAATCTGTTGTTGACTACGACTGGTGTTAATTTTGGCTTAATGAAGTTTAATAGTAGTGAGGGGGGCACACTTATAAAAAAGAGTTTCACAGGCGCTGATGGTAAAACTTACTATTACACATCATCTATAAAAAATATGGATGACATTTTTATCGATACAAAGACAAACCGAACTGCTTTAATCAGTGTGGTCGATGATTTTAGTGCCAGCACATGGACACCTCTAGCCGAGACGGTGTTTGAGGCATTGAGATATTTTCAAGGGGGGGCAAAGAAATTTGGAACTACTGGATACGATGCCGATAATAACTATACCTCTCCAATAACTGCGAGTTGCCAAAAAAACTATATCATACTAGTAACAGATGGCATGTCCACAGAAGATGAAAATGCCATATTAGGTACTGAAATCGGTGATTATGATGGTGATGGTGCGGATCCGGGAAGTTATACTTCTAATGGCACGCACTACCTGGATGATGTGGCCAAGTATCTCTATGATGTGGATGTGCTTACAGATGACGACACCAAGCCGAATACTGCTGGTACGCAGCGTGTCAGTACATTTACCATTGGTTTTGGGCTTGGTAGTTCAAATGCCAGCGCCGTCGCACTGCTGAATCGAACAGCAGACAGCAGTCATGGCCATGGACAGGCCTTTCTGGCTGAAGATCAGACCGGATTGGCGGAGGCGCTTACGAAGGTAATCTCTAATATTCTTGAGACTAACTCGTCGTTCGTGGCGCCGGTTGTGCCGGTAAGCCCTGAAAACAAAACCTCAAGCGCCAGTCGAATGTATATTGGTCTTTTTAAGCCAACTGGTACATCAGCCTGGGAGGGTAATCTTAAAAAATACGGGCTTGATAAAAATAATTATCTTGTTGATAAAAACGGTGTCGCTGCTAACTATGTTGACCTTAATAATGATGGCTGGGACGATAGGAACCCTACCACGGATTCTCTGCCAAACGGTAAAGTGAATGGTTCTTTCCGTGATTCCTCCATATCTTTCTGGAGTCCTACAATCGATAAAGGAGATGTCGATTCAGGCGGATCTGGTGAACTGTTGCAGACAAGATCACCCGCTACTCGTAAAATATATACGTACTTTACTAATACAACGATTCTGGATACATCCAATGCATTTGTTACAACCAATAGTACCATAACACCTATCTTGCTGGGGGTGGCTGACACAGCAGCAAAGGATGATCTCGTTAACTATATTAGAGGGATAGATTCGTATGATGATAACGGTAATGGCAGTAAGACCGATAATCGCGATTGGACTATGGGAGATGTCCTGCATTCCAAACCAGGCGTTGTAAACTACGCAAAATATACGTTTGATGTAGACAATGAGAAAGATTGTTCAATTAACAAGACGATGGTTTACGTTGGGGCTAATGACGGCATGCTGCATGCTGTAAGGGATTGTGACGGCAGTGAAGCCTGGGCCTTCATTCCACCGGATCTTTTGCCAAATCTGCAGTATGTACACGGTGTAACCCATACAAGCTTCACTGATTCTACGGTATCAGCATATGTGTACGACAAACCAAAAATTTCTGCTGAAGATGACCCTTCTGATATACCTGACAAGGTGCTTTTGCTTGTAGGGCAACGTCGAGGTGGTGGTACTAACGCTGTCCCGGCAAAGGGGTATTATTACCTGGTAGACGCCACTGACCCGGAAAACCCTAAATACGTGAAACGTATTTCAAATGCAACAACCGGTTTTACCGAGCTTGGTGAAACGTGGAGTGAACCTAAACTTGAAAGAATAAGAACCGGATCAAATACCTATAAAATCGCCGCAATATTTGCCGGGGGGTACGACAATTTGAATGAGGATAGTCGTTATGGTGCAAACCAGTTGTATCTCGGCACCGGAGGCGTCACTCTCTCGGACACGGGGGCAGGATTTGTTACAAGCATTGGTAGCAGCGCGGCGGCCAGTCCAAAGGGGCGTGGAGTGTATGTAGTTGAAATTGCAAATCTTGGTACAACAATAGATTTTACCAATGCCGGCTCGTTGCTCTGGAGTTACACCTATAATGCTACTACTAGTTCCAACACCAATTCTGGCATGCTCTATTCAATTGCCGGTGAAATTGCAACCGTCGATACAAAAGGCAGGGGTTATATTGATCGACTCTATGCAGTTGACAGTGCCGGAAATCTGTGGCGGTTTAATATCGGTGCCTCTTCACCGCCAACTACTGCCTATGACACATCTACATGGACTGGCATGAAAGTGTTTACACCTAACCCTGGTTCAGTCGGCACTGCTGATGTTGGTAGGAAAACATTTTATAAACCTTCAGTGTTATTGGATTACTGCTACGACTCAGCCACTAGCGCGATGGTAACCTGTGATATGGTGTTTTACGGTACCGGCGATCGTGAACATCCACTTAACAAAAATGTTTTGGATAGACTGTACATGGTAAAGGTAAAAGACAAGGATACCACTGGCGGCAAAACTGAATGTGCAACAACTGCGACTGATCTGAGTAATTGCCTGTTGGACGTTACCACCAATCAACTTCAAACTACACAGATCGTAAATAGCAGTGTCAATCCAAATAATCCAACGGTAGGCTCAGTAGACTATATTTTAAATCAAATTAAAACCAGTAGTGGTTGGTATATTAAGTTGGATGAAAATGATGGTGAGAAAGCTCTGGCATCACCAAGGGTAATCAATAAAATTGCGTATTTCACAACTTATGTGCCGACAAACTCCGATCCTTGTCAGATTGCCAATCCTGGCGATAGTTATGTCTATATTCTTAATTATCAGACAGGTGAAGCAGCATTAAATCTGGATAAAACCAATGATGCTGCGACCGCAGCAACGCGTACCACAACAAATACGCGACAAGCAAAAAGTAGTGAGACGGTCCTCGTTCGGAGCGACCGTAAGGGGTTAATTGGACAAGGTATTTCGTCAGGTGTTGTTGTGGCTACATCCTCAACCGGTGTTACAAGTGTATTCTTGAGTTCAGGTGGTAATATTGTACCTATTCAGACTGATAAAGGTCAATCGGCAAAAATATTGTACTGGCGTCAAAAATAGTTAATGGTGTGTGATATGAATAAGTTATCTATGTAGGGGTGATTTGTATGATTGTTGGACCAACTAAAAATAAAGGGTTTTCTCTGATAGAGATGATAATTGCCATCGCGATTATGGCTATTGTAATAGGAATAGCTGCTCCGACTTTTATGACGTGGCGAGATAACATGCAATTTCGCCAAGCTGGAAAGGAATTAGCTTCATTTATACGTACTGCCAGATCTCGTGCTATTTCTACAAACAGGCAACAAAGAGTTGAGTTAGATGTTGCTAATAGTGTCTATCGTCTCAGGCCCGGGGATAGGGCGACATTGTCAAACTGGCCACCATCGGCTTCTGCATTGCCGGCAGGCACTGACGTTTCGATGCCTTCAGATAGAATCGGTCTTGCAGGTACTAATACCGAAATAGTATGTAACCCTAATGGGACAATAGATTTTACTCCAGTAGGAGGTGTTTCAGCCCGTATCACTATTTTTGATAAACAAATAGATGCCGTAGCAGATTTGAATTCTCAAAAATATCGGATTGACTTGGCAAATACGGGGCGGGTAAGCGGAAATAGGGTAAGTAGCGCAGATGGTGTGCCATAATTCGTAAGGACACTACAACAAACCATCTATGCCGCTTTGTCGCTTAAACTCGTATTGTATGGTATTACGTAGTTAATTGTTCCGGGGACATAATGCCAATTAAAGACGCAACACCCAGTGAAAACACGCTTACATTATGAATCAGGAAACAAAAATAAAATTTGACTTTAGTGAGGGGCTTGAAGTATAAGCCATTCAGATTAAAACATATGCTGATCTGATATACGATAATACTCAACCATTCGCGAGAATGGGGCGGAAAGCCTAATGGGTCTCATGGAGACAGCCGGGTTGCCGAAATATCCTGAAAAGATATAAGGAACCCGGCTTTTTTAAATTTGAGAATACATAGTATGTTAAACTGGGAGTTATTTTTTTCTAATTATGTATATAATTACATATAAAATAGTTGACAATAGTATTATTTGCTGTAAATGATACTCATGAAATAATTGTTTTCATGGGATACAAGCATGATTGGGATAAATAAAGTTAAATCAATTCGTGAATCAAGATTAATGAGCAAGTCTGAGCTTGCCAGAAAAGCAGGGATTTCGACACTGACTATAGATCGAATAGAACGTGGCGAGAATTGCCGTATGGAAACGAAGCGAAAAATTATTCTTGCATTAGGGTATAGCCTTGAAGATAAAAACAAAGTATTTCAGGATCAGGAATAACGGGACTGGATATGTTTCTTTTTAAAAAGAAAAAAGAGGTCATAGGCATAGACATTGGATCAAGCTCCGTGAAGCTGGTTCAATTGAAAGAGAACAAGGGATCCTTGCAGTTGCTTAATGTGGGGGTGTTCCCATTGCCACCTGAGGCGATTGTTGACAATACGCTGATGGATAGCTCATCAATAGCAGCACAGATAAAAAATCTCGTTGCAAGCCTTGGTATAAAGATAAAAGATGTTGTCTGCTCAATCTCGGGTAACTCAGTAATTATCAGAAAAATAGTACTTCCGGCAATGCCTCAGGAAGAGTTGGAAGATCAAATATCGTGGGAGGCTGAACAGTATATTCCGTTTGACATCAATGATGTTAATATGGATTTTCAGATACTTTCTCCTGATATCAATGATCCGTCTAAAATGAATGTACTTTTAGTTGCAAGCAAAAAAGATATTATCAATGATTACGTTGCGGTGTTTAGTGAAGCCGGATTGCAGCTATCTGTTGTTGATGTGGATTCATTTGCTGTTCAGAATGCTTTTGAAGCTAACCATGAGTATGGCTCTGATGACATAATTGCTTTAGTAAACATTGGTGCCAGCGTGATGAATATAAATGTCATTAAAGATGGCATTACACTTTTTACTCGAGATGTTCAGATGGGTGGCAACCTTTACTCAGAGGAAATTCAGAAACAGATAGGTCTTAGCAGTGACGATGCCGAAACTGCAAAACTTCTTGTTACTGAGGCTGCTGATGAACCTCTTTTGAATGTGATTGTAAAAGTTAATGAAACTATTTCTCAAGAGATTCGACGTTCGTTGGATTTCTATAATTCTACTGCAAATGATGAACGTATCTCTTCTGTTTTTGTGAGTGGTGGATGTTCTAAAGTCTATAACCTTATTAATACTATTGCTGATAAATTGAGTTTGCCGGTTGAGAAGCTTAATCCATTTGCAAAACTAAGCTATAATGAAAAAGATTTTGATCCTGAATACCTTCAGGAGATTGGCCCGTTTATGGCGGTGCCGGTCGGGCTTGCTATTAGGAGGGTAGGGGATAAATGATAAAAATAAATCTTTTACCCATTAGGGCTGCCAAGAAAAAAGAAACTGCAATTCAGCAAATTGTAATATTCAGTATTGTTGTTATTGCAATTGCAATTGTCGTAGTTTCCCTTTACATGGTTAAACGTGTTCAAATAACAACGGCTAGAGAAGATATTGTTTCTGCTAACAACAAAATAAACGAGCTTAAAAAGAAGATTGGAAAAATAGAAGAACTAAAAGCTTTAAAAGAACAGGTTAAGAAAAAACTTGGCGTACTTTCACAATTGAGGAAAAACAAGACCGGCCCGGCACAACGATTGTTAAGTTTAAGTGAACTTACTCCAGATAAGCTGTGGTTAACAAATTATAGTGAATCAGGTTCGAATGTGAAAATATCAGGTATAGCATTGACAGAGGATTTAATTGCTTATTTCATGAAAGCTCTTGAGGCTTCCAGCGACTTTATGAATGTTGAATTGTTAGTATCTGAACAAACGGATGTTGCCGGGACGAAACTTAAAAAATTTGATTTGACAATGAAACTGGAGTCAGAAATTGCAAATACTCCAGCTATACCAGCGGTAAAAAAATAATGCATATCGTTCAGGTGGTTTGATATGGATCCTAGCGTAGAGAAAATACTTAAGCTTCCGACAAAACAGAAAATACTTATTCTTGTTCTGGTTTCAATAGTTGAAGCTGCCGCTTTAGTATGGTTTTTATACATTCCAAAGTATAATGAACTTAACGGGCTCAAAGTTGAAATCTCCAAGTTAGAGAACGAGATTAATGATAAAACAAGAACAGCTAATAATCTGCCAAAGCTAAAGCTTGAATATGAGCAGCTTAATCAGGAACTACTACTTGCTCTGGCTGAGTTGCCAAATTCAAAAGAAATACCATCTCTTTTGACCAGCATTACATCATTAGGGAAAAGTGCCGGGCTTGACTTTTTGACGTTTCGTCCAAAACCGGAAGTAACTAAAGATTTCTATGCTGATGTTCCTGTAGATATTGTTGTATCCGGATCTTATTTCAGTGTTGCAAACTTTTTTGCTGCGGTCGCAAACTTGCCGAGAATAGTAAATATTACTAATGTCACGTTTTCTGATATCAAGAGTGTAAATAATCGCATGATGACCAAGGTGACGTGTCTAGCTACCACATTCCGCTTCCTTGATAAGAAAGAGATTGAGGATGATAAAAAAACTTCTGCTAAAAAATAGTCTTAAATCGACCACACAAAACGGGTCAAGTGCGCTTGTAGAGTTGTGTTCCGCCCTAAAAACGCAGAATATTTCTTCCAATATACGAACAGTTTCAATCGTATTTGTGTGTGCACTGATGATTTCCGCCTGCAAAAAGAATCAGGACCAAGCACCTGCTGCTACTCCTGTGAAGCCACCCATGGTTGCTATCCCGCAGCGGACAGTTGCCGTGCAACGTGCGGTTAGTTCAGTCTTACGGGTCCCGCCAGCGGCATCAAACCAATTTGATTTCAGTAATAAAAAAGATCCATTCAAACCTTTTGTTGCAGTTAAATCAGAACCTCTGAATACAGCTGACGCCATAAAAAAGGCGAAACGCAATTCTTTACCGATACATAGTTTTGACGTAGGTCAGTTCAAGCTCATCGGAGTAATTACAGGTGGTCGTGAAAATCGTGCAATGGTTACAGATCCTGGCGGGAAAGGATATGTATTAAAAGTTGGGATGCTAATAGGTAAAAATGACGGTAAGGTTGTATCTATAACCTCAAATGGCGTTGACATTTTAGAACAATTTAGAGATGACAGCGGCAGAATCCGTAAAGAAAATATTAAACTTACCCTTCCCAGGAAACAATAAGGAGTTTCGCATGAAGTGGAAGAAAAATTCATTGAGAATTTCGCTGTTAACATATTCAGTAATGGCAGCCTGTCTTTTTGTATCACCGGGTGTAGCTGTTTCTTCCGTGCAACTTGAAGCTAAAAAGCTTGCCAGGATTGAATCTGTTGTGCCGTTAGGTGATGGTTTTGCTACTGAAGTGGCAATTAAACTGAGTTCTTCTGCTACATATACGAGTTACAAGACAACATCTCCGCTTCGACTTGTCATTGATCTATCACAGGTGACACAGGGAAATATTTCTGCACCATTAATAATTAATAAAGGTAATTTCAAGTCTATTACAGCTAGTCGCTTTGATACTGATGCAGGTGTTCTTACTAGGCTTGAAATTGAACTTGTGCGTGACAGCGAACCTGTCATTACTGTTGTTTCACCAAGTTCAAGTGAACTAAGAATTTCATTCCCGTCCCTGGTAGACACCACACCTTCTCCTTTAGTGAGTGAAGCTAAAACTGTTGTTGAGCCGCTGCCGGTTACTGTGAATCCTGTTGCTGAGTCAGAAAAAGAAATACAGCCAACAACACTTAGCGCAATTTCTGTTAATAAGAATGTAATAACTCTTGCCCTTGATGGTCCAATCTCTGCTTTTAATACATTCAGGCTCAATAAGCCAGAACGTTATGTTGTTGACTTAATGAATGTGAAGAGTGGTCTTTCTTCTCGATTATTACCGTTAAACGCATCTGGTGTTGCTTCTGCACGAATTGGTCTCTATCCCGATAAAGTTCGAGTGGTTCTGGATTCTGTAAATGGGACTTTTCCTGAAGCAGCTTCAACCAAAACAGTCTCAGGAATTGAGATAACGCTTGATTCTCATCCTGTTGATGAAAATACAAATACAAAACTGACATTGACCAAGTCTGATACACCTGTTGCTAAACCTATGCCAGTGATAGAACCAAATACTGACGCTAAATTGGAACCGGTTAAAACAATTGTAGCAGATAACCAGCCAACCAAAGATTTGAATAAGGCAGCTATTTTATCCGGTATTGCATCGGTTGAGATGATTGATTTTCAACAGGTAAATGGTATTTCCAGAGTGTCCGTTAAAGTTGCCGGTACAATCAGTGTAGACCAACCTGTTAAAACACCTGGATATGTTACATTAACTATTAAAAACTCTACGTTACCTAAAAATCTTCAGCGTTCACTTGAAACTAGTTCCTTTGTTTCTCCAATCCTGAGAATTACCCCGTTCTCTGTCAAAAATAAAAAAAGTACTGATACTAAAATACGTATAGTTACCCGTATGCCCGTTCCATTTGAATTCCGACAGGAAGCGGACATGCTCTATATCGACTTTAAGCATCCAGAAGGACTCGCAGCTGACAAGCTTGTTATTGAAGCTGCGGGACAAAAAAACAAAACATTCAATCCTAAACCTGCAGATGCATCTGTTGAAGATATTTCATCAGATATTTCCGCTGCCGAGATTACCTCAACTCAACAGGGTGGTTCACATGTCTATAAGGGACGGAAAGTAACGCTGGAATTTGCAGATGCAGACGTTCGAAAAATATTCCAGTTGCTTGCTGAGGTCAGCGGAAAAAACTTTGTTCTTGGAGATGATGTTACCGGTAATATAAGCCTTAAACTTGTTAACGTCCCTTGGGACCAAGCTCTAGATATTATTCTTGATACCAAGGAACTTGATTCAAGAGAAACTGGTAATGTTTTGACGATCAAGAAAAAGGGAAAGTTAAAGTCGATAGAGGAAGAACAAAACGAATATAGAAAAGCTCAGCTCAAAAATGAGCCTACATTTACAGAGTATTTTCCAGTTAATTACAACAAAGTTGATACCATTAAGTCACAACTAGAGGCATTATTGACTCAGGGAATTGGTAAAATAAGTTCTGATGTACGTACTAATACTATTATAATTACTTCTGTTCGATCTGACTTGGACAAAATCAAGAGTTATCTTGTAATAATGGATGTTCCCGAACGACAGGTTATGATTGAAGCAAGGATAGTTGAAGCCTCATCGACTTTCACAAGGGATCTGGGAGTCAGTTGGGGGGTTCATTATCGTGATGGTTCTGCCTCTTTTCTTGGTATTAACTCCTTGGATAACAGCTTTGGTGGCTTGACTACACCTGCTGTTACCTCCGGTCAAAGTGGTGTCTCGGGAACAAATATGGGGATTTCATTCGGTCGGATTGCCAGCAATATTCAGCTTGATATGCGTCTTAATGCTGCAGCGACAGCTGGTCTGGTGAAAATTGTTTCAACGCCTAAAATAGCGACACTAAATAATAAAACAGCAAAAATAACTCAGGGTCAATCAATACCCTATGTAAATAATACTGCAACAACTGGTAACACTACGGAGTTTGTTCAAGCAGTGTTGTCTCTTGAGGTTAAACCGCATATAAATTCAAATGGCACAATAGGCATGGAAATTAAAGCAACGAACAACTCTGCCGGTACTGGAAATCCTCCTTCAATAAATACGAAAGAGGCAACTACGGAGATGTTATTAAAAGATGGAGAAACTACTGTAATTGGTGGCATTTATAAAGAAGACGAAACACAGTCAGAAGAAGGTGTTCCCTATTTAATGGATATCCCTTTCTTGGGTAATCTGTTTAAATCTACTTCAACAAGAAAAATAAAATCCGAACTACTTATATTTATTACACCTAGAATATTAAACTGATTGTTATTTATAAAATAATATCTTTTTGTCTAATTCCACAATATGCCTAGAATTAATACGGTTGGAGGTCTCATGAAAGTTATACGTTGTCTTGCAGTATTGTTATCACTATCTGTTGTTCTGATGCTGCAGGGATGTGGTGATGATACCGGTGGGGCGCTATCAATAACTACAAAAAATGTTGATAATCTAAATCAAACATATTCTGTTGTCGCTACAATTACATACACACCACCATCCGGTAAATCCGCTCAAGGGGTAGAAGTAATAACCACCGCCACTGGATTTGATCCTGACGACAAGACAAAACTTACTTCTAATAGCAATTCATTCACTTTGACATATTTAATGCCGCAGCTTTCTGGTGCATCTAACTATTTGCAAATTGAGTCATCAATCGGTAGTATGAAAGCGTCCACTTTAGCTGTAATACCTCCAATTGCTATTGCTACACCTTAATGCTTGTACTGCTTTTTGTCTTGCAACAGTAACATATTGGTGAGCTGTTCGTTGTCTTTAGGTTACCTCACGGTATGAAATAACAAGAAAGGGGCACACTAAAATGTGCCCCTTTCATTTAGCTCTTATCAGTTCCTATAAATATCAGAAGCTGATAGCTGCCTTCAGCGAGTAAATAGGACGTTCGGCATATTCCGCCTCGGCCGTTATCCCCACCAACGGAAACGGTGTGATCTTAACCCCCGCAAAGAGTCGCGGCACGGTGGTGGATTCACTCTCCAGCGTCGGTACCAATGCTTTTAGATTCCCCTTGGCTTCGCTATTGATCCACAATATCCCCGCTCCGGCATACGGAGTAATAAACAGCAAACCTTTACTAACGGAAGCATCTACTCCATAGGTTTGGAGCGACAGGTCGCTGACTCCAGACAGTTTTGTATACGTAGCACGGATGCCAAGTGCCGGTGTCGCTGCAGTGCCATCCAGTATCGACTTACTTATCTCAGCGCCGTACAGTTTAATGTTACTGCTTGGAACATATGAGTACATTCCTCCTACATCAATTCCAAAGGGAAGTCCTTTGCGGGCGCGTATCTTGGGAATAACGAGATAAGAAGGCGCATCATTTCCAAAGGCCGAGCTCCAATAACTGCTGTTTTTGTCGATGCCTACGGCGGATAATTCGGCACCGATGTCGAAGCCGAGAATGCCTAAAGGCTCCGCTGGAGCCATGTTCCGGTAGCCTAAAGCTGCTCCGGCTTCTTTAGTCAGGCTCTTGAATTGGTCCTGAGTGATGGCCGTAGTAAAACTGATGTCTGTAGCCAAGGCTGGTGCAGCAGCAAGAAAAAGTGACGCTGCAACCATTCCGCGTAGTAAAAATCTGTCCATGTAAACCTCCCGGAAATGTTTAATATGTTACTTTAACAAAGCGCTTGCACCGGGTCAACAACCCGATGCATCAACAGCTTGCGTGCTATATATGTTTGGCTGTTGTAAGTACGTTGTACCAAGCCACGGTACCAATGGTGCTATATCTCTCTCTCAGTTCTCTATTATTGATGTGTTTACAGCTAAATAGCTGCTAACAGCATAAAAAGCTGTAGAACCCCGTAAACATGCCGATAAATAAAGTACATTTTCTGCAGCAAATCCATTCAGTAAATCAAGGGCAGGGCGTGGCAAAAACTGTTGAGATAAAAATACCGGACGATATTGAGTTCCGTGTTATAGGCAATGCATTCGGTATTCTAATCGTTTCCGCCGGGCTGTTGGCTGGAGAAATGTTTCGCCTGCGCAGTTTTGATTACTGGTTGAATGATATTGTCCCTTTGTCTTTGCTTGTCTTGTTGTCATTCAAGCTGTTCAGAAACTTCCTGTCAACAATGAATGCCTATCAAGATGCTCCCGTACAAAGACCACACAACACTTCCGGCGCGTCTCAGGTACATAATGAACATGTTACTGCTGGACAGCTGCCAGCCAAGCCCAGCTATTCTGCAGAACAGGTTGTAGAGGAAGTAGCCAAAAGGATTGAAGCACAGAAGGCAGATGCTCTCAAAAAGAATAAATTTGCCAATTGATTGTTTGACAGGCTGTCTGTCTAAGACTTCAGTCTTAAGATTCTTTCAAAACTAATGTGTGTTATTGAGGTAACCTGAAGTCAACGGACACTCTCGATTGGTATACTACTAAAAGGGAGGAAACCTGGAAAAACTGCTACAGTGTTAGTCCACAGATTTCAGTTAAATCATGAGACGAATGGAGTGATGGTCGTCCCGGATTTATTCGGTACTCTTTTTAAGTCTGCGATAAAGTGTGGCTCGTGAAATATTGAGGCTTTTTGCTGCCTTGTCGATGTCGCCTCCCATCTGGTCAAGTACAACTCTGATGTGTTCCCCCTCAACTTCCTGAACAGTGCGCCGATTTTGCGCCGGAAGATGCATACGATTTTGTGCAAGACCGGAGAAGTGAACCTTACGAAGCGCCGCTTCATGCGGGGTGAGCAACAGGGCACGCTCGAGAACATTTTTCAGTTCACGGATGTTGCCGGGCCATGAGTAGCCACGTAACGTAGCCATAATGTCGTCTGAGACAACCGTTGCTGGCGATCCGAGTGACCGGAGCAGATAGGCGACCAGTGCAGGCAGGTCATGCATCCGCTCTCTGAGTGGTGGCAGGTGGATTGACAACATGTTGATCCGGTACATGAGATCCTGGCGAAATCGCCCGGTATTTACCAGAGAATCAAGTTCGTGATGTGTCGCACATATGAGGCGGAAATTACTGCGCAAAAGTTTTACATCGCCCAGCCTGCGATAGTTTTTATCCTCAAGTACTTTGAGGAACTGCGCCTGAATATCGATACCCATGTCGCCTATTTCGTCAAGAAACAACGTCCCACGGTCGGCAGCATCGAGTAATCCTTTGCGGTTCTGATCGGCAGACGTAAAAGCGCCTTTGGCATTGCCGAAGATTTCGCGCGCGAGCATTTCACCGCGCAGACCGGAGCAGTTCAGCTCCACGCATTCATTTGCAGCTCGGGCTCCATGCTGGTGAATCCATCTGGCCAGCATCCCTTTGCCGGTGCCGGTTTCACCGGTTATCAGTACCGGGATGTCACTTGCTGCGGCTGCCAGCATCAAATCATGAATCTCTTGCATGCCTCTGCTCTCGCCAATAAAAAACGTTGCATCTTTTTCGGTACGCTTGCGAGCTGATAGTCGGTGTTTAAGAAGTCCTATTTCCAGCGTTTTACGCATGAACACTGCCAGGGCGGCATTATCAACCGGCTTGGTTAGGAAGTTGTCGGCCCCTCGCTGCATCGCCTCAACCGCCAGAGGGATGTCTCCTTCGCCAGTTATTACAATAATCGGGATGCAGGGGTCGTTTGCCCGGGCTGTTTTGATGAAATCAATGCCGTTGCCGTCAGGCAGGTTGATGTCGAGGATAATGATATCAAAGTGTTGAGCTGTCAAAGCCGCTGCCGCTTCTGCAAGGCTGGCCGCTTCAAAAACGTCATACCCCTCTGGTGAAAAATAGCGCACAAAACCGAAACGAGTGGCGGCATTGTCTTCAATCAACAGTACATGCGGTTTCATTTTAACTCCTCACGGTAGAGCGGAATACGGACTTCTGCGGTACACCCTGGCGACGGGATGTTGTTGGTTATCTGAACGGTTCCACCCATATTTTCGATAAAATGCCTGACAAGCGCTAATCCAAGACCGGTACCACCTTTGCGATCAGAATAAAAGGGGTCAAAAACGTATGGCAATTTATCTTCTGCAATGCCGGCTCCCTGATCAATTATCTGCACGACCGCCATGCCGTTGCTAACGCCGGGGTTGTTTTGTATCAGCATCATCGTAATTTTGCTGTCCTGTGCGGTGTGGTGACCGGCATTTTCGAGCAGGTTGAAAAGTACCTGCTGCAGTTTGAGGCCGTCAGCCAAGACCTGAATTGAGGTATTGTCACTGTCGGAGGAGAGGATAGCCCGCTTGTTTTCCGACATGCCGGTGGACTTCCAGAGGACAAGCGTTTCACGGCAGATTTCAAACAGAGGCGTTGGCTGAAGGTTTCCCGCCGGTATTGTTCTACCCAGATCGAGGAGGTCGTTCATCAGGTGGACCAGGCGGTTAACCTGGGTGCGTATGTGCTGGATATACGGCACAAAATCCGGGTTGGAGGCAACCTCCTTTTCTCTGAAAAGGGCTTCGGTGATGGTGAGGATGGCGTTGAGAGGGTTGCGAACTTCATGGGCGACACCGCCGGCGATCTGCCCGATCGCCTCAAGACGTTTGGCGCTCAGCAATTGGCGTTCGAGCTGCTCGCGTTCAGACATCTCCAATCTCAGCAGGGAGTTGATCTCCGTTAGATCTTTGGTCCTTTCACTGATCTGCTTCTCTAGGCCGGAATGAATAATGTGCAGCTTATGCTCGGCTTCTTTCTGTAATTCAATGTCATAACAGCTGCCTATGTAACCGGAAAACAAACCATCCACACCGTTGTAGGGTATGCCGTGGTCATTGATCCAGCGATAACTGCCGTCATTGTAGCGCAGACGATATTCCATTTTAAATTGGCGCCTGTCCCGAAATGCTTCCATATAGGTGGCAACACAGCTCTCCAAGTCATCCGGGTGTACTCCTTCCGTCCATCCGTCTCCAAGTTCCTGATCCAGTGTGCGTCCGGTAAAAGCCAGCCAGGTTTGATTGAAATAGTTACATCTGGCGTCAGTCCCAGCCCTCCAGATAAGCGACGGGAAAATTTCCAGTAACTTCGAGTGATAGTCTCGAGACCTGGTCAGTGTGTCTTCCGATTTCTTTAGCTCAAGAGTATGTTTTTGCTCAATTTCAAATAATTTGTGCAGAGTTATGGCTTTTTTGCGAAGGCCCCAGAGAAATAGCCCCATAGTCATGGCTATAACGAGAATGACTCCTGTCAGCGCAACCATCCAGATGGTCTTTGAAAGTGGCGCCATAACTTCACTGATATCTATTTTGGCGACGAGTCCCCATTGGGTGCCGGGTATGATTCTGGTGGCGCTGAGCACTGGCGTATTGCGATAGTCGATGCCTTCAAAGATGCCCTCCTGGCCAAGAGCCGCCATGACTGCTGGTAGGTTGTGGCGTGTGAGTGGTAGGTGATACGCTTCGACCGTTTTTTTGCGATACCTGAGTTCGTTCAGGAAATGGACATAATTCCCTTCACGTTGCACCAGTAACGTCTCTGCCGTTGAGCTGGATGCCGGCCATGATTTAATAAGCGGATAAAGCCTTTTGTCAGGGTCTATATCCAGGACAAGTACGGCAATGCAGCGAGAGTAGCCGTTACTGAGAAGCATGATCGGCACAGCGAGGTTTATTTCGTATGGATAGCCGATACCGTCGGTATGGAAGCTCGAAAGCAGTAATTCATTGTCCGCAGCCGTTTCGGCAACCAGAGTAGAGTAATGCCGTGACAGTGGAGTTTTCAACTCTGAGTCAGAGGCGATTATTTTCCCCTCCGGAGTAAAGAGAATCCCTTTGTTGTAGCCACCCAGGTCAATCAGATTAGCCATCCAGCGTTTAAACTCACGACGAACGCCTGCTTTGTCTCTACCTTCGATGTAGTTGTTGATGCGGTGGGCCATCATGGCGTTGGCGCGTATGGAAGCTCCCTCGGCAAAGCGCTCCTTACGCCACTGAACCAGTTGTGATGTCTTAAGGTCAGCAATGGTTGAGATTTCTTTCTGCTTCTCTCGCAGCAGAAACTGCTTTTGTTGCAGAATCAAGCCGTAACCGGCACCGGTGACAAGTGTGATGAAGACAAGGATAATAGCGATATACCAGGTGGAATCAGACCTGACTGTTTTGAGTAAACCGGCAAATATACCGTTTAATGGCGGGGTGGTAGGTGAGGTTTTCATGCGTAACAAAAGATCTCCATTTGCGCTGTCCTTGAATGGATTGATATTTCGTACTCGTTTAAACAGGCTAACATTTCATTCGGTTTATTGTCCAATTATATGTGATTAAGTATGTTACTTGTTAACTTAGTGGGCTGTGGCTGGTTGACAATGCCCGGTTGCTGTGATATCGAAAAGCTGGGAGGTAGGGCATGACCATGAGAAACTATATTCAGAAGATAGCAGACAAGGTGCTTGCTGGTGGAGTAGTCAGCGGCGAAGAGGCCGTAAAGCTAACCGGTGCGACCGGTTCCGACAGGTATCTGCTTTTTGCAGAAGCGGCCCGCATTCGTGACTATTTTGTCGGTACCTCTGTTCATCTCTGTTCGATCATAAATGCCAAATCAGGGCGCTGTGCGGAAAACTGTGCTTTCTGTGCCCAGTCTTCTGCGCACGCGACAGATATAACCGTTTATCCTCTGATTGATGAGGAAGAGATCGTGCGCTGTGCAAAGAGTGCCGAGCTGAACGGAGCGCGTTGCTACGGAATTGTCACCAGTGGAACCGGCATTCAGCCGGGTGAAGAGTTGGAAAGGATTTGTCGCGCAGTTAGCAGGATCCGCCGGGAAACTTCCGTTAAACCATCCTGTTCGCTTGGCATAATGGATTATAATACCTCTCTTGTGCTCAAAGAGGCGGGGATGGTTACGTATCACCATAATCTGGAGACGGCGCGTAGTTTCTTTCCGTCTATCTGCACAACCCATAATTACGAGGATGATGTCGAAACGATCAGGGCCGCCAAGCGCGCCGGCTTGAACGTATGCTGTGGCGGCATCTTCGGGCTGGGTGAGACTTTTACTCAGCGGATCGAAATGGCTGAGACGCTACGGGAGCTTGATGTGGATTCTGTGCCGATGAACTTTCTTGATCCGGTAGAGGGGACCAGACTGGGTCGTGCAAATTTTCTGACGCCGATGGAATGCCTCCAGACGATTGCGGTATATCGTTTCATGTTGCCAGGTAAAAGTATTACCGTTTGTGGCGGACGCGGCACAAATCTGCGTGAGTTGCAGTCCTGGATATTCCTGGCCGGTGCAAGTGGCATGATGACCGGTAATTATTTGACCAAGCCGGGGCGCTTGCCCGAACAGGATCGGCAGATGTTGATCGACTTGGAGTTGACTATGGAGGTGTGTGCGTGAGTAAAGGGATCTTTGTAACCGGTACTGATACCGGTGTCGGGAAGACGATTGTTGCGGCGGTGCTGGCACGGCTGTTACGCATGAAGGGTCTTAATGTTGGTGTGATGAAGCCTGTTACCAGCGGTTGTTGTGATGAAAATGGTATATTGGTTTCCGATGATGCTCAGTTGCTCTGTAAGGCTGCAGGTATCCCGTATGGTGATGATGTCGCGCCATATCGTCTTCGGGAGGCGGTAGCTCCAGCCGAGGCGGCTAAGGTTGAAGGTGTGCGGATTGATTTTTCGCATATCAAAGCTGTTTATGACCGTCTTGCCGCTTCTCATGATTACGTTATTGTCGAAGGTGCTGGTGGTTTAATGGTTCCCCTGTCTGGTGGCCTTCTGATTGCTGATCTTGTTCGTGATTTGGGACTGCCGTTGCTGGTTGTCGCGCGTTCAGGACTTGGAACCATAAACCATACGGTGTTGACCTGTTTTGCCGCCCAGCAGATGGGGCTGGAAGTGGCTGGAGTCATCGTAAACGGCATGCCGGATAATCCGGGGCTGGCAGAGAAGAGTGCTCCACATCATATCGGGTCGTTGTGCGGTGCACCGGTGTTGGGAATCTGGCCGCAGCTTAATGATGTCGACGAGATGGAGGTTGTGAACGAGTTGGCTGGCTGGCTTGAGGGGCAGGCGGAGACAAGTATTGTGTTACGTGAGTTAGGTGTATGAGCGGAGCTCTGTTTCGATAAAAGTTGCGGCACGCTTGGTATCGCGTTCGAAATCCTCGACGATGTCTGCAAGTGCAATATGCCTGCTGACTCCACCAAGTGATTCACTGATGCCGGTTGCGCGAAGGATTTGGCGCGCTTCTGCATGTGCTTCCGCGACCTTGAACTTAATACCTTCCCGTTCCAGTTCTTCTACAAGGTGCTCCAGCATGCTGGCACCGGCCGCATCGATATAAGGTGATGTTGAAAGATCGCATACCGCAAGCTTGACAGGTACTTTCTCTTTGTGAATTGCGTCAAGTACGGTCGAATTGATTGTGTCAACATTGAAATAGAGCAGGGGGGCTTCAATCCGGAACAAAAACAGTCCTGGAAAGCGTTCGTTACTGACGTGACGGTCTGCATCGCTGAAACGCGTGCTGCCCGGAATCCTGCCGAGAACGGCAACATGCGGCTTGGCCAGCATTCGCAGCAGGAACAGGATTGAAACGATTACTGAAACCGTAACCCCCTTTAAAATACCCAGCAGCAGTACCCCCATAAATGCTACGAGCGCTATATTGAACTCAAGCCGGCTGATCTGCCACAGGCGCTTAAAATCATCAATCTTTATGAAGCCGGATACAGCCACCAGGATTATGGCAGCCAGCACACTATCAGGAAGGTTGCGCATCGTTCCGGTGAGAAAAAAGAGCACCATTACGAGCGTTAGAGATGCAAAGATCAGTGAAAGGGGGGTCCGGGCACCGGCTTTTTCATTGACAGCCGATTGTGATAGTCCACCAGCTACCGGGTATCCATGTCCGAGTGCCGCTACCAGATTGGCTGCCCCCAGCCCGAGAAGTTCCTGGCGTGGATCGACGGTGTAGTGGTGTTCTAAAGCAAACGTCCTTGCTGCAGCAATGCTTTCGACGTATGAGAGCAGGAAGCAGGCGAAAGCCAGTTCCACCAGTCCCTCGATATGCTGGGTGTGGAAAGAGGGTATTCCGATGGCTGGTAAGCCGGGCGGTATGAACCCTACGACACTCACTCCCTGCTCGCTAAGTCCGTATGCCGATACGACCCCCGTGGCGATAATAACTACCGCCAGTGCCACCGGCCGGCCTGGAAACAGGCATTCTCCGCAAATCAGCAGCACCAGTGAAATGACTCCCAGAGCTATAACAATGCCCTGTGCGTCACCTAACTGCTGGATGGTCACCAGCAGACGTTCAAAAAAATTATCGCCGCCGCCGCTTACGCCGAATAGTTTGGGAAGCTGCATGGAGGCGATGCTGAGAGCCGCACCTGCCTTGAAGCCAAGCAGGATTGATTCGGATATGAAGTTCACAAATGAGCTGAGCCGCATGACCCAGGCAAGAATATAGAATCCGCCGACCATGCCGGCGGTCATGGCGGCGATAGCTGCATAGGTGGAAAGGTCTCCGGCAGCCATTGTGCCGACTACGCTGGCGACCATAACTGATATGGCTGCCGTAGGGCCGATTGACAGATGACGTGACGAAGCGAAGAGTGCGTAGGCAATGCCGCTGAATATATAACAATAAAGCCCCGCTTGCGGAGTCAGTCCGGCCAGAGCGGCATAGGCCATCGCTACCGGTATGGCATACGCCGCCAGCGTCACCCCCGCAATAAGGTCCTGGCCGAGCCAGGCGATCTGATAGCGTGGCAGCCAGTCAATTATCGGGATCAGTTGTGCCAGTCTCCGTAAAGTGTTATTCATGGCTCATGGCCTATCATCATTTAAGGTTGTTAGTCAATGTCTGACAGCTTCAGGTTTTAGCTGTGTGGCTGTTTCCTTTCCGCTTCGCACAGTGAAATAAACTTGACTCTTTTACGTGTAAACAGATATCGTTTCATACAGAGCATATCAGCGGAGGGATTTATGTCGGATAAAATCAAATCATTTGAGACTCTTACACTTCATGCCGGCCAGACTCCCGATCCTGTGACGCTCTCGCGAGCGGTACCTCTCTACCAAACCGCTTCTTATGTGTTCAAGAGTTCCGAACATGCGGCCAACCTTTTCGGACTTAAGGAATTCGGTAATATTTACACCAGGCTGATGAATCCGACGACTGACGTGCTTGAGCAGCGTCTCGCAGCTCTGGACGGAGGTGTTGCCGCATTGGCTGTCGCCTCGGGTCAGGCGGCAATCACCTATGCAATTCTGAATATAGCCAAGGCGGGCGATTCGATTGTTTCCTCAAGTTCCCTGTACGGGGGGACTTATAACCTGTTTCATTATACCTTGCCGCGCTTTGGTATCAACGTTACTTTTGTGGATGCCTCCGATCCTGAAAATGTTCGACGGGCTATAACGTCATCAACAAAGCTGGTATACACCGAATCGGTGGGCAACCCTAAAAACAATATTGATGATTTTGAAGCTATCGCCGCCATCGCCCATGAGGCCGGACTGCCGTTCGTTGTCGATAATACGGTTACCACCCCGTATCTTTTCAAGCCGCTCCAGCATGGCGCCGATATTGTTGTCTACTCGTTGACGAAATTCATCGGTGGACATGGCACAAGCATTGGCGGTGCGGTTGTCGATGGTGGTAAGTTCCCGTGGGATAATGGTAAGTTCCCGGAAATGACCGAGCCTGATCCCTCCTATCACGGCCTTAAATACTGGGAGGCGCTGGGCAGCATTTCGTACATCATAAAAATGCGGGTGTCGTTGCTTCGTGATATGGGGGCCTGCATCTCTCCATTTAATTCACTCCAGTTTATTCAGGGGCTTGAGACCCTGCATGTGCGCATGGCCCGCCATGTTGAAAATGCCCGCGCTGTGGCACTCTGGCTTGAAGCTCATCCTGACGTCGCCTGGGTCAACTATCCGGGGCTTATCAGCCACAAGGATCATGCCCGAGCACTCAAGTATCTCCCGAAGGGGGAGGGAGCGATTATCGGGTTCGGCATCAAAGGCGGCATGGAAGCGGCCAGGAAATTTATCGATAGTGTCAAGCTGCTGTCGCATCTGGCTAATATCGGTGATGCCAAATCGCTGGTCATTCACCCAGCTTCAACGACCCATCAGCAGTTGACGGTTGAAGAGCAGATTGCCACTGGTGTAACAGCCGATTTTATCCGCCTTTCGGTAGGGATAGAAGGTGTTGATGACATTATTGCCGATATTGAGCAGGCGTTAGCTGTTTCTCAGCGCTGATGCACTCTCTTTTTTTGTTGCATGTATGGGCAACCCTTGTGGTTGCCCATTATTTTGTGTAGTATTGCCCGAAATGGCTGAATTTACTTTATAGATCAGAGGAGTTGCTCATAATGTATATGCTGACGATCCGTACCAGTTTTGCTGCTGCACATAACCTTGTAAATTATCAGGGCGATTGCGAAAATCTGCATGGCCATAACTGGAAAGTCGAAGTGGCGGTCACGGCCAGAGAGTTGGATAAGGCCGGTTTGGGCATCGATTTTAAAGTGCTGAAGCGCGAAGCTGGTGCGATAATAAATGAACTCGATCATAAATATCTTAATGATAACCCTGCGTTCAGTGAAATTTCTCCGTCATCGGAATATATTTCCAAGTATCTTTATGAGCGCATCTCGGAACGGATGAATAACGATAACATCAAAGTTGATTCGATTACTGTCTGGGAGTCAGATAACGCGTCAGCGCGCTATTATGAGTGATCCCGTTTATATCAGTGAAATATTTTCGTCAATTCAGGGTGAAGGGATGCTTGCCGGGCGCAGGCAGATTTTTGTGCGTTTGATGGAATGTAATCTTGACTGCCGCTATTGTGACACTGACTTTGCAAAGTCCGATATTTGCCGTTTGGAATCGAAGCCGGGGTCAGGCTCGTTTCTCAATCTTCCGCAACCGTTACCACTTAACAAAATAACATCACTTTTTGATGATTGGCGTTTACAGCTGCCCGGGGCACACCATTCGGTAAGTTTTACCGGCGGAGAACCGCTTCTCTATGCGGAGACCCTTACTGAATGGTTTCCTGAAATCAGGAAGTCCCTGCCGATCCATCTTGAAACAAATGGCACCATGCACCTCGCTCTTAGGCACGTAAAACAGCATCTGGACTATATCAGTATGGACATGAAACTCCCTTCAACTGCCGGTTGCAAGGAATATTTGTGGGATCAGCATGCCCTTTTTCTGCACGAAGCTCATGGCAGTAATGTCTCGGTAAAAATAGTGGTCGGTGAGTCGACTCCTGATAGCGAGATTCAGCAGGTGTGCGATATAATCTCTGAAGTTGATGAAGCATTACCGCTCTTTTTACAGCCAATGTCGTTGCCGGACGGCACTGTCGGTATTGCCGCCGCACACATTCTGCATCTTCAGGAGATCGCCTCGTCCCGTCTGCCCGATGTGAGGGTCATCCCTCAGATGCATAACATGTTGGGGGCGCTTTGATTCTTGAAACGATAGCACTTACTACTGACCTCTCCGTCACTCTGCTTGATCAAACCCGGCACTATTTTGGCGGCTACTATCACGTCAAAGTCCTTGCCTATTGTGACATTCCGCTGGAGCCTGGCTATTTTGCAAATGATGCCGAGCTGGATGATGCCATAGTAAAATTGGGGTCGTCGGTAAGGTTTGAACGGATCCTTGAAAAAATGGCGGTTCCTGAATCGGCAATAGAAACAGTTCGCAGTCAGTTGACACAATCTTTTCATGAAACTACGATCGCCTACCTTTCTGCTCCTGACTTTGCTCCCCGCTTCGTTCGCAGTGAATATCGGAAGCGTGTAAATAAACCCACTCAAGTTAGAAATTCACGAGCGTAATGTGACATTACCAGTTGCAGTAATCGATAAACTCGCCTTTGGCGGCAATGGCGTCTGCCGGATTGACGGCAAGGTCTGTTTTGTCCCCTTTAGCTGTCCAGGTGATGAGGTTTCGCTACGGGTAACAGCCGATAAAAAATCGTACTGCACCGCTTCAATAGCTGAAATTTTACATCCTTCCGCTTTCAGGACAACACCGGTATGTGTCATCTTTGGCAGCTGCGGTGGCTGCAGCTGGCAGCATGTCAGCTACACGGTTCAACTGGAGCAGAAGCGCAAAATCCTGGCAGAGACCTTCTGGAGGGGGGCGCGAGTCCCGGAAGAACTGATTGGTGATGTTGTGGCCGCACCGTTGCAGTATGGTTACCGTAGTCGTCTCCAGTTCAAGATCTCATCACGTAACGGCAAGCTGCGCATAGGCTTTTACCGGCAGGGTTCGCATCAGGTGGAGGACGCCGCTGGCGGCTGTCCTGTCGCTCTCCCAGCTATCAATCAGGTTCTGGAGTGCTGCAGGCGCGTGCTTCAGTCATATCCCGATGTCCGGTCGATCTCTCAACTCAGTATTGATGCCGGAGATAGCGGATTGGTTGTCGTCATACATCATGGCGGAGTCGTTACAGCAAAGAACAGGGCGTATTTCATTGAACGGTCTGGCGATTTCGGACCTTGCACAGGGATTCTTCTTAAAGCCGACAATAAGCAGTCCTGTGAAAAGCTGTGGGGCAGTGCTGAAATATCCTATCGTATGAACCAGGCGGACCTCCGTCAGGCTCCGCTGGAACTTACCTACTCTCCCGGCGGGTTCGCGCAGGTGAATCAACAGCAAAACATTTCTATGCTGAATGTGGTCAGGCAGCTTGCTGCGTTCACTCCTGCTGATCAGCTTCTGGACCTGTATTGCGGTAACGGCAATTTTTCCCTCCCTTTGGCCGCTGAAGTTGCATCAGTGGTCGGGATTGAGGGGAATGCCGATTCAATTCGAGCTGCGGAGTACAATCAGGAACTCAACAAGGTTGCAAATGCCCGTTTTTTTTGTGATGATGTCACCGTTGCTGTCCACCGTCTTGTCGAAGAGGGACAAAGATTCGACACCGTGTTACTTGACCCGCCCAGATCAGGCGCTGGAGATGCCGTTTCCGGTATTGCCGGGTTGCAGCCGAATAAAATCATCTATGTTTCGTGCGATCCGAGTACGCTTGCCCGGGATTGCGGCTTGCTTGCCGTCCATGGTTATAGTGTTGTCCGGTCTGTCCCAATTGACATGTTTCCTCAGACCTACCACCTTGAGAGCGTTACGTTGCTCTGCAGGTCATAGAAAGGTATTGCTGTGAATTTTATTAGCCGCTTGTTTTCAAAGTCTCCGGCCGACCTGTTGGCCAAGGGCGACAGATATATGGAGTCAGACAGTTTCTTTGATGCCCGGACCTGCTATGAGGATGGTCTACGCAGTTGTTCGAGGGCAGACACCGACGGCGATCTGAAAGCTGTCTTTTCAGGGCGTATCGATACGGCAAACATCAGGCTGGCTGAACGCAATCTTGATGAAGCTCTGTTTGCGCATTCTCACGGGGATATTGACAAGGCGATTGATCATCTTCAGCTTGTTAAAACATTAACGAGTGATCCTGCTCTCTGTGAAAAAGCGGATGGATTGATTCTCAGCTATTCTCAGCCGGAGAATGATGATGCCCGGCCTCCAGCTCTGTCATCATGTGCCTCGTGTGCCGGTTCTTCAGCGGGTGAGTGTTCTGACAGCCATAATCAGGATGAAGCATTGCCACTGCTTGAATATTATGAGTTACTTATCCAGCAGCTACCGGATGATCAGTGTCAGCGCTACTCCAGCTTGGGTGAGGATTTTGCGCATGCGTACATAACTGCCAGTCGGGACGAGCATAAAGAAGCGCTGGCCGCATTTGAAAATTGTTTCGATACTCTGCCGCATGATATCTACTGGTATGAAAAAGGGAAAGTCCTGCATCGGCTTGGAAATGATCCTGAAGCAGAAAAGTGTCTGCGTAAAGCGCTTGAGCTGAACAGCACAAATTCACTTGCCTGGTTGACTTTAACGCTTGTGCTGTTGGAGAATCATCGTTTTAAGGACGCTCTGGCGGCTACCGAAACGATGGTCGCAGAGCAGATAATGCCAGAGCAGGCGCTGTTGTTGCGTGCCGATATATTTGAGGCGACCGGTGATCATGAAGGGGCCGTGAATCTGTATGTTGAATTGTTGCAGACCCCTTTCGCACGTGCAGCGGCTGAAAAACTGTATGGGATCCTTTTGGAAACGGGTCGCCAGGGTGATGCCGCAGCTGTTTTTAAAAAATACTTGAATAAATCCTGTCATTAAGTAAGAAACGAAGCCGTTTATCACAGCCACAGATTGTCCATTGTTTTATTTTCAGCCGGTACGACTACGATAATGGAGGGGTCCATGAACAAATCAGAACTTATCGAACAGTTAGCTTTGAAAAAAGATTTACCGATCAAACGGGCAGAAGAGCTTGTTAATCTGATCTTTTCTTCTATGGGCGAAGCGATGGTGGAGGGTGAGCGCATTGAAATTCGTGGCCTCGGTAGTTTTGTTATCAAGGAATACGGGACGTACACCGGCCGGAATCCCAAGACAGGTGAGCCAATCAAGGTGAGCCCCAAAAAACTGCCTTTTTTCAAGGTTGGTAAAGAACTTAAAGAAATGGTGCTCGGGTAACAAACCCTGTATTAGGAAATTGCTGTTGAGGTGCCGGGTGATTTGTTTATGCCTGTCTGGGGTCGCACCAAGTAGAGCACTATATTTGTGCATAGTTTGTAAGCCGGGAACACTGAATGAATGATTATTGCGCCTCTATTGACTTTGGGACAAATACGGCCAGATTGCTGATCGCCGTGCGTTCTCCAGCTGGAATAACACCCGTCCGTGTTGAGCGCCAAGTCGTACGTCTGGGTGGTGGGTTTACCGATGAGTCCGGCTTGTCTGCAGAAGCCTGGGAGCGTGGACTGGATTGTTTGCGCCGATTCTCGGGGATCATTGCAGAATACGGGGTGACGCGTGTTCGAGCATCCGCAACAAGCGCGGTACGAGACGCCATCAACGGACGTGCCTTTGTTGCCAAGGTTTTAGCGGAGACCGGTATAACTCTTGATGTTATCGACGGAGATGTGGAAGCGCGTTTGACGCTCAGGGGCGTGCTGTCAGGACTGGATTCTGAAAGTGATACCATTGTGGTCCTTGATGTGGGTGGGGGGAGTACGGAGTTTACGGTAGCATCCAAAGGTTCTCCAGTCTTTATCAAGAGCATGCCGATAGGCGTCGTAAGGCTTACCGAAGGCTTCCGCGCAAGTGACGAAATGCTTGGTCGTGTGCACGCGGTGGTCGATCAACTTGAGAAAGACCTCTTTTCGGCAGGAATGGTTATTGCGGGTGATTCCGAGCTTGTAGGCACGGCCGGCACCGCGACAACGATTGCAGCAATCAAACTGGAGATGGTTGATTATGACTATCGGAAGGTTAATAATTACACTGTGAGCAGAACAGACATAGGCGAAATCTATGAGCGTTTGTCAAAGCTGAGCCCAGTGGAGCGGCTGTCAATCAAAGGGGTCGAAAAAGGACGTGAAGATTTGATTATTGCAGGCTTGGTAGTCATCCTCTCCGTTATGGACAGATTTGGTTTTAAGCGGTTGAAGGTTAGTGATTTCGGATTGCTGGAAGGTTTGGCGCTCACAACGGCATGAAGCGTTTCGTCGTGTGGTACGGGCTCTTCTTTTCTCTGAAAAATCCGGACGTAAGCTAAATAATCCACAGGTTCATTGGGGGCAAAATGCTGGACAAGCGGGGGTGTGGAGTACTGTTGCATCCGACATCATTGCCGGGGCCGGGTGGTATAGGTTCGCTGGGCAATGATGCCCGTCGCTTTGTTGATCTACTGGCGGACATGGGAATGTCTTATTGGCAGGTGCTGCCACTTACGCCGCCTGCGTGCGGTAACTCTCCCTATTCAGCTTTTTCAGCTTTTGCAGGGAATCCGCTTCTGATTGATCTAGATCAGATTGTACTTGATGGTGATCTTGCTGTTGTTTGCTACAATGATAGTCCGAATGTTTCAAGTGTCGACTTTGAAGCGGTTTATGAAAAGAAAATGGGTCTGCTGAAGGCCGCAGGCACCACTTTTTTGAAGAACGAAGCTGCTCCTCTCAAACAGGATTTCTGGGATTTTTGCGACAGAACGACATGGCTTCATAACTACGCGCTTTTTATGGCGCTGAAGCATAAGTACAAGGGAAAATCCTGGGATAAATGGCCGGCTGATTTTGCTCTCCTGACTCCAGAGAAATATGAAAAAGCTTCCGTTGAACTGGGGGCTGATATTGGCGTACAGAAATACATTCAGTGGCAGTTTTTCAGGCAATGGAGCAGCTTGAGGGAGTATGCTGCCGGCAAGGGAATATCCGTTATCGGTGACATCCCTATATTTGTCGGCTACGATTCTGCGGATGTGTGGAGTCATCGCGAACTGTTTCTGCTTGATTCAAAGGGTAAGCCGACGGTTGTCGCAGGGGTTCCGCCTGATTATTTCAGTGCAACCGGGCAGTTGTGGGGCAACCCTCTGTATGACTGGGAAATGATGGGGCAGCATCAATATGCGTGGTGGATTGAGCGGTTTCAAGCAATGTTTGAACTCTTTGATGTCATTCGTGTTGACCATTTTCGCGGTTTTGAAGCTGCCTGGCAAGTTCCGTCAGGGGAGAAGACCGCCATTAATGGTACCTGGGTTAATGCTCCAGGGACAACTCTCTTTGATACTATCTTTGCCGCACTCGGAAATTTGCCAATAATTGCCGAAGATCTTGGCGTTATCACGCCAGAGGTCGTCGCGTTACGTGATAGATATAATTTCCCCGGGATGAAAATAGTGCAATTTGCGTTTGATTCGGGTCCATTGAATCCATATCTGCCGCATAACCATCAAAAAAAATCCGTGGTCTATACCGGAACCCATGATAATGATACGACTGCTGGCTGGTATAATTCCCTTTCAGATACTCAACGCAGTCGAGTGGACGGCTATGTTGGAGGAAGAGGGGATGATGATACCGTCGAGTGCATACTTCGTTTGGTATTGATGTCAGTCGCAGATACTGCAATTGTACCCCTTCAGGATCTGTTTCAGTTGGGAAGTGAGGCCCGCATGAATGTTCCTGGTGCAGCCTTCGGTAATTGGGGCTGGCGCTTCACTTGGGACATGGTTGCTCATGATCTTGCTGCTCATATTTGTGCCCAGCTGGAAAGCTACGGCCGGTGTAATTCTAATAGTCAGTAAATTTCTTGACAATTCAGGCATATTCTTTATACTGACTTGCTTTAAATTTGTAATCGCTTTTGTCTCGGATGGTGCGTGTGAAAATTGTTGTAGACCACATAAAAGATGTACCGGTTTCGATACATTTCGATGAACCTGTAGAGACTTTTCCTCTTCTTGCAAGTATGCAGAATGACAAAAACTGCTCTATCACCGGCAATATTCAAGGAGATATGACTGTTACCCGTGAATATGAGAATATACGAGTTACCGGCAGAATCACTGCCCCACTGGCTCTGGCATGTTCCCGTTGTCTCGCAGATTATCCGTCGTTTGTTGATACCAACTTCACTATTTTTTTCCGGAAAGGGGAGGTAATCACCTCTTCAGACGAAGATGAACTTGAGCTTGGCGAAATGGATCTGCTCTCTTCTACATACTCCGGAGATGAAATTGATCTGACTCATGAAATTGAGGAACAGGTAGCAATGGAGATTCCATTAAAACCTCTCTGTAGTGACTCATGCAAGGGGCTGTGCCATGAGTGCGGTATCGATTTGAATATTTCCAGTTGTTCATGCAGCAAAGAACCTGTAACGCTTACTTTCAGTGCGCTAAAGGATTTTAAAGTAACCAGAAAATAGAACGGTGGCACGAAAACGTGTATCACCAGAAAAAGGAGAAACACCATGGCTGTACCCAAGAAAAAAACATCCAAATCACGTAAGAATATGAGAAGGGCTCACGATTTTTTAACAACCCCGTCACTATCCATCTGTCCTCAATGCAAAGCAGCAAAGCTGCCGCATCGTACCTGTCTTGCCTGTGGAACGTACAAGGGTAAAGAGGTTATCGACCTTTCCGCAGCGCAAGCCTAGAGAGCTGATCTCGTGACACTCCCGAACCAGATGAGAGTTGCCGTTGACGCAATGGGTGGTGATAATGCACCTGTTATTGAAGTTGAAGGTGCTGTCGCTGCCTGTCGTGAATTCGGCCTGTCGGTTACACTTGTCGGAGACCGTGTCCGCATCGAAAACGAGCTCGCCAAGTATGCCGTCAACGGGCTTGATATCGATATTTTCCATGCAAGCGAAGTTGTCGGCATGCATGACTCTGCTTCAGATGCGGTGCGTAAGAAGCGTGACTCTTCCGTGCGTCGTGCTTTTGAACTCGTAAAGGACGGCCATGCCTGTGCTGCTGTTAGTGCCGGGAACTCCGGTGCTACAATGGCATCAGGTATGTTTGTCCTGAAACGGATTAAAGGGATCGAACGTCCGGCAATCGCTCAGCTCTTTCCCACTCTTAAAGGACAAACTCTGGTTTTGGATGTAGGCGGTAATGTGGATTGCAAGCCGCTACATCTCGTTCAGTTTGCCATTATGGGTGAAGTTTATGCTCGTTATGCCATGGGAGTCCCTTCGCCGAAAGTTGGCCTGCTCTCCAATGGAGAAGAAGATTCAAAAGGGAACGAGCTGACCAGGGAAACCAATGCTGTCCTGCGCAAAACATCTCTCAATTATTGCGGATATATCGAGGGTCGCGATATTTTTGCCGGAGCAGTTGATGTCGTAGTCTGTGACGGTTTTGTTGGGAATATTGTTCTTAAGCTTTCAGAAGGGCTGGCGGATGCCGCGGGCAGAATGCTGAAAAGGGAGATTGTCAAGAGCTGGATCTCCAAGGTCGGTTATCTGTTTGTGCGTGGTGCGTTCGGCCGTTTCAAGAAGATTGTCGACTACGCTGAATACGGCGGTGCGCCATTGCTGGGGATCAACGGTGTCGGTATGATCTGTCATGGCGGTTCTAATGTCAAGGCGATCAAAAATGCGATTCGTTTTGCCCATGAATACGCAAAAAACGGTGTGTCAGAACATGTAGCCGAAAAATTGTCTGAAAATCATTCTGTTTTGATGCGTAATGAGAGCGTGCCTTCCATCCCTGAATAAAGTAAATGGAGAATCAATCGTGAATGTCAGAATTGCCGGAACCGGCTCTGCTCTGCCCGGGAAAATTCTCACTAATACTGAACTCGAACAGCTGGTCGATACCAGTGACGAATGGATTACTACCAGAACAGGAATCAAGGAAAGACGCATTGCTGTTGAAGGTGAATATACTTCAACCTTTGCCGCCGAAGCCGGTCGTCGTGCCATGGAAATGGCCGGTGTTCATCCTGAAGAAATTGACCTGATCATTCTTGGTACCGTTACCCCGGATTTCCCTTTCCCCTCAACAGCATGTATTGTTCAGGACCTTTTGGGTGCTACCAATGCAACCGCATTTGATCTTTCAGCGGCGTGCTCTGGTTTTATCTTTGGTTTGTCAATTGCCGAAAAATACATTCGCTCTGGTGCCGCGCGGAAGATTCTTGTGATTGGCGCTGAGGTGTTGTCACGTATTGTCGATTGGCAGGATCGCAATACCTGCGTTCTGTTTGGTGACGGTGCGGGTGCAGTTGTGCTTGAAGCTTCTGATGGTGACCATTCCCTGCTTTCAACCCATACTTTCAGCAATGGATCATACTGGAATCTCCTCTATCAACCGGGAAGCGGCAGTCGTAATCCGGCGACAAACAGCCGTACGATCGATGAACGGCTGATCTATCTGAAGATGGAAGGGAATGATGTGTTCAAGCACGCTGTCCGTAGCATGGAGGAGGCTGCAGTGAAAGCCCTGGATGCCAACGGCTTGTCCGCATCTGACCTTACTCTCATGATCCCGCATCAGGCCAATCGCCGTATCATTGATGCAACGGCAAAGCGGCTCGGACTTGGTGCCGACCGATTGTTCACCAATCTGGAAAAGTATGGCAACACATCTTCAGCATCAATTCCGATTGCGCTGGATGAGGCAAACCGCCAAGGTCTTCTCAAACCTGATAACAAGCTTCTGGTGGTGGCTTTCGGAGGCGGATTTACCTACGGATCTGCGCTCATTAACTGGTAGCAGTGCTCAATTTTAACGTAAAAGAAGGATGTTTACATGTCTAAGACTGCATTTATATTTCCGGGCCAAGGTTCCCAGTACCCAGGTATGGGAAAGGAATTAGCCGATACGTTTCCTGTAGCGCGTCAGTTTTTCGAGGAGGCAGACGAGGCCCTTGGGTTCAAGTTGTCTGAATTATGCTTCTCTGGGAGCGACGCCGATCTCAAGATGACCGCCAATACACAGCCAGCTATACTGACGGCAAGTATTGCGGTCCTGAAAGTTCTTCAGCAGGAAACGGGACTTAAAGCCGATTATGTTGCAGGTCATTCACTTGGTGAGTATTCGGCGCTGGTCTGCGCAGGAGCAATCTCCTTTAGTGATGCGGTGAAAACGGTACGCGCCCGTGGAACTTTCATGCAGGAGGCCGTGCCGGTTGGCACAGGAACAATGGCAGCCATGCTCGGTGTTGAGCGGGATGTGCTTGAAGAGATCTGCCGTGAAGCCGCTGCAGGCGAGGTTGTTTCACCTGCCAATTTTAATTCTCCAGGTCAGATCGTTATAGCAGGCTCAGTTACGGCTGTTGCTCGTGCCATTGAAATTGCAAAGGCTCGCGGCTTTAGAAAAGCCATGTTGCTGCCGGTCAGCGCCCCCTTTCATTGTGCACTGATGCAACCGGCTGCGGATCGTCTGGCGGTCGTGCTGGATAAGGTTGCCGTACATGATATGAGCATCCCTGTCATTGCAAATGCCGATGCCGCCCCCAACAGTGATAAAGATCGGGTAAAGCCTCTGCTGGTTACGCAGGTCTGCTCTCCTGTGCTGTGGGAACAGTCAGTGAACACAATGAGCTCACTTGGTGTTACAAAGTATATTGAGCTTGGTCCTGGTAAGGTGTTATGTGGATTGGTTAAAAGGATCAACAAAGATGCGGCCCTGTCTAATGCAGAAGATGTTGCTGGTATAAAAAATGTCGGGGAGAATGTATGATGAAAGGTCAGGTCGCTCTGGTAACCGGTGCTTCGCGTGGTATAGGACAGGCCATCTCGCTCAAGCTTGCTGCAGAAGGTATATTTGTGGTTGCTACCGCTACGTCCGAGGCTGGTGCAGAGGCGACTGTTGCCGCTATTACTGCGCAGGGCGGAGCTGGTCTGGCGGTCAAACTTGACGTTACAAACTCTGCCGAAGTTGAAGTTCTTTTTAAAAAAATTGTAGCCGAGCAGGGAAGGCTTGATATCCTGGTAAATAATGCCGGTATAACAAAAGACGGGCTTATGATGCGGATGAAGGATAATGACTGGGATTCAGTTCTGGATACTAATCTAAAAGGTTCTTTCCTCTGTCTGCGTGAAGCCTCCAAGATCATGACCAAGGCCCGCTACGGGCGTGTGATAAATATCAGCTCCGTTGTTGGCGAAATGGGTAACCCCGGTCAGGCAAACTACTGTGCCAGTAAAGCCGGACTGTTTGGTTTAACAAAGTCTGCAGCGCGTGAGCTGGCAAAGCGTAATATTACTGTCAATGCCGTGGCGCCAGGTTTTATTGAAACCGATATGACAGCCGATCTGCCTGAAAAGGGACGTGAAGCTCTTCTGCAGACTATTCCGATGGAGCGTCTTGGCTCAGTTGATGATATTGCTCATGCCGTCAGTTTTCTGATTTCTCCACAGGCGGGCTACATAACCGGTCAGGTGCTGTCGGTAAATGGTGGAATGTATATGTAATCTTGTATGGATATATAGATGTATGCGTATGTGGACAAATATCGATTGACATTTAAAGATTTCATGCTTAATTAAGCACAAAGATTTACACACGAAACCTGAAAAGGTTTAAAAACACATGGAGGTGAGAGATGTCTGATATTGCAAAGCGGGTGAAAGAAATTGTAGCAGAGCAGCTTGGAGTCGAAGAAGCTCAGGTTTTGACAGAGTCCTCTTTTATGGATGATCTTGGTGCAGATTCTCTTGACACTGTTGAACTGGTTATGGCTCTTGAAGAAGAGTTTGATATCGAGATTCCTGACGAAGATGCCGAAAAAATCCAGACGGTGAATGATGCTATCGAGTACATTACCGAGCACAGCTGAAATCACACAACCGGGGGGGGCGAAAGCCCCCTCTCTTTTCATTTGCTATAATTGAAACTGTTGTTATATGGAGCCATCTATCATGAGAAGAGTAGTAATTACTGGCGTTGGAGCTGTTTCACCACTTGGATGCGGAAATGCCAAAAACTGGGACGCCCTCACCTCAGGTAAGTCCGGTATAGGTTTGATTACCCGTTTCGATACGAGCGATATGCCGGTCAAGATTGCTGGTGAGGTTGCCGATTTCAATGCAGAAGAGTATATCGATAAAAAAGAGATCAAGAAGATGGATCTTTTTATTCAGTACGGCCTTGCTGCAGCTCATTATGCAATGGAAGACTCCGGTCTGGTGATTAATGATGACAATGCAGAGCGAGTCGGGGTTCTTGTTGGTGCCGGTCTTGGTGGCCTACCGACAATCGAGCGCTATCATACGCTGCTGCTTGAATCCGGCCCAAAGAAAATCTCTCCGTTCTTTATACCTATGTTGATAATCAATCTTGCTCCCGGTCACATCTCTATTAGATATGGAGCCAAGGGTCCAAATGTTTCTTCTGTCTCAGCGTGTGCAACCAGTACGCATTCAATTGGCGACGCCTACCATATCATCAAACGTGGTGATGCTGACGCCATGATAGCCGGAGGAACTGAGTCGGTCATTACTCCCCTCGGAATTGGCGGCTTTGCCGCTATGAAGGCCCTTTCCGACAGAAATGACGATCCTGCAACCGCATCACGCCCGTTCGACAAGAATCGGGATGGCTTTGTCATGGGTGAAGGTGCCGGGATTGTTATTCTTGAGGAGTACGAATCAGCCAAAGCCCGTGGAGCCAAAATTTATGCCGAGATTGTTGGGTATGGTTTGACTGGTGACGCATATCATCTCACCGCACCGGCGCCGGGTGGAGAAGGCGGGGCGCGGGCGATGAAAATGGCACTTAAAAATGCCGGTGTTTCCCCTGAGCAGGTCTCCTACATTAATGCGCACGGTACGTCCACTCCAATAGGTGATATGTACGAATCCATGGCCATTAAGAGCGTATTTGGTGATCATGCAAAGAAGATGATGGTCTCTTCAACTAAATCAATGACCGGACATCTTCTTGGTGCAGCTGGCGGTATAGAAGCCGTTTACACCCTTATGGCAATGGACAAGGGAGTTGTTCCTCCCACAATCAATTACACCGATCCGGATCCGGAATGCGATCTTGATTATGTCCCCAATACCGCCCGGGAAGCAAAGGTTGAGTATGCCATGAGCAATAACTTCGGGTTTGGCGGTACGAATGCTACCCTTCTTTTCAAAAAACTGTAGGAGGGGCGTTTACAATGATTATTATCGGAAGTGATCATGGAGGTTTAGCCCTCAAAACTGCCCTTAACAGTTACCTGAAGCGCAGAGGCTATGAAGTAGAGGACGCGGGAACTAACAGTGATGCTTCTGTAGATTACCCTGATTTCGGTCAGAAAGTCGCTGAGACAGTGATTGCTGGAGAAGCAGAATTAGGGATTCTTATTTGTGGGACCGGAATTGGAATGTCGATCACCGCTAACAAGATTCCTGGAATTCGTGCAGCACTGGTGACAGATGTGTTTATGGCTCGTATGGCTAAAGAGCACAATAATGCCAATATACTTGTTCTTGGCGGCCGTGTCCTTGATGAGCAGAAAGCCTGTGATCTGGTTGGTGCATGGCTTGATGCGACATTTGAAGGGGGCCGGCATCAGGGACGCCTGGACAAGATAACAGCGCTTGAACAGAAGTATTCCTAGCAGTAAAGAGTCTTGATAATATTTTTATACCCACAGGCGGGACCTGCTACGGCATGTGTCCCGTTTGTTGTTTGCAAGATGTCATGAAAGAAAAGAACTTTTACAAGGAGAACCCATGTCTGTCCTTTCCACATTTGATCCCCAGGTAGCAGAAGCCATCCGCCATGAAACGGAGCGACAGGAATATAATCTAGAACTGATTGCCTCCGAAAACTTTGTTTCGGAAGCGGTTATGGAAGCACAGAGTTCGATTATGACCAACAAATATGCTGAAGGTTACCCCGGAAAGCGTTATTATGGCGGCTGCGAGCATGTTGATGTCGTAGAACAGTTGGCCATTGAGCGTGCCAAGGAACTGTTTGGCGCTGAACATGCCAACGTCCAGCCACATGCGGGCTCTCAGGCTAATATGGCTGTCTACTTTGCTGCATGCAAGCCTGGTGATACGATTCTCGGGATGAACCTTGCGCATGGAGGTCATCTTACTCACGGCAGCCCGGTTAATTTCTCTGGTAAGCTGTTTACTGTTGTTCCGTACGGAGTTTCACAGGAGACGGAAACTATAGACTATGAAGAAGTTGAGCGCCTGGCACTTACACATAAACCCACAATGATTGTTGTCGGTGCCAGCGCCTATCCAAGAATCATTGATTTTCCTGCTTTTAGAGCGATTGCTGACAAGGTCGGGGCAAAAGTCATGGTTGATATGGCTCATATTGCCGGTCTGGTCGCCGCCGGGGTTCACCCAAGTCCGGTTCCGTATGCCGAGTTTGTTACGACAACTACCCACAAAACTTTGCGTGGACCTCGTGGCGGCATGATTCTCTGCCGTGAGGAATTTGCCAAGACAATAAACTCGCAGATCTTCCCTGGTATTCAGGGTGGGCCGCTTATGCATGTTATTGCTGCTAAGGCGGTAGCTTTTAAAGAAGCTCTGCAGCCGGAGTTTACAATCTATCAGCAGCAGGTCGTCAAAAATGCCAAGGCTCTTTCAGGGGCGCTTATAGAGCGCGGTTTTAAACTGACGAGCGGCGGTACCGATAACCATCTCATGTTGATTAACTTTTCTGGTTCGGAGATAACCGGTAAGGCGGCGGAAGAAGCGCTGGATAAGGCTGGTATCACGGTCAACAAAAATACCGTACCGTTTGAGACGCGTTCTCCATTTGTGACCTCCGGCGTACGGATCGGAACTCCGGCCTGCACTTCCCACGGACTGAAAGAGGCCGAAATGGATCAGGTCGCCGGATTTATTGCCGATGCTTTAGCAAATATCGGGAACGACCAAAAACTGGAAGCAATAAAGCTGCAGGTGAACGGCTTGATGAAAAAATTCCCCCTTTATGCTGACAGACTTGCTTAATTACAAAACATAAGGTAGTTACGAGACCCTCTGGACAAGTTCCAGCGGGTCTTTTTTATTGACCTGGAGATTCTCCCTATAGCAGAGGAAATAACACATGTCTGGAATAAACCATATATCAACCGAACAATTGCGACTGTGGGATAAACGCCATGTCTGGCACCCGTTTACCCAGATGCAGGAATGGGAACGTGATGAACAGATTATTATCGTTAAGGGAGAGGGATGCTGGCTCATCGATACGGATGGTAATCGCTATCTTGATGGTGTTGCTTCCATGTGGACAAATGTACACGGACATTGCCGCCATGAACTGAATGAAGCCCTTAAAGAACAGGTTGACCGTCTTGAACATTCAACACTGTTGGGGTTGGCTAGTGAACAGAGTATTATCCTTGCTGCCCGGCTGGCTGAAATTACCCCTCCAGGTCTGGACCGGTTCTTTTATTCGGATAACGGTTCAACTGCCATGGAAGTTGCTGTAAAGATGGCCTACCAATATCAGGTCCACGCAGGCCATCCTGAGCGAAGCCGCTTTATAACCTTCAGGAATGCCTACCATGGTGATACACTTGGTGCGGTGAGTGTCGGGGGGATCGGCATCTATCATACGACCTTCAAGCCACTCATGTTTGAGACATTGCAGGCTCCGGCACCGTACTGTTATCGTTGCGAGCTTGGCTGCAACAGGCTTACCTGTAACATGGAGTGTGTTGATGCGGTCGAGCAGCTGATGGTGCATAATGCCGGTCTGATTGCCGGACTTGTGATTGAGCCGCTTGTTCAGGGTGCCGGAGGGATGATTGTTCAACCACCGGGATTTCTCCACCGCCTGAGAGAACTGTGCGACCGCTATGATATATTAATGATAGCCGATGAAGTTGCGACCGGCTTTGGTAGAACCGGAAAAATGTTTGCCTGTCAACATGAAGGTGTGGTACCCGACATCATGGCAATTTCCAAGGGTATCGCTGCCGGATATCTTCCCTTGGCGGCAACCGTGACGACCGATAAAGTCTATTCAGCTTTTTTGGGTTCATATGCCGAGTTGAAGACTTTTTTTCATGGTCATACATTCACCGGTAACCCTTTAGCCTGTGCCGTAGCTCTGAGAAGTCTGGAACTGTTTCAGGATGATAACCTGCTGGCAGCATTACAACCCAAAATTGCCCGGCTAAAGCAGGGGTTGGAGGCGTTTGAGACGCTGTCTCATGTAGGAAATCTTCGCCAGTGCGGTCTGGCTGCAGGTATTGAATTGGTTGAGAACAGGGAAACCGGTGCAGCGTATCCGTGGGAGGAGAAGGTCGGGATTCGGGTTTCTCTTGAGGCGCGCAAGCGCGGCGTTTTCACCCGCCCTTTGGGTAATACGGTCGTTATATTTCCACCGCTTGTTATCTCTGTCGATGAGATAGATCTGCTTTTAAGTGTGTTGAAGGAATCAATACAGGTTGTTACTGAATGATTATGGTTTAGAGGCGGCCTCATGGATGATGCAATAAAAATTCTGGTAGTTGATGATGACGACTCTGGTCGTGAAGCTCTGTCCAGGTTGCTGTCTTTAGCAGGGTATGATGTTACCTCGGCAGCAACCGGTGAGAGTGCACTTGATCTGATTGATTGCCAACAGTATCAGGTTATTGTTTCAGACCTGTTTCTGCCGGATAAAAACGGCTTTGATGTTTTGCAGAGCGTTCGTAAGGTCTCGCCAGCCAGCGAAGTTATCGTCGTGACTGGTCATGCTTCGGCTCAATCAGCGGTCAGGGCTATGAAAGAGGGGGCTTTTGACTATATTACCAAGCCGATTGACTTCGACGAATTGAAAATTGTTGTCTTAAAGGCGTTGGAAAAACAGAAGCTAATGTCTGAGAATAAATATCTTCGCCAGCAGCTTCAGGGGCGCTTTGAATTCGATAATATAATCGGGAACTCTCCGGCAATGAGCCTTGTTTTTGAGCGCATGAGCCGTATTGTGAAAACTGACTCGGCGGTTCTTGTCAGCGGTGAATCGGGGACCGGCAAAGAACTTGTGGCCAGGGCGCTGCACTATAATGGTACACGTCGGGAGCGACCTTTTGTTGCGGTAAACTGCAGCGCAATTCCGGAAGCATTACTTGAAAGTGAACTATTCGGCCATGTGAGGGGTGCCTTTACCGGTGCTGTCAAGGACAAGCCGGGAAAATTCGAGGCAGCCAATCATGGTACCATTTTTCTTGATGAAATCGGTACGCTGCCTCTTCATCTGCAGTCAAAGCTGTTGCGGGTTTTGCAGGAACATGAGGTAGAGAGGGTTGGTTCTAATAAGACGGTGAAATTTCATGTGCGAGTGATTTCTGCAACCAATTCAGATCTTGAAAGCATGGTTAAGCGCGGAGCGTTTCGAGAAGATCTCTACTACCGGTTAAACGTAATCCCGCTCCATCTTCCTCCGCTGCGTGAACGGCAGCAGGATATTATGCACCTCACAGCATTTTTTCTGGAGAAACAGTGTCGTTTGCTGGGGCGTGCGCCGTGCAGTATCAGTAAACAGGCCCTTGAGGCTTTGGAACGGTATTCCTGGCCCGGCAATGTGCGGGAACTGGAGAATCTGATCGAAAGAATGATTGTTTTGACGGATGCAGCTATTATAAATTTAGATGACGTTCCTGCCACAATAGTAGGCGAAAAGCCCGCTGGGGATATGTGCTGCGTCAAGATGCCAAGTGGAGGCGTTGATTTGGTTGCAACTATTTCCAGGATTGAGCATTCCTTGATTTCAGAGGCACTGGAATCAGCAGGTGGGGTCAAGGCGAAGGCCGCCGCGCTTTTGGGTATCAATCGGACTACGCTGGTTGAAAAGATAAAAAGGCTGAAAATATAAAAATGAATTGAGCCGGGTGGTTTATGAATCAGTGGCACGCCATTACGGAGCGATTGGTCTCAATTACTAATATAGTACACTCAAAGAAGCATCAGGCTTTAGGAGGTTAATATGGATCCTGAAACGGGAGCCAATGCCCAGAAAGAGTTCGATCGGGCCCAGCAGGAACTTGACCAGAATAATGTTCTGGCGGCACTGGCGTGTCTGGAACGTGGACTAAGCGTCAGGAACGATCCGTTATGGCATTCCCGCCTCGGGTTCTGTGTTGCCAAACAGCGTGGACACCTCACGCGGGCATTCGAGCTGTGCCGCAATGCTATTGGACATGATCCTGATAACCCTCTCCATTACCTTTATCTCGGTAAAGTTTATCTTGTTGCGGGAAAAAAGAATGAAGCACTTCAAGCTTTCAGGCAGGGAAGGTTGCTTGGTGGAAGTCAGGAGATTGAGCGGCTACTAGACAGTATTGGAACCAGGAAGCCTCCGGTTATATCTTTCCTCTCGCGTGACAATCTGCTGAACAAGTATCTTGGAATTATTCTGGTCCGTTTAGGACTTAGATAAAAAATTCTATAAAACAAAAAAAGGTGCCTGTAAGGGCACCTTTTTTTATATGTATGGCGGGGTTGACGGGGCTCGAACCCGCGACTTCCAGCGTGACAGGCTGGCACTCTAACCAACTGAGCTACAACCCCTGATGAGTAGTCAGTTTAACTCGACATATATGCCACTAAATGTAGCCGATTGTCAAGTGACTTGTGTTGATGCCGTGCAAATATTTATGCACACTCGGAATAACCACAGACGTGGCAGACCGAACAACCTCCTTCGTGTTCTACAATGCCGCCGCATTCAGGGCAGGCTCCGCGTTCATGCCTGGTTATCTCACTGTCAACATCATATCCGCTGTCAATCAGATGATTCTGGATCGCTTTTGCAACTGCATCGGCACATGAAAGCACACGGTTGTCCCCAAAGCCTGACGGGCAGTGGCAGGAAATTCCCTGAAGCTGTTTCACTACCTGGCGGGCCTGAATTCCGCTCCGCCATGCCAGTGATACCATGCGACCTATTGCTTCACTCTGGGAAGCGGCGCATCCACCAGCCTTGCCCATTGTCGTAAAGAGTTCGAATAAGCCGTTTTTATCTTCATTGATAGTTATATAGAGCGGGCCGCATCCGGTCTGCATTTGATGGGTACATCCCTTGAGCGCTTTGGGGCGCTCCCGCTTGATGGCTTTCTTGTCGTCTTCAACCGGTGTAGCGGCAACGGCTGCTGCCACTTCTTCTTTTTTACCGGTTGAGAGTACCTGCTCGTCTCTCGAACCGTCACGGTAAATGGTGACGCCCTTGCAACCGGTTTCATAGGCGAGCATGTAAACCTTTTCAACATCCTCAATAGTGGCAGAATTTGAAAAATTCACCGTCTTGGAAACGGCATTGTCGGTGAAAAGCTGGAAGGCTGACTGCATCTGAATATGGTATTCCGGGGTGATTTCGTGAGACGTTACGAACACGCTGCGGACGTCTTCAGGGATTTCCGCAATATCCTGAACAGAGCCGTGCTCTGCTATCTTCTGCATGAGAGCTTCTGAGTAAAATCCCCGTTCCTTTGCGATGCGCTCGAAAATCGGGTTGACTTCCACCAGAACGTTCTTGTCCATAACGGTGCGGACGTAGGAGACGGCGAAGAGCGGTTCAACACCTGAAGATGCGTTGGCAATGATGGAAATGGTTCCTGTCGGGGCAATTGTTGTGACTGTTGCATTTCTCTGCGGAGCAGCGCCCTCCTTGTCAAAGGTAGAGCCTTTGAAATTGGGGAATGACCCCCGTTTTTTGCCCAGTTCCTGTGATGCCTGATGTCCTTCATCATTAATGAATTTCATCACCTTCTTGCCAAGTTTTACCGCTTCTTCAGAACAGTATGGAATTCCCAGCAGAATCAGCATGTCAGCCCAGCCCATGACACCAAGCCCGATTTTGCGGTTGGAGTGGGTCATGTCATGAATTTGCTGCAGAGGGTAATTGTTCGCTTCAATTACATTGTCAAGAAAGTGGACAGCGTTATGTATAGTCTCACGTAGTTTTTTCCAGTCCACCGAACCATCTTTAAGGAAGGTCCCAAGATTGATAGAACCGAGGTTGCAGGATTCATAAGGCAGTAGTGGTTGTTCACCGCAGGGGTTGGTTGATTCAATCTCACCTATGAGCGGTGTTGGATTATCACGGTTCAAACGGTCAAGGAAAATAACTCCCGGCTCACCGTTTTCCCATGATTGTTTGACGATCCGCTGGAAGACCTTGCGGGCATTAAGGCTGCCGCAAACTTTTTTGTCGCGGGGATTGACAAGGTCATACTCCTCATCCCGTTCAACACTCTGCATGAATTTTTCAGTAAGACCGACCGAGATGTTGAAGTTGTTGAGTTGCTTCTGGTCAGCCTTGCACATGATAAAATCCATTATGCTGGGGTGATCGACTCTCAAAATCGCCATGTTTGCACCGCGTCTGGTGCCGCCCTGCTTAATTGTTTCCGTAGCGACGTCAAATACACGCATAAATGAGAGCGGTCCGCTTGATATACCGGTTGTTGTACTGACAACATCGTTGGCAGGTCTCAGTCTGGAGAATGAAAAACCAGTGCCTCCGCCGGATTTGTGGATTAGAGCGGTGTATTTGACGGCATCAAATATTTCTTCCATGGAGTCGCCTACCGGCAGAACGAAACAAGCTGAGAGCTGACCCAATGGACGCCCGGCGTTCATCAGTGTCGGCGAGTTGGGAAGAAACTCGAAGCGAGTCATCATGTTGTAAAAGGTGTCCGACAAACTTTTTACATCCGCTTTCTTGTCAAATTCTTTGTCGGCGGCGGCAATTGTGTCTGCGACCCGCCTGAACATATCGGCTGCCGTCTCAAGAACCTTACCGGTTTCATCACGGCGCAGATAGCGTTTTTCCAATACGGTGGCGGCATTTTTTGTCAGACCGGGAATGGCATCGGGCGCAGAGCTTTGTTTCATGGTAGAACTCCTCTTTTGTTAGTAAGTTTATGATTTTTAAATGAATTGAATGCTGTTTGGATTTAAAAACGAAAACCACAAGATTTTGTGGAAGGTGATGAAATAAACCACAACATGTATGTGCTGTCAACAAATATATTTCGATGAAATATAACACCTTGAAAGGACTTGGAAAGGTCGTAAATTAAGATAAAGAGGGCGATGTTTTCATTAAAAAATAACATTAAATTTACAGTTAGCGCGAATCATGGTAATGATTTCAAAATTATATGTGGAGTATCCGGGTGAAAACTCTTTTTGTACTATGTATCTTTTTATACATGGCAACGATATCAATGGCTGCCGATCAGGCTACATCCGTCTATGACAGAACGGTGCTGAATGAAGATGTAACCTGGCGTGGTTCAATTCTTGTGCATGGATTTGTTGTGGTCGCTCCTCATGCGACCTTACGCATCGACCCGGGAACCGTGGTGCGCTTTGCGCCGGCTGCCGATGGCCAACTTCCAGCCCTGATTGTTCAAGGCCGTCTGCATGCCGCAGGAACCTCTGAACTGCCCATTTTGTTGACAGCTGGTAAATCTCACCAGGCGCACGGAACATGGGGTGGAATTGTCCTGCTCTCTACCGAGAAACGCAACCAGATGGAACACTGTCGTATCGAGTACGCTGAAACCGGAATCGATCTACGCTTTTCCGTAATAACTCTCCAGTCTGTTTCAATTGTTCAGGCCAAGACCGCTCTACTGTCACACGACGGGGTTGTGCAGATGGTTGGTAGCTCTGTGTCGGATTCAGCCGTCGGGATTGCGGTCTATAACAGCGAATTTGAGGGCAGGGATACGACAGTTTCCTCCTGTAAGCGTGGCTGCATTCTGAATAAATCAGCAGTTGCCTTGTCATCGTTCAATATCGTTAATAACCAGCAGGCCGGGCTCGAAGTGGAAGATTGCCGAATCAAGATAGTTGGTGGCGATTTTTCCGGGAATGTACTGGGAGTCAGGATAAATGCCAGCGAAGGGCAGATTACCATGTCGCGTTTTCAACGCAACGGGCAGACGGCCCTGCATCTTGCCGGCTCACGGGTCAAAATTCAGCGGTGCCTGTTTGCCGATAACAGCCATGATGCGCTGCGGGTAGAAGACGGTCTGGCGCTTCTCTTGAACAACTCATTCAGCTCAAACGGTGGTTACAATCTGTATAATGCCGGACGTGATGTTGTTAGTGCCAGGCAAAACTGGTGGGGATCTTCGGATCAGTTGCTTATACGCCAAAAGGTCAATGGCGTGCCTCTGGACAAAAACAGCGGTACTGTAAATATTTATCCGTGGTTGAAAGAAAAACCCCTGTTGATGCCGTAACTTAGGGTATTGCGGGCACTGCTTTAACTTAAAAACTTCGCAAGGGACTTCTTTATTGTATCTCGATAATGCCGCGACATCATACCCAAAGCCGGAGAAAGTTTATGAAGCCGTTATCCATGCGATGCGTGATGTAGGCGCTTCTCCGGGGCGAGGCGGCTATCGACGTTCTCTTGAGGCCGGGCGGATTCTTTATCAGGCGCGTGAGGCCACTGCCAGTTTGTTTTCGATTGCCGATTCGTCGAGAATAATATTCACTCAGAATGCTACCGAAGCGCTCAATCTGGCGCTGTATGGTACCCTGATCGCAGGTGATCACGTTATTACGACCTCAATGGAACATAATTCTCTGTTGCGGCCCTTATATGCGCTTCGCAACAAAGGGGTTGAACTATCAATAGTACCGGCTGCTTCTGACGGAGTGGTTGCAGTAGAGGATATCCGGCGCGCCATGCAGGTGAATACACGCATGATTGCGGTCAGTCACGTGTCCAATGTCTGCGGCGCCATTCAACCGATAAAGCCGCTAGCGGAGCTCTGTCGCGAGACCGGTGCTCTTTTCATGCTTGATGCAGCCCAATCGGCCGGGTACCTGCCGATTGACGTTGAACTCGAAGCCATTGACCTTCTCGCGGTCCCGGGGCATAAGGGGCTGTTAGGGCCGACCGGAACCGGGCTGTTGTATGCGGCTCCTCATGTCCCGCTTAAGCCTGTGACCCAGGGGGGGACCGGCAGTCATTCAACCGCTGAGGAACAGCCGGAGGTTATGCCGGATGGTTTTGAGGCAGGAACTCATAATATGCCCGGCATCGCCGGATTGTGTGCCGGCATAGAATTTATACATGAACGGGGTATTTCAGCGCTCTATCAGCATGAATCATCCCTGCTCTATCAGGCGGAACAGGCACTGATAAATATTCCGGGAATAACAATATACGGCCCTTCAGACCCGTCAGCTCGCTGCTCGGTACTCTCCTTTACCGCTGCCGGTGTTGATTCGTCTCTTCTGGCTGCGGAGCTTGACCATGGTTTCGACATTGCCGTCCGCGCCGGACTGCATTGCGCCCCCCTTGCTCACCGTACGCTGGGAACCCTGCCGGGCGGTACTGTGCGTTTGAGCCCGGGCTGGTCTACAACGAGTGAAGAGATTGCTTTCTTTTCAGATGCCGTTGTACAATGCATCAGCAAGATTCGAAAGTCGGCATAAGGTTCTATACGCTATTGAAGAAGTGTTTTTTGTTCCGGCTACGGGCCGCTATCTCAATATTCACAGAAAGGAACCCATGAAAAACTTCATCCTCGATACGAACGTATTACTGCACGATCCTCAATCACTCTTCAAATTTGAGGAAAACAACATAATTATTCCGATCACCGTTATTGAAGAGGTAGATCGTTTTAAGAAGGATATGAACGAGACAGGCCGCAATGCCAGGATGGTGTCGAGAATTCTTGATGCGATGCGGGAGAAGGGGTCTCTGGCATCAGGTATTATTATGCCGGGTGGTGGCACGCTGCGGGTCGAGATGTTTGCTGAAAAATATTTCAAGAACCTCCCGGTTGACCTGCGGGTTGATAATGGCGATAACCGGATAATCGCTGTTGCGCAGGATGTCCGCGATCGTTTTCCGGACATGGTAACAATTTTTGTGACGAAAGATTCCAATCTGCGTATCAAGGCCGATGCTATCGGACTTATCGCCGAAGATTACGAGTCTGACAAAGTTGATATCCAGGATCTGTACTCCGGTACGCGGTCTATTGAGGTGCCTGCAGACGCTGTTGACCGTTTCTACGGCCAGGGATGGCTCGAGGCTCCCGTTGATCTTGCTCCCAATGAATTCATAACAATTGTCGATAGCGGAAACCCGAATCATTCCGCCCTCTGCAGGAATGACCCGGATAATTCCCGTATCGTCCCTGTTCGCAAGGTGCCAAAGGAGGGGATCTGGAGTCTTTTCCCGCGCAACAGGGAACAGTCGTTTGCCCTTGATGTGCTGATGGATGACAGTATCAAGCTGGTGACGCTGGTCGGTAAGGCCGGAACCGGTAAAACACTGCTTGCGATTGCAGCCGGTCTTCATAAGACCGCAGAGGAAAATGTCTATAATCGTCTGCTGGTTTCACGCCCGGTTTTCCCCATGGGCAAGGACCTTGGTTTTCTTCCGGGGGACGTCGAAGAAAAGTTGACTCCATGGATGCAGCCGATCTTTGACAATGTTGAATTGCTGATATCCGGGCATGAGTCAGAAAAACGCCACAGCAAAGGGTACAAAGAGCTGATGGCGATGGGGCTTCTTGATATCGAACCGCTGACGTATATCCGCGGTCGCTCAATTCCCAATCAGTACCTGATTGTTGATGAAGCCCAGAACCTGACACCACATGAAATAAAGACGATAGTCACCAGGGTCGGCGAGGGGACCAAGATCATATTGACCGGCGACCCGTACCAGATTGACAATCCTTATGTCGATTCCTCCAGTAACGGCCTGACGTACCTCGTTGAAAAATTCAAGGGGCAGCGGATTGCCGCGCATGTGACACTGACAAAGGGTGAACGTTCCGAACTGGCCGAGTTGGCAGCTAACCTGCTGTAACCGCTTTTACACCTAACAAGGCTTATCTGAAATGCTTCTTCTCTCAATTGAAACATCCTGTGATGAAACGGCTGCCGCTATTGTGCAGGGCGGCCGTACCATTCTCTCCTCAGTAATCTCTTCCCAGGTTGACATCCACGCGGCGTACGGCGGGGTTGTGCCGGAAATAGCCTCCCGAAAGCATCTGGAGTCTATCGCGCCGGTTATAACCCAGGCGCTCCAGGATGCCGGAGTCGGCATGGAAGCTCTTGAAGGGGTCGTGGTCACCCGTGGACCCGGTTTGTCCGGGGCGCTTCTGGTCGGTTTTTCCGCAGCCAAGGCCATTGCCGTCGCCCGAAAAATCCCTTTTGTGGGTGTGCATCACATAGAGGGGCACCTGTTTGCGTCTTTTCTTGAACAACCGGTGGACTTTCCTTTTCTGGCGTTAGTCGTCTCCGGCGGCCACACGCACCTTTATCATGTCGAAGGTTTCGGTCGCTACACGACTCTTGGCAGAACCATCGATGATGCCGCTGGCGAGGCTTATGACAAGTGTGCCAAAATAATGGGGATGCGATACCCTGGCGGAGCCCTGATTGACCGGATGGCCCAGAACGGCATCCCTGACGCGATTCGTCTGCCGCGGCCGCTGCTCCGCGATGGTACGCTTAACTTCAGCTTCAGTGGCCTGAAAACTGCGGTGCTGCAGCATGTGGCAAAAAATCCCGTGGCAATTCCGGGTCAGGATGCTGACGATCTCTGCGCCTCTTTCCAGGAGGCGGTCTGTGATGTGCTGGCTGCCAAAACGGAAGCCGCCATCTGTCAAAGCGGCGCCATGCGTCTGGTTGTCGCCGGAGGGGTCGCCTGCAACAGCGGCCTGCGCGGCCGCATGGCGACGCTGTGTAAAAAAATGGGTGTAGATCTGTCGATTCCGCATCCTGCACTCTGTGGTGATAATGCCGCCATGCTGGCGGTGCCTGGAGATTATTATCTTTCACATGGTTTTTTCTCTTCTCCATCGCTTGATGTCACCGCCACCTGGAATATGGACAGCATAAAGGAATCATTACAATGAGCGCACTACGCCGCCCTTTGAAATCACTGGGACAAAACTTTCTTGTTGATGACAACGTCATCGAAAAAATTATTCAGGCGGCACACATTCAGCCTGAGCAGGCGGTATTGGAAATTGGCCCGGGCAGGGGGGCGCTGACGGTTCATCTTGCCGAACGCGCCGGCCGCCTGGTGCTGATTGAATTCGACCATGCGCTTGCAGCCTGGCATCGTGACCAACTTAAGGATAATGGGCATACTACCGTTATTGACGCGGATGTTTTGAAGGTTGATCTTGCCGCACTCCTTGCTGAAAATCCCCAAAAATGGAATGTTGTTGCCAATCTTCCCTATAATATCTCCACGGAAGTGCTGTTTCGTCTCTATGGAGTACATGATCGCCTGTCACGTATGACCTTGATGCTTCAAAAGGAGGTGGGGGACCGTCTGGCTGCGCCTCCTAATTGCTCTGCATACGGTGTGACAACGGTACTGCTCGGGTTGTGGTTTGATATCAGTCGTGCTTTTGTGGTACATCCCGGCTCTTTTCATCCCAGTCCAAAAGTCGATTCAGTCGTACTGAATTTTATTCCTCTTGCAGAGGCGCGGGCCGAAGTTGGTGACGAGGATGTTTTCAGGAGCGTTGTGAAAAGCGCCTTTTCCATGCGCCGGAAGACGCTGATCAACTGCCTTAAATCGGCAGAATTCGCCAAAACTGTTGATTGTGCGGCGCTGCTGGAAGCGTGCGGGATTGACGGGCGCAGGAGGGGAGAGACTCTTGCTCTGGAAGAGTTCGCCGCATTGTCGCGCTATGTTACAGATGCGTTGAAAACAGTAACAGAAACGAACTGAGTGATCGTGACGGCGCTGATCGGATATACGACTGTTTTACTTCTTCTCGCCTGTCTGGGGCTTCTTTCTGCTCTTTTTATGGCAGGAAGGCGACGTACTGCCGAGACGGCTGATGTGCAGAGTAAAATTGACGGGATTGAAAAATTGCTTGAGCGGCATGAACGGATTCTGCGTGAGGAGTTTGCGCGCAGTCGTGAGGAGGCTCATGCTGGTTCCCGCCGTACCAGGGAAGAGATGACCGGCAGTATAACCGTTCTTGGTGATTCATTGTCCAAGCGGATGAGTGACATTGCCGGCCTGCAGAAAAACCAGCTGGAACTGTTTGCCGCCCAATTGAAGGAACTCACTTTCAGCAACGAAGGGCGGCTTGATAAGCTGCGGGAAGGGGTTGATGCCCGGTTGCGGCTGATTCAGGAGGATAATGCCCGTAAGCTGGAACAGATGCGCGCTACCGTTGATGAAAAGCTGCACGATACCCTTGAAAAGCGTCTTGGCGAATCATTCAAGCTGGTCAGTGAGCGTCTTGAACTGGTGCAGCGCGGTCTCGGCGAAATGCAGACCCTTGCCAACGGTGTCGGGGATTTGAAAAAGGTGCTGACAAACGTCAAGACGCGCGGCACGTTCGGAGAGATACAGCTGGGGAGTTTGCTGGAGCAGATACTGGCCCCCGGCCAGTATGAGTCAAATGTTGAAACCAGACATGGAAGCGGCCAGAGGGTTGAGTTTGCCCTGAAGCTGCCGGGGCGCGATGGTACTCCCGATGGCATGGTGTGGCTGCCGCTTGATGCCAAGTTCCCTCAGGAGGATTACCTGCGGTTGGTGGAGGCCCAGGAAACCGCTGATGGTGCAGCAGCGGCTGAGGCCAGAAAGCAGCTTGACCGCTCGGTACGGGAGATGGCCAGGATGATCCGTGACAAATATCTGGATCCGCCTCATACTACGGACTTCGGGGTCATGTTTCTGCCGACTGAGGGGTTGTATGCTGAAGTGCTACGTCTGCCGGGACTTTTTGAGGCTCTGCAGCGCGATTTCAAGGTTATGGTGGCTGGCCCTACGACGCTGGCGGCGTTGCTGAATAGCCTGCAGATGGGTTTCAGGACGCTTGCCATCGAAAAACGCTCTGCCGAAGTATGGAATCTGCTGGGGGCTGTACGTACCGAATTCTCCAAATTCGGTACAATTATGGAAAAGACGCGTAAAAAGCTGGTGGAAGCCGGTAATCATATTGATCAGGCCGCCACAAGAACCCGGGTCATTGAACGTAAATTGCGCGATGTACAGGATATTCCGCATCAGGACTCAGGTGCTCTCTGTGAAAATGTTTTCGGTTTTGATGATAGTTACGAAACTCCGGATGAAGTTTTAGATGAGATAGAATAGCAAGGGAAACTGCCATGATACTGGAAATTAACCCGGAACATCCTCAGCCGCACCATATTTCAAGGGTTGTCGAAAGCCTTAAGGATGGCCGGGTGATCGCCTATCCAACTGATACGACCTACGGTATCGGCTGCTCAATCTTCTGTAAAAAAAGTATCGAACGAATCTACCAGATGAAACAGCGTGATCGGCGTAAGCCGTTCTCCATTATCTGCTCGTCTCTCTCGGAAATATCCCAGTATGCCAGGGTCAGCAACTCCGCTTTCAAGATAATCAAACGCCTTCTTCCCGGGCCGTACACGTTTGTTTTTGAAGCGACTCGTGAAGTCCCTGATCTGCTGCTGACACGACAGAAAACGGTCGGGATACGTATCCCTGATAACAGGATATGTTGCGATCTCGTGACCGCGCTGGGTAATCCGATCATAACAACCAGCGCCAATATTTCCGGTGAAGAGCCGGAGGGAGACCCACGCAATATCGCTGATACCTTTGGAAAGCAGCTGGACTTTGTCATCGATGGCGGAATTCTGGCAACCGATGTCAGTTCAGTTGTGAGCCTGATCAATGAAGTCCCGGAGGTCCTGCGCGCCGGGCTTGGTGATATTTCATGGTGCGGCATCTAAAGGGGGACGGCTGTGCGTAAACGCACCATCAGAAACGGTATGCGTCTGATCATGGCGGCTTTGGTCCTGATTGTCCTGGTCAGCTTTTATCACGTGCAGCTGTCAGATCTGTTCTCGCTCTCTTCAGCTGCAGAGGGGCGTATCTACCGTCTCGGAATATTTTGGGCTGCCGCAATGGGTGGTTATGGAGTTGTGTTGACGGTGTTCGGTTTAGCGCTTTCACCACTCAGATATGATGCCGGGGTCCGTCTTATGCCGATTGTTATTGCTGTTTCCGGTATGGTATTTCTCTTCTTTTATCTCCTCTCCTCTTCTCTCGATACGCCGGTCAGGGAAGAACAGAGGCGGGTACGCCCGGGAGAAACAATTACCATTTAAATATTTCTGTTAAGCAAGCTAAAGCGAGGCCCATGATGCATAATCTGAAAATCCCTGCTTTATTTCACACCGAAAATCCCGAGGAGTGGTACGGCCTGAAGGGGCGTTTATTTTCACTAATCAAGTTTGTCTACTTTATTTCAGTCAACTTTACCGTTCATCAGGGCTTTTTACGTGCTGCTGCGCTCACCTATACCACGGTGCTATCGCTTGTTCCTTTTCTGGCGATCGCTTTCTCCGTTCTCAAGGGGCTCGGGGCACAAAATGCGCTCGAGCCCATTCTGCAACAAGTCGCCGGTGATTCCGAAGAAACGATCTCCCGTATTATCGATTATGTAAACAACACCAATGTGAAATCATTGGGGGCCATTGGCCTTGTGATGCTTATTCTGACGGTTATCTCCCTGATGGGCAATATCGAGGAAGCTTTCAACTCCGTCTGGGGGGTGCGCGAAACACGTTCGGTTCAGAGACGTTTCAGTGATTACTTAAGTGTTGTTATAGTCGGGCCGATTCTGCTGCTTGCAGCAACAAGCATGACCTCCTCTCTGCAGAGCCAATGGGTGCTGCAATGGTTGATTCAGAATACGTATCTAGGCGATGCAATTTTACTGTTGTTCCGTTTTCTACCGTATCTCAGCGTATCTATGGCCATGGTTTTTTTGTACCTGTTCATCCCCAATACCAGAGTTCGTATCGCTTCTGCCGTGACCGGAGGGGTGATGGCCGGTACGGCATGGGAATTGGCACAGTGGGGCTACTTTCATTTTCAGGTCGGGGTCGCCAAGTATAATGCTATCTACGGTACGCTGGCGGCTGTCCCCATTTTTCTTGTCTGGATCTATACGAGTTGGCTCATAGTGCTTTTTGGACTTGAGATCGTGTTTGTCCACCAACATCGCGGGCATAGTTTCTCCGGAAACGAGACTCTCAGATTGACCGCAACGGCCCGTGAAGAGTTGGCAATAGCGCTGTTGGTGCAGGTGAACCTCCATTTTAAAAAAAGCGGAGTTCCGCCATCGGCCCAATCTCTTGCCGATGAATTAAATGTACCGTTATTGCCGCTTGAGGGTGTGTTTAGCGAGTTGGAACGGCTTGGTTTTTTGGTTCCCACTGCAGGGAGTGTCGCTGGCTGGCTGCCTTCGCGTGACCCTTCTGAAGTTCAGGTCTGTGACGTTATCGGGGCCTTACGTGGTATCGTTGAGGTGCAGGCTACTACGCCGGTCCTGTTGCTGGCAGAAAACGTACTACGTCAGGCCTGGGATGGCAGTCGGGCAAAGCTTGAGGGAGTAACGGTACGCGACCTGCTGGTGAAAGCTGTGCTGTAGGATTCTTTTCTGCGCTAACGGAGATATACTAATGAATGGAAGCTTTTTGGCCGCCATGTCTGGAGAATGGTTTGATACCCTTTACCGCGACTGGCAGCGTTCTGCCGATTCTGTGCCGGAGCAATGGCGGCACTTCTTCTCAGGCTTTGAGCTTGGTCTGGATAGTCCTTCAGGCGGTGCCGCATTTGATGAACAGGCGGCGCTGAAATTATCCGGTGTCCAGTCGCTTATTTATCGCTACCGTTCTCTTGGCCACCTTCAGGCGTGTCTTGATCCGCTTTCCCCCTGTCAGCTTTTTCACCCTCTGCTGGAACTCTCAAACTTTGGATTGGATGTAAGCGACCTTGCCGCGTACTTTGCCTGCCGTCGGTTTTTGAAGCCGCGTGCAACATTACACGAGGTCGTGGAAACACTGCGTGACACCTATTGTAGAGAAATAGGTGTCGAATTTATGCATATCCAGGAACCGGATGAACGGCAGTGGCTGATAGACCGCATGGAACCTTGTCGAAATATCCCCGTTTTATCCCGTGATGATAAGTTGCATATTCTGGAAAAGCTCCATCAGGCCGCACTGTTTGAGTTGTTTCTGCATCGCAGATTTGTCGGGCAGAAGCGTTTCTCACTTGAAGGTGGTGAAATCCTGATTCCGGTTCTGGACCGGGTCATTTGCAATTGTCCGGAGGCCGGAGTCAGTGATGTTGTGATAGGGATGTCTCATCGCGGCAGGTTGAACGTGCTGGCTCATATCCTCCGCAAGCCTTATGAGACTCTTTTTGCAGAATTCAAGGAGAGCATTTCACCAGGTTTTATCGGTGATGGAGATGTGAAGTATCACAAGGGGCATTCGAGTGATATTGATGTTGACGGCCACCAGATACACGTGACAATTGCCGCAAATCCGAGTCATCTTGAAGCGGTGAATGCCGTCGTGGAGGGTAAAAGCCGAGCCAGACAGGATCGCTATGGTGCTGATGGTGCCGGGCGGGTGCTGCCGCTTCTGATTCATGGCGATGCCGCTTTTGCAGGGCAGGGGAGCATCATGGAGGTCCTTAATATGTCCCAACTGGCCGGTTATGGTACTGGCGGGACGATTCATGTTGTGCTTAATAACCAGATCGGTTTTACGACCGTTCCAAAGGATTCTCGTTCTACACGTTATGCCACTGATATTGCCAAAATGCTCTCCTGCCCTGTATTTCATGTTCAGGGTGAAGCGCCTGAGGCAGCCGTCCATGTTGTTAATCTTGCCATGGAGTATCGTCGTGATTTTAGTCGGGATGTTGTCATAGAGCTGATTTGCTATCGCCGTCATGGCCATAACGAAGGTGACGAACCGGCGTTCACCCAGCCCAAAATGTATCAGCAGATTGCGGTGCGGCCAACGATAAATCGTATTTATGCAAAC
>JAQUIT010000035.1 GCA_028681335.1 Desulfuromonadaceae bacterium | reverse complement strand
TGGCAGCCTCAGCAAACTCGTTGATGCACTGGCAATCGATGACGATTTCTTCTCCCGGGTCGGCAGGACAGCTGTTGTTGATGCAGGTCTTGTAGAAAATGTCATAGGACTGTGCCGGTACCCGCATATCAGTGACATTTCCGGTCGTCGTCACCTGGGTGTCGGTCTTGGCGATGCGGGTTTTGCAGGCCACTTCACATTCGGACGCCGGGTCCCGTTGCGGCAGGTTGATGCTGCCGTTGGCAATGTTCCACCCCGTAGGGCCGAGTCGTGGGTCCTGGAACGTCAGATTTGCCGTGTTGTCGCTGGCAGAGGAGACCACCTTCCCGAAACGGGTCGCCACGTCGGAGAAGTCGTATTGCTGACTGCCGCAGACGTAAGTACGCTTTTTGTGCCACCAGTCGCGGCAGATCTTGTTGGTACCCACCTGGCCGGTAAAATTCTTACAGGATGGCAGCGGGTTGAAGCCGGTCGGATTGAAATTCTGATACGTCACCACCCCGTCGATATCCTCTTCCTTCAAGCGACAGTCCGGATCGTTGGCCAGGGTGGCGCACTTATCCTCAACCCCTTCGGTGTAAGTGTCCTCCTTGAAGTCGAAGAAATAACTCCAGTCGAACGAGACACCTTGAGCACCCTTTGCCGGACAGACAATGCCGGTCTGCACTGATGTGTCGAATCCGTTGATGACTCCGTCCACGGATGCCGAAGCGGAATTGCAGCCGCCGCCGCTCATGTTGTTCATATTGAAGGTGGCGGACATAAGCTGACCGAGCTTGGCCGGGTCTGGCGTGGACACGGTGACGGGTTTAACTGTATGCCAGCCATCTCCGCCCGGACTGCCGCCGCAGTTGTTGTGGGCCGCTCCCGGTCCTCCCGGGCCGGTATCCAGGTATTCCAATTGATAGGTTAGATCATCGACCTTATGAACCCGTATGTAGACCAGGTGATCGGTACAAAGTGCACTGCTTCCTGAGTCGTTGAAGGACGTGGTGGTGGTATCAACACGGCCAGCCCGGTCAACCGTACAGATGCTTGACTTGCCCTGAGCCTCCCGGGCCGCACCCGAGTTGGAGATCATATAGTAGAAACTGCTCGGGTCGGATGATTGGGAGATGGCAGCAGAATCCCGAGCTGCCGTCAGCTGGGGCCAGTTGGTGTAATACCCCGTCAGGGTATCCACTGTTGGGGAAGAAGCGAATGCCGCGACACTCGTGGCGGCATTGTTCGTTTTGGTGGTCACTTGCCCGTAATAGGTAATTGTGGTGATGTCGGTATTGACGTTGGTAATGGTGAAGGAGGTATTGCTGGTATGAACTGCATTGACAATACCCCCACCGATATCCTTCAACACGATGGCGCTGTTGACCCAGACCAGGTTGCTGCCGCAACTGCTGTTGATGCAATAGCAGCCACCGAGATCGGTAATGGACGCCGGTGCTTCAGTGACCCGGCCATCAGCATCGGCGGCCCACGTATAATATTTGCAATTCGTCCAGCTACCGGCATTACAGGAGATGAAGCCGTTGGCGCAGACCCCTGACACAAGCGACGGCACAGCGTGAACATTGTCGATGGTGCCATCAGTGTTAAGATCCTGGCTGATGATGACCTGCTGCAGGTCACCGGTTCCTGACGGCTGTATCATCACCTCCAGGAATTTTGCCGATGAGGGGGCGTTCAGGGTTGCCGGGAAGCTGGTAGCGCCGTTCACCGTCTGCATGAGGTTCGATGAGTTGGTCATCGGCAACGAGATGTTGCTGTTGACAGAATTCTTACTGCCGAACCTGGAGAGCGCCGACTGACCGGCATTCTGGCCAGCGGTCTTCCCATCGACTGCGAAGGCAGACGTGCTGCCTAACGTCACAGACATCATCAGACTAACTGCGGTATTTCTTGACCATCTCACGGATTGCATCCTCATAACTCACTCCGCCATCAACCATTGCCTCTATTTCAGTTATTTCGCTCGCATCAGACGTGAAGACGTAGTAGGAGAAAGGATCTACGGCCAATCTGCCGACTCCGACGCCGAAAGGAGTGTCCATGAAGATCTCTGAGTACTTGGGCTTGTTGCTCTTAGTTGACTTGAGAATCCTCATGGTAAATTCGTCGTAGTCCATCAACTTCTCGTCCAGCGCCTTCTCGAAGTCAGATGACTCCAGATAGAACTTGAAGGCCGAGTTATTCCGGATGACATCGCCAACCCCGCCGAAGAGCTTCATGTCGAGCACCGACTGGGTAATTATGGTGAAACTGCCATGGTATTTGCGGGCACGACGGTACCCTTCCTCGATGACCTCCTTCAGGGTTGAACTCTCCCCAAGGAATTGCCATGCCTCGTCAAAAACTATCAGCCGCTGATCCGACTTGTCAGAGAGATAGAGATCCTGGGTGACGGCGTTGATCACCTGAAGGGTGACGACCCGGAACAGTTCCTTGCGAGACTTGAGGTGCTCCAGTTCCAACACCACGAACTCGTCATTGGAGATGTCGAGACTGCTTTTGCCGTTGAAGAAACGGCCAAAGGTTCCGTCGCTCTTGAAATCGGCCAGGTTAAAAGCAAGCCGGGAAGCAGCCTCCTTGATCTCGCCACCCTCGGAGGAGTACTGGTCGAAATTGAACAGGTACTCGTAGACGGTATCGATATCTGCATCATTGCCCTGCTGCTGCCAGGCCCAGCGAACTGCTCCCTTGATCAGGGTCATCTCTGTCTCGCTGGGAATGGTCTTGCCGGTGGAAAAGACCATCTGGGCAACGATGGGAGCGATAACCGGGATGTCGTACTCGGGATCGATGATGTTGGTGAAGGGGTTCAGACAGACCTGGGAGTCCTCGCTGAAGTCCAGATAGCGGGCTCCGAACAGTTTGGTCATCTTCTTGTAGGACCCGCCGATGTCGATAATCCGGATCTTCGATTTCATTGCGAAGTAGTTGTAGACCAGATAGTTGATGAAGAAGCTTTTGCCGGCGCCGCTGGAGGCGCAGACCATGGCGTTGTGGTTGTTGACCCCTTTGTTGAAGATGTCGAGGCCGAACAGATTCCCTTTCCTGCCTGCGAAGAGCATCACCGGCTTGCCTAGTCCGGAGAAGTCCCCCTGCACCGGCAGGGTGACAGCAATACTATCCACCGGAAGAATATGGTCGCGGTCGAGAGTGTCGATGTTGCTTCCGTGGTCGTAGAGACCGAATGGCAGAGAAGAAATGAACAGGATGGGAAGAATCCCCTTATCCTCCTGCATGACGTATCCTTGCCCCTCCCAGACCCGCTTGGCCCTGGTGACGGACTCGTTTACCAGCCATTCGTCACTGCCGTAGACCCACATGATAGGAATGACACGGTAGAACTTCGTGCCCCGTTCCAGTTCATCGACCGCCCAGAGATACTCGTCTTTCTTTCTGGCCAGCGATGGGGCGAAACTGCCGACACCCTGCTGCTGCAGGACCAGGTTGCACTTGGTGTGAAGCTTGTTCTTCTGGTTCCGTAGGACGATATTCAGCGTAAAGAAGAATGGCGTCCGGATCTGATCAGAGTCGGTCGCCATCCCCATGATCCCGCCGAAGAGCTGGTTGGTCTGGATCGGATCGCCGTTCAGAGGGAATGACTTCGGGGTGACGCAGCGGAAGTGCCGGGAACCGAACTTGAGAGAAGAGAACCTTTTCTCTACCTTGGTCCCGAGCAGTACCTGCTTACGGATGATATTGCGTTCGTCATAGTGGCTGCTATTTGCAGACGGGTCTTCATTCAGCATGCGCCGCAGCCAATCCAGCAAGTTACCCGGATTGACAACGACCGGTGAAAGGCCGGCGCCACGCAGCACTTCCTGGATCGTGCCGAACACTTCTTCAAGATTTACATGGGCACTGTCCTTCACCGGAAACTTGACCGTAAAAAACATCCTGAAGTTCCGGATCGGAATACCGCTCAGACAGCCGAGACCTTCCACACCTTCCTGAAAGAAGCGGGACACGTTGTCAGAAACATCGCGTACCAGTTTGCTGTCGCGCAATTTCATGGAAGTATAGGTATCCACAATATGCTTAACAAAAGGGTCGGCGAATAGAATGAACTGCATGATCGAACCGTCAGGCAGGTTTACACGGAATATCCCCTCCAGGGTCCTGATGGTAGTCTCACAGGCAAAAGCCAGTGGAGCACACTCCCACATCATCCCGAAGGTGTTATCGGTGTTCAGGTAGATCTGATTCTTGGGGTCATGGGCAATCCACGGGAAATATTCGGAAAAATTGTCCCGTTCGGAGAGACGGCGTAACTCGCTCCTGGTGAAGCCCCCTCCACTTCCAAACAACGCTGACGCAACGCCCATGTCTAGTCCTCCTCGCCGGATGTAACGGAGTCACCCATCAACCAGCGCGGTTCATCAACGAAGAAGTAGACATAACGCAGCATGTAGAATTCATTGTCCTGGCCGGTGTATGGCAGAAGGAGCACCCGCATGGTTTTCGGGGGAGCAACAACCGGTGTGACCGGTTCTTTCAGGAGTCCGCTGAATTTGTCGAACAGTGCCGATTGGTAGCGGTTGTAGGTACCGTTCTCTTTGGCCGACGGATGCAGGGAGATATCCTTCTTGCCTTCGGTGCAGAGACCGGCTGCAGCACTGTCAGCATTACAATCGTCTTCCTTGTGTTCTGCAGGTGCTTCGCTTGATTTGCCAGGGATTGCTGTCGATTCCTTGTAGGCGGTTTGCACCGAAACGCACTTGCCGTTGCTGGTTTCAGGGCAGCTAAAGCTGCTTTCGTAGGGGTTGAGCAGGGCACAGCCGCTCATTGTCAGCATTCCTATAGTAATAAGGGCTTTCTTCACTTTCCGCCTCCCTTGGCAATTTTCTTGATGTCCAGATTGATTCCTTCGCTTATGACCAGTGTCACCGGCTTTGTGGCTCCGACTTCTATGACCGGCATGGTTTGCCTGGCCAGTTCCATGTAGAACTTCTGGATCTCTTTGAAGCCACTCGACAGGCCGGACCCAAGCCCAGACATGGCAATGTCTTTGGGGTCAACGGTTTGTGTTGTACCGAGAGGGCTTACGGACATGGTCGTGGCCGCAGACTTAATCGCGTCACCGGCACCGCCGAAGAAGCCGGCCAACATGCTCCTGGCGATCATGGAGCCCATCTTGGCAACGACCCGGCCTCGCAGGCCAATTTTGCCGTCTTCATCAACGACGAACCCTTTGATCTTCTGGTCGACTACCGCCTGCCCCTTACGGTCGAGGCATGACAAGGAAACGAGCAGCAGTTCCGCACGCTCGGTGGCCAGGTTCCCCTTGCCGTCAGCGATAACAAAGCACCCTTTGAGGTTTGCCTTGACGCTATTGGGCAGTACCGCTGGAGTCTTTACCCTGAGCAGCACCGGCACCGGATTTCCTTTGGCTTCCGAAGTGGTTGGAGCGTCCAAGCCACTCAACAGAGTCGCCTCCATAAAGGAAGGTGGCAGATAGACCGAGACGGTCCCGACGTCTTTTTTTTTATCTTCCGCATCAGCCTTGGCGGGTTTGCCTGATCCAGGAGACGAAACGATGGCGATATCGCCGATTTCGGTTTCGGGTGGAGATTGCAACTGGCCTGCAGCCATTCCTTGAGGTGCGGCAGGTGGGGGAGGAAGCGAGAAGCTGCTGCTTTGCGGCATCGGCGGAAGTGGCGGCAACGGCTGTTTTGATATCACTGTCCTGCCGGAACCGGCCTTTTGCGTCTGGCCCTGCTGTTGAGCAGTGACGGCAAGATGATTGTCACCAGGTACAGCGGGTGTAGTGCCGGCCTGAAGCACCGGTGCTGGAGTCGGGTCACCCTTTTTCTCTCGGGTGATCTCATCGAGTTTTTTCTGGAGTTCGGCAACTTTGTCGTCACGCTTGGCAATCTCCTTCTGACTTTCGAGGAACTGTGACTTTTCCAGGAGTTTTGGCTCGATGCTCAAGGGCGCTTGTTTCGCACTTTTTGTGGAAACGGAATCTTTCCCTCTGTTCATGGCGTAATATCCAATCGCGAATACGGTCACAAGAATGCAGCCTGCCGCACACCAGGCAAGATTCCGGCGCTGACTGCCACTGAGCCCGTTCCAGAAAGACAGGAGCTTATTTTTCATCGTCTGCCTCCTGTAAATCTGACTCGGTACGGTTTTCTGAGGACTCTTTTGGGTTGCCAGATTTGTTGACTGTCAGACTCTGAGTTGGTTGATCCATTACCGGCAGGTCACCGGTCAGTCTACGAACTCCCTGTTTCTCGGCACGTTGCTCCACCACAAAAACTCTGGAAGTGTCTCCTGCTCGCAGAACATGACGTTCAAGAGATACAGCTATGGGGTTCTCCACCAGTGACGTACGCAGAAACATCTTCTCGTTCATCTTGAATTCGGGAGTTTCGCCCCGCAGTGATGCCTCGTACTCCTTGATCCTGAGACCTTCACCCTCGATATCTACAGTTCGTTTGAGGGTCAGAAGGATTTCACGGAACGTGAAGAAACGTTTTTCTTTCTTGTTGATGCTGTAGGAGTCCGGAATGTTCTCGGTGTAAACTTCCCTGATCGCCTTGAGCACTTTCTTCTCGAAGGGTAAACCGG
>JAQUIT010000004.1 GCA_028681335.1 Desulfuromonadaceae bacterium | reverse complement strand
TGATTACATCGAAATGTTCTACAACCCGGTGCGTAGGCACGGACACGCCGGAAACCTGTCTCCGGTTGAATTTGAGAGACTGCACCATAGACAACTTCTGAGTGTCTAGTAAATAAGGTGCGATTCATAGATGTATAAATAAGTTTCTATATCTATAAACTTCATTGGTTTTTTGCCAATCAACATGTTTATATATCTATAACCTATCATCTTTCTTAGTCTCTACAGAGGTTTCTACAGCTATAAACTTTTCCAGCTTCGTACCGGCAATGCAGCCGTATGGTACAAGCCAAACCTGTCGTTGTTTATCCCATCGTCCGCCGACTGCTCTTGTCTGATTTTGTAAGGGCGTTTCATTTAAGCCGATTTTGAGGGGGACGAGTGTGCCGTCCGGGTACTTGGCTGGCGGGGGAGTCCATTCGCTTTCGCTGACAATAATCTCAACGGTCTTATACTGTCTGTGTGCTTTTGCATCATAGCGATAGCGGACACAAAGCAGGGCTTCACCGTACTGCTCAACCAGCCTCTTTGTCCCTTTTTGCCCCGGCTTTAAAATTACCCGCGTTTTCATTGAAACTCCGGTGTGTCTGCTTATTTATAGCAATTCATGTAGCATGGTTGCAGTAAATTAGAAACTCATTTATTAGTTTACTCTATTGACGTCGTCATGTTTACGCGTTATGGATGCACCAGGTAATTAAGCTGGTATGTCGTTTTGTTATAAAGGAGACGATGCAGATGATTCCTGTCCCATATTCCGTTATGAATGATTATGTTACTCTTCTCAGGATTCGCGAGATACCTCCGGCCCACGTAGAGAATTACAAAAAATGGTTGCGGTATTTTTATGATTTCTACGCCAAATATCTGGATACGGACGATAAGTCAGAGAAGATAAAACTGTTTCTGGAAAAGTTGCGGAGCAAGAAGCAGACGCTAGCGCAGTGCCAGCAGGCTGCCCATGCTATTTCACTATATTTTGAGATGCAGGGTATGGAGAGGCAACCGGAAAAGACTAGCGATGAGCCAAATAGTAATCCTCTGCAAATAGCAGAACTGGAAACAGGACCTCAGGTGTTTAACGAGAACTTTGCTCCAACTGCACTGTTTACTTCTTTCAAGCCGAGACAATCACAATATCTCGTGGCTGGATACCAAGATAAATCCTGCTCTCCGGAGTGGGATGAACTCATCGATAAACTGGCCGATGAGATAAAGGTTCGTCACTATTCACGCAAGACATTGAAAACCTATGCTCAATGGTCTCGTCAGTTTCAGCGTTTCTTGAAAAACAAATCCCCGCAGGAGCAATCAACTGCTGACGTAAAGGAATATTCCGTTTAAACTCCATTTGCAGCAATTTAATTTAGCCGGGGACCAAGTCGCTTGTCCCTGCAGCTTTTGTCCGCATATAAGGCCAAACTTTTCGCACCGAAATAACACCAGAGGGTTATTATGAATAGTGAACAGATTGAAATGCCCTATTACCTCATTTGCGACAGTATTCCTTGTATCGACCGCACACTCAACGTTTGCGGTGACCCACCGCAAAAACCCGTTACACATACGGAGATTGGCATCCAGAATGGACAGTACTGGACAACACAACAAAAGCCCCTGATTTCTCAGGGGCTTTTAGATGTGTCCGGATGGTGCCGGACTGTTAAATGGTGGAGGTGGTGGGAGTCGAACCCACGTCCAAACGCTCTTCGATGCCAACGTCTACGCTGATAGATTGACTATGGTTTTAAGTTCAAGGTAAGCCATCAATCAGGGCACCAGGAACCGATTCCTAAATACGACGATTATCGGATCATCCTCGCCGTCCCATTACAATTACTTCTTTTTGACAGCCGAAGGGTTACACAGGGAAGTAAGTCTACCCTCTAGCTCGCTTGGATTCCGAAGATTCCAAGGCTGGTACTAAGCAGCAATTGCACCTGCGAAGGCGTAATTGTCTGCAGCTGTTGTTGTATTGTTTGCATTCATTGTTTAGTGGATTATTCTAGAGGCCAACCACTATCCTCCCAGCGCAATCAGAACCTATCTTCGCCTGTCGAAACCTTTACACCCCCATTTAAAATCGATGTTGAATTTTGTATCACGTACCGGGCTAATCCCGGTTTCTGGATTTCAGCGCCTGCGACATCTCGCGCTGACTGTCCTTCGCCTTAAGATCCTCACGTTTATCGTACAGTTTCTTGCCTTTAGCAAGTCCTATCTCGACCTTTACCAAGCCGTCTTTGAAATAGAGCCGTAACGGGATTACCGACAGGCCTTTCTCGCGAATCTTGCCATATAGGCGGTCAATCTCACTGCGATGCAACAGCAGCTTACGGTTGCGATCCGGTTGGTGATTCTGGCTGTTGCCGAACTCGTAGTGCGAAATACTCAGGTTGTGAAGATATGCCTCACCATCACGCACCAGCATAAATGCTTCGCTCAGATTGGCCATGCCAGCCCGCAACGACTTGACTTCAGTGCCTTGCAACACGACACCCGCTTCAAACTTCTCTTCGATAAAGTAATCGTGATAAGCTCTTTTATTATTACAAATCAGTTTCTCACCCATATGATTACTATAGCAGAGATTATGCTAAAATGGAATGCTCATCCTTGCATTAAGCTTAAGAGATATATATAGTTCCTAGTCCGTTACCTCCGTTTGAAGGATGTGTGCTATGACAACGGTTTATCCGGCTTCGGCCTGTGCTGAAAAACCGACTGCGGCAGATCTGCAGCGCTCTTTTCTCCGTCATCTGCAATATACTCTGGTTAAAGACAAGTACACCGCCACCAAGGCCGACCTCTATCTGGCGCTGGCGTATGCCGTCCGTGATGTCCTGGTTGATCGCTGGCTTGATACCCAGCAGTCCTATTACATCAACGACGCCAAGCGGGTTTACTATATTTCGATGGAATTTTTGATGGGGCGCACGCTCGGCAACAGTCTGATCAACCTGGGTATCATGGAGGAGTGGCAAACCGCTCTCAAGCAGATGGGGATTGATGTTGAGGAGTTGCAGGAACAGGAGTGGGACGCCGGGTTGGGTAACGGTGGTCTGGGGAGGCTGGCTGCCTGTTTTCTCGATTCAATGGCGACCATGAGTCTGCCTGCGTACGGGTATGGTATCCGCTACGAATTCGGCATGTTTTATCAGAAGATCATCAACGGCGCACAGGCCGAGTTTCCCGATAACTGGCTGCGTTACGGCAACCCGTGGGAGTTTGATCGCCAGGAGCATCTGCACCAGATAAAGTTTAATGGCCGGGTTGAAAGTTATCGCGATGAGCGTGGAGAGACCCGCTATAACTGGGTTGATACCACCGATGTCATGGCGCTGGCCTATGATTTTCCGGTTCCCGGCTACGGCAATGAGACCGTGAACACCATGAGGCTCTGGAGTGCCAAGTCGACCCGTGATTTTGAACTCGGCTCGTTTAACCAGGGAAACTACATCGGTGCCGTCGAATCCAAGATGCGCACAGAAAATATTTCCAAAGTGCTCTATCCGGCCGACCATATGGCCGAGGGGAAGGAGCTGCGTCTACGCCAGGAGTATTTCCTCTCTTCCGCCACAGTGCAGGATATTTTCTACCGCTTTGCCAAAAAACACGAAAACCTTGCACAATTGCCGGAAAAGGTGGCGATCCAGCTGAACGATACGCATCCGACCCTGGCTATCCCTGAGCTGATGCGAATTCTGCTTGATGACAAGCAGCTCAGCTGGGACGATGCCTGGGAAATTATCTTTAATACCTTTGCCTATACCAACCATACGATCCTCCCGGAAGCGCTTGAAAAGTGGCCGGTGGAGATGATGGAGCGGGTTTTGCCGCGCCACCTGCAGATCATTTACCGTATTAATGAAATATTTATCCAGCAGATTATCGCCCGTTTCCCTGGTGATAATGACCGATTGCGGAGGATGTCCATTATCGGTGAGGATGGCGAACGGAGTGTGCGTATGGCACATCTGGCCATTGTCGGCAGCCATTCGATCAACGGCGTTTCGGCCCTGCATAGTGAAATTCTGAAAGATGATCTGTTCCATGATTTCTATGAGCTCTGGCCGGAGCGTTTCAACAACAAGACCAACGGTATCACCCAGCGGCGCTGGCTGAAGTATTGTAACCGCTGGCTGGCCGACCTCATTTCGTCCCGGATCGGAACCGGCTGGGTGACCAACCTGGATGAATTGAAGCAGCTGGTCCCATTGGCCGAAGACGCCGGTTTCCGGCAGCAGTGGATTGAGGTCAAACGGGCCAACAAGCAGAGGTTGGCCGATTACATTCTTGAGCATGAAGGGGTTACGGTATCACCTGATTCGATGTTTGACTGCCAGACGAAGCGTATCCACGAGTATAAACGTCAGTTGCTGAACGTACTGCACGTCATTACCCGCTATAACCGTATCAAAGCTCACCCCGGGGGGGATTTTGCCCCGCGTACCGTCATCTTCGGTGGTAAGGCGGCCCCTTCGTATTATATGGCCAAGCTGATCATCAAGCTGATCAATTCGGTCGCTGCGGTCGTTAATAACGACCCTGCGACCAATAAGTTGCTGAAGGTGGTCTTTCTCGGCAATTACAATGTAACCCTTGCCGAAATGATCTTCCCGGCCTCCGACCTTTCCGAGCAGATTTCTACGGCGGGTACCGAGGCGTCCGGCACCGGAAACATGAAGTATGCTTTGAACGGAGCACTGACGATTGGCACTCTGGATGGGGCCAACATCGAGATCATGGAAGAGGTCGGCCGTGATAACATCTTCATTTTCGGCCTGACCGCCGAGCAAGTCACCGGGCTGAAAAAGGCCGGCTACCAGCCGTATGATTACTATTCCCGCAATCCGGAGCTGAAGCAGGCGATCAACATGATCGGCGACGGCAGTTTTTCCGATAATGACGGCAATCTGTTCAAGCCGATTGTCGATACGTTGCTTGGCCTCGATCATTACCTGCTGCTGGCAGATTATTCTTCCTATATCGCCTGCCAGGATGAGGTGGACAATCTGTATCAGCGCCCGCACGAGTGGGCACGCACCTCAATTCTCAATACCGCCGGCATGGGCAAGTTTTCCAGTGATCGCACCATTGCCGAGTACGCCCGTGACATTTGGAACATCAAGCCGGAAAAAGTGAGCCGCCACAGTCGGCGTGATCTGCACTAAGGGATGCCATCGAACATGAATACTGCTGATCTCTGGGAGCAGGACAGCGGAGCGCATACCGTACCTGGAGTCTCTCCGCACGCGCCGCTAGCCGAACGTATGCGCCCGCGCTCCGTTGCCGAGTTTTCAGGGCAGGAACATCTGGTTGGTGAAGGGCGCATCCTGCGGCGCATGATTGAAACCGACTCACTCGCCTCGCTGATACTCTGGGGCCCACCCGGCTGCGGTAAAACCACGCTGGCCCATATTATTGCCGCCGAAACAAAATCGCACTTCATCTTCTTTTCCGCGATCCTCTCCGGCGTGAAAGAGATCCGCGAGGTTTTTCGTGAAGCCGAGCGTTACGCGGTCCGCGGTATCCGCACGGTCCTGTTCATCGATGAAATCCACCGCTTTAACAAATCGCAGCAGGATGCGTTTCTCCCCTACATCGAAAAAGGCGTTGTTACCATCATCGGTGCCACGACCGAGAACCCCTCCTTTGAAGTCATTGCGCCGCTCCTGTCGCGCTGCCGTGTGCTGACGCTGCAGCAGCTTGAACCGGAGGCCATACGTACCCTGCTGATACAGGCTCTTGGCGACTGTGAACGGGGACTCGGCCGTCTTGCCCTGTCGGTACACGATGATGCATTGGATTTTCTCGCCTCTCAGGCCGACGGCGATGCCCGCACGGCGCTGAATACGCTGGAAATTGCAGCCGGTCTGGCGCAGGATAGCAATATAACCCTCGAAACCGCCCAGGAAGCGCTGCAGAAAAAGGCGCTTCTCTACGACAAGGGGGGCGAGGAACATTACAACGTCATTTCGGCTTTTATCAAATCCCTTCGCGGCAGCGCCCCGGATGCCGCACTGTACTGGCTGGCGCGGATGCTGGAGGCGGGAGAGGATCCGATCTTTATCCTGCGACGCATGATGATCATGGCTGCGGAAGATATCGGCAATGCCGATCCGCGTGCCCTTCAGGTCGCTGTTGCGGCGCTGCAGGCTTTTCAGGTTATCGGCATGCCGGAAGGACGCATCATCCTGGGGCAGGCGGTCACCTATCTGGCCACCGCTCCGAAATCAAACGCAGCATACGCGGGCATCAACTCCGCCTTGGCGGAAGTTCGGAAAAGCGGCGCACTGCCGGTTCCGCTGCATATTCGCAACGCCCCCACCAAGCTGATGAAGGAACAGGGGTACGGCAAGGGGTACCAGTATGCCCATGACTATGAAGATGGGTATGCCGGTCAGGAGTGCCTGCCGGATAAACTTGCCGGGCGAACGTTTTACGAGCCAAAGGGGCATGGCTATGAAAAGAGTATAGTGGAGCGGATGGAGTGGCTCAAAAGCAGGAAGGGTAGGGCGTAAACCCTACGCTTGTTGATATATATATTCCTGTGGCACTCCTTCGTTTCAGCTGCAGGGCATTACTACCTGAAAACAGATACCGATATTCCAATTTACCAGAGGATACACTATGAAACGACTTGCAATCCTGACCAGCGGTGGTGACTGCTCCGGCATGAACGCCACGATCCGTGCGGCAGCCAGAACCGCCATAGCGAATAATGTCGAGATGATCGGCTTCCGTAAAGGCTATGCCGGCCTGCTCAAAAATGATTATATCGTCCTTAATTCACAGGCGGTATCAGGTACATTGCAACGAGGCGGTACCTTTCTGCAATCGGCCCGCTCGGCAGAGTTCCGTACCGAAGAGGGGCGCAGGAAGGCGCTGGACAATCTCCTTGAGGCTCAGGTGGACGGGCTGATTGTTATCGGCGGTGATGGCTCTCTGAACGGCGCACTGGCGCTGGACAAGTTGGGCTTCCCGGTGATCGGCATCCCGGCCAGCATCGATAATGACATCGCCTACACCGATATGGCGCTGGGTGTTGATACCGCTCTCAATAACATTATCTACGCCGTTGACTGCATCAAGGATACCGCCAGTTCCCACGACCGGGCCTTTATCGTCGAGGTCATGGGGCGCAATTCCGGCTATCTGGCCTCGACCGCCGCTATCGCGACCGGTGCCGAATTTGCCATCGTGCCGGAGGTGGAGCTCGACCTTGGTGAAATGTGCCACCAGTTGCGTCAGCGCTACGATGAGGGGCGCACCAATGCGCTGATCATCATGGCGGAGGGGGCTGGACATGCCCAGGAAGTCGCCGAAGGGATCAAAAATGCCGTCGGTTTTGAAACCCGGGTAACGGTGCTGGGGCATTATCAGCGGGGCGGTGCGCCATCGGTCTTTGATCGCCTGCTGGGAAGCCGCTTCGGCATGAAGTCTGTGGAACTGCTGCTCTCCGGTACTAAAGGTGTCATGGTAGGGTTGTCAGCCAATACACTTACCACGACGCTGCTGGGGATGGTCGTCAATAGCGGCCAGAAAAAACTGAACGACGACCTGCTGCATATGGCAGAAATCCTTGGTATTTAATGCGCAACAGCTCACGCTTTCATAAAAAACGCTCTGTCAAGAGCGGGCTGCCGCCAGGGTCACTGGTGCATATCGGCGATGGATCGGATGAAGCGGTTCAGATATCCGTCATCGGCTATACTTCTGAAGGGGCTGAGGAACACCAATTCCAGCAGGTTGACCAGTATCTGCAGCATCAGTTCAAAAGAAGTGATGTGTTGTGGGTTAACGTCGAGGGGGTGCATGACGTCGAGTTGATACGCGCCCTCGGCGAAAAGCACACATTTCATCCGCTGGTCCTGGAAGATATCGTCAACACCGTGCAGCGCCCGAAAATTGAGGATTACGACGACTACCTCTTCATCGTACTGAAAATGCTCCGCCCGGTGGCAGGGGGGGACTTCAGCTCGGAACAGCTCAGCATTATTCTCGGGCCGGACTACCTCTTTACCTTCCAGGAGGGGATCAATGGTGATGCTTTCGATCCGGTCCGTGAGCGTATCAGGAACAGCAAGGGCAAAATCCGCGGCATGGGGGCCGATTATCTGGCGTATGCACTGATCGATGCCATTGTTGACGGCTATTTCAGCATCCTTGAAGAGGTCGGTGAGCGGATCGTTGATATTGAGGAAGAACTGGCTCTGATGCCCGATCAGAAGTCACTTCACCGGATCAACGGCATGAAAAAGGAGATTATCTTCCTGCGCAAGGCCGTCTGGCCGCTGCGCGAAGCGATCTCCTTTCTGGAACGGGGTGACAGCAAGCTGTTGCAGGATGCCACCCGCATTTATTTTCGTGATGTCTACGATCACACCGTCCAGGTCATCGATACGGTCGAAACTTACCGTGACCTGCTCTCCGGCATGCTTGACCTCTACCTTTCCAGCATCAGTAACCGCACCAACGAGGTAATGAAGTTTCTGACCGTGATCGGCACGATCTTCATGCCACTGACCTTTCTGGTGGGGGTCTACGGCATGAACTTCAAAAATCTTCCGGAGTTGGGGTGGAAGAATGGTTATTTCGTCCTCTGGGGTGTTATGATTGCCATTGCACTGCTGATGGTGGCGTATTTCAGAAAGAAACGCTGGTTATAGATTGGAGCTACAATGACACGACTCGTACTGAAATGGGCGCTCAACTCTTTTGCCCTCTTTTTTGTGATGAAACTGATCCCCGGTATTCAAATTGACCGCTTTCAGCACCTGCTTTTGGCGACGCTGGTCATCGGCCTGCTGAACGTTTTTCTGAAACCGATTGTTGTCCTCCTGACCCTGCCGGTCAACCTGCTGACTCTTGGTCTTTTTACCTTCGTAATCAACGCCGCGATATTTTATCTGGCTTCGAACCTGGTGCCGGGATTCCACGTTGCCGGCTTTGGCTCCGCGTTTGTTGCCGCATTTCTCTACAGCTTGTTCAGCTTTGTACTGAGCGTGCTGTTTGGAACGAAGAAGTGACACTCTTGCGTCAGGCAGATATCCCCACCTTCAGCTTCGCACGAAGAACATGACCTCCCCTAGCACTGCACTCATACACAGCGTAGAGCGGACTATCTCGCTGCAGCGCCTTTTCAGGCCGGGTGACACTCTTGTCGTGGCCATTTCCGGAGGGGCCGACTCGACCGCTCTGCTGGACCTGCTGGCCAGACTTCCTGGCTATAATCTCAACCTGATCGTCGCTCACCTGAATCACTGTCTGCGCGGTGCGGAAGCTGATGCAGACCAGGAATTCTGCCGGGGGATGGCTGCCCGCTACAATGTTCACTTCGAAGTGAGGCGGGTTGATGTTAAAAGCATGGCCTCTGATAACGGGATGAACCTGGAGGATGCCGGCCGGCGGGCGCGGATTCAGTTTCTGGATGAGATTCGCACGGAGTTCGGCGCGGCAGCGGTGGTGCTTGCCCATCATGCCGACGATCAGGCGGAAACTGTTCTGATGCGCCTCCTGCGCGGGTCCGGTATGACCGGGTTGTCGGGAATGGCGTTCCGGAATGGCCGCGGTTATGTTCGCCCGCTTCTGGAGATATCCCGTGCCGACATCGAACAGTATCTTCGTGACCTCGGCCTTGAGTGGCGCAATGATGCGAGCAACAGCGATATGGTTTATCTGCGCAACCGCATTCGCCACCAGCTGCTGCCGCTTCTGGAAGAGTATAATCCGGCTATCCGTTCATGTCTCGCCGCAACGGCTTCGGTTCTCGGCGGTGATGAAGAGCTGCTGGTGGAGTTGACAGAAGCAGCCTTTGCCGTGGCGTGCCGGGTGGAGGATGATGGCATTGTCTGCGCTGTTGCACAACTCCGCACCCTCAACAGTGCACTGCGCCGAAGAGTCCTGCGCCATGCCTTCAGACAGTTGACCGGCAGCCTTGAGGGTGTCAGCCAGCGGCATATCGATGCGCTCTGCGACATGCTTGACTCCGACCGACCCAACTCGAGGCTGTCTCTGCCACAGGCTGTTACAGCTGTTCGGGAGTATGATCTTATTGTATTAAAGTCTACGGTCGGGGAAGATCAAGGCACCGGTTTTGAACTGCTGATTACGGAACAAGGCTGTTACAGGCTTCCCTCCGGTGGCACGATCACGGTTGACCTGACAACCGCTGCATCTTTTCCGGCCGATTCCGGCAGCGTCTGCTTCGACCTTGCCACGACGCCGTTCCCCTGGCTGGTCCGTACCTTTCGTCCCGGCGACCGGATCAGGCCGTTCGGCATGAGCGGCACAAAGAAGGTCAAGGATATTTTTATCGACCGAAAGATACCCGCATCCGCACGACGGCGTATTCCACTCCTCTTCTGTGCTCATGATCTGATCTGGATTGCCGGTGTGTGTGCTTCTGAATCAACCAGGGTTGTCACACCTGCCGCCACTGTAGTTCGTGTTTCATGGATTGGATGAAAGAAATGAGGATCTTGCAAAAGTCTTAGAATTAGACTCCCCCTCCCCCGCCAGGGGGGAGGGAACTTTTGGTGACTTTTTCAAGAGGTTCGGACTGTTTATAAATTAAGAGACGGGCTAACCCCTGATCTCTCTTAAGGAGTCGTAGAATACTTTGAAATTACCAAGCTTTTTACGCTGTAAAAAAAATGTTTATTCAACCATTCTGGTGCTGTCACTTGTTTTGAGTCAGGCAGCTTCGGCACTCTCACAGGATAATTTCGCCACCTATCCCACCCTGCCGTCCGGCTATACCTCCATCAAGGTTTTTGACAGCCGGGGGCGCTTTGTTGGTCGTATTCTGCCGGAAAAAAGATACTGGGTCTCAATCGACCGTATTCCGTCGTTTCTGCAAAAAGCTGTAGTGGCTGTCGAAGACGCCCGATTTTATGAGCATGGCGGGATTGATCTTCGCGGTATCGCCCGGGCTCTTGTCAAGGATGTGGTTAAAGGTCGCATGGCCGAGGGGGGATCGACCATCACCCAGCAGCTGATCAAGAATAAGTATCTGTCCGGGGTGAAAACCATCGAACGAAAGTTCGAGGAAGCCCGCATGGCAATGGACTTTGAAGAGAAATACAGTAAAAAACAGATCCTGGAGATGTATTTCAATGAAATATATTACGGTAACGGGGCCTGGGGGATTGCCCAGGCATCAAGGCTCTATTTCGATAAAAGCCCGGAAGAGTTGGGTGAAGCCGAATGCGCCCTGTTGGCGGGCGTGCAGAAAAATCCGGCACGTTACAATCCTTTTGGAAAAACGGCCGCCGTCACGGGGCGGCGGGATATGGTTCTCAGGCGTATGGTTGACCTGAAGATGATCACCTCCCGGCAAAAAGATAAGCTTCGCAGCCAGCGTGTTACCTTTATGCCTCCCAAACAGGCGCCGCAGTATCTGGACCATGTCCGGAGCAAGCTGGTCGAACGGTACGGAGCGTCGATCATAGAACAGGGGGGGCTGGAAGTTACTGCCGCGCTGGACTTGAACCTGCAAAAATATGCTGAAAAGAGTTTGCAGGATGGGGTCAAACGGGTTTCTCCCGGGCTGCAGGGCGCGCTTATCTGTCTGGATACGCTCACAGGGGATGTTCTCGCGGCTGTGGGTGGCGTTGATGCCGCCCTGAACAATTATAACCGCGCTTTTTTTGCCAAACGTCAGCCCGGCTCGGCTATCAAACCGCTGATCTATGCCGCGGCTCTTGAAAGAGGTTTTACTGCCGGAAGCATCTGGAATGATACGCCGGTAGCCTATAACCGGGGTGGCAATGAGATGTGGAAGCCGTTGAATTACGGGCGGGAAGTCTACGGCGAGCTGAGTCTCAGGAAGGCCCTGGCCTACTCTAATAACGTCATTGCGGTGAAGCTGCTGGAAGCCGTAGGTGTAGGGTATTTTGTGGATTTTGCCGGGAAATTGGGGCTGCCGTTACGGCCGGAGAATGGTCTCTCCCTGGCCCTGGGAACGGATGAAGTAACCCTGAATGATCTGGTGCTGGCGTACGCCCCGCTGGCCACAGGTGGCATGCGCCCTGAGCCCAGAACCATCATCAAGGTGTACGACCGTAGGCGCGGCAGCTGGAGTGAAAACCCTCCTGTCGTCACCCCCGTTCTTTCTCCCACCACGGCTTTTGTCACGACCCAGATGCTGAAAGACGTCATGACGTACGGTACCGCCAAGAGTCTCAGGAAGTTCAGTCAGGAACGGCCGTCAGCCGGGAAGACCGGTACCACTGATGACTACCGGGATGCCTGGTTTGTTGGCTACACGCCACAGATCATAACCGGTGTCTGGGTCGGTTATGACAAACCACGGCCGGGCGGAAAAGGTTTTACCGGAGGTGCTGTGGCTGCTCCGATCTGGGAGCGGGTCATGCGCAAAGCCGTTGCGTCCAGGCCTGTAGTTGATTTCACCAGGCCCGAAACGGTCGTTACCGTTACCATAGACCCCGAGACAGGTTTTCTGGCAACTCCAGACTGCCCTGAGAGGCGTGAAGAATTCTATATTGCCGGGACTGAACCAAGCGAGTACTGTCCCAAGCATGGCGGGGCTGACCTCAAGCCATTGTCTCCACCACTAGCACTGCCTGATTCAGGCGCCCAGGAGCCGGGGGCAGGTCCGGAAGAGGTGCCTGACGCCGGAAGTGAAGATTTGAAAGATAAAAAGGCAGAACCCGGCACCATGCCGCAAACACCGGTACCGTGATATAAGGTGACCGATATCACATCATGCACATCGGCTCTCATGGTACGGTAACCGTTCGGATGCTCATGCTCCGCCCGGAAGCCTTCAATAACTCCAATTAACTGCCTGAACGAGGCGAAGGTCTACTGTGCGTCTTTTTTGCTGTTTCATTTCACTCTGCCTGTTTTTTCAAGCCTCTAACCTGTTTGCAGCGGATGGGGAGTTGGATTTCGGCCGCGTCGCTGCGATAGACCTGCTCATGGATCTGGCCATTTCCAACAACCTTATTGCCGGTGGAGTCGTTGTGATAGGCAACCACTCCGGTATCCTCTCCAGCACCGCCCGTGGGCGGCTGTCCGACAGCCCGGGTGCACCACTAATCGACCAACAGACCATCTTCGATATCGCTTCCCTGACAAAGGTAATCGCAACTACGCCAGCGGTGATGAAGCTTATTGATGAGGGACAGATCACCCTGTTGGACACATTGGGGCACTGGTTCCCCGAATTCAAGGATTCGGAACATAAAAGTGTCACTATCATCAATTTGATGACCCATACATCAGGACTCACGGACTTTGAGATGAGTGAAGATCAGGCCATGAAAACTGCTATCGACAGGGCCGCGGCAGAGAAAAATCAGCTTGAAACGGGCAATAGCTTCAAATATGCCGATATTAACTTTATCCTGTTGGGAGAACTTGTGCATCGGGTCTCGGGCAAGCCACTGGATGCTTTTTGCCGCGAACAAATTTTTATGCCGCTTCAGACCCCTGAAACCATGTTTCTGCCGACAAAGAATCTTGTTGATCGGATTGCACCGACTTTGGGAATCGAAAGCGGAACCGTCCAGGATCGTAATGCACGTCTTCTGGGGAGCGTTGCGGGGCATGCCGGTCTCTTCAGTTCTGCACAGGATCTCGCCAGATATGCTCGTCTGATGCTTAACCGCGGTACCCTTGATGACAGGAAAATTTTGTCGGAACGGGCGGTAAAATTGATGACCTCCCCGATTATCAGCCGTAATGGTACCGTGGCGCGCGGTCTGGGATGGGATATTGATTCCCCTTATTCTGCCCCGAAGGGGAGATTGTTCTCTGAGGCTTCCTTTGGGCACACCGGGTACAGTGGTTCTTCCATCTGGATAGATCCGAAGCAGGATCTGTTTGTAATCATGCTGACAAACCGTCTGAACTATCGGAGCATACGGCAGTTTAATCAGCTGCGTAGCGATATCTCTACCATTGCTGTGGCTGAGTTCCGGAAACCGGATGTCAATCAGAGCGACAACCAGAGGTTGACTGCGGTTAAGGAATCCATACAAGCACCCGCTCCTCTGGAGAGGAAGGTTCCTCTGAAAAGTTCAGCCGCCTCACACGGCGTTAGGTTGATGGCGGCAGCATCCGTGGTGCGCGCAACTTCGACTCACCAGTACGGTAAGAAAAGGGGTAAAAACCATGGGCGTAAGCCATATGCGCGAACCCGCCCGGTGTGAACCTGCCAGGAGATGCGCTCACCGCAACGACTTCTATTTTGAATGTATAGGGGGGAGGTCATTCTACAGGTGGGGGCGTCAGCGTTCTAGGAATTACCTCAATCTGCCCGGCCGCAACCTGATCATATAGGATCAGATTGCGGCCGGATAGCATTGACACACACTTCACTCCAGCTCTTGTTTCGGGGTGCAAAAATCGGGATAGAGTTTGTGGGCGCACTCCGTACACAGGCCGTGGCTAAAGGAAATATCGGTATGTTTTCTCAGGTAGGTATCTATCTGGCTCCAGTAACCCTGATCATCGCGCACCTGCTTGCATGATGCGCAGATGGGGAGCAATCCGCTGAGTGTCTTAACCTCTGCCATGGCCGCGCGCAGCTCGTTGATCAACTGCTCATTGGATATTTGAACGGTGGAACGCTCATTCACTTCACGCTCAAGTTCGTTGTTGAGGCGCTGTAATTCAATCGTCCGTGCGGTCAAAAGGTCTCTTTGGCGCTTCAATTCCAGGTGGTTCCTGACGCGTAGCCTGACGAGAGCAGAATTGAACGGTTTGGTAATATAGTCGCCCGCCCCCATTTCCAATCCCTCCGACTCACACTCCTCTGCCCCCAAAGCGGTTATGAACAGTATCGGCACATCCTTCAGCTCCGGATTTTGTTTAACAGTATTGAATACCTCGTAGCCGTCCATGCCGGGCATGAGGATATCAAGCAGAATCAGATCGGGTGGAGTGTGTGAGATAATATCCAGCGCCTCCTGGCCGCTATGAGCAATAGTGATCCGGTATTCCTCCTCAAGCAGGTTGGCGAGCATCGCTACACTGAGCGGCTCATCGTCAATAATTAAAATAGTTTGCGCGGTGGCGAGAGGCGCCATAATTCACTCCTTGGAACTGTCTGGGTTGTCGTTAGCTGTGCGGTCAGTGTCTCGCGACACAGGTTCGATAGTGAGTTGAATGCCGTGTGTCCATGCTGCAAAAGGTTCAAAGTAATAGGATGTTGAACTGGATTCAGATTCGTTGCCCCGTTTGCTGAAAACCAGCCCTAGTTGGCTGGCCATTTTCTCCACGACACAATACGCCGGCTCATCCTCATCGAGGGAGATGAACCGCTTGTCATTTCGGTTCAACAGTCGTTCGTAGGTATACCTTTCAGCCTCAGAGATCCCGCAGACTACTATTATACCTCGGTCTGCGGAAGCTGCGCTGACAGTCTCCTTGCCATGAATGCTGATGGTCGATGGCTCCAGCAGTCCCAGTTTCTCCAGTAGGTCATGCGCCAGTACACAGGGTGGGGCTGGGGTGACAGTAATGCTGTCTGGTGCGGGAATGGGTGAGGGGGATGAAGCCGGCTCAGCTGCGGCAGGTGAATTAAGAACTTCAGTTGCGACAGTTGAAACTGGAATATCGACTGCAGCAGGCGCAGGCAGGTTGGTTTCACGTTCGGTTACGAGTGGTGTGGCGGCCATTTTACCGTTTTTATACGGCAGGGGTATACGCAAACGCTGCCCGATCTTGAGGGCTTTGGGTGAAGTCACTCCGTTCAGGCGCATAACCTCCGGAATCAGCAACTCGGCAGCCTGGTTTGACAGCCCGTAATACTTCATCAGGATTATGAACAGGTGCTCTCCCGGAAGAACCACATGGATACTCTCCTGGCCGGATCCATGAGCGGCAGCGGTGTCAGTTCCGGCTGCAGGTGCGGTGTTGTGGGGATTCCGGGTTGGTTTGGCCGTGAGCGGTGGAGCTATTTTGCGCAGCTCTTTCAGGTCGATTTCAAGCGATGCAGGTGCCGGTGACTGCTGATTGTGCTGGGGGGGGGCGACCCAGCCGTGTCGCAACTCACGGAGATCCAAATCAAATTCATTCTGAGCAGCACCGCCTGTCACAGGAACCAGCGCAATTACCGCCAGTACACATGCTGCTATTTTGACCAGCCTCATATTTGCTGCTCCTTGGTAAAATCCATATTGTCGGTATGTGACTACTCGACATCCGGTCTCTCATTAAGTCATATATAGCATTAATTTCAGTGAAGGCGGGTGAAGAAAATTGTATTTTTCTGCGTGGTCCGGCGTTGGCTACGCAATATAAAGCTTTTACCGTGAAAACAGTTTTTTTTAACAGCTCAAAACGGGCTTATCAGCTTGTGTTATTATGAGTCTGCATAGGTTGATTGCAGCCAGGTTCGCAATGTGGCACTATGACGGGACTGAACTGATACAGGCTTGGGTTGTTTAAGAAGAATTTTACGGCTATTGTACGGGAGGTTTCATGATCAAGAAAATCGGTATACTTACAGGAGGCGGTGACTGCCCCGGCTTGAATGCCGTCATTCGAGGAGTGGTCAAAAGTGCCATCATTCAGCATGGCTGGGAAGTCATCGGCATAGAGGATGGCTTTGACGGACTGCTTGATCTCAATAAATGCCGCCCGCTGACACTGGAGAGCGTGCGCGGCATCCTCCCCCGTGGCGGCACCATCCTGGGAACAACAAACCGCGGCAACCCCTTTTCCTATCCGGTTGAGCGGGACGGACAAGTCGTTACGGTAGATCTGTCTGACAGGGTTGTTGAAAACACCCGCATCTTGGGACTGGATGCTCTGATTGCCATTGGGGGGGAAGGGTCACTCAAAATAGCTCTGGAGCTGGCTAAAAAAGGGGTGCCGGTGGTTGGTGTGCCGAAAACCATCGATAATGACCTGCGTGGCACCGACTTGACCTTTGGCTATAATTCGGCACTGGAAACCGCTACCGATGCACTGGACAAGCTGCATACCACTGCCGAGAGCCATCATCGGGTGATGATTCTGGAGGTTATGGGGCGCTACGCCGGCTGGATCGCCCTGGAATCCGGTATAGCCGGAGGAGCAGATGTGATACTTATCCCGGAAATTCCCTTTGATATTGAGGAAATCTGCGCGTCCATAAAGAAACGCTCCGGTCGCGGGAGACGCTTCAGCATCATCGTGGCCGCCGAGGGTGCTTTTCCCGCCGGCGGTGGGCGCGTAGTCGCCAAAGCAGCCGATGAACGCAATATCATCGAACGGCTGGGTGGCATTGGCCAGTACGTGGCGAAACAGATTGAACAGTGTCTGGAGATGGACGTGCGCGTCACCGTACTCGGTCATTTACAGCGCGGCGGCTCACCAACTACCTTTGACCGCTCACTGGGGAGCCGTTTTGGTACCAAAGCTGTTGCGATGGTAGCTGCCGGTGAGTTCGGCCGGATGGCCTGTCTGCGCGGCAGAGATATCGCTACCGTTTCGATTGAAGATGCCACCAGCGAACTTAACCTTGTTGATCCGGATGGTGAAATCGTTCATACGGCTGAGGATTTAGGCATCATGATGGGCCGCTGAAGAGTAAATCAGCTTGTCAACATCTACCCAGTATGCTAGTTTTACAAATTTTCAACGTTATATACACGCATATTACACGGGGGTTTACCTTGAACCAGTTTTACAAGAATCTCTCACTCTGGCTTGTCATCAGCCTGATGATGATCCTGCTTTTCAACATGTTCAACAAGCCGCGGACAACTGCAGAAAAGCTTAATTTTAGCGATTTTATGAACCAGGTTGATGCGGGGAAGATCACTGCTGTTGTCATTCAGGGCAACGATATTACCGGTAAGTTTGAGGGGAAGGACGGCAAGGATTTTCATACCTATAAACCGTATTCCGACGCGGACCTGACCAAGAAGCTGCTGGAAAAAAAGGTTACTATCAATGCCAAGCCGGAAGAGGAAAAGTTCTCCTGGTTTTCTATTTTTATCTCCTGGTTTCCGCTGATCCTGCTGGTTGGAGTCTGGATCTTCTTCATGCGTCAGATGCAGGCTGGGGGCGGGAAGGCCATGTCGTTTGGCAAGAGTCGCGCCAAGCTGTTAACCGAATCACAGGGTAAGATAACCTTTGAAGATGTTGCCGGTATTGAAGAGGCCAAAGAAGAGTTGGAAGAAATTATCGCCTTTTTGAGAGAACCGAAAAAGTTCACTGCGCTGGGTGGTAAAATTCCTAAAGGGGTGCTCCTGGTGGGCCCTCCGGGAACAGGAAAGACACTTCTGGCCCGTGCTGTTGCCGGTGAGGCCGGTGTTCCGTTTTTCTCCATATCCGGGTCTGACTTTGTAGAGATGTTTGTCGGTGTCGGTGCAAGCCGTGTTCGTGACCTTTTTCTGCAGGGGAAAAAGAGCGCGCCATGCATCATCTTCATTGATGAAATAGATGCGGTCGGCCGCCATCGCGGTGCCGGTATGGGGGGAGGCCACGATGAGCGTGAGCAGACTCTCAACCAGCTGTTGGTGGAGATGGATGGATTCGAGTCAAATGAAGGAGTAATCCTGATCGCTGCTACCAACCGTCCTGATGTCCTTGACCCTGCTCTGCTTCGTCCGGGACGTTTTGACCGTCAGGTCGTTGTCCCGCGTCCCGATGTTAAGGGCCGCGAAATGATTCTCAAGGTTCACTCCAAGAAAGTGCCACTCTCTCCGGATGTTGATCTGGCGGTAATCGCCCGCGGTACCCCCGGTTTTTCCGGTGCGGATCTGGCCAACCTGGTTAATGAAGCGGCTCTGCTGGCTGCCCGCCTGAATAAAACCGTTGCCGAACCGAGTGATTTCGACAGTGCCAAGGATAAGGTCATGATGGGGGCCGAACGCCGCAGTATGGTCATTTCTGATGAGGAGAAGAAGAGTACCGCCTACCACGAAGCCGGCCATACCCTGGTTGCCAAGATGGTTCCCGGCACCGATCCGATCCACAAGGTTTCCATTATTCCCCGAGGTCGGGCGCTGGGTGTCACAATGCAGCTTCCGATCGAAGACAAACACAGCTATTCCCGCGAGTCCCTGTTGGCACGCATTGCGGTCCTGATGGGTGGCCGTGCGGCCGAAAAACTGATTTTCAACACATTCACAACCGGTGCCGGTAACGACATAGAGCGTGCCACCGAAATGGCCCGCAAGATGGTATGCGAATGGGGTATGAGCGACAAAATGGGGCCGCTCTCCTTTGGCAAGAAGGATGAATCCATCTTCCTTGGTCGTGAAATGGCGATGCACAAGAACTTCAGTGAGAAGGTCGCCGAGCATATTGATGACGAGATCAAGCGCATTGTCGACGAATCATATGAACGTGCCTTTGGTCTGTTGCAGGAGAATATCAAGACCCTCCATGATCTTTCTGAATGCCTGATTGAGAAGGAGAATCTGACTGGTGATCAGGTAGACGAAATCATCAAAACCGGCAAACTGGTCTCCGTGGAACCACCTCAGCCACCACCGGCTGAATCAACTGAACCGGTAGCGCCTCACACCGATATCGAAGTGTAGGTATGGACCGCTTTTTACCACGACTGCTGGCACTGCAGAGTTCAGAGCACGCCGCACGTGAATTGCAGCGTGTTGCGGTTGATGGTTACGGCATAGTTGAGATGGTTCCCAAGATGAGTACGCTCTGTATTCATCTTCCTCAACTGGAGTGCCGACAGGCAAATATCCTTAAGCAGGAGATGCTGTCTCTGGGTGGGGACGCTGCCGTTGCCCGTGGCACGGTTGCCTGCAGTATTGACAGGACTGACTGTGTCTTGATCGGGACAGCCAAGCAGTTACGTCGCCTCTGTCTGAAGCTTAAAGTACAGCCGTTCGGTCTGCCGGCACTGGCAGAAGAACTTAACCGCCTGATGGAACAAAGCGCAACCGCTCCGGCCGGGTGGAAAACATCACGTCGCACGTTGTCGCTCCAGCGCCCGTTGATTATGGGAATCTTGAATCTTACGCCGGACTCTTTTTCAGATGGCGGAAGGTTCAGTGACCCAAATGTGGCGTTTGATAAAGCCTTGCAGATGGAAGCGGAGGGTGCCGATATCATCGATATTGGCGGCGAAAGTACCCGCCCTGGTGCCGACCCGGTGTCGATTGATGAAGAACTGAGGCGGATCATCCCGATAATTGAGCGGCTTGCCGGTACACTTACGTGTGCCATATCGGTTGATACCTGGAAAAGCGCTGTTGCTGCCGGCGCTCTGTCGGCAGGTGCGGAAATTATCAACGACATAAGCGGCTTCAATTTTGACCCGCAGATAGGTACATTGGCTGCCAGCAGTGGTGCCGGTGTCGTGTTGATGCACACCAGGGGCACGCCGGACAAAATGCAGCAGGACACCCGGTATGATGACCTGATGAAGGATGTTTCCGACGGACTTCGGGCATCCATTATCCGCGCCCGTGAAGCTGGTGTTTGCGCTGAGTGTATTGCCATTGATCCTGGCATCGGTTTCGGCAAGGATGCCGCGGGCAATATGGCGTTGATCCGGCGCATGGCGGAACTGTCCGGTTTCGGTCTGCCGATCCTCTCCGGGCCGTCACGTAAGTCGTTTATCGGGAAGGTTCTGGGAAGAGATCAGCCTGATGACCGGCTTTTCGGTACTGCCGCTGCGGTAGCCATCTCCGTATCCAACGGTGCCTCTATTCTGCGTGTGCACGATGTCCGTGCTATGCGCGATGTTGCTGACATGGCGCACGCCGTAATGCACAGTTAAATGGTACTGACCGCCAGTTTCAAAGAGGAAGTATGGCTCCATTTATCGATAGCGTTACACTGTATGGGCTACTCGACAAATTTATTGTTGCCGGGCTGGTTTTCGGCTGCACGCTGATTCTCAGGAAAGAAGCCGCCCTTCGGCTCCTTACGATTCTGGTAATCCTCATTGCTGCAGAACTCAGTGCAAAAAAGCTGGGTCTCACCTCAACTACCTACTTTTTTCATCTTCTGATTTCCTCTGCACCGGTTATTCTGACAATCATCTTCCAGAGTGACATAAAGCGTGCTCTTTTTTCATTCTGGAAGCGCCATAAGTCGGGTGAACGGACTGATATTGATCTGACGACATCAGTTGATGAACTTTTGAAAGGTCTTCATGAGTTGGCCGAACGAAGAATTGGGGCCCTGATTGTTATTGTCAGGCAGATGTCGATTGATCACCTGATTGAAGTCGGTACCGAGATTGATGCCAAGGTGACCAGCGAGCTGCTTACGTCGATATTTCTCCCCTATTCACCGATTCATGACGGCGCGGTTATTATACAAAAAGAAAAGATTACCTCGGCCGGCTGCTTTCTTCCCCTGTCCCAGAATCCGGATATTGCGAAAAGTTTTGGCACCCGTCACCGGGCTGCGCTGGGGATATCCGAACAGACAGACGTTCTGGTGCTGGTTGTCTCGGAGGAAACCGGAAAAATCTCTATAGTTCATGAAGGAAAAATTACCTATGATGCCGATCCGGCAGAGATTCGTCATCTATCCCGTAAGGCGATTGAAGGGCGTCGTGCGCCGAGGGGTACAACACCAGCCGAATACGGACTTACCTAAACAGGAGATGCAGCTGCAATGAAAAAACTATTCGGAACTGACGGCGTACGCGGCGTTGCTAATGTTTATCCCATGACTACCGAGATGGCGATGCAGTTGGGGCGCGCTGCTGCCTATATTTTCAAAGGGGGGGGGAAACGTCGTCACCGTATCGTGATCGGAAAAGATACCCGCCTCTCAGGCTATATGTTGGAAAATGCACTCGTAGCCGGTATCTGCTCGATGGGGGTTGATGTCCTGCAGGTCGGGCCTCTGCCGACGCCGGGTATTGCCAATATCACTTCATCAATGCGTGCCGACGCAGGAGTTGTGATCTCGGCCTCGCACAACGCCTTTCAGGATAACGGCATAAAGTTTTTTTCGGCTGACGGTTTTAAACTGCCTGATGATCTGGAGCTTAAGATTGAAACGCTGATTGAATCAAAAAAAATTGACGCCTTGCGCCCCACCGCGACAGAGGTTGGTAAGGCATACCGCATTGAAGATGCGGCGGGGCGTTATATCGTCTTTCTTAAGAACACCTTCCCTCAGGAGATGGATCTCTCCGGCATGAAGATCGTGCTTGATTGTGCCAATGGTGCCGCCTATAAGGTTGCGCCTGCCGTGTTTTCAGAGTTGGGGGCCGAAGTTATTCCCTACGGAGTTTCACCGAACGGAACCAATATTAACGCCGGCTGTGGTTCGACCTGTCCGTCTGTTATCAGCGAAGCGGTAAAGCTGCATCGCGCCGATATCGGCATTGCTCTTGACGGAGATGCCGATCGCGTCATTGTGTGCGACGAGTTCGGCAATGAAGTTGATGGCGATCACATTATGGCCATCTGCGCCACGGATATGTTGAAACGCAAACTGCTGAAGAAAAAGACACTGGTTGCGACCGTGATGAGCAATATGGGGCTTGATATTGCGCTGCGTAAAGCTGGTGGCAAAATTGTCAAAACAGATGTCGGTGATCGTTATGTCGTTGAGGCGATGCGCGCGGGTGGGTACAACCTGGGAGGGGAACAGTCAGGTCATATGATCTTCCTTGATTACAGTACCACCGGTGACGGGATTCTTTCGGCTTTACAGCTTCTTGCCGTTATGCGCCGAGAGGGAAAGACCATCTCTGAGCTGGCTGAAATAATGATTCCGCTGCCACAGGTGCTATGCAATACCCGTGTCCGCGAGAAAGTGGACATCTATTCCATCAGCGAAATAGCTGCAAAGATCAAGGACGTCGAGAACAAGCTCGGTCATGACGGACGGGTACTGATCCGTTACTCCGGTACCGAGCCGTTGCTGAGGGTGATGATAGAAGGTCAGGACAAATACGAAATTACGTCGTGGGCCAACGAGATCTGTGATCTGGTCAAGAAAAATATCGGAGAGAAGTAATGGCAAAGCTGGGACTTAACGTTGATCATATCGCCACCGTTCGCCAGGCGCGCGGTGGTGTTGAACCGGATCCGGTAACAGCGGCTGCACTCGGCGAGATGGCCGGGGCCGAAGGGATAACCATTCATCTGCGTGAGGACCGGCGCCACATCCAGGACCGTGATCTGGAGATACTGCGCCGCACCGTCAAGAGCAAGCTCAATCTTGAGATGGCCGCTACCCAGGAAATGGTGCGGATAGCGCTCAGGGTCAAGCCCGAACAGGTGACGCTGGTACCGGAAAAAAGGCAGGAGTTGACTACCGAGGGAGGTCTTGACGTCATCGTCAACACAAAACAGATCGCTGATACGGTCAAGCGCCTGAAAGATGGTGGAATCGTGGTAAGTCTGTTTGTCGATCCCAATCAGGAGCAGATCAAGGCATCCAAAAAAACCGGCGCCGATTATATCGAGATCCATACCGGTGCCTATGCCGATGCGGTCAACTGGAGTGAACAACAGCATGAGCTTGAGAACATCGATACAGCAATCAAGCTGGCCCGCAAGGTAGGGCTGGGAGTCAATGCCGGTCACGGTCTCAATTATGTAAATATCAAGGCAATTACCGCACTGGGGGGCATAGAAGAGTACAACATCGGCCACTCCATCATCGCCCGTGCCATGCTGGTCGGGTTGGACCGGGCCGTTCGCGACATGGTTGAGCTTCTCAAATACGCATGATCTACGGAATCGGTATTGATACTGTTGCCATAGAGCGCTTCCAGCGTTTTATTGATAGTGGCAACACAGCTGTTATCGACCGGCTGTTTTCCTCTGCTGAACGTGCCAGATGCACCGGCAGAAAAGATACGGCATCATGTCTTGCCGCCAGATTTGCTGCAAAGGAAGCGTTTCTGAAGGCGCTCGGAACAGGTTTGCGCGATGGCCTTTCGTGGCATGATGTAGAGGTGACTAACAATGCCCTGGGGAAACCGGAATTGATCCTGTCCGGGAAAGCTGCCGAGCACTTTGAAGCCAACAGGCTGGTCAGTAAACATTTGTCACTGTCACACGACGGTGGCAGTGCTATTGCAATGGTTGTACTGGAGTCAAAATGAAAGTAGTTACCGCACATACCATGCAGGAGCTTGATAAACAGGCCATCAAAGAGTGCGAAATTTCGGGTCTTCAACTGATGGAAAACGCCGGTAGCAGCTGCGTCAACGTTATTGTGGAGGAGTTCGGGGCACGTGGGCGTTGCATTGTCATGGCCGGCAAAGGTAACAACGGCGGGGATGGGTACGTTATTGCGCGTCTGCTGAGCCAACAGGGATGGGATGTCAAGGTTGTTGTCCTGGCTGTGCGCGAAGATGTAAGCGGTGATGCTGCAACCAACCTCGATAGGCTGCCCGGTTCAATCGTCAATTACTGTACCAGTGAAGGGCAACTGTCTTCGCTGTATATGGAAGAGGTGTTTCAGGCTGATCTAATTGTAGACGCACTGCTCGGTACCGGGTTGTGCAGCAATGTCAGTGGCATTTACCATGAGGCGGTTGATTTGATAAATGCCTCCGGTCGTCCTGTGGTTGCAGTTGATATTCCGTCCGGTATCCACGGGACTAACGGCCGGGCGTTGGGAGAAGCGGTCAGGGCATGCATCACAGTTACGTTTGCTATTGCGAAGCTAGGGCATGTCCTTTATCCCGGTGCCGAGCATACCGGCCGTTTGGTCGTGGCAGATATCGGAATTCCACCAAAGCTGATGGAGGCGGCGTCCGGTTATGAGTTTCTTGAAGAGACGACTGTTCACCAGATGCTGCACCGCCGCGATCGTCAATCCCATAAGGGCGACTTTGGACATTGTCTTGTCATTGCCGGTTCAACCGGAAAAAGCGGTGCGGCTGTTCTCACGGCCAACAGTGCCGTAAGAGCCGGTTCCGGGTTGGTAACACTTGCTGCAGCAGAGAGCATTCATACAGTTCTTGAAATAAAAACAACGGAAGTGATGACGTCTCCACTGCCTGATTACGGTAGTGGCTACCTGACAGACAACGCCTTCCAGGCAATTAGAAAGCTGTTGGCTGATAAGGCTGCAGTTGCCGTCGGCCCCGGCCTTGGCTGTCATCAAGGAACGCACGCCCTTATAAAGAATCTGGTGGAAACGGTCACTTCACCACTGGTAATCGATGCAGATGGTCTCAATGCACTGGCAGAAGACGTCACAATTTTAAAGAGAAAAAAAACGAATCAACTGATACTTACCCCTCATCCCGGAGAAATGTCACGCCTGGTCGGCTCTTCAGTTCCGGACGTGGAGGCGATACGCATCTCTGTCTCTCAGGAATTTGCCAGAAACTACGGAGTCTATCTGATTCTAAAGGGAGCCCGAACTATTATTGCATCTCCTGCCGGAACAGTTGCCATTAACGGCAGCGGCAATCCAGGCATGGCTTCCGGCGGTATGGGTGATGTGTTGACCGGAATTATCGTGTCTTTACTGGGTCAGGGGTGTGCTTCCTGGGACGCCTGTTGTCTGGGGGTGTTCCTCCATGGTTTTGCTGCAGATATGGTCGCAGAGGATAAAGGCGAGATTGGTATAAATGCCTCTGATGTTATGGAAATGTTGCCGTACGCATACAAAAGACTGTTAATGAACGCACGTCTCTAGGACTGGTGCGTTGTTCTCTGAGTTTTAGCCTGATACGAAGTATACGTATGTTACCGTAGTTTGTTTCTGCCCAAAAAACGTTGAAACAGCATCTGACATACAAAAAAAGGAGAATCACCATGTTGACCGTAGCCGATATTATGACAAGAGACGTAGTTTCTATAAAAGGAACAACCACTGTGCGCGAAATGGCTGCAATTTTCGACACAAAGCATTTTGGAACACTTCCCATTCTTGATGATGCCGGTAATCTGGCCGGAATCGTTACCACCTCTGACCTGGTCGAGCAGGACCGCCCTCTCCATATTCCAACGGTTATATCAATTTTTGACTGGGTAATTCCGTTAGGTGGGGAAAGCGCCCTGCAGCGTGATCTGGATAAAATAACTGCACAGACAGCTTCAGAGCTTGCCTCAACAGATGTCATTACCGTTACGCCGACCGATACGGTCAGCGCCGCAGCTGAAATCATGAGCAGTCAAAAACTACATACACTTCCCGTCGTTGATGGTAAAAAACTGGTCGGTGTAGTTTCCCGTATTGATATCATCCGCTCAATGAACCGGTAGTGGCACGTTTGCAGATTACAACCGCTTCGGCGTGCGAAACCGAGCAGTTAGGAGCTGATATCGGCTCGCTCCTCCAATCCGGTTCATTTCTGGCCCTGCGCGGGGACCTTGGTGGCGGTAAAACATGTCTGACCAGGGGGGTGGTCGCAGCGCTGGCTCCCCAAAGCAACACGCTGGTGGCAAGCCCGACGTATGCCATTATGAATTGCTATCCCGGCGACACTCCGGTCTATCATTTTGATTTCTACCGTCTGAGCGGTGATGATGATATTGCCGAGCTTGGTTTTGAAGAGTTCTTCTACGGCGACGGGGTTTGTGTTGTTGAGTGGTCTGAACGCCTTGACGAGTTGCTACCGGCAGATGTTTTGACCTTGCTGTTTGAATATGCAGGGGATGACAGGCGCCTGATTACAATAACCGGCTCCGGGCAGAAATCTGACAATGTTATTGAACTGCTGCAAGAGAAGCTGCAACAGCAAAAAAAACTTTGACCAGATGCAGGTTGTCTGTTATAGAGCTGAATCTTTAGTGAACGGGAAGTTGTTTTTTGCGTATTCAGGTATAAAATAGTTTCGTTGATGCACTTAATCTGTTTGAAAGAGACACGTTCGTCTCTTCAACCATTTTTCTACAAGGAGAGCAGTATGGCGCTAGTAGTACAGAAGTACGGTGGCACCTCGGTCGGCTCACCCGATCGAATCAAAAACGTTGCCAAACGAATCATTAAAACATACGACGCCGGAAATGACGTGATTGTTGTCGTTTCCGCTATGTCGGGCGAAACCAACAAGCTTGTTGCACTTGCCAATGAGATGTGTGAAATACCTGATGGCCGCGAATATGACGTCCTGGTGGCGACCGGCGAGCAGGTTACTATCGGACTGCTTTCCATGTATCTCAAATCTCAGGGTTACAAGGCAAAATCCTATCAAGGATGGCAGGTGCCTATCATAACTGATTCGACCGCAACGAAAGCCCGTATCGAGAGTATTGGCGATAAGAACATTCGTGCCGACCTCAAAGAGGGGACCATCATTGTCCTGGCCGGTTTTCAGGGGGTTGATGCCAAAGGGAATATCACCACGCTTGGACGGGGTGGGTCAGATACTTCCGCAGTTGCCATAGCGGCGGCCCTCAAGGCGGATGTCTGCGAGATATATACTGATGTTGACGGTGTTTACACTACTGATCCCAATGTTTGTAAAGAGGCACGCAAGATCGAAAAGATATCGTATGACGAGATGCTGGAACTGGCCAGTCTTGGTGCAAAAGTTCTCCAGATCCGTTCCGTTGAGTTTGCCAAAAAATATAACGTGGACGTTCATGTCCGCTCAAGTCTTAATGAAAACACCGGTACAATGGTTACCAGAGAGGATAAGGATATGGAAGGGATACTTGTTTCAGGAGTTGCGTACGACAAAAATGAGGCCAAGATTGCTGTCAAGGGAGTCCCTGACAAACCAGGTATTGCCGCTAAAATTCTTACTCCGTTGTCCGATGCAGCCATTTCGGTAGACATGATCGTGCAGAATGTTGGCGACAACGGCCTGACCGACTTCACCTTTACCGTTACAAAGGCTGATCTGAAGCAGGCTCTGCTGATTACCAACAAAGTAGCCCAGGAAGTTCAGGCTAAAGAGGTCGTTTCCGACGAAAATATCAGCAAGATATCGATTGTAGGTCTTGGTATGAGAAGCCACGCTGGCGTGGCGACACAGATGTTCAGTGCGCTCTCCCAGAACGGTATCAATATCCAGATGATTTCAACATCGGAAATAAAAATCTCCGTTGTCATTGATGAAAAATACACCGAACTGGCCGTGCGCGTCATGCATGAAACATTTGGTCTGGCCGGCTGATAGTTTACGGAATTGACCTGCTTTAAATGATTGGGTGGGGAACAGTCACTGTTCACCACCTTTTTTTATTAATGCGTGGACGTGGGATCACTTGGTACGTGCGCTACGTTTTTGCTTGCGTAACTCGGCAAAGAAGTTGCTTAGCAGGGCTGAACATTCGCTTTCCAGAACACGCGGTAACAGTTCAACCCGGTGATTAAGGCGGGGATCGTTGGACAGGTCGAACAGCGAGCCGGCTGCTCCTCCCTTCGGGTCAAAACAGCCGAATACGACAGTGGGGATGCGAGCCAGGATGATCGCCCCCATGCACATGGTGCACGGTTCGAGAGTCACATAGAGAACAGTGTTCAGGAGCCGCCAGGAACCAAGTTTTCGGGCGGCTTTTCTAATGGCTATCAGCTCGGCGTGGCCGGCAGGGTCCTGGCTGGTTTCGCGCAAGTTGTGGCCGCGGGCGATGATTCTGTTGTTCTGGACGATAACGCAACCAATCGGTACTTCACCCTTGGTCTGTGCCTTGCCGGCTTCGGCAATGGCACGGTGCATCCACTGCTCGTGGCTGCAGGGTAGGGTGGGGCTGGTTGTGTGGTTTGAGTGTGAAATAACAGAAGTTCCTTTATGTGTTCAGGTATCAGTTTTGACTTGCAAGCTTCAGCAGTAGAATGTATTGGAATAATCCCCATTGGGTACCGGCTTGTCAAGTGGGAATGTCCGGAATCAGGGGGGGTATTGTTGCTGAGGGACAGTTAGTGGCAGTATAAAGCGTAACGAATGAAGAGAACTGATCGCGTGAAAAGGTGGCTTCGTGGGTAATTACAGCGTAGTCGTGCTCGATTTTGAGACTACCGGTCTCTCGCCGCAGTACGGTGACAGGGCAATCGAAATAGGCGCGGTTCTCGTCGAGAATAATGAGATCGTGGACCGGTTCCAGAGTTTGATGAATCCTGGCATGAAGGTCAGTAGTTTCATTGAGGAGTATACCGGTATCACTAATCGGATGCTGGACAGCTCCCCGTCGATCACTGAGGTCATGCATGAATTTACCCGTTTCATGGCGCAGCACCATTTGGTTGCTCATAATGCCGGGTTTGACAGCCGTTTTCTTGATGCAGAACTGCAGCGAATTAATCAGCAGCGCTGTCAGGAGTTTGCCTGTTCACTGCTCATCTCCCGGCGGGTCTATCCGGAATTAACCAGTCACAGTCTGGAATCACTGGTTCGCTCCAAGAATCTAAAGACGGACGGTGTTCATCACCGTGCCCTTGCCGATGCTGAGATGACGGCGCATCTCTGGGTCAACATAGTTAATGATATTAAAGCCGAATATGGATTTAAGCAGGTGCCCTTCGACTTGTTGAAGAGGTTGTCAAAAGTGTCCAAGAGCTTAGCCCCTACCTTTTTAAGGCGCGCGGCTGAAAATCAGGAATAATTGCACGGCTTGCAACTACCTGCGTGATGCAGTTTGATCTTTCCGTACCCCTTTTCCCCTTTACTTTCCACTCATCTTTATTTATTCTTCAGAGTCCTATTTGATAAGAGTACGAAGGAATTCATGGAAATCAGCAGAATCCGCAACTTCTCCATTATTGCTCACATTGACCACGGCAAATCGACTCTGGCTGACCGCCTTCTCGAGTACACTGGCACCGTTTCCGATCGGGACAAGCAGAACCAGTTCCTTGATAAAATGGATCTGGAACGCGAGCGTGGCATTACGATCAAGGCGCAGACCGTGCGTCTCAATTACCGCTCCGACGCCGGTGTCGATTATGTTCTTAATCTGATAGATACCCCCGGTCACGTTGACTTTACCTATGAGGTGTCACGTTCTCTGGCTGCCTGTGAAGGCGGCCTGCTGGTTGTTGACGCATCTCAAGGTGTAGAGGCCCAGACTCTGGCCAACGTCTACCTAGCTCTGGATATTAATCTGGAAGTTTTTCCGGTTCTGAACAAGATCGACCTGCCGGCCGCCGACCCGGAGCGGGTCAAGCAGGAAATCGAGGACATTATCGGTATTGATGCCCATGATGCCGTTCTGGCAAGTGCCAAAGAGGGCATCGGTACTCACGAGATCCTCGAAGAGATCGTCAAGAAGATCCCGCCACCGGTCGGAAATCCGGACGCTCCGCTCAAGGCGCTGCTGTTTGACTCCTGGTATGACCAGTATCAGGGAGTCATTATTCTTGTACGCCTTTTTGACGGGACGCTCAAAAAAGGTGACAAGATTCAGCTGATGGCAACCAACAGCACTTTTGAAGCGCTCAAAGTCGGTGTTTTTGCTCCAACGATGGTTGAAGTGCCGGAGCTGGCGGCGGGAGAGGTCGGTTTCATCATCGCCGGTATCAAGGATGTTGCCGATGCCAAGGTCGGTGATACGGTGACGCTGTTGCATCGCCAGTGCCTGCAGGCACTGGATGGTTTCAAGGAGGTCAAGCCGATGGTTTTTTCCGGCCTGTATCCTATTGATACCGTTCAGTATGAACAGTTACGTGACGCTCTGGCCAAGCTGAAGTTAAATGACTCATCATTCTCTTTTGAGCCGGAAACGTCATTGGCGCTCGGTTTTGGTTTCCGCTGCGGTTTCCTCGGGCTGCTGCATATGGAAATCATTCAGGAGCGATTGGAACGTGAGTTCGGGCTTGAGCTTATTACGACCGCGCCGACCGTTGTTTACCGTGTGCATAAAATGAACGGCGAAGTTTATTCTATCCAGAGCGCCAACCAGATGCCGGAACTGCAAAGCACGGAGTATTTGGAAGAGCCGTTTATCCTGGCCCACATTCATGTGCCGAACGATTATGTCGGAGGGGTGCTGGCGCTCTGCGAAGACAAACGAGGCGTGCAGCGCGAGATCAAGTTCCTTACGCCAACGCGCGTCATGATTATCTATGAACTGCCGTTGAATGAGATCGTGCTTGATTTTTACGACCGTCTCAAGTCAATTACCAAAGGGTATGCTTCACTTGATTATGAACATCTGGAGTACCGGCAGAGTGACCTGGTGCGTATGAATGTCATGATCAACGGCGAAGTTGTTGATGCCCTGTCGCTGATCCTGCACCGTGAAAAAGCCTATTTCCGTGGCCGTGATCTTGTCTCCAAGATGAAAGAGCTTATTTCACGACAGATGTTTGAGGTGGCTATTCAGGCCGCCATCGGCAACCGCATTATTGCCCGTGAGACGGTTAAGGCGATGCGCAAGGATGTTCTGGCAAAATGTTACGGTGGTGATATCACCCGTAAACGGAAGTTGTTGGAGAAGCAGAAAGAGGGCAAGAAGCGGATGAAGAATGTGGGTAACGTCGAGTTGCCGCAGGAAGCGTTTCTCGCCATTTTAAAGGTTGACTGACAGACTAAGCGTATAAAGGAACCCGTATGAAAGAGCCTCAGGAATCAAGTCAGGAAGAGTTGTCTCCGCCTCAACCGGAGCCGATTAAAAAGAAGGGTCTGATTCGTGAGTATGCCGAATCCATTGCAATAGCGGTTCTGCTTGCTCTGGTGATCCGTACCTATCTGGTTCAGGCATTCAAGATCCCGTCCGGTTCAATGGAGGATACACTGGCGATCGGTGATCATCTGCTGGTCAGCAAGTTTATCTACGGGACTAAAATTCCTTTTGTCGATACACGTGTTCTGACGGTACGTGATCCGCGCCGTGGAGATGTGATAGTTTTTGAATATCCTGAAGATCCCAGCAAGGATTTTATCAAGCGTGTGATAGGTGTGCCGGGTGATGTCGTTGAGGGGATAGATAAGAAGGTCTACGTAAATGGCAAGCATTATGAAAATCCGCATGAAGTGCATAAGGAAAAAGATATTATCCCGAAGGAGATGAACCCGCGTGATACGTTCGGCCCGGTTACCGTGCCGCCAGATTCGTACTTTGTAATGGGCGACAACCGCGACCGTTCTTATGATAGCCGTTTCTGGAAGTTTGTTCGGCGTGATCAGATCAAAGGGCTGGCATTTATCAAGTACTGGTCGTGGGATAGTGAAAAGACCAGGCCACGCTTCGGGAATATCGGACAACTGATAAAATAAAATAGAGATAAGAAACTGGAGGATATAATTATGGATTTTCTCGGCAACTGGAAACGGACACATTACTGCGGCGATTTGAGCGCTTCCGACATCGGCAATGAAGTTGTTCTTATGGGGTGGGCACTCCGTCGCCGTGATCATGGCGGACTGATTTTTATCGATCTGCGCGACCGCGAGGGAATAGCCCAGATCGTGTTTGACCCGGAAATCAACGCTTCCGGGCATGCCGTTGCTGAATCCGTTCGCAGTGAATTCGTGCTTGCGGTAAAGGGCAAGGTTATCCCTCGCCCTGAAGGCACTGTCAATCCGAACATGAAGACCGGTGAAGTTGAAATCCAGGTGCTGGAATGCAAACTGCTCAATCGTTCCAAGCCACTGCCGTTCATGCTTGACGAGCATAGCGACATCAACGAGAATATCCGTCTCAAGTACCGCTATCTTGACCTGCGCCGCCCTCAATTGCAGTATAACCTGATTCTGCGTTCAAAGGTTTCCCAGCTTACCCGTTCGTATCTTACCGATAACGGTTTTATCGAGCTCGAAACACCTTTCCTTACCAAGTCGACTCCGGAAGGTGCCCGAGATTTTCTGGTTCCTTCCCGCATTAATCAGGGCCAGTTTTACGCCCTGCCGCAGTCGCCCCAGATCTTCAAGCAGATCCTGATGATTTCCGGTTTTGATAAATACTTCCAGGTTGTGCGCTGCTTCCGTGATGAGGACCTGCGCGCTGACCGGCAGCCTGAGTTTACTCAGATTGACTGCGAGATGTCTTTTATAGATCAGGAAGATATCATAACAGTTATGGAAGGTCTGATTTCCCGTGTTTTCACCGAAGCAAAGGGTGTTACGGTTCAGTTGCCGGTGGAACGTCTTACGTATGCCGAGGCAATCCGCCGTTTCGGTCTCGATAACCCGGATCTTCGTTTCGGTATGGAACTCTGCGATCTGACCGATGTCGTCAAGGCCTCTGGATTCAAGGTGTTTGCTGATGTCGCTTCCAAAGGCGGAGTAATCAAAGGTATAAACGCCAAAGGGTGCGCAAAGTTTTCCCGCAAGGATATCGACGAGCTGACCGAGTTCGTCAAAATCTATGGTGCCAAGGGGTTGGCTTACGTTAAGATAGAGAACGGTGAGTGGCATTCACCGATTGCGAAGTTCTTCACAGCGGAAGAAATCGCTACCATGAACAGTTCTTTTGGTGCCGAAGAGGGTGACCTGCTGTTCTTTGTGGCTGATAAGCCCAAGGTTGTTAACGACTCACTCGGCAAGCTGCGTAATCACCTTGCCAACCTCCTGAAGCTGACCAGCAAGGATGATTATCGTTTTGTGTGGATAACAGAATTTCCGCTGTTGGAGTGGGATGAGGAAGACGGACGCTGGTGTGCTGTTCACCATCCTTTCACCGCACCGATGGATGAGGATCTCGAATTTATTGAGTCTGACCCGGGGCGCTGTCGTGCCAAGGCATATGATCTTGTGCTGAACGGTAACGAAATCGGCGGTGGTTCTATCAGGATTCATCAAGAGCATGTACAGTCATTGATGTTCAAGCTGCTTGGCATGAGTGTCGAGGATGCCCGTAGTAAGTTTGGCTTCCTGCTTGATGCGTTAGAGTTTGGTACACCACCGCATGGCGGGATCGCCTTTGGTATGGATCGACTGATAATGCTGCTGACCGGCAGTGACTCAATCCGTGATGTTATCGCCTTCCCTAAAACCCAGAAGGGTACCTGCATGATGTCCGAGGCACCGTCTCCGGTTGATATCAAACAACTCCGTGAACTTGGTATCCGTCTGGCAGAAAAGCAGGCTTGATCATGTTTAGAACAGGCCGCCAGGCTGTTTGCATACTGTTGGGTGCAATGCTTGCGGCCTGTTCTGCTTCAACCCCTTCGTGGCGCAGCAAGGTAGCTCCCTTGGTTGAGGATCTTGGCGTCATGCAAGCTCCGATAATGTTTCCGCAGGAGTACCGGAGTCTGCTCGAGACGTTTGAGCATGGTGAAGCGCTCTATCATGTTCGTGAAGATGACAAGGGTGCAGACGTTTATTATCAACTGGCCTTTCAGAAGGCAGATATACTGCACTCTGAAATTCAACAGGCTAAAAAAGTTCTTGCCGCAGAAAGGCAGCAACGTATAGCTGACCTCGCTGCGAAAGCCGAGGAAGAGCAGCTGATGCGTGCCGCAGCAGAAGCTGAAATACGCCTGAGGAAACAGCAGGCGGCTCAGGCCGCGGAGGCCGCCAGAGCTGCGCAGAAGAAGAGCAAAGAAAACGCCCCCTCACTACCAAATTCTTATACTGTCCGTCGCGGCGAAACACTGCCGCAGATTTCCGCCCGAACAGAGATATATAACGATTCAACGCTCTGGCCAATCATCTATCGCGCTAATCGTGACCAGATACGCAACCCAAAACAGCTCTGGCCAGGCCAGGTCTTTGTCATACCGCGCAATTTCAGCCATGACGAAGCTGTTGAGGCACGCCGCTACTCCAATAAAAACAACTGATATCCATAACTGCTCGCAGTACCTATAACCACCAGCCTTTAGCCTATTTTCCCTTGACAGTCAAAAGTGTTTTGTATACTGTATACAAAATTTTTATCGTGGCTGTAAAGTATCGTTATATGTATATAGTCTTATTAAAAAGCAGCCTGTTAGAAGCACTCATTTGGTTCGGTCCGGTTACAGTTAGAAGCACTGTTTGCATAGAGCCTTTGGCTATATAGTATTAAAACTAAGGAGAGAACATGACAACAGCAACAGCGAAGATTATTTGGTCGAAAATTGATGAAGCACCTGCACTGGCAACATACTCTCTACTTCCGATCGTAAACGCATTCACTAAAGCGGCAGGCGTCGTTGTTGAAACGAGAGACATATCTGTTGCAGGACGAATTATTGCAAACTTCCCTGATTATTTAACAGAAGCTCAGAGAATGCCTGATTATCTGGCTGAATTGGGTGATCTTACCCAGAAGCCTGAAGCAAACATTATTAAGCTGCCAAACGTCAGTGCTTCAATTCCCCAGCTTAAAGCTGCCATAAAGGAGTTGCAGGAGCAGGGTTACAAGCTTCCTGATTACCCTGAAGAGCCTAAAACAGACGCAGAAAAAGAGCTCCACGCACGTTATGCCAAGTGTCTTGGTAGTGCTGTTAACCCTGTTCTTAGAGAAGGTAACTCCGACAGACGTGTTGCTGGCGCGGTAAAAGCATACGCCAGGAAGCACCCACATAAAATGGGCGCATGGGCAGCCGATTCTAAAACACATGTATCGCACATGACCGCTGGCGATTTCTTTCATAGCGAGAAATCGATCACTATGGAAAAAGCCGGAAATGTTAAAATTGAACTTGTTGATCAGGCCGGTAAAACGACCGTACTGAAAGAGAAACTGGCTCTTCAGGCCGGTGAAATTCTTGACGGCTCGTTTATGAGTGCTAAAGCTCTGCGTGCATTCATCGCCGAGCAGATCGAAGACGCTAAGGCTAAAGGTGTGCTGTTCTCCGTACACCTGAAAGCAACCATGATGAAGATTTCTGATCCGATCATGTTTGGTCATTTTGTTTCTGTATTTTACAAAGACGTTTTTGAGAAACATGCAGCTACCTTCAAAGAGCTGGGTGTTAATCCGGATCTTGGTATGGGCGATCTTTATGTAAAGATATCGAAGCTGCCGGAAGCAAAAAAAGCAGAAATAGAAGCCGATATTCAGGCTGTTTACGCGAAGAGACCACCGCTTGCCATGGTTGACTCTGACAAAGGTATTACCAACCTACATGCAAGTAACGACATCATCATCGATGCATCTATGCCGGTCGTTATCCGTGATTCCGGCGGGATGTGGGGACCTGATGGAAAACTTCACGATGTAAAATGTGTAATCCCTGACACAGCCTATTCCGAGTGGTATCAGGAGTGTATCGCTTTTTGTCAGAAAAACGGTCAGTTTGATCCTACAACCATGGGTTGTGTTTCCAATGTTGGTCTCATGGCACAGAAGGCGGAAGAGTACGGCTCACACGACAAGACCTTCAAGATTCCTGCAAACGGTACGGTGCGTGTTGTTGACGAATCAGGCGCAGTATTGATGGAGCACGCCGTTGAAGAGGGCGATATCTGGCGCGGTTGCCAGGCAAAAGATCTGCCTATCCAGGACTGGGTCAAGCTGGCGGTTAACAGAGCACGGGCAACCGGAGCACCGGCAATCTTCTGGCTGGATAAAACCAGAGCACATGACGCCCAGATGATCCTGAAAGTTAACAAATATCTGCAAGACCATGATACCAAGGGTCTTGATATCCAGATTATGTCCCCTGTAGAAGCGATGCGCTTTACTCTCCCCCGCGCAAAAGCAGGCCTGGATACAATTTCCGTATCCGGCAATGCGTTGAGAGATTATCTGACCGACCTGTTCCCGATTCTTGAACTGGGTACCAGCTCAAAAATGCTGTCGATTGTGCCTCTGTTGGCTGGTGGCGGACTTTTTGAGACAGGTGCAGGTGGTTCAGCTCCGAAGCACGTTCAGCAGTTTGTACAGGAAGGTTACTTGCGCTGGGATTCGCTCGGTGAATTCCTTGCACTTGCCGTGTCACTTGAGCACCTTGCAGCTACATTCAAAAACGAAAAAGCACAGCTCTTGGCTGATACACTTGATCAGGCAAACACAAAGTTTCTTGATAACAACAAAAACCCGGCACGTAAGGTCGGTCAGATCGATAACCGTGGTAGCCATTTCTATCTGGCAATGTACTGGGCTGAAGCTTTGGCAGCACAAACCAAGGATGCAGAGCTTCAGGCACGTTTCGCCAAGGTAGCTAAGCAGCTTCAGGAAAACGAGGCAAAAATCAATGAAGAGTTGATTGCAGCACAGGGCAAGCCTGTTGATATGGGTGGATACTATAACCCGAATCCTGCACTGGTTGAAAAAGCAATGCGTCCAAGTGCTACACTGAACGCAATCGTCGATTCAATTAATTAACAAGGACAGGCTCTCAGCTCTTTCATAACTTATAGTAATGCACACAGTGAGCTAGATGGAATACACATACGTTACTGTCCCCGCAGGGGAAAAAATCACCATGGGAAGTGACGGCATGCTTAATGTGCCGGACAATCCGATTATTCCCTATATTGAAGGTGACGGTACCGGTCTGGATATCTGGAAAGCTTCAGTTCGTGTTTTTGACGCCGCCGTAGGTAAAGCCTACGGCGGCTCAAAGAAAATAAGCTGGATGGAAGTGTATGCCGGTGAAAAACCCTTTAACAGATTCCGTCATGAAATGGGGGACAAAGCCTGGCTGCCGGAAGAAACTATTCAGGCATTCAAGGAATTTCTTGTTGGGATCAAAGGGCCTCTGACAACGCCAATAGGCGGCGGTATTCGCTCGCTTAATGTGGCTCTCAGGCAGATTCTTGATCTCTACACATGCCTGCGTCCAATCCGTTATTTCCAGGGTGTTCCTACTCCGGTAAAAAAACCGGAGGATGTCGACATGGTTATTTTTCGTGAAAACTGCGAAGACATCTATGCCGGTATAGAGTGGATGACCGGAACTGTCGAATGTGAAAAAGTCATAAAATTTCTTGTTAACGAAATGGGCGTCAGCAAAATCCGTTTTCCGGAGAGTTCGTCAATAGGTATAAAACCAATATCCAGAAACGGGTCTGAGCGTTTGATACGTGCTTCGATTCAGTACGCATTGGATCATAAGCGCAAATCAGTGACTATTGTTCACAAGGGCAATATCATGAAGTTCACTGAGGGTGCTTTCAAGGATTGGGGATATGCACTTGCAACAACCGAGTTTCGTTCGAGAGTTGTAACCGAACGTGAATCATGGATAATTAATAATCAGGATCGGAATCCAACTCTGTCTATTGAAGAAAATGCAAAGATGGTAGATCCTGGTTATGACGTGATGTCTTCACACCAGCAGGAAACGATTCGCGCCGAGGTTGAAGCTGCACTTAAATTGCTGCCGACCCACGGCAATGGACAGCTGAAAAAGCTACTGATGATTAAGGATACTATTGCTGATATAACGTTTCAGCAGGTTCTTACCCGTGCCAAAGAATTCGATGTCGTTGCAGCCATGAATCTTGAAGGTGATCTCCTGTCAGACGCATTGGCAGCTCAGGTAGGCGGCATCGGTATAGCACCGGGAGCCAATATAAACTATGTAACGGGTCATGCAATATTTGAGGCTACGCACGGTACAGCACCAAAATATGCAAATCTTGATAAAGTTAATCCTGGCTCAGTTATTCTATCAGGTGTTATGATGCTCGAATATCTTGGCTGGCAGGAAGCTGCCGATATCATCGTAAAAACTCTTGACAGAACTATTGGTCAGAAGCGTGTCACATATGATTTTGAAAGAATGATGCAGGGTGCTACGTTGCTGTCCTGTTCAGGTTTTGCCGATGCACTGATTGAAAATATGTAATATGTAGCATTCAGCAGGGGCCGGGGATACAACTCCTGCCTTATTTTAGACAAAAACGAAAGAGGAGGTAAAAGCATGGCTCGTAAAAAGATTTCACTTATCGGTGGCGGACAGATTGGCGGCGTTCTTGCTCAGCTTTGTGCATTGCGTGAACTCGGTGATGTTGTCCTTTTTGACATTGTTGAAGGTCTTCCCCAGGGCAAGATGCTTGACATCGCTGAAGTGGGCCCGGTAGATCGTTATGATGTTGATCTCAAGGGTACCAACAGCTATGAAGACATCAAGGGCTCCGACGTTGTTATCGTTACAGCCGGTCTGCCACGTAAACCAGGTATGAGCCGCGATGACCTGATCGAAGTTAACTCAAAGATCATGACTTCAGTTGCTGAAGGAATCAAGAAATACGCTCCTGAGTCAATCATTATCGTTATCTCCAATCCGCTTGACGCTATGGTTACACTCTGCCAGAAAATCACCGGTTTCCCTTACAACCGCGTTATCGGTCAGGCCGGTGTTCTTGACTCCGCACGTTTTGCCAGCTTCATTGCCTGGGAACTGGGTGTATCAGTTAAAGATGTTACCGCTATGACTCTTGGCGGCCACGGCGACGATATGGTTCCTCTGGTTCGTTACGCAAGCGTTAACGGTATTCCGGTAACTGAGCTGCTCGAGCAGAAGTATGGTGCCGAGAAGGGCAAGGAAGTTATGGAAGCAATGGTTAAGCGCACCCGTGGTGCCGGCGGCGAAGTTGTTGCCCTGCTTAAAACCGGTTCAGCATTCTACTCACCTGCTTCATCTGCTATCTCCATGGCAGAGTCTATCCTTAAGGACCAGAAACGCGTTCTGCCAACTTGCTGCTACCTGCAGGGTGAGTTCGGAGTAAACGGCTTCTACGTCGGCGTGCCGGCTGTTCTTGGTGAGAAGGGCGTTGAAAGCATCATTCAGTTCAAACTTGATGCTACAGAGCAGGCCATGATGGACAAATCAGTTGCTGCTGTTAAAGAGCTTGTTGGCAGCATGAAGTAGAGTTTGATTCCAGGTCTCTGGAAGTAGCAAAAGAAGGGTGGAGTCATCGCCCTTCTTTTGCTACTTTCTGGAGCCTGTATTTACCACCTTTTATTACGGAAAAAGGAGTCTTTCTAAGATGGAAAAAAAATTACCGAAAATTGAGATCATTGAGAAGTACTGCAAGGGGTGCCATATCTGTGTTGAGTTCTGCCCTAAGGACGTTCTCGAGATGAAGGGCTTTTATGCCTCTGTCAAAAATCTTGAAGCCTGTATCAGTTGCATGCAGTGCGAATTGCGTTGTCCTGACTTCGCTATCAAAGTCATAACCGAATAAATCTACAGGAGGAAATGAACAGTGTCCAAAAAAGTAGCGTTTCTTCAGGGTAATGAAGCAGCCGCACATGGTGCATTATACGCCGGGTGTGACTTCTTTGCAGGTTATCCGATTACCCCCTCGACAGAAGTTTCTGAAGTACTGTCAGCTGAATTACCCAAGATTGGCGGGAAATTCATGCAGATGGAAGATGAGATTGCCGCCATGGCAACAATTCTTGGTGCATCACTTGCCGGTGCAAAAGTATGTACCTCAACCTCCGGCCCTGGTCTTTCCCTTAAGCAGGAATTGATCGGTTATGGTTGCATCGCCGAAATTCCATGCGTTATCTATAACGTCATGCGTGGTGGCCCTTCGACCGGTATGCCAACAGGCCCTTCGCAGTCAGATGTCATGGCAGCCAAGTGGGGTACACATGGTGACCACCCTGCAATCTGTCTGACCCCTGCTTCCGTACAGGAAACATATGAAGAGATGATTCGTGCCTTCAATCTGGCCGAAAAATATCGTACTCCCGTTATGGTTATGCCTGACGAGATCGTCGCTCACATGCGTGAACGCGTTGTTTTCCCTGAAAAGGGCGAAATAGAAGTCGTCCCACGCAAATCACCAACTGTTCCACCTGAACAGTACAAACCTTACGACACCAGCTTCGGCGATGTACCACCACTGGCATCTTTTGGTTCCGGCTACAAGTTCCATGTAACCGGCCTCAATAAAATGCAGGACGGCTTCCCTACTACTAAGGCCGATGTTGTACAGGCTGAAGAAGAGCGCCAGATTCGTAAAGTAGATGCAAATATCGACGATATCGTTACATTCGAAGAATATATGCTTGATGACGCTGAAGTCGTCGTGGTTGCATACGGTTCTACGTCTAGATCTGCCCGTTATGCTGTCAATGTTGCTCGTGAGCAGGGGATCAAAGCCGGTATGTTCCGTATCAAGACATTCTGGCCATTTCCTGACAAGCAAATTAAAGCTTTGGCAAGCAGAGTCAAAGGTATTGTAATTCCTGAAATGAATCTTGGTATGTGCTCACTTGAACTTGAGCGTTGCGCACAAGGTAAGGTTCCAGTCCTCGGAATATTCCGTGTTGATGGAGAGCCTATCAACCCTGACCAGATTCTCGCTAAGATCAAGGAGGTTAAATAACCATGGCATTTGATTATGATAAATGGATTCGCCCCGGCAAGTTGCCTCACATCTGGTGCCCTGGCTGCGGCCACGGTATCGTCATGAAGGGTCTTATTCGGGCGATGGACACGCTTAACCTCAAAAAAGAAGAGACTGCTGTTGTCTCCGGTATCGGCTGTGCTTCACGCCTTCCAGGATATATCGATTGCTGTACGCTGCACACTGCCCATGGTCGTGCTGCTGCTTTTGCAACTGGTGTTAAAATGGCAAAGCCTGAAATGAATGTTATTCTGGTTGGCGGCGATGGAGACGGTACCGCTATCGGTGGTAATCACTTCATCCACGCATGTCGTCGTAACATCAACATGACGTATATCATCATGAACAACTACATTTACGGTATGACAGGTGGCCAGTTCTCTCCATGCACACCTACCGGCCACAAGGCCTCTACAACACCATACGGTAACCCGGATCCAGGTTTTGATATTGCAAAACTGGCTATTGGTGCCGGTGCTACTTTTGTTGCCCGCGGTACAGCATTTCATGCCAACCAGATTGATAAACTGATTGCAGAAGCTATTCAGCACAAAGGCTTCTCAGTTGTTGAGATTCTCGATGACTGCCCGACTACTTACGGTCGTCGCAACAAGTACAAGTCTGTTATTGAGATGATGAATCGTCTTAAGGACGTTGCTGTTCCTGTTAAAGCAGCCGAAAAAATGACTGCTGAACAGCTTCAGGGCAAAGTTCTGACTGGTGTTCTTTACAAGGATGAAACCAAGCCTGAGTATACTGCCGAGTACGCTAAAGTTATTGAGCGTGCCCAGGCTGCCAAGTAACAATTACAGGAAAAGGAGCGATATATTCATGTCAAGATATGAACTCAGATTTTCCGGTTCAGGTGGACAGGGTCTGATCACCGCCGGAATTATTATGGCTAAAGCCGCTTCGATTTATGAAGGGAAGCAGGCTGTTCAGTCGCAGAGCTACGGGCCTGAAGCTCGTGGTGGTTCATCAAAATCAGAAGTTATTATTTCTGATGGCCCGATCGATTATCCGAAAGCCACAACGGTAGATGCTTTGCTGGCTATGACTCAGGAAGCTTGCGACAAGTACACACACGACCTGAAAGAGGGCGGAATTCTTTTGGTCGATTCTGATCTTGTTACAAAACTGCCTGCAACGGGTAATTTCAAAATTGTCTCTTTCCCGATCATTAACACAGCCAAAACTGATGTTGGTCGTGAGATTGTTGCCAATATTGTTGCCCTGGGTGCGATGGTTGCATTGACCGGTCAGGTTAGCCGTGAAAATGCTGAAAAGGCCGTCCTTTCCAGTGTTCCCGAGGCATTTATTGAGTTGAACAAAAAGGCATTCAGCATCGGTTATGAAAAGGCTCTTGCTGCCAGCGTCTAAGCGGTAACATTGATCAACAAGCAACATGAAAGGCCCGGTGGATGCACATCGGGCCTTTCATGTTTTTAATTATGTATTCACCATAACCTTTTAAACGTATCTACTGAGCTGTTGATAAAAAAGGTGGCTGTGGGACACGTTACATAAAGAACGTTATACTGTTACATGCGGGCATTGTATTGAAATCTACTTATCGACTTCCGTTATCGGTGTAGAAATGGTAAAGTACAAAAAAAATAACAGTTTATTTGCGTAGTTCGCAGAACCCTAAGTAAAGGAAGCGTTATATGTACCAATTTAAGTCTATTTTAGTTGTGGTTGTTACTATATGAAGGCGCCTCAATGTTTTGAAACACTTGTACGCAACGGTCTTGTGGATGAAGTTGTCTCACGGTTGATGAGTGGCAAGGAAGCGGATGTTTACGTTGTTCAGTCAAAGGGGAAGCTCTGCTGCGCCAAGGTGTATAAAGAAGCACGCACGCGCAGCTTTAGTCAACTGGCCCAGTATCAGGAAGGGCGTAAGGGGCGAAACAGTCGTCAGACCCGGGCTATGCAAAAGAATACCAAGTATGGACGCAAGGAAACTGAGGCCGCCTGGAAAAACTCAGAGGTCGATGCCCTCAGGACACTTGCAGATGCAGGGGTGAGGGTTCCGCAGGTTTATGATTATGTCGATGGTGTTTTGTTGATGGAATTTGTTGTTGATGCTGAAGGTTGTGCGGCTCCACGACTTAATGATCTCCGCTTGAGCGAAGCCAAGGCACGTGAATATTATCTTGAATTGATTCAAAGTATTGTTCTTATGCTGTGTGCCGGGATTATCCATGGAGACCTTTCCGAGTATAATGTGCTTGTTGGCAGCGATGGTCTGGTAATTATTGACCTACCACAGGCTGTCAATGCTTCTGGTAATAACAACGCCCGCATCATGCTCGAACGCGATGTTGAAAACATAACTGCTTATTTTGGTCGCTTTGCTCCTGAACTTATTACTACCGATTATGGTAAGGAAATATGGAAACTCTATGCGAGTGGCAAGCTTAGCACTACTTCTGAATTGACCGGCTCTTTTGAACAGAGCACTACCCCGGCTGATGTTAATGGTGTTATGCGTGAGATCGATTATGCAAGAATTTTATACCAACGCACACTGGCCAGAAAATCACTACAGTCCTGAACAACTGATGCCAGTTTTTGAAAGAGTATCGGTGCGTTAGAATGAATAACCTGCTGAAATATGCTGCAGCACTACTGTTTATTTCTTTAGTTATGCAATTGTATGCTTCAACAGCTTCTGCAGACGAACCGGTTGAAGGACTTTCGCTGGGTGGGGCGACACTGGCTATGACCCCGCCTGATCCGAAAATCTCGGAACATTCTGTTTTAACAGCTAAATATGGATTTAAAGTTGCAAAAGATTTCCTGCCATACTTTGGTACAGGGCTTGCCTACACCTATCAACCGGATTCTAGAACTGGTGATATAACAAACCTCAGAACAGGGATCGCTGCCCAGGTCGGCTTCAGCTATTTTCTTGATACCGGTCTTACCCTGAAGCTGGATTATAAATATCTCTCCTTACCTCCTGAAAAGTCACTTGGCGACGCCAGGGAAACACCGCAATCAATCGGCATCGGTTTGGATATCAAATTCTGATTTTAAAAGGATATTTGACGTGCCACACTATATTGAACCACTCTTTCGCCCCCCGAGTGAAGCAAGAAGCTTGATTTTTCAGATCACACTCGGTTGTTCCCAGAATAAATGCAGTTTTTGCGGGATGTATAAAAATAAGAGTTTTCAGATAAGACCTCTCCGAGATGTTCTCGATGAAATTAGCGCAATTCCGGCTCAGTACAGATCGCGTGTTGACCGTGTTTTTCTGGCTGACGGCGATGCCTTGATTTACCCATTTGAAGCGCTCTGTGCAATTCTTGCTGCGCTGGCAACGACTTTCCCCGGCCTGACACGGGTTTCTTCGTATGCATCTCCCAACAGTCTTACAACCAAGAGTGCAGAACAGTTGGTTCAACTACGTGCCCGTCATTTAAAGATCTTGTACTTCGGTTTGGAATCCGGGGATGATGTGACGCTGCTATCTGTAAATAAGGGTTTTGGTGCAGAGCGGATGGCAGAACTGGCGCGTAGTGCACGTGATGCCGGCATGAAGTTTTCAGTCACCGCAATACTCGGTTTGGCGGGGCGAGAAAGAAGTATGCAGCATGCCAGGGCTACCGCAGAGTGGGTTAATCTGGTAAATCCTGAATATTTCTCACTCTTGACGCTGTTTCATCGGCATAATGACGACTTTGTCCGTTCCTTGCTGCAATGTACACGTCGCGAATTGATGTTGGAGGCACGTGAAATGCTTCTGCATCTGCATCCGGCTAAGACAATTCTCCGTTCGAACCACGTATCCAATTTTCTCAACCTGTCCGGCAGCTACCCCAAAGACCGTGAGCGCTTAATCTCGGATGTGGATCTGGCTCTTAAGCATGCTGAAGTGCGGGCCGGTTTTCTTGACGAAGTTCCATCATATCAAGAGGAGTACTATTGACGTAACCTCTTTTATCTTGCCGTAATCGCATCATAAATGGTACTTTGCCTTCGTTTTGAATCATCTGCGGAGGTTTTTTTGTGAGTATTTTTCGTTATCTGACGGCTGGTGAGTCTCATGGCCCTCAGTTGAGTGCAATAATTGAAGGGCTTCCGGCAGGGATACATCTTTCTGCGTTGGCGCTAAATCTGGAACTGTCAAGGCGTCAGCAGGGGTATGGGCGTGGAGACCGGATGAAGATAGAAAAGGATACCGTTCAGCTACTTTCGGGTGTCCGCTGGGGAGAAACAATCGGATCTCCTGTCACTCTGGTCGTGATGAATCGTGACTGGGAGAACTGGTCTGAGAAGATGTCGCCCCTTCCTGAACATCGTGATGATTCAATAGCTGTTACCCGTCCGCGACCGGGGCATGCGGATCTCTCTGGTGCCATGAAATACAACCACCGCGATGTACGTAATGTGCTGGAGCGCTCCAGTGCCCGTGAAACTGCTGTCAGGGTTGCTGTTGGTGCCGTTGCAAAGGCGTTGCTGGCTGAATTTGACATCAAAGTTGGCGGGTTTGTCACTGAACTTGGAGGCATCTGCGCAAACACACCTCAGGAACCATTGGAAAATTTGTGGAAGCGGGCAGCGGCATCGGAAATGTTCTGCTGTGATCCGTCTGCTGAAATCGAAATGAGGAGAGCAATTGACGCAGCTCAGTCAGGCGGCGATACGTTGGGCGGGGTTGTTGAAATTCAGGTGATTGGTGCCCCCCCAGGGCTCGGAAGTTATGTGCAGTGGGATCGTAAGCTTGATGCCCGTTTGGCGATGGCTCTGATGAGCATACAGGCCATCAAGGGCGTTGAGGTTGGAATCGGTTTTGAGGCAGCACGCAGACCTGGCTCAAGAGTGCATGATGAAATCTTCTACAAAGATGGCTATCAACGCACTAGCAATAATGCCGGTGGTATTGAGGGGGGGATGTCAAATGGTGAGCCGATTGTCGTGCGTGCTGCCATGAAGCCCATTCCGACACTGTACACACCACTACGTTCGGTTGATATGATAACCCATGAACCTTTCGAGGCAACGGTGGAACGCTCAGATACATGCGCTGTGCCGGCTGCACTGGTGGTCGCTGAGGCTGTTGTCGCAATCGAATTAGCCACTGCCATGCTGGAAAAATTCGGCGGTGATTCAATTCTTGAAATAAGGCGAAATCTTGAAGGCTATCGGGAGCAGATTCTCAATGCCTGAGTCGTTGGTTCTGTTGACCGGCTTTATGGGTAGCGGTAAAAGCTCAGTCGGTAAAGTTGTGGCGGATCTGCTAGGATGGCGGTTTATTGATCTGGATGCAGAGATTGTTGCTGCTGCGGGATGCTCAATTAATGAAATTTTCGCCCGCGATGGCGAACCGGCCTTTCGTGTGCGGGAGAGTTCACAGCTGGAGAAGGTTCTGACAATGAGCGAAGGTTGTATTGTCGCTACCGGTGGCGGAGTGGTTCTTTCCGCGCATAACCGTTCGTTGATGCGGAGTCGTGGGGTGGTCGTCAACCTGAAGGTGACTCTTGAGCAAGTAGTGGCCCGTCTGAAAGGGTGTAGTGATAGACCACTACTCGTCGGTGATGATGCCGATAAACGTGCAAAAGCGTTGATGGATGAGCGTGAACAATTTTATGCAGACGCAGATATTAGAATTGACACGGATGGGAAATCCGTGGAAGATGTCGCGGCAGAGATTCTGTGCCGTTTGAAGGGGTTTTTTAGTGAGTGTACTGTCCGTTAATCTTGCTGAGAACAGCTATGATATTGTCATTGAACCTGGTGCCCTTGCTTCTCTTGGGGAACGGTGTCGTTCAGTCGGGCTGAAGGGGATGGCGGCGGTTATTTCAAACCCGACGGTTATTGCACTCTATGGCGCTGCTGTGCAGAAATCTCTGGAGAGTGCGGGTTTTACTGTCGCTCACATTGAAATGCCTGATGGTGAAGAGTTTAAAAACAGCACGACACTGAACAAGATTTATGATGATCTTCTTGCGGCTGGCATTGATCGCAGTTCCTTTGTCGTTGCACTTGGTGGTGGTGTTGTAGGAGATGTAGCCGGCTATGCCGCCGCAACATGGATGAGGGGTATTCCTTTTGTCCAAGTGCCAACGACTCTTTTAGCCCAGGTTGACAGCAGTGTTGGCGGCAAAACAGGCATCGACCACCCAAAAGGTAAAAACCTGATCGGCGCGTTCTATCAGCCGCGCTTGGTACTTATCGACGTAAACACACTATCTACACTTGATGAACGCCAATTTCGTGCCGGGCTTGCAGAAGTTATCAAATACGGGGTAATCGCTGACAGTCAGTTCTTTGAATTCATAGAGACAAACAGTTCCGCGGTCTTGGCCATGAACGCTGATATCTTGATAAAAATCATCCATAGATCCTGTCAACTAAAGTCGCAGGTGGTGGAACAAGACGAAAAGGAAGCCGGTTTGCGTGCGGTTCTGAATTATGGTCATACACTTGGTCATGCTTTTGAATCTATATCCGGCTATTGTACTCTTGTTCATGGTGAGGCGGTTGCCATCGGGATGGTGCTGGCAGCTAGAGTTTCACTTGCCAAGGGACTATGTAGTCAGGTAGATCTTCTAAGAATTGTGGATCTCCTTTCCGTGTACGGGCTCCCGGTTGAAGTTCCTCCCTATGAGAGGCAACAGCTGCTTGATGCTGTCGCTGCCGATAAAAAATCGAAAGGTGGCAGTATAACCTTTATTTGTAACAGGGGCATCGGCATGTATGCCATGTCGCAACATACTCCCGATGAACTGCTCATACTGAGCCGGTTGGAGGCGTGACCATGCAGGAATCAGCTTCATTCTGGACGGACATCAAAAACCTTGAGGAACAGTTTGCAAAATCACCTGACTCGCTTTGCTTCGCACGGCTTGCAGATGTTTACCTCAAAGTGGGACTGATAGATGATGCGGTTCATGTGGCGCGTCTGGGGGTTCTTAAGCATCCTCGCTATCTGTCTGGTCAAAGGGCTCTTTCTCTGGCCTGCCATGCCAAGGGATTGGCTGCTGAGACTATAGCCGCTTTAAAGGTCGTTACCGAGGCTTTGCCCGAGGACGTCCCTTCACAAAAACTTTTGGGGCGGCTGCTTGCGGAGGCAGGAGATATCGATTTAGCCTATCAGGCATTCAGGACCGCGTTGGAGTTTGCTCCTGATGATGTAGAGTGCCGGATAGAGTTGGAATCTCTTGAAAGAACACCCGGAAAACCTGCTGCTGTTTTTGAAGTTGATCAGGATGAGGATGAGGATGATGAAGAAATCATCGAAGATCTTGAAATAATTGAAGAGCCCTATTTCGAGGAGAGAGAACAACCGGTGGCCGGACCTAGTCCGAATGTTATGGTTCCTGGTTTTGATGGTTTTGCAGTGCCACATCATGACCCTCTCTCAACAGGCACGCTTGCGGAATTGTATGTAACCCAAGGGTTCATCCATAAAGCACTGGAAATATATCGAGCAATTCTAATCGATAATCCGGCAGATCAAGTAATCTCAGAGCGGGTAGCAGAACTTGAACGGCTGGACGCCGGTTCATTAGAGCCTGACTCTGCCATTGATTATACCTTGGATGAGGAAACGGTGGACGAAGCCGATTCCAGCTTGCCTACTGAAGCGGTATTGCAAAAGTCCATGTCCGCAGGAGTTGTTGATAATACTCTTTCTACGCTTGAACGCTGGCTTGATAGCATCAGGAGGATTAAACTATGCCGCTAAGAGAATCACTGAACACGATTGTCCAGAGTGTTGATGGGGCATTGGCTGCGGTCGTTATGGCATACGATGGTATTCCGATAGATGAAGTCACGGTGGAGCAGTCAGAATTCGATATGCAGCTTCTGACGGTCGAGTATGCAACGGTACTTAAAGATATCAAGCGTGCCGTTGACGTTATTAAAATGGGGAATCTTGAAGAGGTTTCCATATTGACGACACGAACCTGTGTTGTTGTCAGGGTTCTAAGCGATGATCTTTTTGCTGCGCTTATTATGTGCCGTGATGGCAATATTGGTAAGGGGCGCTATATGCTTAAGCTCAAGTCATTTGATGTTATACGGGAGCTTTCATAGCTATGAAATTTATGGTGCTGCATGGCCCGAATCTGAATCTTCTTGGTACACGCGAACCCGGAATATACGGGAACCAAACTCTTGAAGATATTAATGATTCGCTGCGAGAGCTCTCTGTGGAGTTGGGGTGTGAACTCGTTTTTTTTCAGTCGAACAGTGAAGGCGAGTTGATTGATACAATCCAGTCAGCTGCGCAGAACTGTCATGGCATACTGATCAATCCGGCGGCGTACACGCACACCAGTATTGCTATTCGTGATGCCTTGTCTGCTGTAGGGCTCCCGTCAGTTGAGGTCCACCTTTCCAATATCCACCATCGGGAAACGTTCCGCCACACGAGTATGATTGCGCCGGTAGCAATTGGGCAGATATGCGGATTTGGCAGCTACAGTTATCTGCTTGGCTTGCGGGCATTATTTAATTTTGTTAAAAATAAATAGATTCATATGCGTCACTCTTGCCAGATTTAATGGTGTTAAGTAAAAACAGATTGTAGTCAGGGTTTCATTTATGCTAAAAAGCAGGCGCTCAAATCTGAAACGCTTTTTTGAAAAACATTCACTTGATGCGGTATTGTTTTCTGATCTCAGGAATGTTCGATATCTGTGCGGTTTCAGCGGCACCGAAGGGGCGCTGCTGGTATCAACGAATAATGCATGGTTTTTGTGTGATTCCCGCTACACCGCTCAGGCCGCTGAAGAAGTTCAGGGTGCTGAAATCAGGGAATGTGGTGCTATTCGCCTCGACACAGTAGCGGCATTGGCAGCCGACTATGATCTCCATCGTGTAGGCTTCGAGGCTGCCCATACTACTGTCAGCGCTTACAGGCGGATGTCTGAAAAATTGAACGGAATTGATCTTGTTGAGCTTGGTTCTGATCTTGATGAAATCCGTATATGTAAAGATAAAGCCGAAATTGAACAGCTTGCTTCGGTCGCTGAGCTTTCTTCCCGCGCATTTGAAGCCATCATGGGAGAGATTAAACCTGGTGTCAGAGAAGTCGATATCGCCCTGGCACTTGAATTCGAGATGCGTCGTCTCGGTGCAGAAGGTAAGGCGTTCGATTTTATTGTTGCCTCGGGTGAACGTGGTTCCATGCCACATGGCCGTGCCAGCGATAAGATCATTTGTTCAGGCGAGATGATAACCGTTGACTTTGGTGCCTTGAAAGACGGTTATCACTCGGATGAGACAGTTACAGTCGCCTGTGGAGATCCCGGTACTCGTGCTCGGGAGATACATGCAATAGTAAAAACAGCCCATGATCTTGCTATTGAGGCGGTCAGACCAGGCATCATCTGTAGGGATCTGGATGACGTTGCGCGCTCATACATTCGTGATAAAGGGTATGGTGACTATTTCGGGCACGGGCTTGGCCATGGCGTTGGTCTTGAAATTCACGAAATGCCGACACTCTCTCCGCGCAGTACCGCGGTTCTGCAAGAGGGGATGGTAATTACCGTTGAACCGGGTATTTATATCCAGGGTTTTGGCGGTGTCAGGATAGAAGATACTGTGACGGTTACCAGTGATGGCTGCCGTGTTCTGACAGGTGTCGATAAGAAGTTGATTATCCTGTAGTATTTGATTAACACCTGCCCCTGCTTATCAATGGCGGATCAGCAGTGAACTTCAACACAATTGAGATACACCACTATTAGACTGAGGTAAAAGGAGACAGACTGAAATGGATATTAAAGATCTGAAGCTACTGATAAAACTTGTTACGGAAACAGATATTACCGAATTCGAGATGGATAATTCGGACGAGAAGATTATTATCAAGCGAGGCCATAAACCGGAATATATTACTGTTGCCGCTCCTGCAGTTCAGCAGTATGCCGCTGGCTATCAGACACCTCAGGCAGTTGCTACAGCTCAAGCACCTGCTGCCGTCTCAGCTGCTCCTGCTGCTGAAGCCGGTGATACGGTTAACTCTCCGATAGTAGGTACATTCTATGCCGCTCCCGGCCCTGACTCTGATCCCTACGTCTCTGTCGGCCAGATAGTAGAAAAGGGGCAGGTGCTCTGTATTGTTGAGGCAATGAAATTGATGAATGAGATTGAGTCAGAGTGTAAATGCAAAATCTTAAAGATTTGCAAAGACAATGCTCAGGCGGTAGAATTCGGTGATCCACTGTTTGTAATCCAGAAACTTTAATTCCATTCAATAGCGGGGTTCGCCTTCATGTTTCATAAAGTACTTATTGCCAATCGTGGTGAAATTGCTGTCAGGATTATCAGGGCATGCAAAGAACTGGGCATCAAAACGGTTGCGGTATATTCCCAGGCCGATATCCACTCTCTGCATGTAAAGCTGGCAGACGAGAGTGTCTGCATCGGTCCGGCTCCCAGTGCCCTGAGTTATCTAAATATAAACGCTATCATCAGCGCTGCTGAATTGACCGACTCTGAGGCAATTCATCCCGGTTACGGATTTCTGTCTGAAAACGCGAAATTTGCTGAAGTATGTGAAAAATGCGGCATTACTTTTATCGGGCCTACTGCCGAAAGTATGCGGATCATGGGTGATAAGATCAGCGCCCGACAGGCGGTTATCAAGCAGGGCGTGCCGATTCTTCCCGGTACCAAAGAGGGTGTCCACTCTGTTGAGGAGGCCGTCAAGGTTGCAAAAGAGATAGGCTTTCCCGTCATCATAAAAGCTACTGCAGGCGGCGGTGGCCGCGGCATGAAGATAGTTCATTCTCAGGCAGCTCTGCCGAATGCCTTCGCTACTGCCCGTGCAGAAGCTCAATCCGGATTCGGCAATCCTGAAGTTTATATTGAAAGGTACTGTGAAAAACCTCGCCACGTTGAGATCCAGATTCTGGGTGACAAACATGGTAACGTGATTCATCTCGGTGAACGGGATTGCTCAATCCAGCGTCGCCACCAGAAGCTGATTGAGGAAGCACCCTCTACTGTCGTTACGCCCGAGATTCGTAAAGCCATGGGTGATGCTGCCGTCAGGGCTGCAGCAGCAGTTGGATATAACAGTGCCGGCACTGTTGAGTTCCTTGTTGATAAGCAGAATAACTTCTACTTCATGGAGATGAATACCCGCGTTCAGGTTGAGCATCCGGTCACTGAAATGGTTACAGGGGTGGACATCGTCAGAGAACAGATTCGCTCAGCTGCCGGAATACCGCTTCGCTATAAACAGGAAGATATCCAGATAAGAGGGCACTCAATTGAGTGTCGCATTAATGCAGAAGATCCTTTCAAATTTACTCCGTGCCCTGGTAAGATAACTGCGTATCACCCACCTGGTGGACTTGGCGTGCGTGTTGATTCGTTTGTATATGACCAGTATTCGGTTGTGCCGAATTACGATTCGTTGATCGGGAAGTTGATTGTCCATGCTGATACTCGTGAAGAGGCGATTAAGAGGATGGCTAGGGCACTCGATGAGTTCCGTATTGAGGGTATTAAGACAACTATCTTTTTTCATAAACGTATTATGGCTCATAAGGACTTTATTGAAGGTGATATAGATACCTCCTTTCTTGAGCGAATCGTGCTGGAGTAGATATCATGGACTTTCCCGAGGAGCTGAAATACACCAAGGAACATGTTTGGGTACGGATCGAAAACAGTTCTGCCGTTATTGGTATCACCGATTTTGCCCAGGAAGAGCTGGGTACAATAAGTGGGGTCGAGCTGCCTGATGAAGGAGATGAAGTCGAACAGGATGATTCGATCGGGTCGATAGAAGCTCAGAAGACGGTTGCATCGATTTACGCTCCCTTTAGTGGCACTGTCCGGAGTGTAAATCATGAAGCAATGGACAATCCTGAGCTTCTCAATGATGATCCATATGACGGTGCCTGGTTGGTCGAAGTCTCGCTCGATGATCCTGAAGAGCTGAAAAATCTTTTGTCAGCTGACGACTACGCTGACTACATAGAAAACAGGGATTAATTTATTGTGTTAATTATGGTATAAGGGCGGGATCATTCTTTGATCTCGCCCTGTTTTTATTCAGGAAGGAACCTACGTGCGCTTGCCGATATTGCTGTCTTTTTCTCTGTTCATTCTTCCGGTAACAGCATACTCAGCTGGAGCTCCACTTTCACTGACTCTGAACGAAGCTATTCGTATGGCTGTCGAGAAGAATCTGGATGTGCGTGCTGAACTGTATAATCCGGCCCAGTACGAGGCTGATATAAACCGCTATCGTGCGATATATGACCCGCTTCTTACCCTTCAGACCAGCTATACTGATTCGAACGCGGCAACAGCCAGTTCAGGAGGAAATGCCGTAGAGTCACAGGGAGCGGTTCTCAATTCATCTCTCAGTCAATTGTTATGGACTGGTGGTACTGCAGCCATAACATTCAACAATGGATATACCAGTACTGTCGCCACTGCTCCTAAAAGCTGGCAGACAGGATTGGGAGCCAGTATCAGTCAGCCTCTTCTGAAAAACGTCGGCCGCGAGGCGACGGAGATAAATATAAACATATCCCGGTACTCAAAATTTGCATCACTCGAACGCTTTAATTCCCGGCTTCTGACCACTGTGGCTCAGGTGCGCACGGAGTACTACAAACTCCACAGTCTGCGGGAGGAGCGGGAAGTGAAAAAAGTTTCGCTTGAACTGGCACAAAAAATCCTGTCCGATACCCAGGCCAGGGTAAAGGCAGGAGTGCTTCCTGCAATGGAGATTCTTAACGCTGAGTTTGGTGTTGTTACCCGCGAAAAAGAGCTGATCGATGCCGAGAGAGCTGTAAGTGACCAGATTGATGTCCTGCGCCTTCTCTTGCAGATGGATGCTGGTACTGGTGAATTACAGACTGTTGATCTGCCGTCGCGCGCCCGATTTGATGCGGTAGAGAGCGAGGCAATTCAGAAAGCGTTGGATCGCCCTGATATTAGGGAACAAAAGCGTAACTTGGAACTGAACGAACTACAAACACGAAATCTGAGTCAAAAGACACGCCCCGACCTTACATTGACCGCCTCAGCCCAATTAACCGGTCTTGATAATTCCTATCAGAAGAATATGGATAAGGTGTTAACCTCTGACTACCCGGTATGGATGGTCGGGTTGGAATTCAAATACCCATTAGGGAATGGTGTTGCAGAAAACGAATATCGTAAAAGCAGGCTGAAAACGGAACAGGCCTCGCTGCAGTTGCGCAATCTGGAAGAAAACTCTGCAAATGAAGTCAGGGCAGCTATTCGTGCGCTTGTTGCCGGTTATAAACAGATTGAAGTTGCGGATCGCGGGGTACGGTTTGCAGAAGAGCGTTTACGCTCTTTTATCCGTAAAAATGAGGTTGGTCTGGCAACAACAAAAGATGTATTGGATGTTGAAAATGATCTGGCTGTTTCAAAAAGTAACCAGATTAAAGCTGTTGTCGGGTACGCCGACTCATTGACCCGTTATTGGCAGGTAACCGGAGAACTTCTGGAGCGTGAAGGAATCCGGGTGGTTGAAGGTGATGCCGATAAGCTGTACTCCGCCACAAGATGAAGCTTAGAATTGGTGAGATAGAGTACGCAAATTGCACCCCGCTTTTTCATGTTCTCCGGGAGCAATTCCCTTGCTCCGGGTATGAGTTTATTACCGGAGTGCCTGCGGCCTTGAATAGGAGGCTTCTGGCAGGTGATATTGATGTCTGCCCGTCATCCTCCATTGAGTATGCATATCATCCGGAACGTTACAGTATTCTTCCGCAGCTTTCCATTTCGAGTGACGGAGCCGTGGCCAGTGTTCTGCTTTTTTCCAGGCAGCCTGTTGAGGCACTTGATGGCTGTAAGGTCCTCCTTAGTTCCGAATCGGCAACTTCTGTAAACCTCCTTAAGATTTTGCTTTATCAGCGTTATGGGTGCTCATGTACCTTTGAAGTAGCTCAGGCGAGTGCCTCTGTTGCGGATGATGATTCATCCCCGTTGCTTTTAATCGGTGATTCAGCGTTGCGTGCTTCATTGTGCAAAAAAAATCTGTTTGTCTATGATCTTGGAGAATTGTGGCACTCATGGACCGGCCTACCGTTTGTTTTTGCACTCTGGCTATGCCGAAATGAAGTCGCTGAAGTTGCTGAGATCAAAACTCTTTCCCGGCAGCTGATTCAGGCAAAGGAACTTGTTCCAGAGTGTCTGGGACAGGTGGCAAGGTGTACGGAAGAGCTCAAGTGGCTGGGATATGACAGGTTGATGGTGTACTGGAGGGAGAATATATCATATCACCTTGGTGAGCGTGAACAGGCCGGTCTTATGCTGTATTATGCAAAGTGTGCTGAGATTGGTTTGATAAAAGATGCCCCGGCACTCCATTTTATCTCATCGTAATATAAATATAGCACGGTATTTGTGAGAATAAGCAGGTTCAGGTGGTGGTTTTGACTGTCGCTGTATAATCCTTGAGGATGCGGGCATGGTCAAAACAGAGCATCTGCGGCAGTGAATCCAATCTGAAAATGGCCAGATTCTGTGCGTCATCAGCTGCGATAGGAATGCCATGGCCCGTTGCAATGTACACCGTTGAAATTGTATGCATTCGCTCGTCGCGTGTCGGGTCGGAATAGCAACCCAGTAACCGCAGGCTTGTAACATCCAGTGACGTCTCTTCTCTCGCCTCCCGAATAGCAGCAGACTCAAGAGATTCTCCATAGTCGACAAAACCTCCCGGGAGCGCCCAGCCAAAAGGTTCGTTGCGTCTTTCGATCAGGACAATGCCATTATCCAGTTCGATAATAATATCTACCGTAGGGAGCGGATTGCGATACTGCTTCACATTGGAGCCACATGAAGGGCAGGTAAGGGTGGTGAATGACATTTATACCTCTGTAATAAAAAAAGGGAGGAAAATTAATTCCCCCCTTTGAATGAAAATATTGAATGCGTTTCTTATTTCTTATTTCTTCTTTTTTGTTCCGGCAGCTTTCTTGGAAGCTTTGAGAGGGTTGACCTTCAGCTCGGCTATGGAGAGATCAACTTTCACGTGGGAGGCAAAATTACAAATCCCGCCAATCCATTTTTTTGCCGGCGCGGGATATGCGCTACAGACCTGCCCGATAGAGCCGGTTACAACGCGCTCGCATCCTTCGCAGTTTTCGGCAATAGTCTGGCAGGAACCCTCAGGAAATATACACCCCTGTTTCCCCCAAAAGGTACACTCGGTACCTGCAAGTACGGTCTGACACTTCATACTTCTTCCTCCTGAATTTGTTCTTGAATGAATAGTCACAATAACAATTCTTGCAGAGAAAAGTCAACGGAAAAAATAGACGATAAACCGGACTGTTTGAAGAGCGGGGTGCTAGAATCAGCTGCCACTTATGGACAGAAAATTCCTGAACAAATCCATTCCGCCTTCAGTCAGGATTGATTCAGGATGGAACTGTACCCCCCATATAGGCAGCTCCTTATGGCGCAACCCCATGATTTCACCGTTATCGACCCAGGCAGTTACCTCAAGACAATCAGGAAGGGTGGGGCGATCAACAATCAGAGAATGGTATCTGGTTGCCGGAAAAGGGTTGGGAAGTCCGGCAAACAGTTCCTGGCCGTCATGATAAATGGGTGATGTTTTCCCATGCATGAGTGCTGAGCTTCGAAGTACGGTGCCGCCAAAGGCGTAGCCGATTGACTGGTGGCCGAGACAGACTCCTAAAATTGGGATCTTTCCGGCGAAATGCCTAATAGCAGCAACCGAAATTCCTGCCTCATCAGGGGAGCATGGGCCGGGAGAAATGACGAGACGATCAGGGCGCAGTGCTTCTATCTCTGCCAGTGATATCTTGTCGTTGCGATGTACTTGAACGCATTCACCCAACTGTCCAAAGTATTGGACAATATTGAATGTAAACGAGTCATAATTGTCGATCATCAGCAGCATCAGGCCAAACCTTTCTCAGCAATTTCTACCGCCCGCATGACGGCCATTCCTTTGTTCACTGTTTCCTGCCACTCGGCAGCAGGGTCAGAATCAGCGACAATGCCTGCACCGGCCTGCAGGTGAACCATCCCGTTCTTTATCACCAGGGTACGGATAGTGATTGCAAGGTCCATGTTTCCGGAAAAAGAAAAATATCCTACCGCACCACCATAAATCTCGCGGCGTATCGGTTCAAGCTCGTCTATGATCTGCATGGCACGGACTTTTGGAGCGCCTGAAAGGGTCCCTGCAGGAAATGTGGCCCGAACAAGGTCAAAAGCATCCCGCTCGGCCGAAAGTTGGCCCTGAACATTCGAAACGATGTGCATGACATGGGAGTAACGTTCTATGAGCATCAGCTCGGAAACCTTGACTGTTCCTGTAGCGCAGACACGCCCCAGGTCGTTTCTGCCGAGATCCACGAGCATCACATGTTCGGCGCACTCTTTTGGGTCAGCAAGCAGTTCGTCTGACAGTCTGGCGTCTTCATCCGGGGTAGATCCGCGGGGGCGGGTGCCGGCAATGGGGCGTAATTCTACGAGATCCCCCTCTTTGCGCACCATGACCTCCGGAGATGCGCCGGCGATGACGGTGTCGTCAAGACGTAGAAAAAACATGTACGGTGAAGGATTAAGGGTTCTTAGCACACGGTAAATGTCAAGCGGATCAGCGGTCAGCTCTCCGCTGAAGCGCTGGGAGAGTACGACCTGAATAATATCGCCTGAACGCACATACTCTTTTGCTCTTTCGACTGATTCCTCGAAGTCTGTACGGTTAATGTTGGAGAGAAACCGGACCGGTTCTTTTTTGGGTAAAACGGGTTGAGCCGGCAGAGGGGAGCGTAGCTTGCTGATGATATCGTTTATTTTTTCGATCGCACGTGTGTATGCTTCTGCTGGAGGTATGTTATCTGTTATGTGGGCATTTGAAACAACTTTGATTTTTTGACGCATCGTATCAAAAATAACGATTGTGTCTGTGATGAGAAAATATGAATCGTATGCATCAAGAAGGGCAGGTTTTGCCGTTGTCAATGATTCGAAGTGCCGAACCATGTCATAGCCGAGATAGCCGACGGCTCCACCAAAAAAACGGGGCAACCCTTCCACTTCAACAGGGGTGAACTGGGAAAGAAGCTCTTTGACGCAGGTAAGTGGGGCAGTTGTTTCTTTGCTGGCTACTACTCCGTCAGTAATAGTTTCAACCAGATTACCCTTCGAGCGAATTATGACAGAAGGGGCTGAACCGAGAAAGCTATAGCGTCCCCACTTTTCACCACCCTCGATACTTTCAAGAAGGTATGAAAAATGCCCGTCATCAAGTTTTCTGAAAGCTGAAACTGGTGTGTCCATGTCTGCCATTATTTCGCGATAGACCGGGATCAAATTGCCTTTTTCAGCCAGTGAATAGAATGTGTCGCGCGTTGGGAAAAACATTGCAAACCTCATGTTGGAAATAAGGTTAAAAAGCTAACACAGGCTCTGCAGAGAGTCAAGTTCGGCCGGACATGCGTGGGAGTATTCATCTGGCAGTAATTTTTTTTTACAACACACTATATTTTATATAAAAGCGTGTTATAGTGGGCACCTATTACGATACGAAAGGTGATTTTCCATGCAGCAGAGCAAGATACTCCTTGAAAGCGATACAAATGAGCTTGAAATAGTTGAATTCAGGATTGACGAAGTCGACTGTAATGGCAAGGTGCTGCCCTGCTACTATGGAGTTAATGTCGCTAAAGTCCGTGAAATAATCCGTTTGCCGCAAATGTCGCGGGTGGTTAACGCCAAAGCGGGTGTTGAGGGGATGATCAAGTTGCGCGACAAGGTCATCACGATCATTAATCTTGCAACGGTACTCAATAAATCTACCGGTGACCTGGTGGCGGATCGTGTTGTTGTCCTCGAGTTCAACAATCTTATGGTGGGAGTGCTCGTTCATTCTGTTTCGCGAATATACCGTATTTCATGGAAAAATGTGGAACCGCCATCGGCAGCTGTTCACAGTGATGAGGTGACCGGGCTTGTTAAAATGGATGACAGAATTATTCTGGTACTTGATTTTGAGAAGATCGTTGCTGAACTCTGTTCCGAAAGTGCCCTTAAACCGCTTGATTCACTCTTGATGCAGCGCTCGGAGTTAAATCCGGAACGTGCGAAGAGAACCATTCTTGTGGCCGATGATTCTCTCTTTATCAGAAGGACGCTCTGTGGCAGTCTCCGCGCTGCAGGATACACTGTTGTTGAAGCAGAAAATGGTGCAGAAGCGTGGAATATAATACAGCAGAACATGCAAAAAGCCGCTCAGGATGGATGTGCTTTCATGGATTTTATTCAGATGTTGATTACTGATGTTGAAATGCCGCAAATGGATGGCCTGCATCTCACTTCTCTGGTGCGCAAAGAAGATTCATTGAAGGACCTGCCGATAGCGATATTTTCCTCACTCGCTTCAGAGGACAATAAACGGAAATGGATCAGTCTCGGTGCCAACTGTATTCTGACTAAACCGGATTTGCCGAAGTTAGTCGATGTTGTAGATGAACTGACGGCGTAATTCGTACTTGACAACAGTAATGTCTCTATGATTAAGTAACCCGCATGAACTCAAACCGCTTCTATATCGCATTCAGCTTTTACTTTTGGTTCGGCTTTTATTTCAGGCCGTCTGCCCGGGTAGAAGTGTAAGCAAAGAAGCTATTACACGAATCCATGAACCGGGGCAGACGAAAGTCTCCCCGGTTTTTTGCTGTCTGATTTATCAGTTCAGCCAGGGCCGGGGGGGAACCTTCGGCCCTTCTGTTTGTGGGAAAGGAGCAGGAAATGATTATCGTAATGAAAGCTGGGGCTGCACAGAAAGACAAGGATGAGGTTCTCAGGCGTGTCAAGGAGTTGGGGTACACATCGCATGTGATTCATGGCACGACACGCGATGTGATCGGGGCAATCGGTGATGAGCGGGGTAAGCTTGCTTTGCAGGCGCTTGAATCTCTACATGGTGTGGAGAACGTCGTTTCAATCCTGCAACCGTATAAACTGGCTTCACTTGAAGTCAAGAAGGAGTCCAGTGTGGTACGAATCAGTGACGACGTTGTCATTGGCGGCTCTCAGATTGTAGTCATGGCAGGTCCCTGTTCGGTAGAGAGTGAAGAACAGATTATTGAATCCGCTATAGCGGTTAAGAAAGCCGGAGCCCATGTTTTACGAGGGGGAGCATTTAAGCCTCGTACTTCACCATACTCATTCCAGGGCCTTGAAGAAGAAGGGCTGAAGTTGCTGGCTAAGGCGCGTGACCTGACAGGTCTTCCTTTTGTGACGGAGGTTATTGAGCCTGATACGGCAGATTTGGTTGCGGCATATGCCGACATATTACAGATTGGTGCCCGCAATGCACAAAACTTTGCACTACTCAAAAAGGTCGGTCAGCTCGGTAAACCGGTGCTTCTGAAGAGGGGCATGGCGATGACAATTCAGGAACTTCTGATGAGTGCCGAATATATCATGAGTGAAGGCAATCAGTCCGTGATCCTCTGCGAACGGGGAATCCGCACCTTTGAAACGGCTACCAGAAACACCCTGGACTTGTCAGCAATACCGGTTCTGAAGGGTAAAACTCATCTACCGATTGTCATAGATCCATCACATGGTACCGGTAATCATCACTATGTGGCTCCCATGAGCTATGCAGCTGTGGCAGCGGGAGCTGATGGATTGATCATTGAGGTTCACCCTGACCCGGAACATGCAGCCTCTGACGGTGCCCAGTCTTTGAAGCCCGCCAAGTTCGAGGTGATGATGCAGAAGTTGAAGCTGTTTGCCGAGGCGGATGGAAGAACACTCTAGTATAAAATAAATATGCTGTAAACTGTGAGGCACAGGTGGCGCGATTCACTTACACTTAGTAAGGACGTCCCTGTGCCTTTTTTAATTGTTGAGATGGCTTAGTTCAGGTTTTGCATGCGGGCGCGGATAGCAATGAATAGTGCTTTTGAAGTTGCGCGCAGGCGGCATTTGCTCTACGATAAGCCAATTTAATCAGGGGGGGGATAATGAATATCAGATCATTGTTTGCTGTCTCATGTGTCGCGGCTTTTTTACTGATTGGCGCCAGCTTCAGTGTTGCTTCGGAAGCGGCGTCGCTCCTAGAAAAAAACATGTCTGAGACTCTTGATGTCTGGCGCGATGGGCAATACGAAAAACTTTTTGACCAGTTGGCGCATCGTGGGAAAACTTCCCGTGAAATGTTTGTGAAAAATATGCGTGCATCTACTACACGTCCTGCTTGTTGTTGGCAGAAAATGGAAAATTTCAAGATTCTGAACGAAAAGCGTACCGAGGCCACGGTGTATGTTAAAATCGGGCTGGATAGTGTTGCAGACAGCTCAGAATCTATTACCAGAGAATTCAAGCTGACTCATCAGGAGGGTGTCTGGAAGATGCAGTTGGCAGATGTTTTGTCGATTGCAGGGGTAACCGGCAAAAAGAGAAGTAGCGCGAGACGGTATAGCGCTAAGAACTCGGTTTACCATGACTGATGAATGTGGCTGGACGACTCAATATGTTTGCGCAAGCGGGGAAAGAAGATGAATGACTCAACCGAAAGAAACGACCTGGCAGGATACGCCTGTTCCAGCGGAACTTCGCGTGGTCGGAGACACCCTGAAGAACATCGCGACAATCGCCCGGCTTTTGAGCGTGACCGTGATCGTATCATCCATTGTGCTGCTTTCAGGCGCCTTGAGTATAAAACCCAGGTCTTCGTTAATCATGAAGGTGACTATTATCGCACCCGCCTGACGCATTCGCTCGAGGTCGCCCAGATCGGCAGGGCCATAGCGCGGAAGCTTCATTTGAATGAGGAACTTACGGAAGCACTGGCGTTGTCGCATGATTTGGGGCATACCCCGTTTGGCCATACCGGAGAGGAGGTTCTGAACCGGTTGATGCAGGGGTACGGTGGGTTTGAACATAACATGCAATCTTTCCGCGTTGTGGATGAGTTGGAAGAGAGATACCACGGGTTTAATGGGTTGAATCTGACATGGGAGGTGCGTGAGGGGATCATCAAGCACTCGACGCCCTATGATGGTGCTGGCGAGATAATGGCGGAGTTTCTCCCCGGCACCGTTTCCTCAGTCGAGGGGCAGATTATTAACTATGCCGATGAAATTGCGTATAACAACCACGATATTGATGATGGACTAAAATCCGGCTATATTACTTTGGAGATGCTGGAACAGGTAGATCTGTGGCGTGAAGTCTGTTCCGGGGTCCGGAGGAAATATCCTGATATCGATTCAAAACGCCTTGTCTACCAGACTATCAGTGCGTTGATCGGCTTGTTAATCGACGATATCTGCACAACGACATCAGCCAATATTGTCGCTCAGGGTATAACCTCACTTGATGATCTACGCCGCGTTAATCGCTCCGTTGTCCATTTCAACGAAGATCTGACAACTCGTAATCTGGAGCTCAAACGTTTTCTGTTTCAGAATCTGTACCGTCATCATAAGGTTGACAAAATGCGGGTAAAGGCCGAGATTTTTATTACCCGGCTGTTCGAAACATACCTGAGTCATCCCAATCTGCTCCCTCCAAAATACCACTCACGCATGGAACGATTTGGACTTCAACGAGTGGTCTGTGACTATATCGCCGGTATGACCGACCGGTTTGCGCTTGACGAATATAAACGGCTTTTTGAGCCATACGAAAGAGTGTAATTATGGAAGATACGGCAAAGCCCGAACAATATGATTTTTTCGCGTTTCTTTCACGAATGCGTTATATCAGCCGCTGGGGACTCATGCGCAACACCGTCCCGGAAAATATTCAGGAGCATAGCCTTGATGTCGCTGTTATTGCGCATGCACTGGCAATGATCCGTAATACCTATTTCAACGGGACTATTGATCCTTCCCGTGCGGCGATGTATGGAATCTTTCACGATACCAGTGAAATATTCACCGGTGATATGCCGACGCCGGTAAAGCATTTCAACCCTGATTTTAAGCGTTCATTCCATGAACTGGAGGACAGGGCCCGTAGAAAACTGCTGGCGATGCTTCCTCCTGAGCTGGCAAGAGAATACGAACCACTGTTTTTCTACGATGATCAGGAAGAGTATGTTCGTCTGGTAAAGGCCGCCGACAGGATAGCCGCACTGACGAAATGTATTGAAGAGGGAAAAAGTGGAAACCTGGAATTTCGTCGTGCTGAAATTGAACATTTGGAACAGTTGTCTGCCGACACATTGCCGGAGGTGAACTATTTTCTGGAAAAACTTCTCCCCGGCTACCGCTTGTCGCTTGATGAATTGAATCTTGGGTAATAAGAATCCTGGTCAAGCCTAAAGGTTGTTGAAAACTGCACAAGCCAACAAAAATGGCCCATCATTCGATGGGCCGTTTTTGTTGGTAAGGATAGTAAGTAGAGTTTGTTTTGTTATGATAATTTGAACTGGGACACAAGACTCTGGAGAGATTCCCCCATATTCGACAAGCTTGATGATGCTGCTGCGGTGTCATGGGCACCTTTGGAAGTACCCTCGATAATATCTGAAATACGGTGGATATTATTGGTTATCTCGTTGGTGGTAGCAGTCTGCTCCTCTGCAGCAGTGGCAATTTGGCTGATCTGCATGGTGACAGAATTGACCTGCTCCATGATCTCCTGCAGGGCTGTTTCCAGTTGGGTTGCCTCAGCGGCACCTTTTTCTGTCCCCTTGACACCATCTTCCATAGAAACGATTGCCTGTCTGGTCTCGTTCTGGATTGCCTTGATCATCTCGCCGATCTCTTTGGTGGCGCGAGTAGTCCGTTCGGCCAGGGCGCGTACTTCATCAGCTACGACGGCAAAACCTCTGCCCTGTTCACCAGCTCTGGCCGCCTCAATGGCGGCGTTCAGTGCGAGTAGATTGGTCTGGTCAGCGATGTCCTCAATGGTGGCCACGATGGCACCGATCTGGTCAGAGCGCTCGCCAAGCGATGAAATTGCCTGCGCGTTTTCTTTTGTACGCTCTCCGCGGTGACGGATTCCATCAACTGTGTGCTTGACTACATCAAAGCCCTTTTGGGTTGTGTCTGCAGCCTGCTGGGCACTTTGAGCAGCGAGGTGGCAGTTGCTGGCGATATCATTGCTGGTAGCCGCCATTTCCTCGCTTGCTGTCGCTACGGTACTGGCTTGCGCAGCTACCTCTTCGGCGTTGTTGGCCATCTGGTCGGCGGTACTGTTCAGTTCAAGGGTGGCTGATGCCAGGGTGGAGGTGGTGCCGACCACAGTGGATATGGTATGGGAGATCTTCTCGATAAACTCGTTTAACCAATGGGCCGCCTGAGCCAGCTCATCCTTGCCTTTTACCTCAAGGCGTTTGCTCAGATCGCCGTCGCCGGAGGCTATATCCTTCAGTCGTATCACCATTTCATTGAAGGAGCTCTGCATAATGCGCCAGAATATAATCAGCAACAGATTAATTACCAGAAGTGCAACAACAAGGATCGTCATTGTCTTTGTGAAGCTGTTATCAGTATAATTATTGAGTCCGTCGTGCTCTGTTTTCATATCTTTCTTGAGGGCCGTCTTTGCATCTGTAATCACAACCTTGATTTCACGCCACTTGGGCGTTTCCTGCTTGATCAGCATCTCAACCGCCTCAGCTTGCTTGCCGTCTCTGGCCAATTTGATGATCTCTTCTTTAATGCTGCTGTTTTCTTGCCACATCGGGGGCAGCTTATCCAATTGTTTGCCATAATCCTTGATACCGACGGCAATCAAGGCCGCATTTTTCTGCAGTTCAAGGAATTCATCAGATGCTTTTTTATAATTGGCAAGTGCCTTTTCGTCGGCCGGGTTCAGTATTACGTTGCGTAAAGCCTGTTCCGTCTGAAAACCCTGAGTATACATCTCGCTTACCGTCAGGGCCAATGCGGAATATTTGTCGGTAAAACGGTCGAAGCGATCATTAGTCCCCTTGGCGCCCAGATAGGAAAAGGTTATTGCCACCAGCAACAGGGTGCTGGCGAGAGCTCCGAAGATCCCGAATTTCCAGAATAGGTTGATATTTCTAAAAAATGACATAATACCTCCTCGTATATAAAACGGTTTTAAAATACAAAATTGTTCTGATAATTCCATATAATAGTTGGAAAATCAATTTAATTAAAATGATAAATGATGGTATTGTAAAGTCCGTATATTCGCATAACAGTATGTAAATACAGGTACAAGATGCTTGAAATGATGAAGTTGACTGCTATTGAATTGTGGAGTTCTGATTAGAAACTGTATTTGAATAAGTCTTGGTGTATTTTGTGATGTAAAACACGTGATTGCTAGACTTAATCAAGCAACAAGGTACGTATCAACAGCAGCAGGATTCATGTCATTAATCACTGAAAAAACCTGTTTTGTATCATTAAGACGTAGCTCTATATGGCATTCTGCGCCAGGCTCTGCTTTCGTATAGCGAAGCAGGATCCTGGCACTTAGTCTGAAAATCTCATCGTTCTGGTCACCGATGATAATGGCTACCGGTGTGTTGCCGTCAAGCCATGTAAGGGCAGCTTCTCCAGATTGCCTGATTTCTTCAAGACGGTTGTTGTCAGCCTCACTGCGTCCCATGACCGCCTTGCTTTTTGGTGTCAGTCGGAAGTGGCGCCCGGTTTTGAGCAGACGGAAATCCCGCAGGTTAAGTTCTTCTGCGTGATCAAATACGTCACGGACCTTGGGGACGTACGACAACTCAGTCAGCAGGCAACCGCCTGCCGGAGGCGGGTACTCTCTGACGTCCATGTCATCAGCCATCTGCATTTGAGTTTTGCGCGAGCGTCCTTCAATTGCAAGCAACCTGTCTCGATCAACCCACCCCTCTTTTTCCGGAATTGTCGGTTCAAAATGGCGGGCGGAGAGAGGGCGTAACAATAATCCTTCCAGGCCGCTCTCTCTCTCAATGACTCGCATTGTGTCACGCCGCTGGCTCATAGGCCTTTGTCCGAGCACCTCCCCGGTGAACACAAAATCAGCTCCTGTTTCAATCATATACTCTTTTGCCTTCTTCAAAAGGTATATACGGCAGTCCACACAGGGGTTGATTCCCTTGCCGTATCCGTGAACAGGATTGCGGAGCATTTCGATATAATCAAGTTTTTCATTCATTATTTTAATGGGAATGTTATACTTATTCGCGATGCCAACTACCTCAGACCTGCAGTCGGAATTTTTGTCGGTATAACTGTAAAACGGAGAGGTGAAATGCAGAGCTTCTACTTCTATGCCGAGATCAAGCATCATCTTGACGGCCAGGATGGAATCAAGTCCTCCTGAGAGGAGGGCGATGGCCTTGCGTTTCATATAAATAATCCTTTGGTTCCATGGCGTATGCGTCCGGAAATTAAGTAGTGACCGTCATAAGACCGTATTGCATAAAGGCTAACATGACGTACGGACGAATGTAAAGCTGCAAGTCGAAATTATGACACTTGAACTCTGCTGGATTTCTGCTACTGTTCACAATTGTTTTTGCTAGTTATGTAAGTACCAGTATTACCTGTATGAATAGGGTGTTTATGGGATTGCCATCCGAAAAATTCTTTTTGGGACGCCAGCCGATTCTTGATCGTAATCAGGAAATTGTCGGCTATGAGCTTCTGTTTCGCTCGGCAGATATGGACCATGCCGTCTTTGACAGTTATTCCCACGCCAGCTCGAATGTTATCATGCATGCGCTGGGATCGTTCGGTATGCACGAAGTCCTGGGTGGGAAGTTCGGTTTTATCAACGTAAACCTCGGACTGTTACTGTCAGAAATGCTTGAACTTCTGCCAATAGGCCAGACGGTTCTTGAGCTGCTCGAGATGATTAAGCTTGATGATCAGGTGGTAGAGCGTTGCCGTGAGTTAAAGGAGCTGGGGTTTTTGCTTGCTCTGGACGACCATGAGTTTAACGTTGCAAATAGCGAAATATATTATGTTATTGATATCATCAAGATAGATATTCTTTTAACCGGTATGGATGCATTGCCGGAGGTGGTCAGGCAGTTGCGCAAGTATCCTGTCAAACTTTTGGCTGAAAAAGTTGAAACGATCGAGCAGTTCCAAATTTGTTTCGAGTTGGGTTTTGATCTTTTTCAGGGATATTTCTTTGCGCGCCCGGTTGTGCTCAACCGTATGAAAATCGATGTTTCCGGCCTGGCATTGCTGAAACTGTTACAGCAGCTGACAATGGGGGCCAGTATCGAGCTGATTGAGATGACGTTTAAGGAGAACCCCAGTCTTTCCTACAATCTGTTGAGGTTGGTAAATTCAGTGGCTCTCGGGATGCGCGAAAAAATCAAGACGCTTCGGCATGCGATTTTAATGCTGGGAATCAATCATCTGCGCCGCTGGACCCAGCTTTCCTTGTTTGCCGGACACGATTCAAGGAGTTTAAATCATCCGCTGCTGGAGATGGCTGCGATACGTGGCCGGCTTATGGAAATTATGCTGAAGCAGGTATCCGGTCGTGCTGCCAGCGATGAACAGGCGGAAGCAGCCTTCATGGTCGGTATTCTGTCGCTGCTGGATGTGCTGTTTGAAACACCGATGGATGAGATTATTTCAAACCTTAACCTCAACGACGATGTAAGCTCTGCTCTGTTAAAGCGGGAAGGAAAACTCGGGAAGATGTTGATGTTAACTGAAAAGCTTGAGGTGACTGATTTTGCTGCGGTAACTCTTCTGCTTGTTGAATGTGGTGTGTCTCTCGACCAGCTTCTGGCAGCACAACTTGAAGCTTTTAACTGGAGAAGTTCTATCATTTATCAGGAAGATTAGCTTGTAGAATGCCACTCCAACTCCGGATATCCTTCGTTATGCTACGTTATCTAGGCCGCGTATGACATCAGTGAACACCCTTTCTGTTTGAACTTCAACTCGTTGTCCTGATCTATCACCCAATACTGCTGGTCTTCTCCGAGCATGATTGCAACCGGGGTGTTCAGGGTTAGCGCGTACATCTGGGCTACCGAATAGAATGGAAATTTTGCGTACATGGTTGACTCCTCTGACCAGTATTGCTGAGGCACCTATATGAGGTGGTGTTCGTATTTAAGTGTTAAGCACAACCTGTGCCAACTTGAATGTCGTGTAAAAACAGTATGTTGTGATTGCGTGCCGGTTTATTGACATTTTTGTCTGGTGAAAACAAAATATATGTTCAAAATATTGACTGGAGTGTGTGTCGTGTGGACTACCACGTTGTTGGCTCGTTATCTTGATGGAGATCCTTTCGAGATTGTTCTTGAACACAGTCGCTGCGTCGCTGCTCTTGCCCTTGAGGTTGCAGGGCGACTGTCGTTATCGGAGGAAGACCGTCTGTTTATTGCCGATGCTGCCCTGTTGCATGACATCGGTGTTTGTCAGGTAGATGCAGCGGGGCTCGGTTTGCATGGCGGGAATCCGTACATAATGCATGGTGTTCTCGGGCGTGCAATTCTCGAGCGGGAGGGGTACCCTCTCCATGCTCTGGTGTGTGAGCGTCACACCGGTGTCGGTTTGACCTGTGAAGATATTGTTCGGCAGAAATTGCCGCTTCCGCAGCGTGATATGTGTCCTCAGTCGCTTCCCGAGCAGATTATCTGTTTTGCCGATTTGTTTTATTCAAAGAAACCCGGCCGGTTGAGCGAACGCAAGCCGGTTGAGCGGGTGAGGGAAAAACTGCTCCCTTTTGGTAAAGAGAAGGTCGCCGTTTTTGACGGCTGGCTTGTGCGGTTTGGAGCTGAATGACCACTACTGTTGATCCGTTGCGGTTTCCTGGGAGCGTTTCGATCAGTCCGGTACATTCTCGTCGTGGCGAAAAAACGGGTAGAAAAGGCTTCTAACTGTACTAAAAACGGTTGCTTTTTCTTACCCCATGTTTTACATTAACCCTCTTTTTTAGCTTCATATTACGACTACCCTCCAGGCGGTTTCCTTTGCAAAAGAGTACGTTAACCATTCAGGATCTTCGCTCACGTATTGATAGTGTTGATGATGCCATCCTTGACCTTCTGAATGAACGGTCGCAGATAGTGCTTGAGGTCGGACGGCTGAAATCGGGTAACAATCTTGATTTCCACGTTCCAGGGCGCGAGCGTCAGATTTATGACCGCCTCCAGAACAGAAATCCGGGGCCTTTCCCCAATGATGCCCTTAAAAGTATTTACCGTGAAATTATTTCGGCTTGTCTGGCGCTTGAGTCACCGATGAAGGTTGCTTTTCTGGGGCCGAAGGCGACGTTCAGTCATCTGGCTACCATGCAGCAGTTCGGGCTCTCGGCCGAACTGGTTCCCATGAAGTCAATCCCTGCAGTTTTTGAAGAGGTTGAAAAGGGGAGGGCACTTTATGGCGTTGTGCCGGTTGAAAACTCCACCGAGGGTGTCGTTTCGCATACTCTCGACATGTTTGTGGAAAGTGGCCTGCAGATAACCGGCGAAATTCTGCTTGAAGTTCATCATGATCTCCTCTCCCGTACCGGGCGGATTGAGGATATCAAAAAGGTATATTCCCATGCCCAGCCAATCGCCCAGTGTCGGCAGTGGCTGGATGAAAACCTGTCAGGAATTCCTACGGTTGATGTTGCTTCGACCGCTGTTGCTGCCCAGATAGTCAGTGATGATTACACCTCAGCAGCGATAGCCAGCGAACTGGCCGCATCTCTCTATGATCTCAAGGTGGTCCGCAGTCGCATTGAAGATCAGGTCAATAATTTTACCCGCTTCCTGACTATTTCCCGTAAAGGGTGTGATCGCTCCGGCAATGACAAGACTTCGGTGATGTTCTCCGTTAAGGATGAACCGGGAATCCTCTGCCGGATGTTGGAGCCATTTGCTTCACGCGGCATAAATCTCTCCAAGATTGAATCGCGTCCGTTCAAGAAGAAAGCCTGGGAATACATTTTTTTCGTGGATTTCTTCGGGCATTTTTCCGATCCGGAGGTTCAGGCCGCTCTTGATGACCTCAAACAGTGCTGCCAGTTTTTGAAAATCCTCGGTTCGTATCCCCGGTCGATGTAGGGTGCCTGTCCGATGATTATTAAACAACTAACTGTAATCGGTGTGGGGCTGATCGGTGGCTCTTTTGCCATGGCGCTCCGCAGGGCTGGAGTCGTTGGCCGCATCGTCGGCGTCGATACCGATACTGACAATCTTGCCAAGGCACTTTCACTGGGGATAGTGGACGAGATAGCCACAGATGCTCTTTCCGGAGTCTCTGGTGCGGACGTTGTCTTTGTCTCCGTTCCGGTCTGTGCAATTGCTGCTGTCGTGCGGAATATTTCCGCTTCACTTCCCCCTGGTTGTATCGTTACTGATGGCGGCAGTGTCAAGACGGCCGTTGTCAATCAGTGTGACGCTCTCATGCAGGCAGGCTGCAGGTTCGTTGGCGGCCACCCAATTGCCGGAACAGAACATTCGGGCGCTGGCGCGGCCTTTCCGGAGCTGTTTGCCGGCAAACGCTGTGTCTTGACACCTGGGCTGAGTGCCGACCCCGATGCAATTGAAACGGTCTCACGGCTATGGACGGCCGCCGGTGCCGCTGTGTGCAGTATGGACCCAGGGCATCATGACAGGATCTTTGCCGAGATATCGCACCTTCCTCATGCTGTTGCGTACGCTCTTGTGCATGCGGTTGGCACGGCCGATGTCGAGGGTGAAAATGTCCTCTCCTATTCGGCGGGTGGATTCCGTGACTTTACACGCATTGCCTCTTCCGACCCGGCCATGTGGCGCGATATTTCCTTGATGAACAGGGAGGCGATGCTTGCCAGTATTGACGGTTTTTCTGCCAGCCTTGCCGAGCTTCGCCGGCGCATTGACTGCAGCGATCAGGCAGGTTTAACGGAGTTTTTTACAACCGCCAAACAGTTTCGGGATGGGATCGTTTAACTACATTTTATCACTGGAGAACCTGTGGATTCTATTACAATACAACCAGCAGCTTCAGTCCGGGGCGAGATAACCGTCCCGGGAGACAAATCCATTTCGCACCGCTCAATCATGCTCGGGGCAATAGCCAACGGTGTCACAACGGTCCGCGGCTTTCTCCGCGGAGAGGATAACCTGTCGACCATGCATGCTTTTCGTGCCATGGGTGTTGAAATCAATGACGATGGTGAGACGGTTAAAATCACCGGGCGCGGTCTTTATGGATTGAACGAGCCTGCCGATGTCCTTGACTGCGGAAATTCGGGGACAACAATCAGGCTGATAACCGGTATTCTTTCCGGACAGTCATTCTTTTCGGTTGTGACCGGCGACCAATATCTGCGCAAACGTCCCATGAAACGGGTTGTTGAACCTCTTACTCTGATGGGAGCCCGCATATCAGGCCGCAAAGGCGGCACCCTGGCACCCTTGGCCATTGATGGCGGTTCTCTGCAGGGAATTGCGTATCAATCTCCGGTATCGAGCGCCCAGATCAAATCTTCAATCATGCTGGCAGGGCTCTATGCCGCAGGTGAAACGAGTGTCAGTGAGCCGAGTCTGTCACGCGATCACTCCGAGCGCATGTTCAAGCTGTTTGGTGCATCGCTGGTCAGAGGCGACAAGTCGGTAACGGTACGTGGTGGCGTTGAGCTGACGGGGCAGGAAGTAACCGTGCCGGGAGATATATCCTCAGCTGCTTTTTTTATGGTGGCTGCCCTGATTACGCCGCATTCCGAACTGCTGATCAAAAATGTCGGAGTAAATCCTTCCCGCACCGGCATAATCGACATCTTGCAGTCCATGGGCGGCGATATTCAGCTGTTGGACCAGCGGGAAGTTTCCGGTGAGCCGGTCGCAGACATTCTGGTGCGCTCCTCCCGCCTGAAAGGGATCTCTATTTCCGGTGCCGTCGTTCCGCGTGCTATTGATGAATTTCCGGCAATCTGTGTTGCCGCTGCGCTGGCGGAAGGTGTCACCGTTGTCAGGGATGCCAAGGAACTGCGGGTAAAAGAAACTGACCGGATCACCGCCATGGCAGACAACCTGAGGGCGCTCGGGATTGTGGTTACCGAGTCTGAAGACGGTATGGACATTACCGGTTCAGAACAGCTTTTGGGTGGTACGGTAGACAGTTGTGGAGACCATCGCATCGCCATGTCGATGTCAGTTGCCGCCCTGGTAGCTTCCAGCGCGATAACGGTGACGGACATCGCCTGTGTTGCAACCTCTTTTCCAACGTTTTTTCCGCTTCTCGAAAAAGTTGCCGGGAAATAGCCAATGCTCTCACGACCTGACGGCATTGTCATAGCGATAGACGGCCCCTCCGGTGCCGGGAAAAGTACCATTGCACGGCTGCTGGCAGCACGCCTCGGCTATATTCAGATAGATACCGGTGCGATGTACCGTGCTGCTGCTTTGCTGCTTGATTGTGCCGGCGTAGATCTGGGCGATACCGCTGCTGTGGGGCACTTTTGCAAAAACATCGATATACAGCTTGAAGCCGTTTCCGGCCGACAGGTGGTGCGGGCCAACGGCATGGATGTGACGGATCAGATCCGTACAGCGGAAATGTCGCTGTTAACTTCACGCACTTCAACTCTGAAACCTGTGCGGGAAGCATTATTAAAATCACAGCAGCAGATGGGCAGGAGAGGCGGCGTCGTCCTCGAAGGGCGGGATATCGGAACGGTGGTTTTTCCTGATGCTGAGATGAAATTCTATCTGAGCGCCTCTGTGGAAGAGCGTGCCAGAAGACGCTGCGAAGAGCTGACCGCCAAAGGCGAAACGGTTACGCTGGAAGAGACGACTGCCGACGTCATCGAGCGGGACCGTCAGGACTCCGAGAGGGATCTTGCGCCGCTCAGGCAGGCCGATGATGCCGTCGCTGTTGATTCATCGCGCCTCACTATTGACGAGGTGTTGGCCCTGATGGTTAAAATGTGTCGTAATAAAATTAGCGACCTGGAATCTTCACCATGAAAGTCATCCTTGCACATCAGGCCGGTTTCTGCTTCGGGGTAAAGCGCGCGACGCAGATGGCCTTTGAAACAGCCGGAACTGATCAGAAAACCTTTACGCTTGGACCGATCATTCATTCACCACAGGTTGTCGGCAGGCTGGAAGAGTTAGGTGTCAGCGTTCTTGATTCACTTGATGATCTTGAAAAAGGGACGATAATCATACGCTCTCACGGTGTTACTCTCAAAGAAATCAACGAGGCAAAGCAGAAAGGGCTCGATATTGTCGATGCGACATGCCCGTTCGTAAAAAAAGCCCAGGAACACGTGAAGAGTCTGTCGGAAGCCGGCTACGGAGTTGTTGTTGTCGGAGATGCTGATCATCCAGAAGTGCAGGGTATTGTTTCTTACGGGGGTGAGAAGATTTTCGTTGTAGCGTCAGGTGAAGGTGTCAAAAAACTGCCAAAAATGCGTAAAATAGGTGTGGTGGCTCAGACAACCCAGGCGTTCGAAAATCTCAAAAATGTTGTATCTGAATGTCTGCTCCGTTGTGGCGAGATACGTGTCTACAACACAATCTGTGATGCGACTGCAGTCCGTCAGGAAGAAGCAAAGAAGCTGTCGAGCAGCGTAGACTGCATGCTTGTGGTCGGTGGCTTCAATAGTGCCAATACCCGCCGCCTGTTTGAGGTGTGTTCCGAGATACAATCGCAGACCTATCAGATTGAAACGGCAGATGAGATTGATCCGGCATGGTTTAAGGATGCTGAACGAGTTGGAGTCACTGCCGGTGCTTCGACACCGAAGTGGATAATTGACGAAGTTATGAACAAAATTGAGGAATTGAATAAAAGCGATTGAAATATTTGGCTCATATTGCTACATTGCCAAGCTCAATAAAAAATAGAAGAACGATAAACGTCCAGGGGGTATGGTGTAATGGTTGATTTCAAAAGGCTTGACGCTGCCGGAGAAGATAATGAGGAGCTCGACGGCGAACAGCAGAGCAGTGAATTTGCAGCGCTTTTCACTGAAAGTTTAAAAGATCGTCCCGAACGGGATAAAATTATAGAGGGAACTGTTGTGCGCGTGGATCAGGATACGGTCCTTGTTGACATCGGATTAAAGTCGGAAGGTCATGTTCCTACGGCAGAATTCCGCGATGCTGATGGTGAAGTTTCTGTGCAGGTCGGCGACAAGATTCGCGTGCTGATGACTCGCCAGGATGGCAAAAAAGGGTACGTTCTTTCCAAAAAGAAAGCAGACTACCTTTCCGCATGGGATAAGATCGGTGACGCATGCCAGGAAGGCGGCATCATTGAAGGCACCATCACAGGTAAGGTTAACGGTGGTTTCACCGTAGACATCGGCGTTCAGGCATTCCTGCCCTCTTCACAGGTTGATATTCGTCCTTCATCCGATTCCGACAGCTACATTGGGGTACAGGGACGCTTCAAGGTTATCAAGATCAATCAGCGCCGCGACAACATCGTGCTGTCCCGCCGTGCAGTTCTTGAAGAGGAGCGTGCATCTATTCGCGACGTTACCCTTGAAAAGCTTGAGGAAGGCCAGATTGTAGAAGGCACAATCAAGAATGTTACCGACTATGGCGCTTTTGTCGATCTTGGCGGTGTTGACGGTTTACTTCATGTTTCAGATCTCTCCTGGGGAAGAGTCGGGAAACCGACTGACGTCCTCAAACCGGGACAGCAGATTACTGCCAAGGTACTTAAGTTTGACCGTACTAAAGGTAAAATCTCACTTGGCATCAAGCAGACGCTTGCTGACCCATGGCTTGATGTACCTGCCAAATTCCCGATCGGCGGACGCGTGAGTGGCCGGGTCGTCAGTTTGATGGAGTACGGTGCATTTGTTGAGCTGGAGCCTGGTATTGAAGGTCTGATCCACGTTTCGGAAATGTCATGGACAAAGAGAGTGCGTCGTGCAGCTGATGTTCTGAATATCGGTGACGAAGTTGAGACCGTTATTCTCGGCATCGACATGGGCAACCGTAAAATTTCTCTGGGTCTGAAACAGGTTTCCGAGAACCCATGGACTACAATTGCTGAAAAATACCCAGCCGGCACCAGAATTGAAGGCCAGATCAAGAACATGACCGATTTCGGTATGTTTATCGGCATCGAAGATGGTATCGACGGTCTGGTACATGTTTCCGACATGTCGTGGACAAAGCGTATCAAGCATCCTGGTGATGTCTACGAAAAAGGCAGCCTTGTTCAGGCTGTTGTGTTGAAAGTTGATGTTGAAAATGAGCGGCTTTCGCTCGGTATCAAGCAGCTTGAGCCCGATCCGTGGAGCCTAGCCCCGGGTAAATATCGTGCCGGAGCGCTGGTAACAGGGAAAGTAACGTCACTGACCGACTTCGGGATATTTGTCGAGCTTGAAGAAGGCATCGAGGGCTTGATTCACGTATCCGAACTGTCTCGTGAAAAGGTTGCATCAGCCAAGGAATTTGCTGCAATCGGCGATAAGCTGGAAGCTGTCGTATTGAGCTGCGATCCAAAAGAACGCCGTATTTCCCTCTCTATCAAATCGGTGCATGTTGCTGCAGAAAAGGCCGATTTTGAGCAGTACATGGGATCACAGGGTGAGTCTACATCAACGTTTGGTGATTTGCTGAAAAAGGGTTTAAACAACAGAACCAATTAATCTACTGTGTGCCAGAGGGACGTATGACCAAAAGTGAACTCATTGAAAAACTAGTTCAATCGCACGGAATGCTGAATGTCAAGGTTTCGGAAATTGTTGTCAATACTGTTTTTGACTCAATTGAAGAGGCACTTAAATCCGGTGATAAAGTAGAAATCCGCGGATTCGGCAGTTTCACTATTCGTGAGCGTCTTGGACGTGAGGCGAGAAATCCTAAAAGCGGTGAAGTTGTGCGTATTCCATCAAAGAAGACGCCTTTCTTCAAAACCGGTAAAGAGCTTAAAGAACGCGTAAACTGTTGATAAACAGGCTACCGTAATTTTGCCCGAATGGCGGAACTGGTAGACGCAAGGGACTTAAAATCCCTCGGAGGAAACTCTGTGCCGGTTCGATTCCGGCTTCGGGCACCACCAACTATCTAGAATCACTGAATAAACTAAAACAGGGTCATGCAACCAGCATGGTCCTGTTTTAGTTTGAGAGTACAGAGCCGCAGATACCGACGATGAATTACCGGTCTTGTCGGGAGAACAACAACGATTGTCTTCGCCGCCATAGTGTGGTCAAATTGCTGAAGAAATTACATGTATGGGCTTGAATACAGCGTAACATATGGAGCTATTGATATGAATCAGGTAACAGTTGACGGTATTACACTTTCTCTCGCCAGGCCGGTAGAGCTCAATCTGCAGTGGGTTGGGCAGGATGAGTTGCTTTTGCAACTCCTGGCGGCCTGGATGGTTATTGACGAGCGTGACATCCCCTTCAATCCCCGGCTGATCGGAAAGCCTGGCGTGGGGAAAACCACGCTTGCATATGCTGCCGCAAAACGCCTGGAAAGACCGGTATACCTGTTTCAAGCAACTATGGACACGCGGCCTGAAGATCTGATTGTCACTCCGGTGATCGGTCCCGACGCCAAGATCCAGTATGCTGCTTCGTCACTGGTCTCGGCCATGCTTACCGGCGGTATACTGATTCTGGATGAAGGTAACCGCATGAGCGAAAAAGCGTGGGCTTCGCTGGCGCCGCTCCTGGATGACCGCCGCTATGTGGAGTCGATTGTCACCGGCCTGCGCATACCTGCCGAGCGGGATTTCCGTATCGTCGTCACCATGAATGAAGACGCTTCGACGTTCGAGATCCCGGAGTATATCCACTCACGGTTGCAGCCCCAGATATATATCGACTTTCCAGAGGCGGATGAGGAGTTGACCATTCTCAAGGAAAACCTGCCATTTGCCGACAGTGAAATCCTGAAATATGTGGTCACCTTCCTACAACGTGCCCACAAGAATGATGAACTCTATTCCGTGAGGGACGGTATCAATATCGCTCGCTATGCGCTCAAGATGTCTGCTGCGGGCGGCACTCCACCAACGGAGTTGTTGAGACTATCCGTCACCCGCGTCCTCGGAAACGAAGCTCTCTCCTACCTCGACTGAGCCATGACACAGCGCCTCTATCTTGAAACATTTGGACCAATTCATGCCCTGCCGGTGCTTCATTATCGGATGGAGTTTGCCCAGTTGGTGCGTATGGCATTTCATCAGGTACGTCCCGATGCGGTGGCTATAGAACTGCCCGCCACGCTCCAGTCCTCTTTTGTGCGAGCGCTGCGTAGGCTTCCGGAAATCACTGTTATCAGCTACCAGACGGAGGTGAAGAAGGGCTCTGTACAGGGGAATGGCGAAACGGTCTACCTGCTCGTTGAACCGGCGGATCCACTGGTGGAGGCGGCTCGACGGGCGCTTGAGCTTGACCTGCCGCTGCATTTTGTTGATGTCGATACCGACAGCTATCCGAGACATCATGAACAGCTTCCTGATTCCTACAGCATTTGTCGCATAGGCTTACAGGCCTACTACCACGAATACCTCAAAGCCTGTGACGGGCAGATCCCCTGTCGTGAGGATCAGCGTCGTGAACAGGGTATGGCCTTCCGTCTGCGCGGCTTGGCTGAAAAGTACCGGAAGGTCCTCTATGTCTGCGGCATGGCCCACCTGGAACGGGTCAAACATCTCTTCGATGCACCACAGGCTGAGCCGCTGGAGCGAATCAAGCGAGACGGCATCAATCTCTGGAATCTGCACCCGGAATCATGCCGTGAAATACTTGCCGAGTTTCCCTTCCTATCGGCAGTCTATGAGCATCGCCGTGGCCCTCTTCCCGAGGAACCTGTGGAGAGAGGTTCGGGGTTGCGTAAAAGCTTCAACGCTCTGGAGCTGATACAGGGCGGTAAACAGGACGTTCCTGAAGACACGCTTCTGGGTAACGCCATCCTCAGGGCCGCACGCCATCTTGGCAAAGAAGGATCTTTCCTTGACCGGCAGCGCCTCATCTATCGCCTTTTCTGCGAGGCGGCCAGGCACTATCGCCAGGAGACCGGGGAACCCGTGCACATCTGGCAGAAACGGTCTTTTTTCCGCTTCTCACGTAATTATGCATTGCAGGGTGGCATGCTGTTGCCGGATCTCTTTCAACTATTGGCAGCGGCACGCGGATGTGTTGATGACAATTTTGCCTATGCGTTCTGCCGTCTCGCGACATTTTATCCGTGGCAAGCTGAGAGCAGCGACCTTGCTACCATCAGTATCTCCCCTGAAGAGCTCTGGGGCGGCAGCCGCCAGATATGTTTCCGGCCACGCCAGAAACGGAGCAAGAGTCTCTCGCGGGCGGGCATGCTCAAACGCAAGCGGGAAAAGCATCCCGGTGAGTGGCTGGAGGGTTTTGATGATCCGTCCATCTGTTCCTATCCTCAGGAAGATATTGCTATTGAGGACTATGGCCGCTTTCTCAAACGCAAGGGGGATATGCAGCTCTCGGAAGAACTAAGCCGTAGTGAAAAATTCAGTACTTCGCTTCTGGATGGTATTGATATGCGGGAAACACTCCGCAATATCCACGAAGGAGCCATCTATGTCAGGGAACAGCAGCGGGCAAAGGGTGGGGTAGGATGTTTGGTGGTCATTTTCGATGAGGACCGCCACAAAGAACGCTATCCCTACCGCATGACCTGGTTGGGCGAGCATGAACAGGAGTCGGATATGGCTTTTTACGCCACCGCTCCGGCTGAAAATATTGTCGGGCCTGGAATCTGCCGGTGTGAATACGGTGGGTTTCTCCTGTCATACCCGCCACGACGTCTGATGGACGTTTGGCAGGACCCTGATTATCAGATGGCTTCGACGAGGTCAGAGGTTCTGTTGATGGCCGCTCTGGATTACTCAATCGAGAAGCATGTGGTTTACGTGGCGGCAAAACCGCCCCGCAGCATCTTTAAACAGCTGGCAGCCCGCCAGGGGCGTAAAATAATCTACATTCCTCTGGGATCGCTATCTCCCCACAAGCTCAAACAGCTGCGGATTCTGCATATACTCTCCGGTAAAGACAAGCGTGAGATAGCGAAGGAATATATCTGGTGATCATGGAAACAGTGGAAAATGATGTGGCCAGAAGGTAGTATGTATAAACACGGACTAACGGGAGGGATAATGACGAAAGCAGACATCGTTGAAAAGGTTCAGGAAGGGATCGGCCTGACAAAAAAAGAATCCATTGAGATGGTGGAAGCGGTTTTTTTACTCATGAAGAGTACCCTTCAATCCGGAGAAAACCTGAAAATATCAGGCTTCGGCAGCTTCATCGTCAATCAAAAAGCTGACCGCCGTGGCCGTAATCCGCAAACCGGCGAGACCATTACCATTAAAGCCAGACGGATACTGACCTTTAAGCCGAGTAGCGTTTTGAAGGAACAGATCAACAGAGAGTCTGCCCCTTGAAAATTTGGGTTGATGCCGATGCCTGTCCACGGGTGATCAAAGAGATCATTTTTCGTGCCTCCGAAAGACTCACTCTTCCCGTCCTGCTTGTGGCAAACAAGAGTCTGAGCAAGCACAACTCCGAACTGATTGAATCCATCGTTGTCGCTGACGGCTTTGATGTGGCCGATGACTATATCGCCGAACATGCCGCGTCCGAAGACCTGGTAATTACCGCTGACATTCCCCTTGCGGCCAGAATTGTTGACAAAGGTGGTATCGCCCTGGACCCCAGAGGGGAGCTCTACACCGAGGAAAATATCGGTGAACGGCTTTCCATGCGCGACCTGATGATGGAACTGCGCTCGGAAGGATTTGCGCAGGGCGGGCCGGGGCAGTTCAGTCTCACCGATCGGCAACGCTTCGCATCATCTCTTGACCGTATGCTCACGCAGATGCTGCGTGGGAAGAGGCAGCTCTAACCATGGCACATTCATCAAAACAGCTAAAAGCATCCAAAGCGAGAGACTTTCAGAAGGACCCAATGAACGCACTGGAAGCGGAGATCGCCATAACGGCACTTCGTGCCACCGGTGAATTTTCAGTGTTGCGCAAGCTGAACCTGGAGAAAGAGAGCGGTTTCAGCGGAAGATCCGTTCAGGGTTCAAAGGTTGGCATTTGCCTCGACACGGAGACGACCGGCCTCAACTACGCTGAAGATAAAATCATTGAACTGGGAATCGTCGCATTCGAATACGATCCGGTGACGGCGGAGATCATCCGGATAACCGACCGCTACAACGGCTTCGAAGACCCGGGGCGACCGCTTCAGCAAGAAATCATCGAGATTACCGGCATTACGGACGATATGGTCAGGGGACAATCTTTTGACGATGATCAGGTAAACCGTATTGCAAGCCAGGCATCGGTGGTGATTGCCCATAACGCCGCTTTTGACCGGAAATTTGTCGAGAATCGTTACCAGGCTTTCGCAACTCTTCCGTGGGCATGTACTGTTAATCAGATCGACTGGCAGGCAGAGAGAATCTCCACGAGGGTCCTGGAATATCTGCTCTTCAAGTTTGGCCTGTTTATAAACGCACACCGTGCTCTGGATGACGCCGAAGGGGTGCTCGGAATCCTGTTGGGAAGGCTGCCGGTAAGCGACACCCCGGTCTTCAAAGCCTTGCTGGATACCTATGCGGAGGTGTCAGCCAGAATCAGTGCTGTAGGCGCCCCCTTTGATAAAAAGGATCTCCTGAAACAGCGTGGCTACCGCTGGAGTGACGGCTCGCAAGGTGGCAGCAAATCGTGGTGGATCAGCGTGCCAGGTGTTCGTGAGAACGAAGAGCTTTCATGGCTTGCAAGCGAGGTCTATCCAGATGGTTCAACAGACAGGGTTGAGATCAGCCGTGTCAATGCTATCGACCGTTTTTCGGTCAGAGAGTGAACGTGGCATTTGAAAAAGCGTGGCCAGCTCATGGCAATGGCAGTTGAAATAAAAGGCAACAATCTCTGCATTAAAATTGACCTGAAATAACCACTCAATTAGCATCCGGCAAAATTCCTGTCGTCGCCAGTACGCGGGGAAACCCGCTACCACCGCCGCAGTTGACGGCAAACCCATCACCATCGGAATACATGCCTCTACCAAGCCCTGAACACATAAACGTCAACTCCCTGGACCGTTCGTCACGAAGCCGTCTGACCGGAAAGGATCTTCACCTCTTTGGCGGTGAGACCCTTTTTGATGCCATTGCCCGGACTGTCTGCCAGGCCGGTTGCCTGCCGCGTAAAGAGCTGTACGAAGCGTGGGAGGTTGCCCGTCGGGTGCGTCGCCGTTTCAGAGGCAGGCGTGTCGTTGATCTGGCCTGTGGTCATGGGCTGCTGGCCCAGATCCTGCTGCTACTGGATGACAGTTCGCCAGTCGCTCTGGCTGTAGACCGGTGCTTACCCAAGAGTGCTGCTACATTAACGGAAACATTAAACGCCGCCTGGCCCCGTTTGAAGAATCGTGTCCGGTTTCTGGAAACCGACATTAATGATGTGCAGTTGCATACTAACGATCTGGTTGTCTCTGCTCATGCCTGTGGCGGGCTTACGGATGTGATTATCGACAAGGCGGTTGAAGCCGGGGCTGTTATTGCCGTACTGCCCTGCTGCCATAATCTGAAGGGTGCCGATCTCGGCGGTCTTGAGGGGTGGATGGATGGTCCGCTTGCTATGGATGCCGCCAGGGTGTCACGGCTGCGTTCCCGGGGGTATAAAGTGTCTACTCAGTTGATACCTGTGGAAATTACTCCGAAAAACAGACTGCTGCTGGCTGAACCGAACGTTATCGGGAGATGATTCGTGGGAAACTGCGCTGTTATCTGACCTGCCAGTGCTGGGATGTACCCGGTATGCGTAAGCTTTGCAGGCAGCCCTGATCTTATCGCTCTTTGATGATGGTTCTGGCCCGTCGTTTGATCCAATCCACGACCAGGCCCATTGCATACAATGCCGACATGGGTATCAGCCAGGCGACAATACTGATCATCACCCCAAGTTTCCGTTTTGCCGGAAGGTCGGAGAGAGCGTCGCGGTAGACTTTATCAACCCAGTTGAAACCAGCATTGCCCTCCGGCCCGATATGGTACTCGGAGCGGACATACCCTATCCATTTGTCATATCCCAATGAGCGGGAAACCTCATAAATCTTCCGTGGTGTCTCGTCGGCAAAGGCCAGGCCGTCGTATCGCTTGACCTCTTCCATGGCAGACATGACCCTTTGCCGCTCTATGCTCTCCTGGTTGGGCATGATCATGTAAAAACTTCCGGCCAGTATCAAGAGGTAGATTAAGCCTGATGTGAGCCACAGGCGCTGCCATGGTTTGAACTGGCGTTGGGGGGGGGCGGGCACTGTCCAGGTTCCGGAAGATGATTTTTCAAGGATCACTTCTATGGGGGTCTCATTCTTTGAGGTCATGCGGCATTATGACATCGGCACTGTTGCCTGTGCAAGCACCTTCTGAAACGAAAAAACTGAATGTGCCTTGAGGGTTTAATCCTGTGGAAGATTTCTGTCTAAAATTTAAAAATGTATAATTTATTGCTACAAGTTAATGAGTGTGGTGGCTCTCCACAGAGCCTGTGGATAACCTGTGGAAAGAGTTTATAGACTCCACAAAATGCTCCGTATTATTGAGGCCTTTATCTGTTTGCACAATGAATAATCAGTACGTGTAACTAGCCGATATATCGTGTCAATAGTTATTTTGATGTAGATGAAATAAAGTTTGAAGCCGCTGCGGTCCAGCGCTTCAAATACGGCCGCAAGAGTGTGGATAACACGGAGAAATAGCTACTTACAAAATCAGATAACGAAGGTCTTATTCTAATCTGGAGGGGCGGTGCAAATCATCTGCTTTGTTCCTAAAAGGTCTCTTCAACGGTAAATGTGGACGGAGTGAATGCGGTGATGATCTCGCCGGCAAAACGAAACACCTCCGGCGTAAAGCCACGGAAATCATCACGCAGGGTATCATGATGAAGCAGCAGCTCCTCTTCGCCGCCACTCAAAGGATTGGAACGCGTGATGCGGCGTGAGAGGCGGCTGAGTGCTGTGGCAATGCCTTCCACCGTACCGTATGTCGGCAACAGCTCTTCAAAAATAACCGGCACGAGCCGGTGCATCTCCGTCGGCAGAGAACTCATGTTGTTCTCGACCACGGTGCGTGTCCTGATCAGAAACTCTCCCAGCGGTTCGTCGCACCACTCATCCCAAGCGTTTACCAGATAATAATCGTAGAACATATCAACCATCACGCCGCGATAGAGGCCGTAATCCTGTGAAATGCGTTGTCGGCTCCGGCGGAAAAGCGGATGACGTTCGGCATACGAATCTATGCGCCGGTGCAGCGCCACTCCCTGACGGATAGTTGGCGAGAAACGTTCCTGAAGCGGCCCCTTGACAAAATCCCCCATGAAATTGCCCACCATAAGCTGATCATCATCACCGGAAAGCAGCATGTGGAAGAGGAAGTTCATATGCCACCTGCAGAAGGAAGCCGAAAGGTGAACTTTTGGAAGCGTGGCTGCGGTATGTCATGCACCTGCTCCATAAAGGTAACCTGATCGTCAACCCCCACCGTGATCACTGTCGTTGAGCGGGTGCAATAGGTGTCGCCGTTGATGAAGAGGGGAGAGAGGAATCGTTCCCGTTCAGGACCGATGCCGGTATCAGGAAGCTGTTCGTGGGCAAATGGCGCCGGGTCTGAAAGCAGCGAGAGCAGTGCTTCATCTGAAAGTTCAGGCTGCTGCAAGAGGTGGTTCAAACGCTCTTTTGCGACGATGACTTTTGGCCAGGTGGTGTCGAGGAGGTGGTTTGACATGGCATGGATTCCCGGCCTCACCGGGCCGGAAGAGCCCCCCCGGTTGGTAAAGTAATGCAGTTCGCTGCAGCTGCCGTAAAGGAGGTTGAAGCCGTCATAGCTGTTGCCGTCTTTTACCAGGTATGCCCGTAGATCGTCTGGAGTCATGGTATTGTCACAGAGATAGTCGGCCACCAGCGAGCCGCGTGAGGGGGGATTGATTATCTGTTGTCTCGCGTCTCGATAGTTGGTTATCGCCGCCAGTTTGCCCCCGGTAGTAACGCCGATCCAGGTGCCGCCCGCCTGCCGGTCCCTTCCCGCCAGCAGATGAGGGGCAGCGCTCCAGTATGCGGCCGGGTCGGTCTCCCGGTTGCGGAACTCGTCGCGGTTGGCAGCCAGTACCAGGCGGTACTTTGGGTGGCTGTTTATGGCAAAGGCAATCAGGCACATAGAGGTTTCTGTCCAGTCTTGAAGGGTGCATGTAATTCCGTTGGCAGCTGCGATGGTAGCATATGAGCTTTGTGCCAACAACTGACAATCAAGGGCATATTTCGAACGGATTATCTTTGCATAGAAAACGTTCATGGAATATGAGCCGGATTCGTGGTAAGGATTGTGTTGCTTTAGTGAAATAGTATTAACAGCTTGTGAGGCCTCAATTTGATGAACCCAATTTCCCCCGGCATCTACGAAGCGCTTATTGATGAATATCTCTGTGTCATTGTCCGCGACTATAACAAGCGGAATGATGTAACGAGGCCTTTTAATGGCTGAGGTGGTGGATCTGGTGAGTTTTGAGAGTGAGAGGCCGACCAAGGTTAAGTGGCGGTTGCGGCATTCGATGCCGGTGGAGATGTTTGAGGATAATCGACGTGGTGGGTGAAAGAATAAACTGTCATTTGTTGACGGGCGGTCGGTAGCAGGGTGTTGCAACACCGTATACAGGAGAAGATGATACTTGAGTCAAAACCAACCCCCCTCAGTCCCCCCTTATCAGGGGGGAGGTCATAGTTTGTCTCCCTCCCTTGATAAGGGGAGGGCCGGGGAGGGGTTGGGGTTGCCTTCTGACTCCGGGGCTGCGCCAACTTTCGATTCTGCCTATCTCCCCTACAACAAAAAACTCACCACTCTCGCCCGTGAAAACCGCAACAGCCCGACGGTTGCCGAAACCAGAATCTGGCAGGAAATCCTGCGGATGCGGCAGTTCGCCGCCTATAAATTCCTGCGGCAAAAACCTGTTGGTGGGTATATCGTCGATTTTTACTGCGCCCAGCTGCGGCTGGTGATCGAGATCGATGGCGACAGCCACGCCGAAACAGCTGAGTATGACGCGGAACGAACAGGGTTTCTCGGTTCTCTCGGATTGCGGGTGATCCGCTTCTGCAATGATGATGTGTTACAAAATATTGAAGGGGCGTATGAAGAGCTGAACAGAGCAATAACTTTCATAACAGCGGTGGCTGATCCGCATGCAGGAAGAGAAAATGCTGTTCAATTCCATGCAAATAGCGATAATTCTCTCCATATAATTTCAAAACGAGTCGGAGAAATTGACCATGAAAACAGCTGAGCTTCATGTTTCAACAGCCAGGCGTACCCAGTTTGTTTCAATTACCTCAAAAATTGCCGAAGTCATGGCACAAAACGGCTGGCAGGATGGCGTGCTGACCGTCTTTGTGCCGCATACAACTGCCGGCGTGACCATCAACGAGAATGCCGATCCGGATGTTGCCCGGGATATGGAGATGTTCAGTGACGAGCTGGTTCCGCAGAGCCATCGATTCCGCCACAGTGAAGGCAACTCTGATGCGCACATCAAGGCCGGTTTTTATGGTTCATCGGTACAGGTGATAATCCGGCACGGAAATATGTGGCTGGGTACCTGGCAGGGGATTTATTTCTGTGAGTTTGATGGGCCGCGCGAGCGCTCTATTCGCCTGGCCTTTTGCGAATGAACTTTAAATCTGAAATCGGCAGTTGAATTGCTGAACACGCCAATGAACGCAGATAACCAAGCTTTAGACTAAAAAAACGACCAACTTATCCGGAGTCACCACGTATGCCGGGTCGCCAAATACAAAGATTGCTCAAAAGCGGTTGAATGCACTGGAGGGTGGCATGTGAAGGTAACTTTCCTGTATACTGATTTTAATATGAGACTAAGAGCGATTTAGCGTAAGCGGTAATTGTTTCATTTAGTTTAAACTGAAGACAACAGCAAAGTAGCCGGAGAGGATAGGATCAACGCATGAATAGCACGGAACCTACAGCCCTTGATAGATCTTTGGCAAAGTTATGTGAACTCTGCCCGGTCTGCCTCCACGCCCGCTATCACCAGAAGGGGATGGTGTTTGACTTTGTGAAGAACATCGAACAGGATTTCTGCCCCTTTTGCAAAGCCTATGAACGGGTTCACGGCAAAAAAGCCCATGAGAAAAGAAGATAATCATGTGTGGCCGTAACTATCTGAAACCTGATTTCCCCCTCCGGATATTTTATGACGGTTCGTGCTCTGTCTGTTCTGCGGAGATTGAACATTATCTGCGCCAGGATCATGGCGGAAGACTTGTCGCTGTGGATATACATGCGCCGGACTTTAACCCGGAGCTGTATCATATCGGTCTGGATGCTTTCATGTACGAGCTACATGCCATTGACCGAAGCGGCAGAATCTATCGCGGCGTAGAATCCTTTTGGGCAATTTGGCAGGCATTTCCGACTTCAACGTTGTATGGCATTTTGGGAGCCGTTATAACGATGCCGTTGGTAAATCCTGTTGCGCGCAGTGTGTATAAAGTGTTCGCCCGTATTCGTCCGTATCTGCCCAAAAAGCATGTCTGTGCTAGTGGTACATGCGATGTGTCAAACCGTCATTCCTCCTGAAAAGGGATCGTTATGGAAAAGTACATTCTGACTCTGTTGAGGGGTGACACGTGAAAGGGAGCGTTTGTTGACCATGAGCGACCGGAAACAGCTGACCTGCGCTCTCTGCGGGCAGGAAATCAGTGAAGAAGAGTATGATTTCTGTCTCGCCAATGCGGGGCGTTTCAACGGCCAGGCGTTTTGCTCCGAGCACCAGAAACGCTTTAGCGCCTGCCCGGCAATGCGCTGGCAACCGGGCGGACGCGGTTCGTTCCGGTAGCACGTTACTGCCAACAAACACACAGAGTGCTTTTTCGCAACGATACCCCGGAAAAGGATCAAAGGAGTTATGCATGATAACGTATGCCGCTGTTTTGATTGCAACCATGTTTACGGCACCACAATTTGGCAGTGCTGAGACCGGGTGGTATAGCGGGGACGACCGCTGTCCGCCGCCAAGGGATAACGGGACGTATTCCGCTCCTTACCGTGCGCTGGATCATCCCCGTGATTATCCGACGTTTCCTGATGCAGACAAACCGGGGTGGTCTTGTTCATACCACCGGGAGGATGGCGTTATTGTTCAATATGGTGACAGTAGGACGCCACAACAGCAATGGCTGGATGTCTGGGGTGATCATGACGTAAATGAATCTCCGTAGCATTTGGGCTGTTACGCTGGCGGGAAGGCACATAGGGTTCGTTTCTTAAATCAATTCAAGTTGCTAATTGATGCAGATTATATGGGAAAAGGAGTGTAATAGATAATGCAATTACGTTATGAAACAGTTGGTTCGTGTGCCAGTCGGATCGATATCGAGATTGAAGCAGGTTTCATTGTCAGTGCCGATTTTATCGATGGCTGCGCTGGGAATACCCAGGCGGTTTCTGCGCTGGTGAAGGGGATGGCGGTGGCGGAAGCGGTGCGGCGCCTGAAGGGGATCGCCTGCCAGGGGGATACGTCGTGCCCGGATCAGCTGGCCCGGGCCCTGGAAGAGGCTGCAATGAAGTGTTAACCATTTTGATGCGGGCTCCTGGAAGAGTGCCCGGGGTGGCGCATTGACAGGAGAGGCTGATAAGGCGTATATAGAGACGCGGGACAGGTATACTGTTTTCATCATGAGGCTCTGGCAAAGGGGGTAAAACTCCGACAAATCCAGGGCCTTTCGCTTTGTCCAGCGTCATGGAACAGCCTCGTCGTCACATACCCATTTCAAAAAATTAACAGGATCGGCTGCTACCGTATATGAGTGAACAACCCCAATTTGACATAGTTTTGCAGGAACAGCAGCGTTTGTCCGACGTGCTCAGCTCAATCGAGGAGACGGCCCGGCAGAACCGGGCGAAGATCGCCCGCCATGTCGCCTACACGACCGAACTGGAGAAGGAACGCCTTGAGTCGGTCAACTGGCATGAGAAGAACTCGTTGACCGAGAAGCTGATCGAAAACGATAAGTTCGACCCGGCCAAATACCTCACCTCTTTCCAGATGACCGACAGCCCGTACTTCGGGATTGTCGGGATCAACGACAGCGACAGGAAGATCGGCGCCAAGGAATACCTCCTCGGCAAACAGGGGTTTGTCTCCCATGACAACCGGGCGTTGGTCGTGGACTGGCGCAAAGCACCGATCTCGCGCTTTTTCTATGACTTTGACCCCGGTGATGAATATTTTGAAACCATTCAGGGGAGGGAGCGGGAAGGGGTCATAACCCGGCGTGACACGGTGGATATCACGAAGCGCTCGCTGCGGCGTATTGAGTGTGGCGAGGACCTGTACGAACTGTCCGGTGACGGCTGGGTTAAAAACGCCACGCAGTTTCATACGACCAGTGATACCAAGGCGGCAAATCAGGATCATCGCATGGTGGATATTGTTTCTCTGATCTCCCCCGATCAGTTCCACATGATTACCTCGGAAGCGACCGACGGCTGTACCCTGATCACCGGCGGCGCCGGCAGCGGCAAGACGGTGGTGAGCCTTCATCGGCTGTCGTGCCTGCAGTTCAACGAGCCGGGCCGATTTGCCCCTGAGCGCTGCCTGGTCCTCATGTTCAACAAGGTGCTCCGCAACTACGTCCGGCAGACTTCCTCCGACCTGCTCGGCAGCACGCGGGTGGATACGTTCAGCGCCTGGGCGTTGAGCGCCATCACCGCCCTGACCGGCAAGGTCATCAAGCCGGTTGTGGGCGATACTCTGACAGCGCAGAAGAAATCGTCGCAGCTGTCCGGTCTGTTGGCCCGTTATGTTACGGAGGTGCGGGAGACCGAGCCGCTTCAGGATCTGTGGCGCTTTTACGGCCAGCCGTACGTTCTCGATGCCCTGTTTGCCGATGGCACGGCAAAGGAAGCGTTTCTGGCCGATCTGCGCCGGCGATACTCGGTCAAAAGCCAGGCGGTGTCGTTTGCCGATCTGAGTGTGCTGCTGCGGCTCTGTCAGCTGCGCGAGAAGGATGGCCCGGTGCGCGAAGCCCTCGGTTGGTACGCCCATATCATTGTTGATGAGGGGCAGGACCTGTCGCTCCTCGAGCTTGAGGCGATTCTTGCGGCCACGGACAAGCACAACAGTATAACGCTCAGCGCCGACAGCAAACAGAAGATCCTGTCGTGGGTCGATTCTGCCGACTTCGATATTTTTCATACTCATCTGAAGGAGGTGGGGGTGAGCAACGAAACCCTCTCCGTTTCCTACCGTTGCCCCAAGGAGATCATGGCGCTGGCATCACGGATCAGTAACCGGGAGAGTGAACAGGTCGGCAGGCATTCCGGCGCCCTCGAATATCACAGGGCAGCGGACGAGGAGAGCGCCCTGGCGCTGTTGCGCCGGCTGGTGGAGAAGTTGGTGGCCGAGGATCCGCACGGCCTGACGGCGGTCATCTGCAAGAAAAAGTCGGACGAGAAGATGCTTCACGACGCGTTAAGCGGAATAAGCGGGTTGCACCGGCAGGGCGAGCTGACCTTCGAGCCGGGGGCACTGGTGACGATTGCCCATCAGGTCAAGGGGGTTGAATTCGCCAACGTGATCCTGTACGACCCGAATACGAAGGATTTCAGGAACTCTGCTCTTGACCGCAACCTTCTCTATGTCTGCGTCACCCGTGCCTGTAAACGGCTGGATATCGTGCATTGGCGGGAGTTGGCCGCCGGGCTGGCGTAATGGGTGTTCCCACCGGCGCGGCTGTGATCTGCCGGGCATCGGTGCTGTCCAAAGTACGCTCTGTTGTTTTTTTGCCGCTTGCTGCTAAAGTTGTGTCATCCGCCACGGAGTAGGTGCGTGGCATTTGACAGTGCGGCACCTTGCAGCGGCTGCAGCACAGAACACAGGAGAGTCATTATGAATATGCGTCGTTATGTCACAGGCAGTGCCGTTTCCATGGCTGTTGTTACCGCTGTTCTCAGCTGTTCGCCCGATGTTATGTTTGGTGGTGACCTCCCTGAGAAGTGCCGGCTTGTGCCGGTCAACGGCTCGTGCAAGGCGATGATGGGCAGATATTTCTTCAACCAGAAAACCGGTCGCTGTACTGAATATATCTACGATGGCTGCGGGGCGGTCGTCCCCTTTGACACCCTCGATGCCTGCCGGACGCTGTGCGAAGCCGATTCGGTGAATAGCATTCAGGTGGAACCGCTGGCCGTGCAAAACGGCGGCACACGCTCCGGCCTTGCCCATGACCCGGTGGAGGGAGACCCCCGCTACGCCGGGGTCTTCAAGGTAATTGATGACGAGGTTAAAGTGTTGCTGGCCGACCATCCGCTGCGTGGCGGTGAAGGTTTTGTCAATATCTACTGGAGTACCAAGAAGTCCGTGCTAAAGCAGAAGTACGGCATCGATTGGCGTTCACCTGGCGAGTTGAACCCGCAGGTGATCTTTGATTAGAGGTGGGTGCGCTGGCGACGCAGGAGACGAGGGATGTCTATGATAGAGAAAACAGTTAAACTTGTTGCGGCTCTTTTCGTTCTATTGTGCCTGGTAGCGCTGGCAACCTGGTATCAAACCAGAAAAAACCTGCTGCGCTACTGTCGTGAGGTGACTGCAGGGACTTCGCTGGTGAGTGCCAAAGAAAAAGCGTCGCAGTCCGGGTTCCGTTTCTCTAACTATTCCTCCGCTGATCACAAGGCTCTTGTTACTTCCAGCGGTGTCATGGGGCGGTATGTCTGTGAAATTGAACATGACGGGAAGCTGGTCGTCAAAACAAGAATAAACTTCAACGATTAGGTTTCCGCCGGGACAGTTTCAAGGGGCATTGGACGGGTGGGTCATCCGGGATGCCGATGGGCAGGACTGAGATGGTTATTGGAGGCAACGGTGGGAAGCATAAGCGATCAGGTTAAAGCCGAACTCAGGCTGTTGCCCCGTATGCTTGGCAAACTGTTTGGCGCTACCATGGCGATCATCGGATTCACGATGTCGATCCTGATAATTACCAGGAAAATGAATGCGTCGTTCATGGACACTCTGCCAACGCTGTTTCTGGGTGCGGCTGGAATGATTGTTTTCGTGCTCTTCTCAAAAAAAAGCGGCACTCAGCTCTCTGAGGTTAAAGCGGAAGCGCTCTTGCCTGGCGACAGTAAGCGTCTAAACATGGTGTCATGGGGGCTTTTACTGCTGCTGGTGTTGGTCTTTCTGGTATGCACCTGGCTTATGACCCGGTAGTGTGGCGACTTCAGCAGATCGGTCGCTCCGGAATATGGCTGGCTCACTTGTTGTTTATACCGGGCCACCTGACGTAACAAACAAACATTCCAAAAAAATGGCCTCAGTTACATCTTTTGAATTTTCTCGAGCCACTCCTCGATGAAGAGATCAATGTATTCTACGCTGATGGCGCTTGAATGGGGCGTGATCACAACGTTTGGTTGTTCCCAGAGAGGTGAAGCCGGGTTCAGCGGTTCCTCGGCAAAGACATCCAGCCCGGCGCCTGCCAGATGACCATCCTTGAGGGCGCTCAAGAGGTCTTCCTCCCGGTAGCAGTTGCCGCGCCCCAGGTTGTAGAGGTGGGCTCCCGGCTTCATGGCACTGAAGTGGCGGGCGGTAAAGATGCCGTCAGTCCCGCTCCCCCCCGGCAGCACGAAAACCACGTGGTCGGCTGATGGGAGCTCCGCTTCTAATCCGGCAAAGGAAATTATACTGTCTACGTTGGGATAGTTTGCGTCTCCGGCTGTCTCACGTTTGACGGCGGTAACTTTAGCCCCGAAAGCTTTCAACAGCTCGGCCATTGACTGTCCCAGAGCTCCAAAACCGACTATCAAAACCTGCTGACTGAAGAGTGCCACATTGCCGTTATAGCCGAGGCGTCCCCAAATCCTGTTTTTCTGGTCTTCAAGCGATTTTCCTGTCTGGCGGTTGAAGTGCAGAATCATTGCGAGAAGGCTCTCGCGCATGATGCGGCCGTGGAAACTGCCGTAACATGTGTTTACGCGGCCGGCGGGGTCCGCAGCGACCCAGTCATGACCGGCAGCGGGCGTAAAAAGTGTCTGCAGTTTTGTGGCGCCTTCGTACCACTCCGGTTTGAATACCCATGTCATTACACAATCTGCTTCCGGGAGTTTTTCAAGAAAATCATGGTTCCCGTCAGCGATGCTGATGCGCGTATCAGGAAGAGCCGTGCGGATAAGGTCAACATGGCGCACTTTGAGAGAAAAGGAATCTACGCTGTTGTGGAGATGAATGAGCAGGTTGTTGATTTGCATGATGGCACTCTTTCGGGATCGTGTTGTGATTTCAGGATGTAATCGCAGTAGTCTTTTTATGTACTGAAGCGAGGGATGCTGAACGCTGGTAAAATATCCTGAAATCATTTATATGACAACTGCTGTGTGATACGAGTTTTTTAGAAAACATCTTCAATCAATGGGCAGTGGCGTCGTCCGACGAGAGATCTTTTAAAACGTATAAAGTCTGACCATAAAAAGCTGTCCATGGCGGGTAGTTATGTTTCTTTTTTTCTCTTGGTTATCCACACGGTTACGTCTTCATTAAAAATGGTGATCCGTTACAATATTACAGTGGAATGTATGTAGATAAAAATAACTATTGACACGTAATATCAGGTGGTTACGGACGGTGCTTATTCGTTGTGCAAACCGACAAAACCCCCAAGAATACGTGAGGTTTTTTGCTGTAGATTCTCTCTATCAACAGGTTATCCACAGCCTTTGTGGAGAGCACTGTCTATTTTTTATTTACTCCCACTACAGTTTCCTCGCCTGCTGTTTTATACAGGTTGCAGATATGTAGGTTTTTCGATACCTTTTGCGGAGATGCTCCGATATGAACGCTTCACAGGCGGACGATTGGTGGTGGATGTTCTGTGCATGATGGTGCATATATTAAGAAGATGCTTTTCCCTGAACGGAAAGCGTACATTAAACCAACTGGAGTGGAAGATATGATTGTAGACCTGGTCTTGATGAAAAACCTGATACACAAACGTGGCGATGAAATTGAAAAGAGCGTTGCCGGGACCGGCTATCTCGCAAAAACAGTCGTCGGTGTCGGGACCTTCTTGCTGGATAACGAAGGGGATATCGATCTGTTGTCAGCAAAACAGAGGGTCGTCTTCGATAAATTTATTCAGCCGCTGCTGAATGTGCCACGCCGCTGATATGACTACTTACCAGGAATATCTTGAGGAGGCTGTTGTTGCAGCCGGAATCGCCGGTCGTTACCAGAAGTCACGCTTCGCTTCAACGCTGAACATCGAGATGAAAGGTGACAAGGATCTGGTGACAGAGGTTGATAAGGAGTCGGAGCGTTTGATTGTGGAGCATCTGCTTTCGTGCTTCCCCGACCATGACATCGTCGCCGAGGAGGGGGATTACGCTCAGGGCGGTTCTCCCTGTCGCTGGATCATTGATCCGGTTGACGGCACGACCAACTATGCCCATGGTTTCCCCTGGTTCTGTTGTTCGATCGGGCTGGAGATGTCGGGTGAGATGGTTGCGGGGGTAATTTATAATCCGGTTTACGATGAACTGTTCACGGCAACCAAGGGGGGCGGTGCCTATTTGAACGGCAAGCGCCTGTCGGTGTCAGCCAGTTCTCCGTTGAAAAACTCGCTGCTCGGCACCGGTTTTCCTTATGATTGCGCCACAGACCCGGCCAATAATTTTGCCAATTTCATCGCCTTCCAAAAAAAAGCCCGGGGCATTCGCCGGGCCGGTGCGGCAGCGCTTGATCTGGCCTACGTGGCAGCCGGCAGGTTGGACGGCTTTTGGGAACTCAAGTTGAAAGCGTGGGATGTGGCTGCGGGGGTACTTCTGGTACGTGAAGCGGGAGGAACGGTGACTTCCTTCGATGGTTCTTCGTTCGACATCTTCAGTGGCCGGATTGTGGCAAGTAACGGCCAGATCCATGAGGAGATGGTATCAATGCTGGCCTTGGTCGCCTCCACAGGCGCTGAATAAACGTAAACCGTGGTAGCAGATGCTTACTGAAGGAGACGTTGAAGCGTGAATAGTTTGCCGCATAATGCGCCACTTGTGATCGGTTTTCTGATCGTTTCCGTGGTTATGGGGGCACTTCACCGTCGCCTGTCTGAATCCGCTTCATTTCTCGCGCTCCTTTACTGTCTGCCCTTTACGTTCATGCATGAGCTTTCACATTTTGTGGCCGCCTTCCTTACCGGGGGGCGGCCGTCTTCGTTTAGTATCATGCCGGTAAGGTCTGGCGGGAGGTGGGTGCTCGGGAGCGTCAGGGCCGTTCCGACTGTTTTCTCTGCTGCTCCGACAGCTCTTGCCCCGCTTGGGTGGCTGGCGATCGGGTATTATCTGCTGCTGCAGTGGGATTTTCGGCCGCAATGGGTTCCGGAATACCTGCTAATCATTGTTTTATATGCCTGTTCTGCGGCCTGCACCCCTTCGTTTCAGGATCTCAAGGTAGCGCTCAGAAATCCGTTCAGTTTGATTCTGTGGGCGGGGGGCGCGTATGTGGCGATACAGTTGTGGTCCGTTATGGGTTCGGGTTCAATCGCCAGGTTGTTACAAATCGCGAGTTGATTCAGCTGCTCTTTTAATCGCAAGGCGGCTTTTCTATTGACCGTAGATGAAGGATGCCAGTATATTTGGCATTCAGATAGTAGACGGATACGCATGGTTCACAAATAGTTCCGGGCACTTTCAGGGCATTCGTTAAAGCGGTGCCCTTTAAGTTTGTCAGTAATATCTCTTGCACATAATTATTGCGCTTTTAAACCCTACGCTGACTGCGCAGTCAAATACCTACGAAAGCTGCCCCCATGGTACATACAATCAAATCACTCTTTCCCGCCGTGAACACTCTTCCCGAACAGTACCGTAACTGGCAGCCGATCAGGCAGGATTACTACCTGATTGATGGCGATCTGCGCAGGTGGGATGGATCGCTGCAGGAGGTGTTTTCTCCGGTCTGCATACGTTCCGCTGAAGAATGCAGGCATAAAATTGTTGGAGAAGCACCGCTGCTGACGGAAGCGGCGGCTCTTGAAACGCTTGGCGTGGCGGCACGGGCCTATGCCAATGGCCGCGGTGTCTGGCCGACCATGTCGGTGGGAGAGCGGATCCAGAGTGTCCAGAAATTTACCGCTGCCATGTTGAAAAAGCGCCCGGAGATTGTCGCACTTCTTCTGTGGGAAATCGGTAAATCGCTGCAGGAAGCTGAGCGGGAGTTCGACCGGACGGTTGTCTATATCCACGATACGCTGGAGGCGTTGAAAGAGCTTGACCGGGTATCATCCCGATTTGTCATCCAGCAGGGGATCATCGGCCAGATCAGGCGCGCTCCGCTGGGGGTGGTGCTCTGCATGGGGCCCTATAACTTCCCGCTCTACGAAACCTTCACGACGCTGATCCCGGCTCTGGTGATGGGCAACACCATTCTGCTGAAGCCGCCCCGCTTCGGGATTCTGGTTTTTCAGCCGCTGTTGGAGGCATTCCGTGATTCGTTTCCGGCCGGCGTCATCAACACGGTCTATGGCGATGGTGAAACGGTCGTGCCGCCGCTGATGGCGTCGGGACAGGTTGATGTTCTCGGCTTTATCGGCACCCATCGTGTCGCCGATGCCCTTCGGGCGGTCCACCCGCGACCCCACCGCCTCCGTTGCGTGCTCGGGCTGGATGCGAAGAATCCGGCGATTATCCTTCCAGACGCCGATATCGAACTGGCCGTGGCCGAATGTATCCAGGGGAGCCTGACGTTCAACGGCCAGCGCTGCACGGCCCTGAAGATCATGTTCGTGCACAGATCGATAGCCGATGACTTTCTGCAGCGGATGTCCGCGGGAATAAATGCGCTCACCTGCGGCATGCCGTGGGAGCCGGGGGTCACCATTACCCCGCTGCCGGAGCCGGAAAAACCGGCTTATCTTGAGGGACTGGTCATTGACGCTCAAAATCTGGGGGCGCGTGTCGTCAACCCCGGCGGCGGGGTCAGAAGCGACTCGTTCTTTTATCCGGCGTTGCTGTATCCGGTGACTCCAGCCATGCGGGTTTACCATGAAGAACAGTTCGGACCTGTTGTTGCGGTGGTCCCATTCGATGACATTCGGGAACCGATCGAGTATGTGGTGGCTTCAAACTACGGTCAGCAGGCCAGTATCTTCGGGCAGAATACCGATCTGCTGGCCCAGTTGGTTGATGCCCTGGTCAACCAGGTCTGCCGCATCAACATCAACAGCCAGTGTCAGCGAAGCCCGGACAGCTTTCCTTTCAACGGGCGTAAAAACTCTGCTGACGGCGCTCAGTCCGTGGCGGATGCCCTGCGTATTTTCTCCATCAGAATCGTCGTGGCGGCGCGCGAGACCGATGCCAATCGCGAGATCATCTCTACCATTGTGCGTGAACGTAAATCACACTTTCTTTCAACAGATTATATCCTGTAAGTTCAAGTGACGGAGCAGCTATTATGACGACGGTAACGGGCGACAAAGCAGATAAACTGCGCACGATTCTGGCTGGCATGGGTGGCTGCGTGGTCGGTTTTTCCGGTGGAGTCGATTCGACGCTTCTGTTTGCTGTGGCGGTGGAAGTGCTCGGAAAACGGGTGCTGGCGGTTACGGCTACGTCAAAGACCTATCCGGAGCGTGAACTGAACGAAGCGTACGCGCTGGCCGAACAGATTGGCGGACGGCATAGGGTGATCGCTTCCTCTGAGATGGACCTCCCGGAATTCCGCGACAATCCCCGCAACCGCTGCTATTACTGCAAGAAGGAACTGTTCGGAAAGTTGCGTGAAATTGCCGACCGGGAAGGTTTGCAGCATGTTCTGGACGGCACCAACATCGACGATGCCGCCGACCACCGCCCCGGCCGGAAAGCCGCCGAAGAGCTGCTGGTGCGCAGCCCTCTTGTGGAAGCCGGTTTCAGCAAACAGGACATCCGCGACCTCTCCCGCACCATGGGTCTGCCGACCTGGGATAAACCGGCTTTTGCCTGCCTCTCCAGCCGGTTTCCCTACGGTACCGCCATCACTCCCGAACGGGTTGCTCAGGTTGCCCAGGCCGAGGAATCGCTGCGGAGCCTGGGATTCCGGACGTTGCGGGTGCGTTATCACGGCGCTGTTGCGAGGATAGAGCTTGGCGAAGCTGAGTTCAGACTTGCATCCGCAACCTTGCGCGATGACGTGATCAGGCTGGTGAAAGCTGCCGGTTTTACGTATGTTGCGCTCGATCTGCAAGGTTATCGAACCGGGGCCATGAATGAACAAGCTGACTAAGCTTCCTATCGACGAAATCCTGCCGGCGTTACTTCAATCCATTCAACATAATCTGAGCGTCATTCTCCATGCCTCTCCCGGCGCGGGTAAAACCACGCGCGTCCCATTGGCTCTGCTTGACTGTATTCCTCCCGCTGCCGGTCGCATTGTCATGCTGGAACCGCGGCGGATCGCCGCGGTGTCGGCGGCACGCTGGATGGCCGGGTGTCTGGGTGAGGAGGTCGGGAAGACCGTTGGGTATTCGGTGCGCTTTGACAGCTGTACTTCCAAGGCAACACGTATTGAGGTGGTGACCGAGGGGATTCTGACCCGCAGGATTCAGGGTGATCCGGAGCTTGCCGGTATTGCGCTGGTCATCTTCGACGAGTTTCATGAGCGGAGTATTCATGCTGATCTGGGGCTGGCTCTCTGCCGTGAGGTGCAGCAGCTGCGCAGTGACTTGAAGATCATGGTGATGTCGGCGACGCTTGACATTCAGCCGCTTGCCAGACTGCTTGAGCACGCGCCGGTGATCAGCTCTGAAGGACGTTCGTTTCCTGTCGAGATGAGATACCTTGATGATAAAGGGCATGGTCGTCTCGCCCAGCGTATGGCTGCAGCGGTTATAAGGGCGCTGAATGAAACGGAAGGGGATATTCTGGCGTTTCTCCCCGGTTCAGGGGAAATCCGTGCCTGCGCGGCGCAGCTGGCCGAATCCGCAGTTGTTAGCAGAGATGTCATGGTCTGTCAGCTTTATGGCGATCTACCGATAGCCGAGCAGCAGAAGGTGATCCGGAGAGGGGAGCTCCGCAAGATCGTACTGGCCACCAGTATCGCGGAGACCAGCCTGACCATTGATGGTGTCCGGACCGTCATTGATTGCGGTGTTTCGCGGCGACTGCAGTACGACCCGGGCAATGGTCTGAACCGGCTGGTCACCGTTCGTGAATCAAGAGCCTCCGCCGAACAGCGGGCTGGGCGGGCGGGACGTACCGCTCCGGGAGTCTGCTACCGTCTGTATACCCCGCATACACTGCAGGCGATGGTTCAGCACACCCCTCCGGAGATCTGTGTAACTGATCTTTCCCAACTGCTCCTGGAGCTGGCGGCCTGGGGAGTCACTGACCCGCTGCAGCTCGGCTGGCTTGATGCGCCGCCTGCCGCAGCACAGGAGTCTGCCCGGCGGCTCCTCGTTGAGTTGGACCTGTTCGACGAGGGCGGGCGCATCACCGCGTCCGGGCGAGAAGTTGTGCGGATGCCTCTCCACCCGCGCCTCGGCCGATTGCTGCTCCGTTCCGTAGAGCTGTGCTGTCCCGGCCTGGGGTGCCGGGTTGCGGCACTGCTTTCTGAGCGCGACCTGTTCCGCCATATCCCGGGCAGTTTGCCGCCACCTACCAGCAGTTCCGATATTGCCGATCGACTGGAGGCACTTAAGGGGTGGCAATTGTCGGGGCGAAATGAGCGCCGGATGGACCTAGCGGCAGTAAAAAACGTGGAGCGGGTTGCCGGTCAGCTGCGGCGCTTTCTGGGCGCAGCTGAAACGGGGCGGTATGAGAACGGTGATGATGACAGCATTTCCAGACTGCTGCTGGCTGCATATCCTGACCGTCTTGCGAGGCGCAGAGCGTCCGGTGACGGGTACCTGCTTTCCGGCGGGCGCGGGGCACGTATTTCGGAGCGGAGTGCCGTCAGGTCGGCTGACTATATTATAGCACCGGCACTTGATGCCGGACATCAGGCTGAAGCGGTCGTTCATCTTGCAACCGAAATATCCGAGGCTGTCATCCGCGAGGAGCGTGTGCAGCATATACGGAGAGAAGTAGTAGTGAGTTGGGATGACCGTGAGGGGCGGGTGATTGGCAGGCGGCTGGAACGGTTGGGGAGTCTTCAGCTTTCTGCTGAAGCGGTCGTCCCCTCGGCAGTTCAGGCGGTGCCCGCAGTGATAGCTGCGTTGCGTGCCTCTGCTTTAACCTTCCTGTCGATGAATGACGCGGTCCGTCAGCTGCAGGGGCGCCTGATGCTGTTGCACACAGCCTTTCCGGAACGGGAATGGCCGGACGTGTCGGATGCCGCGCTGTGTGACACGCTTGAAGAGTGGCTGGCACCTTCTCTTGAAGGGGTCAACTCTGCGAAAAAAGCGGCTCAGCTCAATATTGCCGAGATCCTGAGGAATAGGCTGGATTACCGGCAGCAGCGTGAACTGGATGAATTGACACCGACCCACCTCGCCGTTCCGAGCGGCTCACGGGTCAGAATTGATTATTCCACCGAAGTTCCGGTGCTGGCGGTGAAGCTTCAGGAGCTGTTCGGTTTGGCGGTCGGGCCGGCCGTGTGCGGGGGGAGGGTTCCGGTGCTGTTGCATCTGCTCTCGCCAGCCGGAAGGCCGATTCAGGTGACCCGTGATCTGCGCGGGTTCTGGGATGGTTCGTACCAGCAGGTTAAAAAGGAGCTCAAGGGGCGTTACCCGAGGCATCCCTGGCCTGACGACCCTTGGAGTGCGGTCCCGACCCGCCGGGTGAAGCCGAAAGGGTGAAAAAACAACCCCCCTCAATCCCCCCTTATCAGGGGGGAGGTTTTTAAGCCTCCCTTGATAAGTGGAGGTTTGGAGGGGGTGGTTGTGAAAAAACTATTCGGCAATCCGGAATGTTGTCTCTGTGAGCAGATCGGAGTGCCTCTGAATAACCCCCCTGTCCGGATTTGCCGCCAGATGCCTCAGTATGGCGAAAACCATTTCCGCTTCTTCCGGCTTTCCGAGAAGGTCCGCGATTGCCTCCGCTGTCATGCTGCGCTTTTCCTGCTGCAACAGCTCCATCACCGATTTCTGAAGTGCAATTACGGCTCCGGCCGCTTTTTTGCCGGCTTCCACACCCGGTTGATGGTAGGCGTTGATATTGACGACACTGGCGTAAAATCCCACGGCCCTCTCGAACAGCGCTATCAGGACGCCGACCGTATATGCATCGACCTGATTAATCGTGATGGTCATCGATTCCCGGCCATTCTCGTAAAGCGCCGCCCGCGTCCCCTGGAAAAATCCGAAGAGGAAATCTCCGCTGGTAACGCCGTCCTCGACGAGCATCGAGCTGCCGTCCCGATCTCTCAGTACCTCGATAAACGTGATGAAGAAGTTCGCCACGCCATCGCGCAACTGCTGCACATAGGCGTGCTGATCAGTAGACCCCTTGTTGCCGTAAACTGTCAGCCCCTGTTTTACGGCGACGCCGTCACGGTCACGTTCTTTGCCGATCGATTCCATGATCAGCTGCTGCAGATAGCGGGAAAACAGCAGCAGGCGATCCTTGTACGGCAGCATGACCAGGTCTTTCGTGCCGCGCCCGTCAGTGGCGTAGTGCCACATCAGCGCCATGACCGCCGCTGGATTGCCGGTCGTTTCCAGTTTGCTGGTAACGGCGTCGCAAGCTTTGGCGCCTTCCAGCAGTGCCCTGATGTCAATTCCCTGCAGTGCCGCCGGCAGGAGACCGACCGCTGAGGTGACAGACGTCCGTCCCCCGACCCAGTCCCACATCGGAAAACGCTCCAGCCATCCCTCGGCCCGTGCCAGTCTATCCAATTCGCTGCCCAGGCCGGTAACTGCCACGGCATGCTGGGAAAAATCGAGTCCGGCACGCTGATAGGCAGCCTTGGTCTCCAGCATCCCGTTGCGGGTTTCCTTGGTTGAGCCGCTTTTTGATATGACCAGTGTCAGGGTCTGTGAAATAGACGCTCCCAGTTCGGTAAAAACCTTGTCGAAGCCGTCAGGATCGGTGTTGTCGAGAAAATACGTTTTCATGCGGTCGGTGGCGCAGGTCAGCGCGTCGGCGACAAATTGAGGTCCCAGCGCAGAGCCACCGATGCCGATAATAAGAACGTTTCTGAAAATGCTGCTGTTCTGAGCGCTTATGGCGCCGCTGTGAATTTTTGAGCTGAATGACAGGGTCTGTTCGATGGCCGCCTCGATCTCATGGCGAATCTCTGGTGTCGGAGAGAGTGATGGCTTCCTCAGCCAGTAATGACCGACCATGCGTCCTTCGTCACGGTTGGCAATTGCTCCTCCCTCCAACTGGTGCATTTCGGCGAATGCGCCCTGCATTGCGGGCTCCATCTCTGCAAAAAAGACGTCAGAAAACTTCATACGACTGATATCAAGAGAGAGGCCAATTTCAGGGCAGTAGCAGAGATCTTTCTTGTAGCGGTTCCAAAGAATGGTGTCGTTATTCATTTGTCCCTCCAGATTTGCAGATAAACGAAAGGCGGAGAATTCTCCGCCTTTCGTGTCAGTGTATGTGCAACTTTATTTTTTAATGTTGTAGAACACGTCGTGTCCTTTGAACAGTGACGTGGTATCCAGTTCATCCTCGATCCGAAGCAGTTGGTTGTATTTGGCAACCCGGTCGGTGCGGCAGAGTGAACCGGTCTTGATCTGACCGGAGTTAACCGCCACAGCCAGGTCGGCCAGGGTGGTGTCTTCGGTTTCACCGGAGCGGTGCGAGATGACGGTAGTGTATCCTGCCCGTTTTGCCATTTCAATCGCTTCAAGGGTTTCAGTCAGGGTGCCGATCTGGTTCAGCTTGATCAGGATTGAGTTGGCAATCCCCTTCTGGATACCCTCTTTAAGGATTTTTGGATTGGTGACAAAGAGGTCATCGCCAACGATCTGAATCCGTTTGCCAAGACGGTCGGTGAGTAGTTTCCAGCCATCCCAGTCGTTTTCAGCCATGCCGTCTTCGATGGAGATAATCGGGTACTTGTTGACGAGGTTCTCGTAGAAATCGACCATCTCTGCCGGGCTCTTCACTTTTTGAGTTTCATTTTCCAGGGTGTAGTTGCCGTCTTTGAACAGCTCGGAAGAGGCCACGTCCAGTGCCAGAAGAACGTCTTCGCCTGGCTTGTAACCGGCCTTGACGATCGCCTCCATAATGACTTCCAGCGCCTCCTCGTTGGATTTGAGGTTGGGGGCAAAACCACCTTCGTCGCCAACGGCTGTATTGTATCCCTTGCTCTTCAGGACGCCTTTCAGGGCATGGAAGATTTCTGCACCCATACGCAGTGCTTCCTTGAAGCAAGATGCACCTGCCGGCATGATCATGAATTCCTGAATATCAACGTTGTTATCGGCGTGGGCACCGCCGTTGATGATGTTCATCATCGGCAACGGCAATTCACGGGCATTGGCTCCGCCAATGTATTTATAGAGTGGCTGACCGGCTTCATCGGCTGCAGCCTTGGCTACGGCCAGTGATACGCCGAGGATCGCATTGGCGCCAAGGTTGGTCTTGAATTCGGTGCCGTCCAGTTCGATCATCTTCATATCGATACCGACCTGGTCTTCGGCTTCCATGCCGATAACCTCTTCGGCGATCACATTGTTTACGTTGTCTACCGCCTTCAGCACACCTTTACCGAGATAACGCGATTTATCACCGTCACGCAGCTCCATGGCTTCGCGCTCACCTGTCGAAGCGCCGGATGGTACAGCGGCCCGCCCAAAACCACCAGATTCAAGAAAAACTTCAACTTCCAGAGTCGGATTACCACGGGAATCCAGAATCTCTCTTGCATAGACGTCAACAATTTCACTCATGTACAGCCCCCTTGCATGGAATAAAGTGATCAGGAGAAAAGGTTCTCCAGTAAACTTGAACTGTATACCATATAAAACTGAAAATAACATCCTCCAGGCAAAATTATTCCAATTCAATGCCATAGGTTATAATCAATGGCCGCACTTCACAAAAGGGCGTATATATGATATGACAAAAAACGGCACTCTTCTGTAAGCTGTCAGAATAACAAAGGGGTTGCGAATATCCTCATTTACAAATTGGGTCTCGGATAGGGGGTTGCAGGCATGACTATAAGAATACTGATTGTAGATGATGAATTAAGTATGCGTGAGTTCCTCTCTATCTTGCTGGAGCGCGAGGGGTATAATGTAACCGTGGCCAGCTCCGCATTGGAAGCGCTCCGCGTGATGGAATCATCGCTGTTTGATCTGGTCCTGTCCGATGTAAATATGCCAGGTCTGTCCGGGATCGAGTTACTGGGGCGCATCAAACAAAATTCGCCGGAAACGGCCGTGCTGATGCTGACCGCCTTTTCAACGTCCGAGCAGGCGGTGGAGGCGATGAAATTGGGTGCATACGATTACATCTGTAAGCCGTTCAAGAACGAAGAGATCAAGCAACTGGTCAAAAACGCGCTTGAAAAGCAGGGGTTAAAGCGAGAAAACGTTCTGCTAAAAAAAGGTGTCAGCGAACGGGACAGTTTCTGCGGCATCATTGGCAAAAGCCAGAAAATGCGTGAGCTTTTTGACATGATCCAGAAGGTGGCTGCCAGTCAGAGCAGTGTGTTGATTCTTGGTGAAAGCGGCACCGGAAAAGAGCTGGCAGCCCGTTCGATTCACATCTGTAGTCCGCGTAAATCAAAACCGTTTGTTGCCGTCAACTGTGGTGCTATCCCGGAAAATCTGATCGAAAGCGAGCTGTTCGGGCATAAAAAGGGTTCTTTTACAGGCGCAGTGGGTGATCGGCCCGGCCTGTTTGAGCAGGCAGAAGGTGGCACTCTTTTTCTGGACGAGATCGGCGAGTTGCCGCTGTTGATGCAGACCAAACTGCTGCGGGTGCTGCAGGAACGTGAATTCAAGCGGGTGGGGGACGCCGTGACGCGCAAGGCTGATGTCCGCATCATCAGCGCCTCAAACCGTGATCTTGAAAGTCAGGTCAAGGACGGGACATTCCGCGAAGATCTGTTTTACCGCCTCAACGTCGTTCAGCTCGTCATGCCGCCGCTGCGGGAACGGATCGAGGATATCCCGCTGCTGATCGAAAATTTCTGCCGAAAATATCAGGCGGACGGACAAAGCAAGCCGGCTGCAGTCACTCCCGGAGCGCTGAAGGCGCTGATGAATCATCCCTACCCCGGTAACATCCGTGAGCTGGAGAACTGCATCGAGCGGAGTCTGATTCTGGATCCGGCACTTATTTCCGAGAGCAGCCTGCCGCAACAGTTGCTGGTCCAGAAATCGCCCTGCCTCACCGCCGAATGCAATATCCCTGACGAAGGGATGATGCTGGAGCCGCTGTTGGAAGATCTGGAGAAGAAATATCTGCTCAAGGCGCTGGAGAAGACCGGCGGGGCGAAGAAGAAAGCGGGGGAGCTGCTGGGGATGTCGTTCCGTTCGTTCCGCTATCGATTGGCGAAGTTTGGGCTGGATAGCGGGGAGGAATGATGGTAAGCGGGGTTGTATGCGTTTTGAAAATTACATATCTGACAAAAATTGTCACTGCATGCTGCCGGTAATGAGTTGCTACAAGACGGTGAAGGCGTAGGCAACCTTTGCTAGTGTAATAATTACAGGTTGTTGCGAAAGTCTTTGATTTTGGTCTTGATATTGCGTATTAGTATGGTAACTTCACAACCAAGCTCTGACCACAGGGCACAAACCACGAAAGGAGTAACATTATGTTAAACAAGTTCAGAAGTAACAAAGGTTTTACCCTGATCGAGTTGTTGATCGTTGTTGCGATCATCGGTATCCTGGCAGCCATTGCTATCCCGCAGTTCTCTGCCTACAGGGCTAAGGCTTACAATTCGGCTGCCAACTCGGATCTGAAGAACCTCAAAACAGGTATGGAAGCTTACATGGCTGATAACCAAGAATATCCTGTTGAAGTAGATTATAAATAAATCTTTGAAAGGAAAATAACATGAAAAAAGTAATTATTCTTGCCGCAATTTCTCTTTTCTTTGTGCCCTCTGCCTTTGCTGCCGGTACTCTGACTCTTTCTGTTACAACAACCGGTCTTTCTGTTTATGGCGCAAAATCGGGAGTTACCATTACTGTTGGTGATCCTGGAGTTATCTTGATTGGCAAAACTTCAACAGGTGTTGGTGTTGGTATGTCATCTGCTGATGCTGGCTATTCAGTTGAGACACAGCATAAAAACGGCACCAAAGCCTTTGGTTCCTCTTTCGATAGTACATCAATCTATACAAAGGATGTGACTGCCGGTACAGCAGACGATACGACTTTAACAACAGCCGTTGATTCATTTGGGACGGGTTGGACAACGATGTAATTGGCTGCACACAGTACGGTAAAAAAACGGGATGTTTCGGCATTCCGTTTTTTTTATTAAAAACTAAACCATTTATTTAAAACTTATTTCATGATTTATTTTGTGGGACCCAAATGAATACTGAAATATCCACACGAACCAGCCTGCTACTACTGGTATTTACCGTCCTTGGCGTATATTATCCGGCAATATTTGCGCCGCTAAATTCCATTGACGACCCTGGTATGTATGCCTACCTGTTGAATACTGATAACTTTACCCTACACAATATCTTTGCCTCAGGTGGTGGAAATTATTACCGACCGATCCTGGTCGTATCGTACATGATGGACAAGTATGTCTGGGGTCTTGAAGAGAGTTTTATGCATCTGGAAAACATTGTTTTCCATCTTTTAAATACGTTACTGGTCTTTGCTATCGCACGTAAGGCAGCATTTCTGCAAGGTATACGTTCTGGTCTTGTGCCGCTGATTGCGGCGCTTTTTTTTGCCGTACACCCCCTTAATACAGAAGTTGTTGCTTGGATTGCCGGTAGAACTGATTTACTGGCTGGTTTCTTTCTGTTCCTTTCCGTCTGGTTGTTACTTCGCCAATCCACAAACATCGCGATATCGGTAGTGGCTGCTTTGTGTATGCTGGTAGCCTGTCTTGCCAAGGAGACGGCCATATTTTTTATGCCGGCGGCCATTCTCCTCCCTTTTTACCTCCCAAAAGGAGAAAACAATAAAGGCTCATTTCGGGGCACCCTTCTCAATAACCTGCCGCATTTCCTTGTTTTTTTCATCGCTGGCGCTGCCTATTTTGCTTTTCGTACTGGAGCATTTACTCGTGGTGACGCGGGTGTCACTCAGGTTTTTAGCCATGTAGGTGGCGAAAAAAGTTCGGGATTGCTGTTTAATATTTGCCTTGTCTTGAAGGCGGCAGGGTTCTATCTGAAAAAACTTTTCATACCGTTCCCGCTCAATTTCGGAATTATCCATGTCTCAGACCTTTATATTCCGATCGGCATTTTGCTATTTGTTTTTGTCCTATGGGTTCTGGCCCGTCGAACGTTAATTGCCTACTTTTTTGCCTGTGCAGCAGCAATTGCCTCGTCAGCGCTTATGATTCCGTTGCTTAAGCAGACTTGGACGCCGCTTGCTGAGCGTTATATGTATATTCCTTCGGCCTTTTTTATTATTGGATTAACGTTTGCCGTCTACCGATGGGAAAAGCGAGTGCAGTATCAACCGGTCATAACTGGGATACTCTGTCTTGTTTGCTGCATTGCTACCTATGGCACTGCCAGTCGTACGATTTTATGGCAGGATAATCTGGCGCTCTATCAAGACACGTTGCGAAAGTCACCTGATTTTGTACCGGCTCAAAATGAAATTGCCAATGCTCTTTATAAAAGGGGCAAAATTGAGAAAGCAAATTTAATAATAACCTCAATTCAACTACCGAGAGAACTTATAAACCGACAGTATGGCTTTATTAGTAAGGCCAGTGTATTGATAAACAATGGAGATTATACTGGTGCAAGGACTTTAGTAAATCAAGGTCTGGTAGAACCTGGTAAGCATGAAGTTGCATTTTTGGAGAAGCTTCTTAAAATAGACAAACTCCAAATTATGGCAAAAAAAGCAACACCCAAAGAACTGTATGCTAATTCTGTTAAGACCTTAACCCGCCTTATCGAACTTACCGGAAACCCCTTTTATTCCTACCGTCTGGGGATTGTTAATATGCAGGTAGGCGAGAGAGAGAAAGCAATTACTGCATTCAACACCGCTGTCCGCACCGCTCCTCCCACCGCTTATTACCGCAAACCGGCTGAAAAACTGGCGAAAGATCTTGCAAAGTGATATTTTGGGTTTGAAACAGACTGAAATAAGGATGGATTATGACGACAATTATTGGCATTACCCTGAAAGGGATCTTCCGTGATCGGGTTTTCCAAGGCATTATGGTTACTGCGTGTGCCTTCCTTTTGATCCCGGTCATAGCCTCACTTTCTATGCGCCAGGTAACAGAACTGTCACTGACGCTCTCGCTCTCACTGATATCATTTATCCTGCTGCTGCTGGCGGTGTTTCTGGGCGGAACATCTCTCTGGAAAGATATTGAGCGCCGTTACACCTTTAGCGTTTTGGGACTGCCGATTTCACGACAAAGCTACATGATCGGCCGCTTCGGTGGAGTGGCCCTGTTTGTGCTGCTGGCTGCTGCCGTTCTCGGCGCGGCCGCTTTTGCCGTTGTTACTTATTCATCTGCTATCTATCCGCCTGACAGACCGATTGTTTGGTCGACCATGGCACTCTGTATCCTGTTTGATGCCCTCAAATACATCCTGCTGATTGCGGTTGCCTTCCTTTTTTCAACCGTAAGCACATCCTTCTTTCTGCCGGTTTTTGGTGCTATCGCTACATTTCTGGTAGGTGGTGTCACGCAACAGGTCTATGAGTTTATAAATTCCCCGGCATCCAAAACACTTTCTCCCTTTGTTAAGCAGATTGCCATTGGCCTCTATTACATCCTTCCCAATTTTGGAGCGTTTGATCTTAAAGTAAATGCAATTTATAGTTTGCCGCTTCACCTCAATGGTCTTTTTCTGACAGCCGCATATTTTATTGCTTATGTCGGGCTTCTTTTATCCGTTGCGGCAGTAATCTTTGCCCGGCGGGAAATGAGGTAGGTCATGATGCGGACAGTCTCAAGCGGAGTTGTGTTTCTTATTTTGTATCTGGCACTGATTACTCCCTTTACTACTTATCTTAAGAATAAGCCGTTTGTGGAAAAGCTGGGTTACGTCCCCTCGGTGACAGCACTCAAAGCCGTAGCAGCTGACTTCAAAGAACTGGTAGCAGCATCGTTGGTGCTGAAGGTGTTGATGTATTTCGGTGGGCTTGTTGATGAGGCACCAAATCAGGTGGCGGTACCGCCGGACTACATGTCCATGTCCCGATTGCTGCATGGCGCGGTCAAGCTTGATCCATACAATATGGATGCCTACTATTTTGCTCAGTCATTTCTTACCTGGGATGTTAAACAGTTTAAGCTGGCCAATGATCTTCTGGATTACGGCATGAAGTATCGCACCTGGGATTGGCAACTTCCCTTTTTCGCCGGGTTTAACAGCGCCTATTTTTTGAAAGACTATGCCGCTGCAGCCAGGTATTACAAGCGTGCCGGAGAACTTTCCGGTTCCGATCTCAGCAGGCTTTTGGCCGGACGCTATATGCAGGAATCAGGGCAGACGGAGCTGGCAATTGTCTATTTATTTGCCATGGAAAAGGGTGAAAGAAACCCTGCGCTCAAAAAAAGCTATCAACTCAGGTTGGCGGCCTTCCGCGTGACAAGGCGTATTGAATTGGCCCGTGATCGCTATCGGGAAACACGGGGAGCAATACCGAAAACGGTCGAACAGCTTGTTACCGGAGGATTTCTTTCGCCGCCGCCCGTAGATCCCTACGGCGGGAAGTTTTATCTGGAGGTAGATGGGAAAGTGGCAACCACGAGTAAGTACGCTTTTGCCGGGGTTAAGAACAATCGTACTAAAAAAGCAGGAGAAATAGATGAACGCCATTGAGATAAAGGGCCTATGCAAACATTTTCCCGGCAAGCGCATGACAAAGGTCGATGCCCTGAAGGGGCTTGACCTTACCATCGAAGCGGGTGAGGTATTCGGTTTTCTGGGGCCGAATGGCGCCGGTAAGAGTACCACCATCAAGCTGGTGATGGGTTTGTTACGACCGACCTCCGGTTCGGCCAGTATCATTGGGATGGATGCAAGCCTGGCTGAATCCCGCCGCCATGTCGGCTATCTCCCGGAAAATCCTGCTTTCTACGATTATCTGAGCGCCGAGGAGTATATCGCTTTTGTCGGTTCGCAATTCAAGATAGGGGCGGCGCTCCTTGCGCAGCGTTCGGAAGAGGTTCTGCATCGGCTGGATCTGTGGGAGGCCCGCAAACGGCCTATGCGCGGCTACAGTAAGGGAATGGTGCAACGGGTTGGGGTGGCGCAGGCACTTGTCCATGATCCAGAGGTGTATATCCTGGACGAACCGATGAGCGGCCTGGATCCGATCGGTCGGGCGCTGGTGAAGGACATTATTCTCGACCTGAAGAAGCGGGGTAAGTGCGTCTTCTTCAGCACGCATATCACCGATGATGTGGAGAAGGTGTGCGACCGGGTAGGTGTGATTGTCAAGGGAAGTCTGGTGGCGCTGGATCGGGTTGAAAACATTCTGCGCAGCGGCGTGGAAGGATATATAATCCATTTGCAGCTGCCGGAAACAGAATCGCTCTCGTTTGCCGGGATTGAAGCGCTTCGTCGCACGGATTCGGTCTCCGAGTTTTACGTGCCTTGCAGCGCCTTCAACGCTTTTATGGGTGAAGTCAACAGAACCGGGACAAAAGTGGTTCTTGTGGAAACAAAACGCAGAGATCTTGAAGATTTCTTTCTTTCTCTGGTGCATACTGGACAGGAATCCTGAATGTCTAAGCCGTTTAATTTCTTTGCACTTCTGCGAGTTAGGCAATGGCTGAAGAATCTGATGCTGTTCTTTTCAGCATTTTTGGGCGGCACACTAATTTCCCATAGTAATCTCCTTCAGGTGCTGATCCCTTTTAGTGCTTTTTGCCTTGTCTCAAGTTCAACCTACATTCTTAATGACGTCTTTGACAGGGAAAGTGACCGGCATCATCCGGACAAGCGTACAAGACCGATAGCTTCAGGAAAGATATCCGTTGCCTCGGCATTGTTATTTGCATCATTTCTTCTAAGCTGCAGCGTTATTCTTGCCTGGAATATATCCCTCACCTTTTTTGTGCTCATGATGGCGTATTTCACTGTATCATTAGCTTACAGCGCGAAGCTGAAGGATCTTGTGCTGGTTGATATCTTCTGCATATCGGCGGGATTTCTGCTGCGTCTGCAAGCAGGTGGTGCGGCCTTTAATATTGTAATCTCCGAATGGCTGTTTTTGAGTGTATTTCTGCTTTCGGTATTCTTAAGCACCGGTAAAAGACTGGCTGAAAAACAACATCTGGGTGATGTGGCACATCACCATCGCAAGGCGCTGGTGGCGTATCCAAAGGGATTCCTTGAAGGGGCCATGTATATGACCGGTGGTTCAGTACTGGTAACCTACACCATGTATGTAATCTCGCGGCATTCACCTTTATTGCTTTACTCGGTACCGCTCTGCTGTTTTGGGTTGATGCGTTATATACTACGGGTTCAGTCCGGCAAGGGCGGAGATCCGACTGAATCACTGGTCAGGGATGTTCCGCTTTTGATAGTTGGGGTTGTGTGGGTGAGCATGGTGGGGTGGGGGATTTATGGGAGATAGACAGGTGGTTTTGATACATGCGTGAACGTGTCCTGCAGACTCTCTACCGTTGGTTCCCGTTCGACCTGCGGGGTGATTGTACCGTCCCTGCAGCTTCAGATGGAATGACGCTTTCATGCGTAATCAATTTTTATGGCCGGATCAATCTGCTGGAAGGAATATTGTATTCCCTGCAAGATCAGGACATTTCGCGCGACCGCTTAGAGATTGTTCTCGTAGAGGATCAGGGAGGGACAGAAGCAGGTCGCCTGGCGGCAGAGCAATTCTCCCCAAAACTGCCGATCCGCTATCTGCCGCTGGATGCCAACTTTGGTCGCATGGGATATTCGCGCAATTTTGGACTTGCCCATTCCCGAGGGAAATATGTCCTGTTTCTTGATGATGACACCGTCCTGCAGCAGGGTGATTTTCTCTCCAAGCTGGTCGATGTCTTTGAGTCAATCCCGGAGGCGGATGCTCTGGTTCCGCACGGCGCCGCCGCATACTCACTGATAGATGACCGCTATGATTTTCACGATCCATACTTTATGACCAGCCGCTGCACCGCTTACCGCAGGTCGGTGCTGGCGGAGTTGGGTGGATTTGTCAGCAACTTCATCGGGCAGGAAGATGTGGAGTTTGTAGTCAGGTTTACCATCGCAGGCAAAAAATACCGGCAAGTTCCTGAACTGCACTATTTCCACCCACCGCTGATGGTGCCTAATTTCCGCAAACCGATGGCGGTTGGGTATTCTTTCTCAATGCTTAAATCACGCTATCCGATGCTGCTGTGGTTGTTGGTAGTTCTCAACTGCGCCCGCCATGCACCGCTCTATCTTCTCCCTGTCAGGCGATTCAGGGAAATGGGCAGATTCGGTATTGGATTTTTGGCGGGGGTTGTAGCCGCTCTGTTTAAAAAGGAAGGGTTTAAGTATTCATGATTTCTGAAGTTATAGTCAAAAACCTGGATAAAAAGTACACTCTTCAGCATCATCAGAGAGAGCAGTACACCGACTTGCGTGAGGGATCTTGTGTTTAAGCGCCTCTATACTTACAAAGATTTATTGCTGGTTTTTATTTGGCGTGAATTCTTGATTCGGTACAAACAGACGGCAATCGGAGTTTTATGGGCCATACTTCAACCGGTCAGCCTGATGCTACTGTTTACCTTTATCTTTGGGGTTGTGCTGCATACAACGCAAAAAAACTATCCTTACACACTTTTCTATTTTGCGGGTGTCCTTCCTTGGACCTTTTTTTCCGGTTCGACCAATTTTGCGGTAACAAGCCTTTCCGGGAATTTCAACCTAGTTACCAAAATCTATTTCCCCCGTGAGATCATTCCGCTTTCCGGTGTTGCCATCAATTTTATTGATTATCTGATTGGCCTTTCGGTCTACTTTATGTTGCTGCTTTTCTATGGTGTGCCACTTACCTGGAACTTTCTTTGGTTATTTCCGCTACTGATCATGCTGGTGCTTTATACTACCTCAGTTTCTCTGCTGCTTGCGGCACTAAATGTCTATTATCGAGATGTTAAACTGGCGACTACCTTTCTTATCCAGTTTTTGTTTTTTGCTACACCGGTTATTTATTCTATAGATGCTGTTGATAATAAGTGGAAACTGCTGCTCTTTCTCAACCCTTTAACTTTTATTGTGGAAAATATGAGAAGGGTGACTATTGAGGGGCGTGGAATTGTAGTCTGGCAGATGGTAGCGGAATCAGTTGGGATTCTTCTGTTTTATTTCATCGTGTATCGAATTTTTATACGTATTGAAAGGGCTTTTGCTGATGTCATCTGAACCGGTTATTGCATTCAATAGTGTCTGGAAGAAGTATTCCAGACATCAGGTATTGAACAACTCCTTGCGGGATGAGCTGGTTTCGGTAATCACAGGGAAAAAATGTCGTGCCGAGCTTGCAAATGGTGAGTTTTGGGCTCTTAAAGATATTTCTCTTACGGTTGGTAATGGTGAATGTATCGGTCTTTACGGTCCAAATGGTTCCGGAAAGAGCACTATTCTAAAGCTGATTTCAAATGTTACCTATCCCACGAAAGGTGATATTACTGTACATGGCAGGGTTGCACCGCTTATCGAGTTGGGAGCAGGAATGCATCCAGATCTGACAGGTATTGAAAACATCTATATGAATGGTGCTATTCTTGGTTTGACCATTCGGGAGATAAATCATAAGCAACAAGAAATAATTGAGTTTTCAGGACTTGAAGAGTTCATAAACGCGCCGGTAAAGAAGTATTCGTCAGGAATGTATCTACGCCTGGCCTTTTCTATTGCAGTGCACAGTCCAGCAGATATATTTCTTTTTGATGAGGTGCTAGCGGTTGGAGATGAAGAGTTTCAATCGAAATGTATTAATAAAATAGAATCGTTAAGAGCGTTATATAAAACTATAGTTGTTGTTAGCCATGATATTGATAGTCTTGAGAACATAGCTGACAAAGTATTTTACATTACTCGGTCGACATAGGAGAGACAATGAATATAGCTTTCATTTACCCTGCAACAGAGTTTGATAATATTTACCACAAATATGCTTTGCCCAGTGGTTTGTTGTCATTGGCATCAGTTATTGAAACAAAGGGGTTTGGCATAGTTGATATATATGATTCAAGACATATGGCAGAACTACCTGATATTAACAATTTAAATAAATATGATGTCATCGGATTTACAGCAATGAGTATGCAAATATCGCATGCGCTTTTTCTTGCACAAAAATTAAGAATCAACGGATATACAGGTCCTGTTATTTTCGGAGGTCCTCATGCAAGTGTAGTTCCTGAACATTTGAAACAGCAAGAGATCATTGATGCTATTTTTATTGGTGAAGCTGAAGAAACATTGCCGCAGTATCTACGTTTTCTATTGGGGGAAACTCATAAACTTCAGAGACTCTGGCTTCGTGATGCAAGCCGTCAGTGGGTGTATCACGAAGGAGATGGTTTTATAAAAGATCTTGATGAACTGCCTTTCCCTAGCAGACATAAATACGAGGACGTAATTAAAAGTAGCCGAGCAATTAATATTACGACAACAAGAGGGTGTCCATTTAAATGTAATTATTGTCAACCAAGCAAGGAGATATTGTTTGGCAAGCAAATAAGACGTAGGAGTATTGATAATATAATTGATGAACTCAATGAATATATTGATAAATATTCGATCAATAGTTTTTCTATTGATGATGATACCTTTACATATAATGAAATTCTCGTTGTCGAATTTTGTATGAAAGTTAAGCCGTTAAATTTGACATGGTCATGTCAATCTCGCACTGATATTAAATCATCGACACTTAAACTAATGAATGAGGCCGGGTGTACATCCTTATATGTCGGAGTTGAAAGTGGCTCACAGAGAATGCTTGACCTGATGGGAAAGCACAACACTGTCCACAATAACGAACAATTTATTATTGCATGCAAGGATATAGGTATCACTGTCTGGTGCAATATGTTGGCTGGGTACCCTGGAGAGACAATAAATGATTTGTCTCAATCGTTAATTTTTTTAAAAAGGACACTTCCTGAACGAGTTTGTGTTTCACAAGTTACTCCATTCCCAGGGACCAGGCTTTGGACAGATAACCGCGATGATTTGATTCAACGTGACTGGGATGATGTTGCCAGGCATGTGCGTAAACCAAAATTCAAATCCATGGAAAAAATGCAAGAGGTTATAGAGTTGTATGTAGTGTTGATGTCCAAGGACTTTAATAATCTTATGTTTGGAAAATATGTTTGTTTTGATAAATTTATTGCCGGATGCTTTTTCAGGTATCCTTTCTTTTTTAGGTTTGCCCTGAATAAAGCATGTGAGTTGAAAGCGCTATTTTACAGGTTAATTAAAAATTGAGCGGGGTGAGAGTGAATCCTAGAGTGGGAGTCGTTATTGTTAACTGGAATAAGCCTATGGAGCTAAAACGCCTTTTAGATTCTCTTCTAACGCTCAATTACGACAATCATGATATATATGTCGTCGATAATGCTTCGACCGATGATTCCGTGTTGATTGTCAAAAACCATTCGCTGAAAACAAATTTGATTTTGAATGGAGAGAATAAAGGTGGTACTGGTGGCTTTAATTCGGGTATTCGATTTGCCATGCAAACAAAGGGATATGAATATATCTGGCTTCTTGATAACGATGTTACGGTTACCCCAGGTGCATTGCTTGAGTTGACTAAAGTTATGCTTTCTGATCCATTGATCGGTATATCCGGATCCAGAATACTGAATCTTGCTGACCCAGAATTCATTGTCGAATCGGGAGCTTTTTTTGATTGGCGTGTTGGTACAGTTCGTCCGGTTCATCGCAATATCAAAAAATGTGATGCGCAGGGGGAAGCTATAATTCAGGTAGATTACGTCGCGGTATGTTCTGCATTGGTAAGGGTGTCAGCCATTCCTAATGTAGGACTCATGGATGAAAGATACTTTCTCTTTTGGGATGATATGGATTGGGGGATTGCTTTTCAGGATGCAGGATTCAAGGCTGTGGCAGTTCCAGCCTCAGAAGTTTATCACGCGGCATTTACCGAATACCGGAGTCTTGTAGTGGATTCCTATTATGGTATTCGTAATCAACTCCTTACATTTTCTAAATATAGACATCACAAGTACGCTACTCATGGGATGTTCAATATGCTTAGAAGGGCCTCCAAAACTTCGATATTTACGATTTTATCCTGTAACTATGGAGGTAAATTAAGTTTTCTTGGTTACTGGGATTTTCTCCGAGGGCAATGGGGCAAAATACCTTGGTCGGTGCCAGGTTCTAAATTGCAATTAAAAATTAAAAAACAAATAATTTTTGCATCATCCAGGGTTCTTCTAATACCGATGAAAGATGTTAATCAGGCTGCAAACGTCATCAATTGTCTCCTCGAAAAGGGGGTTAGTAATATAGACATTCTTGTTTCTAACGACCGGAAAATGCTTTTTGAAAAATTTACAAGTTGTGGATTTGTAATTATTGACTACACGTCACAAAATGTGATGTTGAAATCAGCTGTGTCATTTTTAAAGATATTTTTTAAAGGATATGATGTGTCAGTTAAGTCTTCTGGTGATAAAATATCGCCGTTTACTTATGCAGTTAGAAAAACCGTTTCATATGACGAGGAGAATAAACAATTTATCGAATCGGATGAGGGATTATGGAATATCTGGCGCGTAATTATTTCCATTCTGTTCGGAGAAATTATGGGTTGTATAATGTTCTTTTTTGCCTGGCTAAAGAGTTTGCAACTGGCCTCTAAAAGGTATTAAACAGACGCGGATTCAAGTGTATCGCCTCAGTCGGAATTGGACTTTCAGGCTGCTTGATCTAAGGGTAAGTCAGCTTCCCCTGAATGCCTGATTTCAGGGTAGACTTGCTGCCGTTTTTGTTTTCTCAGCTCTCTGGCTTCTTCAAGCTTTCTGTCACGCTCTTTGAATATTTCTTTGTCTCTGCCATCCAGCTTGTCGGCTGGTGTTACGTAGCCAATGGCGCTGTGCAGTCTGACGGTGTTGTAGTGTTCGATGTGCTTTTCTACTATCCGGCAAGCATCGTCAAGTGAAAGCGGGGTTCCGGGGCGTATGCATTCTGTCTTGATGGTTTTGTGGAATCGCTCCAGCTTGCCGTTTGACTGTGGATAGAATGGCGAAGTCCGTACGTGGGTCATACCGGAGATCCGGATAAATTCCTTGAAATCCTTGACAATAAACTGCGGCCCGTTGTCGGAAATGATCCGTGGTCGTGCAGCAGGGTATTTCTCTTTGGCTCGCTGCAGAATGATTTCAATATCTGGTTCCGTCATCTGCTCTCTGATCTCCCAATGGATGATGGAGCGGCTACATCCATCGAGGAAGCTGCACAGGTAGTAGAAGGTGCCACGGATGTTGAGGTAAGAGACATCCACGTGCCAGTGGTCATGGGGCAACAGCGGTTGTACGAATCCGGTTCCTTTGAGTGAAGGTTTCTGATTCCATTTGTTGAGCATGCCTGCTTTTGAAAGAACGCGCCAGGTGCTGGAAGGACTGACGGCAACTATATTCTGATCCAGCATCATGAAGGTTAGCCGCCTATATCCTTCAAGCGGGTTCTCAACAGCGAACTTGATGATCGCTTCCCGCTCCCAGAATGCAAGCCAGAAGTCACGCGGGATCGGGGCGTTGTGTTCGTTAGCTTTGCCGTATCGTTCGATCCAGGTGTAAAATTTGCTCTTTGAGACAACCAGCCAGGATATGAAGTATTTAAGCGGAATCTCCGCTTTGTCGCTCCATTCCTTGGTGTAATCAACAACGGCATCACGGACATCATGGGGAACCCAGCCGCCGGTTAAAGCTCCCCAAGTTCTTTTTTTAGCTTTATGTGTTCCTCCATCAACTCGGAGAGTACTTCATGCTTTCTGATCAACTTGGCTTCGAGTTGCTGTATCTTGACTTCCTCAACACGCTTTTGAGGTTTGTCTTCACGGGTAAATGCTGCGGCTCCATTCTCGAAAAACTGCTTCTGCCAGACATAGAAAATAGTCGGCTGAAGCTGATGTTTGTCACACAGATCTGAAACAGGTACGTGCTCGACCAGATGACGCCGTAAAATAGAAACTTTCTCTTCGGGGGTGTAATTGTGACGTTTCTTTCGCATGGACGTTCCTCCGCTTGTGATAGTTTATCACAAACAGACCAAAAGTCCTATTCACGCTGAGCCAATACAGGCTGAGGTCGATTGTCTGCTGCGAAAAGACCTAAGCCCAGAGCACGCAGCCAACCGTCTTGAGCTGGAAGGCGGATTGCATATCAGTCATGAAGCAATTTACCAACATTGTCTATGCAGATAAACGTAACGGCGGCGACCTGTGCAATAACTTGCGTAGCCAGAAACAACGCCGTAAGCGTTATGCTAGCGGGCAACAACGACGTGGTACGATTAAAAACCGAGTCAGCATTGATGATCGTCCAGAAATAGTTGATCAAAAGACGCGTATTGGTGATTGGGAAGGTGATACTGTCATCGGCAAGAATCACCGTGGTGGACTGGTCACACTCGCCGAGAGGAAGTCTCGCTATGTATTGGCCGGGCATATTCGTAGTAAGCATGCCAACGGCGTAACAGCTATGACAACACGCTTGCTGACGCCCTTCAAGGATAGATGTCACACCATTACATTCGACAACGTTAAAGAGTTCGCTGAGCATGAACGTATCGTCGCAGAACTCCAGACATTGATCTATTTCGCTCATCCATACAACTCCTGGGAGCGGGGATTGAATGAGAACAGCAACGGGCTGTTACGACAGTACTTCACCTAGAGCATGGAATTGATAAAAATCACTGAAGAGCAAGTGCAGTATGCAGTAGAGCGTCTAAATCACAGACCACGTAAAGTATTAGGATTCAGGTCGCCGCATGAGGTGTTCTTCGGGGTGGAGATGTGTTACACCAAACCACCACTGGTTGTTGCACTTCGAACTTGAATCCGCCAGATTTAGTTCCGCATTTTATCGATGAAAGGTTATGAAATTGAAAATCCTCATTCTCGGCGCCGGCCCCTGTGGACTGGGTGCTGCCCATCATTTCAACATGCTGGGTCACATGGACTGGCAGCTTTTTGAACGCAACGACCATGTCGGCGGACTGTCTGCTTCTTTCAAGGACACGCAGGGCTTTACCTGGGATGTGGGTGGTCACGTACTTTTTTCCCACTATGACTATTTCGACCGGGCGGTTGAGGAAGCTCTGGGCGATGCCTGGTACGAGCACCAACGGGAGAGCTGGATTCGTATCTTCCAGCGCTGGGTGCCGTACCCTTTCCAGAATAATGTACGCTATCTTCCGAATGATGCGCTTGCTGAATGTATCGCTGGCTTGCGGAAATTATTGGGTGCTCCCGACAGAACGACAAATTTCAGGGAGTGGATGGATACGGTCTTCGGTCGCGGCATTGTCAGGTATTTCATGGAACCGTACAACCGCAAGGTCTGGGGCGTGCCACTGGAATCTATGAGTAAAGACTGGATTGCCGAGCGGGTGAGTGTTATCGATCTTGCTCGCATTGAGCGTAATATAGCTGAACAGTGCGATGATCTGAGTTGGGGGCCCAATAATGTATTTAAATTTCCAAAATATGGAGGCACCGGTGCTATTTACGAAGGTATTGCGAAGCCGTTGCATGAAAGAATTCACCTTCAGCATGAGATGACGGAGATAGATCTTGATCAGAAGACGGTGACCTTTTCCAATGGCAGAGTTGAACGCTATGAAGTTCTGATCAATACGTCGCCGCTTGACTTGTTGGTGTCAAAATGTCGTGTGATACCTGAATCGATAGTAGCTGCCTCCGGTGACTTGATTCACAATAGCGGTCTGATCGCCGGGCTAGGTTTTGAGGGCAGGCGTGATGACTCAAAGTGCTGGATGTATTTTCCTGAAAACAATTCCACCTTCTATCGGGTGACGAACTTTCATAATTATTCCCGTTTTAATGTACCTGATGGCGATACAGATCGTTATTTCTCGCTGATGTGCGAAACTACCTATTCGTCACATAAGCCTGAAGATAAAACAAGAATTGTTGAATCTACGATCCAAGGGCTTGTGAACAGTGGCATGATTGATGAAGGGCAAAAGGCACACATTGCAAGTCGTTACCTTATCGATATTCCGTATTCTTATCCTGTGCCAACGTTGGGGCGTGACAAGTCACTTGCCACAATTCAGCCATATCTTGAGTCCAGATCAGTCTACTCTCGTGGCCGCTTCGGTGCCTGGAAATACGAGGTTGGGAACATGGACCATTCCTTTATGCAAGGAGTAGAGGTGGCTGAGCGGTTGTTGACAGGCAACGATGAATGTACCTTAAACGGTGTTGCAAGGTGAATATCCGCCTGATTAAAAAATTGGATGCTGTCATTGGATATATGTTGGCCACATTATTACCTGAGCCAGTTCGCAAGGAGTCGTCTTTCCCGGTTGCCTCCATCCTCATCATCCGCCCCGGCGGCATCGGTGATGCGGTACTTCTTGCTCCTGCCATCAGTTCAGTAAAAAAGGCATACCACCAAGCTCGGATTACCATCCTTGCCGAGCGCCGCAACGCTGGAGTATTCTCATTCGTTCCGGGAGTAGATGAAATCCTTTGTTATGATCAACCCAGTGACTTTTTACATGCGCTACGCGGTCGCTATGATGTGGTGATCGATACGGAGCAGAGTCATCGGTTGTCGGCCGTTGTGGCGCGGTTTGCATTGGCAGCGGTTAAAATAGGTTTCGATACTAACGAGCGCCGACGGATGTTCACAAATCAGACACCTTATTCGCATGATGATTATGAGGCGGTCAGTTTTGCTCACCTCCTTAAACCGCTGGGGATTGAAGCGGGTGGGGTGGGGATAGAGGCTCCTTTTCTGTTCGCTCCAGATGCTGCATCTGCCAAAGTTGCTGATCTGCTGGAATCGCTCCATAATGGGACATTTGTGACCATTTTCTCCGGGGCCAGCATAGCGGAACGACGTTGGGGAGCAGACCGTTTCCGGCGTGTGGCTGAAATGCTGTCTATTTTTGGAATCAGGACGGTTGTCGTGGGGGGCGGAGAAGATCGACAGCAAGGTGCGGTGATTGCCGGTGGTGGACTAGGGCTTAATCTTGCCGGATTGACGTCGCTGCCCGAGACCGCTGCCGTAATTCAAAAGAGTTCTCTGCTTCTGAGCGGTGATTCCGGAGTGCTGCATATTGCTGTAGGCCTGGATATACCGACCGTCTCTCTGTTTGGACCGGGAAGAGCTAAGAAATGGGCGCCGCGAGGGGATCGTCATATTGTGATCAACAAGGAGCTGCCTTGCTCGCCCTGCACCATTTTTGGCACCACTCCACCATGTCCGAATAAGATCAGATGCATGAGCGATATCACCGTTGACGAAGTGGTTAATGCCGTTACGATGCTGCTCACCAGCGTGGGAGCCATGCCTTCACAGTGCTGCAAACGCGATTGGATCGAAACAGCGTGAATGAAGCTATAAAATGTTGCAATGCAGTATCCAAAATTGTACCTATTCTCTTTTTTGTCCTGTTGATTTCAATCTCCTGCTTGCCTGCGTTATCCACCGCATGTCCACAAATTACCACGACTGAAGCCAGCCAGCAGATGGCCATTTTGGCAAACGAGATCCGTTACCACAATCGACTTTATTATGAGCAGGCGCAGCCAGCTATCAGTGATTCAGAGTACGACAAGCTGTTTGCGCGGCTGGTACTACTTGAGGGATGTTTTCCTGCACTGGTCGTAAAGGATTCACCAACCAGTAGGGTGGGAAGCGGTGGGGTGTCTGCTGAGACGCGTCTGGTTGAACATGAACAGCCGATGCTCAGTTTGTCGTCATCTACCAGCCCGGAGGCAGTTGCAATACTTCTGAAGCGAGTTGAGCCAGCGGGAGAAGCACATCTGCTGGTCCAGCCAAAGGTTGACGGCTTACCGGTGGAGCTTGTTTACAACGCAGGCCGATTGGTTTCAGCCTCCACACGCGGTGATGGACGTGCTGGCGAGGTCGTGACAGAGCGGATTCGCGAAATCCAAGGTGTTCCTCAGCAGCTGAGCGGAACTTTTCCTGACAAGGTGGTCGTCCGTGGTGAGATTTATGCGGATCTGCAGCTTCTTCAAGATTACAGGATGGGGGCTGCAACAGAACGGTATGCTACACCGCGCCATATGGCGGCAGGGGTGTTGAAAGCTCAAAAACAGGACCCGGCAGCGGTTGCTGTACTTCGGCTGTTTCCCTTTGAACTTGTGACAGCTGGGTCAGTGACCACCGACCTGGCTGCATTGCAGTTGCTTTTGGATTGGGGCTTTCCTGTCGCTTCAAAGCATACTGTTGTGGTGCGAACTTTTGCCGATATTCAGGCAGTTTATCGTGATTGCCTGGCAAGGCGCGCCCAGCAACCATTCGCCATGGATGGTATCGTGGTGAAGGTTGATGATCTTCAGCTGCGGCAGCAATTGGGGGCGGGAGCACGTGCGCCTTTCTGGGCGGCGGCATGGAAATTCCCGCCTGACACGGCCCTGACCCGAGTGCGTGAAATTGCCTGGACGGTCGGACGCAGCGGTCGCCGTACTCCGGTTGTTGAAGTGGTTCCGGTGTTCCTTGGCGGCGTGCAGGTTTCACATTTTTCGCTGCACAATAATGCCGAGCTTGCCCGTCTGGATATTGCGCCTGGTGATCAGGTCGTTGTTGAACTGGTGGGAGACGTTATTCCGCAACTTTTGGAGGTCGCCGGGCGAGTGCCTCGCAAGGTTGCTGCTGTGCCAACTCGCAGGCAGGTTCCAAAAACCGCTCTGGATATGTGTCTGAAAGATTCAGTTGGCTGTCGGGAGCAGTTCACCGCCAAAGCTGCTTATTTTACTTCAAAGTCCGGGCTCGGCATTGCAGGTTTGGGTAAGGGGCGTCTGAAAAAGTTGGTCGAGGCTGGGTTGGTAAGTGATCTTCCTTCTCTGTTTCTGCTGAACGCGGATGCCGTGGCCGCAGTGCCCGGTTTTGGTGTGGAAACGGCGCTGCGTCTGACTTCAGCCATCCGTGATGCCGCTCATCCTGATTCTTTCCGCCTTGTTACCGCTCTGGGTATTAATGGTGTCGGGCCAAGGTCGCTGCAGCATCTGGCCCGGCAGTTCGCCTCGCTGGACGCACTGCTGGCTGCAGAAGAGGAACAGTTGACGGTTCTTACCGCTCGTGATAGCTGTGCGGCAAGAACCGTCCGAAGTTTCTTTCATTCACCTGGAGGGGAAGAGCTCTTGGTGAAGTTTCGTGAATTGGGAGTGTTGTAGCCTTACTCCTCAATCCTTGGAAAGAGCGCCTCAGCCTTTGTTACGTTTGTTCCTTCTTTCAAACCACCCCACACCAATCCTTCTTTAGAAACCGCCTCATTCCATCCCAGTGAAGCCAGTGCCTTTTCCGAAGTGGCAGGCAGGAATGCCGACAGAATGAACTGCGTGATGCGTTGTGACTCGAGCAGGCAGTACATGACGGTTGCCAAGCGCCCGGCGTTTGCCGGATCTTTGGCCAGAGTCCAGGGAGCCATGTCGTCGATGTATTTGTTGCCGGCCGAGATGACCTCCCAGATAGCCTGCAACGCTTTGCTGAACGCCAGTTCGTCGATAAATTTATCGACGATTGTCACCATATCTTCTGTTTTCTGCTTCAGAGCCTGATCTGCATCAGTCAGCTCAGCAACTGCCGGAAGGGTGCCGCCAAAATATTTGACTGCCATGGCGGTCGAGCGACTCAACAGGTTGCCGACATCGTTGGCCAGGTCGGAGTTGATCCGTTGCACGAGGGCGGTGTGAGAAAAATCGCCATCCAGACCGAAGGGTACTTCGCGCAGCAGGAAGTATCTGACGGCGTCAACGCCGTATTTGTCGATCAGCATGTTTGGTTCGACAACGTTTTGCAGACTCTTGCTCATCTTCTGACCTTCGACCGTCCACCAGCCGTGGGCGAATACTTTTTTCGGCAGCGGCAGTCCGGCTGCCATCAGAAAGGTCGGCCAGTAGACGGCGTGGAAACGGAGGATGTCCTTGCCGAGGAGGTGAACATCAACCGGCCAGTAGCGGCCGTAATTGCCGCTTTCATCGGGATAGCCGAGCGCTGTGATGTAGTTGGTCAGGGCGTCGAACCAGACATAGATGATGTGGCGATCGTTGCCCGGCACCGGGATACCCCAGGAAAAGGTGGTGCGGGAAACCGACAGGTCGCGTAGCCCTTCCTTGATAAAGGAGATGATTTCGTTGCGCTTGCTCTTTGGCTGAATGAAGTCCGGGTTTGCTTCGATGTGCGCTACCAGCTGCTCCTGATATTTACTCATGCGGAAGAAGTACGATTCCTCTTTGAGTTTTTCTACCGGGCGGTTGCAGTCGGGACAGCGCCCATCAATCAGCTGGGTCTCGGTCCAGAAGGTTTCGCAGGGGGTGCAGTACCAGTCCTCATACTCTCCAAGGTAGATATCCCCCTTGTCGAGGATGTCTTTGAAGATGCGGCTGACCCCGTTCTTATGGCGTTCCTGGGTGGTGCGTATAAAGTCGTTGTTGGATATGCCAAGACGTTCCCAGAGGGCCTGGAAACGCTTGACGACACGATCGGCCAGCTCCAGTGGTGTTTCACCTGCAGTCGTAGCTGCTTTTTCAACCTTTTGACCATGCTCATCGCTGCCGGTCAGAAAATAAACGTCATAGCCCATCAGGCGCTTGTAGCGTGCCAGAACATCGCCGGCAACAGTCGTATATGCGTGACCGATGTGCGGCACGTCGTTTACATAATAAATGGGTGTGGTTACATAAAAAGTCGGTTTCATATCAGGCTCCTGGTGATGGTGTCGGTGTGCGACTGTCGGTGGTGGTGCCGGACGGTTTGCGGTTGCCATGTTTCCGCGAACGATGCTTCTTGCGCGGCTGCCCGGTTTTTGCTGCAGCATCCGACGTCGTGGCTGCTGCGGCGCTGTCACGCGGTGGTGGTGCGGCAGGCGCTGCTTTTGCGGCGCTTTCTGTCTTGGTGTTGTATGATTCCAGTGATGTTTTTTCCTGCTTGCGCCGTTGCTCAGGGCGGCGTTCGCGTGCACGCTGTGGTGGCCGTGGCGGAGTTGCCGTTGCGGCGGCAGCAGGAGCTGCAACGGGCGCACCGTCTCCGACGATCTCGTCACGCTTGATGACGATTATCTTGTTGTCGTCGAGTTTAAGGGTAATGTTTCCGGTCAGGATGTTGACCTTGTCTACGACCCCGACGGCGTTGACGGTACGGACTCTTTTACCCGATTTTGGGAAGTTCTTGCGCAGGCAGCAGTACGTTTCGTACTCGTAATCGAGGCAGCAGAGAAGGCGCCCGCACTGTCCTGAAATTTTGTTCGGATTGAGAGCCAGGTTCTGCTCTTTAGCCATTTTCACTGAAACCGGCTGGAATTCACGGAGAAACGAGCTGCAGCAGAGTTCACGGCCGCAGATGCCAATGCCTCCGGTCATCTTGGCTTCGTCGCGTACGCCGATCTGGCGCATTTCGATACGGGTATGGAAAGAGTGGGCGAGATCTTTTACGAGATCACGGAAATCGACCCTCCCGTCGGCAGTAAAGAAAAAGACCGCTTTGCTGCTATCGAACTGATACTCAACCTTGACCAGTTTCATCGGCATGTTGCGCTCGATAATGCGGTTGACGCAGAAGCGGTACGCCTCCTGCTCCTTCTGGGAAATACGTTCGACTGTTGCCATGTCGTCGGCAGTTGCCTTGCGCTTGACAAATGCCAGTGAAGCGGTCGTGCCGTCTTCCTTTTCAACGGGTGGTTTGACTATCTGTCCGACGCCGACACCACGTTCAGTCTCAACAACAACGTGATCCCCCTGGGTAAGTTCAAGCGATCCGGCGTTAAAATCATACATCTTGCCTGCTTTTGTGAATTGGATGGTTGCGATATGTGGCAAAAAAACCTCCTGAAAATGGGAGAACATAAGTTGATATGTTTAAAGTATAGCTACAGCTTTATCTGCCGCCGTCACCCATGACCATGAATAAATGATCCAGGGCCAGTTTGGGGTTTGCATTGCGCTGTACGGAGCGCCTGGTTTCGTAGATACTCTCCAGTAGTTCCAGATTGCGCGGCAATGACCGCCGCGTTGCGATCGATTCAATTGCGGGTCTGACCGAACGGTTGACAATTTCTCCGTTGCCGGCTCCCAGATGAACGGCATCGCGGAAGAAGGAGAGCAGCATGTCGAGCAGTTCGAGTGTTGCGTCACGGTTACCTGACAGCTCTTCGGCGGCGTCAAAAACTGTTGCAATCCGGTTAACGTTCAGCTGGCTTATTCGGGACAACACCGCGTCACGGCGTGCGGCGAGTGCTTCGTTGTCCAGTTCAAGTGCCCTCTTCAGGCTGCCTCCCGCCATGGGGGCAACAAGTGCGGCAGCCTCAGGAGCCATTCCGCTCTCTTCAAGAAGTGAAAGTACATGCTCCGGTGAAAGCGGCGCAAACCTGATCAGTTGACAGCGCGAACGGACCGTTGACAGCAGCATTCCGGCATTCTCGGTGAGTAGGATAATCAGAGCATTGCCGGGCGGTTCTTCCAGTGTCTTAAGCAGGGAGTTTGCGGCGCTTACGCTCATCCTCTCAGCCGGATCGATTATACACGCCTTGCGCGGGGCTTCGTAGGGGCGTAATGCCAGTTCGTGCTGCATCTCCCGCAGTTGTTCGATGCTGATGTCACGCTTATCAGGCAACGGTGAGATAAAATGTATGTCCGGATGGTTGCCGCCGTCAATCTTGCGGCATGACGGGCAGACCCCGCAGGCATCATCAGGCAGCGTCGTGCAGAAAAGCGCCTGGATCAGTGCTAATGCGGTTTTTTTCCGGCCACATCCCTGAACTCCTTCAAACAGATAGGAGTGCGCGGTCTTGCCGCCCCGAAGAGAGCGGCGCAGGACCTCGATAATCCGGTCATGGCCGAGGATCTCAGCAAACGGCACGGAGTGCCTCCGGTATACGCGCTAATACCTGAGTGGAAATCGTGGCAAAAATCCCTTCAATTGTATCAGCCCCGTCAATGATCAAAAAACGTTCCGGCTGGTCAACTGCCAGCTGTTGGTAACCGGCACGAACACGCTGGTGGAAAGCCAGTTCCTCCAGCTCGAAGCGTTCCTCGCGAGGACCGCTGGTTGCCTCTATTCGTTGCCGTGCCCGTGCCAGGCCGATTTGAGGGTCACAATCGACAAGAATGGTCAAGTCAGGTGATACACCCTGGCAGGCTTGAACGTTAAGGGTGTCGATAACACCGCGGTCGATACCGCGTCCGAAGCTCTGGTATGCCAACGTTGCATCAGTAAAACGATCACAGAGTACAATCTTTCCCGCTTCGAGGGCAGGGGAGATGACCTCGGTAACGTGCTGTGATCTTGCGGCAGCATACAGCATCAGTTCGGTGAGAGGAGAAAGCGCGCGGTTCTCGGCGTCCAGCAGTATTGAGCGGATTTTGTCTGCAATGGGGCAGCCGCCCGGTTCGCGGGTGAGGACAGCGTGTATGCCACGGGCCGCCAGAAGCTCGGACAGCAGCTTGATCTGGGTGGTTTTGCCACATCCTTCAACACCTTCAAATGTAATAAAATAGCCCACGTGAATTGTCCTGATCCGCAGAGTTTACTCTGCGGCTAATTTAAATGAGGAATTATAGGCAAGAGCCCCTGAATTATCAACTTAAATTCCCACGTTCATCCTTTGTCCGGCGACTTTCGATTGCCAAAACCGTAGCGGATGACTATAGTCAGAGGGCTTTGGAGTGTTAATTTATGACAGATATACAACAACTGGAACTACTGCTGGAACACACGTTTAGTGATCAAAGCCTTCTTGTTCAGGCTTTGACGCACCCATCTTATTTGCACGAAACGGGAAACAGTGGTGGCGGGGATTACCAGCGTCTCGAGTTTCTGGGGGACGCGATATTGGGGCTGCTGCTGGCTGAGATCATGTACACCCGCTATCCGGATTGGGATGAAGGTGCCCTGTCACAGCTGCGCTCCAGGCTTGCCGGTCAGGATGTTCTGGCCGATCGTGCCAGAAGTTTGGGCATAGGGGCTTTTGTCCGGCTCGGGCGGGGAGAGGAACAGACCGCCGGTCGGGAGAAAGATTCGATTCTTGCCGATGTTTTGGAGGCGCTGATAGCTTCTCTTTATCAAGATGGTGGCCTTCAGGTTGCGCGCGCTCTGGTCGTTCGCCTCTTTGAAGGTTTGGTGGCCGCCCCTGAGTCGCTTGTGCTGGGGCGCGATTCGAAGAGCGAATTGCAGGAGTATCTTTCGTCCCATGACTATCAGGCTCCTGACTATCAGCTCGTTGAAGAATCAGGGCCGCCGCATAATCGCCAGTTTCGCTTTCTTGTTGTGGTGGGCGACAGGGTCATCGGAGAGGGACAGGGTAAATCAAAGAAAATTGCTCAGCAGGCCGCCGCTGCCAAAGCACTGGAGATGTTTGGTGAGAAGCAAGGGCGCACGGTGTGAAACCGGTTACCGTCCCGTTTTTTATCAGTCATCAAGGGTGCCCGCATACCTGTGTTTTTTGCGATCAACGAACGATATCGGGGGCTAACGGAAATCTTCCCACTGCCGCAGAGATCATTTCCAGGATTGACCTCTGGCGGTCGACAGCGGCTGATCGTCCTCTTGAGGTCGCTTTTTTCGGTGGCACCTTTACCGCACTTCCTGAAAAAATACAGTTTGAGCTGCTTGCCCCGTTGCAACCGCTTCTGGAATCCGGGGATATCAAGTCAGTCAGGATTTCAACCCGCCCCGATTATATAGATGCCGCTCGAGTCGCGTGGCTGGCAGCAAAAGGCATTCGTACGATTGAGCTGGGTGTGCAGTCGCTGGATGATGCCGTGCTGGCGGCATCCGGGCGGGGGCATTCGGCTGCAGAATCTCTCGCCGCCATTTCTTGTATAAAAGAGGGTGGCATCACTGTTGGGGTCCAGTTAATGCCCGGCCTGCCTGGAGATACGCCAGCATCGTCTCTACATTCACTACAGATGGCCATTGCCGCCGGAGCCGATTTTTTCCGTATTTATCCAACGATAGTGCTGCGTGGGACAGAGTTGGCGCGACATTATGCCGCCGGAAAATTTACTCCGTTAACTCTTGATCGGGGTGTGTCTCTCTGCAAGCTGCTTCTACAGCGTGCCATGCAGTCCGGAATACCGGTTATCCGCATTGGTCTACAGGCGGACCACGGTCTTAATGCTGAAAATATTCTGGCCGGTTGCTGGCATCCCGCTCTTGGGCAGTTGGTCCGTTCTCAGCTTTATGCTGACCTTGTCTGCCGCTCAGTACTTCCCGGGCAGCGTGTCACCGTGTTTTGTCGCCCGGAGCGGCTGTCCGATGTGGTTGGGATAAAACGAGGCAATCTGCAGAAACAGATCGATCGAGGTGTGGAGATGGTTGTTGCTACGGATACCACCCTTAAGAACGAAGAGCTCGCAATTAAAACGGAAGATAAAACTGTCACATATTCTATAATTTCTGATCTCCACTATTCCATTCACGAGGTGTAACCAATGCGTAAAGAATCCCTGAAATTTCTTGAACAGCTCCTTGATGCTCCCAGTCCGTCCGGTTATGAACAGCCTGCCCAGCGTATTTTTAGAGAGTACGTCGCTCCTTTTTGTGACGAACTGACAACTGATGTGATGGGAAATGTTTTCGCCTCTATCAGTGGTAAGGGCAGTAGCAAGGGGAAGGAACTTCCGCGGGTGATGATTGTCGGCCATACTGATGAGATCGGTCTCCAGATCAAGTATATTGATGATAAGGGCTTTCTCTATTTTGCCGCTGTTGGTGGAGTGGACGCCCATCTGACCCCAGGTAAGCGGGTTGCGGTGCACACCGAAAAGGGCGCGATTCCTGGGGTTATCGGTAAGAAGCCGATCCATCTGATGGATAACAAAGATCGCGAAACTGTTGTCAAACTTGAGTCCCAGTATATCGATATCGGTGCGAGCGACAAGAAGGAAGCGCAGAAGTTGGTTCGGGTAGGTGATGCGGTGACCTTTGAGAGCTCCTTTACCCGTTTACAGGGTGACCGGGTCGCATCGCGCGGTTTTGACGACAAGGCCGGCTGCTTTGTCGTTGCTGAGGTGCTGAGGTTGGTAGCCGCTTCAGGAAAAAAACTGGCCGTTGATCTGTATGGTGTCTCTTCAGTTCAGGAAGAAATCGGTCTGCGTGGGGGCACGACAAGTTGTTATACAATCAATCCTGATGTTGGCATCTGTGTAGAGGTCGATTTCGCCACTGATCAGCCGGATGTGGAAAAGAAGCATAATGGTGAGGTTGCTCTGGGCAAAGGGCCGATTCTTGCCCGTGGCGCCAATATCAATCCGCATCTGTTTGAATTACTGACAACCTCGGCCGGCAAAGAGAAGATTGCGATCCAGCACACCGCCACACCGCGCGCCACCGGCACTGATGCCAATGTCATGCAAATTTCACGTGGCGGCGTAGCTACCGCTCTGGTAAAGATACCGCTGCGTTATATGCATACACCGGTTGAGACCCTCTCGCTGGCTGATCTGGAGGATGCCGCCAGGCTGATTGTTGCAACACTCGGGCGGATCAAATCGCGGGAAGAATTTATCCCGCAATGATGTAAAGTATACAAAATATGAGTGCCATTTCCCTTGACTTGACCGGTACGCTGTAATAACTTCTATAAAATTTTCATCCGCAAGGAGTTGTCCATGCAATATGACAAACTGACTGAAGGATTGACCTTCGACGATGTCCTGCTTGTACCCGCCCATTCATTGATCCTCCCCCGGGATGCCAATCTTGTAACCCGAATCTCAAAAAACATATCGCTGAATATTCCGCTGGTTAGTGCTGCGATGGATACGGTTACGGAAGCCCGCACCGCCATCTGTATGGCCCGTGAAGGTGGACTTGGTATCATCCACAAGAATATGTCGATTGAGGCCCAGGCGTATGAAGTTGACAAGGTCAAGAAGAGCGAGTCAGGTATGATCGTTGATCCGATCACCATGCGCCCGACACAGAAGATCAGCGAGGCACTGGATATAATGCGCCGTTACCGCATCTCCGGTGTGCCCGTTACCAAGGCCAACGGCAAGCTGGTTGGTATTCTGACTAACCGTGACCTGCGCTTCGAGACCGATTTTGAACTGCCGATCTCAGCCCGTATGACCAAGCGCAACCTGGTGACCGTGGAAGTAGGAACAACGCTTGAGCAGGCAAAGGAACATCTGAAGCACACCAGAGTCGAAAAGTTGCTGGTAGTCGATAATGACCGTTTTCTCAAGGGATTGATAACGATCAAGGATATCGAGAAGGTCAAAAAGTATCCGTTTTCATGCAAGGACAGTCTCGGGCGTCTGAGAGTCGGCGCTGCCGTCGGTCCGACAGCCGAAATGGAGGCACGCATGGATGCGTTGATCAGAGCCGGTGTTGACGTGATCGTGATTGATACGGCTCATGGTCATTCACAAGGTGTTATCGAGGCGGTTCAACGTGCCAAAGCAACATTCCCCGGTTGTGAAATCATTGCCGGTAACATTGCCACCGCCGAGGCGGCCGAAGCTCTGATAAATGCCGGTGCCGACGGTATCAAGGTCGGAATTGGACCGGGTTCAATCTGTACCACCCGTATCGTGGCCGGTGTCGGTGTTCCGCAGATTACCGCCATTCATGAATGTGCCCGTATGGCACATAAGTATGGCGTTCCGGTTATTGCCGACGGTGGTATCAAGTATTCCGGTGATCTTCCCAAGGCTGTCACGGCTGGGGCCGACTGCATCATGATCGGTTCGCTGTTTGCCGGTACCGAAGAATCACCTGGTGATACCGTGCTCTATCAGGGGCGTACCTATAAGAGCTATCGCGGTATGGGATCCATCGGGGCTATGAAGGACGGCAGCAAGGACCGTTATTTCCAGTCGGATGTTGGTGAGGATGTCAAGCTGGTCCCGGAGGGTATCGAAGGGATGGTGCCGCTGCGCGGACCGCTCTCGGCCAATATTCATCAGCTGCTCGGAGGACTGCGTTCCGGCATGGGGTACACCGGATGCGCCAGCATCAAAGAGCTGCAGGACAAGGGGCGCTTTATCCGCATAACCGGAGCCGGTCTCAAGGAATCACACGTTCATGATGTAACCATCACAAAGGAATCGCCTAACTACCGGGTCGGCAACTAAAGTCCCTTACTGAAATGCCCCGGGTTGTTCTGCCGGGGCATTTCACGTGGTGGCCTGTTTTTAACTGTTGATATGTCACTCGTAATCGTATATCGAATCAATACAATAAACTGAACCACTTCAGTTTTCTTACCTTAAGCACATTCCCTGTAGTTGTATGTAAAAGTATCCGCTTGGTTGCGCAAATCCAATTTAATTTAAAGGTATCCTTATGTCTGATATTCACAGCCAGAAAATCCTGATCCTCGATTTTGGTTCCCAGTACACGCAGCTGATCGCCCGTCGTGTGCGCGAAGCCCATGTCTATTGCGAGCTGCACCCCTTCGATATGGAACTTGCCGCAATACGTGCCTTTGCACCAAGCGGCATCATTCTCTCGGGCGGCCCCTGCTCGGTCTATGATCAGGGTGCACCTTCCATCGCAGAGGAACTGTTTGAACTTGGCGTGCCGGTCCTTGGGATCTGCTACGGCATGCAGCTGATGAGCCGCCATTTCGGTGGCGAGGTCGTGCCGGCCGGCAAGCGCGAATTCGGCCACGCCGAGTTGCTCTCTGCCGGACAGCCGGGACCGCTTTTTGACGGTTTCTTTGTCGACGGAGCCAGTCCGGTCTGGATGAGCCATGGCGACCATGTTTCCCGTGTCCCTGCCGGTTTTGAGGTCGTTGCCGGAACCGCCAATGCTCCGGTGTGCGCCATTCAGAATGTCAGCAGAAACCTCTACGGCGTACAGTTTCATCCCGAGGTCAACCACACACCGCGCGGCGAACAGTTTATTGATACCTTTGTACGCACCGTTTGTGGTTGCAGCGGACAATGGACTCCCGGCCAGATTATTGAGGACTCCATTGAGCGGATTCGTAAGCAGGTCGGGAGTGATACGGTTATTCTCGGTCTTTCCGGTGGTGTTGACTCCTCGGTTGCCGCAGCCCTGATCCACCGTGCTATCGGCGATCAGTTGACCTGCGTCTTTGTGGATAACGGTCTGTTGCGTCTGGGTGAGGGTGATCAGGTTATGGCTACCTTTGCCAAGAACCTTGGGGTTAAGGTGATCCGCGTTGATGCCGAGGAGCGTTTTCTGTCGGCTCTGGCTGGTGAGAGCGATCCTGAAAAGAAACGTAAGATTATCGGCGGACTTTTTGTCGATATTTTCGAAGAGCAGTCCAAACTTATCAAGGATGCCAACTGGCTGGCCCAGGGGACGATTTATCCTGACGTTATTGAATCAGCCGGCGCAAAAACCGGTAAGGCTCACAATATCAAGAGTCATCACAACGTTGGTGGGCTACCGGATTATATGAAACTCAAACTGCTGGAGCCGCTCCGGGAGCTGTTCAAGGATGAGGTCAGGGCTATCGGAGAAGAGCTTGGCCTGCCTCGTCAAATGGTCTGGCGTCACCCGTTTCCCGGCCCCGGTCTTGGAGTACGGATCCTCGGCGAAGTGAAAAAGGAGTACTGCGATATTTTGCGCCGGGCCGATGCCATTTACATCGAAGAGCTCTATGCTTCCGGGCATTATGACAAGATCAGTCAGGCCTTTGCGGTCTTTCTACCGGTCAAGAGTGTTGGTGTTATGGGGGATGGACGCACCTATGAGTACGTTGTTGCGCTGCGGGCGGTGGAGACAAAGGATTTCATGACCGCCGGTTGGTACCCGATGCCGTATGAAGACCTGGCCCGTATCAGTGGACGGATTATCAATGAAGTAAAGGGTATTAACCGGGTTGTCTACGATATCTCCAGCAAGCCACCGGCAACCATTGAGTGGGAATAGTCTCAGTCATAACCGGGCTGCCGTTTGCCGACGGAATATTGTCTGATATACTCTGGTATTACATCAGATATGTGTGTGTAACTTACTGAAACTAAGTTGTTACCTGCTGATTGATCTGATGACTGCTGTAACAGGATAATTCTGTAATAATGACTGAAAGGGGCAGAAGCATGAATGCACCAACGCGGTATGTGGATGACTCGGTAAAAGGTTTCATCACCTGGAGCATCATCTGGGGAACGATATCTGTTCTGGTAGGTATTCTGATCTCCCTGCAACTTGCCTGGCCGCAACTGAACGTTGCACCCTATCTGACCTATGGGCGTCTGCGGCCGATTCACACCAACGCCGGTATTTTTGGCTGGGGCGTCGGCAGTTTTATCGCGATGTTTTTCTATATCACCCAACGGCTTACAAGAACGCCGCTCTGGAGTCCGGTACTGGCAAGGGTAACGCTCTGGATTTTTAACTTCGCTATTGCATCCGCAGCAGTGACACTGGCTATGGGGTTTAACCGCACCAAGGAATACGCGGAACTGGAGTGGCCTATTGCTCTTATCGTTGCGGTTGTCTGGCTGATGTTCTCGACGAATGTCTTCATGACGATTCTCAAACGCAAGGAAGAGCAGATGTATATCTCGCTCTGGTATATCATGGCTACCCTGGTGGCCGTCACCATTCTGTATGTTGTTAATAACCTCGGCGTACCGCTTAACCTCTTCAAATCATACTCAGCCTTCTCCGGGACTAATGACGCCAACGTGCAGTGGTGGTACGGCCATAATGCCGTGGCCATGGTGCTGACCACGCCGCCATTGGCAATATTCTATTATTTTCTGCCCAAAGTGACCGGTAATCCGATCTATAGTCATCGCATGGGGATTATCGCTTTCTGGAGCCTGATCTTCATGTATCTCTGGACAGGCGCCCATCACCTGCTCTGGACGCCGGTGCCGGACTGGATTCAGACCGTGGCAATGGCCTTTTCCATCATGCTGATTGCGCCGTCATGGGGAGCGGTCATGAACGGCTACCTGACTATGAACGGGCGCTGGGAGCAGATGAAAACCAATTATCTGGTCAAATTCCTGATCTGCGGTATCACCTTCTACGGCCTGCAGACACTGCAGGGGCCGATGCAGGCGGTTCGTTCCTTCTCTGCTTTTATTCATTATACCGACTGGGTTCCGGGGCATGTTCACATGGGGACGATGGGATGGGTTTCCATGGTGCTCTTTGCGGCTATCTATTATGTTACGACCAAGATGAGTGACACGGAAATATACAGTATCAAGCTGGCAAATACTCACTTCTGGCTGATACTGGTCGGGCAATTGGTCTACTCCATAACCATGTGGATCGCCGGTGTCCAGCAGGGGAGCATGCTGCTGGCGACGAACCCTGATGGGACATTGCATTACAGTTTTATGGAAACCATGGTTGCTATCTTCCCTTACTATAAAATGAGGGCTGTCAGCGGGTTTATCTATCTGGCCGGCTTGGTTGTTTTTATCTATAACATCTATAAAACCTTCCGGAAGGGTGAGGATTTGCTGACTGCCAAGGCATAATCCCATTTCCTTACGAACGAGGACGACACCATGTTGGAAAAAAATCCCGTTATCTTTATAATTCTGGCCTTTGTCGTTATTATGGCTGGTACTACGGTGACCATGATTGCTCCATTTAAATGGATCAATGGTCCCGGAGACCGTATTGCCGAAGTCAAACCATATACTCCCCTGCAGCAGGAAGGGCGGGATATCTACATGCGTGAAGGGTGCAATAACTGCCATTCGCAGACGGTGCGCACGCTGGCGGCCGATGTAGAACGTTACGGATATGGTGGAACCTATTCAAAATCGGGTGAATTTGTTTATGACCGTCCGCAACTCTGGGGGTCACGCCGCACCGGACCTGATCTCGCCCATATCGGTTTGAAATACCCGGATGTCAAAGGGGCCTGGCATCGCAAGCATATGGAGAATCCACAATCGGTTGTGCCGGCTTCCAATATGCCGGCCTATGCGTTCTTGAAGGCTCCGCTTGATACCACCTATTCCGAGCGTAAAATGAAGCTGCTCTCTTTCCCGTATACCCAGGCGGATCTGGATGAACTCAAGGGGAAAACCGAGATGGATGCGATCATTGCCTATATGCGCAAGCTTGGGACTGATATTCCGGTCAAGAAAGCTGAAGCTGCGTCACAGGCCTCCGTTGCCACCAGCAATCCGTTCACTGATCTGCAGGCAATCAAGGCCGAGGCGGAATCGCTCTATAAGCAAAATTGTGCCTCATGTCACGGCGACAAACGCGAAGGCACCCTTGGACCTGCTCTGAGAGGTTCTGCCAAGCCTGATGCCGACCTGTTCAAGATAATCTCACAGGGGATCGAGGATAATGGTATGCCGTCTTTCAGCGGTTCCCTTGATGAACAGAAGGTGTGGAAGCTGGTTACCTTGATTAAAAAGGACGCACAATAATGGTCAATGCCAGGGTTGTTTTTCTCTTATTAACCGGTGCGTTAGTGGTGATTCTGGTCGCTATTGTGTTTGTAACCTACAGCAAGAAGCGGAAACAGAAACTTGAAGAGCCAAAGCACAGGATGCTAGAGGACGACTGATTCTTTTACAAGGAGCGGCTCTATGTCAGAACAGCATGAGTATGATGGAATAACGTATCGTAAAGAAAAAAGTTCCCCCGGTATCTTCAGGATTCTTTTTGCCGTGCTGGTAGTATGGGCTGTTATCTTCATGGGGTACTACCTGTTCAGCGGCTGGAGCTCACAGTCCGAGGCCGATGCGGTAAAGAAAGAGCGCGACAGCCGGAAACTGGCTGCACATAAAACGGCCGAAGTGACACTTGCCGGTGCTGCGGGTAGCGGGCATACTGTTGAAGCGTATGTTGCCGCCGGTAAAAAGTTGTATGGAAATCTCTGCGTTGCGTGCCACGGTGAAAACGCTAAAGGTGTTGTTGGCCCAGATTTGACCGTATCAACCTATAAATACGGCAAGTCGAGGCTGGACATAACGAAAACCATCACCGAGGGGCGCCCCGGTGGTATGCCCTCTTTCTCTAGTCAGATTGACAAGGAGCAGATCGAAGGTCTTGTTGAATTTGTGCTTTCGCTGAAATAGGGTATTCATCCCGATTAAATGTGCCATTGCTGAAGATTCTTTATAGCGAGCCTCTTATGAAATGTCTGTTTTGTCATGACCATGTTTAAAAAAGCGTATCTCGCCAGGGTGCTGCTACTTGTCGCCGTAATGCTGCTGGCGGCTTGCAGTAAAGCAGCGCAATTGCCGTTACTCTCCTCTGAATCCGTGATTCTGGCTTTTGGCGACAGCCTGACTGCCGGGACCGGAGCTGCTGAGGCTGAAAGTTATCCTGCGGTACTATCAGGTCTTACCGGCCTCAAAGTTATCAACGCCGGTATTCCGGGTGAGGTATCGGCCAGTGGTTTACGCCGACTGCCGGACCTGCTTGACCGGGAACATCCCTCCCTGCTTATTCTCTGTCATGGCGGTAACGACCTTCTCGGTCATGCTGACCATCAATTGATTGCCGACAATCTACGCAACATGATTCGCCTCGCGGTAGAGCGCGGGATTCCGGTGCTGCTGATTGCAGTCCCGTCTCCGGACTTATCGCTTAAGCCGCCATCTCTGTATGGAGATTTGGCCAAAGAGTTTAAAGTCCCCATCGAGGCTAAGGCCTTGCCACATATCCTGTCCAAGGGGGCACTCAAGTCAGACTATATTCACCCCAACGCTGCCGGGTACCGGATGCTTGCCGAAGCGTTGGTCGATCTGTTGAAAAAGAGCGGCGCACTGCCTTCGTAGCACCAGTCAGGCGTTTAAGCAGGAGTTATCATGACTGAACTACCACGTGACAAGATGAAAAGATCCGTCGGAGCAAAAACATTACTTTTTCCGACTCCCGTTCTGATGGTCGGCACATACGACCAAGCAGGCAAGCCTAACCTTATGAATGCAGCTTGGGGCGGTATCTGTTGTTCGCAGCCACCGGCTGTTTCCGTGTCACTCCGGAGTGCTACCTATTCCCACGCCTGCATTATTGAACGCAAAGCCTTTACGGTAGGAATAGCGTGCGAATCCAGAATGGCAGAAGCAGATTACGTCGGAATAGCCTCTGGGCGTGACAGAGATAAATTTGCCATTGCCGGACTGACGCCTGTTAGAAGTGAGCTGGTGGATGCTCCGTATGCGGCGGAGTTCCCCGTGGTTTTGGAATGCCGCCTGCTGCACGTCGTGGAAATCGGTTTGCATACTCAGTTTATCGGCGAGATTGTCGATGTGAAGGCCGATGCGGCTGTATTCAGTGATGACGGGCAGCTCGATATCATGAAGATAAAACCGCTCCTGTACGATACCTCCCACAGGGGGTACCACGGTGTCGGGCCTCTCTTGGGGAAAGCATTCTCAGTAGGCAAGGTGAAAGGATAGTCATGTCAAAAATAACGGTAGTAGCCAAGATTGTTGCAAAGAAAGACGCCGTGGAGACTGTCAAGAGTGAACTGTTGAAACTCGTTCCACTGACGAGAGAAGAGGCCGGGTGCATTGAGTACAAACTGCATCAGGATAACGAAGAGCCGGCAGTATTTGTTTTTTATGAAACCTGGGAGAGTCTTGTCTGTCTTGAAAACCACATGAACAGTGATCACTTCAAGAACTACGTCAATGCCGTCGGCAGCTTGATTGAAGAGAAGATTGTGCACAAAATGACGCAGCTCTGATTGTGAACAACATCGAATTGTAAGTACAATAAATAGTCATCAGATATCACTTCAAGCGGAGGTACTTATGGATATCGGTTTTGTGGGGCTCGGTATCATGGGCAGCGCTATGGCAACAAATCTGCTCAAGGCAGGCTTCAGGGTGACAGTGTGGAACCGCTCAGCGGACAAGTATGCGCCTCTGGTCGATCTGGGGGCTATTGTTGCCGGTTCACCCAGGGCTGTTGCAGCGAGTTCCGATGTGGTGATTGCGATGATGGCAAATCCGACTGCTGTTCTGTCGGTGCGTGATGGTGAGGAGGGGATTGTCGCCGGACTGCTGCCGGGGAGTGGCTATCTGGACATGTCCACGGTGGATGTCAAAACCTCTCTGGAGTCAGCCCGACTTACCCACGGAAAAGGAGCCCTGTTTCTTGAAGCGCCGGTGGCCGGGAGCCGTAAACCGGCTGAAGACGCCACCTTGACAATCATGGCTGCGGGAGACCGGGAGCTGTACGACAACACGCAGCCGGCTCTTGAGAAGATGGGTAAGAAAATACTTTTTCTTGGTGACACCGGGCATGCGGCCCGTATGAAACTGGCAAACAATCTGGTTATGGGCGGCGTGCTGACGGCTCTGTGTGAAGGCATAGCTCTGGCGTCCGGGTGCGGCCTGGATACGGCTCAGCTGCTTGAAGTTCTTGATTCAGGTGCCGTGTCCAACCCTATGTTTCGCCTGAAAGGCCCGCAGATCGCTGCAAACGAGAACTTCCCGACTGCATTTCCACTTAAGCATATGCAGAAGGATCTGCGTTTGGCCCTCCAATTGGCGGAAGAAGTGGGGCAACCGCTCTTTGCAACGGCTACCATCAATGAGCTTTACAAAAAGGCTCTGGCAGAAGGCCTTGGTGATGCAGACTTTGCTGCCGTCAGTCGTGTGATCAAAAGCGCAGCAGGAAACTGCGCTTGATCCCCGTTGTTTAACAATTGTACATGGCAAACAATCGTGATATATAAGAACGCTTTTTTTGGGAGTGCAAAAACCGGAATCTATTGTAAACAATAACCATAAAATCAGTACGTTGCGTTGGTAACCCTCAAAAAGTGTAACCAACGCAACGTACAACTTTTCAGGAGGGTATTCGATTGGCTGCTATTTCATTTGAAGAGATTATGTTTACCATCATGTCCGCGACACAGGACACATTCAAAAGTTACATGAATATAGACCTGCTTGCCGGCAAGGTTGAAAAAAAGGTTGAACCGGTTGATTCCGATGTCACCGGTATCGTCGGTATTGCCGGTGACCGGGTCGGTTATATTATTATTGCAACCGACAAAGCGAGCGCCCAGTGTGTTGCTAAAGAGCTGCTGATGGTTGATGAAGCTGATGACGAGTGCATCCGTGATGCCATGGGTGAGCTGGCCAATAACATTGCCGGGGTGTTCAAAACCAAGTATCACGAACAGTACGGCAGTGTTGCGCTTGGTTTGCCGCTGGTGATCTCGGGCCAACTGCGTGCGATCTCTGAGCCTCCGGGAGCAAATGAGTCATCAAGTATCAATGTGCAGTGCAAAGGGGTAACAATACCTTTTAAGACAGTCGACGGCTCTATTTCGATTACTGTCATGGTCTACATGTAGCACCATGAACGCACTACTGGACCGCTATGGTGAGTTGTTACGCGAAGTGGACGCCTGGTTTCAGCGCTGCCTGGAACAGCATCCGGATCTGATTGCGTGTCGCAATGGCTGTTCAGAGTGCTGTCGTGGCCTTTTTGATATTACCCTGCTGGATGCATTTTATCTTAAGCGTGGTTTTGACAGACTTCCCAAGCCTCTGAAAACGGAGATAGTAGAGGCGGCATTCCGGCGTCTGGAACAGCTGTCCACGGTGAATGCCGATTTCACCGAGCCATGGCTTCTGAACGGCGTCCCCGAAGAGGATTGGGATGCGCTTATGCCGGAAGAGGATGAAACGCCCTGTCTGTTGCTGTCAGAAAACGGTGGGTGTCTGGCCTATGAATATCGACCGATGACCTGCCGTCTGAATGGTATTCCTTTGATTGATGTTTCCGGGGAAGAGTTGTTCGATGAGTGGTGTACTTTGAATTTTACCGAAACAGACCCGCGGCAACTGGCGGGTCTGCGTTTCAGTTTTAACGATCTGTTTGCCCGGGAACTGCTGCTGTTCCGTGAACTCATCTGTCTTCTGACCGGTACCGCACAAAACGAGGTCGACCTGTTTATACCCGCGGCACTGGTTATGGATTACAAAAAGATTGTACCTGCTGTTACGGCACTGAACTAATCGACAGCAACGATGAAGTTGCCGGGGAACTCATTACGCTCTAAAGATTCCTGAGCCTCCTGGGCTGTACGCAAAGAGGTGTAGTGCCCCAGGCGAACCCGATAGAACAGACTCCCATCCACTTCTGCCTCCTGCACGTCTGCCGCACCGTATTTTTTCTTCAGCTCCCCTGCATAGCGATATGCGTTACTCCTGTTTTTAAGCGCGGCAACCTGGAGCGCAAAATTACCACTGTCATAATTGGCCGGGGCACGGTACTGGGGCTCACCGACTGTGTTATCAATCCTGTACCCGAGAGCCGTTACTTTGACCGCGGCCACACCCTCCTGGATCATCTCCAGTCTGCGCGCTGCTTCTTGCGAAAGGTCGATGATACGTCCGCTGACAAACGGTCCCCGGTCGTTTATGCGCACAACAACCTCTCTGCCGCTACGTTTGTGCCGCACTTTCACATAGACACCGAGCGGCAGCGTTTTGTGGGCCGCTGTCATTGCGTTCATATCAAAGTATTCTCCGTTGCTGGTCTTCCGGCCGTGGAAGTCTCCACCATAGCTGCTGGCAATTCCCTCCTGTACGAAACCTTCGTGACTGGAAAGCGGCTCATAACGTTTTCCGGCGACGGTGTATGGTCTTTGCCACGGTTTTTGTCGGGATGATGATGTTTGATCTTGCGGTGAATAGGCCCTCTGATGGGTAACACAGGCAGAGAGCGGAAGTGTGAGGAGTATGACCGCCAGAAATTGGGTCGTGCGGATAAAATTTGTCATGCGTTGTATGCCACTTGATATGCTCCGTTAAAGCTTCTAAACTTGAGCCAGCTTGTTTTGATGACGGTGACCGTAGCACGAAAAATGTTGTCGGTAAATATGTTCTCCTTATTAATTGGAGCGGTGTCTATAGTATTGATCTTGACAAGCAGCGCTGCCGATATTACCTGTAGTCTTGATAAAGTCATAAAGGATGGGGCATATGTCGATTGATTTGCCGTTCAATACAGCTATGATTCTTGGTTCATTCGAACCGCTTCCGCCAGGGGAGGGGGTAGACGATACGCCCGGATTCCTTGCACTTCTGCAAGGGGCTTCTCTCATTGTTCCTGTCGGGACACCGCAGGCGCTGCTCCCGGATGTCTCGTTACCGGTCGGTATCGTTATGGAAACGGAACCGCTGAGGATCGGTCTCTGGGAGGGGAGGCCGTTACGGGTTGCCAGGATCGCTACCGATGCCACCTTGCCGGCGGAGTATGAAGCTCTTCCCTTTCAGGGAACAGACATCCGTCTGGACAACGTCCTGGCAACCATAGCGGGCCGGGCTGCACAGATTTTACATTGGGAGCGGCGCAGCCGTTTCTGCTCGCACTGTGGAGGTGATCTGGTCAGAATCCCGGGAGGCTGGGGCAAGCGCTGCCGCTCGTGCGGTGATGACCATTTTCCCCATATTCATCCCTGCATCATTGTACTGGTCAGGCGCGGGGCAGACTTACTGTTGATCCGCAACGCGGCCTGGAGTGTCGGACGTTTCAGTCTGGTGGCCGGCTTTCTCGATTTTGGTGAATCGCTGGAGGAATGTGTCCAGCGGGAGGTGCGTGAGGAAGCGGGGATAGAGGTGACTAATATCCGCTATGTGGCGAGCCAGTGTTGGCCATTTCCGAGCCAGCAGATGATCGGTTTCCTGGCTGACTATGCCGGTGGGGAAGTGATACCGGACGGGGTAGAGGTGGTGGAAGCAGGCTGGTTCCACGAAGATGCTCTCCCTGCCTCACCGGGCGGTAAGCGGAGTATTTCCCGTTGGATCATGGATACCTATGGGAAGAGTGCCGGTTCCAGCTAGAATATTCCCCCTGAAAGCTCTTGATGAAAACCTGCTGTATTCTCTTTATGGGTGACAAGGTAACAAGCTTAATTTAAACATGTTTTTTGTTCTACAGAGCCCGCATATTTATCTGCTTGACGTTTGTATACCTTGTGGCTATCATTTGGCATAGTATGTCATTTGACAGTAAGGGGTTGCTATGCATTCACTGACCGAGCGGCAGCAGCAGGTGTTGGACGCGATTGTCGCGTCCCTTGCCAGCGAAGGGTGTCCGCCAACTCTGCGTGAAATATCCGACAGGATTGGTACGAAGGGGACCGCTACGGCAATGGCCCATCTGGATGCGCTTGAGAGAAAAGGATACATAAGCCGGCGGGGTGGTTCGCGAGGGATCATGCTTGTCAACCGGCCACCATCATCAGCCTTGGTGCCGGTTGTCGGTACGGTTAGGGCCGGGACACCCGAACCGGCGGTAGAGGATCTTCAGGGGCACTGCTTTGTGGACCCTTCATGGCTTCGTGGCGAGGGGTGTTATTTCCTGCGGGTGAAGGGTGACAGCATGATTGATGCCCATATTCTCGAGGGAGACCTGGCCTTGATCCGCCCACAACCGACCGCCGACAACGGTGAAATTGTCGTGGCGGTAGTAGATGGTGAAGCAACGCTGAAGCGTTTCTATCGCGAATCAGGCCGGATTCGGCTACAACCTGAAAACTCTGCTCTGCAGCCGATCATTATCAGAGATGGCGAGGCTGAAACCGTGATTGCCGGCAAGCTTTTGCGGATCGTCAGAAACTGCGAATGAGTCCGGCAAAAGGGGTCCGTATAGCGGTGCTTTTCGAGCCGGGGAAAAAGGCGCAACCGGTATGGTTCGAGCTTAACCACCGGCAGCACCGGATTGAAGAGTTAACCTACCACTGGCAGGATCGCGTCGGTGAGCGGCAGCTTCTGCATTATGCGGTGAGCGATGGCGACGGGCTTTATGAGTTGGTGTTCGATCCTGCTGATCAATCCTGGACGGTTCAGCGGCAGTGTACGGAATAGCCATGCCGAAGCGCCGCTTTTTGCGAAGATCCCACCCGGTTCCATGGTGCTTCTGCTGAATCTGCTTTTTCATGTTTGATAAAAAAACGATCAGGATAGGGACTCGTAACCCGCAGGTTGGAAATGGTCCTTGCGGGTTTTCTTGAAATGCAGTAAAAATGCAGTATTAACAGTGATATCAGATTGTTCTCGGTGCCGCAGCAGGTGCTAATTCCTGTGGCAATATTCTTGAATTTTTTGCACATATCCGGTCGTTTTTGCGGTACGACACTGAAGAGGAACGGTTTGCCGGATGGACAATCAATCTCCACAACTCATTGCCTGTCATGACTGCGACCTGCTCCAGCAGGAGATTCCACTCAAGCCTGGATGCTCGGCCAGTTGCAGCCGTTGCGGTGCGATTCTGTACCGAAACGCCACCGACAGCATCAACCGTACGCTTGCCTACACCCTGGCCGCCTCCGTACTGTTCGTCATTGCCAATATATTTCCGATCTTCGCAATCGAAGTACAAGGGGGCGGGAGCGAGATCAATCTTTCAGGTGCGGTGCGTTATCTTTGGAATCAGCAGATGAAGTCCGTCTCGTTGCTTGTTGTTCTGACTACCATCCTCATCCCGGCTCTGGAACTCGTTACGATGAGCTACCTCCTGCTGGCGCTCAAACTTCGGCGCATTCCTGCAGGATACCCGATTCTTTTGCGTATGATCAACATAGTAGGGCCGTGGGGTATGATCGAGGTGTTCATGCTTGGCATACTGGTATCACTGGTGAAGCTTACCAGTTCATTTAAAGTCATTCCCGGTGTTGCTCTGTGGTCGTTCGGGGTCCTGACCTTTCTCTATGCTGCGACATCTGCATCGTTTAGTGCCCGTGATGTCTGGGCCCATCTGGGTAAAAAGCCGGGTGTGGAGACGGCCGCATGACAAAGCCAGCTGTGAGCGCCGCAGAGCAGGGGCTTTGCTCCTGTCACGTCTGCAATCTCGTGTCCAGACTACCGGACGGGGTGGTCGCAGCACACTGTCCCCGATGTGGTGCCGGTTTGCATTTTCGCAAGCCGGGTAGCGTGTCGCGCTGCTGGGCACTGCTGATAGCTGCCTATGTCCTGTATATCCCTGCGAACCTGCTGACTATCATGGAGACCGGCTCACTCTTCAGCTACCGCAAGGATACCATCGTAAGCGGCGTAATACACCTCTGGAAAACAGGATCCTGGCTCATTGCCGTTATCGTGTTTATCGCCAGCGTCACGATTCCGCTTCTTAAACTGATCTCGCTCACTCTGCTGCTTATATCGGTGCAGCGCCGCTCCAGATGGCATCCCAGGCAACGGACGCGCCTTTACAGGATGGTGGAGTTGGTCGGCCGTTGGTCAATGCTGGATATCTATGTGGTTGCGCTTTTGGCCGCACTGGTGCAGCTTGGAAGCATGGCGACGGTAAAAGCCGGACCGGGTGCGGTTCCCTTTGGCGCCGTCGTCGTTCTGACCATGTTTGCGTCCATGCAATTTGATCCACGCCTGATATGGGATCCACTTCAAAAAGAGAGAACTCCATGACCGATACCCCCGACAAGCCTGATTTTTGTGATATTCCGCTTGCAGTCAGCGAACCGAAGAGACGCTTCTCGATCCAGTTGGTCTGGATTATCCCTATAATTGCGGCGCTTATCGGTCTTTCCATTGCGGTTAAGTCTTTTATGGATCGTGGTAAAACCATTACTATCACCTTTAAAACCGGCGAGGGGATGGAGGCAGGCAAGACCAAGCTCAAGTACAAAGATGTGGAAATTGGCGAGGTCAAGGGGATTGCTATCACCAGTGACCGGTCACATGTTGTGGTTACTGCTGAAATGTCAAAGGATGCCAGAGGGCTTCTGGTAAAGGATACCCGGTTCTGGGTCGTACGCCCCCGGATCTCGGGCGGTAATGTCTCCGGGCTCAACACGCTGATCGGCGGCCCTTACATCGGCGTAGAAGCAGGGACCTCGGCCGAAAGCCGGGATGAATATATCGGTATCGAGACCCCGCCCGCAGTTTCTCTTGACGTGCCCGGTCGCCAGTTTGTCCTGCACTCCGCCGAAGTTGGTTCAGTCGATACCTCATCGCCGATCTTCTACCGCCGCATGCAGGTTGGGCAGGTGATTGACACTGAACTTGACCGTGACGGCAAGGGGGTCACCATAAAGGCCTTCATCCGGGCTCCTTTTGATCAATATGTCAAGTCAGAATCAATCTTCTGGCACTCCAGCGGTGTTGATCTTACGCTTAATGCCAGTGGTGTGAAGATTAACACGGAGTCTATGGTCTCAATCCTTCTGGGAGGCATCTCCTTCCAGACCTCACCGGACCGTCTTGATGAGCCTCCAGCCACTTCCGGTAGTGTTTTTTCTCTGTATCAGACCAGAGACGAGGCATTGAAACATGCGCATACGGTTGAGACCTACCTTATTGTATTCAAGGAATCGGTACGCGGACTTCCCGTCGGGGCTCCGGTCGATCTCCATGGCGTGACTGTGGGCGAAGTGACCAGCATCGGCGTGACGCTTGACTCCCGGAATGCAGAAATTTCCATTCCGGTCGAGGTTGAATTGTATTCAGAGCTGCTGCGTGGGCCATCCCGCAATAAATTGCAGCATAAGCCCCTTGATTCCCGGGCGCTCCTCAACCAGCTTGTCGCTCATGGTTTCCGCGCCGAGGTAAAGAACAGTAACTTATTGACAGGGCAACTGTTTATCTCACTCGATTTTTTCCCTAAGGCATCGTCTGCAAAAATTGACTGGAGTACGAATCCCCCAAAGTTCCCCGCTGTCCCGGGTTCCATGGACCAGTTGCAGAAAAAACTTATGAATATCGTCCAGAGAATTGAGAAAATACCACTCGAAGAGCTTGCCGGGGATACCGGGAAAGCGTTACAGTCGCTTGATGCCACTTTAAAAAGCGCTGAAAAAGTGCTTAAAAACGTTGATGAAACGGTCATTCCGGAAACACGCACAATGATCTTGGAGACGCGGCAGTCACTGGATGATGTACGCAAGACATTGGGAGAGGCACGCAGAACCATGGGGGGAGTGAACAATGTTCTTGCAACCGATGCGCCGGTGCAACTCGACCTGCGAGAAACGATGCGGGAAGTGTCGCGAGCCGCACAGTCTCTCCGTCTCCTGGGCGACTATTTGGAGCAGCACCCGGAATCCTTGATTCGCGGTAAACGGGAGGATAAATGATGATGCGCCGCTTTGTTGTCGCCATAGTAACCGTCTGTCTGGCCTTGACAATGGCTGGTTGCAGCAGATCTCCGCGGGTGACTTTCTATACTCTGGAGTCCGGCGTACAGCCAGCAACAGCCGCCGCAACAATGGCGATCCCGTCAGTTTCCGTCGGCCCGATTACACTCCCTGATGTCGTAGCCCGGCCTCAGTTTGTGGTGCGCATTGCCGCCAATCGGGTGGAAATACTGGAAATGCACCGCTGGGCTGAGCCGCTCAAGAGTGAGATCCCCCGTCTGATTGCGGAGAATATGAACAGACTGCTCGGGTCAAGCCGTGTATCATCCTATCTCCAGCATTCCGGCGCTGATGCAGACTGTCGGGTGCTTGTAGATATTCAACGTTTTGAGTCATCGCCTGGTGAAGCGGTCACTGTCGATGCCGTCTGGTCCCTGCGCTGTGCTGCGGGTGGCACGCAAAAAAACGGCCGTACCACGGTGCGTGAGCCGGTCGGAGCCGAAGGGTATGATCCGTTGGTGGCAGCTTACGGTCGTGCGCTTTTTGCTGTAAGCTCCGATCTGGCAAAGGCGATCAGGGCTGAAGCAACGGTGGGACACTGACTCTTGTGCGTCTGGTGAGGATCGTTGTGTAAACAGCCGGTTGGGTCAGTTCCAGCCGGCTGTTTTTGTAGAGGCAAGCGTATCGACTTTTTCGAGGTATTTCTCCCGCTCTGTTAGCCTCATCTCCGGAACGCATCAGATGCCTTTGTGGAAATAATTATGACCGTCAGAACAATCCTTCATATTGATATGAACGCTTTTTTTGCCAGTGTTGAACAGCAAGCCAATCCGGAGCTGCGTGGCAAGCCGATTGCTGTGGTCGGCGGAGGCGGTCGCACGGTGATCACTACCTCCTCCTATGAAGCCCGGGCGTGCGGAGTGAAGACCGGTATGGCGATCTGGGAAGGAAAGAGAGTCTGTCCTGAGCTTATCCTTGTTGTTGGTGACAACAGGAAATATACCTACACGTCAGGCAAAATAAACGAAATATTCAGGGATTACACGCCGGAAGTCGAGGCATTCTCTATTGATGAGTCCTGGCTGGACGTTACTCACTCCCTTGGAATTTTCGGCAGCGCCGAGACGATCGCCTACCTGATAAAAGCCCGCATCAGGCATAGTTTCGGCATCACCTGTTCTGTCGGTATCGCCCCCAACAAGCTCCTGGCCAAGCTGGCCAGTGACATGCAGAAACCGGACGGGCTGACGGTTATCACGCCGGATGATGTTGCAAGGGTTCTGGAGCGAATGCCGATCAAGGATCTCTGCGGCATCGGCAGGAGGATGGAGAAGAATCTCAACATGATGTCTATCTACACGTGTGGTGAGCTTGGACGATGCGAAGAAGGACGCCTGACGGGAAAGTTTGGTGTCATTGGTTCGCGGCTCAAGCAGATGGGGCTGGGGATAGACCATTCACCGGTGGTTCCGTTCGGTGAGGAGGACGAGGTAAAGTCGGTCGGGCATTCAAAAACGCTGGAACGGGATATTGATGATCCGGTGGAGATCCGGCGCGTCCTGTTGCAGCTCTCGGAGATGGTCGGAAGCAGGGCCAGAAAATATAGCGTTTCAGGGAGGACGATCCATCTGTACGTCCGCTATGCGGATTTTTTCACCAGCTGGGGGAAACAGACGACGTTGAAGAACCATATAAACCAGAGCGATGAAATATACAGGGCGGCACTGTCGATTCTCGCTACTGTCGATCTGGAGCAGCCGGTCAGGCTCCTGGGGGTGTGTCTCTCCAATCTGAAACACCAGGCTGAACAGTTGCCGTTGTTCGAAGAGGAGAGGAAGAAGCTGTTTGCGACTCAGGCAATGGACAAGGTAAATGCTCGGTTCGGCAGCATGGCGGTGACCTTCGGGAGCCTGCTGAAAGGCAGGGAGGGTGTGGAAAGCCGTGTGATTCCCCCAAGCTGGCGCCCTGACGGTATTAAGAATGTAGATGTGAAATAGCAATATGTTACATGATGAAGCATAAAGATCAGGTGCAAGTGTTAAATCACTTTTTCCCGCTACAACATTCTTACCCATACCTATACGATGTGGAAATTGGCATGGATAATTTTCTGCAGATCTTCAACTTTGAGCATGGCATGCCGGATCTGTTCAATCTCAGTGGCTGAAAGAAGATAGGGATTAAGGTAGTGTGAATCGTTCTGGATTCCTTTAAGAGCCTTGATCTGTATTAGTATTCGTTGTTTGGTAAGGACGTGATAGGCCTCAATAAGCTCGGCTGAAAATGATGCTGAAAAGCTTCCCTCTGCTTCCAATCGTAAAATACGTTCCAGTGTGCTTGTGGCAGGAATACCCTGGTTGATGGCCAGGATACGGACATTCATGACAAGTGGAGCCCAGGCCAGCAATTTTACATTGAATTCACCCTTGTGTTCACCGCTTCCCTCTGTCCAGATGCGCTTCATGAAACCGAGAGCAAGCTTCATCTCTGTTGCTGCCTTGGCCATTCCCCATAAAACCTGAAAGTAGTCCCGTTCCATTGACCGGATCATTTCTACCAATTCAGTTGCCAGCTCCTGATTACCCGCAACATAGCGGGCGTCGGACAGGACAATCAGATTCATGACGTTCTTGCCGATATCCTCAACTTCGTACCTGACAATAGAAAGGAGCCGCTTGCGCCACTGGCTGAATGAGCCGCGCCAGGTCTGATTGGTCGGCATGATATCGCCGGTGCAGCGCATGAAACCTGCCTCTTCGAGTCCGTCAACAAGACGGATTGAAAACTCAATAAAGTAGTGATCTGCCGCTTCACCGCCGTCATCATCATAGACAATGAGGTTGTCTTGGTCTGTAATGAGTGTCTGTTCTTCGCGCCCGTCGCTTCCCATACTGATAAGTGCAAAAGGTACCGGCGGACGGCCCAGTCCGGCTGCCGCCATTTCTGCAATAACATTGTCCATAACACGTGAGGAGAGAAGGTCCCGATACCCGGTACACGAGCTGTGCAATTCATTTACAGATGGAATCAGTAGAAAACGCTCCATCTCGATCTGGTTAAGGCTTTCATGAATTGTTTTGAGCTGAAGACCTTCAGCGTGTGCGATTGACGCAACAAGCTGCTCCTTTTTGTACATCCAGTCCGAGATACTGTTATAGTCAGATTTTACAGCAGCTGACATCATCTGCAGGAACGGTTCAATGTCCTCGGTCCGGCAATATCTGGTGATATCGGTTATGTCCGGTAATTCAGCGTGGGCAGTATGCGCAGCCAAGTTCATTTTGTTGCTCCTGAAAAATAGATAAGCCAGCCGAAGCTGGAATGAACTATATCATAACCTCAGATGAATTTTAATGTCTTTCGTTGTGTTTTTTATGCAGGTGTGAGATAGGAACGTTTGTGGACTCCAATTTTTGAATGATTCATGTCTGGTGCTGCCAGCATCGCTCTTTACATGTACCTGACAGCATACCTGACAGAGTTTAGCCGGAGCATCAAAATGACATTGTCGCAGCGAACAATCATCATGATTGTTACCACATTTATTACCCTGCTGGTTATTCTGGCCATCACATTTGATCTGATCATTCTCTCGCATTTTACCACGGTTGAGAAGCAACTACTGTATGACCATGGCAAAATTACCATTGCCTATCTGGTAGCGGGGTTGCTGCTTGCCGGCAGCGTGTTTTGTTGCATGATGGTGCTGTTTATCAGGAGAACGGTTCTAAGACGCCTGGAGTCGCTTGCCATCAAGCTCCGTCAGATTGCCGATGCGCGCGATATTTCTGAGCGTGTTCCGCTCTCAGAGTATCAGGGCGAATTTAAAACTCTGGCCGCTTCTATCAATTGCATGCTTGAGTCGCTGGAAAATGCCGAGGAGGGGATGCGGGAAAGTGAGGGGCGCTACCGCATGTTGTTTGAACGGGCTCCTGACGCCATAATAATAATTGGGCTGGAGGGGGATGAGTCCGGGCGGATTATGACTGGCAATAGAGCTGCTTCTGACCAGCATGGTTACACATTGGATGAACTTTGCAAACTGCGCATTCATGATTTGAATACTGCCGACACCAATAAACTCTGCGATGATATTACTGCCACAATTGTTGCCGGTGAATGGGTGACTTCGGAGGTCTGGCGGCAGAAAAAAAATGGCGCCGAATTTTTGGTCGAGGTGCACGCCGGACTTATCAGGATAGACGGCAAGAAGTATATATTGTGTTTTGACAGAGATATCACGCAGCGCAAGCTTACTGAAGAGACAACCCAGCAACACCTTGGGCAGATTCGAAGGCTTAATGACGAGCTGAACCATAAAGCAACTGATCTTGCGGCTGCCAATAACGAGCTGGAGACATTTAATTATTCCGTTTCACATGACATGCATGGACCGCTTACGCGTATTTCAGGTTACTGTCAGCTGCTGCTTGAAGATGACAGTTCTATTGACCAGAGTGCCAGAGAGTATATTACCAGAATCCATGAATCTGGATTGTGGCTTAATGAAATGATTGATGCCCTGTTGCATCTGGCACAGGTTACCCGCGTTGAAATAGTTTCAGTTGCTGTAAGCCTCACTGCCATTGCTGAAGAAACTTTAAAGGAGCTGTCTCTAGAGCATCCGGAGCGATCCATCAGGACACACATCGAACCGGATATTGTTGTATCCGGTGATTCAAGGCTTTTAAAAATGGTTATGATCAACCTGCTCAACAACGCCTGGAAATACAGCTCTGCCAAGAGCGATGCCACAATTGAATTTGGCGTAGATCGGAGCGGGGTCGCCCCTGTTTATTACGTTCGTGATAATGGCGCCGGCTTTGATATGAAGGATGCCGATAAACTTTTTCGCGTATTCACGCGACTACACGATTCCAGCCAGTTCAGCGGTACCGGTCTCGGCCTCGCAACTGTCCAGCGCATTATTTTCCGCCATGGAGGGCAAATATGGGCCGAAGCAGAGCCGGGAATCGGGGCGACTTTCCACTTTACTCTGCCGTAGCTATCCAATAACCTTCATGCTGTCCGCCCGGTTTTCGCACTTGACTCACCAGAGCGGTCGTGTTATCTGAAAAGCCTGTAAAACCATACTGTTATGCTTGTCATAATGTTGTGTTATAGTGAACAAATATTTGATAGGAGGGTTTCATGTCCCAACAACTCACCCATACCGTCGGTGGCCTTCTGGATGACATGGCTCGTCGTTACCCCGACAACGAAGCCGTGGTCTACCCGGAGCGCAACCTGCGCTATAGCTACAAACAGTTTAACGATACGTGCCGTCAGGTAGCCAAGGGGCTACTCCGGCTCGGCATCAAAAAAGGGGATAATGTCTCGATCTGGGCTTACAACGTCCCGGAATGGTTGCTTCTTCAATTCGCTACCGCCAAGATAGGTGCCGTCCTCGTTACCGTTAACACGAGCTACAAATCAGCTGAACTTGAATATATTCTTAACCAGTCCGACTCAACATCGCTATTCATGGTGGGTTCATTCAAAGATACCAACTATGTTGAAACTCTTGCCAGTGTTGTTCCTGAACTGACAACATCGGAGCCATGCCATCTCACCACCACAAAGTTGCCGTTCTTGAAAAACGTCATCTTTATCGGGCAGGACACTCCGGCAGGTATGCTCAATTTTGACAGCATAATACAGATGGGGGAAGAGCTTCCTGACTCCGAACTGGACGCTGTTGAAGCCACGTTGAGCTGCCACGATACGATCAATATGCAGTATACCTCAGGTACCACCGGATTCCCCAAGGGGGTCATGTTGACCCATTACAATCTGGTGAATAACGGTTTCCAGATCGGTGAATGCATGAAGTTTACCGAACGTGACCGGCTCTGTATTCCGGTGCCTTTTTTCCACTGTTTCGGCTGTGTGCTGGGCGTCATGGTCTGCGTTACCCATGGGTCTACCATGGTACCGGTGGAGATATTTGACCCGCTGAAGGTGCTACAGACGATCGAGAAGGAAAAATGTACGGCTGTTCATGGTGTCCCCACGATGTTTATTGCCGAACTGGAACATCCGGAGTTTGCAACGTTTGACCTCTCCAGTATGCGGACCGGTATTATGGCTGGTTCAGTCTGCCCGATAGAGGTAATGAAACGCGCCGTCAAGGATATGCATGTCACTGAAATTACCAGTGTCTATGGACAAACTGAGTCTTCACCGGGCATAACGCAGACCCGTACCGATGATGCCATTGAGCTTCGGGTAGCTACGGTAGGACGTGCTCTTCCAGGTGCTGAGGTTAAGATCGTTGATATAGAAACAGGAGCAACTCTTCCACCGGGAAAACAGGGGGAGCTCTGTGCCCGTGGCTACATGGTAATGAAGGGGTATTATAAGATGCCTGAAGAAACTGCCAGTGTGATCGATGCCGATGGCTGGCTTCACACAGGCGACCTGGCCATAATGGATGAGAATGGCTACTGTAAAATCACCGGCCGCATTAAACAGATGATTATCCGCGGTGGTGAAAATATCTATCCGCGTGAAATAGAAGAATTTCTCTACACTCACCCTAAGGTCTCAGATATTCAGGTTTACGGTGTCCCGGATAAAAAATACGGGGAGCAGGTGATGGCCGCTATTATTCTTAAAAAAGGGATAGAAATGACCGAAGAAGAGGTTCGCGATTTTTGCCGTGGCAAGATCGCCAACTATAAAATCCCTAAATACGTAAAATTCGTCGAGGGCTACCCGATGACAGCCTCAGGCAAGATCCAGAAATTCAAGATGCGGGAAATGGCAATCAAGGAACTGCAGTTGGAGGATATGGACGAAACTGCTTAGAGATTTAATCAGCTCTACCGTTGTTGTAAAATATGGCGGGCTGTCGGTGTTCAGATACCGCAGCTCGCCTTTTACTCTCAGGCTCTATAAACCCCACTTCTTTATAGCCACTCCCAAAAACCGCTTACTACCACCCACCCACAGGCTCACTTCTATTCTGTTTGCAATTTTGCAAAAGCTTAAAAATGTATTTGCAGATATGCAAACATATCGTATGTGCCAACATCGTATATAACTGTATTAAATTAAAGGAGTTATTTAAGAATATTTATTTTATGTCAGGCATCAGGTGATAAACAGGAAGCGAAAGGTGTTTGCATTTATGCAAAACATCATGAGGGATAGGGGGAGCAAAATTCTTATAACACTATGTAATTGCAAATATATTTAGTTGGATTGCTGATTGGCACGACATGTGCAGTTGTATGGCGAGAAAGCATGATCAATGAGGGAAGCATGATATCTGAAAAAATCTGCCCATTTTACGGAAAAGACGATGATCAATGCGATGTCGGTTGCGGTTATATCTCGCCTCATGATGTTAACATGATTATTCGCTACTGTAGCGGGCGGCATCTGCAGTGCATCAAATATCTTGAGCTCTCGGACCGTTTTCCGTTGGAAGCCAGCTTAAATCGAGTTCTGATTAATACACCCTAGGTCTCAGAATGGAGAAAATGATGTTTTATACCCACATTCTCAATTTCAGTCCCATACATGTTTTACCGGCTGTATTAATCAGCACGCTTTTTGTTGTGCTACTAATTGCTAAGGAGAGAAGAGATGAGCGAAAGAGAGCTTGAACTACTGAATAGAATAGAAGAGCTGGAACGCCATACCTGGCGAAACAGCGCCATTCTCCGCTCGGTTGCCATGGTGGCTTTCACGGCAATAATTGGATTTGTAATCGCTTCTGGTGTTGTCGGTGGTGGTCACGGCAGCCACTGGTCCGGACCGGCCTGGAACACAATGTGGCTGTACGGCCTGTTTGCTGCTAATGCCGTGTCTATGTTTTGGACCACTCACAAGGAATAGGGAGAATACCGATCATGCCAATGAAAATTACTCATGCAATTCTGCTTCTGACTGTCTGTGTTGTCTGCGCCGCATTCAATATGCAGCTCTTCGGTGGACTCGACGAGATGATGGGTGACCAGTACTGGGTCGTGGATACAACCCAGGGCGATCACGGCTGGTACGCCATGGGCCTTCTGCCACACGTCCAGAAAGTGGCCAAGGATGTCGTCAAAGCTGCTAATACCGATGCCGATCCTGCCAATAATTATGTGATTTATGCTCAGAGCGGCGATTTTGCCGGTAAATCCGTCTACGGCATCTGCTTCGGCATTCCGCTGATCATGTATCTGATCTGGTTCGCTTTCATTATCGGTTTCCCGGATCGGGTTGATCCGTATCTGCTGCCACGCAAGATCTTCACCATTGCGGTCATCGTCTGCTGCTCAGTAATTGCTAACCTTTTTCTTATGCGCATCGCCGGTGACTTTGCGCGTGACCCCATGGCCCGCATCGCTAACGTAGCAGGTAACCATGCTTCGCTTCTGTTCCATAATGCCGGTATCTGGTTTGCTATTCTTTTTTCAGCTCTGGGTACTCACAATCATTCATATGACGAAGTTAAAGCGCCAGACAGCCGTAACTGGCAGACCCAGGCAAACGAAAAGTTTAACTGGATGTTCACTCTGCTGGGTGTCGTGACAGTGCTTGAGATTGTGCTGGTCAATAACAAGCTGGCGTTGCCTGATGCTGCTGTTGACTATTCAGTCTGGGTTATCTGGGTGGTTATTTTCATGCGTATGTACGGTTTCTCTCCCAAGTATTGGATTAAACGACCAACCGGCATTGCCATCATGGTCGTCGGCACACTGCTAACCCTGCCGGTCTTTTATCTGCTTGAACGCATGACCGGTACTCTGGGTGCAGGCTTTGCTTCACCGATCCTGGCCAAGGCTCTTGGTGCTGAAAATCAGAATATCGGGCTTTCGCTGATGATCTCGATCTACCTGGTCTTTTGGATGGAGTTTGCAACAGCCATCCGTATGAATGGACCGGATAAGAAGTTTGCAACCCAGAAACTGAGATAAATATATGTTGTCTCCTCTGCTTCTCCGGGAGAAAGCAGCTTTAAGTTACGTACGACTCCTACATATCAATAGTTACCCGGAGAGGAACTAATATGACTGAGATCAAAAACAAGGGCTGGACTGTCGTATCTGCGGGTCTTGCCATTAACCTGGCTCTGGGGGTGTTGTATGCCTGGAGCGTATTCAAAGGGGCCATCAAGGCTTCTATTGAAAAGGGCGGACCTGATGCGTTTCAGTGGGATATCGCCTCGATAAACGATCCGTACGCAATCTGCTGTCTGGCATTTGCCTTTTCCATGATCCTGGCCGGTAAATGTCAGGACAAGATTGGTCCGGCTCGCACCGCACTTATTGGCGGCTTGCTCGTTGGTGCCGGTTTCATGTTGATGGCATTCTCCAGCAGTTACCTGTCTTGGGTACTTGGTTTCGGAGTCCTTGCTGGAAGTGGCTTCGGTTTTGGCTATTCAGCCGCGACGCCGCCTGCATTGAAATGGTTCTCACCTTCAAAGACCGGGCTTATTGCGGGAATAGTAGTTGGTGGCTTTGGTATCGCGCCGGTTTATATTGCACCGCTTGCCTCCTATCTGATCGGAGAGTTCGGTATCCCTAGCACCATGATGTTTCTTGGAATCGGATTTACGGTAGTCGTCTGTGGTCTTTCCTTCTTGCTTACCAATCCTCCACAGGGATTCGTACCTGTAGAACCTGCTGACCCAGGCCCGGTGGCCAAGCTGAATGCTTCCAAACCGGCCGTAAATGCCAGTGTCAGCGAGATGCTGCGCAACTACAAGTTCTATGTCCTCTGGGTAACCTTTTTCATCGGTTCCGGCGCCGGACTGATGGTTATCGGTAGCGTCGCCGGGTTGGCCAAGCACAGCATGGGGCCAATGGCGTTCGTAGCAGTCGCTATCATGGCGGTAGGGAACGCCGGCGGTCGTGTTGTTGCCGGAGTGTTGTCTGATAAGATCGGTCGCCGCGCCACCCTCTTCATCATGCTGTCGTTTCAGGCTTTGATGATGTTCCTCGCCATGGTGGTAATTAACTCCGGTAGTGCAGTCCTGTTGGTCCTGCTGGCTTCCTTCATCGGTTTTAACTATGGATCTAACCTTTGTCTTTTTCCCTCATTTTCCAAAGACTACTGGGGGACAAAAAACTATGGTCTGAATTATGGTGTGCTCTTTACCGCATGGGGGGTCGGTGGCTTTGTCATGGGTAAGGTCTCCGAGATGATCAAAGCCCAGCCCGGTGGTTTAGGCAAGTCGTTCATGTTGTCCGGAATTCTGCTTGTCGCCGGGGCCGCTATGACGATTTTTCTTGCTGAGCTCAAACCTGCTGTTGACAACGAAGAAGAACCTTCCCAGTGGAAAGAATTCTGGGCGGAGTTCATGTTGGGCGCCAAGGTGTTTGTCGGATACGAACAGGCTCAGGTTCGTGTGCCGCGAAAAATGATGTAATCCGTTTCTATGGTGTTCTGGCAAAAATGGTAACTGCAGTAAAGAGAAAGCCCGGATTGAATCCGGGCTTTCTCTTTACGTAATGGCTGTGAACAAAATCAGTAATCTTCTTTTCTGATGCCGTACCTCTTAATCTTCCGATACATGGTTGCCATGTTCATGCCGGCTTCACGCGCGGCCAGGTCGATGTTGCCATTGTGCCGTTTAAGAAGTCCTGTTAATAAATCTGCTTCAAAACGCTCAAGTGCAGTTGTATACGGCACGTCCGTGTTACCCTGCGGTGTTTCGCACGAAACAGTACAGCTATCCGAATCAGCCTCAATAAACTGAGCAAGCGTCTCTCTGGATATATATTCCCCCGTTTCCATGGCCATGCAGGCCTCAATGACATTTTTGAGCTGCCTTATATTGCCGGGCCATGCGCATGAACAAAGTATCCGTAGTGACTCACTGTCAAACCCTTTGATCGATGTTTTGAACTTATGATTCTGCTGGAGGATGAAGTGGGCTGCTAATAATGGAATGTCGCTGTTGCGTTCACGCAGCGGAGGAAGATGGATATTGACAACGTTCAGCCGATAATAGAGGTCTTCACGAAACGCGCCGGATTTTATTGCTTCTTTCAGGTCTGAGTTGGTGGCAGAGAGAACCCTCACATCAACCCGTGTTGGGCTTGTGTCTCCAAGTCGGTGAAACTCCTTCTCCTGCAGGAAACGGAGCAGCGTTTTTTGGACGTTCATCGGCAGGTTGCCCACTTCGTCAAGAAACAGGGTACCACCGTTGGCCGCTTCCAATAGCCCGTAGCGGCTCTCAGTTGCCCCGGTAAAAGCCCCCTTTTTATATCCGAACAGCTCGCTTTCCAACAGGTTTTCCGGTAAAGCCCCACAATTGATCGCAACAAACTTCTTTTCCCGGCGCGGAGAGTTGTAATGGATTGCCTGGGCAATAAGTTCCTTGCCTGTTCCTGATTCGCCGGTAATAAGGATTGATGTATCCCTGACGGCAACTTTACCAACACGTTCCAAGACACTCTTTAAACCCTCACAGGCGCCGATAATGTTTTCGAAACGGAACTTTTCTTCAAGTTCGGCACGCAGCTCGCGATTCTCTTCGAGTAACTGACTTTGTTGCAGGGCATTTTTTACCCGGTAGACAAGCTCATCAGGTTCAAACGGCTTGGTCAGCATATCGTATGCACCTTTACGAAGTGCCTGGATCGACATATCTACCGTTGCGTATGCAGTAATCATGATGATCGGAATATTATGCTGTTTGGCCTTGATCGCTTGCAAAACCTCAAGTCCGCTCATGCCGGGCATTTTTATGTCACTGATGACCAGATCCCATGCTGATGGGGTAAAATCTTCAACCGCCTGCTGTGGTGATGTATAGGCTCGTGCCAGATAACCGTGGTCCAGCAGGACCTGCTCCATCATTCGGCAGAGTCCGGCTTCGTTATCAATGAGTAAAATACGTTTTTTATCAACCATCTACAATTCCTCTCGCTCTATTGGCAACGTGACTGTGACGCGTGTTCCCTTGCCAACTTCACTGTCAATATGGATTTCGCCGTGGTGCTGCTCTATTATCTGCCGTGTTATGGCCAAACCCAAGCCGGTGCCACTGGCTTTGGTAGTGTAGAACGGCTCAAAAATAGTTTCCAGGCTCTCTGGCGGGATGCCGCAACCGCTATCGCTGAACGTAATGCGTACATGTGTTGCATCAACTGCCTCGCTGCTGACCGTTAGGCTTCCGCCGTCCGGCATGGCACCACCGGCGTTCAGGACCAGATTTATGGCAACCTGGCGCATCTGGTCGCCATCCAGCTCAATCGGAGGTAAACCGCTGGCGAGGTTAGTGCTGATCTTTACGCCGCGCATGTCGGTGTGATTAGCGGCAAAGTCGACAATTTGCTGCAGGAGATCATTAAGATCGGTCGCCTCAATGGTTGGACGTGGCGTGCGCGCATAGGAGAGCAGATCCTGAACTATCTTTTTGCAGCGCTTGCTTTCACGTTTGATCTCATGGATGTACTGGTAGTTCGGGTCGTTTTCACCCATCTTGCCTTCAAGGTAGCCTGCATACCCAAGAATAACCCCCAGAGGATTATTTATCTCATGTGCTACACCTGATGACAGTACACCAAGTGAAGCCATCTTGCATTGCTGGGCAAGGTTCGACTCCATAGCCTTGTTGCGCTGAATAATTTCTGTCATGCGGTTAAAAGCGCTTCCCATCTCGGCTAGTTCATCCTGACCGCTGACGGTCATCCGTTCATCCAGATTGCCACGTTTGACACGCTTGATGACCGACATCATGTGAGTGATCGGCCGGGTAAAAAAATTGGAGGCCCAAAACACCAGGCACGTTGCAGCAGCGCCGACGATAAGTGTCAAAAGAGCCATGCTGAACAGGATATGCGACTTGATCTTGTTCGCTTCCTGATAGAACTCATCTTCATACGAACCGACCGCTACAATCCAGTCCCATGGTTCGAAGTAGTCATAACGAACTATCTTCATCCTGATTTTCGAGTCGGTACTGTTTTTCCATGGGTAGCGGATCCAACCGCTTTTCTTGTTGCACATCTCCCGAATGAAGCTGTTGCCGTTCAGGTCACGTGCATTGATCATATTCTTGCCTTCGGAGTCCGGGTGGACCGTAAAGGTACCTTTACTGTCCATGCAGAATATGTAGCCGGTCTCACCTACTTTCTTGGCACGAATACTCTCTTTAAGTTTTTCAAACGACAGGCGTTCAAAAGCGGCATCACCAGCTGTTTCATCCAGGTAGCTGCCGGCAGCAATTATCCAGTCCCATTGGCGGAAATATCTGTAGGCAACAACTTTCGTGCGGGGTTTTTTGTCTCCCAAGACAGCATTTCGCCAGGGGTAGGTTATAAAAAGCGTTTCACCAGGTTTGCTGGCGCGAGCTGCAGCACACATTTCGCGTATAAAGTAGCGCCCGTTTTCATCACGCTCGTTATAGACGTTTTCACCTTCACGGGCAATATGAGCCAGAAGGTCACCTTGGCTTGACATGGCATATATATAGCCGGTTTCACCTACGTTTGTCTTTTTTAACGCCTGGCGTGCCTCGCGTTTTGCTGTTTCAAGATCGACTTTGCCCCCGGTGTACTGGTTCTGTTCTGCCGTGACAAGGTTGTACGACAGAGCTGTCAACGTTGCCAGTTCCTTGTTGAGGTTCCTTGCTTTGTCCTGTTTGTACACCTGGAACTGCTGGTAATGAGAATCGAGTAGATCGATGCAGAATTCTGAAAGGTGCTGCAGGTCGTCTTTGCTGGTTGTTGTAACGCCGAGATAGGCCTGCTGATTGGCAATGAATCCAATTACTCCCGCTACAACAAAAATTGGAATTATCACCAGTGGTAAGACAAGTGTCAGCAGTTTTCCACGAAGTTTCAGCTTGTTGAGAAATGAAGTCATTGAGTTCCGATTGCTGCGCACATGTTTTTGTGTAAATGTCTGGATAGATTTGTTCAGCATATCTACGTCGATGATCTGCTGAGAGTTGGTAAGCTAGGTACCGTTTCTACGTTCATGAATAAAGTATTAAAAATATAACAAATTGATTCAGTTGTACAGCAGATGATGCCGGCGAATTAGAAATTTGCCTCTACAAAGCATTTCGGTTTATATAGGTGGTCAGCGTTTAATGATGTCGTGGCAGAGTATGGCTGGTCTGCATGGATATAAACATTTTATAAGGGTGACTGATATGTCAGGAAAACGTGTTGTTATTGCCGGAATGGGGTTTGGCGGATTACGGGCCGCAAAAGTTCTGGCTGAAAAGGACCTTGAACTGATAATGGTTGACCGTAACAATTATCACTTGTTCCAGCCACTTCTGTACCAGGTTGCAACTGCAGGACTCGAGCAGGAAGCTATAGCCTATCCCTTGCGTGGCCTCACCCGGCGCTGGAATGGTGCTACATTTCTGCTCGCAGAAATAAGCGGAATTGATCTCGAGAAAAAAAGTGTCCTTACAGATTCCGGCGAGGTCCCGTACGATTATCTGGTCGTTGCTGCCGGCAGCCGCACTAATTTCTTCGGTATGGAAAGCGTTGCGGCACATGCCTTTGATCTCAAGCGGCTTGATCAGGCTGAAGATCTTCGCAACCATATTCTGCTAATGTTTGAGGAGGCTTCCAGGGAGCCGGACCTGTTGCGGAGATCGGCTCTACTGACGTTTGTAATCGTCGGTGGTGGTCCGACCGGGGTCGAGTTTGCCGGGGCACTGAGAGAGCTGGTTGTGCATGTCCTTTTGCAGGACCATCCTGCAATTTCCGCCGCAGAGACAAGGATTATTCTGGTTGAAGCGGCTGATTCTCTATTGGTTGCCATGCCGACTGACCTACAGCAGTATGCATACCGCAAGCTTGGCTCCATGGGAGTTGAGGTCATGCTGGAGAGCCGTGTTGTTGGAGCAACAGCTGAATCGGTTGTGCTGCATGGCGGAACCGTAATCGCTTCACATACACTGTTCTGGTCAGCAGGGGTTGCTGCAGCAGAGCTGGCGGGTTATCTGCATGGTGTGGAGCTTGGTTCTTCAGGGAGGGTTGTCGTTCAGCCTGATCTAACCATCAAAGGGTATCCCGATGTGTTTGTCGTCGGTGATATGGCTTCCTGTCTTGATAAAGGAGTGCCATTGCCGATGATGGCACCGGTTGCCAGTCAGCAGGGTGATTATGCCGCCAGGGCCATTCTTGCACGTGAACAGGGCCGCTCCCTGCCGCCATTCCGTTATGTTGACAAAGGGTCAATGGCAACCATTGGCAGGAGCTCCGCCGTGGCTGTCGCAGCAGGTTTAAAATTCCGCGGCTATCTCGCCTGGATCGCCTGGCTGCTGCTGCATTTGTACTATCTGATCGGATTTCGGAACCGGTTGGTTGTCATGATGAACTGGACTTACGCGTATTGGTTTCATGAACGCCTGGTACGGCTCATCACGGCAAAAAAACGTCGCGCTGTTGCCATAGACTCAAAATAGTGATGAGCCATGATACATGGAGTTGCCCGCTGTTCTTGACTTTTGTTGTCTATATTTCGTATTGTCGTTAAAATTTTATTTAGTTCTGATAAAAACGCTTCATGAAGCCTTGTGTAAACGGAGAATAAATATTTGAAGGCATTTGTTATAATACCGACCTACAACGAAAAAGATAATGTCAGCGCTTTGGCAAAGGCAGTTCTTGAACAACATCCTGACCTTCAGATTCTTTTTGTCGATGACAATTCTCCGGACGGAACCGGATCAATAATTGATGAACTTATCGCAGGAAATGACCGCATTCATGTACTGCACCGTGCGGGGAAGCTTGGTTTGGGTTCTGCATATAGAGAGGGGTTCAGGGCAGCGCTTGCGATGGGTGCGGACTATCTGTTGGAAATGGATGCTGACTTCTCCCATGATCCAGGAACGTTACCGCTCTTTCTCTCCGCGATTGTTGATAGCGATCTGGTTATCGGTTCCAGATATATCAATGGTGTCAGTGTCGTCAACTGGCCGATCAGACGCCTGATCCTGAGTTATTTTGCCAGCGTCTATACACGCTGGATTACCGGTTTGCGGGTGAGTGACTGTACGAGCGGCTTTAAATGTTTTCGTCGTTCTACCATCGAAGCTATTGATCTTGCACATGTAACCTCAGATGGTTATTCGTTTCAGATTGAGATGAATTACCGCTGCATGGAAAAGGGGCTCCGCATCACCGAAATACCGATAATCTTTATTGATCGTCATGCCGGCAGTTCAAAAATGTCTGGCAAAATAGTCCGTGAAGCCGTAACTCTGGTTTGGAAACTTCGTCTGCGTACCATTCTTTCACGACTTCTGGGGAAATAATATTTTTATGATGCACGATATCTGGTCAGTCATTCTCATTATCGGTTTAATTGGGTGGATATTTTCGAGTGTCATGTTGATGCTGAAGGCCTTTCCACTGAGGAATGTTTTTCTAGTACCGGTCGGAATCCGGTGGGGATCGGCTGCGGCTGCTTCTTTTTTTATCTGGATCATCGGTCTGTTGAATGCCTGATATTTATTTCTCATATGGACAGAGTGGTCAATAGTCTATGTGTCTCTCCGTGTTTAAAATTTACTATTCTCACTCCTATGGTATAAATTGAGTTATGGCACTCTTCTCCTGCAAACTTGGTGCATCAGACGGTAAAATACTCATCAGGGATTATGAGGCTGCTGAGAGTGGAATGTTGCGTAAAGCCCTTGAAGATCAGGGTTTTTTTGTATTTGAAGTGAAAAAGAAGCCATTTCAGTTTTTGTTTGAAAAGGGACTTAAACGGAGAAAGATAGATAACAGGGCTCTTCTGACGTTTAATCAGGAAATGCTTGTGCTGATCAAAGCCGGTATGCCGATTATGCAGGTTCTTGATGCAATTTTGGAACGTCACGATTCCGGTGCACTTTACGAGGTTCTGGTCCAGGTTCGTGAGGATGTTAAGGCAGGGGCCGCATTGTCAGTTGCCATGGAGAAGCATGGTCGGGCATTTCCGCACCTTTATGTCGCTTCAATTCGAGCTGGTGAGCGGACCGGAGACCTTCCACAAACCATCAGACGTTATATAGAGTATCTCAAGAGAGTGGGCACGCTGCGTAAAAAAATTGTGTCGGCTATGTTTTACCCTGCAATCCTTATTATTTTTGCCCTCCTTGCGATTACGCTGCTTCTTGTCTATGTTATTCCCACATTTAGCCAGGTGTACTCAGATTCCGGGTCACAGCTTCCTGTTCTGACCCAGATGCTAATAACCTTTACTCTTCTGCTTAAACGGTACTTTGTTGTTGGAATTGCGCTTGGTCTCGGTTTGATGGCTGTTTTTAGAACATGGATAAACAGCCAGGAGGGCAGATACGCGTTTGATCGTTTCAAGTTGACCGTTCCGTTGGCAGGGGATATTTTTACCAAATACTCGGTGGCTGCTTTTACCAGAACCCTTGCAACTGTTCTCGGCAGCGGTATACCGATCATTGAATCATTGCGCATGTCCATCGGGACTCTAAACAACGTTTTTATGGAAAAACGTCTGTTCGAAGCGGTCCGTTTTATTGAAGAGGGAGGGCAGCTTTCGGTCGCGCTCGAGCGTATAAATATCATGCCGCCATTGGCGCTGCGTATGCTGGGAGTTGGTGAAACCACCGGGTCACTTGAAGAAATGTTGATTGATGTTTCCAGCTATCTGGAAGATGAACTTGAGGAGAGGATGCATCTTCTGACGACCGCCATTGAACCTGCCATCATGCTGGTTATGGGTGTTGTCATTGGTGTCATTATTATTGCTATGTATCTTCCTATTTTTAAAATTGCCGGCACGGTAGGATAGGGTGGCGATGCAAACATTCAAAAGAAAAAATATCGGCATGATTCTGCTGGAACTTGGATTCCTGAAGCCGGACCATTTACCCGTTGTCGTTGAAAAGCTCGCCACAACTCGACAACGTTTTGGTGAAATTGCCGTTCACGAAGGGTTTGTCACAGAGGAAAACGTTGCGCAAGCTTTGGCGGAGCAGTTCAATCTCGAATATGTTGATCTGCGCAATTTCAAGATGGACTCCGAGCTGCTCAATCTGTTGCCGCCGGATGCTATTTATCGCTTTCATTTTGTGCCGCTGGAAATCCAGCCGCATGCCATTGTTGTTGCGGTGTCAGATCCGACTGACGTTGTCAAGCTGGATGAACTTGAACTCCTTCTTGACCGTCAGGTTAAGATTCGCATCGCTTCAGATTCAGCAATTGCTTTGGTAACCAAGGCTGGCGAAGGCACACGCCGGGTTCTGCGCGAAGTGTCCGAAGACTTCATGCTCCAGTTGGTCAAGGAAACCGACCGCGGTGAAGAGGTGCTCTCTGTCGAAACTTTGTCGGATGATACCAGTCCGATCATCAAGCTGATTAATACGACCATTCTTGATGCGCTGAGCCGCAGGGCCAGCGATATTCATATTGAAACAGGCCCTGACGGGGTTGATATAAAGTATCGCATTGATGGAGTGTTGTACCAGGCAAATGATACGATTGATCAGCATTTTCAAGCCCCGATAATCTCACGATTGAAAGTCATGAGCGAACTGGATATTTCTGAACGGCGCATTCCTCAGGATGGACGTTTTAAAATCCGTTTTGGAGAGAAATCTGTCGACTTCCGCGTTTCTATCATGCCGAGTTCTATGGGTGAGGATGCTGTTATCCGTATTCTTGACAAGGAGAGCATCGCCAGCGATCTTAAGGGGTTGACGCTTGAAAACCTTGGCATCAGCGAACGTGAGATCAAGCGCCTGCGTAAAAAGATACGGGAACCTTACGGCATGGTGCTGGTGACCGGGCCGACCGGTTCCGGTAAAACAACGACCCTCTACGCTGCTCTGACCGAGATTCATACCGGAGAGGATAAAATCATTACGATTGAGGATCCGGTTGAATACATGCTGCGCGGGGTACTGCAGATTCCGGTTAATGAAAAAAAAGGCCTGACGTTTGCCAAAGGTTTACGCTCCATCCTGCGCCATGACCCTGACAAAATAATGGTAGGTGAAATACGTGACTCAGAAACGGCACAGATAGCCGTCCAGTCGGCCCTGACCGGGCATCTGGTCTTCACTACGGTACATGCCAACAACGTGTTTGATGTCATCGGGCGTTTTATCCATATGGGCATAGATCCTTATAATTTTGTATCGTGCTTGAACTGTGTCATGGCGCAAAGGCTGGTACGAAAGGTTTGTACCGCCTGTCGCCGTCCGGTACGCTACAGCGATGAACAGTTGGTCGAAGGTGGGGTGGATCCGGAACATTTTCGTGGAATGACGCTGTATGAGGCGCATGGGTGTGACGAGTGCCATGGTACCGGTTATCGTGGTCGTGTTGCCATCGTTGAACTTCTGGAGCTGAACGACCAGATCCGTGATCTGATTATTGCAAAAGTACCTGCTACTCAGCTGAAAAAGGCTGCCAGAGATGCCGGCGTTACGTTTCTGCGAGATTCTGCCGAGGAGAAGCTGGCTGCCGGTATAACAACTATCAAGGAGATAAACCGTGTCACGTTTGTTGAGTGACCGGCACAGGATGGGCTATGTTGTTTGCCAGTAATGTAATTGGAGTTGAAATAAGCCACTATGGGGTTACGTGCGCTATGACAAGCGGTAGCGCAGCTTCTCCGCGTGTTGAGCGGGTTTCCCATGCACCTTTTCCTCCGCATGTTCTGCAGAGCTCACTACGAGAGCAGAATGTTCTTGATCCGGATGCCTTTGTTGCTGGTTTAAAATCAGCACATAACCAGTTGCTCTGCCGGTCAACAAGGGTTGCGATATCTCTTCCGGATGCGGCGTGCAGGATTATGCTCCTTGACCTTGAGGGACGTTTTAAAAACCGCTCAGAGGCTCTTGATATTATCCGCTGGAAATTGAAAAAAAACATACCGCTGGACACTGCCGATACCCATCTTGATTACCAGCAGTTGGCTGTCAGGGAGAATGGCGATCTGGCACTTCTAGTTGCAATTATATCGCGTACGGTTGTTTCCCAGTATGAAGATCTCATTGTGAAGGCCGGGCTTTCTCCGGCACGAATTGATTGTAACTCCTTCAATATATGTCGTCTTTTTGAGAGCCGGCTTTCGCTTCACGATGAATGCATACTGATATCGTTTTACGCAAGTACGTTATCAATTTTATTCTTTTCACAGGGGATTCCCGAATTTATACGTAGTAAGGACCTTTCTGGCACACCGGCAACCGACAGCAGGGTTTACATGGAAATAAACAGCTCCATGCTGGTTTATAAGGAGCGATTTCCTGAGCGCCCTGTACAGACGGTTTTTTGTGTAGCGGCACCGGATGTTGCTCAGAGCTTTCAGGAGATGGTTGCCGAAGCAACCGGATCAACACCTATTCTGCTCGAAACTAAAGGTGTCGTAAAACCCGGCAATTCAGCCCCTGGTGATCAAGCCCGCCTATTCCCCTGTACTGCCGCCATTGGTGCGGCTCTAAGGAGGTTTTGATGCGCTTTATGATAAATCTTGCAACGCGCACCTATCTTGACCACCGCCTCATCAACAGCATTGGATTTTGCGTTTTAGCGGTACTGTTAATTATTGCTGGGTGGAATGTTGGTCGGGTGTCATCAAATATGGGTGAAAAGGGGCGTTTGAGCTCCGAAATAACATTGCTGCAAAAAAAACTCGGCACTAAGCCGAGCGGTGTTTCCGAGATCGAAGTCGGTCGTCAGAGGGCAAGTATCCGCTTTTTTAATGAAGTGATTGAACGTAAGAGTATGAACTGGCTAAATATCTTAGATGTTTTCGAGAATAATATGCCTGAGGGTGTGTCGTTGTCATCGCTCTCTCGCGGGAAAGATCTTAATGAGTGGAAACTTGCAGGGCGCGCCAGATCTTTTAAAGTAGTGCAGCGGTATCTGGAAATGCTGGAATCTTCCCAAAAGTTTGCCGATGTCCTCTTGCTGTCCCACCAAAACCTGCCTTCAGGTGAAAAAGTGCACGGCGTGCAATTTACAATATCCTGCAAGGTAGTAACGTTATGAAACGATATCTATTAGAAATAGTCCGTCAAAAATGGCGTTTGCTGAGTGTTATTCTGACTGTTAGTGTTGTTAACGTGGTTTTGGCCATATTTGTCTCTGTCTATCAGCTCCCTGCTATTGCGGATCTGAAGACGAAGTGGAGCGGTTTGCGTCTGCAGGTTGCTCGTGCCGGCCAGACGGATCCTACTGCCCTTTATCGGCAGGGTGCGGAGGATCTTGTAAAGCTGAAGAGCAGAATCGCTGAGAAAAGGCAATTTGCCCGGGTGTTGAGTGATTTACTTGAAGCCACTGCAAGCAGTTCTGTTGAAGTCGGTGCAATCAGCTACAAGCCTGTGCCGGTCAAGGAAGAGAATCTTCTTTCCTACCAGTTGTCGTTTTCTGTCAGCGGTAGATATGCTGCGGTAAAAAGTCTCCTTGCAGATTTGCAGAACAATCCGGAATTGCTGGTGGTAGATAGTGTTTCTTTTTCTAATAGCAATCTCTTTGTCGAGAAAGTGACCATGGATCTGCATGTCACCGTTTATCTCAAGGAGGTGGCATGAGCCGTCAACGCTTGATTCTGTTCGTCCTGATGATACTCCTTGGTGTTGCCGTGCTTTGGAGCTACAGTGCCATGCCTCGTCCCAAAACGGTCAGTGTGTTGACATTCAAGAGTGGTCAACAGGCAAAACCAGTAGTGGCAGATACGGGTAAACCTGTCCGTGATGTGGACGATGGAACAAGGTTGAAAATCGGTTTACTTGATAAAGAATCTACCGGATTCAAGGGGTACCGACGCAATATTTTTAAACCCGTGTTTAACGATGAGACGGTTGCTGTGAAGCCGATTATGCCATTAAAACCTCTTCCCAGAGTGCAACAGACTTTAACCGTGCCGGTTATTATAAAACCTGCTGCCGCTCCGCTGGCAAACTTTACTTTTTTAGGTTTTTTAAAAAAAGGGTCTGTTAAAACTATTTTTCTGGCAAAAGAGAATGATATTATACTTGTCAAAAAAGGTGATAAATTTGCCGGTCGTTATGAAGCGGCCGATATATCAGACCAGGCGTTAACAGTTAAGGTTACCGACAGCGGTGAAACAATTGTTATCCCGTTAGTTGAAAACCTTCCTCTGGCATCGTCTAGATAATCATACTTTGAGGAGACGCACTCAATGCGCTACCTGAACATGACTCAACATATTACTTTATTACTCACACTGTGTTTGCTTTCGGCTTGCGCCTCAACAGCCACACGTGCCTTCAAGACTGCAGAAAAACTTGATGCCGAGGGAAAATACGAAGAGGCAATGTACAGTTATGCTGAGTCTTTCAAGAGTGACCCGTCTATAAATACAGCCAGAATCCGCTTTTTGAACAGCCGCCAGAAAGCCGCAGACCAACACTTTGAGCACGGGATGCTTTTGGTTGCAAAGGGTGATCACACCGCTGCGCTGGCGGAATTTAAAGCAGCTCAGGGAATTGACCCGACCCAGGAGCGCTTTGCACAAAGAATTGAAATATCAACCCGGTATAAAAATGCCGAGATGGCGTTTCTGGAAGGACAGGATTTTGAGAAAGCGAACAAGCTTAAGGACGCCCATCGTCAGTACATTAAGGCGGTAGAGCTGTTCCTTGAAAATAGTGAGTATAAGGCGGCCATCGATCGGATTATCCAACGGCGCAAGAGCACGCTGGATGGCTATGAACTGCGGCTAAAATCCAGTAAGCCGATAACACTCAAATTTAAAGACGCCCGGATGAAGGATGTGTTTACTATCTTGACCCAGCTCTCCGGGATAAACTTTGTGTTCGATGAAGGTGTCAAGGATGCACCGGTCTCAATTTTTCTTGAAAACGCCTCCTTCCAGCAGATTCTCGATTTGCTCACTAACATGAACAAGCTCGGCACAAAAAATCTTAACGAGACAACCGTGCTGGTCTACCTGAACACTCCTGAGAAGAGCAAGCAGTATGATGACATGGTCCTGCGCACTTTTAACCTTAATTACATGGAGGCAAAAAAGGCTATTAACCTGATCCGGACGATGATTCAGGTTCGCAAAATCTATGTAAATGAGGAATCAAATTCAATTGTCGTTCGGGATACGGAAGATGTAGTTGCAGTGGTCGAAAAGATTCTCGATGCCAATGACATGCCTGATGCAGAGGTTGTGCTCGATGTTGAAGTGATAGAAATTAGCAACAAGAATGCAGAAAATTTAGGGCTTTTATTGAGTAACTACAATGTTCAGTTAGGAGCATTTAATGGCTCTAATGCATTGTCAACAACTTTGGCAGGGGTGACAACGACGAGTACCGATGTGACCTCTACGGCTGCAACAATTAATAATCTTGTCAAAGCTTTCAGCATGAAAGGTTACGGGGGCTATGTCACTGTGCCGAATGCAACCTTTAACTTCGGTAAAACTCTGGCCAAGGGGGAAGTACTCTCCAATCCGAAGATTCGCGTAAAAAACAAGGAAAAGGCCAAATTCAATGTTGGTACCAGGGTGCCGATTACGACAACAACGTTGAATGGTACCGTATCGCAGGTAAACGTCCAGTATGTTGATGTTGGCGTAAAGGTCAATGCAGAGCCGACCATTCAGCTTAATAACGAGATTTCCATAAAGCTCAATCTGGAAGTCAGTTCAATATTGCAGAAAGAAACTGTCGGTTCAGACAAGAGTACCAGTGTGGTGACCATTGGCACCCGTAATGTCGAGACGGTGCTCAGTCTAAAGGACGGCGAGACAAGTATTATCGGTGGCCTTATACAAAAATCAGACAATAATGATAAGGCAAAGATATATCTGTTGAGTGATATACCGTTGATCGGGGCGCTTTTTACCAATTCCAACTCATCCAAAGACAAAACCGAGCTGATGCTGGCAATTACTCCAAGGCTGGTTCGCGGAATTTCGGTCCCGCTTCCCGGTCTTGCTTCGTTTGCTTCCGGTAAAGAGGATCATCCTTCGCTGGAAAGGCCGATGGCTTCATTTGACCTTGAGCCTGTTTTTGAAGGAGAAGTACAACCAAAAGAGGCGGAAAAGAAAAATGGCACTCCTGCTACAGTTGTCAGCGTTCCGCAACCGACTGCAGTCCCCACTACTCCTGCAACGCCTGCGGCAGCTGTTCCTGTTCCAGTTTCTACTCCTGCACCTGCACCAGTCAGGCGCAGCCTTCTGCAACTTGCGGCACCTCTGTCGGCAGCAATTGGACAACAATTTGGCTTGGATATAAAGATCAGTGAAGTGAATGATCTTGTCAATGCACCGTTTGTACTTAAATTCGATCCGGCCCTTGTTGATTTCGTGGGTATAAGCGAAGGACCGTTTATGAAGAAAGATGGTAAAACAACTACTTTTGGCAGTATGGCTGATTCTGTTGCCGGTACGGTGACGGTCACTTTAGGACTCACGGCAGGAAACAATGGTGTATCGGGGGGCGGGACGCTTGCAACGGCGTTGTTCAGGGCAAAAAAACAGGGCCTCGCAACGTTTGCTTTTGGAAAATCATCATTTGAAGCGTCACTTGGGACTGCCCTGGACATTCTCCCCTTCAGTACGGCGGTGGACATTCGCTGATGAAAATAATCAGGAATCAAGATGGTTTCACATACATTTTGGCCCTGACGGTTGTTATGATTATGGGAATCATGCTCGGTATGGTTGGACAGTCGTGGAAAATTATCAAACAGCGTGAACTTGAAGATGAAATGATTTTTCGAGGAGATCAGGTAGCTGAACTGATATATCAATATTTACTCTGTAAAAATTCCGGTCAGGCGCTGAACGTGGTAAATCAGTTTCTGTGGCCTGTTGATTCTTCCAGCGGCACTATTCTTGACGAACTTGTCAATGGCAAAGAAGAACGTTGCACGAACGGGTCCATTAAAAAGTTTCGTCTCAGGGTGTCCGCGTCCATGGATCCGGCTACTAACAGTCAGTGGCACCTTGTCCGGCCTGTTGGTGACAATACCCGTTTTGCTGGTGTCGCAAGTGGCAGTGACAAAGAACCATTAAGGAAGAGTTTTGAGTCAATCTATGATTCTAAGCAGCTGGATGAAAAAAAACAGTATAGCGAATGGTTGTTTACGTGGGAATTGAAGCAGTCTTTACCCCAAAACCAGAGTCTTCCGAGGTGATATGTTTGGAGTGTTAAAGGTCTGTAAAGGGCTTTCGCTTATAGAACTTATAATTACCATTACAATTCTGGGCATTTTGGCGGCTGGAGTTATACCGATGACTCGTATGACCGCTCAGCGAACCAAGGAGATAGAGCTTCGCAGAAATCTTCGCACTATTCGTACCGCTATCGATGATTATAAACGGAAATTCGACAAGATGCCGGATGGGCCTCTGAAAACAGGATTTGGCTACCCGAAGGATTTACAGGAATTACTTGACGGGCGTGACTTTGGCGACGTGAAGACGGGTAAAATTAAATTTCTGCGGCGCAAAATATACGACCCATTTCATCCTCCTGAAAGTGAAAACGATGACATGTGGGGGTGGAATCTACGCTCCTCTGTCGATAAGCCGGATTCAACTTCCTGGGGTAAAGAGGATTTGTTTGATGTTTACTCGATGAGTGAAGGGTCGGCGCTTGATGGTAAAACAAAATACAATGAGTGGTAATTTACTGATGCAGGATGCCCTGTTACAGCTTTCCGGAAGAGTCGTTAAATCAGACCGGCGCGGTTTTACCTTGATTGAACTGATGATTGTCGTTACGATCATAGGGATACTGGCAGCCATTGCTGTGCCAAATTACCAATGGGGCATCATAAAAGCCAGAGAGGCAGTGCTGCGTGAAGACCTGTATAATTTCCGATCAGTTATAGACCAATTCCATACAGACTTGGGTAAATATCCGGATTCTGTTGCGGAGTTGAAGGAAAAAGGGTATATGCGGGAGATACCCAAGGACCCGTTTACCGGTAAGGATGACTGGATTGAAGTTTTGCCGCCTGTGGACCCTACCATTTCTCAAACCGGTATCTCGCCAGGCAGAGTATATGATATACATAGCGGGTCCAACCGGATTAGTTCGGATGGGACGACCCCCTACAATGAATGGTGATCTATGATTCAGTTACATAACGTGTCGCTTGCGTACCAATATGACGCCTCGGCACTTAACAACATTGACCTTAAAATCGGTAAGGGAGAGTTCGTTTTTCTGACCGGTCCTTCAGGCGCTGGTAAGACTTCTCTGTTAAGACTGCTTTATGGAGCCCTCACGCCGAATCGCGGCCAGGTTTTGATTGATGGCCAGAATATTACCCGTATGTCCGCATCTCAGATTCCATTGTTGCGCCGTTCTATCGGAGTCGTTTTTCAGGATTTCAAGCTGCTGCAGAATCGTACCGTATTTGAAAATGTTGCCATTACATTGGAAGTACTGGGGTGGGGCAGGGCGGACATTGGTAAAAAGACGATGCATATTCTTAAACAAATGGGTATAGAGTCAAAATATAATAATATCACCCAGCGCCTTTCAGGTGGAGAACAACAACGGGTGGCTCTGGCCAGAGCGCTGGTGAATGATCCTAAAATTCTGCTTGCCGACGAACCGACCGGAAACCTTGATGACGCTAATAAAAACCAGATTTTGAATATTTTCAAAGATGCAAACATTCGCGGTACAACAGTCGTCGTCGCAACTCACGATCGTCGTCTAATCGAGCAGGGTCATAAGCGCTTGGTTACTTTAAATAAAGGGGAAATCGTTGAACAAGTGGAAAAAGAAACAGCCAGCTACGATCAAGCCATTTAAGCGTCCAACGCTTGCTGGTGACGGTTTTGGCGGTAGGACAGGATTTTTCCTTTCGCGGGCTATAACCAATATTCGTCAGAATGTTTTTGTTAATGTCGTGACAATCGGGACGATTACACTTGCGTTGCTGATCGTATCCCTCTTTCTGCTTATTTTTGTCAATCTTGAAAATGCAACAGATAGCCTGAGTGAGCGTGTACAGGTTACCGTCTATTTTGATAATGAGCTGTCAAGCCAGGATCAGGCTATGTATCGTGAAAAGATCGTGGCGCTTCCTGGCGTTTCACGTGTCAGCTATGTAACGCGCGATGAAGCTCTTAAACGCTTTAAAAGCCGCCTGCGGGGCCAGGAAACGCTTTTGGAGGGGGTGGGTGCCGAGATTCTGCCAACCTCTTTTGAAATAGCACTGAAACGTTCATATCGTGAAACTGCTTCAGTTGAAAACTTCGTCTCCGCACTAAAAAGAATTCCCGGTATTACTGAAGTCCAATATGGTGAGGAATGGGTGCGCCGTTTTAATTCGTTTCTTAATTTACTGCGGCTGCTTGGTGCTCTGCTCGGCGGTTTTCTGATTATTGCGGCAACATTCATCGTTTCAAATACGATCAAGCTCACTATTTATTCCCGGCGTGACGAGCTGGACATCATGTCTCTCGTCGGGGCGACGCGGTTTTTTATCAAGGCCCCGTTTCTTTTGGAAGGGTTAATTCAGGGAATAGTTGGATCCGCTCTTGCTGTTGTCCTGCTGTTTGGGGTGTACGAGGGCTTTTTGCACAACGCCGGTAGCTTTCTTACCTTTAACCCTGCAACTTCCGGATTGAGTTTCCTGTCTTTGGAGTATGTTGCCGGATTGCTGCTGGCGGGTGCCCTACTTGGCTTTGTCGGGAGTCTCACTTCGCTGAAACGTTTTATTAATGTGTAACTGATGACAAAAACTGCATGTATATTGGTTTTACTTGTTATATTGCCTTCAGCGCTGCTTGCCCAGAATCCCAAAGATGAATTAAGCGGTGTCAAGCAGGAGATCAAGGCTCAAAGGCAGCTCATCTCCAAGACTCGCAAGGTAGAGGCCGTTGTTTCTACCGAGCTACGGGAAATCCTGCGTAGTCTTGAACAGAAAGAGTCTGACCTAGGCCGTTTGAGCAACGACCTGCACGGCGTAGAAATGAGTCTTGGTCGTACCGGACGTGATATTCAAAAGGTGTCTGAAGAAGCAGGTCATAAACGAATTGAAATTGAAAAACGCCTGTCATCACTTTATAAAGCTGGTGAGCTTGGAGCTTTACGGATGTTTTTTTCGGCTGAATCGTTTCCCCAGCTTGCCGAAAATATTCGCTACATGAGATCTATTATTGATAACGACAAGAAAATCTTTCTCGAATATAATCAGAAAATAGACCAGCTCAAAAGTCTCAAGTTGAATTTAGAACGTGATGCGTTGAAAAAAGAGCGCATCATGACCGGAATTGAGCAAACAAAACGTGAGATAGAAGAGGAAAAAAGTAAAAAATCGCTCTATCTTGGTAAAGTACGTCATGATCGCAAGAGTTATGAAACGTCTCTGAAGGAATTGCAGGCAAATGCGGCACGGCTGCAGTCAATGATTACCCGCCTAAATGCTTTAAGTCGTCGTAAACTTTACTCCCGTCATGAAAAACCGGGTTCCAGGCAGAAGCAGCTTGCAGAATTGCCGCCGGTTCCGGATCGCGGTTTTGCCTCGCAAAAAGGGCGAATGTCGCTTCCGGTCCGCGGTGAAATAGTTGAGTCATATGGCAAGCATAAACATCCGGAATTCAATTCATTTACTTTCAGCAAGGGGATCTCGATTTCTGCGCCCTCTGGAACTGAGATCAAGTCGATTTATGAAGGGACCGTTATTTTTGCCGATTATTTCAAAGGTTTTGGTAATATGATAATCGTTGATCATGGTGGCGGTTATTTCACCCTGTATGCCCACGCCTCCCGTCTTGCAAAAAAAGTTGGTGCTGAGGTGTCCCGGCACGAAACAATCGGAGCGGTTGGTGATGTAGATTCTAGCAAGGGAAGTATGTTGTATTTTGAAATCAGAAACCAGGGCAAGCCGGTTGACCCGGCTGGCTGGGTTCATTAATAACAGTACAAGGTGTACCTAATATATCTGGAGGAAGCTAATGAGTAAAACCGGCAGTAAAAAGACAAGAATGGTCGCTGGCTTTGCAGTTGTTGTAGTGTTTTTGTCTCTCTTTATCATAAGTTCCCAGCGCCATAGTATTGCAGAGGCAAAGGGTAACGATTATGATTCGATAGAGCTTTTTACAGATGTTATGGCGATTATCAAGAAGAGTTATGTTGAAGAAGTAGACACTAAAAAATTGGTCTATGGTGCTATAAACGGGATGCTTTCATCGCTCGATCCGCACAGTTCATTTATGACTCCCGAAACGTATAAGGAAATGAAAATAGATACAAAAGGGGCGTTTGGTGGATTGGGAATTGAAATCTCCGTTAAGGATGGCGTCCTTACGGTCATTTCTCCAATTGAAGATACACCCGCATTCAAAGCCGGAATCAAAGCTGGTGATATGATTCTCAAAATTGATGATAAGTTTACCAAGGACCTCAATATCAATGATGCCGTTAAGCGTATGCGGGGGCAGAAAGGGTCAAAAGTCATTCTGACTATCATGCGCGATGGCTTTGACAAACCGAAAGAGTTTCCGCTTGTGCGTGACATTATCCAGGTCAAGAGTGTGCGTTTTAACCTGATGGATGGCGGATATGGCTATGTCCGTATTGCTCAGTTTCAGGAAAAAACTGATGACGATCTTGCTAAAGCGCTTAAGTCAATGAAGGATGAATACAAAAAGGAACTAAACGGTCTGGTGCTTGACTTACGCAACGATCCTGGTGGGTTGCTCGATCAGGCTGTCAAGGTTGCGGATCATTTTGTTCAGGACGGCAAGCTGATTGTTTATACCGAAGGTCGAGAAAAAGATTCCAAAATGCAGTTTACCGCCAGAAAAGGTGGTAAAGAGCCAAATTATCCGATTGTTGTCGTGATCAACGGCGGAAGTGCAAGTGCCTCGGAGATTGTTGCCGGAGCTCTGCAGGACCATAGACGTGCCATTATTCTTGGCACCCAAAGCTTCGGTAAAGGATCGGTACAAACCATAATTCCGCTGTCTGATGATTCCGGACTCCGCTTAACAACAGCTCGCTATTACACTCCAAATGGACGCTCAATTCAGGCCAAGGGAATAACACCTGATATTACGGTCGAGGCGGCTGAACTCTCCAAGGCTGCCGGTAAAAATGATTCTATGCATCTGCGTGAAAAAGATCTGGAGAATCATTTTGAAAGTGATGATAAATCCGGAGAAACGGGTGTGAAAAAAGATGAGAAAAAAGTAGATAAAAAGGATGATAAAGCCGATAAAGCTCCGCAAAAGCTCGAAGAAGCCCTGAAAAATGATTATCAGGTGTTGCGGGCTCTTGATCTTCTCAAGGGGTGGGAACTTATTAAGTCCATGGATAGTGGGAAATAACAAATGTTTTTTAGTACATTAGATCCAGCCCTTACCCCTCGTATGGTTTCATACCGATAATGGGAACTGCTACTGGTAAAAGAAACCGAAAGCAGCCGTCCGGTTCACGGACGGCTGCTTTGGTTCTGTTGTTGCTGATTATCGGTGCAGTTGGCTGCTACTTTTTTATTTCTCCGCAGAGTAAACAAGAGGTGCCAGCACAGCTAAAACCGGAAATATCACCAGTCAAGCCGATTCTTTCGGCTGACTCCCAAACTACTCCCCCCTCTGCAACTCTTTCTCCAACACAGAAAGGGCAGAACGATTATTCGTCGGCGACTCAAGCTACAGTAATCAAAAAGCCTGGAAGAGTGATTGGTGCTGCTGGGCGCTTGGCTATCATTATAGACGACATGGGGAGTGGTCTGTCTGAGGCACGTTTACTGACAGCAATCAAAGTGCCGTTAACTTTTGCGATAATTCCGGGCCTGCGTGCCGATAAGGAAGTCGCTGCATATGCAGCGAATAACAAAATCGAAACAATGATTCACGTCCCTATGCAACCAAAGGGGTGGCCGGAACGCCGTTTGGAAGCAAACGGTCTGCTGGTGACAATGGATACCGTTGAGTTACAGGAGCGGGTGTCTGAGTTTGCACAGCAGTTTCCGCGAGCGGTTGGAGTAAATAATCACATGGGGTCGGAATTCACCGAACACGTGGAACAGGTGATTGCTGTGCTGCAAGCTCTAAAAAAGAATAACCTGTTCTTTGTAGACAGCGTCACCTCACCTGAGAGCGTAGGTTTGAAGGTTGCACAACGGCTGGGAATAAGGTCAGCAAGGCGGAATGTTTTTCTTGATAACGAGCAGGAGCAGGGTTATATCCTTGGACAACTCAACCAGGCGGTCAGGTTGGCCAGGAAAAACGGTTCTGCGATTGCAATCTGTCATCCTCACCCGGTAACAATTGCAACTCTTGCAGCGGCACTTCCTGCGCTTGCCGGACAGGGAGTAACTCTGGTTCCGGTATCACAGCTCGTCAAATAGACAAGACCGCTCCAGTAAAGTGTTTCTGCAGTCGGTGGATAGTTTTGTACGACTCCTCATGCAGCACAGCCTCAGGGTTGCCCGGGTCCACCGGGTATACCGACAGCCAGCTCTCTTTGCGCAATGCCCCTTCAAATCCTGCCAGAGCTTCGTTTAGTAGTAGATATAAACGGTCATGAACCCCATTCAATTCTCCTGCGTCAAATCCAGGCATTTCTACATTTTTTTGAAGCAGCTGTTCTCCGGTCATGCTGAATTGACGATAATCGAGCCAGCCTGGTTCAGAACCGATTCGGGGCAGCAGAAGTGAAACTCCTCTTGCTGCCTTGTCTGCAACAAGGTTTTTGGCCGCATCAAATGCAGGGTCATTTTCACTTAGACCGTAGAGCGCTGAGCAGAGCATGCTGCTGACACAGCTACCGTGCAGGAAACCGCGGGCTGAACGATCTGACGTTTCAAAGTAGAAACTGCGGTCGTCTGAGTGCTCAGCCAGAACAGCACCACAGATCAGGCAACGCTCAGCTAGGCCCTCAAGTCGTGCCAGATATGACTCCTTTTTGTGGGCCTCCTTTTCAAGCAGCCAGGTGTGATACAGGCACGCCCTCGTTTCTTTGGTCGAGTCAACACTTCTGAGTATGTCACGGGTAATTTCCATGAATTGGCCATGAACTTCAGTGCCACGTGCATGGGTCAGGATTGGATATATCTTGCCTTCCGGGTTTGTATTCAAGCTCTCCACTTTTGGGCTTTTGGAAATATATGTATCCATGCAGCGATAGCCTCTATTGACTGCTATGGCACGCAGAAGCGTTTTTTGGTCCTTAAATATCCCTTCAAATTTTATACGCGAATCGATAAGGCAGGGGAGCAGTGATAGTGATTTTTTATCGATACCCCGCTGATCAAAGAGAGCGAAGATATTTTTACAGTTTTCAAGGCTTGGAAGATCCTTCACCGGAATCAGTACCCGGTCGGCGGCATACAGGGCGTTCTGTGTCAGAATGTTTAGATCCGGTCGTGTATCGATGATGACGATGCCGGATATACCGGATTCGGCGAGCATTTTTGTTAGGGTCATTGGACCTTTGAAATGCTCATGTATATCACCCAGTTCGGCTGAAGAGCGGATGAACCCAACTCCGTACTGACCGGTCTGAACAACTTCTGATGCTTTAGCACCCATCAGCAGAGCATGGACATCAAGAGAGTCTTCATTGCGTTTATTCAGTTCAAACATCTTGTCAATTGTGAAATGATTGTCAAAAGAGAAGATTGTTACCGGCAAATCCTCGTGCATCGCTTTAAGGTATATTGCCAGGTTGGTTGCGAGGGTCGTTTTGCCAACGCCACCTTTTTCGGAAGAGATTGTTATTGTATAGGGGTAGGCATGCATTAAATAGTGTACCGCCGCAAAGATTATTTGAAGTTTATCATTCCGAACCGGGTAGATAGTAGACAATTTGACGTGGCCGGTCAACCGTTTGCTGGAAAGTATAAAAAATACTGGTGGTTCTGGCTTTGCTTGCATCTTGTTCTAACTTGTCTATAATCTACACGCCTAATTTATGCTGCAGAAATTATACTACACAGGAGAAGTTAGATGCGTTTGACACCTGCAATAGAACTCGAATATCGTTGCAAGAAGTTACAGGAATATATGATGTCGGCATCTCTGGATGCAGTTATTATCGTCCAGAATGCTGACCTTTTTTATTTCACCGGTACCGTTCAGAGCGGCAACCTGTATGTTCCTGCAACAGGCCAGCCGCTCTTCATGGTTCGCAAGGATGCGGGGAGGGCCCGCATGGAATCAGGTCTCAAAGAAGTAATACCATTTGCTTCAATGAAGGATATTCCGACAATATTGGCTAAATATGGGTATCCAGCGCCAAAGCGTGTCGGGTTGGAGCTTGACGTACTACCGGTTAATTTTTATGAGCGATACCGGAATCTCTACCCGAACGCTGATTTTACAGATGCGACCCCTTTGATTCGTCAGGTCAGAATGATAAAGTCGCACTATGAAATCCACCTTATGCAAGACGCCGCTGATCAGGTCGATCGAGTTTATAAACGCGCCAAGGAAGTTATTCATGTCGGCATGACAGACCTGGATGTAGCTGCAGAATTGGAATTTACAGCTCGCAAGGATGGCCACCAGGGTTTGGTTCGGATGCGCGGATTTAACTCCGAGCTTTTTTATGCCCAGATATTTTCCGGTACCGATAGCGCAGTGCCGGCCTACGTAGATACACCTTTGGGGGGGATGGGACTTAATCCATCCTTTGGCCAGAGTGCCGGATTGAAACGGATCGAGCCGCACGAGCCGATCATTATAGATTTTGCCGGATGTGTTGACGGTTATCTGAGTGATCAGACACGTGTGTTTTCTGTGGGACAACTTTCCGACCGGTGGCGTAGGGCTTATGATGATATGCTTAAAATTCAGGAACTGATGATGTGTCGTGCAGAAGTTGGATTAAGTTGGGGGGCTCTGTATGACATATGTCGCAAGTCTGCCGTTGACATGGGGTATGCCGATAGTTTTATGGGGGCTAAAGGTGCCCAGGTGTCATTTATTGGGCATGGGCTTGGTGTTGAAATTGATGAATTCCCGTTTATAGCCCGCGGTTTTGATCAGATGCCGCTTGAGGTTGGTATGGCGTTTGCGTTTGAGCCTAAGGTCGTTTTTCCCGGTGAGGGTGCAATCGGTATTGAGAATACTTTCTATTTGAGTAATGAAGGTATTAAGCGCCTTACCCACTCAAGTGACGAACTGGTAATTCTGGGTTGATTTCACAGATCAAAATTTTTGTTGCAATTTTTGTATACGGTCGAGTATAACAGCCGTACAAAATTGTATACAGTATGCTAAAAAAGAGTCCCGTTTCTCCCCGTATGAACAAATGATCTTGATGTTAGGAAGCCGAAAAGCTTTTTATCCTGGGTTCAACCCCACACCACGAAAAGGAGAGTAAAACAATGGCCCTGAAAGAGACCCTCAAGCAGAAGATCGAAGAGCATCGTCCCCGTACCGCCAAGCTCGTAAAAGAGTTCGGCAAGGTTATCATTGATCAGGTTAACATCGACCAGTGCATCGGTGGCGCTCGTGATATCCGTTCACTCGTAACAGATATTTCCTATCTGGATCCGCAGGAAGGTATCCGTTTCCGTGGTATGACTATCCCTGAGACCTTTGCTGCGCTGCCTAAGGCTGCCGGTTCAGCCTATCCTACCGTTGAATCTTTCTGGTACCTGCTTCTTACAGGTGATGTACCGACAGATGCTCAGGTTGCCGAAGTCGTCGCTGAGTGGAAAGTACGTCAGGTTGTTCCTCAGTATGTATTTGACGCTATTCGCGCTCTGCCACGTGACAGCCATCCAATGGTCATGCTGTCCGTAGCCATGCTGGCACTGCAGAAAGACTCCAAGTTTGCCGCTTTCTACAACTCAGGCAAATTCAATAAAATGATCGCTTGGGAATCAGTGTATGAAGATGCCTGCGATATCGTTGCCCGTATTCCGGTCATTGCAGCTTTTATTTACAACCTGAAGTATCGCGGCGACAAACAGATCGCTATCGATCCTACCCTCGACATGGGCGCCAACTTTGCCCACATGATCGGCCAGAAAGAGGAGTACAAGGACGTTGCCCGTATGTACTTCATCCTTCACTCAGATCACGAGTCCGGTAACGTTTCTGCTCACACAACACACCTTGTACACTCCGCACTGTCTGATCCTTACTATGCATACTCAGCAGGTCTGAACGGTCTCGCTGGTCCTCTGCATGGTCTTGCCAATCAGGAAGTTCTCGACTGGACACTTAAGTTCCAGGAAAAATACTGCAAAGGTGTCGAGCCTACCGCTGAACTCATCAAAGCTGCTCTTTGGGATACACTTAACGCTGGTCAGGTTATCCCAGGTTACGGTCACGCTGTTCTTCGTAAAACTGATCCACGTTATACTTCACAGCGTGAGTTCTGCCTTAACACCCCCGGCCTCAAAGACTACCCGCTGTTCAAAGTTATCGCCATGATCTTTGAAGTTGCTCCAGGAGTTCTCACAGAGCACGGCAAAACTAAAAACCCATGGCCTAACGTCGATGCACAGTCCGGCGTTATTCAGATGTACTTTGGTCTGACCGAGTTTGAATTCTACACCGTTCTGTTTGGTGTAGGCCGCGCACTTGGCTGCATGGCTAACATCACTTGGGACCGTGGCCTCGGTTACGCTCTTGAGCGTCCTAAGTCTGTAACTACTGCAATGCTCGAAGAGTGGGCTGCTGCTGGTGGTCGTAAATTGTCATAATAGTAACTTGTTCGGTTTTTAAATAAAAAAGGGACGCAGAAATGCGTCCCTTTTTTATTTGGTGCTTGCAAAAATAAATAAGTGAGGTATAAAAGACAATATCGGTCGCATTTAAGCTGTTTGAAGTGAATATACGGGCTGTTTCAAACAAGGAAACTAAAACAGGGGCTTTCCGCAACAGTCAGAGCAAAGGTGGGAGCTGAAATTGCTGCTGCCTGTGCAGCTATATCGATAACTGAAAAAAAGCATGAAAAATGGTATCTTGAATTGTGTGCAAATATTAATGCAGGCAGAGTATTTACCAGAGAAGTGACGTTGTCAGGCGTTGCCGTATTTATGGTTATCTCTCATACAGGCAAGGAGGCAACTGAGATGTCTCCACCCCAAAACTCTTTTCGAGCTGCTCGGAGAAAACTGGTAACATCAGGGCCCTGTTTTCCTTAATGGAAATTTCAGGAGCTACTACTACAATACAAGGGAGTGATAAGATGGCAAAAGTACTTGAAGTTTACAAATGTGAATTGTGTGGAAATATTGTCGAGGTTCTTCATGCTGGTGGTGGGGATCTTTCCTGCTGCGGTCAAGAGATGGTACTTTTATCTGAAAACACTGTGGACGCTGCCAAAGAAAAGCATGTGCCTGTGATTGAAAAAGTAGACGGCGGCTACAAGGTTACCATCGGTAGTGTTGCTCATCCGATGGAAGAGAAACATTACATAGAGTGGATCGAACTGCTTGCTGATGGCAAGGCATATCGGCAGTTTCTCAATCCAGGCGATGCTGCGACCGCTACATTTAATGTGACTGCTACAAAAGTCTCAGCACGCGAGCTCTGTAACCTGCACGGTGTTTGGTCGGCACAGAGCTGATTTTATACACTATTCTTATTTGCGGGTACCCGGCAATAGGGTCCCGCAAATAAGATAATTTCTTTTCCCCGCTGAGCTCTTTACACATTTCTCCAGCTCATGTATCATCAGCAAGTGAAACGTATTCTATCCCTCTACATAATCCGTGAAATATCATCTTTATTCCTCCTTGGTATTGTCATTTTCACCCTGATTCTTCTGATGGGACGCTTGATCAAGCTGACTGAACTTGTCGTGTCAAACGGTGTCCCGTTGGCGGATGTCAGCAGAATGATCCTGTATCTAATTCCCTCCTTTCTTGTCTTTACGATTCCGATGGCTTTTTTGTTGGCGGTGTTGCTGGCATTCGGGCGGCTATCGGCAGATAACGAGATCATCGTTCTCAAGGCGAGTGGTATTAGTCTCACCCAGGTGATGCCGCCGGTGTTGTTCTGTGCAGTTATCGTTGTAATGCTGGGTCTCGGTGCAAGTACGATCGGTGTGCCATGGGGTAACACCGCTTTTAAGGAGCTCGGTTTACAGGTGTTAAAGCGGAATGTTATGTCAACTATCCGTGAAAAGATATTCTGGGATGATATCCCAGGTGTCGTAATGTATACCGATCACTATGACGAACAGAGCCGAGTGCTGAAAGGGGTTGTTATTCACGACGGTCGGAATCCTGACAGTCCCATGACAATATTTGCCAGAGACGGTGCTGTTACGAGCGAATCAGGTAGTCAGGCACTGCTTTTGACTTTACGTAACGGTTCAATTCATATTGCCGGCACTCATGGTCTCTACCGGTTGGTTAACTTTGGTGAGTATAGTATGACGGTGGGAGAAGAGGGGGGCAGTACCACAATATCAAGGAATGAGTTGGATATGTGGCTGCCAGAGCTGCAGCATCAGATAGACGATCCCGGCACTTCACCACCGGATCGCCTCAAAATGCAGGCAGAGCTTCAGAGTCGTTTTACTTTTCCTTTTGCTTCGCTTGTTTTTGCAATCCTCGCTGTACCTCTTGGTATACAGAACCGTCGCTCCGGGAAATCCGGTGGGTTTACCATTAGTATTGCCATAATACTGGCTTATTATATTCTAACGTCTGTTGTAAGGTCGCTTGCTGAGAGGGGCGGAGGGGTGCCTGCTGTTGCTCTTTGGCTTCCGAATATACTCTTCTTTGTCATGGGATGGATCTTTTTGCGAAAGGCTTCACTGGAGAAGAGTATTCCACTTAATCCGCTGAAAAATGTACTTGAATATTTTCGGAAGGTACCCTGATATGGGTATTATTTACCGTTATATAGCAAAGATCTGGTTGCACCTCCTTTTGCTCTGTTTGAGCGGTTTTGTCGGAGTTTATCTGGTGATTGATCTGATTGAGAGAATCCCACGCTTTCTGCGCACCGGCGGAGCTGCTGTTGATATCATGCAGTATTTTATGTGGAAACTTCCCGAGATGGTTAGCCGGACTGCCACCTTTTCGGTTCTGATGGCAACTTTGCTGACACTGGGGGTGCTTTCACGTGACAGCGAAATTATTGCACTACGTAGTTGCGGAATCAGTCTGTTTAAGGTGTCGTTACCGATGCTTTCTCTCGGCTTGGTAGTCAGCATTTTATTATTGATCAACGCTGAGTTTTTTTTGCCTCACTGCTATGCCCGCACTGAAACGATCGATCAGGTTAAAATTAAGAAAAATGTTGATCGTGCAAGATTTAAACGCAACAATATATGGTTCCGCTCCAAGTCATTGATACTTCAGGCTCATCTCTATGAACCGAATACCAAGTCGTTGATTGGTGTGGTTGTGTGGGATGTGGACGGATTTATGAACCCGGTCAGCAGGATTGACGCCGATACTGCTGTATACAAGGATGGGCGTTGGCTGCTTAACTCTGCTGTGTTGCGAAATTTTCAGAGTGTGGCTGGTTATGCTCCCCACCTGATCAAAACGATGGAACTTGATCTCAATCTTAAAACAGAAGACCTGCAGGTGCTTGATAAAGATGCCGACAATCTGAGTATCCGTACCCTGAAAGAGTATGCAGAAAATCTGCAGCGTGGCGGCTATAAAGCTTATCGTTACCTGACTATGATGCATACCAAGATTGCATCTCCATTTGCAGCTCTGGTGATGGTGTTACTCGGTATTCCATTCGCGCTTAAAAGCAGCCGCTCTGGGGGGATTGCCAAGGGAATAGGTGTCAGTATCGGGATTGGTTTTGTCTATTTCGTTGTTAATGCGGTACTCTTATCATATGGCCGGAGCGGTCTTTTGCCGCCGGTTGTTGCCGCTTGGGGCGCCAATATTATTTTCGCACTCAGTGGTGTGTGGATGTCGATGAAGGTGAGGGGATAGTAAGTTTAGGGCAACTTAAAGATCGGAGGTCTACGTTATGCGAAAAACTTTACGAGCACTCATTTTTGCATTCAGCATCAGCCTGGCAGGCACAGCGTCTGCTGCCGATCTGCCTAAACGGATAAATAAAGGTTTCCAGGCACAACCCATTGCTATCCTCAGTGTCATACCAGCCCAGGCAGAACCGGGAGTTAAGGTTACGTTATCCGGAAGTGGCTTCGGGGAAAATTCAGTTGTTTTTCTTGGGAGTGTGGAAGTTGCTACAAGGGTAGTGGGTGAGAAGCAGATTGAATTTAACGTGCCACCAAAGCTGGAGGCAGGGCTTTATGCCCTTTATGTTAAACGTTCTGATGGGACTACGGGCAGATCCTATAATTTTACGGTACTCCCGGTGCGTCCGGTCCTGAGCTCCCTGCAACCGGGCCGGATCAGTGTCTGTGCTGCAGGCAAGGATCGTGAAGTGATTGCCAGCGGCAGTCATTTTGGTTCTACCACGATACTTTTCTTTAATGGTGCTGCGCTCGGCAGTACGCTTATTTCTCCGGAATCCATATCATTTACAGTGCCGACAGTTCCGGGCGGGCTTTATCATGTCCTTGTGAAAAACGCGCCGGAAAACAGTTCAGTGCCTCTGACCCTGGTAGTGGAAACCAGACCGGAAATAGGTTATGTAACTGTTGGAGGCGAGCATGTAAACTACTACGAACTTACTATTTCCGGAACTAACTTTAACCAGAACTCGTCGCTTTATGTGGATGGCGTACAGATCGGTGGTCGTGGTGGACAGGATATGGTCGACAGGGAAAAACTAATCTATATTGACTGCACAAAATTGATTTACCAGCGGCACCCATATTCCCCGGTTAATAAGGATTTTAGGCTTCAGGTTGTTAATCCCGGTGGAGAGGGGAGTCAGGTAATCACCGTGTCAGCCCCTTAATGTTATATCCTCAACGTTTCCCCCACAACGTCAGGAGCGCCGGCAGAAATATAAGAAATGCTGCTACGCTTGCGATCATGCCAAGTGACATTACCGCACCAATACTGAAAACCCCCTGGTGGTGCGCAACCATCAAGGTGCCAAAGCTGAACAGTATTGTCAGGGCATTCAAGAGCACACCGATTCCGGAGCTGCTGGTAGCGACTCTTCCCGGAGTTTCATTGCCCTGGCGGTAGCGGTTGATAATGTAGATGGCCGAATCGATTCCCACCCCAAGAATTAACGGTAGAACAATGATGTTAGCTGAGTTGAAACTGATTCCGGCGAGCCGCATTCCTCCAACCATCAACAGCAGCCCGACAGCAAGCGGTAGCGTGCCTATAACTGCATAGCGGATACTCCTGAAGTTTACCAGCAACAGGGCGATGATGCCGATAAAAGCGTAGGCAAAAGCTTGCAGGTATGCATTTCTGAGTATCGAGAGTGATTCATAAACCATGACCGGTTCGCCGGTGGCACCAGGTACTACACTCTTGACCTGGCCGACGAATTCCTGCAGAGGCTCATGCTCGAAGATTTCTTTTTTGGCCGCTACCTGCAGCAAGAGTTTGCCGCTGGTGCCGGTAAAGCGTCGAATCAGTTCAGGTGGCACGTCGCTCTCGCCTATTGCCGTTGCACTGAAACTCTCTTTCAGCATGGCAAGTTTGTCCGGCAAGTCAGCGAACATCCCACCCTGAAACCCTCTCAACATACTTAGTGCATTTTTATCCTTTTCCGCCTCGAGAGTACTGAAGAAGTTGTCGAGTGTTATCAAAAATGCACCAACCTGTTTTGCCTCCGGAGCGTTACGCCTGACAAGTTCTTCTTTTAGTGTCTTGACCTTCAATCGGAAATTTTCGAAAACAGCCGGAAGCGCCATAACCTGGAGGTTTTCGTCATAGGGAACCGGTGTGATATCCGTCATGATAGCCCGTAACGCGGCCAGTTCGGCCAGTTTCTCCGGTTGCTGCTCCGGCACGAAGGAGAGGATGCTGACGACATGGTCAACTGCCGGCAATTTTTCAAGTCGTTGCGTCAGGTTTGCTGCTTCTGCTTTGTCACGGGCGGTGACTACGGCAAAATACCCTGAATTTTCCTTGCTGCGCATCAGTTTGTAGGCGTACTCAACCGATTGCAGTCCCTTTGCCTGTAGATTCATCAGGTTGTAATCAAAACGCACCGTTAGGGCAGGGTAGAGGCAGATCAACGATAGAGAAAGTGTCATAGCCAAAACCAGACGGGGGGCAGCAAAAATGACGCGTAACAATGGTTGAGTCTCAAGTTTAGTGCCTTCATTTACAGCATGGACAGGCAAATCTTTTTTTCTAAACCTCTCCAGTACAACGAGCATTGATGGCAGCACGGTGAATGTGGCAATTACACAGATGACGATCCCTCCGGCTGCGATGATGCCCAGTTCGGCAATGCCTTTGAAGTCGGTCAGCACAAAGGTTACGAAGGCCAGTGACGTTGTGGCCGCGGCCATGACTACGGAGCGTAGGTTTGTTTCCAGCGATGTTTCTATGGCTGTGAGTCGTCCGGCCCCAAGGTTTAGCTCCTCTTGATAGCGCAGTATCACCTGTATGCCGTATTCAACACCTAGTCCTATCAGCATGACTGCAAAAACCATTGAGAGAATATTAAGGTGCCCGACCGTCAGGGTTGCAAAACCGAAGGAGATGCATATCCCCACGATCAACGATACCATCGCGGCGATAACCGTCAGCAGGCCACGAAAAGCGAACAACAGCAGAATCAAGGTGAGTGACAGTGAAAGTGCTGTTGCGATGCCGATGTCATGCTGACTTGAGTTCATCTCTTCGTATTCAAGTACCGGTACGCCGGTAAGCCCGCCGCGAACACCCTTGAACTCGGTTCTTTTGAGGATGTCTTTAAGGGTAGCGCGAGCCGCTATGATCGATTTTTCGGATGCAACAAAACTTCCTTTGCTCTTGATCGGTAGCATGGTGATTATTTGCTGTTTGCCGGAATTTTCCAGCATTGATGGTGTGGTGCCGCCACTGCCACCGAGAAGTGAGTTCATGGAGATGTCGCTAGTCTTGCCATTAAAGGAACTGAAGCCACGGTCGAGGGCTGTGAGCATGAAGGTGATACGTTCCAGTGAGGAGGCGTCACCAGAGCCGTTGTGTGAAGGTTGATCTGTTGCACTCAGGTAGTTATCAATCTGGCCGGTCAGGCAGGTAAAAAGAGTCTGGATCGAGGGTGATGTTGCGAGGTCCTTCAGCACCGGTGCCACCATAGTCAATGTGTGACGCAATGTTCTGATCTCTTTCAACGGCATGAACAGAAGTCCGTTAGTATGGAAAAAGGTGAGTCCGCCGGGATAGAAAACATCTCTAAAAATATCCTGTTTCACTCGTATGGCAGCGTAAAAAGCATCGGCAGCGCGTGCAGTGGTGAGCGCCTCATCTGATTCTAGTACGGCAACAATTTCTTCCTGATCGCCGAACTCGCTCCTATAGGCCCGATAGTCCGCCTGAAAGCCGGCGTCTCTTGGCATGAGATCGTCTCGGCCGGTCAAGAAAGTCATGTTCTTGAAAGTGTATGCGACCGAAATGATGGAAAATAACAGGGCCACGGTAAGAATCAGGCGGGGATGTTTTGATATTAAAGAGAAGAGGCGGCTATGCTTGCGGGGCACATGTACTCCTTAGTGATTTAGAACAGACTTCTTATTAAGGCACGCACCTCAATAGCCCACATGTTGCAAAAAGTCAATCTGGGGTGGCCGTGTCATGATAGTGGTGGTGGAATGATTTGTTGTTTGAATGGTTAAATAGGTTGCTCAAAAACCAGAATGTGTGGTATTGTCAACAGTTAGTGAACCACAGAGCTCACAAGGCCCTGTGGTTTTTTATTTCCAAACAAGGAGCACCAGACCAGCATGATTGCAGCATCTAATATAACCCTCTCTTACGGTAAACGAGTCCTTTTTAAGGATGTTAATATTAAATTTACCCCCGGTAACTGCTACGGCTTGATTGGTGCAAACGGGGCTGGAAAGTCTACTTTTCTCAAGATACTTGCCGGCGAACTGGATGCCGATAAGGGTGAAATTGTCGTCGGTCCACGCGAACGAATAGCTGTTCTCCGCCAGGACCAATTTGCCTTTGATGAGGAGACCGTATTCAATACGGTTATCATGGGGCATAAGCGACTGTACGATGTCATGATAGAGCGTGAGGCAATCTACTCCAAGGCAGAGTTTACTGAAGAAGATGGTGTTCGCTCCGCCGAGCTTGAGGGCGACTTTGCTGAAATGAACGGCTATGAAGTTGAATCAGAGGCTGCCGTACTTCTTAATGGACTCGGCATCCCTGAAGAGCTGCGGACGAAGCAGATGAAAGAGCTCGAGTCTGGTGACAAGGTCCGTGTATTGCTGGCACAGGCCCTGTTTGGTAATCCTGATGTCCTTTTGCTGGACGAACCGACTAATAACCTCGACCTGAAATCAATACAGTGGCTTGAAGAGTTCCTGTTCCGCTTTCCTAATACGGTTATTGTCGTGTCCCATGACCGCCACTTCCTTAATCAAGTTTGTACTCATACCGCGGATATTGATTTCGGACGCATCCAGATTTATGTCGGCAATTACGATTTCTGGTATCATGCCAGTCAGCTAAACCTAAAGCAGAAACAGAATGAAAACCGTAAAGTATCTGAAAGGGCGGATGAACTTAAAGCTTTTATCCAACGTTTCAGTTCCAATGCATCCAAGGCAAAACAAGCTACATCGCGCCGGAAGCTGCTGGATAAACTCACTCTGGAGGATATGCCTACATCATCCAGAAAGTACCCGCATGTTGTGTTCAAGCCGGAGCGTGCCTGTGGTGATATCATCCTGGAAATTCAGGGTCTGACCAAGGAAGTAGACGGGATCAAGGTGCTGAACAATCTTGATTTAATCGTGCGCAAGGATGATAAAATTGCCTTTGTAGGTTCGAATTCTCTTGCCAGAACGACACTTTTTCAGATTTTGGCAGGCGAGTTGGAGCCGGATAGCGGTAGCTTCCGCTGGGGTATTACCATCAGTAGCGCCTACTTTCCAAAGGAGAACAGCCAGTTTTTTGAACGGGAAATGACCCTGATTGAATGGCTCGGGCAGTATTCGCCTCCTACAGAAGGTGAAACCTTTGCCCGTGGTTTCCTCGGTAGAATGCTTTTCTCCGGCGAAGAGGCAATGAAAAAAACAACTGTCCTCTCAGGAGGGGAAAAGGTTCGTTGCATGCTGTCGCGCATGATGCTGAGCGGCGCCAATGTACTTATACTTGATGAACCTACCAACCACCTGGACCTGGAATCAATCACCGCTCTTAACGACGGCTTGATCGCTTTCAACGAGGTTATTCTGTTTGCCTCGCATGACCATGAATTTGTGTCGACTATTGCCACCCGTATTATCGAGATCACCCCTGGTGGAGTGATTGACCGGACTATGGGTTTTGAAGAGTATATGGAGAGTGAAGATATTTCGCGGGAGCGGGACGAGCTGTATCATGGTCACGCTGATCTGAGCCTGTAGTCTGGCTTCATTTTTCCCCTGTTTACCTCTGAAAACACAAAAACCACAGGATCTATTACCCTGTGGTTTTTTACGCAGCGGAGATATAATGATTTCCTCCTCTACTCTCAGTATTACCTGGTTACAACCCGATATTGAAGAGGAACGCTGGGAGTTCTTTAATCATCCGGCCAAACAGTTCTGGTATCAGTCTCACCTTGTCACATGGGAGCAGATAGTTTCCGCTTTTGATGGCGGCGCGCTGGTTCCGTACCCTCGTGCTGCGGCTATCAATGGAACTCCGGTTGCACTTTCATACCACAGCTATGAAGATTATCAGACCTATCTTGCCCGGGCCAAAAGGGGCTACCGGAAGAATTATACCAGGCTGGAGGATGATCTGCAGGCATCAGGAACACTGATGCTCAAGGCTCCGATAGTGCTCTGCTGTGATGGCGAAGGACTACTTTTCTCCGGTTACCGGCGACTTTGTCTTGGCTGGAATTACGGCATGGTACCTTATATCTGGCAGGTCCAGCTCGGATAAACTTGAGGGTGTTCTCAGGCAATGGTATTGCCGGTATCAGAATAAAATAAGGAGTTTTACGAAATGGTTCAGTTGTCAAATATATCCAAACAGCACGGCTCGCAGATTCTGTTTCGGGATGCATCCTGCCAGATTCTGCCGGGGACCCATACCGGTCTTGTCGGACCAAATGGTGCCGGTAAAACGACTGTTTTTAGAATTATCGCCGGAGAGGAAGAGCCTGACTCAGGTGAGGTGATCCTTCCCAAGAAGACAACAATCGGATACTTTTCCCAGGATGTCGGAGAAATGTCCGGGCGGTCGGCTCTCGAGGAAGTTATGGCCACCTGTGGGTCAACCGTGCGGCTGGCTGCGGAGATGAAGGAGATGGAAGAAGCCATGTGCCTACCGCAGTCTGACGATGAAATGGCTGCACTTCTGGAGCGCTATGGCACCGCTGTAGAAGAGTTTGAACATATGGAGGGATATGACCTTGATTCCCGTGCACAAGCGGTCCTGACCGGCCTCGGGATAGGGCCTGACCGCTATAACCACCCGGTAGAATCTTTCAGCGGTGGCTGGAAGATGCGTATTGCCTTGGCCAGTATCCTGACCCTTAAACCGGATGTGTTGCTTCTGGATGAACCTACAAACCACCTGGATGTTGAATCTATTATCTGGCTTGAGGAGTGGCTTTCCAGTGAATTTAAAGGCTCACTGTTGATGACCAGCCATGATCGTGATTTTATGAACCGGGTTGTGACCCGGGTAATTGAGGTGGCAAATGCTACCGTAACCACTTATGGTGGCAATTATGATTTTTATGAGCGTGAACGGGATATACGCCTTGAACAGTTGATTGCCTCGCACAAACGCCAGCAGGACATGCTTGCTAAGGAAGAGGAATTCATCGCTCGTTTCGCCGCCCGAGCTTCACACGCAGCTCAGGTTCAGTCGCGCGTCAAAAAAATTGAGAAAATTGAGCGTATTGAAATACCTGCTGAAGAGCGCACCGTGCGCTTTGACTTTGCCGATCCCCCACGCAGTGGCGATGACGTCGCCGCTTTTTCCGATCTCAGCAAGGTGTGGATAACACCTGATGGACAGGAAAAACCGGTTTTCCACGGCGTTACCGGTATGGTCAAGCGTCTTAACAAAATCGCCGTTGTCGGCGTTAATGGTGCCGGTAAATCGACATTTCTCAAGATTATGGCCAGCCAGACTGACGCAACAGCCGGCAACATGACAATCGGAGCCAACGTTGAGATCGGTTATTTCAGCCAGCATGCCATGGAGCTGCTTGACCCCAAAAAGACGATCTTCGAGACAATGCAGGATTGCATGCCACTTGCTACAATTGGCACAATTCGTAATCTGCTCGGCGCATTCCTCTTCTCGGGCGATACGGTGGAAAAGCGTATTGAAAATCTTTCCGGGGGCGAGAAAAGCAGGGTCGTGTTGGCTACAATTCTGTCCCGCCCGGTCAACTTTCTGATCCTGGACGAACCGACCAACCATCTGGATATCCGTTCCCGTGATATGCTGCTTGAAACTCTCAAAAACTTTGGCGGAACAATTATTCTGGTTAGTCATGACCGGCATTTTCTCCGATTGCTGGTTGATCGGGTTTTTGAGGTTGATCATGGGGAAATGCGGGTGTATGAAGGCAACTATGATTATTACCTTTCAAAGAGTCATCATGCGGCAGTCTGAAGTTTTATTTGCACTATCCACAAGGAGAAACAACTATGGCGAAACCGAATTATTCGTTTGAAAAGCGCAAAAAAGAGCTGGAACGTCAGAAGAAGAAGGATGAAAAAAAGGCTCGTAAAGGTGAAAAAGATACTGACGGAACTGAACTTGATGAAAATGGCGAAGAACCGGAAACCGCTACTGTGGAAGCCTGAAGTATCTCGGTACGGCAGAAACTTGTTGGCCATGCCTTGAAATAACCTATGTCGGAGTCTTCTAATGACTGACTCAGTCCTGGCTGCACCTACTACATTTCCGATTCTTATTGTTGACGATAACCGTCTTCAGCGCAGCGTCCTCGAAGCCAACCTTAAGGCGGCCGGCTATGAAGTTGTAGCTGCAGAAAACGGTCGGGAGGCTCTGGAAATATTCCGTAAAGGATATTATCCGATAGTTATGACCGACTGGGTGATGCCGGAAATGAGCGGTCTCGAGTTGTGTCGTGCGATCAGAGAAGATGATTCCGGTCGTTACACTTACATTATTATCCTGACGTCACTCGATTCTAAAAATGATATCATTGCCGGACTCGAAGCTGGTGCCGACGAATATCTGGTCAAGCCTGCCCACCAGGCTGAGTTGACCGCCCGTCTAAAAACAGCCCGCCGGATTCTTGATCTTGAACAGTCTCAACAACGCTATATAGAGACAATCAAAAACCTTTCCCTGGTTGACCCGGTAGCCGGTGTTTTCAGCCGCCGCTATATGGATGAACGTATCCAGCAGGAAATCAAGCGTGCCTATCGTTATGAACGCTCTATTTCGGTAATACTTGTTGGCATTAATCTGTTTGAACAGATTGTTGTTACACATGGACATTATGCTGGAGATGTTGTTATCAAAGCCTGTGCTGACAGTCTTGTTGAGGCGGTGCGTAAGGATGTTGACTGGGTTGCAAGGTATGGCCAGGATTCTTTTGCTGCAATACTGCCGGAAACTGATTCGGCTGGAGCAATGATTGTTGCCAAGAGGCTCAGGCTCAGAATTGCGTCACTGGTTATGAATATGTATGATAAAGAGATTAAGGTGACGGCCAGTTTCGGGGTGTCAGGCTTCACAGCCAGCCAGCAGAAGCCGGGGTTTAGTGCCGATATCCTGCTCGATAAGGCTGACCATAATCTTTATCTGGCCAAAGAGGAGGGGGGCAACACCATAAAAGGGGTGCAGATCGGGTAGGGTAAGTTGAATCTGTAATACCTGCCATACTTAAAAATCCGGCCCCTTCCTGTTTAAGGGAAGAGGCCGGATTTTTCTACTCTTGGTCGGTTGTTTTGGCAATTACCTGCTCGCCCACCGGCTTTGTCTTTTTCTTGCGTCGGCGCGGTTTCTTCTTTACTTCTCCGTCAGCTAAGGGAGCCGTAACCACCGCTTTGGCAACCGCAGGAGCCGCTTTTTTAGGTGGGCGTGCTGCCGGTTTCCTGTTCTTGTCGCTTCCCGGTTTTTCCCGTTTTAGATCCTGAACACGCTTTGGTCTGGCTGTGCGCACGTAGTCGAGCACATACAACTCATCATCAGCCCATTCAGTAGGGATTTTGGTTTTGATATAATCTTCGATGGCCTCAAGAAAGAAGGCGCCGTCCTCGTCAGCAAGTGAGATTGCCTTCCCTTCAGCGCCTGCTCGTGCTGTCCTCCCTATCCGATGAACATAATCTTCGCAATCCTGAGGCATGTCATAGTTTATTACGTGTGAAACGCCGTCAATGTGCAGACCACGCGATGCGACATCGGTTGCAATCAGGATAGGGAGTGAACCGTCTTTAAAGTCGTCAAGGATTTTCATCCGTTTGCGCTGTTCAACGTCCCCTGAAATAACTTTGCAGGGGAAGCTGTTGGCATTCAATAGGTTATGCAGATGCTCGGCCTCACGTTTGGTGTTCATGAATATCATTGTGCGGGCCATACCTTCACGCCGCAGTAGACCGAGCAGAAGTGAAAATTTTTCCTTGCGGGAACAGTGGAAAAGAACCTGCACGACCCGTTCCGCGGTCATTGTTTCAGGAGTAACGGAAACTTTGGTCGGCGAATTCATAAATTCATACGCCAATTCCATGACCCTTGGGTTCAGGGTCGCAGAAAACATCAGGTTTTGCCGCTTTTCAAACGGCGGCAGCTTGCGCAGGATAAAGCGCAAGTCGGCTATAAAGCCGAGATCAAACATCCGGTCAGCCTCATCAATTACCAGCACCTCAATGTCTTTCAGGCTGTAGATTTTCTGTTTGAGGTAATCGATCAGACGTCCCGGAGTACCGACAATGATGTCAGCGCCGTCCAGAAGAGCATTCTTCTGTTTCATGTAATCAACGCCGCCATATATTGCCTGTACGGCGAAGCCGCAGTGGGCTCCAAGTTGCTTGGCATCAGATTCAATCTGAACAACCAGCTCGCGGGTTGGCGCCAGAATCAGAGCCCGTGGCCGACCGGCAGGGTTTTCGTTTGCCAATAATCGGGTGAAAAGCGAAATCAGAAAAGCAGCTGTTTTGCCGGTTCCTGTTTGGGCCTGACCTGCAATGTCAATACCTTTCAGGGTTGTTGGCAGAGTTTGTTCCTGGATGGGGGTACAGATACTAAAACCGGTTTCAGCAATGCCGCGTAGCACTTGCTCTGGTATAGGGAGTTCATCAAATCGCATGCAAGTTCCTTTTTTTACAACATCCTTTAATTTCTATCTTACCACCATATACTGCAGAGTTACGTCTGGCAACCGAAACATGATGTCTTCCAGCCAGTAAAACTGTAGAAAAGCGTGCCAGAAATGCTTTGACAAAGCCGAAGCCATTCCATTACTATAACCCGAATTTACCTTAAGGAAGTCCACTCATGCAGGCTGCACTTGCCATTATCGGCGAAGATCTCAAACAGGTTGAACAGCAGTTCCGCAAAGATCTGCAATCTGATGTGCCACTGATTCGCAAAGTTGGAGAGTATGTCCTCTCAAGCGGTGGAAAACGTGTGCGCCCGGCGCTGCTGCTCCTCGCTGCCAGATTGGCCGGATATACCGGTGACAAGGCTGTGCCGCTGGCGAGTGTTATTGAGTTCGTCCATACGGCCACACTGTTGCATGATGATGTGGTTGATAGCGCCACCCTGCGGCGTGGTCTGGCTTCAGCCAACACACTCTGGGGCAACGAGGCTTCTGTTCTGGTTGGAGATTTTCTGTTCTCCAAATCATTCTCATTGATGGTTGGTGTCGGCAGCCTTGATATTCTGAGGGTGCTCTCCGATGCAACGACTGTGATCGCTGAAGGCGAAGTTATGCAACTGCTTTGCACCGGCGAGCTTGACCTTACCGAGGAACGTTATATTAACGTTATCCGTTCCAAAACCGCTATTCTTATGTCTGCCGCGTGTGAAGCCGGAGCAATTCTGGGGGCTGTGCCGCAGAAACAACAGGAGGCGTTGGCTGATTTCGGTATGGATCTTGGCATCGCGTTCCAGTTGATGGACGATATTCTTGACTATGTTGCTACCGAAGAAGAGTTTGGCAAGAGCATAGGCCATGATCTTGAAGAGGGAAAAATAACGCTACCGTTGATCCATACCCTGAAAAAATGCAGTGATTCCGAGCGTGCTGTTATTTCTGCCGTAGTCGAACAGGATGAAATGTCGCTTGATGATTTTCGTGCTGTTTCCGGCCTCGTCAAAGAGTATGGTGGCATTGCCTATACTGTAGCGGCTGCCAATTTTTATATAAACCGCTGCAAGAGTCATCTTGATCTGTTTCCGTCATCACCTGTTCGTGAAGCTCTGCTAAGCCTATCCGAATACGTCGTTACCCGCAGTAAATAAGTCGGCTTCAAATCCAGTTGCCTTATTAAAATCACAAACCTGTTCAATCAATCGGAGGTTCCATGCGACATATTCTCTATGTTCTTATAGCCTGTCTGTTTCTGTCTTTTACCGCCTGTTCCAGGAAAGATACCGCTAATAAAAGTGCCGGTGCCACTGAGAAGAACCCTGCACCGGATGTTTCTGTGATATCAATGGCAAGTGGCAGCACCCTTAACTTATCAGACCTTAAAGGGAAAGTTGTTATGCTCAACTTCTGGGCGACATGGTGTCCCCCGTGTCGTGAAGAGATACCTTCCATGATGAAGCTGAACAGTTTAATGGTTGGCAAGCCGTTTCAGATGGTAGCTGTTTCTGTTGATGAAGGGGGCAAGCCGGCTATTGAATCATTTTTTAAAGAGTCAGGTTTTTTGCTTCCGACCTACCTTGATAATAGTGGCGCTGCAGCAAAATCTTATGGGGTTACCGGTATACCTGAAACATTTATTATCGACAAGCAGGGTGTAATAGTTAAAAAAATAATTGGTGGGTTCGCCTGGGATTCTCCCGAAGCGGTCTCCTTTCTTGAAGAGCTAATGAAATAGAGGAATTCTATGATCAGTCATGACGTAACCTATATCGGTGCTTTCATCGCCGGCCTGCTGTCATTTCTGTCGCCCTGCGTGTTTCCGTTGATTCCCTCCTATATTACCTATATCACCGGAGTCTCGTTTGCGGATCTTCAGGCAGAACACCCTTCACATATTATTCGTCAGAAATCGATTTTTCACTCACTCTCGTTTATTGCCGGTTTTACGATTGTGTTCGTTCTGCTTGGTGCCTCAGCAACCTATATTGGATCCGTTTTGCAGGAAAATGCCACTATAATCAGAAAAACCGGTGGAGTCTTGCTGGTAATTCTCGGTGTCCATGTTACAGGTATCTTGCCGCTTAAGTTTCTTTTGGGCGAAAAAAGGGTTTCCATTAAGCACAAGCCGGCGGGATATGTCGGGAGTTTTCTGGTTGGTATTGCGTTTGCAGCCGGATGGACTCCCTGTATCGGGCCTATATTAGCTGCCATTCTTGCTGTGGCTGCTACACAGGACAGTGTGTATCATGGGATTCTGCTCCTGTTGCTCTATTCCATGGGATTGGGAGTGCCGTTTTTTATCTCTGCCCTTGCCATGCACCGCTTTTTGATCGTATTCAACCGGTTTAAAAAATATATCCACATATTCGAAATTTTTACCGGACTCCTGCTCATTGTGATCGGTGTATTGATCTATACTAACTGGCTTTCTCGTCTTTCCGGTTTTGCAACTGTTCTTTTTAAAGGTTTTGAGTGAAGGCGCATCGTGCCCCGCATTCACTACAGCTGGCAGTTTCCCAGTTGGTCGTAACGGAAGCCTTTTATGCCGGTATATTGGAGTTGCCGGTACAGAGGTCTTTTACGTCCAAAGGTGCGCCGGATCATCTCGTTATTGACATGGATGGCATGGCGATTGTTTTTGTTGAGGATGCTGATGTCATTAAAGCCCATCCGGTGCTGGCACCCCGTTTCAGTATGTTTCCGCGCGGAATAGGTGTTACGCTGCATTTTGAAGTTGACGATATCGAAGATATTCGTGATGCGATCATGGAGGAGGGACTAGAGATTCTCTACCCTTTGGAAATCAAACCGTACGGTGTCAAGGAGATGTGGTGCTTTGATCCCGATGGTTATTTGATCGTTCTCGATGAATCAATGCCGATACAAAAGAAGGTTGGGCAGTAGCTCAGCCTTTTGTTTTGACTAAATAATTTGTAAATTAATATAAAAGTGTGGGCATGCTATGAATGAGATGATTTTCCTGCTGCTGGTTTTTGGTCTTCCGGCTGCCATCGGATTTAAGCTGGCAAAATCACGAGGTAAAAATCCTGTTCTTTGGGGCCTTCTCTGTATCTTCCCCATCTTTCTTCTTGTCCTGCACTTTGAAAAACCAAAACATGAAATCAAGGGCCATTTTCGCACATGCAGAAAATGCGGCGAGACTTTTCCATGGAAGGCGGTTGCCTGTAAATACTGTGGCACTAAAGTTTCCGATTCTTAGGCGATTAACTGTCGCCTTCGCTACTATTCTCATCACTTTATTCACTGTAAAATAAGTATTTAATATTGCTAAAACAGGCACTTTTCAGTATGTTTATCGCATCAGAACACCACTATTACTCAGTTCGGAGGAAGCATGCCCAGCCAGCCAGGCAAGACTAAATTTCAAATTGATCTGCGTCAGCATCTGCGCGATCAGAACATCAGCGGCAATCTTGTCCACCTTATCTGTGAAATTGCTGAAGCAAGCAAATATGTGATCAACGCTGTGAGAACCGGTGACCTTGGTGTGGCTGGTACATCCAATCTGTACGGCGAAGAGCAGCTTGCTCTTGATGTCCTTTCCGACCGGATCCTGCGCAAGCGTCTGCAACATTCCGGAGTTGTGTGCAACATCGCATCCGAAGAGATGGACGACATTTTCCAGGTCACCAGCAACCCGAAGGGGATGTTTTCAGTCGCCTACGATCCTTTGGATGGGTCTTCACTGGTTGATGTTAATCTGGCGGTAGGCACCATTGTCGGCATATATCAGGGAGATGATCTGCTTCAGCCCGGTCGAAAGATGGTTGGCTCAATTTATATCCTCTACGGGCCGCGCGTTTCTCTGGTCTACTCCGTCGGCAAGGGTGTGTTTGAGTTCACAATGAATCAGCTGATGGAATATACACTTACTCGTGAAAATATTCAGATGAAGCCGTGCGGTGATATTTATTCTCCTGGTGGTTTGCGCAAGAAATACAGTGAGGGTAATGAGCGCTTTATCAAATATCTAGAAGATAAAGGTTCCAAGCTGCGTTATTCCGGCGGATTTGTGCCGGATATCAATCAAATTCTTATGAAGGGGAAGGGTGTCTTTATGTATCCGGCACTCAGCGATTCACCGAATGGCAAGCTGCGCTTGCTGTATGAACTCAATCCGATGGCTTACCTCATCGAACAGGCTGGCGGTTCTGCCACCAATGGTGAAATTCCGATCCTGGACATTGTCCCTGAAGGTCTCGATCAGCGTTGCCCGGTATATATAGGTTGTCGTGAAGATGTTGCCAAGGCTGCTGAATTTCTGAGCGGTACCTGCTAGAGAGAACGTCGCCATGCTTAATTCTGATCCAAAACAGGAAAATATGCCTCAGCGCCTCTGCAGTGAAATTCAACTTTTCGATCTATGTGATTTAGTTTCATGCACACACAAGCAGGAGCGTTTTTGTAACGACCCTGTCTTGCTGGTACGTTTCGAAAAGATTGCCGAGAATGAACTTCGGGCTCCAGAACGTTACATCTCTGAGGATACTGATGGCTTTGAAGTCGATGATGGAGATGGATACGGAGATGATGAGTTTGAAGTGGATAGTTCTGGTGATAGGGACGATGACTGGGAAGATGAGGAGTAGTCGAATTAGAGCAATTTATGCAGCTGGGTCCGGCTTAATCGGACCCAGCTTTTTTATTTAAAACGTTTTCCCGCACAGTCTTCCCAGTGTTTTCGGGATACCGAAAGAAACAGGTCGGCAATGGCCGGATCAAATTGAGAACCGCTGTACTTGGCTATTTCGCTCGTGACCATTGCAAAGGGGAGGGCTTTTCGGTACGGGCGATCTGATGTCATGGCATCAAGCGTATCAACGACAGAGAAGATGCGAGCCCCGATCGGAATCTGCTCGCCCCTGAGCTGTTTCGGGTAACCGGTGCCGTCAAAGCGTTCATGGTGGCTGAGGATGATCTCCGCCGGTCCCATCAAAAAATCTATCTCTGATAAAATGGCATAACCGACTTGAGGGTGTTTTCTCATTTCAATCCACTCGTTATCATCGAGTTGGCCAGGCTTGAGCAGTATGTTATCGGAAATACCGATCTTGCCGATATCGTGCAGTAGCGCACCTTTTGCGAGCTCCTGCAATTCTCTTCCGGCCATACCGAGTTTCGCTCCAAGAAACGATGCATAGTTCATAACCCGTTCCGAATGTGACCCAACCTCTCTTTCGCGGGCGTCCAGGGCCTTTACCAGTGCAGTCAGTGTGTTGTCGTAGGCACTGGAAAGCTCAGTCATTGTTTTACGGATCTGGGACGTCTGTTCCATGACCTTGAATTCGAGGCTTACCTGATAATTTTTCTTTTCTATTGCAAGGCAGCGTCGCTCAATCAGGTTTTTTACGGTTAGCACTACCCGGTTGATGCCGAAAGGCTTGGTGATGTAGTCATCAGCTCCGAGGTGTACACATTCCATTGCGGTATTCATATCCGAAAGACCGGTAATCATCAGAACAGCGATATCAGGGTCTATCTTCTTCAGGTCGCGTAATAACTCAACTCCGCTCCTTCCAGGCATCATGATATCTGAAATAACGAGGTCAACCGGCTGTTCACCCAGAAGTACAAAAGCCTCATCGACGTTGGCCGCCTGATGACAGATGTACTCTTCCTGCAGTAAAGCAGAAGCAAGTAAATCTCGAATCATCTCTTCATCATCAACAATCAGAATATGTTCCTTCATTCCTTTTGTTCTCCGGGCGGCAGAATAGTATTAATCACGAGTATCTTGGTTTGTTTTATCACTCAATTGTAATGTTTTCAAGTGGCATAAACTTTGGTATGAATACGGTTGTTCATAACTAATTTGATTTTTCTATAAAGCGGTGGTCGATGCCTTGCTATTCACTTCTGATGATTGCTAAATAGATGGACGCCATTTTCGGCCGCTGGCCGTTTTTAATCCCTTTTTTGTCTATGACAGCCGGTATGGCATTATCAGCCACCAGCGGGTTTTATTGCGATGTAATCGCGGTTGTGGCGGTTTTCTTCTGTATGTTGACAGCGTGTTTTCTCGCGTCATCCAGACTTTTTGCTGTCACTACCTCTCTGTTTTTCTTTTTCTGGGGCGTGTTGGTCTTACAGTCGTTGTTATCACCCGACATTTCTCCTCAGTCTATCAAAAATAATTATTCCGTCACCCCACTGACAATAGAAGGAGTTGTTGCGTCACGCCCGTCAGTTGGGCCGGAAGGAAGTCGCCTGAACGTTCAGGTGGAGCATCTTATTTACGCGGAGCGGGTGGAAGCAGTATCCGGTCTGTTACTTTTGAACGTACGTGAGGGAGATGTCTCACTGGCACGCGGCGATAGAATCCGCTTTACCTCCACCATAGCTATGCCGCGTCGACTTGGTCTGCCGGGCGAATTTGATTATCCCCGCTATCTTGCCCTGCAGGGTATATCGGCAACCAGCCGGGTTACATCACAAAACGAGATTCTTTTGATACGCGCAGCCTCAACAGATTCATTGCAGCGATCAATTGACCAGACGGCACGTCATCTTGGGGATTCTATCCGTGATTCCTTTGCTGATGAGCGTATCTCCTCGGTTTTGACGGCATTGCTTCTTGGTGATCAAAGAAGGATTCCCCGGAATCTGGCAGAGGCGTATACCAGAGCCGGAGTTAATCACATTCTGTCAATCTCCGGTTTTCATGTCGGAATTATTGCGGCGTTTATAACGGTACTGGTTCTGTGGCTTATGACCAGATTAGAATATACGGCACTACGCTGGAACATCCGCATGATAGCGCTGCTGACGGCTGTTCCGGTTATGCTGGCATATCTGTTTCTGACCGGTATGGCCCCTGCAACGGCACGATCGGTAGTCATGCTGTCTGTCATTGCACTTGGGCTTTTGGCTGAGCGTGAACATGATTCTATCAATACACTGTTGTTTGCGGCATTTCTTCTTGTTGCCATCAATCCTCCAACTCTTTTTGACGTGTCATTTCAGCTGTCATTTATATCATTGTGGGGAATACTGATTGCCGTTCCGCTGATCATGCGCCATACAGCAACCGTTGGCCAAAGATGGCTGCGCGGCATGATCCAGTTTGTTGCCGTATCCGTTGCGGCATCATGCGTAACTATCCTGCCGGTACTGTTTATCTTCAACGTCGCATCACTTAACGGAATATTGACTAATTTTCTGATTGTGCCGCTTCTGGGGTACGGTGCGGTACTTGCCGGATTTATAGCATTGCCGCTTGTGACGATGTTCCCGGCGTTCGCTCATATATTCCTCTGGCCTGCGGCTACACTGGTGGCTCTTTCCAACACATTCATAATGTGGTGTACATCGCTCCCGGTATTTACCTTTCACGGTATAACCGGTCTTGATATGTTCTTTTTCCTGCTTTTTATGACCTGCATGACTTTTATAAAGGACAGGAGTCTTCTGCGAGGTACGTTAGTGCTCGTGCCTGTCTGCGCAGTTATAATGCATCTTTACACTGCAAATGCCACAGATGGACGGCTGCATATTACCATGCTCAGTGTCGGGCAGGGTGAGTCCTTGCTGGTGAGGCTTCCGGGTGGCTCAACGATGCTTGTGGATGGAGGCGGGTATCTGTACGATACCGATCATGATTTTGGTCAGCGGGTGCTGGGGCCGGCTCTTGGTGCGCTGCATGCCGGGCATATTGACCGAATGGTTGCAACGCATGATCACCCCGATCATTGCGGTGGGCTGCCTTACATAATAAAGAACTTCTCGGTCAATGAGTTTTTGAGTGGCATGGGTGTGTCTCCAGAGGTGCGAAGAGCGCTGGATATAAATGGAGTGAAGCGGCGTGTGCTCGCCGCTGGTGACGTTGTTACGCTGCCGGGTCCGGTTGTCTTGACGGTGCTTTCACCTGCAGAATCCGGGCAGGTTAAGGATGAGTTACGTGCAAATGAACAGTCATTGGTATTCCGTCTCAGCTACGGTAACTTCAGTATGATCTTTTGTGCCGATGCCGGCTTTGAGGCTGAAGAGCGAATGCTTGACAGTGGCCATAAGCTGCAATCCACCGTTATCAAGGTTGGACATCATGGCAGCAGATACTCAACTTCAGAACGGTTTCTGGAACGGGTACGACCAGAAATCGCGCTTATTTCTGCAGGAGCTGGAAACCGTTTTGGTCTCCCTGCGGGGCGGACCGTCCGGCTGCTTAAATCAAAAGGGATTTCAGTGTTGCGTACTGATCAGGATGGAACGGTCGAGCTAGTCACCGATGGGGTCACATGGTCTGTTGCCACACCCTATAAGCCCGAATGACGTTGACTCCGCACCGTGATATAGAGTACATATGTACAGCAATATTGTGCAATTTCATTATTGAGTGACGTTAAATGGATACTATCCTATTAGTTGAAGATGACCTTTTCTTCCGGGAAACATTCTCCAGTCTGTTGCAGGCTGAAGGGTATCAGGTTGAAACGGCCTCCTGCGGGAATGACGGGCTTGAAATGCTTGCCAGTGGCCAGTATTCTCTTGTTATTACCGATCTGGTCATGCCTGATATCAGTGGCCTTGAGATTCTTTCCAGGGTCCGCGAGAGTCATCCGACCATTGACGTCATCATGGTTACCGGTAATGCCAATCTGGAGTCGGCTATTTATGCTCTCAAACATGGCGCCAGGGATTATCTTGTAAAGCCTGTTAATCCTGATGAGTTCAGGCATTCCGTTGCCCAGTGCATACAGCAGCGCCGTCTCCTTGATGAAAACGAAGAGCTGAAAAACATGCTTTCACTGTTTAGGTCCAGTCAGTCCATTGCCGGCTGCCTGGACGGTGAACACCTTTACTCACTGTTGGTTGAAGCTATTGGTCGTGAGGTCGGTCTTAGTCGCGCGCTCGGTTTTTTCAAGGTAGAAGACACCCTTAAGCTCAAAGTTGCCAAAGGGATTTCCGATAGAGCAAGCACGTGTCTTTATGAAGAGGTTAATGCCCACCTTGCCTTATCGAGTCTTGAGGAGTCTTCTGTACAACAGCTGCACCTTTCAGCGCAATGCTGCTCGGAGGGTTTTTCTGAAGCACTGCTGATTCCGGTTTACAGCCATGCGTCTCTTTTAGGCATGATAGTGCTGCTGAATAACCCCTCGTGTGCTTTTCCTGATATTGAGAAGCACAGGAAAAATATTCTGTTCCTGATAGAGCAGTCGTTACACGCTTTTGAAAATGCGGATACATTTTCCAAAGCAAAAGATCTGTTGTTTATTGACGACGTCAGCGGTCTCTATAACCATCGCTATCTTGATATTGCCCTTGAGCGTGAGATGAAACGGGTTGAACGGTATGCCTCTCACTTGGCAGTTCTTTTTATAGATGTTGATTCTTTCAAGCAGGTAAACGACCTTCACGGGCATATGGTCGGAAGTAGGGTTCTGGCAGAGTTCGGCGCACTTATCAAGAAATCTGTCCGCGATGTTGATATTGTCATTCGTTACGGTGGCGATGAATATACCGCTATTCTTGTCGAAACAACCTGTGAGACGGCTGAACTTGTTGCCGAACGTATCCGCAGGAACGTAGAAGCCAATCATTTTCAGGGTTCGGGTGGGCAGACTATCCGTTTGACCTGCAGTATCGGCTATGCCTGCTGTCCTGATGACACCGCCTCCAAGGATGTGTTGCTTGAGATGGCAGACAAAGCCATGTACGTCGGTAAAACAACAGGGAAAAACTGTATCCAGCGCGTCTCCGGCGACTCCTGAACAAAGCCCGTACTGTTTGAGTCCGGCCCTGCAGTTTTTCTGCAGTCTGGACTTTTTACGTTTTTATCTACTAATTGAGGTGATCTGTGGCACTGACAGCAGTCAAAGGTTTTAATGATATTCTCCCGGATGAATCCGGAAGATGGCAGTATATTGAACAGACGGCCCGCCGGGTCTTTGAGCTGAACGGTTTTGGTGAAATACGTGTTCCGGTAATGGAGAAAACCGAACTTTTCTGCCGTTCGATCGGCGATGCAACTGATATCGTTGAAAAGGAAATGTACACTTTCACGGACAAAGGTGGAAATAGCGTCACGCTCAGGCCTGAAGGGACCGCAGGAGTTATGCGTGCCTTTATCGAACATAAGCTGTACGCACAGGACCCAATTTCAAAATTATATTATCTTGGCCCGATGTTTCGGTATGAGCGCCCACAAAAAGGGCGTTACCGGCAATTCCACCAGATCGGAGCCGAAATTACCGGTGTACACGACCCGTTGGCAGACGCTCAGGTGCTGAATATGCTGACAACCTTTTTTCGAGAAATCGGCCTGACCGAACCAACCCTCCAGATTAACTCGCTCGGCTGTCCTGAGTGCCGTCCTGCCTACCGCGCTACCCTGCGAAGCTTTCTGGAAGAGCGGATGGAGCATCTCTGCGAGGATTGCAAGCGGCGCTTTGATACAAATCCGCTCCGGATGCTGGACTGCAAGGTGCCGGGGTGCATTGAGGCAACTGCCGGGGCACCATCGGTGCTGGAACACCTCTGCAGCGGTTGTGACGAGCATTTCAGCAGCGTGCGCCGCTATCTGGACCTTTCGGCCACGCCGTACAGTATCAATTCCCGCATGGTGCGCGGCCTTGATTATTACACCCGCACTACCTTTGAGATGGTTACCGGGTTGCTCGGCTCACAGTCAGCCGTTGCTGCCGGTGGACGCTATGATGGTCTGATTTCGCAACTTGGTGGACCGGCTATACCCGGAATCGGTTTTGCGTTAGGTCTTGAGCGTGTTGCATTGCTGCTCGGCAGCCAGGACTTTGCGTCGCTCCCTGATCTGTTTATCGCCACTATGGGTGGAGGAGAACGTGATTTTGCCTTCAGCCTGATGGATGGTCTGCTGAAGGCCGGGGTGCGTGTCGAGATGGACTATGAAGGAAAAAGCCTGAAAAGCCAGATGCGCAGGGCCGACAAGCTCAAGGCGCGCTATAGTGTAGTAATCGGTGGCGATGAGGTGGCATCAGGCAGGGCCTCCTTTAAACGTATGATTGACGGTCTCCAGACTGATGTTGCGCTGACGGTTGGTGATATACAGTCGCTGATCGGGAAGTCGGAATAGTGATGGACTCAAGTACGATTCGTACAGTTACTCCGGAAAAACGGGATGATGATTCCCAGTATGACGCGACGTTGCGCCCCAGGTCCTTTGACGACTACATCGGCCAGGAAAAGATTAAAGGCAATCTGCGTCTCTTCATCGATGCCGCAAAAGGGCGGAGTGAGGCGCTCGACCATGTCCTGCTGTATGGCCCGCCGGGGCTTGGCAAGACGACACTGGCCAATATTATCGCCTGTGAGATGGGGGTGAACATCAAGTCCACCTCCGGACCGGTTATTGAACGTCCCGGAGATCTGGCCGCCATTCTTACCAACCTTGAGCCGCACGATGTTCTCTTTATTGACGAAATTCACCGGATTTCACATGTTGTCGAGGAGATTCTGTACCCGGCAATGGAGGATTACCAGCTCGACATCATCATTGGCCAGGGGCCGAGCGCCCGCTCCATCAAGCTGGATCTGCCGCGTTTTACTCTGGTTGGGGCCACTACCAGGGCCGGACTGCTCTCCTCGCCTCTCCGTGATCGTTTCGGAGTCATATCACGCCTGGAGTTTTACACGTTTGATGAGCTTTCCACCATTATCTGTCGTTCCTCCGGTATTTTAGGGATGGAAATTGACCCACGCGGCGCAGCCGAACTGGCCCGTCGCAGCCGGGGAACCCCCAGGATTGCCAATCGCCTGTTGCGCCGGGTGCGTGACTACGCCCAGGTGCGCGCCGATGGTGTCATAACTCTTGATGTCGTGAAGGAAACTCTCAAGCTGCTTGAAATAGACGCTATGGGGTTTGATCAGATGGACCGTATGATTCTGCTGACAATTATTGACAAGTTTGGTGGGGGGCCTGTTGGTCTCGACACCATAGCTGCCGCAATCAGCGAAGAGAGTGATACTATCGAGGATGTTTACGAGCCTTTTCTTATCCAGAACGGTTTTATCAATCGCACCCCGCGTGGCAGAGTGGCAACGCGTGCGGCCTATCTGCATTTTGATCGTGTAGTGCCTGAATCCTCTCAGGCGAATCTTTTCTAGCTATGCAGCAGTTCTTCGAATTTCCAGTTTCCCCCAGTTTCAGCTTTGACAGTTTTGTCCCTTGTGAGGGGAACGTAGCTGCGCTCCGCTTTGCACTCAGGATAACAGACCCTGCTGATTCCGAGTGTCTGCTTTATCTGTATGGCCCGTCAGGGTCAGGTAAAACACATCTGCTAAAGGCCATTGCAGGGAGCAGTTTTCCTTATCTTTCTCTCCATGATCAGATTTCCCCGGAACAGCTTGTGTCTACATTTTCTACTGCCGCAGGGTTGGTTGTGGATGACTTGCAGGCTATGCCTGATGATCCTGACCTGCGGAGGGCGTTGTGGCAGCTGTTCAATGAATTTCACACCTCAGGACGAACGATTGCCATGGCCGGTGCCGTTCCGCCGCGTGAATTATCCACCATGGATGATCATCTGACTTCGCGTCTGCTCTGGGGGTTGGTCGCACGGCTGGACACGTCTGATGATACCTCCCGGAGGATGATTATCAAGAAGGTAGCCGACGATCATCAAATCAGGATACCTGACGAAGTGGTTGACTATATACTTGCGACGACAAGCCGCGAGGTTGGTGCTTTGATAACCTGCTTTCATCAGTTATACCGTTTTTCGATGGCGGAAAAACGGCGTATCACGCTGCCGCTTGCACGGGAAGTGCGTGAGCTGACTCTGGCGGGTGGCGTACTATGACTCCCTTCAAGAATCGTTTGAAAACACCTGAAGAGATCGAACTGGAGCATAAATATCAGCAGTTGGCCCGGGTTAAAGCTGATCTTCAACAGCATGAGCAGGATTACAGTCTCCTTAAGTCTGAAATAAGAGCATTTGAACAGGTGTATGAGGATGTTCTGGGTGTCCGTATTCAAACCCTGGAAGATCTTGAGTGGCAATTGAATGGACTTTTGGGTAAGACGCCGGAAGAAGAATCAATCGAATCCCTGAAACAGTCACCATCGCACACCCATTTCAACCACTCTACAGATCTTCTCGATGATGAAGAAAGTACGCTGGATGCAGCCAATCTCAGTCTCAAGTCCCTGTATCGCGGCGTGGCCAAAGCGGTTCATCCCGATCTTGCCGCTGACGAAAGTGAATGTCTGCGCAGACAGGAGCTGATGGCGCTTGCCAATGAAGCCTATCAGACAGGAAACAGACAGGTGCTGATCGACCTCTTGAGTGAGTGGGAACAGGCTCCGCTCACCTACGGATCGGAGTTGGATATCGCGCTTGAGCTTGTGCGTGTCATTCGTCAGCTTGCAGCTGTACGGCAAAATATCCATGCCGTTGCCCGTCAGACCGATGAGCTGAAACAGACGGATATTTACCACTTCAAACTGCGGGTTGCTGATGCAGTAGCCGATGGCGTTGATCTACTGGCGGATATGGCCGCTGTCGTAGACCAGGATATAGCTCGTATCCGTCGTCGCCTTTCAGCTGTTCGTGGTGAGGTCGGTGAACCGACTGCAGTGAATGGAGCCCCACTTGAAACACGTATTGTTCGTTTTCCAGCGGAAATCAACTGTGGCACGCTCTTTATCCGTAAATCATCTTCGCTTGATTTCCGTGACTGGCAGCAAATCGGTATTGCGCGGGGAGCTAAAGAGGTGTTCCTCGGGACATCGTTGCGTCTTGATATAAAAGCTGATGAGGATATGGATACGAGCTTTCTTAAAGAGCTGCAGCCGGATGATCTCCAGTCGTTGTTCCTTTATAATTGCGATGACACCGTCCTCTCCCATATCGTTCATCTGTCAGGTTTGCAGGAGCTCTACCTCTCCGATACCAGGATAAGCGACCAGGGCGTTGCGCTGCTGCGTCCGCTGGAGTCATTACAGAGAATGTCAATCTATCATACCGCCATAGGGGACGAAGGGATTTTGAATCTGGCGGATATTCCCGGGTTGAAATGGCTTACCTGCAGCGGAACGGCTGCCACGGAGGAAGGGTTTAACCAGTTCCGTGGAGCTATGCCGGGGTGTAAAACGGTCAACTTCAAGTGGCGATATCAATGAACAGGGAGAGCTCATGCTTACTATAGGTAACTACAACAAACTTTCTGTGACGCGCATTACCGCATCCGGAGCCGTATTCAAGACCGAGGAGGGTGAGGTGCTTCTCCCCTTGCGCCTTGTCCCAGACGGGGCAGAGGCGGGTACCATTCTTGACGTTTTTGTCTACGTGGATTCTGATGGCCGTTTGACGGCGACCACCAAAAGACCACGCGCGGTTGTTGGTCAGTTTGCACTTCTTAAAGTTAAGGAAGCAACGACAGTCGGCTCATTTCTCGATTGGGGGCTGGAAAAGGATCTGCTGCTGCCGTTCGGCGAACAGATTGAACCGGTCAGGCGCGGTGATCAGGTTCTTGTATGGGTCTTTTTGCATGAGAGCGGCCGGATTGCGGCGTCGGCCAAGCTTGAAAAATTTATCCGACCGGTGGATGAGAGTCTGGCAGAAGGTGATGAAGTCGAATTGATAGTTTATGCCCTCACGGATCTCGGCGCCAAGGTTGTCATTAACAACTCGTTCGGCGGATTGATCTTTCATACGGAACTGGTTGTCAAACCGTCCTGTGGCGAACGTCTGCGCGGCTTTGTCAAAAAAATCAGGGAAGATGGTAAGGTTGACGTGACGTTGCGCCAGGGTGGAGCTACGGATGCTGCCAAAGACCGTAAGATTATACTGGACGCCCTGGCTGCCAACAGAGGATTTCTCCCCTTAACCGACAAAAGTTCTCCCGAAGCGATTGCCACACGGTTGCGACTCAGTAAAAAGAGTTTTAAAAAAGCGGTAGGGGGACTTTATAAAGAGGGCGCTATCTCCATGCTTCCCGACGGCATCAGTTTGCGTAGTGTGCAGGCAGAGGTTGCTTCATGAAAACTGCACTAAGCGTTATTCTTGTCTTTATCTTAGCTGGTGCATCGCTCTTTTCTGCCGGGTGCAAGCAACAGGCGGAAGTTGCGCCGGTTGCCGGTTTGCAGGTGGTCACGACGCTGTTTCCGCTCTATGACTTTGCCCGCACTATTGGCGGGGACAAGGCGCAGGTTACCATGCTGCTGCCGCCGGGGGTCGAACCGCATTCATTCGAGCCAAGGCCGGAAGATATGATCAGGATCAGCCGGGCCGGTCTGTTTATCTATACGAGTAAATACATGGAACCATGGGCGGAAAAAATCGTCAGCGGAATCGACAGCCGTTCTCTGCGGGTTGTCAACGCCGGAGAGCGGGTTCCATACCAGCCTGGTGGGAGTCATGAGCATGAGCACGGTGCTCGTGAAGCCGGTGGTCACAAGCATGATCAGAAAGGCATGGATCCGCATATCTGGCTCGATTTTGCTAATGCAGCGCTTATGGTGGATACGATCCTCGACGGATTTGTCGCCGCTGATCCGGGCAACGCTGCTGTGTATCGTCAAAATGCAGAAGCCCTTAAAAAAAGGCTGGATGCACTTGACGTGCGCTACCGGAAAGGTCTTTCCTCCTGTGCAAACAGAACGCTTCTGCATGGCGGCCATTATACCTTTGGCTATCTGGCTCGTCGCTACAATCTGGAGTATCACGCGCTCAGTGGTGTCTCATCCGATTCTGAACCTTCGGCTGAGCGCATGGCCGCACTTGTTCGAGAGATCAAATCATCCGGCAGTAACTATCTCTTTGCCGAAGAGCTGTTGTCGCCCCGCCTGACGGAAACGTTGGCCCAGGAAGCCGGCGTTGGAGTCTTGATGCTTCACGGAGCGCATAATCTGTCACGGGATGATCAGGCAAAAAATGTTACTTTTTTTGATCTGATGGAGCGTAATCTGGTGCAACTGCAGAAGGGTCTTCAATGTCAGGGGAAATAGTCAGGGCGCAGCTGCTCTCATGCAGCTATCGTGAGGGGCGTGTCCTTGAGGATATCTCCTTTCAGGTTGAGCGGGGCGACTATGTCGGCATCGTCGGGCCGAATGGTTCCGGGAAGAGCACCCTGGTCAAGGCGTTGCTCGGTCTGGTGACAATCAGCAAGGGGTCTGCACAGCTGTTTGGTCATTCTCTCTCAAGCTTTCGCGATTGGCACAAAGTAGGATATCTGCCGCAAAGCCTCCATCTGGTCAATCCGGTTTTTCCGGCAACAGTTCATGAAACGGTAGGACTTGGTCTCCTGTCGCTCAAGCGTTTTCCAAAACGGTTGAATCGCTCCGATAACCAAAAAATAGACCTAACACTCGATGAATTAGGTGTTTCGGATCTAAAGCATAAACTGATAGGTGAATTGTCCGGTGGTCAGCTGCAGCGTGTGCTGCTCGCTCGCGCCATTGTTAACGATCCGGAACTTCTTGTGCTGGATGAGCCTACCGCCGCCCTCGACCCGGAAACAAGAGGCCGTTTTTATGCAATGATAGCAGATATCAACCGCTCGCGGGGCGTCACCGTCCTACTGGTCACCCATGACAGCGGTGCAATCGGAGAACACGCCTCAAAAATGCTCTATCTTGACAAAAAGATACTTTTTTACGGCAGTTTCGATGAATTCTGCCACTCACCGGAGATGTCGTCGCTGTTTGGCGAACATTCACAACATCTTATGTGTCATCGGCATTGACTATGAACCTACTGGAAATTCTGTCATACGGCTTCATTCAGAGGGCGCTTTTGGCCGGCACCCTGATCGCTCTGCTCTGTTCGGTGCTGGGGGTGTTTCTCGTCCTGAGGCGCCTGTCACTGATCGGTGACGGGTTGGCGCACGTCACTTTCGGCAGCACCGCCATTGCCCTGGCTCTCAAGCTCTACTCCGCCATGTCGTTGCTGGTGTCGGCACCAATCGTCATGTTGGCCTCTCTCGGCATCCTCAAGCTGACCGAGAAGGGGAGGCTGAGTGGCGATGCCGCTATCGGCCTGGTATCTGCCCTCGGGATTTCCGTCGGGATCATCCTGGCAAGTGTGGGGGGGGGATACAACGTTGATCTGCTCAGTTATCTGTTCGGTAATATTCTTTCGATACGCAGTGAAGAGGTTGTTATTGCGGCACTGCTCTGCTTCGGAGTCATGTTGCTGTTGACGCTCTATTATCACGAACTGTTTGCAATTTCCTTCAGTGACGAGTTGGCCAAGGTCTCGGGAATACGAACTTCGTACATCAATGCCATTCTGGTGCTATTGACTGCGCTGTCGGTGGTGCTGGCGATGAAACTGGTCGGCATCATGCTGATTTCGTCAATGCTGATTGTTCCTGCAGCATCCGCCCTCCAGCTGGCGCGCGGCTTCAAGGTCTGTATTGTTCTGGCTGCGCTTCAGGGGTGCAGTTCGGTCATCATCGGTATTATTATTTCAATCATGTCAAACCTGCCTGCCAGTGCCTCAATCGTCATGGTTAATCTGCTCTTTTTTGCCGTCGCATGTGTCGTTCGCCGGATCATCTACCCTAAAAACAGTAACTGAAACCGGTAGTAGAGTGCTGGTGTGGCGTGTGGCTTCAGTGCAAACAGAAAGGGCCCGTTGATTCGTTACTACAGAATCAGCGGGCCCTTTTTTGGCACATAAACATGTGCCGTTATTTTAAGAAGTAACTCTCCAGAAAATCTGCGACCTCTAGGGCATTGTTCAGATCCAGAAGAGGAACATCAAGCTCGAGAGGAGCGTCGCTGGCAACCGCAATGAGGGTCGGATCATTCTGTTCCCCGCGACAGAGGAGGGTGCTGCTCCGCTCGCTCCGGTGTACCTCTATTTTGAGCAGGTCACCCTGTTTGAAACCTTCGGTCAGAACTATGTCCATATCGGAAAAATAGGTCGCAATGAGCTGACCAATGGGCGGAGAAGCTGCATGGGTCTTTATCATTGCGAGCTTCTCCGGAGATGAGATGAGCACCGTGTCGGCTCCTGCTGCGGCCATCCGGTAACTGTCTTTTCCTGGGTGGTCGATGTCGAATCTGTGGGCGTCGTGCTTGATGACGCCGACACGGTAATGACGCGCTTTCAGTTCTGCAATTACCTGCTCCAGCAGTGTGGTCTTGCCGGTGCCTGATTTTGCCACGAACGAGACAGCAGGTAACTTCTTTGGCGACTTGGCCGGAGTGTCGGCGCAATCCGATTGATCCCCTTGGATCTTGGCAACTGCGTGCGGAACTGCAGGCCATACCGCAGCAAGGTTCTCCACCGCTCCCTTCGGGCTACCGGGAAGGTTGATGATCAGGCACTTTCCGCGTATTCCGGCAATGGCCCTGGAGATCATGGCATGGGGCGTCTTCTCGAGGCTCTTGGCCCGCATAACCTCGCCAAAACCGGGAATGACCTTCTCAACGACCTTGATGGTTGCATCCGGGGTGACATCGCGGGGGGAAACTCCCGTGCCGCCGGTTGTAAGGATCAGGTCATACTTCCCGCTATCGGCCCATTCCGTGAGTGTGGTGACAATAAGCCCGGCTTCATCAGGGATGATTTCTGCTCGAACAGTCTCTGCGGAGTACTCAGCAAGCCACGTGGAGAGTGCGGGGCCGCTGGCATCGACACGCTCGCCACGAGAACCCTTGTCACTTAACGTTAAAATGGCAACTTTCATGGATAAACCCCTCTCATGTTTCATTTTTTTTCGTAGATGCCGCTCTTGCCGCCTTCTTTGTAGAGGAGGCTGATATCACTGATGGTGATCGATTTATCGGCTCCCTTGCACATGTCATAGATGGTAAGAGCAGTCACCGCTGCGGCTGTCATCGCCTCCATCTCCACACCGGTGCGTTCAAAGGCTTTTACGGTCGCTTCTATAATGATCGTGCCGGTCAAGCGGTCTGCCTTGAACTCCACCGCGACGTTATGGATGGCAAGGGGATGGGAGAGCGGGATCAAGTCTGCGGTCTTCTTGGCTGCGGCGATTCCGGCGATCCTTGCCACACCAAGAACGTCCCCCTTGCTGATGCCACCATCCAGAATTGCCGCCAGGGTCTCTGTCTTGAGATTGACGGTTGCCGCGGCCCGTGCGATGCGCAGGGTCGGTTGCTTCGCACTGACGTCGACCATTATGGCCTGTCCCTTTTCGTCAAAGTGATTAAATGACATTTCCTACCTCCAGATCAGTATCTGTTGTTTCTACTCTTCAAGCATCCCGACATTGCCGGAGAGAATGTGGACATCCACCTCTTCACCAGCCGAGAAGGTGGTGCGGTTGGCGGGAAGGACCGCCATGGCGTCTGCCATGAGCATGGTTTTGAGTATCCCGGTGTTCTGGTCGCCAGAGCTGTATGCCAGATATCTGCCTTCTGAAGATACAAGTTTGACGCGCAGAAAGTTGATCTTGCCCGGTTTTTTAGACGCGCTATTCTGCAGTACCGCTTTGATGAGGGGCTTTATAACCCGCTTGTGCCCCATCATTTTCAGTAATGCCGGCCTGGCGAACTCTTCAAACGTCACCATCGTAGAGACCGGGTTGCCGGGCAGACAGAAGACCGGTTTGTTCTCGTATAATCCAAAAGCGGTCGGACCGCCTGGTTTGATGTCCACCCGCCAGAACACCTGTGTCATCCCCAGCTCTGTCAGCACTTCCCGCACCAGATCACGATCGCCCGCCGACACACCGGCTGAGGTTATGAGGGCATCGGCCTTGAGCCCTTCGGCCATTTTCTCCCGGTGGCTCTCATGATTGTCGCGCGCAATACCAAGGATCACGGGGATTGCGCCGATCTCCTTGACGGCCGCTGCCAGAGAGAGGGCGTTGCTGTTGACTATTTTACCATGCGCCAGTGGTTCGCCAAGTTCTGTTAATTCGTCGCCGGTTGAAAGGATGGCGACCCGTGCCTGACGGTAGACCGGAACGAATACCTTGGCAAAAGAGGCCAGCATGCTGATCTCCTGCGGGCGGATCAGGGTGCCGGCGGTAATAATGGTTTCGCCTGCCGGCACATCTTCTCCGGTGAAACGTATGTGCTGGCGGAGCGTAACCGGAGCGTTGATAGTGACGCTTTCCCTGCCATCGTCGGTCTCCTCCACCGGCACCACCGCGTCGCATCCCGGAGGGATTGGTGCGCCGGTCATGATGCGTATGGCACAGCCCGGCTCCACCGGACCGGTTATATCAGCACCTGCCGGTATATAGCCGATGATCCTCAGTATGGCTGGAAGTGCCGCACAGTCGCATGCCCGAACCGCATAACCGTCCATGGCGGAATTGTCGCAGAACGGCATGTTCCAGGGAGCTACTACATCTTCGGCGATTACCCGCCCCTGGGATTCGAGCAATTCTACCCGCTCCACTCCCAGAGGTGAAACGCTGTCGAGAATTATGCGGCGTGCATCTTCAAAACTGGGCATATCTGTCCCCCGTTAACATTGAATTCGGAATCTTTTGTATAATCAATCCAGCCTGATGCCTGCTCCAGGCCGCCAGCGCAAAGCTGTATCTCCTCACCGCCCAATCGCTCGCGTTGCTGCGAGTCATGGGTGGACATTACGACTGTGGTTCCCCGGGCGGGAAGTGAGGCGATCAGCTTCTCTATTATTTCCGCACTCTCTCTGTCAACGTGTGCCAAAGGTTCATCAAGCAGGAGCATCTCCGGCTTGGGCGCCAGCGCTCTGGCGAGGGCAACCCGCCTTGCTTCGCCGCCTGAAAGCTGGGTGATGTTGCGATCCTCGAAATCAAAAAGCCCGACCATTGTCAGTGAATCAGTCACTGTCCGCCGAAGATTTTCGCCGGATATTCCTCTCGCTTTAAGACCGAAGGCGACGTTGTCGAACACCGTACCGGTAAAGAGATAAGGAGATTGGTGCATAAGAGTAATCTTTTTTCTAAGAACCCCCAACTCCCTGTTCTTCCAGATTACCCGTTTGCCGGCATACGTCACTGCGCCCAGTTCCGGCTTCGAGAGGAGAGCCAGGATATTCAACAGCGTACTCTTCCCGGAACCGTTCGGGCCGGTAAGAATATAGATACGTCCCGGCCATATGGCCAGTGTTTTGAGTTCCAGAGCGATCTTTTCACCATATCTTTTCTGGACCGAGGTGATTACATATTGTGCGTTCATGGGAGCCTACCTCTGTTGCATGATATTAAGGATGAGATTCACAATCAGTGCGACCGCCATCAGGATGATGCCGAGTGCCAAGCCGAAGGCGAATTCACCCTTGCTCGTTTCAAGAGCGATGGCGGTAGTAATGGTCCTGCTGTACCCGCGGATGTTGCCACCCAACATCATGGCCACACCTACCTCCGAGATCACCCGGCCAAATCCGGCAATAACCGCCGCCATGATGCCGAAGCGGATTTCACGGATCAGCTGTAACACCGACTGTAGCGGGCTGGCCCCAAGCGTCAGGGCGGTTGCCAGGATGCGGTCGTCGGAGCCCTTCACGGCACTCAGGGTGTAATTGGCTACTATCGGCAACGCCAGTACCGTCTGGCCGATGACCATGGCCGTGGGAGTGAAGAGCAGTCCTAATTCTCCCAGTGGCCCCTGTCTGCTGATAATGCCATACACAACCAAACCGACTACCACGGTGGGCATGGCCATCAGGGTGTTGAGCATGGTAATAACCCAGCGCTTAAGCGGAAATTCACTGATGGCGATGGTCAGTCCAAGTGGGATGCCGATTAGTGACCCAAAAACTATTGACCAGGCGGCAACGCTGACCGACGTCGAGACTGCCGAAAAGACCTCCCTGTCGAGGGACAGGATGAGTGAAAGGGAGGTCTGAAATGATTCCAGGATAAAATCCATGGCACTATTTTTTCCCGTAGATGAAAAAGACCGGGTCGCCATTCACCTTGTAAGCGGCAATGATTCCCTGTCCCGTCTGGCCGGTGACATACTCGATGAACTTGAGCGCCAGATCGTACTTGGCATGTGAATGTTTCTTTGGATTGACAGCGATAACGCCGTAGGGGTTGAAGAGACCTTTGTCGCCTTGATTGAGTACGGCAAGGTCTGTTTTCTTTGCCTTGAAGGCGTTATATGTCCCCCGGTCAGTCAGCGTGTATCCCTGTCGCTCTGTGGCCATGATGATGACCGGGCCCATCCCCTGGCCAGCCTCAACATACCAGCTCCCTTTAGGCTCTATCCCGGCTGTTTTCCAGAGTTCCTTCTCTTTTGTGTGGGTACCGGACTTGTCCCCGCGCGAGATGAATATTGCACCCTTGGTTGCGATCATCTTCAAGGCCTCGGCGGCACTTTTTGCCTTGGCTATTCCTGCCGGATCTCCCTTCGGGCCGATGATGACGAAGTCGTTGTACATGACATCTTTACGATTGACACCGAAACCGTCAGCGACAAACTTATCCTCAAGTTTGCGTGCGTGAACGAACACCACATCTACATCGCCGGCCTCACCAAGCTTCAGGGCCTGGCCGGTGCCGACGGCAATCACATCGACCTTCACATTAAGCTGTTTCTCAAAGGGTGGGAGCAGGACTTTCAGAAGTCCGGAATCCTGAGTGGATGTGGTGGTGGATAATTTCAGCCTGTCCTCGGCCGCTGCAACGGAACAAAGGGCGGTCAAAAGAGTCAGGGCGAGAATCAGGTTATAGATGCGTTTCATGGTGTTCCTCCGTGCTGAAGATTCTTATCTCTGATCATCACGATGATCAGGCGTACATCTCATTTTTTATAATGGTGGACATCTTTTTCATGCAGCTGATGCCGTATTTGCAGGCTTCAAAGGCGTCTTCACTGTTGGGCGAACTTGCGGCTACGAGTGAAATTATGTCGCCAATGCCGAGTTTCCCTATTCTCCTTGTAAGCAGAACGTCCTCAAGTTTCCATCTGTTCTTGAGATCCACGGCGATCTCTGTCAGCTCAGCTTCTGTATCACCAGCAGATTTGTACTCAATGCCGGTTGTCCTTTTTTCAGGGTTGTTCTGCTCTTTTACTGACGCATAGTGAAAAACTATCGAACCTGAACATCCCTTTTCGAGCTGCTGATACGTGGTTGCCGGGTCTATAGGCATTTCTGAAATGGTAACCATTTTACACATCCTCTCTATCCTATGAAATCGGGCTGGTTGTGTCTCTAACAGCCCGTTCGTGCACCGTCCATGGTGTCTATAACGTAATGAAAAAGGGGCTCTCCATATGGAAAGCCCCCTAAAGTCCGGATGATATCCGTTATCGGAGGTTCTCCTTTCCAAAGGGAGGCGCTGCTGTTTCCGGCAGAACCCGTTGGCCTGGCACCATGAGAAAAACTTTTAGGCGCTGCAGCTCGGAGAGTGTTACGTATAAATAGAGCCTCTTGCAAAAGTCACAAAAGTTCCCTCCCCCCTGGCGGGGGAGGGTTAGGGTGGGGGGGAGGTTGCCATGAAATCAGCAGTTTGCAACTTCACCCACCCCCCAACCCCCTCCCGTCACCAGAAGTAGGTGCCTCTAGGCAAGGGAGGGGGAGTCAAAATCTAAGACCTTTATAAGAGCTTCAATAATTAATCAGTTAATGATGGTACTTTTAAACTCTATCGGTAACCGGAAAACAAAATTATCCGGCGGCTCTTGCAGATTCAATGTCGCGGGTCGGGAGATAAATAACGTCCGCGGTACTGCCATAAAGAATTTCATGAATCTCCATATCCAACAGATCAATGCTTAGTTTGCGCCGCCGCAGCAGTTCACCTTTGCCAAGCACTATTTTACAAGCTTCTGCCACCTGCAGGCTTGCTACCACTGCCGGGGTGAATGCAGGGTTTCCCAATTCTTTTTCAATTCCTTTCCCCTGTACCCAATTGCGATAGATGCTCTGTACCGTGGTGTCGCCCGGGAGCTGGGTGGCAACATGTCCATACCAGCCGCCGATCGCCCCGTGAACCAGCGGAATCTGCATTTCAGTGCAGATTTCCGCCAGTTCCAAGCGGCATGAGATGCAGTCGAGAGCGTCGACCACCACCGTCACTCCATTAAGGAGGTCGTGGCCGTTAGCTTCGCAGAAGGCATCAATAATCGGTGTGACCGTTACGGCCGGATTGATCTCGTTGACCCTGTTCAGAGCCGCTTTTGCCTTGGCCTGCCCCAGAGTTCGCGGGGTGGCAAGCAGTTGCCGGTTCAGGTTGTGCTCTTCGAATACATCCGGATCGATGGCCACAATCCCGCCAACTCCCAGTCGGGCAAGCTCCTCAATAACGTATCCACCAAGTCCGCCGCAGCCGATTACGGCTATCCGGCTTCTGAACAGCAGTAGCTGTTCGGCGGTTGAAATCATGTTTTGGTTGCGCTGATATCTGGCGGGAAGTATGCCGTTCTCAAGAGTAAATTCTTCAACCGCCGCAAGGCTGCAGTTAAACTGTTCTGCCGCAGCACTCTGAACTGCCCAGGGTAGGAGACCGCCTGTAAGCTGTTTTTGGATACATGCCAACATTGTTCGTCTCATTTTAGCCTCCGCCGACCAGTGGAAAGAGCGACAGGGTTTCACTGTCATTCAGTACATAATCAAGAGTCACATGACGGCCGTTTACCAGGATAATGCCGATCTCCTCTTCCGTTAATCCCAGCTCACGTACGATGGTACGGCAGTCGGTTCCATCAGGTATCTCCTTCTGGGCAGCCTTGAACCTGTCATTTCTGAATGAGGCAAATAATTTTAATGTAATCTGCATGCCTGCTCCATTTGTCCAACAGTTTCCCTCCCCGTTTCCGGGGAGGGACGTTTCCGCGTTAGAAGTTCCAGAACTCATCGATCTCGGCATCGGTAAAATCCCAGATGGCGTTGTGTGGAGCGACCGGCTCTGTATTGAAAAACTCCGGCAGGCGGTCATCCTTGTTGGTAAAGCCGGCTTCAATGTTGAACTGATGCTCTACCTTAAGGATATGCTTGCCGAGATTGGTGACATCATCGCCGGTAAGGGCGATGCCAAAACGGGCGTTGATCATGTCGATCAGCGCAGGCAGGCACTCGGGGATGTCCAGTGCCGGGAAGGCAACGAAGATGCACATACCGGTGGAATCAACTGCAGCGGTGGCGATCTGCAGGTTGCGGGAGAGTTCAACCTGCCCGTCCTTTTTGAGTGGATCTACAAAACCGCCGACATTGAGCATGTTGGTGGCGATTGTATAGCCTGCAGTGTGGTCAGCACCCATGGTGCTGGTGGCGTAAGTGATGCCGATTCCTTTCACGGAACGGGGATCATAGGCCGGGATTGCCTGATTCTTTACAACCGGTACGCGAATCACGCCATACGTCTTGCCGACAGATCCTGCTCCGCCGCCGAGGATGCGACCGAGTGGTGTTCCTGCACCGATTTCTTCGCTGAGCATACGCAACATCTCTTTGCTGTCGCCCCAGGGAAGGATACCGGCTTCCATAGCCACACCGAACATGACGGCGGTTTCGATGGAGTCGATGCCGATATCGTCCATGATGCTGTCGGCATAGGCGATGTCATCCAGGTTATCGATACAGCAGTCGGCGCCAAGCCCCCAGATGGTCTCGTACTCAAAACCGGAGGTTATGTATTTGCCGTCCTTGTCGTTGTAGACCTGTGAACACTGGATGATGCAGCCGGCGTGGCAGCCATGTCTCGGTTTGCCGCCGCGGGCAACGATGGTGTCATGCATGGTTTCGCCGGATATTTTGTCGGCACTTTCGTACTGGCCGACTGAAAAGTTACGGGTCGGCAGTCCCCCTGCCTCATTGAGGATGTTGACCAGGACGTTGGTGCCGTAGGTCGGCAGACCTTCACCACTGACCGGGTGGTCGAGGAGAGCCTTGGCAAATGTTCTGGCCGCAACTTTGAATTTTTCCGGATCGGCGATTGTAACGCCGGGAGCGCCCTGATCGTCGATGGAGATAAACTTGATTTTCTTGGAGCCCATGACGGCACCGAGACCGCCGCGGCCATGGCTGCGAATCTTGCTGTCCGGGTCCTTGACGGAGATGTTGGCTGCAGCCATCTTCAGCTCGCCGACAGGTCCGATCGTCAGGATGCCGGTTTTCTTGCCGAGGCGGGCTTCAAGAGCTTCGATCACGGCAAAGTTTTTCTTGCCTACAAGCTCGGTTTCTTCCTGTACGCTGACGCCGTCTTTATTGACATGGAGGCTGTACCACTTGTCCTCCGTCGGCATGCCTTCAATGATCAGCGCCTTGATGCCAAGGCGTGCCAGCATCTGTGCTGCGGTGCCGCCGGCGTTGCTTTCCTTGATTGTTCCGGTCAGCGGGCTCTTGGCACCGGCGGAAAGACGCCCGGAGTTGGCTGCAGCGGTTCCGGTCAGGAGTCCCGGGGCAAACACCAGCTTGTTGCTTGCTCCCAGTGCGTGGCAGGCAGGTGGGACTTCTGCCGCGACGATGGTTGATGTCAGGCCGCGGCCTCCAAGACCTGCCCAGGCGGTTGGAACCGATTCAAGCTTGCTGCTCAGGTCGGTCATGTTTACGCGTAAAATTTTGTCCATGTTAAATTCTCCCGATCATATATATTTTCTACCGCGCTGCGATAGGGCTCCTTCCCGAAAGGGAGGCTCCGCCGTTTCCAGCGAAACCCGTTGGCCAGACGCCGTGAGGTTTATCCTGTTAGGCAACATGGCTCGGAGATTATTTGTTCTCATAAAATATGTACCGCAGAGGGCGCGACGTCATGCAGAGTAAAATCAAATTCAAACGTTAGTTTTAATATCGTATTTCCTCTTGGGCCGTCTGCGTCCTCTGCGGTGCAAACCGCATTTCAGGCTCTTATTACATTGCTGCTTTGAAGATATCGATAACCTGCTCCAGCGTCGCTTTGCGCGGGTTGGTGAACTGGCAGGCGTCCAACTTTGCGTTTTCAGCCATGACTTTCAGATCTTCCTCTTTGACATTCAGGGCCTTGAGGCCGGTTGGGATGCCGATTGAGGCTGACAGACGGCGAATAGCGCTGATCGCTTTTTCAGCAGCTTCCATAACCGAAAGGCCGCTGATGTTTTCGCCCATGGCAACGGCGATATCGGCAAAACGCTGCGGACAGGCGATCAGGTTGTACTGGCTGACGGCCGGAAGCAGGATAGCGTTGCAGACGCCGTGCGGAAGGTTGTAGAAACCACCCAGCTGATGAGCCATGGAGTGAACGTAGCCGAGGCTGGCATTGTTAAAAGCCATGCCGGCCAGATACTCGGCATAGGCCATTTTGTCACGTGCTTCGAGGTTCTCGCCGTTGGCTACTGCCGGGCTCAGGTACTGGGCGACGAGCTCGATTGCCTTGATGGCGCAGGCGTCGGTGATCGGGGTGGCGATGGTGGAAACATAAGCCTCAACTGCGTGGGTCAGGGCATCCATGCCGGTTGCAGCGGTGAGTGCCGGTGGTTTGCCAACCATCAGGACCGGGTCGTTGATCGCGATGTTAGGGGTGCAGCGCCAATCGACGATTGCCATTTTTACATGGGTGTCGGTGTTGGTGATGATGCAGAAACGTGTCATTTCGGAAGCGGTTCCGGCGGTGGTGTTGATAGCCAGAAACGGAGGCATAGGCTTGGTGGACTTGTTGACGCCCTCGAAGTCGCGGATGTTTCCGCCGTTGCCGATTACCATACCGACGCCCTTGCCGCAGTCGTGGGAGCTGCCGCCACCCAGTGTAACGATGCCGTTGCACTTGTTATCCTGATATGCCTTTACGCCGTCATGGACATTGGTGTCGGTCGGGTTTGGCTCTGCGCCGCTAAAGATGACAGCCTTGAGGCCTGCCGCTTCGATGTACCCTTTGATAGTGTCGGCAACGCCCATCTTGGCCAGTCCGGCATCAGTAACAATCAGCAGATTTGTGGCACCCAGCGCCTTAGCCTGCTCACCTGCTTCTTTCGAACAACCCACACCCATCAATGAAACTGTTGGAATGTAAAACCCGTACGTCTGATCTGCTAATGCCATTTGTATTCTCCTCTTCCGCAATTTTTTGTATCACCACCGGTTGGCAGTAAAACGATTTTCTACGTATACGCAATGCACATGCCAATTGTGTTGCAATCAAATGCTGTCACAAAAAGACATCTAAATAAGTGTGGTATGTCAGGTAGTTGTGGTGGGTGGTTGTGATATGTGTGTTTGTGGATTGGTTAACTCTGTTCTGTACTGGGACAAGCTAACCGTTCCGTTCTGGCACGTCTGTTGCGATGTGGAACAGTTGTACAGCCGTGTTCATGACAACCAAATGTCACGATTCTAAAAGCAACGGTTTATTATAAAATCGTATCATTACCCTGTAATCACACGATTTATCGTCGATTTTGCAGGGGAGGGCTCTGCCGCTGTCATCGATAACTGCAAAGTTGGTATTGAAATTGCCATGTACCACTAGGGAAACCAATTTGTTCCGTTATCGAGACGCAATTCCAGCTGAGGTATGTTGATATGAAACTGATTGACTCACATGGCCGGCATATCAATTATCTGAGGCTCTCTGTTACAGACCGGTGCAATTTGCGCTGTCGTTACTGTATGCCGGCGGAAGGCCTTTCACTGCTGCAGCACGGAGATGTACTCAGTTATGAGGAGTTGTATCGCATTGCACGTGAGGCGGTGTCGCTAGGGGTTGAAAAAATACGCCTGACCGGCGGAGAACCGCTGGTGAGGAAGGGACTGATCGGCTTTATCGAACGCCTTGCCGCTATCCCCGGCCTGAAGGAACTTGTTCTCACTACAAACGGCATTCTGCTTCGGGAGATGGCAGTGTCACTTCGCCAGGCAGGTATACAGCGGCTCAATATCAGCCTCGACTCTATGAACCCGACGACTTTTGCAGCGATCACCCGCGGTGGATATCTTGGCAGGGTGCTGGACGGTATAGCTGCAGCCGAGGAGGCCGGTTTCTCTTCGATTAAAATCAACATGGTTGTTATGCGCGGCGTGAATGATGATGAACTCCTGGATTTTGTCGCTCTGACCCTTCGCAAGCCCTACACAGTCCGCTTCATTGAATATATGCCTACTCTTCAGGATACGGAGTGGAGCGCCCGTTCCCTTGCTGGTCAGGAGATCCTTGAGCGCATCAGCCAACATTTTTCGCTGTTGCCGCTGGTCAGCAATGAAATGGCCGGTCCGGCAAGAAATTTTAAAGTCGGCGGCGCCGTCGGTGCGATCGGTATTATCACGCCGATCTCAGGGCACTTTTGCGAGAGCTGCAATCGTATCCGCGTCACCGCTTCAGGTCTGGTGCGCGGGTGTCTGTTTGACAATCAGGCTGTTGACCTTAAATCACATCTGCGCTCATCAGCGCATGCTCAGGTGAGTGAAATATTACAGCGGATCATCATTGATAAACCGGGGCGTCACCATCTGGGAAAAGATGAACCGGGCCATGGCAATGTTGCCATGTCACGGATCGGCGGCTGAGCAACCCCTCTAAATCTCCCCTTATCAGGGGAGACTTAAAGGCCTCCCCCCTGATAAGGGGGGTTGGATTCTGGTGGCTGGTGCACCTATAACGGAGAAGAGAGGAAAACATATGTCCGGAATAATAGTGGCATTAAACGTCAGCAAGGAAAAAGGGGAGCGGAAGACCCCGGTAGCCTTCGTTGAGCTGAAGGAGAATCATGGCATTGTCGGCGATGGTCATGCCGGTGACTGGCACCGTCAGATAAGCCTGCTGGCCATGGAAAGCATTCACAAGATGCAGAAACTCGGTCTTGATGTCGTAGCGGGGAATTTTGCCGAGAATGTCACAACAGAGGGAATTGACCTTGTTTCAATTCCGGTTGGTACCCGATTTACGCTTGGCGAAACAATTCTTGAGGTCACCCAGATCGGCAAGGAATGCCACACCCGCTGTGCGATCTATTATCAGGCGGGAGACTGTGTCATGCCGAAGGAAGGGATATTTGCCAAAGTTTTACAGGGAGGGGTGGTCAGATGCGGAGAAACGATAATAACTAACCCTTAATGCCGCAGTATAATTTTAAAAAATGCATCAGGAGCAGTGATCATGACAAGAAAATACAAAGCGATTACCAAGGATACTATTGTCTCGGCAAGAATCAGTGATGATGAGATGTACAACGTCAGGCAGTTGATGGATCTGACAAATCTGTCAGCCTCCGAGATTATGAGAAAAGCGTTTCACCTGCAGGTAGAACGTTTCAATGAGATAGAAGCACTGAATAGCTCCTGTCTGTAAACCATATAAGGAGATTATTCATGCGTGTCATCACGTGTATCAAACAGGTTCCCGATACGACTCAGGTTAAAATAGACCCGGTGACCAACACTCTCGTCCGTGACGGGATACCGTTCATCATCAATCCGTATGACGTGCATGCGATTGAAGAAAGCCTGCGTCTTAAGGATCGCTTCGGTCTTCATACGACAGCGCTTTCCATGGGGCCTCCCAATGCCGAAGCGGCCTTGAAAAGGGCGCTGGCACTCGGTATGGATGACGCCGTACTCCTCTCTGACCGGGCTTTTGGCGGTGCGGATACCCTCTCGACCAGCAATGTACTTGCGACCGCCATAAAAAAATTGTCTCAAGACAGGCCATTGGGCCTGGTTATATGCGGCAAGCAGACCATAGATGGCGACACCGCCCAGGTAGGGCCGGGCATTGCGGTTCGTCTTGGTTTGAGCCAGTTAACACTGGTCGATCGTATTGAAAGCCTGGATTTTCTTGCCAACAGAATCCGCGTGCGGAGAAAGCTCGAAGGGAGGTACGAGATAGTCGAGGCGCGTTTGCCGGCGATGATCACCGTAGTGAGAGAGATCAACCAGCCACGTTATCCGACTGTCCCGATGCGCATGCAAGCGGGTAAATCGCCAATAACCGTCTGGGATAATGAAACCTTGAAGCTTGATACCAACACCATCGGCCTAAAAGGTTCTCCCACCTGGGTGAGCAAGATCTTCTCCCCGGAACGGGACAAGGGTGAGATGTTGGGTGACGGGTTGAGCGATCCGGTCGGATCAACGCGGTTGTTGATGGAGAGACTGCTGGCACATGACCTGCTGACGGCTTGAACTGTACAGGAATGTTAAGGAAGGGACTACATGAGTGAAACCAAGAAACCTGTTAAAAAACCGCGCGGTAAAGTACGGCTCGTTGAGGGGAAGTGCATCGCCTGCGGTGCCCGCTGCCAGAGCATCTGCCCGGTAAACGGCATCGATATGAACGAGGCCGGGGAACCGCACATTATACTGGAAAAATGTATCGGCTGCGTCAAGTGCGTCAAGGCCTGCCCGGGCGGCGCCCTGGAACTTTTTTATACTCCTGAGGAGCTGGTGATTCTCGCGGAATGGCAAAAGCAGGGAACACTGCCGTCCGAGGAGATCGACGAGGAAGAGAAAACGCGGCGGGAAATGATTGCCGGTTACCGGAATGTCTGGGTATTCGTCGAACAGACAGAAGGGGAGGCGGCTCGCGTTTCCTGGGAACTGTTGGGGGTGGGTGGTGAACTGGCCCGTGCCCTGGGTGTGGAACTGTGCGCCGTCGTTATTGGTGAAAAGGTTGAACACCTGTGCCATGAAGCCTTCAGTTATGGCGCCGCACGCTCATACATTCTCGACCATCCGGTCTACAAATATTACCGTACCGAGCCGTACCTCGATGCCTGCTGCCACCTGATTGACACGTTCAAACCGGAGATTGTCCTCATGGGGGCGAGCGGTATGGGTCGGGACCTGGCAGGGGCGGTCGCGACGCGCCTGAAGACCGGGCTCACTGCTGACTGCACCGGCCTGGCTATAGACGACAAGCGCAACCTGATGCAGACCCGACCGGCTTTCGGCGGCAACATCATGGCCACTATCATGTGTGACCGGTTCCGGCCGCAGATGTCCACGGTCAGGCCGCAGGTGATGCCGCTGCCGGAAAAGAGTGAAAGCGCCAGCGGTGAAATTATCCGCGATAGTTTCGCCCCCGATGAGAAGAATATCTTTACCAAGGTCCTTGAGATCATCAGAGACGGGGAGGGGAAGGACGACGTTGATATAGCCGGGGCCGAGTTTATCGTCTCCGGCGGGCGCGGCCTGATGACGAAAGAGAACTTCAGCATCCTCCATGAACTGGCTGATGAGCTGGGCGGTGCGGTTGGCGGCTCGCGCAGCGCCGTTGATGCTGGTTGGCTTCCTCCGGAACGTCAGGTGGGGCAGACCGGCAAGACCGTGCGTCCACGAATCTACATCGCCTGCGGTATTTCCGGAGCAATCCAGCACCTGGTGGGTATGCAGGATTCCGACGTGATAATCGCCATTAACCGCGATAAGGATGCCCCGATCTTTGAGGTTGCGACCTACGGCATCGTCGGTGACCTGTTTCAGGTTGTGCCGGAGCTGACCGCGCAGATTAGGGAGTTAAAGGCATAACAGTGGATATTCCGACAAAACAATATGAGGTTTTACCATGATACCCAATCCGATCATTTTTGCTCCACTTCTGGGAGCTGCTCTCCTTCTGTTTGCCTGGAGCTGTTACCGGCGTCTGAGCCTGGTCGCATGTGGTGCGCAGGATGACCGTCTTAGCAATCCCGTCGGCCGCGTACGGGCGGCGCTGCAGTTCGCCTTCGGCCAGAAGAAGGTGCTGAGCAGGCCCTTCGGCGTCAATCACGCCGTCATCTTCTGGGCATTTCTGGCGCTTGCCGTGGCTAACGGAGACTTCCTCCTCCACGGTGCTTTCCCGGGTATCAGCCTCTCGCTTCTTCCTCCGGCCATGTACGGGGCGCTCGCTTTTGTTTTCGACCTGGCTTCGCTCTTCGCCCTGCTGGCTGTCGGCAGCGCCGTTGTGCGGCGAATTGTCTCCCCTCCGTTTGCAGGGGCGCGGACCGGTGAGGCCTTTGTTATTCTCGGCATGATAGCTCTGCTCATGCTCGTCTTCTTCGGTATGCATGGTGCCGAGATAGCCCTGGGAACGGAAACAGCATCCGGCTATATGCCGGTTTCGCGGTATCTTGCCGTCATGCTTTCGGCTTTTACCCCCGCTGACCTGCACACTATTATCGTAATCTCCTGGTGGATTCATGCCGTAGTATTGCTGGCGTTCATGAATTACCTCCCCTACAGCAAGCACATGCATATCCTTACCGCCATTCCCAACTGTTTCTTCCGCAACCTCAATCAGTCCAATACCCAGCCGCGCGAAGAGTTCATCGAGGGTAAACGCTTTGGTGTCGGTTCTGTGGATGAATTTACCTGGAAGGATCTGCTGGATTCCGTTTCCTGCACCGAATGCGGTCGCTGTCAGACGGTCTGCCCGGCCGCTTTGACCGGTAAATCGCTTAATCCCCGTCAGGTTGTGCATGACATCAAGACCAATCTCTTCCGCAACGCCAAACAGCTGAAAAATGGGAAGGGACCGCTGCTTCCCTTGATCGGAGACGCCGCTGAGGGGACCAGTAGCGAGGAGACCCTCTGGTCCTGCACTACCTGTGGTGCCTGTATGGAAGCCTGTCCGGTCCTTATTGAGCAGATGCCGAAGATAGTCAAGATGAGACGTCATCTGGTGGAGATGGAGGCCAGTTTTCCTGTGGAATTGATAAACCTGTTCGAGAATATCGAGGGACGCAGCAATCCATGGGGGATAGCCCCTTCCGAACGGAGCAAGTGGTGTTCCACTCTTGAGGTGAAGCCATTCGAGGCAGGCAAAACTGAATACCTCTTCTACGTCGGTTGTGCCGGGGCTTTTGATTCGCGACAGAAGCAGGTCACCGTGGCGCTGGCCGCCATTCTTGACGCAGCAGGAGTCTCCTGGGGAATCTTGGGGCGCGATGAGATGTGTTGCGGCGATAGCCTGCGCAGACTCGGCAACGAGTTTGCCTTCGACCGGTTGGCCCGTGAAAACGTGCAGATGTTAAAGGAACGTGGCGTAACTAAGATACTCACCCACTGTCCCCACTGTTTTTCCACGCTCAAGAACGATTATCTGCAGTATGGCCTGGAGCTTGAAGTTATTCACCATACTGAACTCATTAATCAACTGATGAAGGACGGGAAACTGAAGCTGAACCGGGAGGTGACCGAACTCGGCACGGTCTTGTACCATGATTCGTGTTATCTGGGACGACACAACGATGTTTATCAGGCCCCGCGCGAGGTTATCGCCACCGTTACCGGCCAGCCTGCAGCAGAGTTTACCCGCAACCTGAACAGCTCTTTTTGCTGCGGTGCCGGCGGCGGCCGGATGTGGCTGGAGGAGCAGAGCGGCACACGAATCAACCGCGAAAGGGCCCGGGAGGCTCTCGGAGCACAACCGGATACCATCTGCGTTTCCTGTCCGTACTGCATGACAATGTTTGGCGACGCACTGAAAGATGAAGGGGCGACCGAGGTCAAGGTCAAGGATATCGCCGAGGTGGTTGCCGAGGGGCTGAGGTAGATTCCGTTACCTGTCAGTAGGAGAGAAGCGCAGTTGTGCCATTACGGGGGAAAAGAATGCCGCTCAATTTGTCCGCAGGCAACGATGCCAAAGAAGTATTGACAGCCCCGGCGATCAGGGAATTTCCAACTAAACTTTTCGTCGAAACAACCAGCCGCTGCAACCTTACCTGCGTTATGTGCCCCAAACAGAACCAGAGTGGCATCGTAGTTGACGGCGATCTGGCACCGGCCACCTTTGCCGCTTTGTACGACGTTTTTCCCGGCTTAGATTCGTTGGTGCTTAACGGTATCGGCGAGCCACTGCTTAACCAGCATCTGGAGCAATTTATTTCCCAGGCAAAAGAACGGATGCCGGCGCAAAGTTGGATCGGCTTTCAAAGCAATGGTCTGCTCCTTACCAACCAGCGCGCAATTTCGCTCGTAGCAGCCGGTCTTGACAAAATATGCCTGTCAATGGACGGCATTTTGCCATCAACCTTCAGCGCCATCCGTACGGGTGGGGAATTGTCAGATCTTGAATGCGCCCTCTCAGCCATTACCGCAGCCAAAGGAATATGCTCGCGGCCGGATTTCCAGGTCGGTGTAGAATATGTGGTGATGCGCAACAATCTGGATGAGCTGCCCGCCGCACTCACCTGGGCTGCTGAACGTGGGGTGAACTTCGCAATAGTCTCGCACCTCCACCCATATGATGAGCAGCATCTTGACCAGTGCGCCTATGAGACCAGCACGGATGAAGCCCTCTCACTGTTTCATGCCTGGAAGTGCAAGGCTGATGTGGCCGGGGTGGAAATGGAGCGTTATTTCAAGCTGTTGTGGAAATACCGTAAGTCACCCGAGGAACAGAGAATCATTGATTTTGTTGAAACTATGAAGGCTAATGCCAAGAGCCGCGGAATCAGCCTCAACTTGAAACAGCTCTTAGCCATGGACTATACCAGGATCGAAGCGGTTGATAGTGCCTTTGAACAGGCGCGTACCTTTGCCCTTCAAAGCGGTCTTAATCTGCGGCTCCCGGAAATGATGCCAAGCGGGAGACGCAGCTGTAATTTTGTCGAACAGGGCGGGGCGTTCATATCCTGGGACGGCAGCATGCACCCCTGCTACCAGCTCTGGCATAATTGCCATTCGTTTGCTAATGGCTGGCAGCATTCTGTAAAACCGTTGGTGTTTGGAAATGTTATTGAACAGGGAGGTCTGGAAATCTGGAATAGCGTGGAGTTCCGCACCTATCGTGAAAATGTGCTCAGGCATGATTATCCAACCTGTTTCAGTTGCAACAGCTCCCCCTGTGACCTTGTTCAGAACGATACCTTTGAGCAGGATTGCTACGCCAATTCCGAACCCTGTGGCAGTTGCCTCTGGAGTGCCCAGGTTTTTCACTGTCTTGACTGATAGCCTATATCTCAACAAATTCGAAAGGTTGTGACGACATGTTTGAAGTAATCAGTAACGATATTTTGGCGCCAAACCTCCACCGCATGGTGGTTCATGCACCGCGGGTTGCCACGGCACGAAAAGCGGGGCAGTTCGTAATTGTACGTGCCGATCGTGGGGACGAGCGGATTCCGCTCACCATCGGCGATGCCGATCCGCTTGCCGGCACCATAACACTCTTTATCCAGGCGAACGGCGCATCTACGCGCAAGATTGTCGCGATCCCGCAGGGCAGCTTCATCCGTGACGTTGCCGGTCCGCTGGGACAGGCAACCCATATTGAAAATTGGGGGAGGGTAGCCTGTGTCGGCGGCGGAGTTGGTACTGCGGTACTCTTTCCGCTCGTCAAGGCGCTTGCCGCAGCCGGAAACCAGGTGACCACCATCATCGGTGGACGTTCGAGCCAGTACGTTATACTGGCCGATGAACTGGCGGCGCTTTCAGAAAAGCTGCTTATCACCACCGAGGATGGCACTCTCGGGCGAAAAGGGTTCGTTACCGCAGAGTTAACCGATCTTATTGCCGACCAGGCAAGTACTCCCAAAGTTGTGCTGGCTGTCGGTCCGGTGCCGATGATGCGGGCTGTGTCGGAGTTGACCCGCCCCTACGGTATAGAGACCGTAGTCAGTCTCAATCCGGTCATGATTGACGGTACCGGCATGTGCGGTGGCTGCCGTGTTGTGGTTGGCGGTGTCGTGAAATTTGCCTGCGTCGATGGTCCGGAATTCGACGGCCATCAGGTAGATTTTAATGGTCTCACGGATCGTCTTACCACCTATCGCGACTTCGAAGAACAGGCGCGTCATGCGGCCGGCGAGTGTCGGCTGGCATTGGACGTTGCTGCCGAAAATCTTACGGTCAAGGAGCGCCTGGCCATCCCGCGGGTGCATATGCCTGAACGTGATGCGGAGGTCAGAAGCCGCAATTTCGAGGAGGTTAATCTGGGTCTCGGCTACGAGCAGGCGGTACGGGAGGCGCAACGCTGCATTCAGTGCAAGCATCGACCCTGTGTGAATGGCTGTCCGGTAGGTGTATCGATTCCGGAATTTATCGCCGCGCTGGCTGCCGAAGACCTGCCCGCCGCCGCACAAATTCTGCGCGGAGACAACGCCCTGCCTGCTGTCTGCGGCCGCGTCTGTCCACAGGAAAGTCAGTGCGAAGCAAAGTGTGTCTGCGGGGTAAAAGGTGAAGCGGTTGCCATCGGGTATCTGGAGCGTTTCGTCGCCGACTGGGCCATGGCCAATGCGGCCGAGCTTCCCCGCGAGCAGGTTCCATCTGCCAGCGGCAAGCGCGTTGCCGTCATCGGTTGCGGCCCTGCAGGGTTGACTGCCGCAGGTGAACTGGCACGACAGGGGCACAGCGTTACTATCTTCGAAGCTCTCCACGACACGGGCGGTGTACTCCGCTACGGCATTCCCGAATTCCGCCTCCCCAAGGAGATCATCGACGTTGAGGTCGCGCGCTTGGTAGACCTGGGAGTGACCATTGAGTGCAACGTCATCATCGGCAAGACCTTGACCCTCAAACAGCTCAGTGATGAATTCAACGCGATATTCATCGCCAATGGCGCCGGTCTGCCGACCATGCTCAATATTCCGGGAGAAAATCTGAAGGGGGTCTATTCGGCGAATGAGCTGCTTACCCGCGTCAACCTGATGGAGGCTGGCCGTAATCCGGACTCATCCACGCCGGTTATTGCCGGGCAAAAGGTGGCGGTCATCGGCGGCGGCAATACCGCCATGGATTGCGTTCGTACCGTGCGCCGCCTGGGCGCTGAACACGCCATGATCATCTATCGTCGCAGCGAGGCGGAGATGCCTGCCAGGGTCGAAGAGATTAAGCATGCCAAGGAGGAGGGTGTCGAGTTCGTCATGCTGACAGCTCCACTGGCGATCATTGGCAACGGGGAAGGGTGGTCGGCAACGCTTCGCTGCCAACGCATGGAACTGGGGCCTGCGGATGATTCCGGGCGACGCAAACCGATTGCAGTTGACGGGTCAGAGTACGATATAGCTGTTGATGTCGTGGTGAATGCGGCAGGCACCGGGGCTAATCCGCTCCTGACCGCTACCGCCCCTGATCTGAAACTCAACAAATGGGGGAATATCGCGGTAGACGACAACGGCGCCACCAGTATTCCCGGTGCTTTTGCCGGTGGTGATATCGTTCGCGGCGGAGCAACGGTTATCCTCGCTATGGGTGACGGCAAGCAGGCTGCTGCCGCAATCAATGACTACCTGAACGGCGGCTTGTAACATCTTATGAGATAATGGGAGTGCCTTAACCCATGTGCAAAAAAATATTTATTGCCGCCACCGGGCAGAATACCGGTAAAACAACCATCAGCCTCTCCCTTGTGCATCTGGCGCGGCAGAAATACAAGCGGGTCGGCTTCATCAAGGCGGTCGGTCCGAAATGCCTGGATTTTAACGGCTGCGTGGTCGACAAGGATGCGGCCCTGATGGCCAGGGTTTTCGGGCTTGAAGAGGATATCCATCTCATGTCGCCGGTGGTTCTCGGCAGTGGTTCTACGAAACGGTTTCTCGACGGGCACCTGACAACAGCCGTCCTTGAAGAACGGCTGGTCAGCGCTTGTCGGGAGATGGAGCGCAGGTACGATTTTCTCGTGATTGAAGGGGCGGGGCACGGCGGTGTCGGTTCAGTGGTCGGACTGAGTAACAGCAGGGTGGCTTCCCTGTGCAGTGCGCCGGTGGCGATGGTAAGCGGCGGTGGTATCGGCAGTGTGATTGATTCGGTTCTGTTGAACCTGCCGCTCTACCGGGCGGAAGGGGTCGAAGTTAAGCTGCTCCTGGTTAACCGTTTGCTGGCTGAAAAGAGAAAAGAGTCAATGGGCTATCTGTCCAAGGCTTTCAGCCAGCTGGGATTTCCTGTCACAGCAGCCTTTGACTACTCGCCGGTCCTTGCCGACCCGACTCTCAACCACCTGGCACGACTCCTTAAACACCCGCTAAAGGGCGACGAGACGGCGCACAACAGGATCGTTCACCATATCCAGCTTGGGGCGGCATCATCACAGAAGGTTATCGATCGGCTCGAAGACTCTACGCTTCTGATCACCACCAGTTGCCGTGACGAGCTGATTGTCACGCTTTCATCTCTTTATCATATCCCCGCATACCAGAGGAAGATCGTCGGCCTCTTGATTCCGGGTCACGCTCCGGTATCGGCCATCACCCAGCAGATACTCGATGACAGCAATATCCCCTATATCCGGATCATAGAATCGACAACATCTGAGATATATTCTGCCGTTACCGGCTTTATTTCCAAGCTCAGTGCCGAGGATGACGAAAAGATCGATCTGATCTGTTCGTTGGCGGAGAAGGTTATTGATTTCGAGGCGATTGACCGGCTATTGTGAGTGGCGTAAATGAAGATCGTTGCTGAAGTGCACTAAAATACAATAAGCAGGTACAAGGAACGGTCATGTCAGAACCGGTTTGCGTGGAAATATTCATCATCGGCAATGAAATCCTGATCGGAGATATTCAGGACACCAACACGCACTGGCTCTGCAACGAGATTAACCAGCTGGGAGGGCACGTTGTCCGGGCTACCGTTCTACGCGATGTTCAAGAGGTTATTGCCTCCGAGTTGCAGGCTGCCCTGCTGCGCGGCGCCGACGTTATCATTACCTCCGGTGGGCTGGGACCCACCGCCGACGACCTGACCCTGGCGGCAGTGGCGCGTGGTGCCGGCGTTGAGTGGCGACTGCATGAACAGGCGCTGCAGATGATCCGTCAACGCTATGATGAATTGGCTGACCAGGGGATACTTGCTCAGGGGGGACTCAATCCGGCTCGCGAAAAGATGGCCTGGCTCCCGGTCGGCGCCACTCCGTTGCACAACCCGGTTGGTACCGCTCCGGGGGTTCTGTTTCAGATAGGTAAGAGTACCGTTATCAGTCTGCCGGGCGTTCCCTCGGAGCTCAAGGGCATTTTCAAAAGTTCTCTTCAGCCGTTTCTGCTGGCAACTTTTTGCGGCGGCATATCCGTCATGCGCACCATCACCGTCCAATGCAACGACGAATCGCTGATGGAGCCGGTGCTCAGTCAGGCGGCAAATGACTACCCGGGTATATACATCAAATCACTGGCCACAACTTTGGGTGAGATGCAGGATCTGGAAGTGATCCTGACGGCCGTGGGAACTGATGACTCTGCTCTGGACATGCTCCTTGAGCGTGCGGTAAAAGATCTGACGGAGGGACTCACCATCCTCGGCATCGGCCATCGGGAAAAGTAACCGCTGTAAGAAGGTGAGTTGTGGCAATAAACCTAAAAAGGAATTCAGGATGAAAAAAGATATCGTTGAAAAAGGTGCCATACTACAGCGGGACCGTGAGACCTACGGAATTGCCCCGCATATCCCCGGAGGGATCACCGATACCGCCACCCTGCGTAAAATCTGTGATGTGGCTGATAAATACCGGCTGCAGCTGAAGCTGACTTCGGCCCAGCGGATAGCCCTCTTCGGCATCAAGGAAGAGGATATCGACAGTATATGGGCAGAAATTGATGAACGTCCGGGTGCGGCCATCGGCCTCTGTGTCCGTAGTATAAAAATCTGCCCAGGCACCACCCAGTGCAAGCGGGCAGTCCAGGACTCAGTCTCGCTGGGGCTTAAGATCGATGCCCTTTACCATGCCCTGCCGCTTCCCAACAAGATGAAAATGGGGGTTTCCGGCTGCATGCTCTCCTGCGCCGAGGTAGCTGTCAAGGATATCGGCATCATGGGAATCCCGAAGGGGTGGCGGATTCTTGTCGGTGGTAACGCCGGTGCACGCCCGCGACTGGCTGAACTGCTGGTGGAAACTACCGCCGACGAGGGAGAAGTGATCGCCGTTATTGACAGGATCATCGACTGGTACCGTCATTCCGGGCGCGAGGTACGCATCGGAACGCTGGTAGAGGAGATGGGAATCGAGCAGTTTCGCGTAACGGTTCTGGGTCAGGGCTCTCCATCTGCAGGAGTCTGATGTTATTCAACAGCAGCCGCAGTACCAGCATGCAATCCCATCATAAATACATTATTGTACAGTGATTCAGTGTGAACGACCCTGTTTCACTGAGTCCATCCAGTAGATCCGCGCTCTTCATACGACCGCATGTTAATGGTTATTCTGCCGGCCTGCATTGTGAATCCCGAGAAGGAAACGATGCGGTCCCGGGATGCCGGTGGGGACAAAAGCTACTCTGTCGCCCGGTTGAATGATCTGTTCAAGGCCGTACACCAGATGGTTGATAAATACCGCCTCAACTTTATCCTGAGGGAGGTTGAGCTGTTTTGCCAGATCAAAGGCTGTGCAACCGTCTGGTGGGATAACCATGGTGACCGTGGATTCCAGACCCCGGTCTTTCATGATGGTGTGAAGGGCTCCGAACATCCGTACTGTCGTATTTGCCTGTAAGGACATAAATACCACCTCTCTTTTTCTTGATATGTAAATAGTATCCCTCCCTTTATGCTTGTCAATAACAGTTATGATGGTTTTGGCTATTTGCTTTCGCTTTGTTTGAAGGCTTGAAATGTTGATTTACACGTGGAATCTGCAGATTCTCCTTTGTTAAGTGCGCGCACAAAACTGTTCCATTGCGATACAGATAGTTCTAGTATGGTACAGTAGTAACTGTTCCGATCCGATACAGTTGAGACACATTTATTCTGTCAGGCGCGGTCAACAGTGTAGTGGGGATTTTGAGCATGGGATTTGCAGTGTATACATTTATTACAGCACTACGTGCCGGAGTCGGCGCTGACATGAGGAGTTACCATGAACATCAGCAAGTTTGTTGCCCCTGAGATTATCTTCGGCCGGGGTTCCCTGAGCCAGCTCGGCGAAAGCGCCGTCCGCATCGGTGCCTCAAAGGTCTTTCTGGTCAGCGACGCAGGCGTTATCAAGGCCGGTTGGGTAGATCTGGCTGTGCATTACCTGAAGACAGCCGGTATCGAAACGGTGATATTCTCTGCCCTGACAACCAATCCGAAAGATTGCGAAGTAACTGAGGGGGTAAGGCGCTACAGGGAGTCCGGTTGTGACGGGATTGTCGCCGTCGGCGGCGGCAGCCCCACTGATGTAGCCAAGGCAATTGCCATTCTGGTAACCAATGGCGGCGTTCTGCAGGATTATGAAGGGATCAACAAGATAAGCAGTCCACTGCCGCCGATGGTCATTGCCCCGAGTACAGCCGGTGCCGGCTCCGAAGTCAGCCAGTTCACCATCATCGTTGATACGGCCAGGAAGCTGAAAATGTCGATCATTTCGAAGTTGCTGGTGCCGGATATCGCCATTGTTGACCCGGAACTTGTGCAGACAATGGACGCCAAGCTTGCGGCCGCTACCGGCCTGGATGCGTTTACCCACGGTATTGAATCATATGTTTCCCTGGCCGCCACACCGCTGACCGATATCCACGCTTTGAAGGCGATTAAACTGGCTTCCGGCAATCTCCGTCAGGCGGTGGCAGACCGGCACGATATGGAGGCGAACACCAATATGTCCATGGCCAGCCTGACCGCCGGTCTGGCCTTTTCGAATGCCATTCTTGGCGCAACCCACGCCATGACCCACCAGGTTGATGGTCTGATCGACCAGCATCACGGCGAAACAAATGCTGCTATTCTCCCTGCAGTGATGGAGTTCAATCTGAGTGCCTGCCCTGAGAGGTTCCGGGATATTGCTGAAGCGATGGGTGAGGATGTGACCGGTCTGTCGGTAATGGCGGCGGCGGAACTGGCGGTGGACGCGGTGCGACGACTGATCGCCGATATCGGCCTGGCGAAAGGGCTTGGTGAACTTGGTCTGACGGAAGAATTTATCCCGCTGCTGAGTGAGAACGCGTTGAAAGATGCGTGCCTGGTAACCAACCCGCGTCCCGCCAGCCGTGAAGACATTGCGATGATTTACAAAAAGTGCATGTGATCACCATCGAGCGAGGAAACTACCGTGGATGAGAGAGAAAAACTGCTGGAACAGCTGACCGGCGTCGATTCGTCTAAACTCAACTACTACGTCGAGCTGAAAAAACGAAGCCAGGAGGTGCTGAAGCAGAACAGCCGACTGGAGATTCTGCATCAACTGGCCAGGGATATCAATATCGATATGTCAATTGCTGATATCATCGAACGGACCTTTGCCAGACTTCCTCAGACACTTCCCTGCGATTTTCTCGGCCTGGTGGCGGTGAAGAGCAACGGTCTGATTCTCAAGGCACTAATGCCACGAGATTTTTGCCGGATCGACAATTTCCCCGCCCATTCTCCTTCCCTCAAAGTCATACAGGAGAAGCGTGCCGGTATCTTCAACCTCCCGCCGGAGGAGCTCAGTCATGTCCAGATTGATCCATTCTATCCAGGGCCGCTTCGCTCAATGGCAATATCCCCGATGTTCAAGCGGGACGAGGTAATCGGAGCCCTGATCGTTGCCAGTACCGTTGTTGGTGTCTATGACGAAACAGACCTCACCTTCACTGAGCATCTTGCCGATCAACTGTCGATCAGCATCCAGAATTCCCGGCTCTACAAGCAGGTGTCACGGGCCAAGGACGAATGGGAGTCCACCTTTATGGCGGTGACCGACCCGATCCTGTTAATTGACACCGACTACAATGTTCTGCTCCATAACGGCCGGCTACCCGCAGAATTAAAGGGTTTCTGGGATAAGGCGAATAGCAGGAAATGTTTTGCCAAGATGCATGGCCGCACGGAGACCTGCCCGGATTGTCCTATTCAGGAGGTCCAGCGGAGTGGGCAGCCGGTTTATCAACGCTGGCAGACTGAGTCAGGGGTTGTGCTGGATATCTCTTACTATCCGGTATTGAATGAGAACAAGATTCTCTCTGCGGTGACGATTATCCTCAAAGATGTAACCGAGAAGATCAAGATGGAGGGTCAGTTGGTGCAGTCAGCCAAGCTGGCTGCTCTGGGCGAACTAGCTGCCGGAGTGGCCCACGAACTGAATAGCCCGATGACGGTAATTATCGGCACGGCTCAGCTGGTGGCAAGGGAGCTGCGGGAGAGCGGCCAAACTGAGCACGCCGGTGAGTTGGATGACATTGCCACTTCCGGACTGCGCTGCAAGCGGATAATTCAGAATCTGCTGACCTTTTCCCGACAGGATCAACAACCGGCGACGGAAATCAATCTGAATGCCGAGGTGCACCTGGTGCTCGGTATGGTCAAGTACCAGATCAACAGAAACCAGATCAAAATTGTAGAACACTTGGCGCCGGACCTGCCGAGCTTGACCGCCAACGGTCCCCAGATCCAGCAGGTGCTGACTAACTTTCTGATCAACTCCCGGGACGCGCTTGAAACCGTGGAAATGAGAGAGAGGATAATTGATGTGGCAACGGAGCTGCAGATTAAGAACGGGCGCCGCAACGTTGTTCTCAGCGTTACCGACAACGGTATCGGAATTCCGCCTGAAAACATGGCCAAGATCTTTACGCCGTTTTATACCAGTAAGGAAGCCACCAAGGGGACCGGCCTCGGTCTCTCGGTCAGTCTCGGGATAGCCGAGTCCCACAACGGGACCATAGAAGTCACCAGTAAGCCGGGCCAGGGGAGCACCTTCTCTCTGGTACTGCCGCTTGACCAACCATGATAGTGTAAAAAGAAGGAGAGTCTATTGCCTGTTCAAATATTGATCATTGATGACGAAGCGGATGTCTGCAGCTTTTTTCGCCGTTTGTTGACGAAGAAGGGGTATGAGGTGACGACGGCCACCAACGGGCCGGATGCGCTGCTTGCCCTGGCCGCTCACAGCTTCAGCGTTGCCATGGTTGACCTTAAGCTGCCGGACACCGATGGCCTTACTCTTCTCCAGGCGATCAAATCCCGCCAGCCGGCGTGCGAGGTCATTATCATGACCGGCTACAGTACCGTCAAAACGGCGGTGACAGCCATGCAGCAGGGAGCGTATGAATACCTGGAGAAACCGTTCGACGACATCGGCGAGATAGAGGATCTGATCGCCCGGGCCGTTGCCCAGAGAAATTCGCAGCAGCAGGGAGGACATGGCAAGGAAGAATGGTCAGAAGTAGCAAGTGCCGTCGGTTTCCAGATCGGCAGTTCACCGCTGATGCGGCGCCTTGTTTCACTGGCGTACAAGGTCGCCGGCAAGAACATTAATGTACTGATTCAGGGGAAAACCGGCACCGGCAAGGAGGTGTTGGCACGTTTCATTCACGCCGCATCAAACCGCGCCGAGGGTGCATTCATTCCGGTGAACTGCGGTGCCCTTCCGGAAAATCTCCTTGAAAGTGAACTGTTCGGCCATGAACGTGGGGCTTTTACCGGAGCCAATCAGACCCGTCGCGGCATATTCGAACTGGCCAACCATGGCACACTGCTGCTCGACGAGATTGGCGACGCCAGCCCGATGATCCAGGTAAAACTGCTGAGGGTGCTGGAAACCGGTGAATTCATGCGGGTAGGCGGCGAACGACCGATAAAGAGCGATGTGCGGGTGATTGCGGCTACCAATGTAAATCTTGAAGAGGCCATCAGCGAGAAAACCTTCCGTGAGGACCTGTACTATCGCCTGAATGTGGTGCGTCTGGAACTCCCCTCGTTACAGCAACGGCGTGAGGACATCCCGCTGCTGGCAGAGCATTTTGTGAGTCTGTTCAACCCAAAGGCGCACATTTCACCGTCGGCCATGCTCTTGCTGCAGAACCACGGTTGGCCGGGAAATATCCGTGAGCTGGCCAATGTCATGCGGCGGGCAGTGGTGATGTGTCCCGACGATACCATTCTTTCCACCCATCTGAATGACCGTTTTCAGGGTGCCGCTTTACCCCCGGTGAAGGCGGCGAAGATGGAGATGCCCGGTGCGAAAGATTTTCTTCTTGCTTGCGAGGGTTTCCAGGGACGGTCGGGTAGCGGGAATATGTTTGAGTCGCTTGAAGGGCCGGAATTAGACCGTCTGCTCGATGCTCTGCGTGGGATTGAGGTTGAAGTCCTCTCGGCAATGCGCATGAAAGGAGTCACTTCTACGGTACCACGAGGGCTTAAAGAGATTGAGGAAGATACTATTAAAAAGGCACTGAATCTACACCAGTGGAATATTACAGAAACGGCACGATCTTTGGGAATCGGGAGGAATACGTTGTATCGAAAAATAAAGCAGTTCAACCTGACAGGCTAATTGGTGTGTTCATTAAATATTTTACTGCATTAACGCAACGAGCAAAACATTTCTGTTGGTTAGCGTTTGAAAATGTTTTGTAAAAAAACCTCGCCGTAAAACGTTGAGTTACAGTCCTCTCCCTCTTTTTTACTTCTCTCTGTTAATTAAAGTCTAAATGTTATGGTTTGTTATGCAAAATTGTCGTATTGTGCGAGCTTAAATTAACACGGGCAAGGAGTCGTTTCATGACAATTAAAATGAAATTGTTTCTTAACGTCGTCATCGTCGCGGTTATCGTCGGTACTATCGCTACGACAAGCTACGTGAGCATGGGGTTCATCAAAAGCAAGCTGACGTATCTCACAGAGAAGAGCACACCTTTTCAGTTGAGGACGGTAGAGTTCGAGCGCACCATTCAGGTAACGACAGCAGATCTGGTAAAAGTCGGTGCATCGCGGAACATGGATGAACTTGTCCAGTTTCGTTCGGAAGCTGAAAAGTCACTCGCTTCCGTCAAAAAGGCTCAGGATTCACTTGAAACAATGTCAGGTGAAAAATACAGTGCATACGAAAGCCTTAAAAGTGTCTCAGATACCCTGTCCCGGTCTGTCGAAGGTAGCCTAAGAGCAGAAGATGACGCCCGCGTAGCTGGTGAGTTGAATAGCAAACGGATTAATGAGGCCATGTCGCGGTTAAAAAATCTGGCGGCATTGGTTAAAACTCTGCAAATATCCAGTTCGGCTTCGTATATAAACGCCGTCGCTGTCCGTAACGTATCTGCTGATAAACTGCCCGGTATGGAGATGGTAAAAGCTCGTATGAAGGATGTGCTTGTCGTGTTGCTCCAGTCTCAAAAGGGCGATGTCAGCAAAAAACACTCGGAAGCAAAGGCGTTGATTAATAATATTCAGCAAAACGGCACGGTTAAGCACAATCAACAAATACAGAATGCCACCAAAACGTTTGCCGCCAAAACTGAAGAATATTATACGGCGCTGACCAATAATGAAGTTGCAAAAGCAGAATCACTGAGCGCTGAATTGAACGCCATAACCAAAGATATTGTTGCTGTGCTTAATGCTGAAATTGAAACAACTGAAGATCAGGTAGGTGATGTGACGGCGAAGCAAACAGTAGCCTTCAACCGGTCTAATATAGCGATTGATGCATTGTCAAGCAACGCTGAGTTGGTCGCCTACGGAACAAGTGTTGAAGCACTGGCAATCAGATTGTTTACCGTGAGATCAAGCGAGGAGATAAATGCGATCTCCACAGCTATTAATTCACTTTATGTAAAAATTGCCAAATCACAAACTGATCTTGAACGAAGCCTGAAAAAAATTAAAGCGACAAAAGAACTTGCAGTTATGAATGGAGCAATCAGTGGTCTGAATAGCATTCGTACAGCGCTCTTTGCCGCTGGAGGGGTTACTGAAAAACTCAACAATGTAATAACAATGCGCGAAGAAACTTCACGTGAAATCAGCAAATTGCGAAACATTGTGATTAAACAGGCTGAAAAAAGCCGTCAAACTGTTTCTATTGCGCAGGGTGAACAGGAAAAATCGCTAGCATCCGTAAATACTATGATCCGCAAGAGTCTAGGGCTTATTCTTGCTATCGGAGTCATTGCAATAGTTTTGGGATTAGTTTTTGGTCTGTGGATATATAAGGCGGTGTCCGGACCGTTGAATGGACTGTTAAAGACTGCAGAGTCAATTGCCGGTGGCGATCTCCGCTGTATCATTAAATCAGATCGCAAAGATGAAATTGGCAGGGTTCAGGCTGCTATGGCAAAAATGGTTGAAAATCTGCATGATATAGCGTTGAAAATAGGTGAGGCTACCGATACGTTAGCCAGCAGTTCTGAAGAGCTCTCTTTGACCTCCTCTTCTTTGGAAGAGGGGACAGACGAGCAGACGGGACGAATCGAACAGTCAGCGCTTGCCATGACCCAGATGTCACAGACCATCAATGAAGTTTCTGATAATGCCAACACAACTGCCGTAACTGCTGCTACGATGAAAAAAGCGGCAGAAACCGGACGCGAAAAAATGCATATCGCTGTTGAAGAGTTGCATTTATTTGCGGACACAATCAAATCTTCAGCCCTTGAGGTTGAAAAACTCGGCACTCAATCACAGGAAATTACCGGTATCGTTTCGCTCATAAGCGACATTGCCGACCAGACGAACCTGTTAGCTCTTAACGCCGCGATTGAAGCCGCCCGAGCCGGTGATCAGGGCAGGGGGTTTGCTGTCGTTGCCGATGAAGTAAGAAAGCTCGCAGCCAAGACCTCGGAGGCAACCGAAGAGATTGTCCACAGTGTATCTGCAATGCGCTCTGGTGTGGAATCGGCGGTAAGGCTTATTCAGGATGAAAGCTCTTCTGTTGACCGGGTTGTCGCCATAGTTAATGAATCAGTAACTTCTATCGATGAAATTGTTGGAAATATGGAGAGTGTCTCGGATATGGTTGATAGGATTGCTGTTGCTGCTGAAGAGCAGTCGGCAACCTCGGACGATATTTCCAACGGGATGAATAGTATTGCTGCCGTTGCCAAACAGATAAAGAGCGCTTTTGTCGACGTTAAAAAATCATCTGAGAACCTGGCTGTTACGGCAGCAGGACTGAATGAGACCGCGAAGTGGTTTAAATTGTAAGCTTAACGTTTGTATGGCGATACATACTATATTAAGCCAACACAAAACCCGCTCTCCTTTTGGAGGCGGGTTTTGTGTTGGCTTAATATAGTATTGCATAAATGATACGGTCAGGATGTGATGGATTAAAAGCTGTTAGAAATAGTAACTGAAATCTTTTATCTCGAACGGTGAATCGTTCAGGCATTCAATGAAAATATCGACAATAAATGGGTCGAACTGCGAATCTTTCTTCTTTAGAAGTTCGCGCATAGCGGTCTCTTTGTCAAGCCCGTCCCGATAGGAGCGGTTGGAGGTCATTGCATCGTACGCGTCTGCTACGGCAACAATCCGGGCATGAAGTGGAATCTGCTCGCCTTTCAAACGACCGGGATAACCGGAGCCGTCCCAATGTTCGTGATGGTGGAGAATAGTCGGGCCGATGTGACTAATGTTGTTGATGCCGACAACAAAAAGCGTTCCCTTCAGGGTGTGCTCGCGTGTCAGTGTCTCCTCGCGCAAATTGAGGCTATCCGGCTTGTTAAGGACGTCTTCGGCGGTGTTGTATTTGCCGATATCGTGGAGCATTGCACCCAGATACAGGTCGCGCATCTCGATGATTGGAAGTTTAAGCCGTGAACCTATACTCAGGCAGTATTCGGCAACCCTCTGTGCCTGCCCCTGCGTATAGCTGTCTTTCATCTCCAATGCTCCAAGCATGGCCTGAATGGTGCTGCTGAATAGCCCCGGGTTCCATATTTCAGCCGAAGTATGTTTAACCAGCATCGCTTTGGCAATTCCATCTGATGTGTGACGTCCGGCCAGTCTGGTAACTATGGCAAGTCCGAATTGAATTGCTGTGCCGGGGCCCTGGCTGGTAATGAAGCTGCCGTCGCTGACAACGGGCGCCTCCTCATAGATACCGCCACTTAATTGATCCCGGTATGACGGGTAGCAGGTCACTTTTTTGCCGTTCAGCAGTCCGGCAGCAGCGAGTACAATCGGAGCGGCGCAGATAGCGCCAATCAGCTTTTCTTTGGCGGCAAATTCTTTGAGAAGTTTATGAATGCGCTGGTCTGCGTTGAGATTGTCGGTTCCCGGCTGTCCACCTGGGAGAATGAGCATGTCAAAGGCACCGACGTTGACGGCATCTATCGTCGAGTCCGGGATAATGCTGACGTTATGGGCACCCGCAACCGGACCGGGCATAAGTCCTCCCAGAACAACCTCTATTTCAGCTCTGCGCAGGATGTCAACGACCGTCAGCGTTTCAATCTCTTCAAAACCGGGCGCTAGCGCCATGAACACTTTTGCCATATAAATACCTCCGGATAATTGACTGATTATAACGTTATTCTTTTGGATTACAACTAACTTGCTGAAAAAATAACCGTTAGCTAGATGTCTGGTGCCGGTTAACGACCTTGTCAACCCTCTGCGATTTCATTGACAGACTACTCAGTCGTGATATAAAAGCGCCCTATAACAGTCTCTGACAGGAGGCTGTTATAGGGCGGGACTTAACAGTAACAATGGATTTTGTATCAGAAATTTATCTTAAGGAGTACAGTTCAAAAGTTAGAAGTTTATTCACTGTTGCGGTCCGTTCTGTGAATGATAGTAACCCAACCGAATCATCTTGATAAATGGAAACGATTATATGTCGCATACCAAAAAAATACGCCTGACCTTGACGCAAAAGTTGATTGTCAGCTTTGCCATAAACGGCATTTGCCTGGTGGCGGCGCTGTCATATGCGATTAGCGGTCTGTCCACCATGCACAGTATGGTAGATGAAATAGCCCGTAATGATATTGTTGCAATTACGGCCGCAATTACGCTGAAAGATACGATGCTCGCGCAGGAGCGCACCGCCAGGAAGTTTATTATCCTCCGGCAGTCGGATCTTATAACGCTGCATGGACAGCAATCTGCCGCTTTTGACCAGGCACTGGAAATCCTGGCACTGCGTTCCCGTGATGTTGCTCCCGATAGGGTGACATCAGCCTATAAAACTTATAGCTTGTTGGCTGCGCAACTCTTTGCCGGAAAGGCTGTGGAAGAAACTGCTTTTATAAAAGCTGCCGGACGTGTTGAAGCTGCTATTGAAAAAGTCAGGGGTGAGCAGCAACAGCGTATGAAACAAAAGCTGAAAATTGCCGGTGAGCGTGAAGCAAACACTTCGGCTTGGGCGCTCGGGCTTTCGCTTGCCGGTATTGCCCTGGCAATTGGAATTGATGCCGTTTTTGTCTATGCATTCTCCTCCTCCATGGGCAAGCTGCAGAAGGCGACGCATCGTATTGCCGCCGGAGACTTTGACCATGATCCACAGATTCCTGCTGGCGACGAGATTGGTTCATTGTCCCAGGACTTCAGGCGTATGGCTATCCGGCTTAAAGAACTCGAACAGTTAAGCCTTGATGCCAGTCCGTTGACGCGTCTGCCGGGCAACATTGCCATTGAGCGTTCCATCAACAGACGTCTCCGTGAACGGGTACCGTTCGCTATGTGCTATCTTGATCTTGATAATTTCAAGTCGTATAATGACCGCTATGGATATATTAAGGCGAGTGAGTTGATCAAGGACGCCGGTCAGGTTATCTATAATGTAGTGAACAGCTTGAAAGACCCCGATGCCTTTGTCGGGCATATTGGCGGAGATGACTTTGTTGTGATTATCAACAATGTGCTGGCAAAAAAGGCGTGCCAGGGGATAATCCGTGAATTTGATGCCATGATTCCGGCCTACTATTCTGAGGAAGATTGTGTGGCAGGATTTATTGAAGGCGTGGACCGTTATGGTGTGCCGCGCCACTTCCCCTTGATAACTATTTCCATCGCGGCTTTGAACTGTCAACCGGGAAGCTATGCCACGGCCGCCGAAATAGCCACGGCGGCGGCAGAGGTGAAAGACCGTGTCAAGGAATCATCAGGGAGTAACTATATCATCGTGCGGGAGGCGGGTAGTGCGGCAGCTTAAATATCATGGTTACATCCTCATGTTGCTGGCGTTGCTGTCAGCGGGTGGCTGTGCGAACTTCGGGATGGGATTTGGTGGTGAGGGCGAGGGCTCTTTTGCGGAAGGGATGCAGTCGCTGCAGAGGGGAAAAGAAAAACGGGCCAGAGAACTGCTGGAACACGTTGTTGCTGCACCTCCCCGTGATGGTTTGACCGATGAGGCGCTGTTCCGGTTGGCGCTGCTGTATCTGAGAGATGGAGAGGGGAGGGGGACGACACGTTCACTGGCCTTGCTTGAGCGTCTGAAAAAAGAGTATCCTCGCAGTCTCTGGACCCATCAATCTGCGCCGTTGATGTCCTATTTGGCTTCTGATGAAAAAGAACGTGAGCAGAATATTCTCTTGAGCCGTGAGAATCGCGAGCTGCGCCAGAGTATTGATCGTTTAAAGAACCTTGATCTGGAGATGGAAAAAAAGATTAAGCGCTAGTCCCCTCGTTGATGCGTAGCACCCCGTTTATTCGCGCTTAGCCAATCCCTCTTGTAAAATATCTTTGTAGAGAATAGTGCCGTAGTAATGGCAGTTATGGAAACAGGTCAGCTGCTTTGAAGGCAGCCCCCTGGCGGTCTTTGGCGGAGACGTTCGGCCCTTCTGCCAGAGGCCAGGTGATGTTCAGATCCGGGTCGTTCCAGGCGATGCAGCGTTCGAACTCAGGTGCATAGTAATCTGTTGCCAGATAGAGGAATTCTGCCACCTCGGATGTTACACAGAATCCATGGGCGAAGCCGGGCGGGACCCACATCTGGCGCTTGTTTTCAGCGGAAAGCAGGGTTCCGAACCATTGTCCGAAGCTTGGTGAGCTCCGGCGAAGATCAACGGCAACATCAAAAACTTCACCGACAACGGCCCGCACCAGTTTTCCCTGTGGCTGCTGGATCTGGTAATGTAGCCCCCTGAGAACGCCGCCTGTAGAGCGGGAGTGATTATGCTGAACAAAGCGTAGATCTACGCCGGTAAGGTCACGCCAGCTGCGTTCGTTGAAGCTTTCAAAAAAGAAGCCACGGTCATCGCCGAACACTTTCGGCTCAACTATCAGTACATCAGGAATGGTTGTCGGGATGATTTGCATCCGGGAATCTCCACTGTTTCGGTTTGGTATGGTTACGGTTGTTGCTGTGAAACGTAGGCGCTACTGCGCCCTTCGGCGAAAGTCAGGTGGTGGAGCATGGCATCGCGTGCGGCCTTTGAATCTTTAGCTTTGATTGCCTGTACGATGGCATTGTGATGATCAAAGAGAAGCTGGTGATCTTCGTGGGTAAGATAAACCGCCCGCCAGACGGTCTGCTGAAACTCCTTCATTGCATCAAACAGGCTCTGCATCAGGTGCAGCCAGACAATGTTGTGAGTTGCTCTGGCAATGACAATGTGCAGGTTGGCATCAAGGTCTTCAGATGGATGCTTGGTTTCAAGGTTCTGCCTCATCCCGGCAATTATCTCTTCCATGCGGCGAATATCTTCGGGAAGAGCGCGCTCTGCGGCATACCAGGCTGTCCATGATTCCATGGATTTCCGGACTTCGATGACGTCAAGGGCACGATCCTGCTGGACGCGTATCAATTCGCTGAGCGGATTGGTGGAGGAGGTTTCAACCAGTGACATGACAACAGTGCCACCCCCCTGATACGACATCACCAGTCCGGATGATGCAAGAACATTTAGCGCTTCTCGTACCGAGGGACGCGATACCCCGAACATCTCAGCCAGTTCACGCTCCGGCGGTAGTTTGTCGCCGGGGGTAAACTCTCCGGCCAGAATGGAGGAGCGGATTTGCTCGGCTATCTGGGTCGAAACCTTCTTCGGTTTTATCGGTTGAAAATTCATGGTTTGTTCCAATCAAAATGGGGTGTCACAACGACACCCCATGTTTTATAGTATTTTCTGTCGTTCTGCAACCGGCTCGGCGTCAAGAATCCATGCTCAGTGCCAATACCTCCGTCAGGTGCATGACTCTGACTCCCGGTAACTGGTCATTAATCCCTTTCTTCAGCTGCAGCAGGCATCCCGGGTTGCCGGTCACCAGCACCTCGGCACCGCTTGAACGTACCGTGTCTATTTTGCGCTGAAGTATCCGGTCGGACATTTCCGGTTTGGTAATGTTGTACGTCCCGGCGCTGCCGCAGCAGGCGTCGGCTGTTTCCAGCTCCCGGTAGTCAATGTCAGGCACCAATTTGAGCAGGTCGCGTGGCTCCTTGCGAATCCCCTGGCAATGGGCGATGTGGCACGGGTCATGGTAGGTGACCTTCAGCGGCAGCGGTTTGAGGAGTGGTGCCAGTTCCTCTGTATGATGAGCCAGTATCTGCGAAATGTCACGAACCTTGGCGCTGAAAGCAGAAGCCGCCTCATCTCCGATATGATGTCCATATTTCTTAAGCTCAGCTCCGCAACCGCCGCAATCGGTGACGATAAAATCAACCTCGTGAGCGGCGAAGATGCCGATGTTGGTGCGGGCAGCCTCTTTGACTCCTTCCATGTCACCACCAAGCATGTTGGGTGCGCCGCAGCAGACCTGGTTCCGTGGCGTGATGACCGTGTAGCCGAGGGACGAGAGCAGTCTGATTGTGGCGCGGCTGGCATCGGAAAAGATCAGGCTCATGACGCATCCGAGGAAGAAGCCGACTGTGCCGCGCTCTGTCCCGATCGCTGCTGTCACCTCGCTAATCTCCTGGCGGAGCGGCCGGGAGTGGAGGGTGGGTAACAGGCCCTCCATCCGTGCCAGCGGCCTGGGGAACATCTTGAGGATACCGAGAGTTCTGACCAGCTTCTGCAGGCCGCTTCTCTGATACAGCCGCATAGGTGTCATTGATGTTTCCAGGCGATCCGGGTGCGGCACCAGTTTGCGCAGGATCAGATCTTCCATGAAGTTAAGGCCGCTGCTCTCCTTGCGTTCACAGGTGAACTCCGCTACCAGTTCGCCGGCATTGACGCCGCAGGGGCAGGCAGAGGCGCAGGCCTGGCAATCCAGGCAGAGAGACAGGTATTCCAGCAGGCGCTCCGATTGTTCCAGCTCACCTTCCTGCAGCTTGCGCACCAGTGCCACCCGTCCTCGCGGTGAGGCGGTTTCCAGGAATGTTTCCCTGTAGGTTGGGCAGGATGGCAGGCACATGCCGCAGCGCATGCAGTTTATGAGTTTGACGTAGTCCATATTTAGAACCTCTTTGTTCACGAAAAGCACGAAAAAATCAAAATTCATAACAACCATAAGGGTGGAAATCAGACTTGGTTATGGTTTGATTTTCGTAAAGTTAGTGTCTTTCGTGGACAATACGTTAAAAGATTTTTCCCGGATTCAATATTCCCTTCGGATCAAAGGCCTGTTTGATCCCTCGCATGATGCGAATACCCGATTCACCGACCAGTTTTGGCAGATATTTTTTCTTGGCCAGTCCCACCCCATGCTCACCGGTAATGGTTCCGCCCATAGAGATGGCGGCGTTGAAGATTTCAGCAAAAGCTGCATGGGCCCTGGCGATCTCCTCCTTGTCGCGTTCGTCGGTCAGGCAGGTCGGGTGCAGGTTGCCGTCACCGGCATGGCCGAAGGTGCCGATGAGAACATTGTGCCTTTTTGCTGCATCCTGGATGACTTTCAGCATGGCGGCGATGCAGCTGCGCGGCACTGTGGCGTCCTCCAGGATAGTCGTCGGCTTGAGGCGGGCCAATGCCGAAAGCGCTGTGCGGCGAGCCTCTGTTAGTTTGAACGCCTCAGCGGCATCTTTGGCGGTCTGGAAAAACGAACAGCGGTGTTTCCTGCAGATCTCTGCTACTGCCGCCGCCTCCTCCGCAATCACAACCGGATGGCCGTCCACCTCAATGAGCAGCACAGCGTCCACGTCCAGCGGCAGGCCGACATGGGCGTAATCCTCGACACATTTGATGGTGACCTTGTCGAGAAACTCCAGTGTTGCCGGAATAACCTTGGCGGCGATGATTGCCGAGACCGCCAGGGCCGCGTCCTGCAGCACCGGGAAATGGGCCAGCATGGTGATTTTGCCCTGCGGTCTGGGGATCAACTTGACGGTAATAGTGGTGAAGAAACCGAGTGTGCCTTCTGATGAAACCAGCAATGGACTGAGGTTGTACCCGGCCACATCTTTAACAACCTTGCCGCCGCTACGGAGCAGGTCTCCATCGGCCAGAACCGTTTCAAGACCCATGACGTAATCGGCGGTGACGCCGTACTTAAGCCCGCGCAGTCCTCCCGAATTTTCGGCGACATTGCCACCCATGGTGGAGATGTTCATGCTGCCTGGATCTGGAGGATAGAACAGTCCGCGCGACTCTACTTCGCGGTGGAGAACGCTGGTGATGACCCCGGGTTCGACTGTCGCAGTCAGGTTCTCCTCGTCCACCTCGATGATCCGGTTCAGGCGGCTGGTCTGAACGACTACCCCGGCGGCGGAAAGAGAGCCGCCGGAGAGGTTGGTTCCTGAGCCGCGCGGCGTGACATTTACGCCGGCTCCGTGGCAGAGGCGCATGATGCGTCCAACTTCAGCGGCTGTGCCGGGGAGCAGTACCACGCCGGGCAGGCTTTCCAGCTCCGGAGTTGAGTCGTAGCCATAGACGGCAAGCGACTCGCGGTCTGATAGCGTATGTTTTTCACCAACTATGGTTTGCAGCTCTTTTATGAATGACCGTTCCATGCGTTCATATCCTTTTTGCTTTCTGTTTCCAGGTAACTTTATAAATCCAAAACAGGCGTGTAAACTTGTAATACCAATTATATGAAATAAAAAAAGCTGTCAAGTTTTATTGTAAGCGTATGTATTAAGCGTGTTGACATGGATGTGTATATGAAATAGTGTTGTAGGTAATGTGGTTATACAAATTATTATGAAGTATAAGCTGAATGCGGTACAGTTGCATTAATGACCAGATCTCATTTGCTAGAGTAGAAATTTTTACGCATCCCAATAGAAGTTGTAAGCAAAAAACGATAGCCTGAAACGAGGGGAGGCATATCATAATGTACGAACAATTCAAAGCCAGAGCAGTAGGTGTTAGTGCAGAGGTGTTTCGCTTTGTCACAAAAAGTGCGGCACTCAGCTGGCTGTTGGCGTTTTTGCAGAAGGAAGGGCTTGCTGATACTCCCCAGACTTCTGCTTTATGGGCTGAAAGTTCTTTTCTTGACGGTCTGGATGTTGATGCCCTGAAGATGATTGCCGGGTTGAAGTTTGAGGTTACCCGCGAACTTGCCGCGGAAGCCCGGTTCGGAATCAGCCAGATGGACTGGGCGCTGGCAGACACCGGTTCGCTCGTGCAAAATTCCACCGCCATGGAACAGCGCCTGGTGTCGTCACTCTCGACGATTCATATCGCTCTGGTGCCGACGGCCGCAATACTCCCTGATATGCCGTCACTCCTCTCCAGGATGAATCCCAAAGAGAACCCTTATATCGCCATGATTACCGGGCCGAGTCGGACGGCGGATATAGAACGGGTACTCACTATTGGTGTGCATGGGCCGGAGCGTCTCGTTATCGTTTTTGTCGATGAGCTTGGAGGTGGCTTCTGATGGGAAATGAATTCAAGGAATCCATCACCAGGGCGGTGAACAACGCCAACCTGACCGGCGCGCTCGGCAAGTTCTCCGAGGCGTACAAGGTCAACAGGGCCAAGGCGTATGAGGGAATCGACTTTGAGGAACTGCGGGGGAGGATCGCCGAGTTGAAGTCTTATGCCGCCTCTCATCTTGACGAGTTGTCCGAACAGTTCACGCGTAACGCCGAAGCGAGCGGCGCTACCGTGTTCAGAACCAGTGATCCCGCCAAGGTCAGGGAATACATCCTGAAGGTTGCGCAGGATAATAACGTCAAATCCATCGTTAAATCAAAGTCGATGGCAACGGAAGAGATTCACCTCAATCCGTATCTTGAAGAAGCGGGTATAGTGGTAGGGGAGACGGATCTGGGAGAATGGATCATACAGCTGGCGGGGCAGACCCCTTCGCACATGGTGATGCCGGCGATCCATATGACCAAGGAGGAGGTGTCTGATCTGTTCAGCAAGGAGGTCAACGAACGGCTGAGTTCCGATATTCCGCGGCTCGTCAAGGTTGCCCGTGAACAGTTACGCCCCGCTTTTCTGGCTGCCGATATGGGTATCTCCGGCGGTAACATCGCCGTGGCGGAAACAGGCAGTATCGTCCTGATGACCAATGAGGGCAATGCCCGGCTGGTCACGTCACTCCCCAAGATTCATATCGCACTGGTCGGTATCGAAAAGCTGATCGAGAAGTATGCTGACGTCGCCACGATTCTAAAGGCGCTCCCAAGAAGTGCTACAGCCCAGTTGTTGACGAGCTATGTATCGATTATCACCGGTCCGACGCCGAACAGCGACGGGAGTATGAAGGGTCTCCACATCATCCTCATGGATAATCGCCGCTCTGAAATGGCTGCCGACCCAAAATTCAAACAGGCGCTGCAATGCATTCGCTGCGCGTCGTGCCTTAATGTCTGCCCGATTTTCCGCCTGGTTGGCGGGCATGTCTTTGGCAAGGTCTACACCGGAGGCATCGGCACGATCCTGACCGCCTGGTTCGATGAGTTGAAAAAGTCCGAAGATATTCAAGGCCTCTGCATCCAATGCGGCGCCTGCAAGGATGTCTGTCCCGGCAAGATCGATATTCCGGAGCTGATCATGGAGATCCGGCGGCGACTGGTGAAAGAGAATGGGCTCCCGTTACTGCAGAAAACGATCTATGCCGTGGTGAACAATCGCAAGCTCTTCCACGGCATGCTGCGTGCCGCTTCAATCGCGGGCAAGCCGTTCACATCAGGCACATTCATCCGCCATCTGCCGCTGTTTCTGGCAGACTTGACCGATGGTCGCAGCCTGCCGGCCATCGCCGCCGAACCGTTCCGGGATCGCTTCAAAAAAATCAAACAGCCAAAGCTGAAGGAGAGGGCGGTTTTCTATGCAGGCTGCCTGATTGATTTTGCCTATCCGGAAATGGGAGAAGCGCTGGTGAAAATCCTTAACAAGGCCGGCATCGAGGTGTTTTTCCCCGAGGAACAGACCTGTTGCGGCGCACCGGCCCGCTATAACGGCGCCTATGAAGTTGCGGAAAATAACGCCATCGACAACATCAAGGCGCTGCTGAGCGTGGATGCAACCTATGTGATCTCGGCCTGTCCGACCTGTACGGTGGCATTGAAGCATGAATTTATCAGTACCTTTGAAAGCGTGGGTCAGGCCGAGTGGATGCCGAAGGCGAGGATACTGGCTGAAAAGGCGATAGACTTTGCCACATTGGTCAGGAAATTGGTTGGTGAGGGGCGTTTGACTCTGAAGGAGGGGCAGAAGCTCGGCAGGCTCACCTACCATGATTCCTGTCATCTGAAGCGGACACTAAAGGTGTCGGCTCAGCCGAGAGAACTGCTGCAAAAAGCAGGGTATGAGCTGACCGAGATGTTCGAGTGTGATACCTGTTGCGGTATGGGCGGTTCATATTCGCTGAAACTGCCGGAAATATCCGCACCGATTCTACAGCGCAAACTAAAGAACATCAAGGATACCGGCGCAGCGGTTGTAGCCATGGACTGTCCGGGTTGCGTCATGCAGATCAGGGGGGGGATGGATCAGGATGGGGCGGACGTAAAGGTCAGGCATACGGCCGAACTGCTGGCGGAACAGTTGGATATGTGATTACATAACGATACACTGACATGAAAAAGGCGACCTTGCGGTCGCCTTTTTCTGTTGTAAGCGGATTACGGTTTATACACCTTCATTAACGCCTGCGCCATCTCGGCCGGACTATCCGCCACACTGATGCCGCACTCTCTTAGAACCGCGACCTTTTCAGTCGCCGTCCCCTTACCGCCGGAGATAATCGCGCCGGCATGTCCCATGCGTTTGCCGGGAGGAGCGGTAATGCCGGCGATGTAGGCTGCTACCGGTTTCGTCATGTACTCCTTGACGAACCGAGCCGCTTCTTCTTCCGAAGTACCGCCGATCTCGCCGATCATGATGACCGCTTCGGTATCCGGGTCAGCCTGAAACAGCCGCAGGACATCAAGGTGGTTGGTGCCGTTGACCGGATCGCCGCCGATGCCGACGCAGGTAGACTGACCGAGCCCTAGGCTGGTAAGCTGCCAGACCGCTTCATAGGTGAGCGTGCCGGAGCGGGAAACCACGCCGATCTTGCCCGGTTTGTGGATGTAGCCGGGCATGATACCGATCTTGCATTCACCGGGAGTGATGACGCCGGGGCAGTTCGGGCCGACGAGGCGGGTTCTCTTCCCCTTCATGAAGTGCTTGACCTTGACCATGTCGAGGACCGGAATTCCTTCGGTGATGCAGCAGACTAGTTCAATACCGGCATCAACCGCTTCCATGATGGAGTCGGCGGCGAATGGCGGTGGGACGTAGATGACCGAGGCGGTCGCGCCGGTCTTTTCGATCGCTTCCTTGACGGTATCGAAAACCGGGAAACCGTCGATGGTTGTACCCCCTTTACCGGGGGTGACGCCGCCTACCATCTGGGTGCCGTATTCGCGGGCTCCCTGGGCGTGGAACAGGCCGGTAGCACCGGTGATTCCCTGGGTGATGACTCTGGTGTTTTTATTGATCAGAATACTCATTGCTCGGCTCCTTTCACGGCCTGGACAATTTTTTGTGCGGCGTCGGCCATGCCGTCGGCGGCAACGATGTCAAGGCCGCTTTCAGCCAGAATCTGTTTGCCCTGCTCGACGTTGGTGCCTTCCAGGCGAACGACGAGTGGCACGCCCAGTGATACCTGGCGGGCCGCAGTCACTACACCGGTGGCGATGATGTCACATTTCATGATGCCGCCGAAAATGTTGACCAGTATCCCCTTGACGTTCTTGTCGGAGAGAATGATTTTGAAGGCTTCGGTGACGCGCTCGATAGTGGCACCGCCCCCGACGTCCAGGAAGTTGGCCGGATCTCCGCCGTAATGTTTGATGATGTCCATGGTGGCCATGGCCAGTCCGGCGCCATTGACGAGGCAGCCGATGTTGCCGCTGAGTGAGATGTAGGAGAGTTCGAACTGGGATGCCTCGATCTCTTTCGGGTCTTCTTCATCATAATCACGCATGTCGGCTATTTTGGGATGACGGAACATGGCGTTATCGTCGAAGCCGAATTTGGCGTCCAGCGCCAGAAGGTTGTTTTCAGCGGTGACAACCAGCGGATTTATCTCCAGCATGGAACAGTCACAGGCCATGAAGGTTGTGTAGAGCCCTTCAAGTACGGCCGTGGCTTTGCCCACCAGTTTTCCGGTCAGGCCGAGGCTGAAGGCGATGTTGCGGCATTGAAAGGCTGTCAGGCCGATCAACGGATCGATGGTTTCGACAAAGATTTTTTCGGGAGTTTTGGCGGCAACCTCCTCGATGTCCATCCCCCCTTCGGTGGATGCCATGACGGTGACTTTGGATGTTGCCCGGTCAACGAGAAGGCTGACGTAGAGTTCGTTGTCAATGTTACACCCTTTTTCAACCAGAACGCGGGTGACCAGTTTTCCCTCTGCGCCGGTCTGGTGGGTGCGGAGGATCATGCCGAGCATTTCTCGGGATATGTTACGCACCTCATCAGGGGTGTGGGCCAGTTTGACGCCGCCACCCTTGCCGCGCCCGCCGGCATGGATCTGCGCCTTGACCACCCAGGGGCCGTCACCCAGACGTTTGGCCCACTCGCGGGCACCGGCACTGTTGTAACAGACGTGGCCGTCAGGTACCGGCACACCAAACTTTCTTAAGATAGCTTTTGCCTGATACTCGTGAATGTTCATTGGTAATGGCTCCTGTTTTAATTATTCGTATACTGCTGCGATTTAGCGAATAAATATAATCAACTACTGCACCGATATATATGGCTTTAACGGCAATATAAACCAGTTATACTGTGTGGTAATACCAATTATTCCTTTGCTTGCCTATTGTCAACTCAATTTTGAATGTGGAGTGGGGCGGGGATGTTACGAAGGCTGAACGGAGTAGGATGTATATGCGCTAGTCAGTTTGGTGATGAAAAATTCATTACTCTATTTTTTGTTGAAATAGTAAAAAACTAGGGTATGCTTCGCTGATGATAAATACAACAACTCTTGACAACGGCGTACGTATCGTCACCCAAAATATTGGCTATATGCATACGGTAACAACCGGCATCTGGGTGGCTAACGGCACTCGCCATGAAGCCCATGAAGACAACGGTGTTGCCCATTTTATTGAACATATGCTGTTCAAGGGCACAAAATGCCGCAACGCCCATCAGATTACCCGCGAAATAGACTCCATGGGCGGGATTCTTAACGCATTCACCGGACATGAATATGTCTGCTACTACGCCAAGGTACTGGCAAAATTTTTGCCCCGCGCTGCAGACCTGCTGGCTGATATCTTTCTGAATTCCACCTTTCCTCTTGATGAGATTGAGCGTGAGCGCAAAGTGGTTCTTCAGGAAATCAAGATGCGTGACGATGCTCCGGATGAGTATATTCACGACCGCTTTCATCAAAATTTCTGGCGCGGGCAGCGACTTGGTATGCCTGTTCTCGGAAGCGAAGAAACAGTATCAGGTCTGTCACGCACCTCGATCCTGGCGCATAAAAACAGCCGTTACCGTCCTCAGGATATAGTTATCGCTGCGGCCGGAAATGTACAACACAACGAGCTGGTTGCTATTATGGCTCCGTTGTTTTCGGGAATCTCCTCCAATTGGCAGCCTGAATTGTTTGATACAACTTTTCCTTCTAATAAAGAGGTTAATCTTATTGAACGTGAGATGGAGCAAACTCTTGTCTGTCTCGGCACTCGTTCGCTTCGCTACGATCATCAGGATCGTTATACGCTCTTTCTGTTGACGACTATTCTGGGTGGGGGGATGAGCTCACGCCTGTTTCAGGAAATTCGCGAAAAGAAGGGGTTGGCATACTCAGTCTACTCCTACATCATATCCCATGCAGATTCAGGAGCTCTCGTCGTTTATGCCGGTACCGAAAAAAACCATTGTCTCGAAGTCATTGATATTGCTCAACGTGAAATGGCGCGTCTTGTAAACGAGGAAGTGCATCAGGACGAACTGGACGCGGCACGGGAACAACTGAAGGGGAAAACTCTGATGTCACTTGAAAGTAGCGACAGCCTGATGACCCGTTTGGCAAAAAACGAAATTTATCTCCAAAAGCAGCAGTCTGTTGAAGATGTTCTTGCCAATTATGATGCGGTCAGTAGCACTGATATACAGCGTGTTTCGCGGGAATTGATCCGGAGTGAATACCTGCATCTCGAAGTGATGGGGCAGGTTGCTGATCTTGGGATATCGCCTGGGATGTTGGCAGTGTAGTAGGTTACATCATCTGTCTTTGGGAACTTGAGATTTTACTGCAAATCCTGCTTGACCAGCCTCGGTTATCAATGTTAAAGTGCCTCACTTAAATAAATCCCCCTTTTAAATTAGTCCGAGAGACTAGTAAAGGCGACACAATGAACCATTTAATTCATAACAGAAGGGTCTTGCCGCTTGACGCGGGGAGGCTCTTTTTTTGTGTCCAAGGAGGACCTTTAAATGACTGCTGAACAAACCGTGCTTATGGATGGTGCAGGAATCAAGCGGGCCTTAACAAGAATAGCTCATGAAATTCTTGAACGCAACAAGGGGGTTGCTGATATTGTCCTGGTCGGCATTCGTTCGGGTGGAGCCTTTCTGGCGGATGGAATTGCACAACAGATCAGCGTTATTGAGGGTGGGGCTGTCCCGGTGGGAGCGGTTGATATTACCCTGTATCGAGATGATTGTTCAGGTCACCTGCCACACCATCCGGTTGGTAAGACCGATATCCCCTTCTCCCTGGAAGGTAAGAAAGTCATTCTTGTTGATGATGTCCTTTACACCGGTCGTACGATACGGGCCGCCATGGATGCACTGATGGATTTCGGGCGTCCCCAGTCTATTCAGCTTGCTGTTCTGATTGATCGTGGCCACCGTGAATTGCCGATTCGGGCAGATTTTGTTGGGCGTAATGTACCTACCAGCCAGAAAGAGAATGTACAGGTTGCTTTTGACGGCTCAAACCAGCCGATTGAAGTGGTACTCGAAAAATAGGGGGTAAACAGGAATGGCCGAGTTCAAGCACAAGCACATTATTGCCCTGCGGGACCTGACGAAAGATGATATTGAATTGTTGATATCAACCGCTGAGAATATGCGTGATATCAACTGTCGTGACATCAAGAAGGTTCCGACGCTACGCGGCAAGACGATCATCAATCTGTTCTACGAAGCATCAACCCGTACCCGTACTTCCTTCGAGATTGCCGGTAAGCGTCTTTCTGCCGATACGGTTAACATAGCCCCGTCTAATAGCTCGGCTACCAAGGGCGAAACGCTGGCAGATACGGCGCTGAACCTGCTGGCAATGAAACCGGATATCATCGTTATGCGCCACGCAGTTTCCGGTTCGCACTATTTCCTGGCGAACAAGCTGAACTGCTCTATTATTAACGCCGGCGACGGTGCTCATGAGCATCCATCACAGGGTCTGCTTGACTTGCTGACTATGAAGGATCGCTACGGGCGTCTTGATGGCTTGAAGGTGGCGATTGTCGGCGATATAACGCATAGTCGCGTTGCCCGTTCAAATATTCAGGGTTTGACCAAGCTTGGTTCGTCGGTGTATCTGGCTGGACCTCCAACCATGGTTCCGCCGGGTGTTGAAAAGCTTGGTGATGTTACTGTCTGCGCTACAATGAACGAGGCGCTTCAGGATGCTGATGTTGTTATGATGCTGCGAATTCAGCAGGAACGTCAGGGTAAAACCCTTATGCCCAATGCCCGTGAATATTCCCGTTACTTCGGTCTTAACCCGACTAATATCAAGCTTGCCAAGCCGAATGCGATGATTATGCACCCCGGACCGATTAACCGCGGAGTGGAAATGTCCTCCAGTATGGTTGATGGAGACCAGTCATGGGTGCTGAAACAGGTTGAGAACGGAGTGGCGGTGAGGATGGCGATGTTGTACCATGTCTGCGGCGGCGAACTGGAGTAGTGAACATTCAGGCAACCTTTATTTTTTAAAAACTTCTCTTTCGAGGTGACTATATGGATCTGTTGATAAAAAACGGTCGGGTGATTGACCCCTCCCAGAAGCTGGACGACACGCTGGATGTCCTGGTGGAGAACGGCCTGATCAAGGCTGTCGGCAAAGGGCTTTCTGCTCCTGCCGGAGTAGAAACCATTGATGCCGCAGGCAGTTATGTCGTGCCTGGACTGATTGATATGCATGTCCACTTGCGCGATCCAGGGCTGGAGTACAAGGAAGACATTATTTCCGGTACAAAAGCGGCGGTTGCCGGAGGTTTCACTTCAGTCTGTTGTATGCCGAATACCAAGCCGGTCATCGACAATAAAACAGTTGCCAGCTACATCATCAACAAAGCCAAGTCTGAAGGTTTCTGCAACGTATTTCCTGTTGGATCAATTACGTACGGTCTTTCCGGAGACCATATGGCTGAAATGGGAGAGTTGAAGGAGTCTGGGTGTGTCGCTGTGTCCGACGACGGTAAGCCGGTGGGCAACAGTGAATTAATGATGCGCTCCATGCAATATGCAGCCGGAATCGGCATTATGGTCATTTCGCATGCCGAGGAACTGGAACTGGTGGGAGAGGGGGCAATGAACGAAGGTTTCACCTCTACCGAGCTTGGACTGAAAGGTATTCCGTGTGTTGCTGAAGATATTGCCACAGCCAGAGAAACAATGCTGGCGGAATATACCGGTACACCGATTCATATTGCCCATGTCTCCACCAAGGGGGCGGTGCGTATCATACGCGAAGCCAAAGCCCGTGGCGTCAAGGTAACCTGTGAAACGGCACCACACTATTTTACTCTGACCGACGCTGCGGTGCGCGGTTACAACACTAACGCCAAGATGAATCCGCCGCTTCGTGAGTCTGCGGACGTCTCTGCTATCAAAGAGGGGTTGAGGGACGGCACCATTGATGCCATTGCCACTGACCACGCACCACACCATCAGGATGAAAAAGATGTGGAGTTTACAGCTGCTATGAACGGCATTATCGGTCTGGAAACGTCGTTGCCGCTGTCACTCGGATTGGTTGATGAAGGTGTTTTGACACTTAATCAGCTGATTGAAAAGATGTCGTGTAACCCATCGAATATTCTCGGTCTTAATCGTGCCACCCTTGCAGCTGGTTCAGTTGCCGATATCACTGTGATTGATCCAAAGATCGAGTGGGTTGTCGAGGCCGACAAGCTGGCCAGTAAGTCTAAAAACTCTCCCTGGCTTGGTCAAAAGGTTAAGGGCGCAGCCGTTGCTACTGTTGTAGGCGGCAAGCTGATGTATAAACGTTAAACAATAATTCAGGAGTCATGGTCTATGAAAGCAATTCTTGCGCTCGCCGACGGGCGCATCTTTGAAGGAAAATCTTTTGGTGCCAGCGGTGAATCCACTGGAGAGGTCGTATTCAATACTGCCATGTCCGGCTATCAGGAGGTTCTGACCGATCCCTCCTACAAGGGACAGATGGTAACCATGACCTATCCGCAGATCGGTAATACCGGTATTAATCCAGAGGATATTGAAAGCCGCGGTCTGTTTCTGTCAGGTTTTATCGTCAAGGAGTATCTGGACTGTTATTCCAACTGGCGCGCCACCATGAGCCTTGCATCCTATCTGATGGAGAATGGTGTTGTCGGCATCCAGGGGATAGATACCCGCGCCCTGACGCGCCATCTGCGCGACAAAGGTGCCCAGAACGGCGTCATCTCCACCATTGATATGGATCATGCCAGTCTGGTTGCCAAGGCTAAGGCCGTTCCAAGTATGACCGGTCTTGACCTCGCATCCGGCGTCTCCTGCGAGAAGCCGTATCATTGGACAGAGGGTGTGTGGGATCTGGCGGAAGGTTATCCACAGGTGGACCCTTCAACCTTGAAGTACAAGGTCGTGGTCTATGATTTCGGCATAAAGTACAATATCCTGCGCTGTCTTATTGATGTCGGCTGCGACGTCACCGTGGTGCCGGCAACATTTTCCGCCGAAGAGGCGTTGGCAATGAATCCTGATGGCATCTTCCTCTCCAATGGCCCTGGTGACCCAGAGCCACTGGTGAAGATACAGGATGAAATCAAGAAATTTGTCGGTAAAAAGCCTATCTTCGGAATCTGTCTCGGACACCAGCTTCTCGGCCTGGCGTTGGGTGGTAAGACTGCTAAGCTTCCGTTTGGTAATCATGGTTCCAACCTGCCGGTCATGGATATGCAGACGCGTAAGGTGGAGATAACTTCACAAAATCACGGTTTTGCTGTTGATTTGGATTCACTGGGTAGTGCCGCTTGTCTGGGACATGAAAACCTGAACGACCAGACGGTTGAGGGAATTCATCACTGCAGTCTGCCGATATTCTCGGTCCAGCATCATCCTGAGGCATCACCGGGGCCGCACGATTCTCAGTATCTGTTTGACAGGTTTGTTGAGATGATGGAGAAGCATAAACAACAATAGGGTTGAACGTGTTTTGTCAGGAAGTCAGTATTTGTAAAACTCTGTGTAATCAGTGTTCCAGTAAGGTTTGAATCGGCTATGAATTATCTTGCTCTTTATCAATCAGGTGAGCTGTTGCAGCGTGTCCGGGACGCCTACCGGCGTCTGTCTGCTTGTGATCTCTGCCCTCATGAATGTGGTGTGAACCGCATAAAGGAAGAACGCGGAATCTGCGGGGCAGGGCTGAAACCGAAGATTGCCTCGGCAAATGTTCACAGGGGTGAGGAGCCGCCGATATCTGGAACAAAAGGCTCCGGCACAATCTTTTTCTCCGGTTGCTCCCTCAAATGCGCCTTCTGCCAGAATTTCCCTATTAGCCAGTTTGGCAATGGTGAAGAAATAACAACCAAAGAGTTGGCCGCTCGCATGCTCAAATTGCAGCGTCTGGGTGTCCATAATATCAATTTTGTGACTCCAACCCACTTTCTGCCGCAGATTCTGGCGGCTCTCTGGTTGGCGATACCGCAAGGTTTCTCTCTGCCGCTGCTCTGGAATAGTAGCGGTTATGAGAAGGTCGATGCGCTGATGGTACTTAGCGGTGTCATTGATATATATCTGCCGGATATGAAGTACAGTGATGATACTCATGCCGTGGAGATTTCAGCCGTTACCGAATATCGTGCGTTCAATCGCAGCGCAGTTACAGAGATGTTGCGTCAGGTTGGACATCTTCAGGTAGATGAAAACGGTATTGCCACCTGTGGGCTTATTGTTCGGCATCTCGTTCTGCCGCAGGACAGGGCGGGGTCAATCGAGACGCTTCACTGGATTGCAACAAACCTGGGGTTAGAAACTCATATAGCCCTTATGAGCCAGTACTTTGCGGCCCATAAGGCGTTAAGCATGCCGGAGATGGAATGCAGGATTACGGTTGATGAGTACAATCGGGTAGTGGATGTACTGGAAGAGGTCGGTCTTGATAACGGCTGGGTGCAGGATCACGATGATATCTAAATGAGGTTATTTTTATGTCCGATAAGGCGATGACATTATCCGAACAGATTCTGCTGGAAAAATGCAGGGATATTGAGCTGCTCTGTAAAGATCTCTACAGTTACTTTGCGGAACTTTATTCGGATAATCAGGGCGTCGCCCATATATGGCGTAAAACAGCCACGGAAGAGCAAAATCACGCCGATCAGTTTTCTCTGGCACTCAAGCTGAGAAAAGATCTTCCCTGCACGGTCTTAACGGATGCTGCAAGAGTTGAATCAATTCTTTCTTCACTTCGTGTCGTTATTGCCCAGGTAAAGGCGGCGCCGCCGACTCTGGTAGATGCGTTGAACTCAGCAATTAAACTTGAAAAATACCTGTCTGAATTCCATGTTGATTGTGTCGCACGGTTTGAGGATGAATCATACGGGAAGATGTTTAGTGCCATGATGTCGAGCGACTGTGAACATATTGAATCATTGCAGGCGGAATATGACAAGCTCACAGGTGCTCAGGATTGGACATTTACCGGTTGATGCTGGAATAATAAAGTGATGAGAACAGATGAGAACAATTGTATTGCTGGTTATATCAAATGTCTTCATGACCTTCGCCTGGTATGCGCATCTGAAGAACCTGCGCACCCGTCACTGGTTGATTGCCGTAGCGGTTTCCTGGGGAATTGCCTTTTTTGAATATCTGATACAGGTTCCGGCTAACCGGATCGGCTACGGCAGATTTAATCTGGCTCAGCTAAAGATCATTCAGGAAGTCATCACACTGATGGTTTTTGTGCCATTTGCAGTTTTTTATATGGGAACGAGTATTTCCTGGAATTATCTATGGGCCGGCTGTTGTCTGGCCGGTGCGGTCTTTTTTATATTTCGATAATCACACGAAGGAGTAATGTATAAATGCCTAAAAGAACAGATATTAAAAAAATACTTATCATTGGCGCCGGACCGATTGTTATCGGTCAGGCCTGCGAGTTTGACTATTCCGGTACACAGGCATGCAAGTCGTTGAAGGAAGAGGGGTATGAGGTTGTGCTGCTGAACAGCAATCCTGCCACCATTATGACCGACCCTGATTTTGCCGACCGCACCTATATTGAACCGGTCACACCGGAAATTCTTGCCAAGATTATCGAGAAAGAACGCCCCGACGCAGTTTTGCCAACACTTGGCGGCCAGACGGCACTCAATACAGCCGTTTCAGTTGCTGAAATGGGCATTCTGGAAAAGTTTGGCGTGGAGTTGATCGGTGCCAAACTTCCGGCCATCAAAAAAGCCGAGGATCGCACACTTTTCAAGGCTGCCATGGAAAAAATCGGGCTGGCGGTACCCAATTCAGGTCTGGCTCATAACCATGCCGAGGCGATGGAAATCGTCAAAACGATTGGTTTTCCAGCCATTATCAGGCCTTCATTTACCCTTGGCGGCAGTGGCGGAGGAATCGCCTACAATCTTGAGGAATACGAAAAAATGGCGATGGGAGGAATCGATGCCTCGCCGACAGATGAAATTCTGATTGAAGAATCGGTTATAGGTTGGAAAGAGTACGAGCTGGAAGTTATGCGCGATACAGCAGATAACGTCGTGATCATCTGCTCGATCGAGAACTTTGATCCGATGGGCGTTCATACCGGTGATTCTATCACCATCGCTCCAGCCCAGACTTTGACCGATAAGGAATATCAGATTCTGCGCGATGCTTCGCTGAAGATCATTCGTGAGATCGGCGTTGACACCGGCGGCTCAAACATCCAGTTTGGCATCAACCCGCGTGACGGGCGTCTCGTCGTGATTGAGATGAATCCGCGTGTGTCGCGCTCATCGGCGCTGGCTTCAAAGGCGACCGGGTTCCCGATCGCCAAGATTGCCGCCAAGCTGGCGGTTGGCTATACTCTTGATGAAGTAACCAACGATATCACCCGCGAAACTCCGGCCTGTTTTGAGCCGAGCATTGACTATGTTGTCACCAAAATTCCGCGCTTTACCTTTGAGAAGTTTCCCGCTGCCGATGCAACACTGACCACGCAGATGAAATCGGTCGGTGAAGTCATGTCAATCGGCCGAACCTTCAAGGAATCATTTCAGAAGGCGATCAGGTCTCTTGAGATTGGAGTCAGCGGTTTTGATTCCAAGCTGTTTGATCTTGGCACAGAAACAAGACGTGCACTGACCGGCAAGGAACAACAGTTGTTGTTGGAAAAACTACGGGTACCTAATGCTGACAGGCTTTGGTACATCGGCGATGCCATGCGCAGCGGCATGAGTGTGGAGGAGATTCAAAAACATACCGCCATTGATCCCTGGTTTCTGCACAACATCCGTCAGATTATAGAAAAAGAGGAAGAGCTGAAAGCTATTGCACTTGTGAATGTTTCACCAGCGGTGCTGCGTGAAGCCAAACAGTTTGGTTTTTCGGATAAATTCCTCTCGATGCTTTGGAGATGTAGTGAAGACGAGGTGCGTGCGCTGCGCTGGAGTATGGGGGTACGTCCTGTTTACAAACGTGTTGACACCTGCGCTGCCGAGTTTGTCGCCTACACACCCTATATGTACTCCACCTATGAGGAAGAGTGTGAAGCGGCTCCGACTGACCGGAAAAAGATCATGATTCTCGGTGGAGGACCGAACCGGATCGGGCAGGGGATCGAATTCGATTACTGTTGTGTTCACGGTGCCTTTGCGTTGGCTGAAGATGGCTATGAAACAATCATGGTCAACTGTAATCCGGAAACAGTTTCTACCGATTATGATACGTCTGACCGGCTTTATTTCGAGCCGCTGACTCTGGAGGATGTGCTTGAAATAGTTGCTGTTGAGAAACCGGTTGGTGTGATCGTCCAATTTGGTGGTCAGACACCGCTCAAGCTGGCAGTTGCTCTCGAGAAGGCCGGTGTGCCGATAATCGGTACTTCACCGGATGCGATCGACCGTGCCGAGGATCGTGAGCGGTTTCAGGAAATGCTCCATAAGTTAGGTCTCCTGCAACCTGAAAACGGTATTGCCAGATCCTTTGAGGAGGCTGAAAAGGTTGTGGAACGCATCGGTTATCCGGTTGTCGTTCGCCCTTCTTACGTCCTGGGCGGAAGAGCCATGGAAATTGTGTATGATCAGGAAAATCTCCAGCGCTACATGAAAACTGCCGTGCTGATTTCACCTGAGCATCCCATCCTGCTTGACAGTTTCCTTGATGAAGCGATCGAAATCGACGTTGATGCACTCTGCGATGGAACCGATGTTGTTATCGGTGGGATCATGGAGCATATTGAGGAGGCTGGTATTCATTCCGGAGATTCGGCCTGCAGTCTGCCTCCTTACTCGATCAGTCAGGAAATAATTGCCGATATCCGTCGTCAGACGGTCATGATGGCACTTGAATTGAATGTTAAAGGGCTGATGAACGTTCAGTATGCGGTCAAAGGTTCCACCGTCTATATTCTAGAAGTTAATCCACGCGCCTCCCGGACATCGCCATTTGTATCCAAGGCAACCGGCCGGCCACTTGCCAAGATAGCTGCCCGTGTCATGGCCGGAAAAACTCTTAAAGAACTGGGGATTGTCAGCGACATTATTCCGAAGCACATTTCCGTAAAAGAGGCGGTCTTCCCGTTTGTTAAATTCCCCGGTGTTGATACGCTGCTGGGACCGGAAATGAAGTCAACCGGCGAGGTAATGGGTATTGGCGAAACGTTTGCCGAGGCCTTTGCCAAATCGCAGTTGGGGGCAAATGTCAAGCTGCCGTTGTCTGGAAATGTATTTATAAGCGTGCGGGATGCTGACAAGAAACATGTTGTCAGCGCTGCTGAAAAACTGTATAAATCCGGTTTTGGGATTCTGGCGACCGGTGGGACTGCCCAGTTTCTTGAAGAGAAGGGGATTCCTGTCCGGCGCGTCAACAAAGTGCTGGAAGGACGCCCACACATTGTTGACGCCATCAAGAACGGAGAGGTTCAACTGGTCCTTAACACGACTCATGGTGCTCAGGCAGTGGCTGATTCTTTCTCTATCAGGAGAGAGGCCTTGATGCATGGCCTTGCTTATTATACGACTGTTGCCGGTGCAAAAGCGGTAGCTGACAGTATCGTCTCTCTGCAGACTCAAGAGCTGACTGTCAAACCGATCCAGGATTATCTTTGTTGAATTATTTACTACAGGAGCAGACTACTCGATGTCCCATACCATACCGTTAACAAAAGAGAGTTTTGAATCATTGCAGGAAGAGTTGAAACGTCTTATTCGTGAAGAACGCCCCAAGGTAATCCAGGATATTTCCGAAGCGCGTGACCACGGTGACCTGTCGGAAAATGCCGAATACGATGCAGCAAAAAACCGCCAGGGATTCATTGAAGGGCGTATTCAGGAGATTAACGGTAAGTTGGCTCGTGCGCACGTTGTTGATCTGTCCGGCATGAAACCGGATAAGGTTGTCTTTGGCTGCACAGTAACCGTGTATGACACTGCGTCAGAAGAAGAGGTCACCTACAAGATTGTAGGTGAAGATGAAGCTGATATTAAATTAAGTAAAATATCCTGTACATCACCTGTCGGAAAAGCGCTGATTGGCCATAAGCTTGATGATTCAGTCAAGGTAATTGTCCCTTCAGGTAAAAAAGAATATGAAATAATTGATATAAAGTACGAGTAAGTTGCTGTATTTAATATAACTATTGTTTTGAAAAGGAGCCTTGTATGGCTGAGATAACTAAAGATATGACTTTCTTTGAGCTTATGCGTTCCTATCCTGAGTCTGTCAAGGTTCTGCAGAAGCACAACCTTGGATGCATCGGCTGTATGGGGGCCCAGAACGAGAGCCTTGAGCAGGGCGCACGGGCTCACGGGCTTGATATTGATGCACTGATGAGTGATTTAAAAACGGCACTAGGCTAAAAAAATGTTGATACAGACTGCGACCCCCATGAACAATCTTCTGGGGGTCGCTCTGTTTAATGTTTGCAACCACGATAAATAATTCATGTAGCGAGGTACCCAGTGAGTCGAACGCCTCAGCGCCACGTTTTTACGAATGTTTTTGAGACCCTCTCCCGTGATTATCTACAGGGTAAGGAGGAGGTGCTGCGTTTATCGGTGATTGCTCTGCTGGTTGGTGGTCATATTCTGGTGGAAGATCTGCCCGGTCTTGGCAAGACAACGGTAGCGCTCGCTCTTGCCGCGGTTACCGGACTCTCTTTCGGCAGGGTTCAATGTACCAGTGACCTGCTCCCGTCAGATATAACAGGGCTGTCAATATTTAACCGTGAAGAAGGGCATTTCAGTTTTCAACCAGGGCCGATTTTTAACAATATTGTTCTGCTGGATGAGGTTAATCGCGCTATGCCGCGCACCCAGAGCGCAATGTTGGAGGCAATGGAGGAACGGCGCGTTACGATCGAAGGAATTACGTATCCTCTGCCGGACCCATTCATGGTGATTGCAACCCAGAATCCCTCTGATCAGAGCGGTACTTTTCTGCTGCCGGAATCACAGTTGGACCGTTTTCTGATCTGTACCGGTATCGGTTATCCGGCTGAGCACCTTGAACGGGAAATAATTGCCGGTGGGGGTATCCGGGAAAGGGTCGGAAGTATCGAAGCGCTGGTATATTCCGCTGAAATTCTGGCTGCCAGGGATGAGGTTAAAGCGGTATATCTTTCTGACAAGGTTCTTTCCTATATTCATAATCTGGTGCTGGCAACCCGTTCGCACGACTTGATCCAGAACGGTCTTTCAACCAGGGCGGCTATCAATATTGCTCAGGCAGCCAAGGCAGCCGCATTTCTAGACGGGCGCGACTATGTTGCCCCGGATGATGTTAAAGGTATTGCAGTTCCTGTTTGCGCCCATCGTTTGGTGATGCGTAATGACATGGCGACTGTTGAGCGTGGAGGAGTGATACGGACAATAATCGCCGGCATAGCGCTGCCTTTGGCCTGAAAATAAGCACATCCGGGATGCTTTATGTTCTGATTACGCTCCTGATCGGATTCGCAGCGGTTAATACCGGTAACAACCTGCTTTTTCTGGTTGTTTCCGGCTTACTGGCATTTATGTCGGTTACCGGTCTTGCTGGAATGTATAACATCAAGAAGCTGATTCCGGATCTTCACCCTCCGGAAGAGATCTACGTCGGGACCCCGGCGACTTTTAGTTTGTCAGTAAAAAACAGCAAACATTTTCTCCCCTCATTTATTATCCAGGTTGAGTGTCAAGGCGGCCAGACTGTTGTTGTTCCTCTTGTTACCCCGAACTCCGTATGTGATGCACCTGTCCAGATTACTTTCCACCAGCGTGGGGAAGTCCTTCTTGGTCTGATAACAATCAGCTCACCATATCCGGTCGGTTTCTTTACCCGCTATTGGCGTATTGAAATTGATCGCAAGGTGACGGTCTTTCCGGCTCCGATTGCCAGCGATTCAGTAGGTGGTGGGGAAGGGACACAGGCGGTCGGAGTTTCTCTGCGTCGTGAACGCGGCCTGAGTGGTGAGCTTGAGCGTATATATCCCTATTCCGGATCAGAGCCGCTACGGATGATTCATTGGAAGCATTCGGCTCGCAGTCATGACCTGCTGGTAAAAGGCTTCGGTATGAATGTTGTTGTCCCATTGGTGATTGAGCTTGACGGGTTACCGGGGTATGGGGTGGAGGAAAAGTTGTCCAGAGCGGCCTGGCTGGTTCAGCGTTGGTGGCGTAACCGGCCTATAGGGTTGCATCTCGGAGGGCGTATCGTCGCTGTCGGGACTGGTAAACGGCACGCCCTGCTATTGCTGAGGGAGTTAGCTCTATATGGTAGCGATTAGATCCCTGACGACTATACTGACCTATGCTATTGGTTTGTGTGGCATGATACCGCTGTTCCCTTGGTTGACGGCAATGCCTCGTACGATTTTGTTGGTTGGTGTTATCTCCGGGGTCTGGCAGGATCGCAGTGGAAGGTGGCCGCTGAGGCCCTGGATGCAGAACGTCGTCATTGTCCCCGTTTTTTTCTTCTACGCTATGCAGTTCAGCAGTGCCAATCCGATACAGCCGGTAATCAGTGTGCTGGCAATAATGCTCGCCGTCCGGCTTAGTGGTGAAAAAACAGTCAGATACTCTCTACAGATATATGTCCTTTCGATGTTCTGTCTTGCGTCTTCCTCGCTGTTTGACCTGAGCCCGGTTTTTCTACTCTACCTCGGAGTATTGCTCTTTGTTGTGTCTCTTGCTCTGGTGTTATTGACGTTTCAGAAACAGGACCAGGCAATTGCGGTAACGTTGCCTGACCTTAAAAAAATTCTAGCTTTCGGTCTGTTAATGCCTTTGCTGTCAGTACCGCTGTTACTATTTTTCTTTCCGATCATGCCGCGAACCCAACTACCGCTATGGCACTTTCTCAATCCACAGACTGCGACGACAAGCGGTTATTCAGACACGGTAGAACCTGGTAATAAAAGCAGTATCACCGTGTCAGGCGCGCTTGTCTTTCGGGCTGAAATGCCTCAGCAGGGTCAATCTCAGCCGTACTGGCGCGGAACTGTGTTTAACCGTACCGATGGGATCAAGTGGACGCGCATTGCACAGGTTCCGGTTGAACGACCGGTAATTACTATCAAACCGGTTTCACAGGTTATCTATCCCGAGCCAACTGCAATCCGTACTCTGATCGCTCTTGATCGTCCTACCGCAATTGCCCTGCAACGGGTAAAGCGATCGCCTGATGGTGTCTTCGAGCTTATAGGAAGCGCCGGTAAGCGCCTTAGCTATACTGCAGATTCTCTATCAAGCGGAGTGATCGCACAACGCAATCAGCTTGATAGCCAGTTTTACCTCCAACTGCCGGAGCGGCTCCCCGCTCGGATTAAAGCTCTTGCGGAGACAATAGTTCGTACGGCTGATGATGATCGTACCAGAGTAAAGCAGCTGGAAAACTATTTTAGAAACGGGGGCTACCGCTACTCTACAAAAGATTTGCCGACCGGTGACAGTGCTATGGAGCAGTTCATCTTTGATAAGAAACAGGGGCATTGTGAATTTTTTGCTTCATCATTTGCTCTGTTGCTGCGCGCAGTTGGTGTGCCTTGTCGTGTCGTTGGCGGTTATCTTGGCGGCGAATATAATCAGTTGGGCGGTTATTACCTTGTTACTGAAGATAGAGCTCATGTCTGGGTAGAAGCGTATATAAATGGTGGTGGCTGGACGAGGATCGATCCCAGCAGTTTTGCCACCAATGCAGGAGATGTCTGGAAGGCACCAGAGGTGAACACTCTTAAACTTAATATACGACAGGCTTTTGATTCATTTAATCACGCGTGGAACCGTTTAGTTATAACCTATGACTTTGAACAGCAGATTAAAATAGCGGCCGATGTCGGTTCGCGTTTACAGGGTATCAATGCAACTAAAATACTTCGAAGTAGTGTGCCGTATTTTGCCGTTATGTTGCTTGTAGCCGCTTTGTTTTTTGCAGTCAGGCGTACTTCGTTTTTTTATCCCCGTGAACGGCGTATCCTGAATCGTTTCCTTCGTACTGTAGAACTTAAGTTTGGTGTTTCTGCGGGCGATAAGGGTTTGTTTGAAATAGCTGCGGCAACAGACAATGAAGATGTCTTAGAATTTGTAGGGATCTATGCCAGAGCCGTATATCACGACTGCAGCCTGACGGATAATGAGTATAAATGTTTGCAGCAGATTCTTCAGTTGTTAAAGGGGTAAAACACGGCTTCAATTTAAAAATATATAGCTTGTGACTTAAAAATATCTTGACTTATAGGGTCGGTTCGGGCTATTAAATCGTCTCTTATATGGTGGCTGTGGTGAAGCGGTTAACACGTACGACTGTGACTCGTATATTCGAGGGTTCGATACCCTCCAGCCACCCCAAAAAATTCAAAGGCCACGTCAATTGACGTGGCCTTTTTTTATTATCAGTAGACTGCCACAACAGGCTGTCTTGTGTCTTGGCTGATTATCACCCGACTTCCGAGTATTCCCGCACACGAAACTCAGCTCCCAGCGATTCTGCCACTATCCGGCAGGCTTCAACGTCAACACCCGGTACCGTTACAACACTGGCCACAACTTGTGGAATATGAGCTGTTGCTGACTGGATAAAGTCACATACTCCGCTGAAGCCTGCTTCAGCAAAAGGGGTGTTGCAGATGCGACTGTATGTTGCAGCATCCGGAGCATTGAGGCTGACGGATATGCTGTCCACCAGGCCAGCTAACTCCGGAAGAATATTACGGCCATGTACCAGATTAGCCTGACCATCGGTATTAATACGAATCTGATAGCCGCGAACCTTGAGGGCTGCTGCAACCTGTTTGACCAAATCAAGACGGATGAGTGGCTCACCATAGCCACAGAATACAATCTCGTTGATCCCTTCCGGCTGGCCGACGGCCGCCATAATCTCGTCGAACGAAGGTTCACTGTTCAACATCAGGTTGTGACCCTTGACAGTGAAATCTTCAAACTTCGGGCAGAAAGTGCAGCGGTTTGAACAGCGGTTGGTGATGTTCAGATACATCGAGTTGCGAATCCGGTAGGCTATCTTTGTTGACTGGTCCCAGAGGTTGATGCCGAACAGGTCACTGCTGTTCTTGGTCGTTATGCGGGCGACGTCCTCCAGTGTCAGTCCTTTAACTTCTGCCACTTTCTCGGCTGCAAGCCGTACGTAAGCTGGTTCGTTACGCTTGCCGCGATGCGGGACCGGGGTCAGGTAGGGGCAGTCAGTCTCGACCAGCATGCGATCGATGCTGACGGCTTGCACAACATCCCTTAAATGCTGGTTGCCAGGGTAGGTGATAGTCCCGGGGATCGAAATATGAAAGCCGAGTGCTGACGCCTCGAAAGCCATGGCGGCGTCGCCTGAAAAACAGTGCAGGACCCCCTTACGCACTTTTTCCTCTCTGAGAATCGCCATAACACGATCATGGGCATCGCGGTCGTGAATAATAACCGGCTTTCCGAGCTCAGCCGCAATCTGCAGGAAACGTCGAAAAACTATTTCCTGCCGGTCCCGCGGCGACCTGTCGCGATAGAAATCAAGTCCTATCTCACCTATGGCAACAACCTTCTGACTGGAAACAGCAAGCGTCCGGATCACATCGTAACAGTTTTCGGTAACAGGTCCGGCATCGTGAGGATGAATACCCACAGCGGCATACAGTTGTGGATATTTCTCCGCAAGTTCGACCGCTTTGTGACTTGATTCGATGTCGGTTCCAACCACAAGGATGGCAGCAACGCCGACATCTTCGGCGCGTTTCAGCATTTCGTCAAAGTCTGCAGTATAGTCGCTATAGTATATATGTGCGTGTGAATCAATCAGAACAGGCTTTTGATGCGGCATTACTACCCCTTTAATTCTTCTTTGAGTCCTTCGACAACCGCCTTTACTTCGGCAATCATGTCGGCGGCCTGAGCTGATGTCTCGAATTTAAGGTAACTTTCGAAATGTGCTATAGCATCGGACGTGCGGTCCTGATCCATACAGATGCCACCCAAAGTCAAGTATGCCATGCTGTAGGCGGGATCACACCGGACAGCTTCAAGGCACTCATCCTCGGCTTCTTCCAGCTCCTCCAGATCATAATACAGCTCTCCAAGGTTGAAGTGGGCCGCCGGGTCCTTTGGATCAATTTCAACGCCTCTAGTAAAGGCGTCGATGGCTCCGTCCACATCTCCCTGGCCGTAAAGTGCATCTCCCATGGCGTTCAGGGCAAAAACATTGTCAGGCTCGAGTTCGAGCGCCTGGGTGAAGGCACGTATTGCATCTTCGCTGCGGTCCTGGCTGTTATGTACCAGGCCGATACTGACAAGCGCATCAGCATCCTTCGGGTCTAATTCCAAAACCTTTTTGTAACAGTCGAGTGATCCCTTGTGGTCGCCAGATTCGAGCAGCATATCGCCCAGAGTCGTCAAGGCATCGGTGTCTTCAGGTGCCAGTTTCAGACCTTCATTGTAGCGGGCGATGGCATCATCCAGTTGTCCGTCTTCAGCCAGTGCGTCACCAAGGTAGAACCAGCCGTCAGGCTGACTTTTGTCGGTGTTCAAGTACTCTTCAAAGATAGAAATAGCCTGTTTGACAGCTCCCTGGTCGAGCAGTTCAAGCCCCTTCTGTACAATTGTATTCAATTCTGTATCACTCATGATCAGTCTTTCTCCCATTATAGTTTCTATTCATATGAATCAGTAGGTATCTGCGTGCAGCTCATGTAATTAAATCTACCACTAACCCCTTGATGCCGATGACCTTTGCGGTAATGGCCATCGGATCCTTATTCTCTTTGACGATAAGATTGTAAAGATTATCGGCTTCACGGTTTATCACCGTAATTATTTCATAGTAGCGAGGATTCTGGGGCGTGCCGCCAAACTTATCCAACCGGTAGGCCTCGGAATTCACCTTTTTGGCCAGCTTGCTTAATAGATCGCGAAATTGTTTGAAGTTTGCCAGTGTCGGTTCAGTTGTCAGCAGGTTTCCTGCATTCTCAATTTCGTTTCTGAGCGCCTCCGTATCATCCTGATACGAATTGACACCCTCCTCCTGATGACTTAATTCATCGATAAAAAACGAATTCATCATTTTTTTTATCGGTGAAGAGTTCTTGGTATTTTTGTCCAGCTCTCTTAGTGATGATGAGTCTTGAATGCGCATGCCCTGACTCCGGTCCGTTGTTGTTGATGATACGGACAATATCATACCAGAATTTAATCGGCAATTGATGCAAAAATGCAACAATGAGTTTTAAACGAATTATATCTATGCTAGTATCAGCATGTATTTAAATTGGAAAGGAAATACCGTTTAATGAATACATCCGTTTCGCGTCAAGAGCGGAAAAAGAGATTGCGGGAAGCGATCATAATTGTCTTGGCTGTACTATTAATTGTGTTCCTGACCAGGGCTGAAATCAGCCTTACCCAGTTAAGCGGAGATGCCAAACTGGGGAGCATTATCGCAATTTTTGTAGTAATCAATGTTGTCATTCTGTTGGTAATTCTGCTGGTTTATCTGGTAAGCCGCAATGTTGTAAAACTTTTTGTTGAAAGCCGCTCAAATCCATTTGCAAAGAAACTACGTACCAAGCTTGTTCTCTCGTTTGTTGCCCTCTCGCTGGTCCCGACTCTACTGCTCTTTTTTGCTGCAGCCGGTTTCATTAATAATACCGTGCATAACTGGTTCAATACACAGGTTGAATCATCTCTGAGTGAGTCGCTTGAAGTGGCGCAGACGTACTACAAAAGCTCGGCTGTCAATTCACTCTATTACGGCAGACAGATCAGCACCTTTATTAAAGATCAGAAACTGCTGAACGAAGCCAACCTGCCACAGCTCAAACGGCTTATCCACCAGAAACAGAGTGAATATAACCTGGGGGTTGTTGAGGTGTATTCCGCCCAGCATGAGGAATTGGTCCGATCGTCAAATCCGGCGGTACCAAAAGGTGAATTTACCAACCCCTCTTCTGAGGACATCAAGCGTGGACTTGCCGGTGAGGAGCTTACCAGAGTTAATCAGGCAGGAAAGGCCGATTTAATCCGCGGTATTGTGCCGATTCGTTCTACCTGGAATGCGTCTGATATAGTTGGTGTAGTTGTTGTTAATTATTATGTGCCGTACTCTCTTGTAAACAAGATGAAAGAGATTACCAACTCATATCATGAATTCCGCCAGCTTAAAATCCTGAAAAATCCGATCAGGACCGCCTATATAATTACCCTCTTCTTAATTACAATGGTGATTGTCTTTTTTGCATACTGGATGGGTGTCTATCTGGCGAACAGTATGACCAGGCCTCTTCAGGAGCTTGTGGACGCAACTCATGCCGTAGCAGGCGGGAATCTTGATGTCCGTATAGATTCCTATTCTGCAGATGAAATTGGCCTCTTGGTCCAGTCCTTCAATCTTATGACGGAAGATCTGCGTACCAAGCAGGATGCACTGAACGTATCCAATCTCGAGCTTCTTCGCAGCAACCGGGAAATCGAGCGACGTCAGCAATATATGGAGATTGTGCTGCGGAACGTTGCCGCCGGCGTAATTTCTATCGATAGTGAAGGCCTGTTGCGTACGATTAATACCTCTGCCGAACGCTTGCTCAATCTGAGCGCCGAAAATGTTTTGGGCAAAAACTACCGCGATGTCGTCAGGAGTAAACATATCGAAATGGCCTCTGATTCAATCAGAGAGCTATTGCAGTCAAAAAACGGGACGATCAGCAAACAGATATTTCTGGATATAAATGGATCGCGTATTGCCTTGCAGCTTCATCTGACGCTGCTGCGCGCCGTAAATGGAGAAATACTTGGTATGGTTGCCGTTCTTGATGATCTGACTCAGATGATGCGCGCTCAACGCATGGCTGCCTGGCGGGAGGTTGCCCGCAGAATAGCCCATGAAATTAAAAACCCGTTAACCCCGATCCAGCTTTCTGCCCAACGCCTGAGAAAACGCTATCTGTCGCGCTTTAGTGATGACGAGAAGGTCTTTGATGAATGCACAGAAATGATTATTAAATC
>JAQUIT010000034.1 GCA_028681335.1 Desulfuromonadaceae bacterium | reverse complement strand
CCACGTTCCGTTACTTGTTTGACAGCTTCAATCTTGAATTCTTCGGTGTAACGCTTGCTACTCATTTATGCCTCCTGAGGTTATGTCTGTATAACTCAGGAGTGTCTAAAAAACTAGGGGCGATTCAATCAGTATATCCTTTTATCTACAGGTAGATGCTTGTTTCTACATTTATAAACCCGGCTCTAACCGGTGATTTACGAGTTCAATGCAAAAACACAATAAAAACAAACACATACAAACAAAACCAAAAAAAACAAAATGCACTGAATCCAATTTGTCGGAGGCTGCACACAAAGATTAAAAGGCTTGAATAAAAACAAAATTCATGATACGAAGCGACGAGCCGCAGCTCAACGCGGTTACGCGTTAGAGCAGTCGGTCACGTCGCTTCGCAGCAATATGTTCATTCCAGCCTTTAAACCCTGCCATGTGCCAACCTCCGACGGATTCAGTGAATTGCGACAGTGCTTTACATTGAACCAATCGGCTGGACACGGACGGACGCTACGCGCCGCCGGTCAGCCTCAACCCCGTTGGAGAGGACTGAATGGATAAAACCTCAAACTTAATTCTTGCTGCATTTTGCTTCTTCCTGTTTGTAACTGGCATTGCGTATTGCCAAATGAACAAATGGGTTATTGGCTTAACCTGCTTTTTGACCGGGCTGATCGGCATAATAGCAACATATATAGCTGATAAACGACGTGAAAAAAGGGAAGAGATCAAGCAAGATGAAATCAATAAAGTTAGAATAGACCAGCTAATAGAGGAGTTCAGTAGATCCGACTACTTTGTGTTGAAAATAATTATTGGACATACTGAAATGATTTTAAACAGAATTGGCTTCACTACGTCAAGGTCTGGCTTTGTTGCTGCGCCTGACGTTTTTGCAACGGCTGACTTTGTTGCATGGAGTGATGTAAAAAAGATATCGACCTTTAAAAATGGCGGAGGCTCAAAATCAGAGCCTACTCCCTACTATGTTTTATCAATATTTTTGGCAAACAATAAATTGATTTGGACAAAATTCAAAAATGCTACTGAACATGCAAAAGTAGTTGAAGCTATCTCTCAATGGCTATGGAAAAGACAAACTCTGAAAGAGCGCGAACCACTGCCTGAAATCAGAAAAAACGAATTATCATAAAACTCCAACCCTTATAAGGCCCCCGGCTGTCAATAGGCAAAAAAGTGCCCAGACGATTTTGACTCGTTTTTTTTAACTGAATCGTTCCTGCAGTTTCCCTGTTCCGACTTGTATTTCTCATCAACGGCTTCAAGACATTTCGTTTGGGAAAGGTCCTGCACCAAACACTTATCGAGGTTCACACCGCTGCTGTTGTTATGCTTGCAGCGGTTACGCCGGCAACGCCCGCGCGACCTGGAAACTATACCGTACCCTCATGCCGTCCCATTCAAAACATCGGGCTCATTGTTTTCGCACGGCGCAGTTGGTACCGGGCTCGGCGAGGGGCAGAACGCTACTGAAACAGAAGAAATCGATTCATCTATGTAAGGAGCGGGACGGGGCTCCAATCCAGAAATACAAGTTCCCGGAGTATCGGCATAGCGACCGCATCGCACTGGTATTGGCGCATTGCTCAATTGTCGGTCGCAGGTCATGCTCACTCATTTCGGCTCTAGTTGGAACTTTGGGCTGCTCCCGTCCCCCCCAGCTCTACGCCGCAGCCAGGAACTTGTCCCGGTTGAACGGCACACCCTCTTTCAGCATGTAGTAAATTGCTCTGCCCAGCTTGTGAGCCAGAATGGAGAGAGCTTTTCCCTTGCCGTGCTTCTGGGCCAGCCTCTCAACCAATTGCTTGGCCGGTGGATTATGGCGCAGAAACGATACGGCTATTTCCGAGAAAGCCCACTTCAGATGGGCATTACCGATTTTGGCACCCCCGGTTCCCTTCTTCTTGCCAGCTGACTCATGGGGACACTTCACCAGGCGGCAGTAGGAAGCGAAATCCTGTACCGACTCGAAACGGTTGATGTCGTGGATTTCATAAAGCAGCACCATGGATAGAATTCTGCCGATACCATGGACCGAGCAGAGCAACGAAAGCGTCCGTCGATCCTGACGGCGGGAGGTTTTCTCAAGCTCCCACTCCAGGGCGCTGATGACATTGTCGTAGGCATCGATCATCGCCAGATCGATCTGCACGATCTTTTTTACCTCCGGATCGGGAAAATGATCGGGAACCATACGGCGTGGCCCTTCGTAGGTAAGGCTGACCTCGATCTCCGGCAGATTGTACTGGATGGCTGTACTATGCACATGACCGAACAGATCGGCCCGACGGCGAACCAGAAAGCAGCGGCGCCGGAGCAGGTCGCGGGTCGCACGCATCTCTGGCGGATAGACATAGGCCATGGGGAACATGCCGCCGCGCAGGAGACCGGCGATCTTGTGTGAATCGATCTTGTCGTTCTTCACTTTGCCGCCATGCACGGCTTTCATGTACAGGGCATGGCCGAGGACAAACTCGATATCCTCCCGACTACAGAGATCGGCCAGCCAGTACCAGGCGAACATGCATTCTACGCCGACCACCAGGTCTTCTCGAAAAGGGGCAATGACCTTGAGGAAATCCTCAGGTGACGTGGTGATGTTGCGGTGTAGCACGACCGTGCCCTCCGCATCGAGGATGCAGACGAACATTTTTTTCGCATGCAAGTCGATTCCACAGTAATGTTTGTGTGTTTTTGTGTAAAATCGCATACGTAAGACCCCCTTTGGATTCCCTTTGGAATTGGTTCTCGCAAAGCTGAGCATACCGTAAATCGTATGCCCAAGGGGGGCCTTACATAGTATCCACTCGGCGGCAGCTGGTCAGCGCGGAGGACCGCGCTGCCGCTGCGCCTCAACACCGTTGAACAAAGACATAAATAGGCAGAAAAATCTGGAGTGGCGGCTTTTCGTGGCTGCAGTAGCGGGACGAGAAGAAGCATTTGGCGGTCTCGCTTAAGAAAAACAATGAAGAGCCTGCTGGCTTTCCGAGCCGTTATGGTGACTTGATAGGATATTGATATGACATGGAAGTGCCCGACCTGCGGGTTTGATGGTAACGACGATTCAAACATCGTATGCATATGCGGCTACCGCGATGACTCTACTTCTGGGGCGCATGACAATACGCTACAATTGGTCAGCAAGGATATAGCTGAGACCCCAGTTGGCTCTGCTACAAAAATAAATATTTCAGCTATGAAGAATAAAACTTACTATTGCTTCATAATCAAAGACATACCTGAAGTACTTATTGCCGCTATCCCTGCATTCGTTAGTATTACAGATGAATTACTGCAAACCAAAGGTATAAAAACAGGCATTCTGTGGGGCTCGTCAAGAACTTTGTCATTCGTTGCTATAACTTTACTAACAAGCTTGATAGTGTCTGCCGCGAGAGACGAAGAAGGCTGGATGAAGCATAAGTGGCCTATCCACTGCGTCCTTATTGCCTTGGCCTCTCCAGTAATTGAAGCAGTATGGGTGCCTTTTTCGTACAATTTGCCAATTCATCAACCTGACAGTGTTCCTTTCTGGGGTTTTGTAGCTTGTTTTCTGTATGTATGTATACTTCTCCCGTCAAGTCTTCTTATGGGCCTGTGCGTTCGATTAATAAAGTTTCCTCGACAAATGGCTGAAAAATAAAACCGATAGGCACCAAACCTTGAAAAGAGAAAAGTCGGATAAGAAGACGACGTTTCAACCAGAAAGTTAGACCGGGCCTAAAACCCGCCCGGTCAACTTCATGCCCGTTGAGCAATGAAAGGAGAGAGAATGTATTTTCATACTACGAAGCCTGGACCTTGGATTGAGGATTTTCAAACAGCATTGGTCAAGGCAATTGTACTAGCACAAGAAAACGGTACTAACGAGGTAGCCATTGCTGTACACCAAAAAGGAAATCTCACCGGAGTAATCGAAGAGGCCATAGGAGAAGCTGCTGTTAAACAACTATTAAAGCCAGCCGGTTACATTGACTTCGAAGGAGTTAGATTATTTGTAATTACTGATAAAATCAGATCGGGTTTCCGTCACGGTGTAATTGTAGCGGCATATGCATCCACGAAATTAATGGAAAAGCTAACGGCTGATTACCGTACAACTGATGTGGTTTATGTCCCATGGCAGCCGGATGAATTAACAGCTTACCTTCAAAAATACACCTCGATACCACTTTAGTTGGTGTGATCCACTGTGAGGCTGTGAAATGGATAGTAATAACAAAACAAACGATAGGACTTGGAATGATATCCTATTAAGAGTTGATGTAGATGGTTACAAAATCATTAAGAACCTCATCATATCCATCGCTATCTTATATATTGCGATATCTCCCCAAAGCGCAGCAGTTTTTATTGAAGAATATTTCAAACTGGACCCTCCCATTACCTTTTTAATCCTGATGTTTGCGCTGCCTTTACTCGTAGGTATAAGCGCTACGAGATCAATGATAATAAATTGATATTTTTACAGGCCATGGTTAACGTTACTGACGATAGTGTTGATACTACCTTTGTTTTTATTATTCAGGCTTGTAAGCAAATCAAAAGCTGACGCCGTAATTGACAAAATGTTGCTTTTTATGAAGAAAGTCGAAATACCCACTGACACTAAAAAGCTTGATAATATACGTAGGTGGCATTTAATAACAACTGTAGTGTTGACGCTTTTCTTATTTATTGCGCAATTCCAAAACAATGTAATCGGAAGGTTGTGGAACCCGAAATACAACGAAATTCTGCAGCTAAAAGCAAATCTTCATTATTATTGTCAAGTCACAGGGCAATACAACACGGAAGAATGTCAGCTTTGGAAGGCGCAAATGGAACGTAACAAACAGAAACACAAAGTCCCAGGTGCGCATTAATAGGATGCCCAACTAAGCGTGGCAGACGGTCTCCGCTTCGCTACGCCGCTGCACTCTCACACGTTGAGCGAGAGAGGTAATAATGACTGCTATCAAAATCAGCCTCAATTCTTGGGACATTACCACTGGCGAAGAAACAGTTGGAGCCATTACCCGTATTAGCCCTGCTGAAGGCGAAATCAAATTCAACAGTGAGCTGTATGGCTATCGCGTATATGGTCCATTCGGACAAGGCTACAACATAGGACTCATTTCAGGAGGAGCTGAAATAGGCACCGTCAGCTACTGCTGGCGCGAAGGTGCAATAATCACAACGAAGAATCCAGAAAATGAATTAGACTTCCGCAGTGGCTCTCTATTTCGAGGTGGACGCAAAATTGGGAATGGGTTTTCAAAAGACGATAATGTTTTAATAAAGCTTGAAGAAAATCCTGACGAACACCAGACAACAGTAATTGCCTTACTGATGGCGCTTGATGTCATGTACGCTGAGCGAGTTGGCGTTTTTTTGCGTGGACTGAAGTGAATGAAACGCCCAACCAGTCAGAAGCAGCGGCCAAAAAGCCGCCGCTGTTCTGCCACACCGTTGAACACAAAAGGAGATAAAGAGAGATATGGACTATCCGGGTGAAAAATTACTTTTGAAACTTTGGGATACATTGGCGGAGAAAGGAATCGGCTCACTGTTAAAACCTTGGCAAGAAAAACGTGTAGCCCGTGCTAGACATGAGATCCGAAGGGAAGAGCTATTAACCCTTGCTCAGGCTAAAAAAGAAGTAGAAGCAATAAAATCCGGAAAAGCCGTTTATTCAAAAAATGGTGAGGTAAAGCTATTATCATCACCTTTGAATGAAATGATTAAGACTAGAGAAATTGAGCAAGCTATTGACCAGCCAAGTTTTGTACTTAGAGCTACAGAAATAGATATATCAGAAACTGTCAGAAAGGAAGTAAATGTTGCAAAGGCAATCATGATAGCAGAGGACATCTTAGAGAAAGATTCACAAGAGCCACCTGAGGCATCAATTGAAGATGATTGGCTATTTTCATGGAGAGAATATGCAGGAAAAGTCTCATCAGATGAGTTGCAAGATTTGTGGGGAAGGGTTCTAGCTGGAGAGACAAAACAACCTGGAAGCTATTCAATTCGAACATTGGATTTTTTGAAAAATCTTTCTAAACCTGAGGCAGAACTTATTAGTAAGGCTGCTAAATTTGTGATTGCTGGGCGAATTTTCAGGAAGAAAGAATCATTTTTGGAGAAGGAAGGTCTATTCTTTTCTCAATTATTGCACCTTCAAGACATTGGTGTTTTATCTGGTGTTGAAGCAGTTGGCCTAACTGCGAAATATAAATCTTTGGCGCCCGATAAATACTTCAACCCTTTGGTAGCTAGCAACAAGGTAATATTAATTGAACATGAAGACAGCAAAAAAGAAGTGACATCAGAGGTTTATCTTTTGACCGGAACGGGTAGAGAGGTTTTGAAACTTGCTAGCTTTCAAGTTGATCCCGATTATTTAGAGTCAGTCGCTAATGATTTTGCAGGTAAAGGATTAAAAGTGAGTGTTGCTGATTGGTTACAAGTAACATCAGACTCAGGCCAATATTACAATGCAAAGGAAATCAGTACATAACAAGATCAAAGAGTACAGAAATTATTCAACTTGCGGCAGCACCGGACAGCGGGAAAAACGCCCGCTGTCCGGTGTGACTTATGGCGTTGGACGCATTAAAAGGACGGGTCGATTTATGGCAAATAATTGGAATATTCCGGATTGGCTAGAAAATGAAGTCAGAAAAAGAGATAAGGCTTGTGTCTATTGCGGCATTGAATTCACACCTGCAAAAATCTCTAAAAAGTCAGCGGCCAGTTGGGAGCACATAATTAACGATGCAAAAATTATCACCAGAGAAAATATAGTTCTTTGTTGCTGTGGCTGTAATGCCAGCAAGGGGCAAAAGCAGCTTTCTATATGGCTCCAATCAAATTACTGTAAAGATCGCGGCATTACTGCTGATTCTGTATCACCGATAATCAAGCAGGCAATTGCAAGTGAGCAATAAAAGGGTAAAAGGAGTGAATCAAGCGTGCGTCATTGGATGCTCTTTTAAATATGCGCGCAGTGCTTCATTCATACGAGTCTGCCAACCCTTTCCCGTAGCCTTGAAAGCAGCGAGAACGTCTCGGTCAAAGCGCACCGTCTGTGACTCCTTAACACCGCTGCCAAGCTTGCGGCCTGGCTTTTTGGCAAGCATCTCGTCGGCAACTTCTTTGCTGAATAATTGCGGAAGAACCTCGGAAGCTGGTCGGAAATGTTTGAAATCTTCTTTTGTCAGTTCCCGTACTTCTCCATCTTTGTCAGTCAATGGTAAGCGGTTTGCCATATTTATCACCTTCCCTTCTGTTTGCTTTGCGAAAGCTGATTACTCGGACAGCATCAGCAACCGGGGTAAAACAAAGAATATGAAGACGTTGGTCAAGATATCCGACAGCAATATATCTGGTTTCAGGATAATCATTACGGATATCAACAGTGATTTCAGCGGAACCCCATCCGAAATCAGAGGCTCGATCAAACGGCAAGCCACGCTCGGCTAAGTTTTTGTCTGACTTGATCTGATCGAATTCAATCTTCATAACTGTATTTGTAACAACAAAATTACCTAAAGTCAACTAATAACGTTACAACAAATATCAAACAGACCACTGCTGGAGGCTTTTATATGATTATTAGAACTTAAAAAGTGAAGAGTCTGATAACACAAACAAAGAGGGGTCACCCATTAAAAGGCTGCTGTCAACGGCAAAAACGTTCCCTGTGCAAGAAAAAAAGGTTTTTTCAAGCCTTGCTGCTTTCAGTCACCAATATCGATACCATTGCCGTAATTTCTATCTTTTCG
>JAQUIT010000016.1 GCA_028681335.1 Desulfuromonadaceae bacterium | reverse complement strand
TGGAGAGCAGCCCAGCCATTATCAGCTATATTCAGTAGATCAGGTTGAAGGACTGGCCAAAAGACATTCAGCTAAAATCACATACAACGTACAAAATCCATTACTCCAGCACACAAAAGACAGTTACAGCTGCAACATTTCTCGAAGCAAATCAGCCAATGGAGATGGATTTGATACATTCCTTTCAATTCCACCGCACAAAAACGAGATTAACGCCTCCAGGACAAAGCTCAACATCAATCTGACCTGTACCAACGGGACTCTACCGGAGCAGCTAAACATCGGCGATGTCTGTACGGCAATCAAAGGCTCCCCCGAGTCCGTCACCCCCAATAATATTACTGTTGTGACACCCGCAACTTTTCCGGAAAACCACCAGAACCGTCAATGGCGCCTTCTTTCCGGTTTTTCACTGAGTAGCGTGTCTCTACACGGGGTCGATACTTTCCGCGCCATGATACGGCTCTTTATCCTTACCAATTGCAGGGACCTGACATTCGTAGAGGCAAATAAAAAACGAATTGACGGGATTATGGAGATTGAAGCTCTGCCAACCGACAGGCTCTTGAAGAGCAGGATGTTTCGCGGATATGAGGTCCGCTTGAAACTTAATGGTGATCACTATTCGGGACCGGGCGATCTGTACCTGTTCAGCTCAATTCTGGAGCGGTTTCTGGGTGGGTATGTCACGCAAAACTGCTTTATTCGACTTGTTGTTGAGGAGGTCGGCAAAGGGTATCAGTTTGAATGGCCTGCGCGGATGGGTGATCGGTGTGTGCTGTAAAAAGAATCAAAAACCAGAGCCGGGAGATCACGACAAATGGCTGACAGAACAATAGAAACACGTATAGCTGGTCTGGGAATAGCGAGTAATGCTTTTGGCTTGCAGGTTGAATTATCAAAAGGAGGCAACTAATGCCAGAAGATAAATTTTTCTTACGAGACCAGTTTTTTTGGCAGACCGTTAAGGAAGATTTAATAAGTGGTGGCGCTGGAGATAGAGCTATTGCCGCTTTTAAAGCTGAAGTAGGTCTCGTTGCAGGATCTGCGCAACTTGTTTATTGGTATTCGACTAAAGGACTAACTTCTAATGCTATTGGTGTCCACGGCGTTGGAAACTATTTGGGTTCAATAGGGGATTTATCCAACGTGATTTATGGCGGAAACAGAAATTGGAATGTAACTAAAACAAATTATGAAAAAGCATCGAAAGCTGTTTTGGGCGAAACTAAATATGGTGCGGCAGCTTTTCACACCGTTGATTTTGCAATGGGATTGTATACGGCATTTAAACCAGTTGGAGTTGTTGAAAAGGTTGCTATTGGTGGAGTACAACTTGAAAGATACAGAAATATCCCTAGTGAGTTGCTACTTCCAGGCCCAATTATTGTCAATGACTTGTTTTCTGAATTTCTTAATGGAAGTTCTGTATTGTCAGAAACAAAAAACTAGCGCTTCCAAATTATGTTTGTTGTTTCTATTTAGTCTAAATTGAATGTGAAAAGCTTTTACAACCAATTTTTGTGAATTAAAGCAACAATTGATTCATCGGATATCGCAAAACAAGAGAGGCGCGATAATGACTCAAAGGCGTTCAAAAATACCAATACTTGGCGGAATCTTTTTTTTAATTATAATTATTGGTGTTGCAATTGATAACCCTTTAATATTGATAGCAATTCTGGCAACGGCAATAATATTGTTTTGTATATTTTTTTTACGGAAAAAGATGCCAGAACAAGAAGTGGCACCTCCCACTGAAGAAGAAATACTATTTACGACAGCCCAACAACAGTCGCATATCCAGTTACTCTCAATCTTCATTCCACTTGTACTTATTGGTACTGCAATGTATGGCGACTCTTCAGTATTATTAACAGTAGTTTTTACATTGTCTTTAATTTTATTTTCATATCTTGTTTGGCAAAAACGATCTGCCAAACACCGGGTGATCTATACCCAAGAAAAAAAAATACTCTTAAAATCTGTAGCGTTCGGCCTTATTAGTGCCGCTTTGATATTTTATTTTGACCTGAACAAATGAAAAGGAGTTAATCGATGCCAGCCAACAGCGCATTATTCACGTTTAAGTTATTAGACCTAGAATATGATTTATCAGTACTTGAAGTTAACGCGTCCGAGAACGTATCTCATATGTCCGGCGCAACCTTGATTCTGGTCAGTGAAGAGGTCATCCCTTGTGGAGAAGTTATTCGCCAGGAAGGAACACTGACCATCATAAACCCTGAAGGGCCAGGCAATCCTGACCGCTATTTTCACGGTATCGTCCGCAAATTTAGGCATAGGGAAAAAAAGGGGCGGTTTAATATATATGAGGCGGAACTGGTCCCATCGCTATGGCTCTTAACCTTAAAACAAAACTGCCGCATATTTCAGGACACGAAACTGCAGGACATTATCGGAAAGATACTTCAGGAAAGCGGCATCACCTCAGATTTTTATGAATTCAGACTGCATAAGCAGGACATCTTCAACAAATTCAATGTGCAGTATAACGAAACCGATCTGCACTTCATTTCCCGCCTGCTTGAGAAAGAAGGCATCTTCTATTTCTTCGAACATTACGAAGACAAGCATGTACTGGTTTTTTGTGACACCGACGCTTACTATCAGAACATTGGGGGAGACACATCCATTCCTTTTAATTCCGGAGGATTAGCAAGCGCAAACAAAATCAACATATCTTCCTTCGACTATTCAGATCGAATACGGCCAGGTGTGCTAACACATGCAAACTACAACTTCAAAACACCGTCAATGAAACTGGAGACTGATTTCAAGAGTGAATACAACAACACGGATGAACCATTCGAAGTATATACCTACCCCGGAAGCTACGGGAAAACAGATAGAGGCGACTATCTGGCCCAAATACGCATGGAGACCATGGCAGCACTCAAGGAAAAAGGCAGAGGCATAAGCAACTGCGCACGCCTAACATCCGGCGCTACATTTCAACTGACCGAGCACAATAATCAAGAATTTAATCAGGAGTACTTCCTGTTCGGAGTCACACATAAAGGATTGCAACCCGATGTGCTTAAAGAGCTGGCGCCCAAAGATATAGTTCCAGGTTATCGCAACATCTTCATGGTCATTCCCTCCTCCGTAACCTACCGACCTGAACAACGCCACGAGAAGCCCATGGTCCCCGGTCTCCTGTCCGCCATCGTCACCGGCCCCAAAGGCGAGGAGATCTGGCCAGACGAGTACGGCCGCGTCAATGTCCAATTCCACTTTGACCGCGAAGGTAAGATGGACGAAAAAAGTTCCTGCTGGCTCCGTACAATGCAATTCTGGAACGGTGGGAGTTATGGTAGCCAGTTTATTCCGCGTGTCGGCGACGAAGTGCTGGTTTCCTTTATCAATGGCGACATGGATTATCCGATCATCACCGGCAGCGTCGTCAACGAAGCCAAACAGCCCAACTACACCCTTCCCGCCAACAAGACCCAAAGCGGTATCAAGACCAGGAGCAGTCCCGGAGGGACGGCAGCAAATTTCAACGAACTCCGCTTTGAAGACAAAATGGGCTCGGAAGAGGTCTACCTCCAGAGCGAAAAAGACTGGAACATCCTGATCAAGAACGACAAGGGGCAGCGGGTCGGACATGACGAGACACTGACTGTCGGCAACGACCGGTCAAAATATGTCGTTATGAACCAGAGCGAATCCATCGGCGTCAACAAGTCCATTCAGGTGGGAGTCAATCATACCGAAACCATTGGTGCCAACATGACCCTGACCGTCGGCAGCTGCCAGACTGAAACGGTGGGGATCAACTCCATGGAAACCATCGGTGCGGCCAAGGAATTATCCATCGGCGGCCTGTATCAAATCTCTGTCGGCGGAATCATGAACGAAACCGTAGCCGGGGCAAAGACCGAGGAGGTCGGCTTGGCCAAGGCGGTCTTTGTCGGTGCGACCATGGCCGAAAACGTGGTCGGCAGCAGGACAACTAACATCGGAGCGGATCTCACCGAAACCATCAGCGGAAAGTATTACTCCAAAGCAAACGAATACGTCATCGAAGCACCCAAGATCACCTTTAAAGCCGGCTCCTCAACCATCACCATGGACGGCAGCAGCATTACCATCAAGGCCAGCAAGGTATTCAGCAACTAGGCGTTAACATGAAGTGGCCCGGAGATTTGATGTGAAAAAAACGCACGCTACAACCTTACAACTTGAGGAAAAAGCCGCTCCCATCGAAGGAGTACGCGTTGGCAGAATTGTACGCATCAACGAGAGCGGACTCGTCCACGTCGATTTTACCGGCAACAGCCTGGGGCCGATTGCCGCCCGCACCACGACCTCTTCCAAGGCAAAACTCCTTGGCAGAAAAAACCCGGCGGGGCGGGAGGTGTTGCTCGCCTTTGATAACAACGACCCCGGACACCCCATTATTGTTGACACCATGTATTCCCTGATTGAAGAGATTGCTGAACCGGCAGCCCCCCCTCTTGAAAACGAGAAACTGCAAGAAGCAACCATAGACGGCCAACGGATATCATTTGATGCCGAGAACGAGATCGTTTTGCGGTGCGGAAAAGCAAGCATCACCCTCACCAAGGCCGGTAAAGTCATGATCAAGGGCGACTATGTCCTCAGCCATTCCTCGGGAGAAAACAGAATCAGAGGCGGCTCGATATCAATCAATTGACGAACGGCATAATTTCACAATTTGCCGATGAAGCGGCATTCCTGTGGGTTCTCCGCTCCGGGTCCATTGGTGCGCCTCATTTCTCACTTTGTGACCTGACGCAGCTTGACGAGCGCCTGGAAGCCCACATTGACGGCCTTCGTGTGGCAGGCGATGCGGGGTGGGATATCTGCAAAACTGCCCTTGATTGTCAGTATGCAGAAACTTTTTTCCCCGCCGCTGTTCTGGCATTTGAAAGCGGTGACCAAGCCCGTATTCAAGGAATTATTGCGGCGCTCAACAAAGAGCCCAAATGTACCAACGCACTTATCTCGGCCCTTGGCTGGCTGACGCAAGAGCAGTCTGCAGCGCACATTGAAAATCTGCTGGCTGATCAATCCTCGTTTGTTCGCTACATCGGCATAGCAGCAAGCGCCATCCATCGCCACGATCCCGGACAACATCTGAGCAAAGCCCTAAATGATGTGTATCCGCTGCTGATTGCCCGAGGTTTGCGTGCCTTCGGTGAATTGGGCCGGAGCCGCGAACTTGATAATTACAACCTGCCGAACCTGCTGGCTGACAGCGATGACATGATCCGTTTTGCCGCTGCCTGGTCCGCGTCCCTTGCTGGTATCCCTGCTGCCGTTGAAACGCTGAAAAGCTTTGTGGTACCCGAATCAACATATAGTAAAAAAGCCCTGAACACAGCTTTGCGGCAAATGGAACCGACCGTCGCCCTCTCCTGGCAGCAACAGCTGGCAGATTCACCAGAGACCATCCGCTTTGCAACCATCAGCGCAGGCATCCTCGGTGATACCGCACTTGTTCCCTGGCTTATCGAGCAGATGAAGACACCGGCGCTTGCACGCGTTGCCGGCGAGGCATTCACCTTGATCACCGGTATCGATAACGAACTTGACGAGATGAATAGCGCACAGCCTGAAGGCTTGACCGCAGGGCCGAGCGATGATCCCAAAGACAACAACGTAGCGCTGGATGAAGATGAAAACCTCCCCTGGCCGAATGTCGAATTGCTTGCCGCCTGGTGGGACAGGAACAAAGGCAATTACCCGGGCGGCACCCGCTATCTCCTCGGCAAACCGGTCACAGCAGACAACCTTCGGCAGGTCCTGAAAACCGGCCGCCAAAGACAACGATCAGCGGCTGCGCTCGAACTGGCGATCATGCAACCGGGTCAGCCGTTGTTTGATGTGCTGGCACGGGGATGCAGACAGCTGACAGAAGTTGGTAGCGTATGAAAGAGCTGGCGATCACCGCAGTAAACAGTATTACCGCCGTAGGGCACGACGGCCGCATGACCGCAGCCGCAGTCCGGGCAGGTGTTTCCCGCCTGTCGGAATACGACGAATATCCGGACGGCGACGACAATCCCATAACCGTGGCACGTATCAGGGACATTGAGGATGACAACCAGGATACCGCCTCGCGTCTCAGCAGCATCGCGACGAAGTGTCTTGAGGAGCTGCTTGGTGATTTTTTCCAGGATGGTGCCTCAAAGCCTTCAAAAATCCATCTCTTCCTGGGTATCGCTGCGGAAGATCGCCCTGGTCCACGCTATGAAGAAAGCTGTTTGTATCCATTACAAAGGGTCTTGGAAGATTGGGCAGATACGGTAGATTTAGAGGTTGTCCCGCAGGGCAACGCATCCATACATTACGCAATTGCACAGGCGGCAGAGCTGATTGAAAACCATCCGGCAACCCTCTGTATCATTGGAGGGCTCGATTCATTACTAAGGGCTTCAACCCTGAACTGGTTCGAACAGGCCGGCCGCCTTAAATCTGTCAGTTACGGTCGCCATCAGGGTTTGATTGCCGGAGAAGCGGTGGGTTTCATGATCATCGAAGACCCGGCACTGGCAGCGCAGGCAAACAGGCCGCTACTGGCACGCATCACCGCGCTCGGACTGGCGGAGGAATCGTCACCACGCGCAGCAGGCTCGCCAAGCCGAAACAGTGGACTGACCGACGCCTGCCATGCCGCGCTGAATGGCATTCAGGACAAAGAGATCCGCGCCCTGTTCGGGGATCTGAACGGCGAGAATTCCCGGGCAGTGGAGTGGAGCATGGCCGACATGCGCTGTTTCAAAGAGCGTCATGATCAGCGGCAGCTCTGGACCCCGGCCAATTGTTACGGCGATACCGGCGCCGCCAGCGGCACGGTGATGACAAGCGTTGTCACGCAGGGCTTTGTCCGCGGATGGTTGCAATCACCGGTCCTAATGTTTTGTTCCGATGATCATGGTTCATGCGGAGCACTGGTTTTGGAAGACGATCAAGCATGACGAGTAATCAATGGGAAGTTTTGGAGGAACTTTAACATGGGAAATTCTACAGTTTTTGCAAACGGCCAGGGGATAACCAATAAAGGCAGCGGAGCTGTTGTTGTAAGCGGGCCGGATGTCTGCCGGACTCAAATAGGCCCTGCTGTAGTGCCGATCCCCTATACCAACACCGCCAAATCCGCCACGCTGGCAGACGGCACAAAGTCGGTGAAGATCGACGGCACCATGGGCGCCATAGACGGATGCTGTTACAAGACCAGTACCGGCGATGAACCGGGCAGCAAAAAGGGGGTTGGTTCGGGTACAGTAGGAGACAAAGCCGAGTTCATCAACAGCTCTTTTGATGTCAAGATAGAGGGAAAAGGGGCTTGCCGCAATTCCGACCCCATGACGCAGAATAATAAGAATGCCATGGGAGGTGTAAACCAGGATTCCGCTGCATCTTCATCTAAAGCTGTGCAATCAGAGTTACCTGAAAAAGGAGTCTTCCGTTTCACTGTGGTGGAACATCTTTCATGGGATTCATACGATGAAGACAAGAAATGTTTCTTAGCTGGCCACGAGAAAAACAAGCCGATAGAGGGCAGAAAGTTCAAAATCAAAATGCCGGATGGCCGAGAGATTGAAAAAACCACCGATAAAAACGGCGCTATCGAGCTTACCGACCAGGAAGCCGCTGCAAAATTCGAAGTTATTTTTGAGCCAAAGAGCGCCGGATCCAACAGCAAACACAACATGTTTTATAACAGAAGTACCCCTGTTGATAAGAATCTGTGAACGGCAAATATATTTATTAGGAATCAAGGGGCAGCAAACATGGCCGACTATAACACAACAAATCAGAGAGTTGAACAGAACGACCCCAACGGATCGATTTTGAAAATTGTAAAGCCCGATCTATTGTGCGGTGGCATGCATCAGTTCAGCATTTTGCGCCCTACCGTCATAATCGACTCGCACATGCACATCCAGAGCGGACGCTGTGCGCCGCTCCGATTGGTACAGCAGCTCAGCGGCGTGCCTCTAAGGCGCACTAATATAGACCGTACGGGTAAAGTCGGCGGTTATCTGATGGAGTTTTTCGGAATCATCGTCCCTATCATGTGGTTATGGAGAGCGCCATTTAAAAAGTCCACTGTTAGAGCCTTGTCCGAACAGGGGGCAAAATCGACCCTGGAATGCGGCGACGATTTCATTAAAGATCGAAAAAAAACGATTGAAGAATTCTTTATGGAAGACAACCTGTACAAAGGCTTGTCCAACCTGATCGTCTCCGGCGTGGTCATGACCATGGACATGGAATACGCCCATGTTGACGGTTATTACGGCCTCAAGATCTACAACGCCCTCTACAAGGCAAAAAATGACATTGACGAGATGAAACCGTGCGCTTACTGGAGTCCGGCCCACGGCAAATGGGAGGAGTGGATAGACTACAATACGGAAAGCATCACATACGGACAAAAAATTCCGTTTTTCAATGAAACCAAAAGCCGTGATGAAAAACAATATACAAGAACTGACGTGGAAGGGAAGCCCACCTATCCTGAACTGTATAACGAGGAATATAAGGATAAATTCTCAAAAGAGGGTTCAATAATAGGCACATATTTCGATAGCAAAACAAACAAAACCATGCAGGTAGAAGTAAATGCGGTTCCGGTTGAACTGCCGGAGCATGAGACAGATACATACGAACAGTGGGAAAAACAGCTGCGCGATACGGAACTGACAGTCCTTAAATACCCGTTGAAATTCCTGCCCATGTTCCATTACGACCCCAGGCGCTGGCAAACCTATGGAAAAAACGGAAATGACTACCCCATGTCACAGGTAACGGGGGCCGGGCTGCACCTAGGTTTTAAAATGTACACCGCACAGGGGTATCGACCATTGGATCCCCGCTTGCCCATAATGGAGGACTTTTATGCTAGATGCTGCGACAACCGCATCCCGATCATGAACCATGGCACACCGGGTGGCGCTGCCTCTTTCGAGAAGAAAGAATTTTTGAACTTCAGGCACTTCAATGACAGCCTTGAAGATACAAATCTGCAACAAGGCGACCCGGAAGCGTACTTCAACAAATACTTTGTTTCCCCTGACGCCTGGGAAGAGGTGTTAAAAAAAGCTATCAAGCTTAATGAGGTCAAACCCGGTTTTTGCCGGAATGACGGCAGTATCAGTGAAGAGACCGTTGTCAGCAAGACAGTTTATCTGAATGAACTGCACCTCTGTCTGGCGCACTTTGGGGGGCCAACCGACCTGGGTATGGAGTGGAATGAGAAGATCATAGGCATGATCAACGGTGGAGACTATCCAAACCTGTATACCGACATATCTTCATCCTTTGCCAATAAAGAATTTCGTGAAAGTTTCAAAGAGATTATCACAGACAAGAAAAATGAAAGCCTGAAAGAGCGCATCCTGTTCGGCACCGACTGGTATATGACGTTCCTTTATTCTACGATGGTCGGTATGAACTTCAAAGAGTATTGCCAAACTGCCAAGGAGTTTCTGGATAAATTTGACACCAGCCTCTGGCCTAAATTCACCCAGCACAACCCTTACAGGTTTTACCGGATTAATGAGCAGATAGACAGGATAGCGGGAAATATTATTGCGAGAAGGAATACCGAAAAAGTACTAAAGGCACTTGATTTGGAAATAGACGAGGATATTGAAATAATTGAGAAAGAAGCCGCTTATATAAAAGTAGCCAATGAAGACTATTTACAAATATGGGAGACACCAAAAATATGCAAAGTATAATCAAAACAAAACACCACATGATGAGTTTGTGTTTTTTTCTGTCCATATTTGTCATCAGTAGTTGCATGTTTTCAACCAACAGTTACGGAGGGAATAAAATGGAGCCGTTGTACAATGTAAAAGAAGTCCCTGAATTGAAACCGCAGGAATTTAAACCGGGCGGCGGCCTGTTCGGCACAGGTTGGATGACTGCCGGTGCTAATAATATCTCCCTGTTTCCTGTGCCGCAGGCGAATACTGTCGGCACCAACAGCATACACAACGCCATAACCCTGATCTCATTTCCGGGCAAGCGTATGAGTATGGACAACTACTTCAAAAATGCCGTTGATGATATCCGTGGCGGCGGCATCTATATCCCGGTCATCTCAAAGGACATCATCGGCCTCGGCCAGGTAAGACGTTTCATGACCTTTGATTTCAAGAAAAAGACCCACCGCAAACACCGTATTGCCATGTCCATATCCGAAGATATTCTAAAAATAGCCGTGGCCGATGTTCGTCAAAACCTCTTTTTGTTTGAAATAGAGGGACATCGCGGCAAATCACCAGACGCCTGGGACACTGAAAGCAGTCTGTTGTTAATGGATCTAAGTGCAGAAAGACCAAAGCTGATTAAGGAAATCCCCATGGGTGATGCAGTTGTCTGGTCGGTGGTTGGCGACAAGAATTTTTTGCGTAATTTCTCTGAAAAAAATCCCAATTTGCAAGTGTACGATATGAATTTGGAACCCTCCCAGCATCCACTAGCAGATGAAATCAATAAACATAAAGGCAATATAGATTTTATGCGGATATATGTGCATCCCGTCTTGCCTATTGCTATACTAACCGGTGGGAAACAAGGCGCCACATTAATACGCTGGAGAAGTGACAAGAATAGTGCTCCAACACCTCTAATAACCAGAGCAAAACAATTTTCATTCTCACCCGATGGCAAGTGGATCACATTTCAGGTAGGCAGTTTGCCCGATGCCAAAACCTACCTCATGCCGGTATCCGAAAAGTACCCCAATTACCTGGGTTCGCCGATAATGCTGTTGGATGATTATTTCAATGACAACAAATCAGCCTGGGCAACTAATCCGACCAGCTTTGTCGGATCAAGCGGAGAGAGTCTATATCGTTGGGATCTGGAGAATCAGGATTTCCCGGGAAAAGGCAAGATGTCATTCCATGACTATGTTGTGCAGGAAGACCTTAAGAAGCTGACCAAAGAAAAGCGACAGGGGTTGGGAAAATAATTGAAGCACTTCGTGGGCATTGTCACATTACAGGTCATAGCCATTGCGGCCTGTTTAGGTGTGGTGCGAGCGAAACAAAGGATTTATATGAAATCGACGAGACACAGTTTTTTAATCGCATTCCCATTCATGAATTATGTTCTTTTACTTCCAGTTCTTGTCTTAACAGGCTGTGCAACCATTAGCCTATCCGACTGGCAAACAGAATACAAAGAGATTAACCAGCAATCTATTGATTTCAATGACAACTCATCTGTCAAAGCCGATTACTTAGGCAAACAAAAAAAAGAATATATTTACCGAGTTATAGATTCAAATAATCAAGAATTACTCTTTCATCTTCCTGCTCAAAAAGAGTTTGATCAATATGTTACCGTACATCTTGATAATAATGACAATTTAAAGCCAACCGGTAATACAGTGATATTTCATTTTTCCAGCAATCCTGAACAGCAGCTCGTGACAGATACAGTTTCTGACCACCCGAAAAACATCAATATCTACGGAAAATTTAAAGATTCATACCACCTCTTAGCTGGTTCAGGAAACAAGATACATTCAATAAAAGATACAGATAAAATTATTAAATACCAGTATTCCTGTAAAGAAGTTGATTTTTCAACTGGCGTAAAACAACAAGGTGATATTTCTGACATAAAACTCGGGCTGTCAGCAACCAATACAACGATATTAACCCTAAGCAATCTTGGCTACATTGTTACTTATCCTTTAGATTTTGTCACATTCCCTCTGCAACTTTTCATCCTTACCAGTGGGCTCGAACGGCTCAGCCATTGAGACAACAGGAATCCCTGCAAGGGCAACTAGGTGTCATAGAAGGCAACTAGGACCTGAAAAAGCTAACCAGAGAGAAACGGCAGGGGTTGTAATAGTAAAGGGGTCAGGGCTACATATTTCATAAAATCTGAACTACGTTTTGAATGAGAATTCTATGTCAAGACCGTTGCGCATAACATATCCCGGAGCGTTCTACCATGTAACCACACGTGGCAATGAACGCGGGAATATTTTCAAGAGCCGAAGAGATCGAGAGAAGTTTTTGTCGTACCTGGAATCAGCAACAATCAGGTACGGCGCGAAGATCCAAGCATACTGCCTGATGAGTAATCATTTTCACCTGTTTCTGGAAACTCCGCAGGGTAATCTGTCGGAGATCATGCAGCACATAAACGGAGCTTACACCACATACTTTAACCTGAAAAGAAAGAGAGTCGGACATCTTTTCCAAGGGAGATTCAAGGCAATACTGGTTGAAGCTGACGAGTACGCGGTAGAGCTTTCCCGGTACATTCATCTTAATCCAGTAAGGGCTGGCATGGCGAGCAAACCGGAAGAATATCCGTGGTCTAGCTATCATGCATATATTGGCAATACTGCGGCGCCCGAATGGCTCAATACTGACTTTATTCTCGGCAGTTTTACCGGAAGCGCTGACAATGCCAGGAAAAAGTACCAGCTTTTTGTAGAAGATTTGATCGGGAAAAAACATGAGAGTCCCTTAAAAAGCACCTTCGGCTCCTCAATACTGGGTAGTGGCTCATTTATTGAAGCAATCACACAAGAGTATCTATCTGTAAAAGAGCCCAGCAGAAACCTTCCTGCACTGCGGCAGTTTGCTATCCAGCCTTCACCGGAGGAGATCATCAAGGCGGTACAAGACGAGTTCGACGGCAACGAAAAACTGGCTAGAAATGCAAGTATCCATATATGTCACAAATATAGCGGTGCAAAGTTAAAGGACATAAGTCAGCATTTTGCAGTTGGCGAATCTGCAATCACAGAGGCCAGCCGCAGATTTATTCTAAAAATGGAGCAGGAAAAAAGTTTGAAAGAGAAGGTCAATCAGGTGAAGGGAATACTTAAAATATAAATTGTGTAGCCCTGACCCCTATGGTTGCTTCAGTAGCATCAGGCTTTTAATGTCGCAAAAATAAAGCAACAGGAGCCATACATGTTCACTCGCAAGCTTTGGTTAATTCTATTTTTTGTCACATGGTCCGCTTGCGTCAGCATCACCTATGCGGAAGTACTTCCGCCTGGCTACACTCCTGCACAACTGGGCGCAATCCGGGAGGCACAGATCAGGGTTTCTGAAAATCGGATGGCAGTAAAGGATGGCGATGCGACCCAAGTCTCGGCCGACGCACGCATCACACGAATCATGGCCCGCTTACAGACAAACCTGCCTGCAAGCCTCACCGAGGCATCGCTCATGGAGATAGACATCCCGAACGTGATGCCCAGGATGACCAATGTCGAGCGCAAGCAGAGCTTTTTCGCGGGCGTGGACTTCCTGCGGCTTGGCTTGATCGCCGTCTTCACAATTCTCACCCTGCTGTTGATCGGTAAGCACCTGATCATGGTTTTGGTCACTTTCCCAAAAGAACTCTGGGAAATCGGCGCCTACGGCAGCGGACTCTGTATCCTGGTGGCGCAGGGCGCTGGATTCATGGCCATCAATCAGTTCTGGACCTTCTTCGGCTGTCTCCTGATCGGCGGCGGCCTCGGCCTCACGGTTGCCATCCACAGAGACTATTTCGAAGAAAAGCCTTACTTTATTAAAATGTTTGTCCAGTACGTCTGCCCGGTTGTCATGCTGGTGGCATTCAGCGCCGCGACGCTTATCACCGGCAGCGCCTGGATGGGCGCTTTTGCGGCACTATCGCTTATGGCACTACTGGGTTTCGCCGGAGAAGTTATCCCCTTCGGATACGCCGTCGGCTTCAGGGACAATGACGCCCTGGCGAGAGGCACATCTGCAGGCATCATCATAACGGTTCTTTTTATGGGTCTGCATGCTGCAAACATCACCACTCCTATCATCCGCGCCTTTGACTCCGGTTCACTGGTTGTGGGCGGATTCGTCGGCTACCTCGGCCTACTCATCGCGGCCTCTGATCGCTATAAGAGTCGCCAAAATTGGATAGTCATGCAGGCCATCGTGCTGAGCATCTGCTTTGCAGGAGTCATAGCTGGTTCGATTCTCGGTCTCAAGTCGATCCAGATCATGGCCGGTGTCTTTCTGGCACTCTGGACCATCGAGAAAATGGTCGAGATCCCCGGCGATGGATTTGTGCCCTGGGTGCTGAAGCTTATGGCGGCAAGCGGAGCCCTGTACCTGATTGTGACGTTCGGCGCACCCTTCTATGCCCAGCATCTCATCGTCTAATTCTGCTCCACCTTAACAGTGGAACATCAGACGAACACAATTACAAATTGGCGGTTTTTTGCAATGAACTTCATCAACACCACACAACTCGCAACCGCACCGTTCTTCCTTATGAACCACACCGGCGCCGAAACACTCTTGGTTGTCGTGAAAGGCACTTGGACCATCGGCACTGACGGCACGCTTGCGGTTGCCGAGGAACAGATACCGATCACCAGCGGACCGGTTTACTCCGGCGAACCGGGCCAGTCGAGCCTGATCTATGACACCGACATTGTTCTGGAGAAACCGGGTACCGATTGCGTGTTAATCGGACATGCCTGGGCACCGAATACGGGGGCAACGCAAGTGGATGTCAGCTTTTCGGTGGGACCGGTAAAAAAGCAGGCACGGGTGTTTGGAGATCGTAAATGGATCAAAAGTGGATCCGGAGCCGCCTCCATTTCGAGGGCTGCTCCGTTTAAAAAGATCCCGCTGATCTGGGAGAACGCCTTTGGTGGTTCAGACACATCTCCGCAGGATTCGGCAGATCATCAGTTCTGCCTGGAAAACCCGGTGGGTCGGGGAATCATGGCCAGTACATCGAAGATCAACATCGATGGCCAGCTGCTGCCGAACATCGAGGATCCCGCCGACCTGATCCAGAAACCGGGGCAACGCCCCCAGCCGATTGGCTTCGGGATGATCGCCCCCTACTGGCAGCCGCGCGCCGGTTTCGCCGGGACCTATGACGAACAGTGGCGCAGGAATGTGAACCCGCTGCCACCGGCAGACCTGGACCCGCGCTTTCACTCAACCGCTGCCCCCGGGCTCTGCACCCCGCAGTACCTGACCGGCACAGAACAGGTATTTGTGGAGGGAGCTTCCAGACAAGGGACGCTCCGCTTTGATCTGCCTGCCGCCGCACCACGGGCAACGGTTCGCTCCCGGCAGAGAGAAGATGAAGTCCCGCTACTGCTCGATACGGTCATCGTCGAACCGGATGAAGCGCGTCTGGTTCTAATTTGGCGGGGAACGCTGAACGTTCACGGCAAGGTGCATGAGATCGCCCGGGTGCACGTCGAAATGTAGTTTTGCATCACTCTCGTTGAGAACATTCGAATCAGATATTTGTTTCAAAATAACCTCTACAAAGGAACCACCATCCATGCTGACCGTTGACATCAAAAGCCTGCTCAACCGCCTGACTCCTCACTGCACCCGCGCCCTGGAAGGGGCCGCCGGCCTGTGCGTTTCCCGCACACACTACGAAGTGACCGTTGAACATCTGCTGGCCAAACTGCTGGAAGAACCGGGGGGCGATCTGCCGTTGATCCTGCGCCACTTCGACATCGATACGGCGACCGTCCTGCGCGGCCTGGAACAGACCATCGAACGGCTGCATACCGGCAACGGTGGCAAGCCGGTCTTCTCGCCGCTGCTGATCCAGTGGTTTCAGGATGCCTGGCTGATCTCCTCCATCGATCTGACTGATGAGCGCATCCGCTCAGGTGCTTTGCTGGCCGCGCTGCTGGCCAAGCCGCTGCAGCTGGCTGAAGGAAAGTACGTCGACACCCTGCGGCCGATCGTACGGGATGCCCTGCTGAAACAGTTCGGCGGCATCGTGCAGGGGTCGGTGGAGAACAGTGCGCCGGGTGAACGGACAACCACGCGGGAGGAATCGGCACCGGTCGGCACCACCGCCCTGACCAAGTTCTGTACCGACTTTACCGGCAAGGCCGAGGCTGGCGAGATCGATCCGGTCTTCGGTCGGGACCGGGAGATATCACAGATGATCGACATCCTGGCGCGGCGGCGCAAGAACAACCCGATCGTGGTCGGCGATGCCGGGGTCGGCAAGACCGCCGTGGTTGAGGGACTGGCGTTGCGCATCGTGCAGGGTGATGTGCCGGATATCCTGCGGGATGTTGCGATCCTGGGGCTGGACATGGGACTGCTGCAGGCCGGTGCCGGGGTCAAGGGAGAGTTCGAGAACCGCCTCAAGTCGGTCATCAGCGAGATCAAGGCCTCGCCCCGGCCGATCATCCTCTTTATCGATGAAGCCCATACCCTGATCGGCGCCGGGGCCCAGGCGGGTGGCGGCGACGCGGCCAACCTGCTCAAACCGGCCCTGGCGCGGGGCGAACTGCGCACGGTGGCCGCCACCACCTGGTCCGAATACAAGAAGTACTTCGAGAAGGATGCCGCCCTCGCCCGCCGCTTTCAGCCGGTGAAGCTGGACGAACCGTCGGTGGAGACCGCCGTGCTGATCCTGCGCGGGCTGAAGGAAACCTATGAGCAGGCCCACGGCGTGGTGGTGCGTGATGATGCTATCGTTGCCGCCGCCGAACTCTCCGGCCGCTATATCTCCGGGCGGCAACTGCCGGACAAGGCGGTTGACCTGCTGGACACCAGTGCCGCGCGGGTAAAGATCCTGCTGACCGCCAAACCGTCAGTCATCGAGGATCGCGAGCGGGCTATTCAGGCGCTGGAGCGGGAGAAGAAGGCTCTGGAGCGGGACCACCTGCACGGCGCGGAGCTCGAAGCCGAGCGGATGCCGGGGATCGATGACCGCCTGGCCGCTCTGCAGGCAGAGCTGGGTGAGCTGACTGTCCGCTGGCAGAAGGAGCAGGGTCTGGCCCAGCAGTTGGTTGAGTTGCGCAGGGAACTGGGTGTTGTGGCCGGGGAGGCTGACGCCGCAGCGCGCCATAAAGAGATTAAAGCAAAGATTGCCACACTGACAATCCAGTTAACCAAGATTCAGGACGGTGCTCCCCTGGTACGGATCGAGGTCGATCCGGACGTGGTGGCCAAGGTGGTTTCAGACTGGACCGGCATCCCGCTGGGCAAGGTGCTGCGCGACCAGGCCGGCTCTGCCATGCAGCTGGAGAACGACCTGCGCCGACGCATCAAGGGACAGGACGAGTCGATCCGCATCATCGGCGAAACGGTGCGCGCCGCCAAGGCAGGTCTGAACGACCCTACCCGCCCCCAGGGGATCTTTCTGCTGGTCGGACCATCCGGTGTCGGCAAGACCGAGACCGCCATGGCGGTGGCTGATCTGCTGTTTGGCGGCGACCGTTTTCTGACGACCATCAACATGAGCGAATTCCAGGAGGCACACACGGTCAGCCGTCTGATCGGCTCGCCCCCCGGTTACGTCGGCTTCGGCGAAGGGGGCCTGCTGACCGAAGCGGTGCGGCGCCAGCCCTATTCGGTGGTGCTGATGGATGAGGTGGAAAAGGCCCATCTGGATGTGGTCACCCTGTTCTATCAGGTCTTCGACAAGGGGAGCCTGTCGGACAGCGAGGGGCGCGATATCGACTTCAAGAATACGGTGATGTTCCTGACCAGCAACCTGGCCTCGGAACAGATCAGCCAGCTCTGCGCAGGATTGGACCGGCCGTCACCCGAGGCGCTCGCAGAGGCGATCAGGCCGCTGCTGTCACGCCATTTCAAACCGGCGCTGCTGGCCCGCATGACGATTGTGCCCTTCTATCTGCTCGACCCATCGTTCATGAAGCAGATCGTCACCCTGCGACTGAACAAACTAGCCGATCGGCTGATGGAGAGCCACAAGATGACGTTTGCCTATTCGGACGCTGTGCTGGAATGCATCGCGGAGCGCTGCACCGAGGTGGAAACCGGGGCCAGGAATATTGATCACATCATGCGCGGCACGATCCTCCCCCAGCTCTCGGAAAAGATACTGATGCAGATGGGGAGCGGCGACATGCCGGCAGCTGTCAGGCTGGATGTGGCCAAAGGTGGTGATTTCAGTTTCGCATTCGAGGAAACTGTCGCAAACGTTAAGCCGCGCAAGAAGAGTGCTGCACGTGCGGCAAAGTCGAATTTTAAGTTGTAAATATCCAGCCATTGCCCGCCTGCATCTTGGTGCGGGTGGAGCGGGTTAAATCCTCGATGTCTCTTGGCTGGAACGTAACCTTCCTTACCAAGTAGATAGTTTAAATGAGAGTTTCTGTTTGAGCCGCAAGTTGCCATAAACCGCTTATGATCCCATGATTGGCTAAGTTGTCGCATGTACTGGAACAAGTCATTTTATTGTCTGGTGTAATATAACGAAAGAGTCCATGGTGATTCTTAAGGAGTTTAAAACTATGAGCGTTATTGGAATCGGAATTATGTGGGCGTTTTCTTTCGTGGTATTTTTAGTTATCACCAAGTGGCCTATGGGCAAAGTGAGCGACCAACGAGCTACATATTGGTCAAAGTATGAAGGTAAATGACCCGAAGTCTCTTTGATTAAAATAAAAGCCGTTACACGCATCGTGTGACGGCTTTTATTTGCCTGATCTTTTAGTAAAAAAATTATTGTCATCAGGAATGTCTACAAAGCAGCAACCGAACCGTCATTTAAGATCCTTGGCAGCACGCGTATCTTCCATAGCAGGTTTACTATATATTGTGGTGCACAAACAAAAACAGGGACTCAACCGCTAAGGCTAAGTCCCTGTTATTTATGGTCGGTGCGACAAGATTTGAACTTGCGACCACTAGACCCCCAGTCTAGTGCGCTACCAGGCTGCGCTACGCACCGAAAACCAAATTACAACAACTCTCGCAATATTCTTAAATCACTTCTGACAGACCTTAACAATTCGCTGTGATCCGTGTTAACCATAGTGGCGAAATGATCATCAGCGTTAATAAGCTTACCTTTTGTCGTGATACGCTTTTTCACACCTTCTATTGTAAATTTCTCGTCATACAACAGATGCTTTACCTGCAAGACAAGATCTAATTCACTTTTAGAATACAAGCGTTGACCGGAACTACTTTTAACTGGCTTTAAAAATACAAATTCAGATTCCCAAAAACGTAATACTGATGTTTTAACACCGGCAGCTTCTGCAACTTCGCCAATTTTATAGAACATTTTTTCAGGCATCATTGAATACATAGCAAAACCAGCCCGTACAAGACCTACTTGACTTCAGCGTTTATTGCACTTTTCAAAACCTGACTTGGCTTGAATGTCAGAATTCTGCGTGCATTTATTGTGATAGTCTCGCCTGTCTGAGGATTGCGACCGCGACGATCGGCCTTTTGTTTTACGACAAAATTACCGAATCCGGCAATCTTGATTTTTTCGCCTGATTCCAATGTTAACTTAAGAAGTCCGAAGACCGTTTCGACCATTTCAGCAGATTCTTTTTTTGAAAACCCAATTCTCTGATGAATGCGTTCAACGATGTCTGCTTTTGTCATATTTACCTCTGTATTTACCGGTTAATGCACTGAATCAAAAGGAGAAATTTTATAGCACACAGATTTCTATTACGCAATAAATTTATCGTACCGTTACCTGTAATTTATCTGTCAGACTGGTAACTATTTTTTTGTGTAGTGCGGAGATCTCTTCTTCAGCTAGAGTACGCTCAAAGGACCGATAGCGAATGCGCACAGCAACACTTTTATATCCATCGGGGACACCTTTTCCGCGATAGACGTCAAAAATTTGCACGTGCTCAATTTCTTTTGATTTTTCCATACGGATACATTCAACGATCTTGACAGCTGCAAGCTCTTCAGGAATCAGCATAGCAATATCGCGACTGCTGTCAGGAAACTTGGAAGGAGCCAAAATTGTTTTTTTAGTTTTTGAAAGCTGTACGAGCTTTTCAAAATTAAGCTCAAAGCAGAATACTGGTTTTTCAATTTCAAAGTTCTTTTGTACCAATGGATGCAGCTCGCCTACAGACCCTATCTGTTCACGACCTGAAAATACACGGCACGACTTGCCAGGATGGAAATATGGTTCCGTATTTTCAGTAACCCACGAAACCCCTCCAACATCAAGAGCATCGAGGACTGTTTCAACAATTCCCTTAGCATCAAAGAAATCAACCGCTTCGTTAGGTCGACTCCAGCCGTCACCGTCGCGTGAACCGGTTATGGCTCCCACGATACAAAGTGGCTCACGAGGCATGTCTTCGCCATCGCCTGGAAAGTAGACACGTCTCATTTCAAAGAGCTTAAGATCAAGCGAACGGAAGTTCATATTTCTGGCTGTTGTCTCCAGAAGACCAGGCAACAGCGTTGTGCGCATAACAGATTGTTCGTCAACAAGCGGATTGGCCAGCTTAATGGCAATGTGGCGCGGGTCATCCTCACTCAGCAGCAACTTGCCTGCGGCGTCTGGCGCTGTGAAGCTGAAGTTGATAATTTCGGTCATACCGTTATTAACGAGCAAATCCCTCACCCGTCTTTCTGTTTCCTGGTGCCGAGAGGGCCTATCAGAAACAACCCTCGCAATAGGCATGGTTGCAGGAATTTTATCGTAGCCATTCAAACGGGCGATTTCTTCAATCAAATCTATTTCACGCTCTATATCAATTCGATAATGAGGTGGAATAACAGCAACCGATCCGTCAGCACAGTTCGTAATGTGACATTCCAGGCGCGTAAGAATGTCCAAGATGACTGCCCGCTCAAGATTAATACCGATCAGTTCATTAGCTTTTTCAGGACGGAATGCAATTGCCGTACGTTCGCTTTTGCCCGGATAAACATCAATAGATCCGTTAGCAAGCACGCCACCGGCTAGCTCAACGATCAGTGAGGCTGCCCTGTCAAGCGCACGCCCTACCCCGTCAATATCTATGCCACGTTCAAAGCGATGTGACGACTCTGTATGGAGGCCAAGACGCTTGCTGGTTTTCCTAATCGCTGAGGGCTTAAAAAAAGCGCTCTCTAGCAGAATTGATGTCGTTGTGCTCTCAATCTCCGAGTTCAATCCACCCATTACTCCAGCCAGCGCAACAGGGCGCTCTGCATCGCAAACAACAAGATCTGCCGAATTTAATACGCGCTGTTGATTGTCGAGGGTGGTGAACAGCTCACCATCTTCTGCGGTACGCACAACAATTCGATTCCCTGCAAGCTGCTGGCAATCGAATGCATGGAGCGGCTGCCCCAACTCCATCATGATCAGGTTTGTAACGTCGACCACATTGTTAATTGAACGGATGCCAATATCGCCCAGTCGCTTTACCAGCCATTCAGGCGAAGGTGCAATTTTACAACCAGAGATATAGCGGGCTGCATAGCGTGGACAGAGTTCTGTGTTTTCAACAGTTACTCCGATAATCGAATCCACCTTCTCAGATCCTTCTACCAATGTGCTGTGCGGATGTTTTATTTTAAGATCAAGCTTAGCAGCAATGTCCCGCGCAATCCCTACCACACTCAAACAGTCAGAGCGGTTAGGCGTCAAGCCAATCTCAAAGATCGTGTCTTTGCGGCCAAGTGCGGCAAATACCGGTGTACCCAGTGGCGCAACTGACGGTTGCAGCACCATAATTCCGGCGCTCTCTTCAGCCAGGCCAAGTTCTTTCTCAGAACAGAGCATGCCGAATGATTCCTCGCCGCGGATCTTCGATTTCTTGATTTTAAAATCGCCGGGGAGCACCGCACCGATCTGGGCCAGTGCAACGGTATCCCCCTGGTTAAAGTTCTGGGCACCGCAGACGACATCCACAACTTCTGTGCCGTTGTTCACGCGGCACAGTGACAGTTTATCGGCATTGGGATGCTGCCGTTTTTCCTCGACCAGCGCCACAACAACGTCATCCAGCCCGGCACCAAGCTTTGCCATTGACTCAACCTCAAGTCCAAGCATGGTTAACAGCGCCGCTAACTCATCGGGAGTAGCATCAAAATCAACAAATTCTTTTAGCCAATTGTATGTAACGTTCATATCAATGCACCAATTAATAAAATGAGGTTAGAACTGCCGAAGAAAGCGGACATCGTTTTCAAACAGGAGACGCATGTCGGAGATGCCGTACTTTAACATTGCTATGCGCTCAATCCCCATGCCAAAGGCAAAACCGGAGATATTCTCGGCATCGTACTGTACATGGCGATAGACTTCCGGATCAACCATTCCGGCACCAAGGATTTCAAGCCAGCCGGTATTTTTACAGACACGGCACCCCTTGCCACCGCAGATGACACAAGCGATATCCACCTCTGCCGACGGTTCAGTAAACGGGAAATAACTGGGACGCAATCTCACTCCGGTTTTTTGTCCGAAGAGCTGGTTTGTGAACACGGTGAGTATTCCCTTAAGGTCACCAAAGGTCACCCCGGTGTCGACCATCAGACCTTCTATCTGATGAAACATCGGAGAATGTGTCGCATCAGAATCACAACGATAAACTGTTCCGGGAGCTATAATACGCAACGGCGGCTTTTGCTTGAGCATTGTTCGTATCTGTACCGGTGAGGTATGAGTTCGCAGCAACATATTATTTTCAACAAAAAACGTATCCTGCATGTCTCTTGCCGGATGTTCCGGTGGAAAGTTGAGTGCCTCAAAGTTATACCAGTCATGCTCGATTTCCGGCCCCTCGGCAACAGCAAATCCGAGTCCTGAAAAAATTGAGCATATCTCCTCAATAACCAGAGTTACCGGATGCTTGGTACCTTTAAGCGGACGGCGCCCGGGAAGAGAGATGTCGATCCGCTCAGACTGAAGACGAACAGCAATAACCTGCTCCTGTGCCGAAACTATCGCTGCACCAAGTGCAGATTCAATTTCATCGCGTACAGTGTTAACCAGCTGCCCGACAACCGGACGTTCATCAGCGGCCAGACCACCAAGACCCTTCATAAGGGCTGTCAACTCACCTTTACGACCAAGAAGACGTACACGTATATCCTGAAGTTGCTCTACTGAGGACGCTGCGGCGATAGCCTGCATGGCGCCGTTTCTCAATTGATCAAGTTGTTCCCGCATAATTGAATACCTTTGAGACATAAATAGTAGTGACAGCATATCCATGCTGTACAAAAAAGGGAATGGGATCTATTCCCATTCCCTTTTCCTCATTGAACTTACAAAGTGACTAGATTCCGGCCTTTGCAAGCTCCGCAATCTGCGCAAACCCATTCGGGTCTGTCACGGCAATATCTGCAAGGACCTTACGGTCGATCTGGATATTGGCTTTTTTAAGACCAAAGATGAACTTGCTGTAAGACAAGCCATTGATGCGTGAAGCCGCATTGATACGAACAATCCAGAGACTGCGGAAATCACGTTTTTTGACGCGACGATCGCGGAAGGCATAATTTAAAGCACGGTCTACCGCTTCTGTAGCACTGCGAAACAGCTTGCTGCGCGCTCCACGGTAACCTTTAGCCAGTTTCAATACCTTATTACGCCTGCGTCTCGCTTTAAATCCTCTTTTTACACGTGCCATACGACTACTCCTTTGTTGCTGAATTGGCCAGATCCACAAGGGGAGACAATTTCCTCATGGTTCTTGGCATTACGCTTCTCATCACAAGGACGAAATACATTGGTTACTTATAAGGAATCAAACGGGAAATATTCTTCTGGTCAACAGCTGCGACCATTGAACCACCACGCAAGTTACGCTTACGTTTACGTGACATAGGGGTAAGAATGTGGCTGGTAAAAGCACATCCACACTTGATGCGGCCAGAAGCCGATTTTTTGAAACGCTTTGCAGCGCCACGATTTGTTTTAATCTTTGGCATAAAAACTCCTTCTTTGTTATCAATTATTGATCTGACAGAGGTGATAAAAAGTTATTTTTTAGGTTTAGGTGCAACAATCATATACATGTTACGCCCCTCAACCCGTGGTTGATTTTCAATAACGCACACATCCTGAAGTTCTTTCGCTACCCTTTCAATCACAGCCCGACCGACATCCATATGGGTGATTTCACGGCCACGAAATACAAGCGTAATTTTTGCCTTATTGCCCTCTTCAAGAAAGCGCTTGACGTTGTTAATCTTAAATTCAAGATCATGACTATCCGTCTTCGGCCGAAGCTTTACTTCCTTCAGCAGAACATGAACCTGCTTCTTTTTTGCTTCCTGCAGCTTTTTACTTTGCTGATACTTGAACTTGCCATAGTCCATTATCCTGCAGACAGGTGGAACGGCTGTTGGAGAAACCTCCACAAGATCCAACTGCTGTTGTTCGGCCAGTTCGAGTGCCTGCGCAAGGGAAAGAACGCCCAACGCCTCTCCTGTTGCACCAATTACGCGAACCTCAGAAACCCTGATGGCCTGATTGATATTGACGGTCGGTTTTGCTATGGCGACACCTCCTGACAGCAGTTTATTATTCGCTGCTATCTGACATACATACTATTTAAAGTTTTTACATTCCGCAGTTACAAAATCAATAAATTCTTCCGGCTTCATGGCCGGCAGATTTTTGCCGTCCCGATAGCGCGGCGTGACCGTACCCTGTTCAACTTCTTTATCCCCTATAACCAACATGTAGGGAATCTTTTGCAACTGTGCCTCACGAATCTTGAAGCTCAGCTTTTCATTGCGGATATCACGTTCAACACGTATTCCGGCATTACGCAACTGCCTGTAGACATCCTGAGCAAAAGGTATCTGGTTATCTGTAACAGTCACAACAACCGCTTGAACCGGAGAAATCCAAAGCGGAAAACTACCGGCAAAATGCTCAATAAGAACACCGATGAAACGTTCAATTGAACCGAGGATCACGCGATGCACCATGATGGGACGCTTGCGTTCTCCATCAGACGCTACATAGGTGAGATCAAACCGTTCAGGCAGAGTAAAATCGCACTGAATAGTAGCACACTGCCATCTCCTGTCAAGACAATCACGCAGTTTTATATCTATTTTAGGCCCGTAGAACGCGCCATCACCCTCATTTATCTCGTATGGACGACCGGAATCTTTGAGTGCAGTCAACAATGCGCCAGTAGCCTGCTCCCAGTCAGAATCAGATCCGATTGATTTTTCCGGACGGGTTGAAAGTTCCATTTCGTACTCAAAACCGAAAATAGTCATCACGTCGTTGACAAAGGCGATTACACCTTTAATTTCGGCATCCAGCTGTTCAGGAGTGCAGAGGATATGGGCATCATCCTGAGTAAAGCATCGTACCCGCATGAGACCGTGAAGCACTCCGGCCCGCTCATGTCGATGCACCGTCCCAAGTTCAAAATAACGGAGGGGTAGGTCACGATAGCTGCGTAACTGGGACTTGTATATCATCATGTGAGAGAGGCAGTTCATCGGCTTTATGCCGTAACTCTGCTCATCCACCTCGGTGAAATACATGTTTTCACGATAATTTTCGTAGTGCCCTGAACGCTGCCAGAGCTCGCTCTTAAGGATCTGGGGACCGACAACAATATCATAGTCGCGCTTTAAATGTTCCTTGCGCTCAAAATCTTCCAGAACCGTGCGCAACATGGCACCTTTTGGATGCCAGATCGGAAAGCCGGCGCCCACTTCATCCGAGAAGGAGAACAGGTCAAGCTCACGACCGATCTTGCGGTGATCACGCCGTTTTGCCTCTTCAATACGATGCAGATATGCTTCCAGCTCTTTTTTGTCAACAAAAGCGGTTCCATAAATACGTTGAAGCATGCGGTTCTTTTCATCACCACGCCAGTATGCGCCGGCGATGGAAAGCAGCTTAAAAGCCTTGATCTTTGCCGTTGAAGGGAGATGCGGGCCGCGACAGAGATCGGCAAAAGTACCCTGACTATATACTGAGACGCGTTCGACGCCGAGATCATTTATAAGCTCGGTCTTGTACGGCTCACCCATAGACTCAAACATGCTGATGGCTTCAGCGCTGGAATATTCGTGGCGCTCTATCTTCTGATCCGCGGAGGCCAGCACCAGCATTTTGGCCTCGATACGCTCAAGATCTTCAGGCGTAAATGGCTTTTCCACATCAAAATCATAATAGAACCCGGTTTCGATGGCAGGGCCGATTGTAACCTTGGCTTGGGGGAAAAGTTCTTTAACGGCCTGAGCCATCAGATGTGAAGCTGAGTGGCGAATTATCTCAAGCGCTTCAGGACTTTTTTCGGTAATGATTTCAATGCGGTCACCATCAGAGAGACTGCACGAGAGATCTACCAGTAGCCCGTTGATCTTTCCAGCGAGCGCGGCTTTTGCCAGACCGGCACCGATTGAGGCTGCCAGATCGTAGACCGTGGCTCCTTCGTTAAGTTCACGGGAAGAATTATCAGGAAGTGTAATTGTTATTGTAGCCATTGTTTTCCCTTTAAGAGGGCAAACAGAAAAGGCATCGATACATCGATGCCTGCATCCTGCCTGCTTCAACTCTGCTTTATTAATGGTAGGCGCGGGCGGTGTCGAACCGCCGACCTCTACCGTGTCAGGGTAGCGCTCTCCCGCTGAGCTACGCGCCTACATCAAAAAGCTGATGAGTAATAGCAAGTTGCTCCATAGATGTCAAGCTGATTTTACTACCTCAATCATCTAATTTGCTCCAACCTTGCGACATTCTCTACATGTACAGTCTGTGGAAACATGTCAACCGGCTGAATTTCGCGACAGGCATATCCAAGCTTGTTCAAAATGTCAAGGTCCCGGGCAAGACTCTGCGGTGAGCACGAAACATAGAGGATTGATTTTGGTCCGATGGCGGCTACCCGCTCCAGCACATTTTGATCACACCCCTTACGTGGTGGATTCAATACCGCCACATCGACGGCGAGGTGTTCTTCTGCCATTTCATCAAGCAAGTCGGCAACATCACCGGCCTCAAAGCGGCAGTTTTTGATGCCGTTTATTCGAGCATTCATCGTTGCGTCGGCAACGGCCTCTTCTACGACTTCAACACCAATGATGTTTTTGGCCGTTCCAGCAAGAAAAAGCGCAATGCCACCAATACCGCAGTACAGATCCAGCACCGTCTCAGACCCGGTAAGCGCAGCCCATTCACGCACTTTGCTGTAAATAAGATTTGCACCGCTATTATTAACCTGAAAAAATGAGCGCGGGGAAAGCCTGAAGGAGATATCGCCTATCTGCTCTGTCAGGTACAGTTTCTTGGTCAGAAAATGATCTTTCTGCCCCATAATTACGTTACCTTCAGTTGCGTTGACATTTTGAACAACAATTTCAACCTCTGGCACCATATCCTGTACAAAACGACCCAGATGGTGAATTTCATTAAATGAACGCTTGGCAGTAACAAAAACCACCATCGCCTTTTTTTCATGGGTCGAGACACGCACCACCAGGTAGCGTAGCAACCCCATTTTACTCTGTGGATTGTATACCTGCACCTTCCCTTTTTTGATGCCCTTTCTGACAGCTTCAACCACCTTGTCGATCAGAGGGTGATGGATCGGACACTGCTCCAGGTCATAAACATCATGACTTGCCCGGCGATATATCCCGATAAAAGGCTCGGAGAATTTACCGGCGACTGTCAGTTTTGCTGTCGTACGATAATGAATCAGATTATCTGGTGAGAGCAGAGGATGCACTACACAATCTGACAAAGCGGGGTATTTAGCCATTTCGGCCAGAATCATGCCCCGCTTCCAGTTTTTCTGTTCGGAATATTTCATCCCGATCAACGGACAACCGAAACAGTCAGCACTTTCACGACAGGGAGGATTATTACTTCGTAGTGGCGATGGCTGAATCATTTTTTTCACATGACAAAATGCTGTACCACCTGCAACATGGTCGACACCTGCAAAGACGACATCGCCCGGCAGCGCTCCGCCAACCTTGAGGGTCATCCCGTCTTCACTGCGCACGGTTCCGTAACCATCTTCATCCAGAGATGATATACGCAACTCCAGAACATTTTTACGCGTCAGTGGCACAAAAGGCTTGCCTGTCTCAACCTTTTCAGCCGCTTTTTGCGTTGACTGGCGTACCGGTTTCGGCCTCGCATGTTCAAACTTATCTTTTTTCAAAATAGTAATCCCTTTTGTCTTTCTGCTTTATCCAAACATAGCATTACTTCATTGTTTTGATGTATTCACGAAATTTATTAAATGCCTGGGCGCGGTGGCTTACGGCGTTTTTCTCTGCCAGCCCCAACTCTGCCATACTGCGCTCAAAACCATCCACCAGAAAAAGCGGATCATATCCAAACCCCGCCTCCCCTCTCGCTTCAAAAAGTATCCGGCCGGTAACCCTGCCGGTAAAAAGCTGCTCAACTCCGTCAGGCGTCACAAATGCCAGCACACAGACAAAGGCAGCCTGGCGATGTTCCTTCGGAACACTTTGGCATTCGCGAAGAAGCCTCTCGTTGTTAGCAGTATCACTGGCCCCAACTCCGGCATAACGAGCAGAAAAAACACCGGGGCGACCTTCCAGGGCATCAACAACCAGTCCGGAGTCATCAGCCAGCGCCGGAAGCCCTGAAAAACGTGAGGCCTCGCGGGCTTTCTTAAGGGCGTTTTCCTCAAAAGTGGCTCCATCCTCCACTGTCTCCGGAAAATCGGCAAAATCGGCAGCGCTACTGACCTGGTCAACCAGACCTGCCAGCAATGCATTTATTTCCAGGATTTTGCCCTTGTTACGTGTTGCGACTATCAGATTTTTCATTTACCCAACGCTTCCTGCTGAAATGTAAAGAGTTGCTGCACGCCATCAATTGCAAGATTACGCATGACATCCATCTCCGCACACGTAAAAGGCTCCGCCTCCGCCGTACCCTGCACCTCCACAAAGCGGCCACTGGAGGTTATGACAAAATTCATATCAACTTCTGCAGAAGAGTCCTCCAGATAATTGAGGTCAAGCAGGGCCTCTCCCTCCACGATCCCGACACTTACCGCTGCAACAGCCTCCTTGAGCGGAATTTCAGCTAAAAGCCCCTTTGACTTCAACGTTGTTAACGCATCGACAAGTGCGACATACGCTCCGGTTATGGAAGCGGTCCGTGTGCCGCCATCAGCCTGGATGACATCACAGTCAATATAAATAGAGCGCTCGCCCAGTTTTGCAAGATCGGTCACCGCCCGCAGTGAACGACCGATTAGACGCTGAATTTCAAGAGTGCGGCCGGTCTGCTTCCCTTTTGCCGCTTCACGCTGAGAGCGGGTATGTGTTGCCCGCGGCAACATCGCGTATTCGGCTGTTACCCAGCCGGTACCCTTACCCCGCAAAAAGGAGGGCACCGACTCCTCAACCGAGGCTGTACAGAGAACCTTTGTATCACCAAACTCTATTAAAACAGAGCCTTCAGCATGCTTGGTAAAATTCCGCGTCAATTTGACCGGACGTAAAGCGTTGGCACAGCGACCATCATTCCTCATACAGAACAACTCCTCAACTCAATAATAAATCAAAACGTGGAGCTGTTCATTAACCTGTCAGCGATGTCGTGTCAAACAAAAAGGGAACCTGAAATCAGGTCCCCTGTTACCATATTACTTGAATACGGTATTGCCACTACCCAAGCTGCGTATTGTTGTTCCTTGCCCGATTGGCAAGAATGGTGGAATCCAGCAGTTCGCCACAACAGGTACATTTCCAGGCATCGAAGGAACGGACAAAGTCATAGTACTTTTCAGCGAACATGCGACCTTTGCAACGTGGACAATGCATAGAATCCCCCCCTACTACTGTAATTAAATATCAATAGCGAGGTACTTACATCATATGTGCCAACTAATGTTTACCACGTCATTTTAACAACAACAACAACATACTATTGTTTATTTCCAAATAGTTATAGGTATTTACAAAGAATTTTATATTTCACCTTACCGATCCCTTCGATTCCAGCGAGGTCCCTGGCAGTCAAAATACCGCCATTATTATGACGCCATACAACAATTCTCCTCGCTAAGACCGGGCCGATTCCCGGCAAGCAGTTAAAATCGGCCTCACTCATCACCCCAATATCGAGCGGAATACCCAAAATCATTTTCTCAGGAACGGTCATTTGATCCACAGCCAACAGCAGAGAGCCGTCAGGCTGTCCAGACAGACTGACAGCAGACCCATTCAACAACGGACGTGTAGCAGAAGCTGCGACTAATGGCCGTGTTAATGGGCTTTGCTGTACCGCCAATTTTATGACACTATCTGCCATTGCATTGGCGGAGATTTCATAAACCCCTGGATAAAGGACAGCACCGCTGACCTTGACATATATCCTGCCGCCGGGTAAAACGGCAAAAGCCGTATGAGCAGGGGGTTCCTTACTCATACGGCTTTTCAACACTAACGGCATAAAGAGCAGTGCGGCGCACACAACCATTACAACCCGCTGCATGACCTCACTCCTCAGCTTATTCCTCCGACTTATGCAGCTTGTAATCGATGCTGTCAATCAGAGCTTGATAGGAAGCATCTATGATATTGTCTGACACTCCAACAGTCCCCCAACGGGCATGCTTGTCACCGGACTCTATCAGTACGCGGGTTGAAGAAGCCGTCCCCTGGCCGGCTGGAAGGACACGCACCTTGTAGTCAAGGAGTTTTACTTCTTTCAGTTTTGGGTAGAACTTTTCGAGAGCCTTACGGATCGCATTATCAAGGGCATTAACCGGGCCATTACCCTCTGCGGCAGTATGCTCCACCTTACCACCAACTTTGACCATGATCGTAGCTTCAGCCACCGGCTTCTGATCCTCGCCACGCTTTTCGTCGATAACCCGAAAACCAAGTACGGTAAAGAATTTTTTATGAGCTCCGAGAGCTTTTTTCATCAACAGCTCAAATGAAGCTTCAGCCCCCTCAAACTGGTAGCCGCGATTTTCCATATCCTTGATATTATCAAGAATCTCCAAAGTGACCGGATCTTTACTGTCCAGATTGATATTGAACTCTTCCGCCTTGGCTAGAATATTGGACCGACCGGACAGATCAGAAATCAGTACGCGGGTGCAATTCCCAACCAACTCCGGGCGCATATGCTCATACGTTTCAGGGTGTCGCTGGATAGCACTGACATGCACCCCACCCTTGTGGGCAAAGGCAGAGTTGCCGACATAGGCCTGATGCTTGTTTGGCGATATATTAGCCAATTCGTACACATAACGGGAGACTTCGCGCAGGTGCCGCATCTGCTCGTCAGTGATACACTCCTTCTTCATCTTTGCCTTCAGGGCCGGAATAATGGAGCAGAGATTGGCGTTACCACAGCGCTCACCAAAACCGTTAATGGTCCCCTGTACCTGCACTATGCCCTGCTCAACGGCAATCATGGTGTTGGCAACGGCGCATTCGCTATCGTTATGAGTATGGATACCAAGCGGGGTTTTGATATGCTTCTTAACCGTTTTAATAATTTCTGCAACCTCAAACGGCATGGTACCGCCGTTGGTGTCGCACAGAATAATGCAGTCCACGTTGGCATTTTCTGCTGCCTGCAGCGTCTTAATGGCGTACTCCGGATTGGCCTTGTAGCCGTCAAAAAAATGCTCGGCATCATAAAAAACTTCCGGAGCATGTTTTTTCAGATATTCCAGTGAATCAAAAATAAGCTCCAGGTTTTCTTCCAAAGAAATGCGCAACGCCTCACGCACATGAAAATCCCAGGTTTTACCAAAAATGGTAATGGCATCCGCTTCGGCTTTAATCAGCGTGATGATATTGCTATCCTTGTCAGGTGTCACCTTGGCACGGCGGGTAGAGCCAAATGCCGCAATCTTGGCCTGAGCCAACTTCTCTTTTTTGATGTCCTTAAAAAAAGCGACGTCCTTGGGGTTGCTACCTGGCCACCCACCCTCAATATAATGAACGCCCAACTCATCAAGCTTATGGGCAATACGGATTTTATCCTCAACCAAAAAAGAGATATCTTCAGCCTGGGTACCATCCCGCAGTGTTGTATCGTACAACTTGATTAAACTCATGAGTGCCTCCAGAAGATAGTAAAGAGTTGCTGCATTTACGACAAATAAAATTGTGTTCCGTTTTAGCCGTTTTTTGCAAATTTTTCAACTAAAACGGCCAACTGTTTTTCCTTGACCGGTGCCACCGGACATCTTACCCTGCAACAATGACTTCTGACCTGATATCCGCCCCGATCCACCAGCTTGTCAGGCGCCTTGCGATACCGGCGGGAACCGGCTTTTTCTTCAACACCATGTTTAACGTTGTCGACACTTGGTACGGCGGACAACTATCCACCAACGCTCTTGCTGCAATGTCGCTCTCCTTCCCGGTTTTCTTTCTGATTCTGGCAATAGGCAGCGGTGTATCAAGCGGCGCCACGACGCTGATCGGCAATGCTCTGGGACGCGGAGATCGCAACGAGGCACAGCGTTATCTATCACAATCGCTCTCATTCGCCCTGCTCCATGCACTGGCCCTGACAGCAGTTGGCCTGCTGATGGCTCCATGGATCTTCACTATGATGGGTGCCCGTGGTAACTATCTTGCGCTCGCACTGAGTTACATGAACGTCATTTTCACCGGCAGCACTTTTTTCCTGCTTAATTTCGTGATGAATGCAATCCTCAACGCACACGGCAATACTCAGGCATACCGCAACTTTTTAATCTGCGGTTTTTTTCTCAATCTGATTCTGGACCCATGGTTTATGTACGGCGGGATTGGGCTTCCGGCTCTGGGACTGGCGGGGATTGCGCTGGCAACGGTTCTAATCCAGTGTGCCGGTGTTTTTTATCTCTTCAGCCAGTTATCTAAGACCGGCAGCATGCCATCTTTTCATCTTCATGACCTTCGGCCTCGCTACAGTTATTTCCGCGAACTTTTCAGACAGGGTTTCCCGTCTGCCATGAACATGATGACGGTTTCGCTCGGCATCTTCGTTATTATCTGGTTTGCAGGACGCTTTGGCGCTCAGGCCGTCGCTGCCTATGGTATCGGAACGCGCATTGAGCAAATCGTGCTGCTGCCGGTCATGGGGCTTAATATCTCCACGCTGGCCCTGACTGCACAGAATTACGGTGCCAAAAGAATCGACCGCATCCGCGAAACCGTCAGGGTCTCGCTCCGTTACGGCGTCCTGTTCGCTTTGTGTGGCGCAACGGGCGCACTACTGTACCGCTACCGCTTAATGGGATTCTTCACCAACGATGTCTCCGTCATTGATGTCGGGGCCAGATTTCTTGCAATAGAGGCACTTGTAATGCCCGCGTATGTTCTGCTCTATATTAATATATCTGTAATGCAGGGCATAAGAATGCCCCTTTTCGGACTCACCGTCGGCCTCTTTCGCCAGATTGCCGGGCCGTTATTCGTATTCCATCTGTTCACGACAGTCATGGGATTGGGGCTGGCCGGCATCTGGTGGGGGATTTTCGGCATCACGTGGTCGGCGGCACTGGTAGTTGTCATCTACGTCAGCAGGACTATTGCAAAACTTGAAAAGGATCTCACACCGACATGAAACGCGTAGCCATAAGCACACTGGGATGTAAAACCAATCAATTCGAATCAGCTGCCATGATTGAGCAGTTAAAGGCAGCCGGGTATCTTGTCGTCCCATTCTCTGAACCGTCTGACATTTATATAGTCAACTCCTGCACGGTTACCGCCAGAACAGACGCAGAGACCCGCCGTCTGATCCGCCGGGCCCGCCGTCTGAACCCTGAATCGCGTATTGTCGCCACCGGCTGCTATGCCCAGGTTTCACCCGGTGAGCTGGAAAAAATGACGGAATTGGACTCAGTGTTAGGCAATCAGGAGAAACAACACATCTCAACACTTCTCGAATCGACTGATCATTGCGTATCCGACATTTCCGCAATCAGTCAGGCAGACCCTCTCAAGCTGACCAGCTTTGCCGAGCACACCCGTGCTTTTCTCCAGATCCAGAATGGCTGTAATTCGTTCTGCGCATACTGCATCGTTCCCTACGCCCGTGGCCGCAGTCGCAGCGTTCATCCTGCAGATATTCTCCGCGGGGTTCAGGATCTTACAGACAATGGTTTCAAAGAGATTGTGCTGACCGGCATCCATCTTGGTGCCTATGGCCTGGACCTGAAGCCTTCTCTTTCGCTGGCGTCTCTGGTAAGGGAGATCGACACAGCCGGTATTGTGCCGCGACTGCGTATCGGTTCAATTGAGCCGAATGAAGTCAGCAATGAACTTCTGCAACTGATGTCCAGATCGCAGAACATCTGTCCGCACCTGCACCTGCCACTGCAGAGCGGCAGCAATTCGGTATTGAGTCGCATGGGGAGACCGTACACCTCTGACCTCTTTCGTGATTTAACGGCAAGGATTTCTACTGCCATGCCGGATGCCTTTATCGGCGCCGATGTAATTGCCGGATTTCCCGGGGAGTCGGAGAAGGAGTTTGAAGAGACCGTCCACCTGTGCGAGGAACTGCCCTTTTCAGACCTGCACGTTTTTCCCTATTCCAAACGTCCCGGCACGAGAGCAGCCGGCATGAATGATCACATTCCGGCTCAGATTGTTACTGAGCGGGCAGCACACTTGAGAGGCATTGCCACATTAAAAAAAGCGGCTTTTCTGGAACGCTTTACCGGCAGGGAGCTGGACATACTTGTACAGGGGTATAGTGAGAAGACAGGGCTGTGCAGGGGGCTATCGCGCAACTACATTTCAGCTTCATTTCCCGGCGGAAAAACAAGTGTGAACGAAGAGGTAACGGTCTTGATGAATTGCAGTAACGGTGACACTTGCACGGGAGAGCAGAGAAGCACACTCCGTGTCTCATAGCCTGATCAGATCTTCATGCTCCTCATCGTGAGGATTAATGTGGATCATGACGTCTCCGACGCCGGGATAGCGATCGAAGATCAGTTTTTTGACTTGAGTTGCGACATCGTGTGATTGCTTGACCGTCATATCAGGATCCATTTCAAGTTTCAGGTCAACAATCATGTACTGTCCGGAGCGCCGGGCACGCATTTCGTGAACATGCTCCACATATTCGACACTTTCCGCCAGCTCTTGCAGCGCATTGATAAAATCGGCCGGCGCTGTCCCGTCCATCAGATCGTGGGTCGTTTCACGAAAAGTCTGGTAACCGATATGCAGAATAAAAAACGAGGTTAGACCGGCCGCCAACGGATCCATAATCCCCAAACCGAAAAAGGCACCAATAACTCCGACAAGGGTTGCAATAGATGTGATGGCATCTTTGCGGTGATCCTTGGCAATTGCCAACAGCGCGGGACTTTCAAGCTTTTTGCCGGTCCTGGTTGAGAAGCGATAGAGCCACTCTTTGGTAGCAATCGTGACGGCGGCAGCAGCAACAGCAATCCAACCGGGTGTTGTGAAACGTCCCGTTATGATTGTAACGACCGATTCATAGAGGATCCAGCCACCGGTGGCACATATCACCAGCGAGACCAGAAGCGCTGCCAGGCTTTCGGCACGGCCATGACCATAGGGATGATTAGCGTCAAAAGGCTGGCGACCCAGCTTGAGCGCCATCATGGTGGCAAATATCGCAACAAAATCACAGGCACTCTCGATACCATCTGCAAAGACGGCACCTGAATGTCCCCAGTATCCAGCTGACAGCTTCAAAACCATCAGCATTGCATTTACCCAGAAGCCGATTTTTATGATCCTGTCGGCATTATCAAAACGTTCATTCCGTTGCATTATACTTCCGTCTTCCGGATTGCTTTAATCCGTAATTGTAGTGTGGTTGTATTTTTCCAAACATTAAGTTCCGGAAAAAAGGCTATGTCAAGAATCCCGTCCGTTAAAGAGTCAGCCTGCCGGAATGCAATGGCACTGAAAACCTTTCCAGAAGCAGACACACGAAGCTTCAGGTGCCCGTCTCCGACAATCCGACGCTCCACAATGGTAACTCCGCACATCATCAGTGTCGGTTCTGGATTCCCGGCACCAAACGGCTCCAAACGTTTCAACTCATGAACAAGATTTTCATCAATCTCGGTCGGGGTGACATCACAATCAACGTCAAGAGTCGGCACAAGCTCGGAATCACCAAGAACATGGCTGGATGCAGTTTCAAAGGCGACAGCAAAACCAGCAACTGCCTCAGCCTGTAAACCGACCCCAGCCGCATAGCGGTGCCCACCAAAACGCCCCAGATGATCAGAGCAGGCGGTTAGTGCTTCCAGCAAATGAAATCCGGGGATACTTCGCCCGGAACCTTTTGCTGTTCCATCTTCAGTAATTGCGATCATGATTGTCGGGCGGTGGTAGCGTTCGGCAATCCTGGAGGCAACGATTCCGATAACGCCCTGATGCCAGACAGGCGATGCCAGTACAATACTTTTACAGGAGGGATACTTACCGCCGCCATCAACCAGCGCTATCGCCTCATCGAGAATGGCCCGTTCCACAGCCTGGCGTTCGGCATTTGCCGCATCAAGCTCACCAGCAATCAGGGAGCACTCCTCCGCACTCGCACTAAGCAGCAGCTCTACCCCAGGAACGGCGCTTTCCATGCGCCCGGCAGCATTCAAGCGGGGCGCGAGACGAAATCCGACCTGGCCGCACGTAACGGTGTCTGTAACCCCGGCAACTGTTTTAAGCGCCGCAACACCTGGCCTGCTGCTGTTTTCAAGCCGTTGCAAACCAAAGAAAGCATACGTACGATTTTGTCCAACGAGTGGGACCACATCGGCAATTGTTCCAAGTGCAACCAGATCAAGCCATTCACGGAGATCCGGCTCTTCGCCGACCCCAAACAACTGTTCTTGCCTCATACGGCTGCGTAGCGCCACCAGCAGGTTAAATGCAACACCGACCCCGGCCAGCATTTTAAACGGATAGGGACATCCCGGTTGCAGGGGATTCACCACTGCGGCAGCCTCAGGAATACTCTCACCCGGAGTATGATGATCAAGTATTATCAGATCGACGCCGGCCGTGCGGCAGAAAGCCGCTTCTGCTAAAGAGGTAATGCCACAATCAACAGAGATAATCAGCGTGGCACCGGAATCGATGATACGCTGGAGGGACTCTCTATTGAGACCGTAGCCATCATCAAAACGATTAGGGATAAAATAGTCGCATAGCAAGCCCACACGGCGCATAAAAGAAACCAGCAGTGCCGTGCCACTGATGCCATCAACGTCGTAATCGCCGTAGACACACACGTTTTCACCGGCTTTACGGGCTCGCAGCACCCGCTCTACCGCTGCCTGCATACCCTTCAGAAGAAAGGGATCGGGCATGGTTGAAAGAGTGGGAGTGAGAAACTGCTTGCCAGCCTCAATCGTATCAATCCCCCTTGCAGCCATAATCCGTGCTGTGGTGGGACACACTCCCAAATCTCCGGCAAGCCGCCTGCCGTTCTCACCGTCCGTAGTTTTGACATTCCATTTTTTCTGCATGCTGTACAGTACCTGTTTATACCTATTACAAAAAAAATCCCCCGGCAAGCGGGGGATCTGTCTTGGTTATTTCATCGCCGGAGCAATGTTGTTGTTGTTCGGTTGTGCCATCATACTCTTTATCTGCATAGCGGTCTGGCTGCTTGAGTCCAGTTGCAGATACCTTCGCCAATAGCTCGTCGCCTTTTCAGGCTGTTTAAGATCAACGGCATAAACGAGGCCGATATTATACAAGCTTTGCAGATGATTAGGTTCGATCTTGCCAGCCTTTTCAAAGTTGGTAAGCGCCTTGTCATACCACCCAACCTTGCGGAACATAATCCCCTGGTCGGTAAGAATATCAGGGTTGTTTGGCTCTATCTCAAGCGCTTTACCATAGGCATTGATCGATTTCTGCGGTTGCTCCATGTCAAAATAATCGTTACCCAGTGATATCCACGCATTGAGGTTCTTTGGATCCTGAGCAACAACCTTTTCTGCCTGGGAAATCCTTTGCGAGTAATCAACGGGTGAACCGGTACCGGTCGGGGTTGCACCATTCTGCTGTTGAGACGTACCGGAGTTGCTGATACTGAAGATCAGATAGCCACCGAACAATCCGATGATGAGGGCAACGACTGCAATCAGAATTGAATCTTTATTCACAGAACACCTCTCCGTACAGCAGATCAACCATTTCAGGCTGTTTTAACGTTTTTTGCCAAGGCCCGGTTTTCAAGTATAACAACGATCGGGCTGGCAACAAATACCGATGAATACGTTGCAACACCGATTCCTATTAACAGTGCCAACGAGAAATCGTGTATTACCTCGCCACCGAATAAAAACAGTGCCAGAGCAGCCATAAAGGTTGTCAGCGATGTCACTATGGTACGGGAGAGAGTCTCGTTAATACTGCTATTGAAGATGTTATGCATTGCACCCTTCAGGTTTTTATGCAGGTTTTCCCGGATACGGTCGAATATAACCACCGTATCGGTGAGCGAATAACCGGCAATTGTCAGCACAGCGGTAATAAAAAGCAGGTTGATCTCTTTGTTGAACAGGTAGAAAACGGCGATCATGGCCAGTACATCATGTATGGTGGCGATTGTTGCCCCGATGCCGAATTTCAAATCAAAACGCCAGGCGATGTAGACAATAATGCCCATCAATGAGAGTGCAACAGCGATCAGCGTATCTTTACGCAGCTTATCGCCAACAGAAGGGCCGATCTCGGTTGAACTTTCAACAGAGAACGGGTTGTCTGTAAACTCCGTTTTAAAGGCGGTCTGAACCATTTCCGATTGTTTACCGACAGCCGCACCGGCCATTTTTACCAGAAGCATGTTGCCTTCTTTTATTTCCTGTAAATCTGCCTTGGCAATGCCGTGTTTGTGCAGTGCGGCTCTGGCATCAGCAATAGCGAATGGCTTGCTGAATTTCAGCTGCATGGCGGTGCCGCCGGAAAAATCTATCCCCATATTGGCAACGCCACGGCCAATCTGAATGATGCCGATAATGCCGATAATCGCGACAATTGCCGAAATAATAAATGCAATATTACGCTTACCGATAAAGTCTATGTTGGTCTTGCCAAGAATTTCCATGAACGGTACTCCCCCTATATGCTCATTTTTTTGACTGATCCCTTGTGCAGAAAGATGTCAAATATCACCTTGGTGCCAACCAGTGAGGTGAACAGGTTGATGATAACCCCCAGGCTCAAGGAGACGGCAAACCCTTTGACCGGTCCGGTTCCGAACTGGAACAGAACCGCGGCCGTAATCAAGGTGGTGATATGAGAGTCCATAATCGTCAGGAAAGCCTTGTCATAGCCTGCATCAAGAGCTGATTTGGGCGTTTTGCCCAACTTGAGCTCTTCGCGGATACGCTCGAATATAATGACATTCGAGTCTACCGACATGCCGACCAGTAGTACGATGGCAGCAATACCGGGCAGAGTAAGCGTTGCACCCAGTGCAGCCAGAGATCCCATCAGGAAGAGTATGTTTAATAGCATACCCAGATCAGCTATCATTCCGGATAACTTGTAATAAATCGCCATAAAAACAACGACCAGCAACACTCCGATCAGTCCGGCATACAACCCCTTGTTGATGGAGTCCTGTCCCAAAGAAGGACCGACGGTCACATTCTGGACAATTTTCACCGGAGCCGGCAGTGCCCCGGCCCGCAGTACAATCGCAAGGTCCGCAGCAGTTTTCTCGGTAAAGTTACCGGAAATCTGGGCGCTACCGCCTGAAATCCGCTCACGGATGACAGGGGCGGAATGAATATTATTGTCAAGAACGATGGCAAAACGTTTTCCAACATTTGCTGCAGTCACCTGATCAAACAGTTTGGCACCCAGTGAATTGAATTCAATACCGACATACGGCTGATTAAACTGTGAATCAATCCTGACCTGAGCATCTGTGAGAAGGTCGCCGGTTATCATCGATTTTTTCTGCACAACAATCGGTATTTCGGTGACGGCACCGGTTGCGGCATCAACTATTTTTTCCTTGAGCAGTTCAGCATCATCAGGAATAGCCCCTGAAGTTGGCGAGATATCCTCGCGCACCATCTTGAAATCAAGCCGGGCAGTGCGGCCGATAAGATCTATCGCCCGCTGCGGATCCTTGATACCAGGCAGCTGGACAACAATATTGCTGACACCTTCGCGCTGGATGGTCGGTTCAGAGACACCAAACTGGTCTATCCTGTTGCGGATAGTTTCAAGGGCCTGCTGAACGGCCTTATCCTTGCGGTCCTGCGCGTCCTTTTCGCTAACCTTTAACGTCAGGGCAACAAAACCACCTTCATCAAAAGTAGGACTCTGCTCATAGGAGGGATATTTCTCCTTGATCAGTTTTTGTACGATATCGGCAGTCCCCTTCTCGTACAGCACGATGGATACCTTGTCAGACCCGTTTCTTGAAATTCGTTTGAAATGCAGATTTTTGCTGTTCAACGTATCTTCAAGATCTGTCGCGACAAGGTCCAGAGACCCTTCAACCGCTTTCTGGGTGTCAACTTCCATCACCAGGTGTGTTCCACCCTGCAGGTCAAGTCCAAGATGAATCTTGTCCTTTGGCAAGAAGCTGCCCCACCATGCTGGCAACTTGGTTGCCAGAGTCGGAGTCAGGTACAGAAACGAAAAAGCAACAAAAACAGCTATCAGGCTTATACGCCAGCCAGTTCCTTTTGGCATGAGGCTTGTTCTCCCTTCCGGATTTTGAACTAGTCCTTCTTGATTGCTGCGATATAACTCTTGGTAATTTTAATATTTACATTGTTTGCAATCTCAAGAGTGACAATGTCGTTTTCCACGGCACTCACCTTACCATGAACACCACCGGCAGTAATGACATTATCACCTTTTTTCATCGCCTCCAGCAGCGCTTTGTGCTCTTTGGCCTTCTTTTGCTGCGGTCGGATAAGTAAAAAATAAAAAATAGCGAACATGAACACCAGCGGTATTATCTGCTGAAACGCCGCCATTCCGCCTGTTGCTCCACCTGCTGCTCCTCCTGGAGCACTACCCATCGCAAAAGCCAATCCAAACATGTTGTCATCCTCCCTTTTAGTTTTGCTTCTGTAGCATTGTCGATTTGAATTGCCTGCGAAACTCGTCAAAGGCATTATTCCGGATCGCTTCCCGGATTCTCCGCATAAGATCAAGATAAAAATGAAGATTATGATAGGTATTCAACTGCGATGACAAAATTTCACCAGAACGGTACAAGTGTCTCAAATAGGCCCGTGAATAATTTTTGCACACTTTGCAACTGCAGGCCGGGTCGAGTGGTCCTGCATCATCCTCATAGATTTTAGCCTTGATATTCACCCGCCCCTGACTGGTAAAAAGCATACCGTTGCGGGCATTTCTCGTCGGCATGACACAATCGAACATATCATATCCGTGCCAAACTGCCTCTACAAGATCTTCTGGTGACCCTATCCCCATAATGTATCTTGGGGAGTCCTCCGGCAAGAGCGTGGAACAGCATTCCATCACCCCATACATCTGTTCCTTTTCTTCTCCGACGGACAAGCCGCCCAGTGCGTAGCCATCGAAGCCGATCGAGCAGAGATCCTCCACACTGCGAGCCCTGAGGTCGTAATGCATCCCCCCCTGAACAATTCCGAATAGCTGCTGCCCGACGCGCGTGTGAGCATCCTTGCAACGCCTCGCCCACCGCGTTGTCAGCTCGAGTGAGCGACTGACATAGTGGTAATCCGCTGTAGCGGGGGGACATTCGTCAAAGCACATGATGACATCGGCACCCAACGCTTCCTGGATGTTGGTTGCCAGCTCAGGAGTCAACATGTGATAAGAGCCGTCCAGATGCGATTGGAACTTGACCCCTTCTTCGCTTATTTTACGTAATTCCCCGAGGCTGAAAACCTGGAAACCGCCACTGTCTGTCAGAATAGGCTTATCCCAGTTCATAAAGCGATGCAGGCCCCCCATCTGCTCAACCAGGCGATGCCCAGGCCTCAGATACAGATGGTAGGTGTTCGCCAGGATAATCTGCGCCTTGACTTCCAAAAGGTCTTCCGGCGTCATCGCTTTAACAGTGGCGTTAGTACCCACCGGCATAAAAATTGGCGTTTCAACCTCGCCATGAGGCGTTTTCAGAGAGCCAAGCCGCGCTTTGCTCGATGAATCACGATGGATTATAGAAAATGTTTCAGCTGAAAAAGTTTCTGACACACGCACCCTCAAGAGATAAACATAGCATCGCCGTAGCTGTAAAACCTGAAACCGCGCAATACCGCTTCACGATATGCTCCAAGCACCGCTTCGCGGCCGGCAAGAGCAGAGACCAGCATCAGGAGTGTAGACTCCGGCAAGTGAAAATTGGTAACCAGAGCATCTATAATTTTAAAGTTGTAACCGGGGTAGATATAAATATCTGCTTCTCCGCTACCAGCTTCAACGCGCCCCGATTGCTGTGCTGAATATTCTAATGTTCTGGCAGATGTCGTCCCGACAGCGATGACCCTGCCACCTGCAGCTTTCGTCCTGTTTACCGCATCTGCCGTTTCACGCGAAATGACAAAGCGTTCCGTATGTATCTGGTGTTCCTCGACATGCAGAGTACGCACCGGCTGAAAGGTACCCAGACCGGTATGCAGCGTAAGAAAGGCGGTTTCAATCCCGCTGGAAGCCAGCTGGCTCAGCAGCTCACGGGTAAAATGCAGTCCGGCGGTCGGTGCGGCAACGGCACCAGGCTCCCGCGCAACCACCGTCTGGTACCGTTCGCGATCAAGGTGGCAGTCATCACGCTGCAGGTAAGGCGGCAAAGGGATGTGCCCTTCACGATCAAGCCAGGTTTGAAACAGCTCTTCTCCCCTGAATTCAACCAACCAGTTTTCTGAATCGCAGCGGGACAGTACAACGGCAGTCATACCGGACTCAAGAAGAATTTCCTGCCCTTCCCGAAATTTCTTGGACGATCTGAGCAAACATTCCCAGACCTCTTCACCACCGGTCAAGCGGCGCAACAGGAAGATTTCAACCTTGCCGCCGGTCGGCTTGTGCCCATACAACCGGGCCGGAATGACGCGTGTATCGTTCATAACCAGCAGGTCGCCGGGCCTCAGATACTTCTGTAGGTTACCAAAAGTGTCTTCGGCAATGGATCCCGACGCACGACCAAGCAGCATTAAACGAGAGCTGTCCCGTGCTGCCAGCGGATGACGGGCAATCAGTTCTTGCGGCAGATAAAAGGTAAAGTCCTTAACGAGCATTTAATCCCTGTAGTTAATCCTGTTGCCAACCACTAATATCAGAGAGCTTTTTCAACTCCGTACCGGGGTAATAGTAGGAGAGAATTTCTGCACAGCCAAAACCGTCGAGTGCGCGCTGTTTTGCGCCCCATTGGCATAAACCGACACCATGGCCATTGCCGCTTCCGGTAAAGCTGATTTCATCTTTGTAGTTCTTCATGGTAAAGCGGGTACTCTTTATAAGTCCATACCCGATAGCTTTGCGAAATTGGTCGCCACTTATTGCACAGCCGCCCTTTGCAGCCAGTATCGTAAGCTGTTTCAGCCGGCCGCGTGAATTTAACGGCCCGGGCTTCACATCATAAAGGCCTGATACGTTGTGTCCGGCTGCACGCAGCCGTTCTTCAATCTCTTTGAGAGAGAGCTTGTACTCCCAGACTGTACCGGTAGGAGATGAGAGACAATACTGGCATTCCACCCCTTTCAGATACGGCAGAGAAGCCCCCCATACATTCTCTGAAGCTTCGGTGCGGCCGCCGCAACTGGAGTGGTAAAAAGCCTGAATGATGGCGCCACCGGACGTCAGCACCTCCCCTTCCGTCTCCAGAACCGCACGACGGGCACGGCTGTCTTCCACGAGGCTCCCCTCATATACCTGATCAAGCACCGAGGACTCCAGATGGTAAGGTGACGTCATGCGAGCCATTTTCCTGTTCAGGGCATATGTCCTGGCAATAATTGCTTGGGCTTTTACAGCCTCAATCGGCCACGCAGAGGATATTTCGCAATTTATCAGTCCAACCAGATACTCTTCAAGCGGTAACTGGTTCACGACCAGAATACCCTTGTCTGCCACGGACAACTCAGCAAGTCCACGGTATGGCTTGTTATTGATATATACTGCAGCGGGGGCTGAGAACGTGAGGCGCTGAAACTGTTTCCCCCCCACGAGCAAAGCGCCCTTGACAAGCTTTACTGTTGCCGGGAGTGACATAACCAGCGGATAGCCTGACTCATTAGTCACAAGTAGCCCATCACCAGCCACCGTCACTTCGGGAGATGATTTAACGATTGCAATCCGGATGGTTTCATCCAGAACTGCAGCGTTTATCCGGCTTATCCCAAACAACGACAAAACGGTCATTGTCAGAGACAGAAGAATAATTATGCACATTCGATACAATGGCCGCAAAACCTGAGAATAGAAACACACAAAGCGGCATCGTGTCAATTTTTTTGATTGTCTGTTTTTTCTGATTTCCATTGCAGAATGATCACTATTGGACAATTTGACAGACATGCTATATATTCACTCAGCACATGCAGCAATTAATTAACACACACAAACACTTCTCAACCACAGTTACCTATTTAGAACCTGGTGTTTATAGCGCTGACACATATACTCTGCACCAAGCACACAATCCTTTTTCGTGAAAGTTCCTGTGATTTTCAATTCTCTCAAAATTAAAATAGTCGGCATGGTATCGCTCATTGTCATTGCTGTGATTTCTTTTGTGTCATGGCATCATTATCATGCCCAGAAAGAGGTTATTGAGAATCTTGTCGAGAACAGTTCCGTCGTGCTGACAAAAAGTATCGTCGCCACCATCCAGAGCTCCATGAAAGCGCGGCACTCCTCGGCACTAAATACAATTTTAAGCGACGCAAAGGTTCATGACAATATTCAAGAGTTGCGTATTATCAACAATGACGGCAAGATCATTCATTCAACCGCCAAGCTTGAAGTTGGCAAGAGTATTTCAAAAGAAGAACTTGAAAGAATTTTGGTCTCAAAGCAGAATTATTTATATTTTACCAACAAGAAAAACAACCTCGGCTCATACACCCGCATACCGAACGCCAGCGACTGCCATGGCTGCCATGATGCACGGAAGCCATTAATCGCCATCATTGAAACCGAAATATCCCTGGACGTATTAACGAGATACATGCTCCTTGAAAAAAGACACGCCATCATCTCTTCCGTCTTAATGATTGTACTGATAATCGGGGCAATCTTTGTCTTTCTGACATTCTATGTTGACCGACCAGTCCGTTCTTTGATTGCTGATATGCGTCAGATCGAACGCGGCAATTTCAAGGTAAGCAGCACCATACAAAGTTCAAATGAAATGAACATCCTGTCGCTGCATTTCAATCTGATGACAACCAAGTTGCAGGAACTCATGCAAAGCACGGTCGTAAAAGAACGTGAACTGGCACGGGCAGAAGAGAAGCTGGCCCATCACCATGAGACTACGTTGATGAACCGTAAGCTTGAAGAGCAGCTGAGAGAAATTGAAAGTCTGAACATTTCACTGGAAGAGAGAATAGAGGAGGCTGAAGCGGCAAGCGTTACCATTGCCGATCTTGCCACCGAACTGGAGCAGAAAAACTCTAACCTTGAAGATGCTATTGAGAGGCTTTCAACCATCTACAAGATAGGGCTTGCTCTTAATTCAACCATGGACATTGATCGGCTCCTCAATCGGATTGTCTGCAGCACAGCAGAGACGTTGAATGCTCAAATCGGCTATATAGCTCTTTATGACAAAAAGCTGCAGATGCTTAATGTCAGCAATCTGATTGAGAACGGTCAACTCATCTCACCAGAAAAACCAATAGACATGACGGATACCAGCGTTTCAACATGGGTTATCAGAAATCGGCAGCCACTCCTGATCGCCGACATTGATCAGGCACCCCAGTTTGCCCGTTTCAGTGAATTGGGATACGAGCGAAAATCATTAATATGTGCTCCTCTCATGATTATGGATGAGATTATCGGCACCATTAGCGTCGTTAACAAAGCCGACCATTCACAATTCTACTCATATGAGTTGGAGATGCTTACCACGATTGCCGCCCAGGCTGCTATTGCCATCAAAAATGCGACAATATATGATGATCAGCAACAGACCTATCTTAATACTATTCAGGCGCTCGTAACAGCCATAGAGGCCAGCGACAGTCACACCAGGGGGCATTCTGAACGTGTGACACGTTACAGCGTGGAAATTGGTCGCCGTTGTAATCTTGCCTCTGACCGACTCCAGATTCTCGAACGGGCGGCTATTTTACACGATATCGGGAAAATAGGTATTGACCTGAGCCTGCTGCATAAAGAGGGCAGACTGTCCGCATACGATGTCAACGAGCTGCAGATGCACCCTGTCATCGGTATGAAGATTCTTGAGCCAATCGAATTTTTAAAAGATGTCAGAACCTGTATTGGGCAGCACCACGAACGATATGACGGCATGGGGTATCCAAACCGGATCAAACATATTGATCAACTTCTCGAATCCAGAATCATCTGTGTAGCAGATGCCTTTGACGCCATGACATCCGACCGTCCGTATCGCAAAGCACTTTCATGGGACATCGCCATCGCAGAGCTGTCAGCAAACGCCGGCACCCAGTTCGATCCTGCTGTTGTCGAGATATTTACCGCCATTATTGAAGAAAACATTTTTTCCAGACCACTATTTAACAGCTACCCGGTAGCCGGTCAATCCGTCTCATGTGCCTGACTCAGACAATGCACGCAACGAGCACCCAATGATAGAACTTCTCTCATTACACAGCCTAACCGTCTCGTTTCCTTCAAAAGAAAGCACTTTTAATGCTGTCAGGGGGATTTCCCTTTCCCTTCCAGCCGGGTCAGTACTGGCGCTTGTAGGGGAATCAGGGTCAGGCAAAACCATGACGGCCTTGTCGGTTATGCGACTTGTCCCGCCCCCCGGCTTTATCAGCGCAGGTGAAATAGTTTTTGAGGGACAGGACCTGCTGACACTCCCGGAGGAAGCTCTGCGAAACATCCGCGGGCGCCGGATTTCAATGGTCTTCCAGGAACCAATGACCTCGCTGAACCCGGTGTTGCGCATTGCGGATCAACTCTGCGAGCCGTTGATACTGCATATGAATATGTCGCGACGTGACGCCCATGAGCGAGGGGCCGAGTTGCTGACAAACGTCGGCATCCCCTCTGCCGCTGATCGCATGCGCGACTACCCGCACCAACTGAGCGGAGGGATGAGACAGAGGGTCATGATAGCCATGGCACTGGCCTGTAATCCGTCGCTACTGATCGCTGATGAGCCGACAACAGCATTGGACGTCACCATACAGGCGCAGATACTGGAGCTTCTTGACGCTCAAAGAAAATCCAGTGGATTGTCGATCCTGCTTATTACGCACGACCTTGGAATAGTAGCCGAACGCGCCGATCATACCGCTGTCATGTATGCCGGTCAGGTCGTAGAGTCTGCGCCGACCGGCACCCTGCTGTCCACTCCAAGACACCCGTATACAAAAGCGCTCCTGGCCTCTCTGCCGCAATATGCTGAGCCGGGCAAACCACTACCGACTCTGCCCGGCCAGCTGAATATCCGCAAAGCATCCACCATCGGCTGCAGCTTCGCAGAGCGCTGTCCAATCGCAACGGCACGATGCAGTATTGAAAGCCAGGACCTTCTTGAAATTGCCCCGAAACATTCACTTCGTTGTTGGAAATGCTCATGAGCAAGTCACCCATTCTCAGCGCGGCTGATCTGCATAAAACATTCAAGGTCTCTTCACATAACTATTCAACCGCTGTGCTGACAGCACTTGGGCAGGTTTCCCTGCAGCTGTCAGCGGGGGAAACGCTTGGGATTGCCGGTGAATCCGGGTGTGGCAAGTCAACACTGGCCAAGATTATGGCCGGCCTTATGGAACCGGACGGAGGAAGTGTTCTTTATAAAGGGACAAAGCTGTCGCAGCTTGGGCAGGGCGAACGGACGCTGTTTCGACGCAAAACCCAGATGATCTTTCAGGACCCGTTTTCATCTCTAAATCCGCGCATGCGCATTGGCGACAGCATAGCAGAGCCACTTAAGATCATCGGCACATCTACTGTACGACAGCGCGAAGAACTCGCCCGCATCATGGCGGCTGTCGGCTTGCAGAGCGATGCCGCAAATCGTTTTCCTGATGAATTTTCCGGAGGCCAGCGCCAGCGCATCGGCATTGCGCGCGCACTGGCGGCTTCTCCTGAAATACTGATCGCCGATGAACCGGTGTCATCACTCGATATTTCAATTCAAGCCCAGATAATAAACATCCTGCTACAGATGAAGACTGACTTCGCACTGTCCATGATGATTGTCTCGCACAATCTGTTGGTATTGCGTCATATCTGTGATCGAATCATCATCATGTATCTCGGGGAAATTGTTGAGTGCGGCCCGGCTTCAATGCTCTTTCAGCGCTGCCGGCATCCCTATACCGAGGCACTCATCGCGGCAATTCCTGGTTTGCACATCGCTGCTGTTCCCAAAAGCGAGCTGTTGCAGGATGACCTACCCTCTGCCCTGTCAATTCCATCAGGATGCCGTTTCCACCCACGCTGCCGCCATGCCGTTGACCTCTGCCGCCACGAAGTCCCTAAAACAGTGGAATATGCACGCGGCCATAGCGCCGCGTGCCATCTGAGCAACCGCTTGTACGACTGAAGCTCTCAGTGACACATATCTGCATAAAGTCCAGTTTTGAATTGACGAGCGCACATTCCATATATATGATAATCAAAAATTCCACGGGAGCCGCAACGAATGGCCTTTGATAAAGACAATCAGCTGACAGTAGAAGCAGAAGTATTAAAAGTGCTTGGACACCCGATCCGTCTGAAGATAGTTGCCGGCCTCTGTACGCATGAGTGCAACGTGAAGCATATCTGGGAATGCCTCGGACTGCCGCAGGCAACCGTATCGCAACATCTGGCACTGTTAAAAAACAAGGGGATAATTGACGGCAAACGTGAAGGGGTAGAAGTGCACTACAGCGTTATCAATGACTTTGCAAAGAAGATCATCAGCTCGTTATAAGCGGAAACAGAACAACTATCGGGCTGCAGTCAAACACTTGGCCGCAGCCCGGCACGGGCAGACAGGTAAAGCACCTTATACGTAGCGGGAATCAGGCCATCCTGTCCATACCGTTCCTGATAAAGCCTGGATGTTTCCTGCAACACACCTCTCCACCCCAAACCACTGACAGAACCGCCTGAGACAGTCCCAGCACCGATACTTTTAATAGAGCGCAATAGAGAGTGCAGATCAGCGTACCAGTCAACCTCTGTTTCAACCGTGACCACACACCGTTCAAAATCCATTTCCCTTACAATTGACCTCACCTCTTCAACAGTCCGAAAAGCATGCAGCCGCGATGATTGAGCACCTCCGGCAACGCTCTTACCGGTAACATCCCGGAAGCAGTGGTGCAGTTCATCCAAGGTGCCGTTGCAAAAAAAAGCAAAGCAAATATCCCCGCCTGGGCGGACGACCCGGCGCATCTCATGCAGTGCAGCCGACAGACTTCCTACCCACTGCAGTGCAGACGCCGATACAACCAGATCGAAAACCCCGGCCCTGAACGGGAGATGCTCGGCATCACCGTTGACACTCTGACAGATGGCACCAAGTTTTTGCTGCGAGCAGAGGCACATATTGAGAGCAATATCAACGCCGGTCAAGCCGGCATCAGGGTAAAGTAAATGCAGCTTTTCCAGCAGGGCACCGGTTCCTGTGCCGACATCGAGAATACGCTCTGGCGACTGCCCCGGATGAATATCTATCGATGCGGCAAGATTAGTCACAACCCGTTTCTGCACGAGAATGTGGTGGTCATACTCGGTTGCCTTTTGATGAAATGCTGCAGCAACCCTGCCGGCATCAGGTATCCTGTTCACGTACTCTCCTTGCAAAGCAGATAATATCGGCATTAAATTGTTCGCTGTAAGTCAGGAAAGGTGCATGGCCACAGCGGTGGTAAACTATTTGTTCGGCGCCACGGATATGGGCTTTCAGATAGCTCGATGCCTGAGGCAGGCAGATCAGATCCTGCCCGCCATTGAGAATTAACGTCGGCACGTCAACCACCGGCAGCAAAGGGCGCATATCTGCTTCAGAAAGCGCATCAAGCGCATCAAGGACGTCATCGATATCAGGAGTCGCTATTCCAGAGAGTAGCTGCTTGATTTCTGCCGCCGAGGAATGAGACTCGAGCTCCCCTTCCGTAAACAAGCGGGTATAAAACCCATTCAGTGCCCTCTCCTTGTTGCGCTGCACTTTGAGACGCATACCGCTAGCCTCTTTGGGTGCAAGAGCACAAGAAAAGTCATCTGCAGCAGTGAAACGTGGCGTTGCAGACACCAGCACCATACCAGCCAATCGGTGAGAGAGTTCGGCAGACGCTTGAAGCGCAATTTGCGCGCCCATCGACCACCCCAAAAGAATGACCTTCTCAAGCCCCAGGGTATCAAAAAAATCAACCAGATCTTCGGCAAAGCTGTTGAAATCAAGCGATCCGGAGGTATCCCGTGAATGGCCATGACCGCGAAGATCCGGCGCCAGAAGCCGATATGAATCCTTGAGCCCTTCATACTGGTACTTCCAGACGGCAGAGGACATGCACCAGCCATGCAGCAACACAATCGGGTCCCCCATCCCCCTGTCTTCATACCATAAATGCTCTCCCCGGCGGTTCACGTACAGTGACATCACACGACCCCGAGGCGTCGACCAACCAGTGTGATCCGCTCAACTGCACCGGCAAGATCGGCATGGGTATGGGTAGCCATCAGCGTGAAACGGAGGCGACTGGTACCGACCGGCACCGTCGGAGGCCGTATCCCCTGGGCAAAGAGCCCTTCAGCCAGCAGCTCTTCTGAAAACTTCATGGTGGTATCGGCAGAACCAATGACAACCGGCACGATCTGGGTCGAACCATCAGGAATGGCAAAACCGGCCTCTGCCAGGCTGTCCCTGAAAAAGCGCGTATTGGCAGAGAGTTGCTCTCTCAGCAGGTCACCCTCCGGCGATTGTACAAGTTCCACCGCCGCCAGAGAAGCTGCCAATACCGAAGGGGGCAACGAGGTTGAAAATATGAAGCTGCGGGCGCGATTAATCAACAGACTTCGCATCTCAGCAGAAACAGCAGCATATGCCCCGAAACTTCCCAGCGCCTTGCCAAACGTCCCCATCTGAACATCAACGTCACTCCCGACCCCCAGCATCTCGACACTTCCCCTACCCTGACTGCCCAGAACACCGCTGCCATGGGCATCATCCACCATAAGCAGTGCACCATGCTTACGTTTGAGTATAACAAGCTCAGCGAGCGGTGCGATGTCACCATCCATGCTGAAGACCCCATCGCTGACGATAAGACAACGCCCCTTGGCATGCTTTTCCATAAGCATGCCAAGCTGCCGGTAATCGTTATGACGGTAGCGCACCAGGCGGGCACCAGAGAGCAAAATTCCATCAACGATGCTGGCATGATTGAGACGATCAGAAAAAACAACGTCCCCGCGCCCCACCAGCGCGGGGATAATACCGGTATTTGCAGCATGCCCGCTGTTGAAAACAAGTGCCGCCTCGCATTTTTTAAAGTCAGAGACAGCATTTTCCAACTGTTCGTGAAGCTCCATTGTACCGGACACCAGCCGGGAGGCGCCGCTTGAGGTCCCATACTGCTGAATTGCCGCTATGGAGGCTGCCGCGAGGGCTGGGTGATCTGCCAGCCCCAGATAATTATTGGAGCAGAGCAACAGCACGTCACGGCCGTTGCAGGTAACACGTTCCGTTTGCCGACCGCTGACCAATCTGGTCCTCCGCAATAGCCCCTGGCGTGTGATCTCCTCAAGTTCACTCTGAATTGTTCTTTGCATAACTGACCTTCCCGATGGTTAACCTTTTCACAACACATGGTTGACAATGGGCACAAAAAAAATTAACGGCCCGGTGCTACAGTACTACAGATAAGACGTCATCCCACCTGCCCCCAACTGTTCAACAACTTTTTTCACATCCTGGCAACGCTCACGGTCACAGACTAAAATGGCATCGGGAGTAGAAACAATTACCACGTTATGGACACCAACGGTCGCAACCATTCTCCCGTCAGCATAAATCAGGCAACCGGTTGAATCAACGGCAACATGCCCGGCCGCGTTGATACAGACAGTCCCGTCACGGTCAGGCTCAACAACCTCCGGCAGGGCACTCCAGCTCCCGACATCACTCCACCCCATCTCTACCGGAACCATCTGAACCCGTGAAGATTTCTCCATAACACCGTAATCAATAGAAACGTTCTCGATATCCTGGTAGAGAGCCGCAATCTGTTCCCGCGGAATTGCCTGCTCCCATCCGGCAGCAGTTGACATCAGCTGCTGCAGTTTTCCGTGCAGTGCCGGCATGAACATCGCCATTTCCTCAAGTATCGTATCAGCTCGCCAGATAAACATGCCGCTGTTCCAGAAAAAATTCCCTTCCTCAAGATAACGCACAGCCTCAGTCAACGGCGGTTTTTCAACAAAACGCTCAACCGGGAACGGGCCTTGCTCGCACGCCTGGGCATTCCCGTCATAATGTGCATCCAGCGCCGCTTCAATGTAACCATAGCCGGTTTCAGGGCGTGACGGTAAAATGCCAAGCGTCACCAGAAAACGATTTTGTGCAGCCTGCCCCGCAAAAACCAGCGTATCGCGCAGCTTCTTTTCGTTCTTTATGAAATGATCTGCGGGAAGAACAACCATTATTCCGGATGGATCGAGGGCGGCAATGCGCGCGGCGGCGAGGCCGATAGCCGGGGCGGTATTGCGCGCAGCAGGTTCAGCTATTACCTCAATCGGCACCGAATCAAAACCAACCATCTGCCGTCCGGTCTCGTCTGCCTGCAGATGGTTGGTAATAATCAGGATTCGTTGCGGCTTAAGCGGCAGTACACGCTCGACCGTTCTCTGCAGCATGCTCCGGTCACCGGTAATCGAAATAAGCTGTTTAGGACGGGCAGCCCTTGAAAGAGGCCAGAATCGGGTCCCTGACCCGCCGGCCAAAATAACAATATACATAGCTGCTCCAAAAGTTATTTATACTGAATCCGGTCAATAAAGTCTGCTACGTCACGTCCAAGCAGACTGAGCGACTCGGTCGCATCCAGAACATCCCACAGTGTCTGCCGGAAATAGGCCACCTCTTGTCCGCTGACGCCATCACGCAAGCTGATGGCAGTAGATATTTTAAAGCGACCAAGGCGCTTGAATTCACCGGTGAGCAACAGCGTTGAGGCATCAGGTGTCCCATCACGGGAGATATTTTTATAGGTACGGCGAGACTTGACGTAACGCTCGATATGTGCTGACAACTCCCCCGGAAGCTTCGCATAGCTGAGTTCGCGTTGGGTCATTTCAGGAGCTTTGGAATCGGAATACAATTCCCGTTTAAGTTCCAGGTCCCGAATAATCAGTGACGTGTAGCTGTACATCGGTTTGGGATTGGTAACAACCTCTTCTTCAATAATTGTTGTAGAAGAGGCGGCACACCCCGCAGAGAGAGAGAGAACACATGCTGCACAAAGGAACAGCAGCGAACGTTTGAAGGAGCTTAAACTATTCAACATTTAAATTTTCGCAACGATCATAGTCATCATTAAAGCGGACGATATCGTCTTCGCCCAGATACTCTCCACTCTGTACTTCAATAATAACAAGTGGAATCTTGCCTGGGTTTTCAAGGCGATGATTCTTGCCGATCGGAATAAAAGTCGACTCATTGACGTTAACAACCTGCTGCACTTCTCCGCAGGTGACAAGAGCTGTGCCGGACACGACGATCCAGTGTTCACTGCGATGATGATGCATCTGCAGCGACAAACGCTGGCCGGGCAATACTTCAATCCGCTTTATTTTGTAACTCGTATTCTCATCGAGAACCGTATAGGTGCCCCACGGGCGTTCACCACGTTCCATTATTGATCCCCTTAGAGTGAATGAGAGGTGCGCAGCTGCAGATATTTCCGCAGTGCATCCCGCCATGGCTGCGGCTGAAACCCGGTGTCACCGGCCAGCTTACTGCATGCCAGAGTCGAATAGAGCGGCCGTCTTGCCGGGCGATCCAACTCCGTAGTCGTCATCGGTGTGACTGTTACATTCAACCCGCTCTCTTCAAAGATTGCTTTGGCAAATGCGTTCCATGAACAGTACTCGGAGTTAGCCGCATGATACATTCCCCTGCAGCCGCCATCAATCAGCGCAATAATCGCTTTTGCCAGATCCACGGTCCAGGTAGGCGAACCGATCTGATCGTCAACAACGGCCAGCTCATCCTTTTCAGCTCCCAAACGCAGCATTGTTTCAACAAAATTCTTTCCATGCAGACCATAGAGCCACTGTGTCCGTACGATCAGATGCTCCGGGCAGAAGGCCGCGTTCATTTCGCCTGCCAGCTTTGATTCACCGTAGACACTGACGGGGTGCGGGGCATCATCCTCAACATACGGAGCGCCCTTGCCGCCATCAAAAACGTAGTCGGTACTGACCTGTACCAGCAGGGCGCCGAGATCCCGACAGGCCATCGCCAGATACGCCACGCCTTCACCGTTAACCGCCATTGCCGTTTCAGTGTTCCCCTCACAACCATCCACATCGGTATAGGCGGCACAGTTGATCACCACATCAGGTTTAAGTGCAGCGATAACTGTCAGTACCGATTCTGGCGCAGTAATATCGATATCAGCAATATCAATACCGTGTCCCCTGTCGCCCAGGAGTGCGACCAGATCGCGCCCCAACATGCCATTTGCCCCAACTACGAGAATCAAGATGCACCTCCGCCGTACTGGCTCTGACAATATTCGCGATACGCACCGGAAGTAACTTCAGCCACCCATTCCTGATGGGCAAGATACCAGTCGATCGTTTCGGCAATCCCCTGCTCAAATGTATATGCCGGGCTCCAGCCGAGATCGGCTTTGAGGCGCGAGGCATCAATGGCATAACGGCGATCGTGGCCGGGACGGTCCTTGACAAAGGAGATCAACGCACGGTTTTCTCCGCTGGCACGACCGAGGCGTCCATCAAGCAGGTCGCAGACCAGATTGACGATGTCGATGTTTTTCCACTCATTGTTACCGCCGATGTTATAGACCGAGCCGGGTGCCGCCTTTTTCAAAACGGCCTCTACCGCCACGGCGTGATCACGGACATGCAACCAGTCACGGATATTCAAGCCATCACCGTAGACCGGCAGCGGCTTCTTATTGATGATATTGTGGATCAGGAGCGGGATCAGCTTCTCGGGAAAGTGGTAGGGGCCGTAATTGTTGGAGCAACGGGTGTTCAGAGTCGGCATGCCGAACGTTTCATGATACGCACGCACCAACAGGTCAGCCCCGGCCTTGCTGGCCGAATAGGGTGAATTGGCGGCCAGCGGTGTTTCTTCGGTAAAGTAGCCGCTATTGCCCAGACTGCCATAGACTTCATCTGTCGAAATCTGCAGATATCTGAAATCGGCGACAACTCCGGACTGCCAGTGTTTGCGGCACTCCTCCAGCAAAACCTGGGTACCAAGTACATTCGTCCGGACAAATATTTCCGGCCCGGTAATTGAGCGATCTACATGGGACTCGGCGGCAAAATGTACAATCGCATCAATCATCTGGTCGGCGAGAAGGCTTGCCACCAGAGGGGCATCACCGATGTCCCCTTTGACAAAGCGGTAATTATGATTCCCTTCGAGCGCGGTCAGATTTTTGAGGTTGCCGGCATAGGTAAGGCAGTCAAGATTGGTAACCTTGCATTCCGGGTTGTTTGCCACGAAAGAATGAATGAAATTGGAACCGATAAAACCGGCCCCACCGGTAACAAGAAGAGACAATGGTGTAAATATCACAGTGTATGTTTCCTTTTTGAAAGCGAGGCACTATATTTAGCATTTTTAAGCTGATAATTTTGTTGCAGCACGTGCCTTTTTCTGCTTTCTACGAATTGGGCCATATTCAAACTATTTTCTTTTATAAGCTGTTCTGCTAATGTAAAAGTCTCTTTAAGCTGTCTGAAATATTTTTTCGGAGGAGAACATCAATGACCGTCAAGAGTACATGCCGCTGCGGCGCCGACCATCATGGTCATCTCTGTATGTTGAGAAGTAACGGGCTGCACGATGAAATTGCCAAGATAAGCAGTGACCCGAAATTCTATTGTTTCACCTGCGGCGGAGAGGCTAACTGCGCTGAGAACCTGTGTGAACCGGCTCCCATAGAGTAGCTTTCACCCCATGCTTACATTGCAGCGCTGAAGGCAGACGTCTCATTAAAGCTCGCGTCAGACCTCCAGCGCTGCTTCACGTGATTCTTCCAGCATCATCTCAAGCTCAATAATCTGAGTATCGGTGATATCAAGAATCTCTGCTTCCACCGTGTTTATCAAGACAAGGTCCGGTTCATGCTTCAGGCCAATTCCGAGCCTGTGACAGGTCATATTTACAAACCGTACAATTGCCAGCATCTTGTTGACGGTGTCCCATTCTTCAGAGTTATGGTCACGGATCACATCACAGTACATCGCCGGAAAATTCCAATGCTGCATCATGCGATATCCCTGCTCTGCATGCATCACTTCAAATATTTCCAGAATAAGCTCATCATCAAACAGCGAATTAATAACCCCGGCTGCGACCAGTTTCTCAATTGATTTCAGCAGATAGAGCTTGCCAACATCATGCAGCAATGCCGCCAGATAGGTTTCATCGGCAACCCCGCGCATACCGCAGGAGTGGGCCAGCCAACGGGCTCCAAGGGCACTGCTGTGACTGTGCAGCCACAACTCTTTCATATAGCTATCAAGCGCCGGATTGCTCGAGGAATGGGCAGACGCCTGGGAAGCCGCAATCACAAGATTGATGACCTGCTGTGCTCCGAGCCGGATGACAGCTTCTTTAATTGTAGCGACTTTGGAGCGCCCCATATACATAGGAGAGTTGGCTATTTTAAGCATCTGGCTGGCCAGAGACATATCCTCATTTGCTACCTGAGACACCTCATCAACGGTAAAATCGTAATCTGAAAGCATTCTCTGAAGCTTCAATGCTACCGGGTGGAATATCGGCAGTTCAATCGGTTGCGAAGCAAGTAGTCTTCTTACTGTTTCAGGAATAGATGCTGATGACATAACAGGTCTCCTTGATACTAAATTATGCAAATAACAATAACCAGAGCTACACAAGTGATCCTAAATAGTGTCACAGAGCATTTAGCTTAGCACCCGCAACCGCAATTATGACAGACCTTCCTGAACTCACTGGATGGCGCTACCGTTTCCGGTGCAAATGCCACGCGCCTGATAGCGATATTTATGTCTTCCAGTATATCGAGTCCCCGGCTTTTCCCTATAATATGCCCCACACACTGATTGCTGTGCCCATCCTGAGGGGAAGAGATTTTCACAACATTCAACAGGTCGGCATAACTGTTGATTGTAATCATCGAATCCTGATTGCGCACTACGGTCAGATCCACCCCTAACCGTCCCATATCCGTTATCACGCCGGCCAGAAAATCATGAAAAGGTTGTCCGTCAAAATCAAAAGACCAGTCTTTTCTGAGATACTTCCGGGCATAGATTGTGATGACCATCTGCTTCGTGCTCTTACACGTCATTTCTATCACTCCGTATCAACCGTTACAAGACGGCCGGGCACTCGGCATCCCAGGCGGCAAAACCGGCACCGGTAAGATTCAGAAAAGAGTCAATCCGCTGACGGTAAAACTCGGCCTGCCCCGCCTCTTTCAAAAGAAAAGAGAGCTCGTCTGCAGAAATAAGATGCTGACGGTGCATGTATCCGTACAACTCGGATATTGCAGTCAGATGGCGCTCCAAAGTGGTAAAATCCGGATCAAGCGTATGGGTGATAAACCAGGAACCGGCAAACTTGGTAATAATTCCGGGGTCCGGGCGTACAATATTCTGCCGACCAAAGTCAATCAGGTAGTCACGCAGATAGAGATCGGCGCTAAAGGCCAGTTCAGAAGCCTTTTCAGCAACCATTCCCTGTTGCTGGAGGAATAGATAGAATTGCTTCAGAATCTGTTGACAACGCCCGTCAACCAGAAGCTCTTCATCGATTGTTTCAAATTCAAAATCATCATGTTCAAATTCTATTTCAGGACTCTGCAACATAGGGTTAATACTCTTTCTTGGTCAGTTATGAATTATTTCTATGAATTCCTGGCAAAATTTATTTAACGAACGCATCCAATAAGTTATTGAGGTCCGGCAGGATTGAGCTCTAGCAGTTCCTTATGAACAAAACGACCGTTTTTCTGGATAGGAACACCGTCGAACAATATTTCACCATCGTTCAGGATCCTTACCAGATCCCAGTGAACGGAGGAGCGGTTACCATTATCGCACTCATCATACGCCTGACCGGGGGTAAAGTGGATTGAGCCGAAGATTTTTTCATCAAAAAGGATATTACGCATCGGCCGGCGAATCCCCGGATTTACGCCGATCGCAAATTCACCGATGTAGCGGGCACCATCATCAGCATCCAGAACTTTGTTGAGGGCCTTGTTCATCCCCCCTTCGGCGGTTGCTTTGACAATCCTGCCGTCAACAAACTCGAACCTGACGCCGTTATATTCCTTCCCCTGATAAATGCTCGGGCAGTTATAGCAGATATGCCCCTGGACAGAGTTTTTGACCGGAGCGGTAAAAACCTCACCATCAGGCATATTGAGGCGACCATCACACTTAATGCCGGGCAGACCATCAATACTGAAACGAAGATCCGTGTCAGGAGCAAGAATGTGCACATTTTTGCTCCGGTCGATCAGCTTCTTAAGCTTTTCCTGTTTCTTTGACTCAGCTTTCCAGTCAATGCAGCAGGCCGAGAAGAGGTAGTCCTCGTATTCATCAAGGCTCATGCGAGCTTCCTGGGCTGAGGCGTGGGTCGGGTAGCGGGTGACACACCAACGGGTATGCTTAACGCGCTGATCGATCAGAGGCCTGGTAAGCTTGGCATATGCAACCATCGACTCCTGACGCGCATTAGCCATGACCATGGAATTATTGCCGGCGGAAATTCCTATATAGACCGTGACTTTTTTGTAGAAATCCAGCTTATGCTGCGGGAAGTAAGCGAGTTGCTGTTTATTGGCACCATTATAAAAATTACGATCAATTTCCGGAACTGAAAAGCTGTATTCAACATAGGCCGCACCGCGCGCGAGGCAGAGAGAATACAGCTCCTTTACCAGCGGCATGGCCTCCAGACCGGCGGCATTAATCAGGACAATATCGCCTTTTTTCACTCTGGTAGAGTAATCAACCAGTATCTCTGCAAACTGCCTGATTCTAGGATCGTTCATAGGCAAACCTCAAAAAGAGTGAGAATCAATGCATCATTAGTCTGGTGACGTTCAATACAAGCCCGCTCTGTGGACCGGCCAGCACCTGCACACCTATTCTCAATACCGGGGATATAATGTACGAAAATATATTAGTAAAAAATACCAGCGCGATAATTACAATCATCCCGTACGGTTCAATACGAGACAGAATAGCGGCCTGCCGGTAAGGGAGCAATCCGGCCAATACGCGACCTCCATCCAGAGGTGGCACCGGGATCATGTTAAAGATTGCCAAAAGAAGGTTAATATAGACTGAAAAAGCCAGCATAAGAATCAGCGGCTCAACAAGCATAGCGACTGGTGATCCAGAAGCTGCATGGCCACCAAAAGCGACAAGGCCGCGCAGCAAAAACGCCGAGACAGTAGCCAGCAAAATATTAGTAACCGGCCCTGCAGCCGCCACCCAGATCATATCCCGTTTTGGATTGTGAAGATTTTCCGACACGACCGGAACCGGCTTGGCCCATCCGATGCCAATAAAAAATATCATAAGCGTACCAAAAATATCGATATGTTTCAATGGGTTGAGTGTCAATCGCCCCAGCATTCGTGCGGTTGGATCGCCAAAACGCCAGGCAACGTAGCCATGGGAAACTTCGTGGCAAACAATAGCCAACATACCTGGTACAAGCATGACCGAAAGCTTTAGGAAGAAACTTTCCATGAGGAGTCCTTTGAACTGAATAAATCTTATCTCTTCTAGCAGAGTGGACCGGCAAAGTCAATTGCAAGGCACCCCTTCCAAACGCATAAACAGGCTGATTTATACGCCCCTATACTCAGCCTGCAATCACCAATTGATTGCAATTTTTTTTGGCACAAATAAGAGCTACTCATACAAATGAATGTAGGTGTAAATAGCGCGGCAAGCACAGACAACGCCGTACTATCGGCTCCATCCATCCGGACATAGCGGTCAAAACGCAAAGCAGGCATTTTTTAAAGACAAAAGACTACAACAGCCGCAATCTAATGTGTGATTTAACACAAGAAAGCGCCAGCTGATTAAACCCGGCAAGCGGTTAGATACAAAAAGACGCAAGGAGGACTTGAGCCACGCAACAACCACCGGTACTAGCATAAACCACCTTGCATTACCTATCAGCGGGTCAAGGTGAGACAATCAATGACCTGAGCCCACCTAGCAGGCTAAAACATACCACCCAACCCATCAAAAGTTTTGGCACTTATTTTGCTATAAATTCAAAAATTCAGTTGCAAAAGTTATGTAACTAATTAAAACAACGACCACACCGAATAAGCTTTTTGCTTATTTTTTAAACAACACTGCCCAAAAAGGAGGCTGTACAATGGAGATGTTTGGAAAGAACGTGTTTAACCAGACGGTTATGAGAGAACGGCTGCCTAAAGGTGTTTTCAAAAACCTGAAAAAAACCATCGATGAAGGTCTGCCGCTTGACCCTACAATTGCAGATGTTGTTGCCACAGCAATGAAAGAGTGGGCCGTTGAAAGAGGTGCGACACATTTCACCCACTGGTTTCAGCCGATGACCGGTATTACGGCAGAAAAACATGACTCATTCCTTACACCATCAGATAACGGCACTGCCTTGATGGAGTTCTCCGGAAAAGAGCTGATCAAGGGCGAGCCGGATGCTTCCTCTTTTCCCAGCGGCGGCCTGAGAGCAACCTTTGAAGCCAGAGGTTATACAGCCTGGGATTGCACATCTCCTGCATTTCTGAGAGAAGAAGCAGATGTTATAACCCTCTGCATACCGACTGCTTTCTGCTCGTACACCGGTGAGGCTCTGGATAAAAAGACCCCTCTGCTCCGCTCCATGGAAGCGCTTTCCACACAAGCAGTGCGTGTACTGAGATTATTCGGCAACACTACCGTCAGCAGGGTGACCTCTACTGTCGGCGCTGAACAGGAATACTTCCTTGTGGACAAGTCGTTTTTCCTGAAAAGACCCGACCTGATGATGGCTGGCAGAACACTCTTCGGCGCCATGTCCACAAAAGGTCAGGAACTGGAAGACCACTATTTCGGCACGATCAAGGAAAGAGTGCTGTCTTACATGAAAGAAGTAAATGAAGAACTCTGGGTACTGGGAGTTACCGCAAAAACCCAGCACAATGAGGTTGCCCCCGGACAGTTTGAACTCGCCCCGATTTTTGAGAACACAAACATTGCCACCGACCACAACCAGATGGTTATGGATGTTCTAAAGCGCGTTGCCATCAGACATGACCTGGTCTGCCTGCTGCACGAGAAACCATTTGCCGGCGTCAACGGTTCCGGCAAGCACAACAACTGGTCCATGAGCTCAAATGATGGCCAGAACCTTCTTGAGCCGGGTCAGACACCGCATGAAAATGCCCAGTTCCTGACCTTCCTGATGGCAACTATCAAAGCGGTCGACACCTATGCGGGACTCATGCGCAGCTCTTGCGCCAACGCAGGCAACGACCACCGTCTGGGCGCCAACGAGGCCCCCCCGGCAATCATCTCGATTTTCCTTGGCGACCAGCTTGCCGACATTCTCGACCAGATCGTGGCTGGCGGAGTAAAATCATCCTCAATAAACGCTGATATGAAAATTGGCGTTACCACACTTCCTGCACTGATCAAGGACGCTACCGACAGAAACAGAACCTCACCCTTTGCCTTCACCGGCAACAAATTTGAGTTCAGGATGCTCGGCTCATCCTTCTCCATCTCAGGCCCAAACATTATCATCAATACCATAATTGCTGAGGCGCTGAAGGGATTTGCCGACAAACTCGAAAAATCGAAAAACTTTTCCGCCGACCTTGAGAAGCTGCTTCAGGAAACAGCTAAGAAACATAAGCGTGTTGTATTTAACGGTAACAACTACTCTGACGAGTGGGTTAAAGAAGCCAAGAAGCGCGGCCTGCTGAATATACCTAACACCCCTCAGGCGCTTAAAGAGCTGGTAACAAAAGAAGCGGTTGCGTTATTTGTTGCCCACAAAGTCTTCACCGAAAAAGAACTCCATTCACGCTATGAAATCATGGTAGAACAATATGTTAAGACTCTGAACATTGAGGCCTTGACCATGATCGACATGGCCAACCACAGCATTATCCCGACCGCCATAGAATATGCGACAACGGTAGCATCATCTATTAGCGCAGTTACAGCTGTGTCCAGCAAACTGAACGTTTCAACCCAGAAAGCGTTACTGCAGGAACTCTCCGACAGACTTGCCTCTGCGAGCAGCAACACCAAGGCACTGGAGAAAGCCCTTGAAAGTGCACTGAGCATTGCCGATCTTGAAAAGCAAGCCACTGCATTCAGGGAAAAGGTATTTACTAAAATGCTTGAACTGCGTGCTGATGGTGATGCACTGGAAAAAATCATTGCCGCCAAATACTGGCCGCTGCCGACCTACGGGGAAATGCTTTTCATTCTGTAATCCCTGAGTGTCATATAGTTAGCTAAAAAAAGGAGCCTCCTGTCGGGAGGCTCCTTTTTTTAGGTTTATTGCAGCGAGCAAATCGACATATTACATCTTCACTATTTTAAACAAAAGAAAGGCGGGATCGCTCCCGCCTTTCTTTACTGCAGAACAACTTCACTTTTGATTAAATATCGTAGTACAGCTCAAACTCAAGAGGTACTGGGCGCATACGAACAGGGTTTACTTCGTTTTCAGTTTTATACTCGATCCACTTCTCAATTACATCAGGGGTAAACACGTCACCCTTTAGAAGGAACTCATGGTCATCTTTGAGGCATTGCAGAGCTTCTTCAAGAGTACCCGGAGCTGACGGGATATCCTTGAGCTCTTCAGGAGAAAGACCGTAAATGTCTTTGTCCAGAGGCTGACCTGGATCTATTTTGTTTTCAATACCATCCAGACCGGCCATCAGCATGGCTGCAAATGCCAGATAGCCATTGCATGATGGGTCCGGGGTACGGTATTCAACACGCTTTGCTTTCGGATTTGTTGACATCATCGGAATACGAAGTGAAGCAGAACGGTTACGGCTCGAGTAAGCCATATTTACCGGTGCCTCAAAACCAGGCACTAGTCGCTTGTACGAGTTAGTAGTGGGGTTTGTAATGGCACAGAGTGCTTTGGCATGCTTGATGATCCCGCCGATGTACCAGAGAGCCATCTGGGAAAGACCACCGTATTTATCACCGGCAAAAAGGTTCTGTCCGTCTTTCCAGATCGACTGATGGCAGTGCATCCCGGAACCGTTGTCGCCGTAGAGAGGCTTGGGCATAAAGGTAACTGTCTTGCCGTTACGGTAAGCGACATTTTTGATAACGTATTTAAACCATTGCAACTGGTCAGCCATATCAACCAACGACGAGAAGCGCATATCAATTTCAGCCTGGCCGCCGGTAGCAACTTCGTGGTGCTGACACTCAACACGGATACCAACGCTCTGAAGGACCTCAACCATTTCGTTACGCAGGTCATTCTGGGAGTCAACTGGTGAACAGGGGAAGTAACCCTCTTTGTGACGCGGTTTGTAGCCCAGGTTTGGAAACTCTTCGCGGCCCGTATTCCAGGCTCCCTCAGAGGAATCAACAGCAAAGAAGGACTGGTTGGCTGTTGAAGAATAACGGACATCATCAAAAATGAAAAACTCAGCTTCAGGACCAAAGAAAGCTGTGTCGCCAATGCCGGTTGACTTCAGGTACATTTCAGCTTTCTTGGCGATGTTACGTGGATCACGGGTGTAATCTTCTTTCGTGATAGGATCAAAGATATCGCAAATGATTGACAGGGTTGGCACCTTGACAAAAGGGTCCATCTTGGCAGTGGTCGGATCGGGAAGCAGAATCATGTCAGAAGCGTGAATAGGCTGCCAGCCGCGAATCGAAGAACCGTCAAAGCCCTGGCCTTCTTCAAAAGTATCTTCACTAAACTCGGACATTGGCACTGAAACGTGCTGCCAGGTACCAACAAAATCCATAAATTTATAATCGACCATCTTCGCGCCGTTTTCTATGGCGAACTCAACTACTTGCTTCGGGGTCATTTGTTGCTCCTTTCAGGATATAATATTAGTTACTACAGTGCATCTTCTCCAGTTTCACCAGTTCTGATACGAATGACTTCTTCAACATTGGTTACAAATATTTTCCCATCACCAATACGTCCGGTCTTAGCTGATTTTTCAATTGCTTCGACAACTTGTGGAAGAATTGAATCAGCTACAATGATCTCTATCTTGATTTTAGGAATAAAATCAACGACATATTCCGCTCCTCGGTAGAGCTCGGTATGACCTTTCTGGCGGCCAAATCCTTTCACTTCGCTTATAGTGATTCCCTGGATGCCAATTTCATTAAGAGATTCCTTAACTTCATCCAACTTAAACGGCTTTATGATCGCTTCTACTTTTTTCACGATTGTACCCTCCCGTTATTTAAGATCTGTTATGAAAGCAAAGAACGTCAGGACAACGTTCCTGACACTAATGAACCCGCTTAATTCAAAGAACTTGGAAGCAAGCTCCTTGCCAATTAGTTAACTATACCTTATGGGCGTGTATGTGAGCAATCAGGAGTAAACCCGTGGCTTAAACCTACGCGCCACCACTACAAACACAACAATCAGTCTTCCCGCTTAATCCGACTGCATAATACATTCTTCTATGCACGCAAGCCAGGACTCACACATTTATATCCTTCAGCTCTTTGATTATCTCTACCTGGCGCTGATTAATATAGTAGGCAATCTGTTGCTGAGAATGTTTTTCTGCATGAAATTCTATTATGCATGTAAAAGGAGCACTCTCCCCGACAACTTTAACAATCGTAGCACTCATACCAACTTCACGTATTGAGTCATTATAAAGATCCGGCAGTTTCAAAAACATATTCACATCAAGACCCGGCACCAGAAGATCGGCTGATTCTGCACTGATGGCAGCCCCTCCGAGTGAAAGATCTTTCACGCTACCCACGAGGACGTCCCCTTCAAACAACAACTCAGCCTCAACAGGATTATCAAGAAGGACACGCACAAACCGCCTCATGTCAGAACGAATATGTGCATATCCGAAATTACACAAAATGACACGTTTTTTGGCAGAGCTCACATAAAAGGCCTCACCGATCATATCTTCAGGAAAGGGGCTCATAGCATGGGAATGAATGAGCGTTTTTTTCTCCATATTTACTACTTTGGCCTGATATTCATGAACCGCAAACTCTGCCATTTCGTTTTCTACACTCAGTAAGGTTGCATCATATGAAACAGGAATTTCCTTGTAGTAGTTTAAAAAAGAGAACTGTTGACCGATCATCCCCTGCAGGAACTGGATAATAACCAACCTATCTTCCCGTTCAGTTCCTCGCACTGCTTTATCGTAATATTGGAACACCTCAGACACCCCGAAGATGATGGATTGAACTATTTTACAGAATGAGATATCCTAGTACGATGAATTTAACTATCAGAAAACGTGCCGAACAACAAGTACAATTGACAGCATTTGCCAAAGCCCCGCACATAACCCATAGGGTTGCTCTCTATTTATGCTCGCTATCTCTCGCAGTTGCCTTCTGCATGCTCACCTCTGTTGCAGAAGCGGATATCTATCGTTTTGTCACCGTTGACGGCGTCGAAACATTCACCGACACACCCAACAATAAAAGCGCCACGGTAGTAATTAAAGATCGCCCTATAAAAACAACAAAACGCCACAAAAGATCGTCTGAATCTAAGGTCCATAACATTTCACTCAACGAAATTGTCCAAAAAACAATAAATGCCGCCCTTAACCCCCAGACTGAGGCTACACAAAACCGCTTTGAGCCGCACCTTCCAACCGTCGGTGGGACAATAACATCAAAGGTCGGCATGAGAATAGACCCGATTGATGGTAACTGGCGACAGCATAACGGTGTTGACATAGCGATCCCTACCGGGACCCGTGTTATGCCGGTTGCTCCCGGTGTCGTCGTCTACAGCGGGAATCGCCCCGGGTATGGGAACACGGTCGTAGTCGAACATGACAACGGCATTCTCACCCTGTACGCACACAATAGCCGGCTACTCGTAGCCGAGGGGCAATCGGTTACTGCCGAAAGCACGCTGGCTCTATCGGGTTCGAGTGGAAGATCCACGGGGCCGCACCTCCACTTTGAAGCTTGGCAGGAGGGAACAAATGTCACCGCAGCCTTTCTCCCTGACAGCGGCATGGCATTGCCAACAAAGACGCAGGTCGCCAGTAATCACCAAGTGGCCCGTTTCCGGAGTGAGACACTTTCAGACGGCTCAATCCTGTTTACCAACATTCCAGCATCTACCCCCTGATGCGCGACCACATTTTAAAATACACCGCCAAACTCATTTCAGAAAGGTCAGCACAAGCAGGACAGATAGCTTTTGCTGTTCAGGATGACGAATTGCTTTCTGACGGCAAACCTTTTCTGGCAGCGCTCTCGGAAAAGACGTTATCCCGTATGAACGCTCTTGCGCTGGTTGCTGCTGTCCCCGCACTTCCCTTTGCCGACTTTCTTATTCAGAGAGCCGCCTGCTATGAACATATAATTACCCCCCGCGACACCGAGACTCGAACATTTCTGCACGATATACCGATTATACGCAAGGGCGAGATAGGCTCTGACATTGTGGAAAGAATAGCCACGCTGTTAGGAAACCGCAAAGGAATCGTTGTTGAAGGGATCGGCATCATCGCTGCCGGTGCCTTGACAGTTGAGCAGGCCTATATCAACTGGTCTTCGATTTACCATTCAACCTTCATCAAATATCTTGAAGATCTGTTTGAAAACGGCTATATGCTCCCCGGTGAAGAGGAGGCCTTTAACTATTTTCGACATACCCAACTCGTCCCGCTTTCGTCTGAGGGACTAGCGTTTCGACAAGGGCCGCTTTATGAAAAAAGTGACATTCTGGAGGAAATAGCCAGCGTCGGCAGATATACCGTGCAACGCGGTCTGGTTGACTCTTTTTTCGGCAACATTTCGTATTCTAGTAGAAACATTATTTATATATCTCAAACAGCATCAAGCCTGGATGAACTCCCCGGCTGCATCGACCCCGTCCCCTTTGCAACCAGCTCAACGGTCGGCATAACCGCCTCAAGTGAACTGGTTGCACACCGCGCCATTTTTGAGGAGACCGGTTGCCGTGCGATACTGCACGGTCACCCGCGCTTCGCAGTCGTCATGAGCATGCTCTGTCATGAAAAAGAATCCTGCCTTGTTACAGACTGCTGGAAGGATTGTGCTAAAGTACGTTTTTTGGGAGACACCCCAGTAGTAGCAGGAGAAATAGGCGCCGGCGGCATTGCGAAGAATGTCCCGCCGGTGATAGGTAAAACAGGCTCGACCGTTGTCTATGGGCATGGAGTATTCAGTATCGGCACGAGCGATTTTCGCGAGGCGTTCCAAGCCTTGGTTGACGTAGAGAACTGGTGCCGCGTTGAATACTTCAGGCTGTTTGACGAAAAGATTGGGGACCTACCCCCGAACCTTCCTCGCAATCTCAAAGAGTGCGATCCCTCCGGCAACGGAGGCATTGAGTGAGCTTACCCCACCATACTGCGGGATCGACATCACAACGTCGCACTGTTTGCGCACAAGCGGCCTGATTCCCTCACCCTCTCCTCCAACAACCAGAGCGACATTCCCTGAGAACTCCGTTCCATAGACTGACTGCCTGGCAGCTCCATCCAGACCGTACACCCAGTAGCCTGCTTTTTTCAGCGTTTCAAGCGTTTGGGCAATATTTGTAACCATAGCCACCGGAACGGTCTCTACAGCGCCAGCCGAGGTTTTCTCTGCGGCGGCAGTAATACCGCAGGCACGATCTTTTGGGATTAAGACCCCGTCAACCCCGGCGCAAGCGGCTGAACGGATCAGAGCGCCAAGATTGTGAGGATCTTGTATCGCATCCAGAACGAGAAGAAACCCGTTCGAACCAGATTGGCCGAGTGACGCCAGCAGCTCGTCGAAGTCGGCGTAGCGAAAGGGCTCAACCTCCAAAGCAATGCCTTGATGATGCGAAGAGGCACACATTCTGGTGAGATCGCCCTTATCTCTGCGATGCACCGCAACCCCACGTTCTTCGGCGAGCCTGATTATTTTTTCAACGCGATGATCAGTAGCACTGATCTGCACGTACAGGTTGAAAGCCCCGCGTGTCCCCTGCAGAGACTCTTTTACCGGATTGACACCAAAGATCAGATCTCCCTTCATAGGGCACCTCTCACGATCTCATCAGCTATACATTCTGCCGCATGAGCGGGATCCACCGCTTTAGCAATCGGTCGCCCGATTACCAGATAGTCTGCTCCCGACGAGACAGCCTCTGATGGAGTCATAATCCGCTTCTGGTCATCAACAGCGGCAAAAGAAGGGCGCACACCTGGAGTCACAATCAAGAAATCTGGCCCGCACGCCTCCCGGATCAATCCGATCTCAAGCGGAGAGGCAACAACACCATCCATGCCAGACTCCTTGGCAAGCCGCGCCAAGCGCACGACCATATCCTGAACTGAATATTCAATTCCGACCTGGCGCAACGTCATCGCTGTTGAGGAGGTCAGAATAGTCACCGCGAGAAGCCGTGGCCGCTCCGCACCACTGAACTCCTTATGCACGGCGGAAACAGCTGTTTCCATCATTTCTGCACCGCCCAGAGCGTGCAGATTAGTCAACTGAACCCCAAGGCGGGCAGCCTCAAGCATTGCATTCGCAACGGTATTCGGAATGTCATGATATTTAAGATCAAGAAAGACCTGGCCGCCATGCCTCTGAACAGCTTTTACCGCTGCCGGGCCACTGGAGGTGAACAGTTCCTTGCCGACCTTGAACATCCCCACTTTACCTGACAGTGTCTCAGCCCAGCGGTCAATATCTTCCAGGCCATGTACGTCAAGGGCAAATATGATTTTTTTGCGTGCTTCATCTAGTGTCATAATATCCTCATTTCACGAATTCTAATGCTGCTGCGGTAATTCCTTCTGCATCTATGCCGACATCTTTGCGCAGCTGGGCCTGACTACCCTGCTCGATATAGCGATCGGGAAGACCAAGACGCCGTACCTTCACGCCCTGCATATTATTGTCATATAACAACTCAAGAACAGCACTACCGAAACCTCCCTGCAGGGCATTCTCCTCCACAGTCAGAATCCGTCCGGACTGTCTGGCGGCACTGAGAAGGAGTTCTGCATCAAGCGGCTTCACAAAACGGGCGTTGACTACTCCGGCGAAGATTCCCCTCTGCCTCAACGTCTCAGCAGCCTGAAGTGCCGGATAGACGGTTGCCCCAATTGCTATAATAGTCAAATCACAACCCTCAAGCAGTTGCTCTCCCTTCCCTATTTCGAGTGTTTTCAACTCACGATCAAGAGCAATTCCATAGCCGGCCCCTCTCGGGTAGCGCAGCGCGACCGGCAGCCCTGAGTACACAGCCGTCTTGAGCATATGGCGTAATTCGTTCTCATCCTTGGGAGCCATCACCGTTATTCCTGGCAGATGCCGCAAATAGGAAAGGTCAAATACGCCATGGTGAGTAGGACCATCATCCCCCACCAGTCCTGCACGGTCCATAGCAATGGTTACCGGCAGTTTTTGCAGGCAGATATCATGAAAAACCTGATCGTAGGCTCGTTGTACGAATGTTGAATAAATTGCAACCACCGGCCTGAAGCCTTCTACAGCGAGCCCTGCCGCAAACGTCATGGCATGCTGTTCAGCGATACCAACATCAAAAAAACGCTCGGGAAAACGCTGAGAAAACGGGTTGAGCCCTGTTCCATCCGGCATGGCGGCGGTTATGGCAACGATCTTTGTATCTTCCTCGGCCAACTGCAGCACCGTTTCACCAAACACATCCGTGTAGGATTTTACATCCGGCTTGGCGGCACCCTTGCCCGTTGCAACATCAAAGGCGCCAACACCATGATATTTGGCGGGAGTATCTTCTGCAGGCTTGTATCCCTTCCCTTTGGTTGTCATCACATGCACCAGCAGAGGACCGTCAAGTTCATTAATATTTTTAAAAACCTCTACCAATTGGCGCAGATCATGCCCATCCAGAGGGCCAAGATAGTCGAAACCTAGTGCTTCAAAAAGTGCACCGGGAGTAAGAAACCCCTTCAACGAGTTTTCCGCACGACGGGCGAACTGAAGAATATCAGTACCAAAAGCAGGAATATTTTTAAGAAGCACCTGCATCTCTTTTTTCAAATCACGGTAGTAACGGCCGGTCATCTTGCGTGAAATAAATGTGGAGAATGCACCGACATTCTTTGAAATCGACATTTCATTGTCGTTCAGGATGACAATCAGATTTTTTTTGAGGTGGCCAGCCTGGTTCAGCGCCTCAAAAGCCATCCCTCCGGTCAATGAGCCATCACCTATCACCGCGATTGAATGATTCCGCTTTCCGTCAAGGCTGTCTGCCGCAGCCATACCGAGGCCAGCCGATATAGAGGTAGATGAGTGGCCGACTCCGAACGCATCATGCTCTGACTCACAACGTTTTGGGAAACCGGAAATGCCCTTGTACTGACGTTGAGTATGAAATTGATCACGACGGCCGGTAAGAATCTTGTGGGTATAGGCCTGATGCCCGACGTCCCAGATTATTTTGTCATTGGGGGAGTCGAAGCAGTAGTGCAAGGCGATAGATAACTCAACCGTTCCCAGATTGGAGCCGAGATGACCGCCGGTGGCAGAAACCGTTTCAAGAAGAAAGTTGCGGACCTCAGCAGCAAGAGCCGGCAGTTGTTCCGGTTTCAGTTTTTTAAGATCGGACGGTGAGTTTATAGTTTCAAGCAGCATCGTTGGTACCTCATCTGTTTCTATACGTATCCGTTTGCAACAAACCACTCTACCGCTCGTTCCAGAGCTCCTTTTACGGAAGAGTGCTGCAGACCAAGCTCACAAACGGCCCTTCCTGAGTCAAAATACATATGATGAGCCGCCATTTGAACTCCAGACAACGGGATCAACGGCTCACGGCCTGATATTCGGGAAACCCCCTCATTCAACCAGGCAGCCATAAGTACCGGAGCATACGGCAAGCGGACTTTGGGTGCCGGAATCCCTGTTATCGCCGCAAGCATTGTGAAAACATCCCGCAAAGACAGGTCGGCATTACCAAGTATATATTTCCGCCCCACTTGACCTTTTTGCTCTGCCTGGATGTGCCCACGGGCACAATCCTCAACATCAATCAAATTCAAGCCTGTATCCAAATATGCCGGCATTCTGCGTTTCAGGAAATCAACAATTATTTTCCCGGTGGGTGTCGGTTTTAAATCCCACGGCCCAACCGGGGTCGAAGGATTTACTATTACAATTGGGAGCCCGAGGGCAACAAACCTTTCTGCTTCTCTCTCAGCAAGGAATTTGCTTCTCTTATAGGGACCAACCATATCACTCAGCGCGACTTTTGTATCTTCATTCCCCGGAATACAATCCCCGGAGTTACCAAGAGTCCCAACGCTGCTGGTGTAGACAACTCTCGAAATGTCGCTTTCCAACGCCGCTTCCAAAACGGCTGTGGTCCCTCCCACATTGGTGCGGTACATCTCGTCAGGGTTGCGCGCCCAGAGGCGATAGTCAGCGGCTGCATGGTACAGAACATCACACCCCTTAAGCCCTGCCCTCAACCCGGCTGTATCGAGGATATCTCCCTTCCAGATCTCGACATCAAGTCCTTTCAGATTAGCAAGATTCGAAGTTGGCCGCACAAGCGCTCTAACTTCCCTCCCGTCGCGGAGCAGCTCACGCACAATATTGGCACCAATAAAACCGGTTGCACCCGTAACAAAGGTCTTCATATAAAAAGGGATCGAATTAGCACGTGCATAGTATAATGACCTTCATTCCAACAGCAGTTACGACTGGTCACCAATCAAAGTCTTTCATACTTTCTCAAGCAGCAAACGACGATATCTGCCAAGGGCTGTCAGCGGGAAACAATTACGGTAAATATGATATTTTATCATAAAAAATTTAGGAAACCCGGTCCCGGTAAAAGCGTCTTCATCCCACGAGCCATCAGGTTTCTGGGTGGCAACAAGATATTCAATACCCCGCAAAGCAGCTTTTGACGTAACCTCTCCGGCAGCAAAAAGCGAGAGAAGCGCCCAGGCTGTTTGAGATGGGGTACTGGGCCCGCAACCCATCAAAGAGCGGTCACTATAAGAGTCACAAACCTCGCCCCACCCGCCATCCAGATTTTGCTTGGACTTAAGCCAGTTGACCGTCTTCCTGATGTATGGCTGGGTCATATCTTCGCCAATGGCGGCCAAGCCACCAAGCACCGACCACGTCCCGTAAATATAGTTTACCCCCCAACGCCCCCACCATGGCCCTTCAGGCTCCTGTTCCTCCTTGACAAACTGCAACGCTCGTACAACGGCAGGATGACTTCTGGAAAATTTAAATGTGCCAAAAAGTTCAAGCATACGGCCGGTAAGGTCAGCTGTCGGTGGATCTATCAGCGCCTCAAGATCGGCAAAAGGTATTTTGTTCAGAAGATACTTTGTATTGTCTTTGTCAAAAGCCCCCCACCCGCCATTTTCGCTCTGCATCCCGAGGCACCAGCTAATCCCGCGTTTGATCGCCTGATCTCTCTGTTGTTCATCACGAACCTTGATGTCCTTGATCGACAACATGACAAACCCGGAATCGTCAACATCCGGATACCAGTCATTAAGAAACTCAAACGCCCAACCACCAGGCTCAAGATTCGGAGATTTGGCCTGCCAGTCCCCTTTAAATAGAACCTCACGGTCCAGCAGCCACTGAGCGGATTTTACCAAAGCCGGGTGATCAACCGGAACACCCGCCTCCTGCATCGCAACCAGAACCAGTGCAGTGTCCCATACGGGGGAAACGCACGACTGCAGCAAAAGATTTTCATCATCCTCAATGCAAAAGTTTGCCAATGCCTCCAGACCACTTGTAACCGCCGGATGATCATTAGCATAGCCGAGACAGTGGAGCGCCAAGACAGAGTTGAGCATGGCAGGCTGAATCCCCCCCCAGTCTCCGCTTGACTCCTGATGGTCCAAAATCCACTTTTCCGCAAGTGCAACTGATCGTTTTTTTAAAGGGCGGATCGGTGATGATTCGTAGATTTTCAGCAGATGATCAGCACCAATAAAAAAGTTTTTCCAGCTGAAGATACCGTCCTGGAGGGAAAACGTATAATCAGAGGGGCGGAGAGGACGGACAAAAAGCTCCTGTACTCTGGCTCGTGGAGGCAGTTTTCTAATTGGATTTTCCGACATGACGACAGATAGCGGAATAATCGTCGCACGTGACCAGCTGGACAACTCGTAAACATTAAAGTACGCCCATTCCGGGAGCATCATAAGTTCAATAGGCATTGAAGGAACGCCAAGCCAGGGGAATTCTCCAAACAATGCCAGAAAGATCTTTGTAAACACGCGAGCCTTGAGAAGGCCGCCTTTGGAAAGAATAAATTCTCGAGCCTTGCACATGGCAGAGCCAGCAGCATCATAACCTGCCAATTTAAGTGAAAAATACGCTTCGATTGTTGTTGAAAGGTCGCCGGGACCTCCAAACCAGAGCGGCCACCCGCCATCTTCCGTCTGCTTGCCTAAAATATAATGCGCCATTTTTCGTTCGCGTTGCTTGTCGACCATACCAAGAAAGTGAAACAGCATGATATATTCCGCTGTTATTGTCACGTTCGACTCAAGCTCCGCCCACCAGTAACCATCTGGCCTTTGTTCACTAAAAAAAAAGTCTCTGGTTCGTTCAATGGCTTTATCAATCGGGCTCTGTGCATCTCCAACCATTTTCTTCCAGATTGCAGGGGGAAGACGGTGCACCTTGCCGAGACTCTTCTCCCCGGATAGATAATCAGACTCCTCCGACTGTATATTAAGCGAGGTAAGAGAATTTGAGATTGAATACTTATTCATTTCCATCCAGCCTACTCCTCACCAGCACTCTGTGCCACATCACACATCATACAACTTCTCAAATGTAAGCGCGGATGCTAGCATAATACACTCTTAGTTGTATATTTTTTTCAATTAGAAACACACCAAAGAAGACGGCTTGAAGGAAGGGATAATACCATGGCTTCCTTTTGTAAAACATAGAGGCAAAGCCGCCTGATAATCGCACGAACCATCTGAAGCGCCTTGACAATTCACCTGTCATACGCATAAATATACTTCAGAATAACGCCCCACATGGTCATGGGTACCAAGCGAGACCGTTATGCCCCTCTTTTTTTTACAACTCTGTGTTGTGGTAATGCTCATTTGCGGGCTGCATGACCAGGCCTTGGCTGGTCAGTGGGAAACACTTAAAGGCACATCACGGCACAAGGTTACGTATGATTCCCAGTCCATCGACCTCACACCGCAGGGACGACTGAAAATAGTATTACGCTTTGTTCCCGTGGGAGAAACTGAGCGTAAATCAGCCGCTGCGGAATACAACGAGAAACGCTATCGATCACACCTGGAATCTTATGAGATAGACTGCCAAGAACAGACCGCACTACTCGACCACATTGATATATTGGGAGTAAAGGGAGAGCGTTTGAAACAACTGCGTGGGAACACCCAGCCGGACCTGATACTGCCAGGGTCGGTGCTTGACTGCGCAGCAGAGAACATCTGTCCGGTTTCGGATGATGAAACTGTAGAAACAGGAGAAGCTACGGAACCTAAGCAGGAAGAGGCACCTGACACAACCGCTGACAGGGTGCTAAGCAGCGACAAGTTGCAGCAGATCGAAAACATTCAAAAAAAGATAACTGCAAAGAAAGCAACCGTAGAAACCTGGAAAGAGCTTGGAAATATTTATTTCGACACCGACCAACCTGAACAGGCCATTAATGCCTATGCGCGTGCTCTTGCCATACAACCTGACAACGCTGACATCCTCAATGATCAGGGAGCCATGTATCGTCAGACCGGCGATTTCAAACGAGCGCTGGTAAACTTCGAAAAAGCGTACTTAATAGACCCAAAAAACCTTGAGAGTCTTTACAACAGTGCCTATATATACGCCTTTGATCTTAACAACTTCCCTAAAGCTCTTATTCTATGGCGTCAATATCTTGCACTTGACCCCAAAAGTGAGACATCCAAACAGGTGAAGTCATTTATAGATCAATATGATAAATAATGTTAAAATACTTCCTCGCTCCGGCACACAACTTTTGTTTTACAAATCAATTCTGTTTCTAAATTAAATATGCTATTGTTTCAAAGTTATATCCTATTATGCGCGCCCGTAGCTCAGCTGGATAGAGCACCAGGCTTCGAACCTGGGTGTCGGCCGTTCGAATCGGTCCGGGCGTACCAATTTTAGGAACGCTGGCAACTCAGCCAATTTTATTCTTAACAAACAGCCACAAGCCTTGACAATAGCGGCTGCGGGCTATATAGTTCCCTCCTTGGCAGCGAGAAAACATCCTTGATGCATACCTTGTGCGCTCGTAGCTCAGCTGGATAGAGCAACGGCCTTCTAAGCCGTAGGTCACAGGTTCGAATCCTGTCGGGCGCACCAACAATTAAAGAGGGTTACAGCTAAGCTGTAGCCTATTTTTTTTGCCACATACTTTCTTACGCGACATCTGCACATTTACTTAATTATAGGGGAACCCATTGGAAATACTTCTGCACCAACTCCAAGAATCACTACTTGCACATGGAAGACCTGCTCAGATAGCATTTCATATATTTGAGATTTTGAGTGAAGCCGGCTATAATGACGAACTAATTGAAGAGGTTTCTGCGGCATTAACCGACATTGTTGCATGACACAAACAAACTCGCCTCCAATGGGAGCAGGTTTGGAATCAAAGGGAGTATGTTTTACTTAGCTACTAAATCAAATTCATGTTTTGGTTAACAGGAGGAGAGAACAATGAACGCAACAATCATACACAAGACAAACGTTACTGACGCATTGCTTGACAATTTGGCAATGGCATTGCCCAGCATCTTAGCCGATACGCTTGAGGCGCCCGGCGGAAGGGCAGCCATAGTCAAACCTGAACAAATTTCACTTGGGTTTTCCAAAGCTAGTCCACGTGATGTTGGCTCCGACATAAAAATTATGATCTTTGCCAAGGAACTTCCATCACGTGCTTCCAGAGAGAAAGAAATGGCCAAGAAGATACTTGAATCTATTGTTTCATTACCTTCAAAGCCTGGCGATACACATTCGATCGATGTCCGCCTCTATCTCATGGTCGTTGGTGTGGCGGAGCATTCACAGTCTAACTGATAGATAGTTGACCAATAACAATAAAACCACTCCAGACACCGGGGTGGTTTTATTGTTATTCTGCAGCAGGCCCACACAACAACAAAACGTCCACAAAAATCCCCATACAGCTATTCTTGTCAACCATCACAAACACTTCTTCAATATCGAAAGCACCGTCTATCACCCATACAGGGTCACGAAAACACACACAAACGAATAGAGGGTTACAGCATATGCTGTAACCCTCTATTTTAACTGGTGCGGTGGAATGGAATCGAACCATCACGGAGTTGCCCCCGCCAGCCCCTCAAGCTGGTGCGTCTACCAGTTCCGCCACCACCGCAAGCAGAGCACACTAAATTCTGTGCACATTCTGTATATGTCTGAAACTTTGCAGCTGGATACTCACTCAAAATAAGTTTGCTTTCTAACACAGCTACAAACTTTTATCAAGTAAAAATATTACTTTTGAGGTTGAGCCGGAGTTACTGGAACAACAGGCGCGACAACCGACTTTCCTTTGCCTGCCATCATGGAGGAAGATGATGGCTGACCGGAAATATATGCCAGAGTCAATGACGTCAGCATAAAAATAATTGCTGCACTTGTAGTTAGCTTACTCAAAAAGGAAGTCCCGCCACCGGCGCCAAAAACAGACTGGCTTCCGCTGCTGCCAAAGGAAGCTCCCATTTCAGCACCTTTACCGGATTGCAGCAACACAACGGCAATCAAGAAAAGGCTAACGATTACATGTAAAATTGTAAGAGCGATTGTCATACGATCCCCTAGGACGTTTTAAAGAGAAAATTTATAGCACAGCAAATTACATGCTGTAAAGTTCTAAATTCAGCGAAAACAAAAAACGGGCGAGAAAACGACTGCTTTCAGGAATCAAAGCCCACAATTGCAGCAAAAGACTCCGCCTTAAGACTCGCCCCTCCAACAAGTGCGCCGTCTATATCGGGCTGAGACATCAATCCTTTGACATTATCAGGCTTAACGCTGCCACCATAGAGAATACGCACAGCGTCAGCCACAGACTGATTAAACAGGCTGACAATCAGCTGGCGGATAAAGGCATGCACCTCTTGCGCCTGAGCATCACTGGCGGTCTTACCGGTACCAATAGCCCACACAGGTTCGTAAGCGACAATAACATGCCTCAAGGAGTTGGCTTCAAGTCCTGCCAAACCACCCTGAATCTGTGCTTCAATAACTGAAAACGTTTGACCAGCTTCCCGGTCCGCCAGCAACTCACCAACGCATACAATGGCAGTTAACCCAGCAGCAATGGCCGCCTTGGTTTTCTTGTTTACGCTCAGGTCCGTCTCTCCGAAATACTGACGCCGCTCTGAATGCCCGATAATGACGTGACTGCACCCAGCGTCTTTCAATAGCCTTGGAGCGACTTCTCCCGTGAATGCCCCTTCTTCTTCCCAATAACAGTCTTGAGCTGCCAGCAATACATTTGATCCTTTGACCACGTCACAGACACGGCTTAAGGCTGTAAACACCGGCGCAACAACAATTTCCACGCCATGGATATTTGCTACCAGTGGTTTAAGATCATCCACCAGAGCAACAGACTCACCGATTGTTTTAAAGAGTTTCCAGTTCCCAGCAATAACCGGTATGCGCATCAGTCTCCCCTTTTTATTTATAATGTAACTTCAAGTGCATTGACGCCAGGCAGCGTCTTGCCCTCCAGCAACTCCAGAAAAGCCCCACCACCCGTTGAAATATAGCTGACCCGATTTTCCACTCCGGCCTTACGAACAGCTGAATCGGTGTCTCCACCACCAATGATGGTTGTTGCAAAACAGTTGGCGACGGCCTCCGCCATTGCATATGTTCCCCTGCAAAAGGCATCCATTTCGAAGACCCCCATCGGGCCGTTCCAGATAACGGTTTTTGCGTCCCGCAAGGTTTCTGCAAACAGCGTTGTCGTTGCCGGGCCAATATCAAGAGCCATCCAGCCTGCGGGGATTTCTTGGGCAGTGGTAATAAAATTGGTCGCATTAGCCTCAAAAGCGTTGGCTACGACACAATCGACGGGAAGGTAGAACATGACACCTTTTGTGCGTGCAGTTTCCATTATGGTGCGAGCAGTCGGTATCAACTCATCCTCAACAAGTGACTTCCCGACGTTGTAACCCATTGCTTTGAGGAAAGTAAATGCCATTCCGCCTCCAACAACAACCTTGTCAACCTTGTTGATGAGCGTTTCAAGAACCTCCAACTTGCCGGACACCTTGGCACCGCCAAGTATAGCGACCAGCGGGCGCACAGGGTTCTGCATCGCTTTATCAAAAAAGGTCATTTCATTTCTCATCAGAAAACCGGCAGCTATTACCGGTATATGCTTGGTAATGGCTTCAACTGATGCATGTGCGCGATGCGACACGGCAAAAGCATCGTTAACGTAGATCTCGCATCCATTTGCCAGTTTACCGGCGAAATCCATGTCGTTCTTTTCCTCACCGGGGTAAAAACGGACATTTTCAAGCATAACCGCCTCTCCAGGCTTCATGGCATTTATAAGCTTGTCAACATCCGGCCCAAAACAGTCCGGCGCCTGAGTTACCGGCTTGCCAAGCAACTCAGAAAGACGTGCCGTGGCAGGAGCCATACTGTATTTTGCTTTTTTTTCACCCTTGGGACGTCCCAGATGCGAGGCCAGAACAACTTTGGCACCCTGTTCCAGAACATATTTTATGGTGGGAACCGCCCCGACGATACGGGTATCCTCGGTAATGGCTCCATTGTCATCCTGAGGAACATTGAAATCGACACGAATGAAGACCTTTTTCCCTTTTAGATCCTTAATTTCATCAATATAACGAATTGGCACAGCTCACCTCCTGATTTAGTCATAGTTTTAATGGATGGCAAAAAAAGAGGGGGAAAAATCCCCCCTCTCCTTCAGGTACTGTTCTGTTATTATTTTTTAGACGCGATCAAGCGAAACAGGTCGACCACACGGTTAGAAAATCCGCACTCATTATCATACCAGGAAAGCACCTTAACCATAGTGTCTCCGATTACTTTTGTGCAGGATGCATCGACTATTGACGAAAGAGGGTTGCCATTGAAATCTATTGAAACAAGTGGTGCCTCCTCAAAACCTAAAACACCTTTGAGAGCACCCTCGGATGCAGCTTTAAGAGCAGCATTCACGCTGGCAGCGTCAGTTTTTTTAGCTAAAGTAACGACCAAGTCAACGACAGAAACGTTCGGAGTTGGCACACGAATGGCCATGCCGTCCAACTTACCTTTCAGCTCCGGCAAGACGAGCGCAACGGCCTTAGCCGCTCCTGTGGTAGTCGGAATTATCGACATGGCAGCAGCCCTGGCCCGCCGCAGATCTTTGTGGGGCAGATCAAGGATATTCTGGTCATTTGTATAAGAATGAACAGTGGTTACCAGCCCCTTCTCTATACCAAAGGTATCATGAAGAACCTTGGCTACTGGAGCAAGACAGTTGGTCGTACACGAAGCATTGGAAATGATAACGTGTTTTTCCGGATCATAGAGATGGTCGTTAACCCCCATTACAATAGTAATATCTTCGTTAGTAGCCGGCGCTGAGATAACGACCTTTCTGGCACCCGCCTGAATATGCATCCCGGCTTTTTCCTTGGAGGTAAAAAGCCCGGTAGACTCAAGTACAACGTCAATAGCATCGCTTTTCCAGGGGAGTTCCAGTGGGTTACGTACTGCATAGATCTTTATTGCTTTACCGTTAACAACCAACTGGCCGTCTCTTGCCTCAACAGTACCAGGGAATGTGCCATGCACAGAATCATACTTGAAAAGGTGCGCTAAAGTGGTTGCATCAGTCAGGTCGTTAATCGCCACAAACTCGATGCTTTTGTCATTACTTGCAGCTCTCAACACCATCCTGCCTATCCTGCCAAACCCGTTAATTGCAACTCGTAACGCCATCACTGCCTCCTCTATATCGTATGATATTCTGCGTTCACAGCGGCACACAGTAAAAAACCTGTTCAAATAATAGAGCATAATAACGAATCGTCAACAATATTTAAGTCGTGACACTTAAAAGCACTTTATAATACTTCATTCGGAGGCTTTTTCGTTGTTTTACAAACAGAAGAAATGCTATTTGTATCGATCTACAAAAACTAAAACTCAACAGAATAGGGTCATTAACATTTATGATTGTTTTTCCAAATGGGACAAAGGCCGAAGCCGTTATTTTTGACTTTGATGGAGTTATTGTTGACACGGAACCGCTTCATTATGCGGCATTTCAGCTGGCACTGCAGCCGATTGAGCTCCAATTCAGCTGGGAGGAATACGTTGACACCTACATCGGCTTTGATGACAGAGACGCGTTCAAACACGTTTTTTCCGCGCACGGGAGAGAACTCAGCCAGGGAGAGATGCACCGTTTGATAGAACAAAAAGCTCTGTTCTTCTCCGAAGTCATTCGTTCCGGAGTTTCCGCGTATCCGGGCGTACTGGACCTTATTTCCCATCTGCACGAGCAAAAGTTGCCACTAGCCATATGCAGTGGAGCACTCCGTTCAGACATCGACCCGATCCTCTCCATGCTCGGAATTGCGGATTTTTTTGACATCATAGTGACCGCCGACGATGTTGCGGCAAGCAAGCCCGACCCGGAATGCTACCAGCTTGCTTTTCATCGCCTGCAGTCTACTAATAAAAGTTCTTTTACAAAAGATACGACTCTCGCCATAGAGGATACACCTGCCGGAATATCCGCCGCCAGAACGGCCGGACTAATGGTTTGTGCCGTCACCAACAGTTATCCAGCCGCCAGGCTGGATAAGGCAACATTTGTCATAGAGTCTCTTGCGCTGCTTCTGTAAACGCCCAAGCGGCAAGCACCCTCATTCGGCTCCACGACCGTTTTTTTGGATCGTGTTTTCGCAACCTTGACCGCAGTTGTTATACCTGTTATTAAGTAACATTTGTTTTCAGCATTACAAAAACTATTCAGACTCCCCATCCGGAGGTACATGCGTGACATTTCAAGATCTTATTCTTTCCCTGCAGGGGTATTGGGCCAAACAAGGGTGTATCATCCAACAGCCCTATGATACTGAAAAAGGTGCCGGCACATTCAATCCTGCCACATTTCTGCGCGTGCTCGGCCCTGAACCGTGGAACGTGGCATATGTAGAGCCCTCCCGACGTCCTACCGACGGACGCTACGGAGAGAACCCCAACCGCCTGCAACACTACTATCAATTTCAGGTCATCATGAAGCCTTCGCCGCTCAACATCCTCGACCTTTACCTGGATTCGCTCCGCTCCTTCGGTCTTGATCCAGCCAAACATGACATCCGCTTTGTTGAAGACGACTGGGAGTCACCCACTCTAGGTGCCTGGGGACTTGGATGGGAGGTGTGGCTGGATGGAATGGAGATTACCCAGTTCACCTACTTCCAGCAGGCAGGCGGAATCGACCTGAAACCGATACCCTCGGAAATCACTTACGGCTGTGAACGTATCGCCATGTACTTGCAGGGGGTAGACAATGTTTATGACCTCGAGTGGGTCAAGGGTATAAAATACGGTGACATCCATCACGAGAGCGAAGTGGAGTTCTCCCGCCACAACTTTGAAGAGGCCGACGTTGATATGCTCCTGCAACTCTTTTCTATGTACGAAAAAGAGTGCCTCCGGCTTGTTGCTAAAGAGTTGGTGTTACCTGCATACGATTATGTCATGAAGTGTTCACATACATTCAACCTGCTTGATGCCCGCGGAGCGATTTCAGTAACCGAACGCGCCTCCTATATTGGCCGTGTTCGCGGCGTAGCCCGCGCCTGCGCTGAAGGATACCTGCGCATGCGTGAAAGACTCGGCTTTCCACTGCTGAAAGGAGGCGTCGCCTGATGAATACCAAAGAACTGTTTCTTGAAATCGGCTGTGAAGAGATCCCTGCCGGGTTTATACCGAAGGCTACTGCGGAAATGAAAGCCATCATCACCAGAGAACTCGCAGCGGCCCGTCTCTCTTTTAGCGAGATAAAAACATTGGCGACTCCGCGTCGTTTGGCATTGGTTGTGACAGGTATTCCTGCCGTACAGCCTGACGCAGAAATCTCCGCGACAGGACCATCGTTAAAAGCAGCATACGACCCTTCCGGCAAACCAACCAAAGCCGCCGAAGGGTTTGCTCGTGGACAGGGAGTTGATGTTGCCGACCTGCAAACTATTTCTACCGACAAAGGTGAGTATCTGTTTGTAAGCAAACAGGTAACCGGTCGCCCGACTCATGAAATACTGGCAGAGGTACTGCCAGCACTGGTAGCAAACCTCTCTTTCAAGAAATCAATGCGCTGGGGAGACCAAGAGGTACGCTTTGCTCGTCCGATTCACTGGATAGTGGCACTATTTGATGGCACGGTAGTACCATTTTCGTTCGGTACAATTGAAAGCGGTAAACTCTCTCGCGGGCACCGCTTTATGGCCAACACAACCTTCCCGGTAAGTAACTTTGCAGGCTATCTGGACGAATGCGAACGACACTTTATCGTTCCTGACCCTGAAAAGCGTAAAGAGATCATTCGCCGGGAAGCACACCGTGTAGCTACTGCTGCCGGTGGCCACCTGCTACCGGATGAAGAGCTATTAGAGCAAGTCACATACCTTGTCGAATACCCAAGTGTAGTCCACGGCACATTCTCCTCCGAATTTTTGATGGTTCCAAAAGAGGTATTGATTACTTCAATGCGCAGCCATCAACGCTATTTTTCGATTGTCGATGCTCATGGAGGTCTGCTGCCAGGCTTTATCACCATCAATAACACTCTGACAGAGGATCCATCGGTGGTCGTAAAGGGAAACGAACGTGTTCTGCGCGCCCGCCTGTCAGACGCCCGCTTTTTCTTTGAAGAGGACAAGAAAATCCGCTTGGACGAGCGGGTGGAATCACTCAAAAAAGTTGTCTATCAGCAGAAGTTGGGAACATCTTTTGAAAAGATGGAGCGTTTTAGATTGTTGACCGAAGGCCTTGCCGAGCAACTCAACCCAGCCGTCAAGGTTCACGCCTCGCGCGCTGCCTGGCTCTGCAAAGCTGATCTGGTTTCCGGCATGGTAGGCGAATTCCCCGAAGTCCAGGGGATCATGGGACGCGAGTACGCTTTATTGGAAGGTGAAAGCACCGAAGTTGCCAATGCCATTGCGGAGCATTATCTGCCGACACAGGCTGGAGGAGAACTGCCTGCGTCAGATTGTGGCGCTTTTGTATCAATAGCTGACAAACTGGACACTATCTGTGGTTGTTTCGGAGTCGGCCTGATCCCCACAGGCGCCGCCGACCCTTACGCACTGCGGCGCGCAACCATTGGCATCATTGCCATCATCCTTGACAAAGGCTACCGTCTGTCTTTGCGGAAACTGATCGAGCAATCTCTTGAACTTCTGTCCGCCAAGCTGACCCGACCAAAAGAGCAGGTTGCAATCGATGTGCTGGAGTTTTTCCGCGCCCGTTTTGTCAACCTGCTCGGAAATCAGTTCGCCGTTGACGCAGTAGATGCTGCTATTGCCGCTGAATTCGATGACCTTGTCGACGTCAAGGCACGTATTTCAGCACTTGCAGAGTTCAAAACACATCCGGACTTTGAACCATTGGCCGTCGCATTCAAACGTGTCGGCAACATCATCAAAGGAGGGGTTGATGCTCCGGTTGATCCGTCACTTTTTCAGGACAATGCTGAGGGTGCTTTGTACGAAGCCATCCAGACGGTTAAGGTATCTGCGGATAAATTACTGTCATCCGGTGCATGGCTTGACGCTTTGACCACAATTGCAACCTTGCGTGGACCGGTAGACAGCTTCTTTGATAAAGTCATGGTTATGGCCGACGAACAACAGGTACGGACCAACCGTCTGGCACTTCTGACAACAATTGCCCGTTTGGTCGGCAAAGTCGCCGATTTTTCAAAAATTGCTTAACCACCATCACCAGATCCACATCAACCGAGACGGAGTGAACTAATGTCATTTACTTTGCGCGTAATTATTGGCAATGCTGTAAGCGTTATAATTGCTGTTGCAGCAACAGCGGCCCTGAACCAGAAAGGTCAGCTTTGGCTGGATATGTTAATCGGTGCAGTTGTACTGATTGTAACGTCAGCCACACTCGGGCTTCTCAGCAGCAATACGTTCAAACCTCTTGCTGCAATCTTAACAGCGCTTGAGAAAGCTGCCGGCGGCGACTTGTCGGTCCGGGTAAACGTTTCCGGCGACGGTGAATTGGGACGGCTTGCATCCGCCTTCAACACCATGATGACCGACATGAACAAAACTATGCGCCAGTTTTTTTCGGTAGCAGACACAGTACGAGACTCGGTTGTATTGGTACGCTCTACAACCGATGCCATGGCCTCTGCTGCCGAAGATGTTGCCATCCAGGCCAGCACGATCGCCACAGCAAGTGAGGAAATGTCGGCCACCTCCGGAGACATCGCCCGCAACTGCCTCTACGCCGCAGAAAGCGCCCAAAAGGCAACAGAGCAGACACACAGTGGTTCGCAGTTGGTTCAGAGCAGCTCACGCCTGATGGAAAACATTGCTCAACGCGTAAACGTATCGTCAAGTACGGTTGAGGGGCTGGGACAGCGCTCCGACCAGATAGGCGCGATCGTCAACACAATCCAGGACATCGCTGACCAGACCAATCTCCTGGCGCTAAACGCGGCTATCGAAGCCGCCAGGGCCGGTGAACAGGGACGCGGTTTTGCAGTCGTTGCCGACGAGGTAAGAGCACTGGCAGAGCGCACCACCAAAGCGACAAAAGAAATTGCAGCAATGATAAAAGCCATTCAGAACGAGACGCAGAACGCGGTCACCTCCATGTCAGAAGGGGTTGATGAGGTCAAGCGCGGTACGGCTGAAACAACGAGATCAGGTGAAGCCCTGGAAGACATCCTCAACCAAATAAATGAGTTGACGATGCAGATCAGCCAGGTTGCAACAGCCGCGGAAGAGCAGACCGCCACGACTCAGGAAATTACCAACAACATCCAGATGATTACCGATGTTGTTAACCACAATGTTGAGAACTCCCGCAGTACAACTCTGGCAACCACTACGCTTGCCAGGGAGGTTGACAACCTGCATGAATTAGTCGGCCATTTCCGCCTGTCAAAAGCACTTGAGTGGGACGCATCGTTTTCTACCGGAGTTTCGAAGTACGATGACCAACACAAGGTACTCTTTAACATGGTTAACGACCTTGCTGATGCCATGCAGCAAAAAAAGAGCAAGGATGCGGTAGGACGTGTATTAAACGGTCTGGCTGAGTACACAATCAACCATTTTGCCGATGAGGAGCGCAATTTTGCTCAAACCCATTACCCTGAAGAGACACAACACAAAGCATTGCACAAGAAGCTGCTTGATCAGGTTACAGAGCTTATAGGAAAGTTCAACGCCGGTGAGCCGCTCATTGCCCAGGACGTAATTAATTTTCTGCAGGACTGGCTTATTAACCATATCAAAGGCACCGATAAAAAATACGGGCCTCACCTCAATAAGAACGGAATAAAATGATCGCCATTATTGACTACGGCATGGGCAATCTCCGTTCTGTGCAAAAAGGATTTGAAAAAATCGGCAGTGAAGCGATTATCACCGCTGACCCGCAGGCTATACTGCAGGCCGACAGGGTTGTTCTGCCTGGAGTAGGAGCTTTTCGCGACTGCATGCACAACCTTGAGCAGGGCGGCTTTGTCGAGCCAATCCTCAAGGTCATTACCGATGGAAGACCGTTTCTCGGAATCTGCGTCGGAATGCAGTTACTGTTCACTGATAGCATGGAGTTTGGCCTTTATAGCGGATTGGATGTCATTCCCGGCCATGTCCTTCGCTTTCCCGACCAGATGACCGTGGGTGGAGAAAAACTGAAAGTACCGCAGATGGGGTGGAACCAGCTCTCTTTCAAACGCCGTCCGCCAGCTTTTAATGGCGTCAACGATGGCAGCAACGTCTATTTTGTCCATTCCTATTATGTCAAACCGGATGACAGCGATGTAATTGCCACAACCACCGATTACGGCATCGAGTTCTGCTCATCGGTTTGGAAGGACAATGTTGTCGCCACCCAATTCCACCCTGAAAAATCGCAGGCAATCGGCCTGCAGATCCTTAAGAATTTTGCGGAGCTAAAATGATCGTAATTCCCGCTATCGATTTGAAAGATGGAAAATGCGTCCGCCTCGAACAGGGGCTGATGGATAAAGATACGGTATTCAATGACAACCCTGGCGCACAAGCGCTCGACTGGGAGAATCAAGGTGCCGAACTGTTGCATATTGTGGATCTGGATGGGGCCTTTGCCGGTCAACCAAAAAACAGGGACGCCATCGAGGCGATCCTCAAAGCCATTTCGATACCGGCTCAACTTGGTGGCGGCATCCGCGACATTGCTACCATTGATGCATATCTGTCAATGGGGCTTTCCCGCGTCATCATTGGTACTGCGGCCCAACGCAAACCTGACCTGGTGCGCGAGGCCTGTGCCAAATACCCGGGACGGATCGTAGTCGGCATCGATGCAAAAAACGGCATGGTAGCCGTTCAAGGGTGGGCTGAACTGACCGACATTACAGCAATTGAACTGGCACAGAAGTTTGAGGGGTACGGTGTGGCTGCAATTATCTACACAGACATTGCCCGGGATGGAATGCTCCAGGGACCAAACCTTGAGGCAACAAGAGCCCTGGCAGAGTCTGTTTCGATACCTGTTATAGCCTCCGGTGGCGTTTCAAGCCTGAAAGACATAGAGAATCTAATGGCAATAGAATCGTTCGGTGTCTCCGGGGTAATCACCGGCAAGGCCGTTTACACCGGAGCGATCAAATTGAACGAAGCTATTGCACTTACAAAGGAACAGTCCTGAAATGTTGACTAAACGTATCATCCCCTGTCTGGATGTGAAAGGGGGCCGCGTCGTAAAGGGTGTCCAGTTTTTGGAGTTGCGCGATGCCGGAGATCCGGTAGAAATTGCTGAAATGTACGACAGTCAGGGTGCCGATGAGCTGACCTTTCTCGACATAACCGCTTCAAGTGATGATCGCGATATCATCATAGATGTCGTTCGGCGCACGGCGGAACGCGTCTTTATGCCGCTGACCGTGGGCGGAGGTATCCGTTGCGTCGAAGACATCCGCCGCCTGCTCAATGCCGGCGCTGATAAAACATCCATCAACACAGCCGCTGTTGATCGCCCGGAGTTTGTGCGCGAAGCCGCCGAACGTTTCGGCTCACAATGTACGGTAGTAGCAATTGACGCTCGCCGGGTGCCGGGTGAAAAACGCTGGGAAGTATACACTCACGGTGGTCGCAAACCGACCGGCCTTGATGTCGTAGAATGGGCCACCAGGATGGAGGCGTACGGCTCAGGTGAAATCCTCCTGACGAGCATGGATTGCGATGGTACTAAAGACGGCTATGATCTTGAACTCACTCGCGCCGTAGTCGATGCTGTTTCAATCCCGGTTATTGCCTCTGGCGGAGTCGGGAATCTGGAGCATATCTATGATGGCTTCACCACCGGAGGGGCCAGCGCTTGCCTGGCAGCCTCAATCTTCCACTATCGTGAATACACTATCGGCCAGGCAAAGGAATATCTCCGTGACAAAGGTGTAGAGGTCCGTTTATGACAAATGAATCAGACATCCTCCAGGCCGTATATCAGGTCATTATTGACCGCAAGGTCAATCCGACAGACAACTCTTACACCGCCTCTCTCATGAACGGTGGTATAGATAAGATTCTCAAGAAAATTGGCGAAGAGGCGACTGAAGTCGTCATTGCTGCCAAAGGTGGCATACGCGACGAGATTGTTTACGAATCCGCCGACCTTGTTTATCACCTGCTTGTTCTTCTGGGTCATCAGGACATTCATCCCGATGCCGTTTACAATGAGTTGCGGCGCAGATTCGGCACTTCCGGTATAGCAGAAAAGGCGGCACGCACTACTTCAATTGCCACCTGACAGCTGCATGCATTTGGTTATTGACAAAGAGACTCGCTATGCTATTATGCAAAACTCAATTTTAATTGCATATCAATATATATTTGAATCAAAAACAGACGAGGGGGTGATTTTACATGCCGGGAGTAAAAATAAAGGATAGTGAACCGTTTGAAATGGCACTGAAGAAGTTCAAGAAGCAGTGCGAAAAAGCGGGAATCCTTTCCGAAGTTCGCAAACGCGAGCACTTCGAGAAGCCAAGCATCAAGCGTAAGAAAAAGGCAATCGCCGCACGCAAGCGCGCCCTTAAGAAACAGCGTAAAATGATAGACTAGCACCACCGTTTAAAAAGACCAGGAACACCAGTATGACATTAAAAACACAGTTAAACGATGCAATGAAAGCAGCCATGAAGGCGCGGGATGACCTGCGCCTTTCGGCTGTTCGCATGGTGCGTGCTGCAATCAAGAACCGCGAGATTGAAACCCGCGCTGAGCTTGATGACCAAGCTGTCACTGATGTCATATCAACCATGGCCAAACAACGCCGCGAATCCATTCGGATGTATCGAGAAGGAAATCGGCTTGAACTGGCCGAAAAAGAGGAATTGGAACTTTCAGTCCTTCTTGAGTTTCTGCCAACACAATTAAGCACCGAGGAAATTGACACGCTTGTATCACAGGTGATTCTGGATATTGAAGCGAGCGGCGCAAAAGATATGGGACGGGTAATGAAGGCGGTCACCCCACTTACCGCTGGTAAAGCCGATGGCAAGGTTGTAAGCAACGCTGTACGGAGACTGCTTGCATGATCCGCTGAATCCATTGAAAGAGTGTACAGGATTTATCTTATTTCAATTTCAAATCACAGATGAATCAAGGAACTACCAATCCGATCCGCTAAGACTTAGGGCGGAACAGAAGCTCCTTGGAGACATCAGATTAGAAACCGGAATACACAGTCAAGGGGCTTTCATTGAGATGGCCCTTTTTTTGTAAACGGGTTGTGGTGTTGCAATGAACGTTTTTGACATAATCATTTTATCAGTACTCTGTTTCTTTGCGGTCAAGGGGCTTGTCAGGGGGCTTGTCAACGAAGCTTCTTCTCTTGCAGGACTCCTTGTCGGCGGATGGATGGCGTACCGGTTTCATCCACTGCTTGCAGTACCTATAAAAAATGCGCTTCATCTGCCTGATCACCTATCTTCGTTTCTTGCTTTTATCGTCATACTGCTGCTTGCCGGAATTTGCGCCCATATCATCGGCAATGTCATAACCGCCGCGTTACGACTTGTTATGCTTGGCAGCTTGAACAGGCTTGGTGGACTGCTTCTCGGCATAGCCGAAGGAGCGTTATTGCTCTGTATGTTTTTCAGCATTGCCTCCTCCGGATTTATGCCGGATCAGATCAGGAACAAGATCCGCTCCTCCAACTCCGCTAACGCTCTGGCCAAAACCGGTGATCGTTTTCTGGCGGAATGGCGGAATGCCGATGGTCAAAAGAAATGATACCTGAAGAGAAGGTACGGGAGATTGCTGAACGCCTTTCTATTGTAGAGGTAGTTTCTGACTATGTCCCTTTGCGTCGTGCAGGCGGCAACTTCCTCGGACTTTGCCCTTTTCATGCAGAAAAGACTCCGTCGTTTAATGTAAACCCGGCACGAGAGATTTTTCACTGTTTTGGGTGCGGGGAAGGCGGCAATGCATTTTCTTTTATCATGAAGATCGAGGGGGTTAGCTTTCCTGAAGCAGTCAAACTGCTTGCAAGAAAAGCCGGAATCGAAATTGAGGAGCGGCAGCTCACTCCCACGGAAAAGAAGACGCAGGATGAACATGTTCAATTTTTACGGATCAATGAACTGACTACTTCCTACTACCGTTCTGTTCTTCTCAATGGACAAGAAGGGGAAGCAGCACGACAGTACCTTGCCAAGCGGACCGTCGATACAGACATATCCGAGGCTTACCACCTTGGTTTTGCGCCTGACCGGTGGGATGGACTGGCAAAACATCTACAAAATAACGGGGTCGATCTTAACATCGCAGCTAAGCTCGGTATAATTCGGAAATCTGATTCCGGTTGGCACGATCTTCTCCGCAATCGCCTGATCTTCCCGATTCGCGATGCACGTGGTCAGGTGATCGCTTTTGCCGGACGTGTACTGGATGGATCACTTCCTAAATATATCAACTCACCCGAATCGCCGCTCTACCATAAGAGTTCGGTGCTTTTCGGATTAAACATGGCATTACCATCCATCAGAACCGGAGGTTCTGTCATAATTGTCGAAGGTTACTTCGACCATCTGGCACTGTACCGGGCCGGAGTGGAAAATGTAGTGGCAACCTGTGGGACGGCTCTTACCAGCACCCACGCCGGGCAAATCAAGCGACATGCTGAACGTGTATACACCCTGTTTGACAGCGACAACGCCGGCAAGAAAGCAACCATTCGCTCGATGGAACTTTTTCTCGAGCAGCGCATTCCGGCGTATGTAATTTCATTGCCGCCCGGCGATGATCCGGACAGCTTTCTTGGCACACATTCAGCAGCGGAGTTTGTTGCGATACGTGACAAGGCCCGACCGGCTTTTGAATACTTCGTGCGCTCTCTTTTGGCGGAAACACCACCGGACAGCGTTGACAATAAAGTCCGGATAATTGATGACATTGTGCCACGTTTTCGCAAGATAGCTGATTCTGTTGAGCGTGACTTGTACGAAAAGGAGATTTGCAGACTACTGGGGATAACGGTCCACTCATTTCGTAAACGCATGCAAGGTGGAGGATTCGCACACAACAAAGACGCTGCGACATCCCAGAGCATTATTCTACAGCCTGGAGACAATGTTCAGGACACCCTTCTTGCGCTCTTGTTAAATTACCCTGATGCCCGAGCAGAAATAGTACGTAACGGGCTTGATAATATCTTTAGTGATGACTATCTTGAACTTGCAGGACTAATACTTGACAGGCTTGACGGCTCAGAAGACAGCAGAACGTTAAGTCACATGGCTGAAACGTTCGCAAAGCCTGAACATAAAATACTTTTTTCCAGGATAATGGTTTCAGATGGATATCTGGATGACATTGAATGGCGCGACGTATTGAATCAGTGTACTCGAAGCAACGAAAGGAAACAGCTTGGATCCATAAAGGAGATTGCCGCCCGACTGGCGGTACTGGATACAAACTGTGATGAATACACACTGCTTCTGAAGCAGGCCGACACTTTGCGCACACGTAAATCAAAGCTTTAACTATAACTGCTGCTCCCTAGAGGTGATACTGATGGCAAAGAAAAACATGGATGACGTTAAACAGCTGATAGATATTGGTAAAGAAAAGGGCTTTTTAACTTTTGATGAAGTCAATGACATACTACCTCCCGATATCGCAACAGACCAGATTGACGACGTTATGGGTATGTTTGGTGACTTGGACATAGAAATTGTAGATTCTGCCCAGAAAATCAAGATCCCCAAAATGAAGAGTGATCTTGACGAAGATGAAGAGGCAGAAGGAGAATCTGAAGAAGTCGAATTTGAGCCTGGCTCAATCGGCCGTACCAGCGATCCAGTCCGCATGTATTTGCGTGAGATGGGTTCGGTCTCTCTTCTTACCCGGGAGGGTGAAGTTGAAATCGCTAAAAGAATTGAAGACGGCGAGCGTGACGTTGCCAGCGTAATCCTTAATACACCGATTACTGTCAAGGAAGTTCTCTCACTGGGTGAACGGCTTCGTAAATTCCAGATGAACCCATCGGAAGTCAGTAAAGAAATTGAAGAGGAAGAACTTGAGGAAGACGAAGAGGATGTCCAGAAAACAAGAATTCTTGAACTGATTGATTCGATAGCAGCCCAGCATCAATTGTTGGTTGAGATTGCCGAAACAATTGCAGAGGCTAAATCACCAGCCAAGAAAAAAGAGCTCGACAAAAAATTACGCGAGGGGAAAGATCGCCAGGCTGATCTCCTGAAATCACTGCGGCTTAAAGATCGGCACACCAACAAGGTTGCTGAACGCCTTAAGGAATTATCGGGCAAGGTTGATAAATTGCAGGCTGAATTATCTGACCTTGAAAAGCTTATCCCTTTGGAAAAACTGAAAATACTTCTTGATAAACTTCAAGATGAAGACGAGAAATGCACTACAGAACTGAACAAGCTTAAACTAGATGAAGAAGAAACCGTAAATGTAGAAAAGCGCCTGCGTAGCGCGGCTCGCAAGATCCAGAAAGTTGAACAGGAATCCGGCTTTAAGGCCCGCGATCTGGCAGCAGCTCTCAAGGCAATTGAAGAGGGAGAGTGCAAGGCTCGCATCGCGAAGAGTGAACTTATTGAGGCAAACTTACGTCTCGTTGTATCAATTGCAAAGAAATACACCAACCGTGGGTTGCAGTTCCTTGATCTCATCCAAGAGGGAAATATTGGCCTGATGAAAGCGGTTGATAAATTTGAATATCAGCGCGGCTACAAGTTCTCAACCTATGCCACCTGGTGGATACGCCAAGCCATTACCCGAGCCATTGCTGATCAGGCCCGCACAATCCGCATTCCGGTTCACATGATAGAAACAATAAACAAATTAATACGTACCAGCCGTCAACTGGTACAGGAGAATGGTCGTGAGCCCTCCCCGGAAGAGATTGCTGAGCGTATGCAGCTCCCACTTGACAAGGTGCGTAAGGTTCTAAAGATCGCCAAAGAACCTATCTCGCTTGAAACCCCGATCGGTGAAGAAGAGGATTCTCACTTGGGAGATTTCATTGAGGACAAAGGTGTCATCTCACCGATTGAAGCGGTCATTAAAAACAATCTCTCGGAAAGTACGGCCAAAGTGCTGGCAACACTCACACCACGAGAAGAAAAAGTTCTCAGGATGAGGTTCGGGATCGGAGAAAAAAGCGACCATACGCTTGAAGAGGTCGGTCAGGATTTTGAGGTAACACGAGAGCGAATCCGGCAGATTGAAGCAAAAGCCTTACGTAAATTACGCCACCCCAGCCGTAGTAAAAAACTAAAAAGCTTTGTGGACTAACTCAATGAACCAAATAAGTAAAATAACAACTCAGCTCTTAGTAGCATTGATAATAGTTTTTATTTCGTTCGCCGTCGCACATTCAGCTGAAATCGATGACTCTACCGTTTTCATAGAGGCCTTCAACGCTTACCAGCAGAAAGACTACCTGCTGTCTATAGAAAAGTGCGATCAGCTAAACCAGGTTTTCCCTGATTCTCCACTCCGGGACGTGGCTTTACTTCTTACAGCTCGTGCCAGCCTAAGATCCGGAAACAATGAACGTGCGGCAAAAGCTGTTACTGTGTTTACTACCGATTTCCCTGAAAGCAGCCTTAAGACCTCTGTTGAAGATGAGTTGAGAGTACTTGAGAGCCGTCTTCAAAAAGGTGAAGTTCTTGCGGCAGATAAAAACCTGCAAACAGCAGCGAACAAAGTACGCTCTGACAGGTTGGAGCGCGAGCGTATGGCAGAGCTGAAGATTCAGATGGAGCGTGCTGCTAAAGCGAAGGCAGAGCAGGAACGATTGGCCCGTATCAAAATGGAAGCTGAACGTATTGAGAAGGAACGCTTGCTGGCTGAAAAACTGGCCAAGGAAAGCATTAAAGTGGCCATTACGCTGCTGCATCAAGGTGCTGAAACATTCCCCGTGGGTGACAACGGGCGTCTGCCGTTCGAAATTTCAAACACCGGGGGAAGCAGAGAAGAGTTCTTATTAACGGCAACGGCAGCAGAGGGTTACGTCCCCTTTCTGACTAGTGCCAGTAAACCTGATGCACCAATAAACAGTGTTTGGCTCGCTCCAGGTGAAACATTCAAGGGAACAATAGCATTTACAATGCCTGCAGAAATGGTTGATGGTCACCGTTCTGCCATTTTTGTTAAAGCCGTATCGGCTAAATTCACTGACGTTGGTTTTAATAAAGAGGTGTTGGTAATAAGTTCCGCACCGCTGGTACGCGCAGTTGCAAAACTCGCCAAGAGTAAAGTTTTTCCAGGTGAGAAACTTCGTTACCGCCTGACAGTACTCAACGCAGGTTCATTGCCGGCAAGAGATTTAACTGTCAAGCTCCAGCTACCACCTCAGATTGACTTCCAGGGAGCCCCGGATGTGATCTTTAAACAGGAACCTAACGGCACCTTAGTTTTTAATGTTGCTCAGATTGAGATTGGCCAACTGGCAGAGATCAACCTGAATGTCATGGTACGCAAGGACAGTGCTGTAGGGCAAGAACTAAGAGGAAATGTGGAGATAACCAACGTCAGCCTGAAAAGAAAAGAAACATTTACAGCAAGTGCCTCTGTAGTTAATTAGTTGCAAAATCATCATCAATGATAAGGCCTCGGAGAGTTACGGTCTCCGAGGCTTTATCACAACTAAAGCAGGACTAGATTATCACGATGGATAATTACGTCTCCGTAATGATACCCAAGTATCCCTTCGATTTCCGAACTTTTACAGCCAACGAGCCGAATAGACTCTGCACTTGAATAATCAGACAAACCCCGTGCGAACTCAACGCCATCAGACCCACAGAGCCTGATGCACGCACCACGCTCGAACCTGCCTTCTACCTGGACAACTCCGGAGGGAAGAAGGCTCTTACCCTTCTTCAGCAATGCATTCTTTGCACCATCATCAACGGTTATTTTGCCTGACGGCCTAAGTGTATAAGCAATCCAATGTTTACGCCGATTCAATCCAATGTCGGATGGTAGAAACAGAGTTCCTACCTCCTCTCCCTCTAAAGCAGCAACAATTATTCCGTCCCGCTTACCGGAAACCATAATAGTCGCAATACCGTTTTTGCCTGCCTTCTTGGCCGCTGCCACCTTGGTCGCCATGCCACCGGTCCCAACCGAAGAGTTGGAACCGCCGGCAGCACGTTCAATGTCGCGGCTTATCCCCTTAACCAACGGGATAAGTTTTGCATCCGGATGAGTATTGGGATCGGCACTGTAGAGCCCTTCGATATCAGTCAGTATCAGTAACAGATGAGCTTCGGCAACGTTTGTTACCAAGGCAGAGAGATTGTCGTTATCCCCGAACTTTATCTCATCAACAACTACTGTATCGTTTTCGTTGATTATCGGAATTATTCCAAAACCAAGCAGAGTATCCAGAGTCGCCCTGGCGTTAAGAAAACGCTGCCGGCTCCCAAGATCTTCACTGGTCAAAAGCACCTGAGCTGCTTTAAGCTTGTGAGGAGCCAGGGAACTTTCATATGCCTGCATTAACCGGGTCTGGCCAACGGCTGCCGCCGCCTGTTTATGCGGGATAGTTCGCGGCTTGTAGGTAAGCCCAAGTTCACTTCTACCGGCGGCTATCGCACCGGAGGAGACGACTATGACTTCAAGTCCCTTCTGGCGAAGCAATGATATTTCGCCACAAATTATGCCAATAACAGCCATGTCCAGGGCGCCATTCGAATCAGTAAGCACCCTGCTGCCTATTTTTATTACAACCCGCTTAACTGTTTTAAGCAGCTCCTTCCGCATCACCACACCTCTTCTGGCGGACCCCATAACCGCCTGGCAATCTCATCTAACAACAGATCAACACCTTCTCCTGTTGCCGATGAAATGGGAAACACCGTGACACCAGCCGCTTCAAACCAGGAGAGAATAGTTGGCAATTCAGCTCTAGTCTGCGGCAGATCAATCTTGGTAATTACCACAATCTGTTCCTTCGAGGCCAATTCGGGGCTGAAAAGTGCTAACTCACGTTTTATTGATTCGAATTCGGCCCGCGGGTCGCGCTCAGGCATCCAGGAAATATCAACGAGATGTAGCAGGATACCGGAACGTTCCAAATGTTTGAGAAAACGGTGACCTAGTCCAGCCCCCTCATTGGCTCCCTCAATAATTCCAGGGATGTCTGCCATAACAAAGGATTTATAATTTTTATACGGTACAACGCCAAGTGATGGGACCATTGTTGTAAACGGGTAATCGGCAATCTTTGGGCGAGCTGCAGAAATTTTGCTGATAAGTGATGATTTGCCGGCGTTGGGTAAACCAAGAAGCCCGACATCAGCCATCAGTTTTAATTCCAGTCGAAGCTTCCGTTCTTCATGTTCTTCGCCGGGCTGCGCAAACTTTGGCGCTTTATTGGTAGCGGAGGCAAAACGTGCATTGCCCTGTCCTCCCCTGCCACCTTTAAGCAGTATGACTCGCTGACCATTTTCTGTCAGGTCTGCCAGGATGTCATCGGTATCAGCATCCTTGACAACAGTTCCGACCGGCACCCTGATCAGCAGATCCTTACCACCGGCACCATGCCGGTTTTTACCCATACCGTTATGGCCATGCTCAGCCTTTTGATGAGGCCTGTGGCGCAACTCCAATAAGGTTGAAAGCCCTGATGTTGCCTCAAAGATAACATCGCCCCCCTTGCCGCCATCACCACCGCTTGGTCCTCCGAATTCAATAAACTTTTCGTGGCGAAAGGCGACACAACCAGCACCGCCATGCCCGGACGTTGCGTATAATGTTACTTCATCTATAAATTTCATCCAACTACTCCCCATCCAGCCAGGATTGAATCGCCCGCAAGCGCTCATTCCATGAATCGGCCAGTCGCTCTTTTAGAAACGTCGTAAATAAACTGTCAAACAGCTGTAACCCCTGATCCATCAGGAACATCCGCTCATAAAAAACTGCTTCCCTCTCACTCATCTGGTCAACGGTAGAATCCTTTTCAACCCGCACCTGAGGACATTTAAAAGAGGCAAAACCGAACGTATCACCCTTAAGAGTCAACTTCCACGGATTCTCGTCTTTTTCCATACAGATTGTAGCACTGGTGATTCGTTTGCCGCCCTTGAGAGCAGAAATGGCTTCCAGATAACTATCCTGTGAACCGGAAACAGTGACTTTCTGAATTCCACCTTCTTCACCGCCACCTTGGAACTGAATGCGATCATCAATCCAGGCGGAGAATTTTTCACCATTAGTAATATGGCCAGGACAGCAAACGGAAAATTCGCCTTCTCCGTTGACTCCGCGCTGTAGCAACCACAACATAAATTCCCACCCAAGCCATTGATTGTCACGTATCAGAGCAACAACTGCATCAGAACCGGCTTGGTTGGCGGCATTTAAAGAGTCAAGCAGCGACCCATCCAACAGTTTTTGTGCCCGTGCAAAGGGATGGATAATAACAGGGCTAAACCCTTCAAATGTTTTACGAAAGAGGTCCTCAAAACGCTCTATTACCTTGGTCCCGAGGCTGTAAAGAGTAAGAACTCCACTCTTCTGATCCCACACAATATCAACGCTAGAAGGTACCGGAAGACATCTCGTCAGAAGACGCATTTGAACCTGCTCTTTTATCTCCTCACGCTTATGCTTGGGAGTACGGCGCAGATTAGGATTTTGAGCCAGAAAAGCGCCTTCTTCACGTCCGGTGTGCGACTTAAGGACAGCTGCAGGGATTTTACGCAGATCTTTACGTAAAGAGAAAACGATAAAATTATCACGCCAGAAATCGGATGGGACATTAAATATCGATTCATCCGGTTTATCAACCAGCGTCCATCCTTCAGCAGACTCTTCCGTTGAATTTTCAATTGATTGAAAAGCACGATCGGTAAGTTTGTCGGCTAACCACTGAAATTGGTCTGTTTTTGGCAATTCACCTGTAACTGAGAACTGGGTAATACTTACAGTGTTGGCATATACGCCCATTATATTGCTTCCTTTCTGTTACTTGCCCAACAATCGGACATATTCTTTCAGAGATATTGAACTATGCCAATGGCCACTCAACTTTCCGATCAGAGTGCCACCTATAAAAAGGAGAACAACCGTAGCAGCAAAGACAACGCCCGGCACCACAAAACGTTTTGCTGCACGCATTGTAAGCGCCTCATTGAAACGGCAATGACTAATACATCGCCAACATGATATACATTCAGGAGAAGCAACGCTACTCTTATGCATGACATCGATATAGGTCGGACAGATTTGGCTGCAAACACCGCAGGAGACACAGCGTTCTGTACTTCTGGTCACACGCATTGGTGAAAGCATCGCAATCAAACCCAGTAGAGCTCCGTATGGGCAAAGATAGCGACAGAGTGGGTTCCGTAGCACAACTGACGCAACCAATAACGACAAGACAACGCACAATGCTACGGGGGACATGTGCAGGAAAAAATCCATTAAACGGACATCAGCTATCATGTGATAGTCTGACTGAAGAAATCCGGACAATGCGTCAGACGACATGGCGATGACAATAAAATAAACAAAGAAAAGCAGCAGTGAGTACTTCACCCCTCTTAATATGACATCAAGCCAACCTGGCAAGCGCCAGTTACGGCGAAACAGGCGAAATCCCACTTTCCAGGAAACTTCAGAAATTGTTGCGACGGGACAAATCCATGAGCAGAATGAACGCCTTAGCAAAAGTGAGAGAATAACTACAGTCACAAAAATGATCACAGCTGCCGGGTGTACCGTGTTTATTCCACTACCTCTCAGCCAGGAGACTGCCCCAGCAAAGCCGGAAATAGGCAGGAAGCCGTCAATTCCCGCGGGACGGGTCCCAATAGATTTCTCACCAACGACACTGACCATCTCGATAAAGTAGTAAAAGCGCAACCCTAGCCATATCATAAATCCAGCAAACATACACTGTATCAGAATTCGCAGCGGTTGCATATAGCGGGCAGACATATGCTCTCCACAAAGCAAGGGCGGGATCGCATAAGTCACGACACCGCCCTTGACTATTCATGAACTCAATAATAATCCAACCAAGAAGGTCGAGATCACGCTACCCCTCTTTCAGAATGTACCCTTGCCCGCGCACAGTATGAATAAGCTTGGTCGGGAATTTACCATCAACTTTCTTACGCAGATAGTTTATGTAAACATCAATAATATTAGTAAAGGTTTCAAATGGATATTCCCAGCAGTTGTCAGCAATATTTGCTCGAGTAAGAACATTACCGGCATTCCGCACCATGTAAGCAAGAAGATTGTATTCTTTAGCAGTAAGGACAATCGGTGTCTGGCCTCTCCATACTTTATGGTTTACCGGATCCAGCCTCAGGTCAGCAAATCGAATTTCAGCACCACGATCCAGCTCACTTCGTCTGATAAGAGCCCTGACTCTCGCTTGCAACTCGGCAAACGCAAACGGTTTTGCCAAATAATCATCGGCACCTGCATCAAGTCCGGAAACAACGTCCTCGGTTTCGGATTTAGCTGTTAACATGAGTACAGGGGTCTTATTGCCGGCCTCCCGCAGTTCATGAAGTACCGTGAGACCATCTTTCTTGGGTAACATGTAGTCAAGAATAATGAGGTCGAATTCACCACTGTTCGCACGCTTAAAACCATCGATGCCGTCATGACTGAGCGTTACCTGATAACTGTCATCTTCAAGCCCTCGTTTAATAAAGCTAGCGACCTTTTTTTCATCTTCAACAATAAGTATTTTCATCTAATCTCTCCTTTTTGATGTGATAAAACGAAATCGTTAATATTCTGTTCCTGAATTCATTTCCATTCTTCTCATTATCTCTGAAGCAGCTTCCTCTACAGACTTATTAGTGATGTTAACAATGTACCATTCTGGATGCTTTCTATATAACTGTCGGCAGGCAGACACTTCTTCTTCTACCTGCTGATAGTCGTTATAGCTTCCTCGCGGGCTTTGCCGCATATTGATTAAACGAGAGGTACGAATCTCAACAAGACGCTTCGGATCAATCAATAAACCAACAATTTTTGTCTGATCAATTTCAAACAACTCCTCAGGAGGCGCTATACCAAAAACAATCGGCACATTTGCAACCTTATACCCCTTATGGGCAAGGTACATGGAAAGGGGTGTCTTTGAAGAGCGCGACACACCCACAAGGACAAGATCAGCCTTATGCAGATACCTTGTTTCCTGCCCATCGTCATGCTTTACTGTAAAATTGACCGCTTCGACACGACGATAATAATCTGTATCGATACGATGAAGCAATCCAGGTTTTTCCCGTGAAGGGGCACCCAGGTACCGCGACAGGCTATAAATAAGAGGACTCAACAAATCAACTGTTACAAGACTACACTCCTCTGCAACGCGCTCAACAACTTCAGAAAGGGCAGGATCAACAAGAGTATAGACAACCAGCCCTGGGGTACGAACAGCAACAGACAACGCCTCTTTTACATCCGATTGGGTGCTCACCTTAAAAAGTCGATGGACACGCACATCATCATCATAAAATTGTGAGAGAGCCGCACGGATTACACGCTCAGCGGTCTCGCCGGTTGAATCAGAAAGCACATAAATAGTTTTCATAGTGTTCCGCTTGCTCTATCAGTTTAATTAGAAACAAAACCATTTTCTAATGAAAATGTACGGCGGATCGGCTCAATTGTCAAGTATATTTTGTATTTACTAATACTGTATACAAATGATTTTCACTGGCAAGAGATAATTATTGACCAAACACTTATGTTGGATATACTGTAAACATATCATCATATTAAAGGGGGTTTACATGGGAAGAGAGTATACACTGCAAGAGGCAATCAGCCTGGCAATCAAAGCCGAAAAGGATAGCATGGATTTTTATCGCAGGGCTGCATCTGTAGCAAAAAACGATCGAGCAAAAAAAGTATTAGAAATGCTTGCTAACGAAGAAGTTGGCCATTTGAAGTCATTTTTTGGTTTTTATAAAGGCAGCGAGTTTGGCGATCTGACTTCATACATTAACTCACCTGTTGACACTAAGAACCCAACGTACATGAAGCTTGAAAAAGCGATCAGTGAAAACATGGTTGAGCAAAAAGCATTGGAACTTGCTTTAGTTGAGGAGAAGGACTGTATCGGTCAGTACACCCAACTAGCGCAGGGCGTAGTAGACCCGGCTGTACGGGCTGTTTTTGAGCGGGTAGTAAAGGAGACTCAAGGT
>JAQUIT010000028.1:23595-34512 GCA_028681335.1 Desulfuromonadaceae bacterium | reverse complement strand
AAATGCCCAGCGACGTGGTGGCGAACAGGTGCAGCGCGGTGCCGATCAAGAACAGGGCGATGGAGCCTTCGATCGGCACCGAGAGCCACCACTGGACAACGAATACCAGCGCGCAGGCCGAGGCGACAAGCACCACCAGAGCCATCGCCCACACCTTGGCGGCCATGATCTCGAAGGGGGTAACCGGCATCACCAGCAGATGTTCCACCGTACCGTGCTCCCGTTCGCGGATCAGCGCCGCGCCGGTGAGAATGATGGAGAGCATGGTCACGTTGTTGATGACCTGCATCACGGCACCGAACCAGGATTTGTTCAACTCGGGATTGAAGCGCACTCGCAGGGCAAGATCGACCGTTGGCGTTGTGTTCGACCGGTATCTCTGAACAAAGGCACTCACCTCGCTGCCGATAATGGTCTGGATATAGCCGCTGCCCGTGAAGGCCTGGCTCATCCGGGTGGCGTCGACGTTGAGCTGTATGGTTGGGCTGCGTCCGGCAAGCACATCGCGCTGGAAACTGGGCGGGATGTTGAGGGCGAAGGTGTCGAGACCGGCGTCCATCCGGGCATCCATCTCGACCTGCGAGATCAACACCGGCGGTGTGAAGAGCGGCGGGAAAAAGGCGTCGACGATCCGGGTGGAGAGTTGTGAACGATCCTCGTCGACGATGGAGATCGGCGCCTTGTGCAGGGTCTCGGGCGCAGCTGTTGCGGCAATATAGATCGAGTATGTGAAGGCGTAAACGACCAGTACGATCATCACAGGATCGCGTATCAGGCTGCGCAATTCCTTGATGCCGAGGTGGAGAATGTTGGCGGCGCGCATGGTCAGTGCTCCTGTTTTTTGAGCAAGGCTGCCGCCAGGCCGATCAACACGGGCACGGCAAGCAACAGGGGGACAAAAGAAGTCTGGAGATCGGCGAAACCGAGCCCCTTCGAAAAGGTGCCACGGGCAATGGCCAGGAAATGGGTGGTCGGATAGACCTGCCCGATCAACGCACCCGCACCCTCAAGCGAAGAGACCGGATCGATCATACCGGAGAATTGGACAGCCGGCAGGAGGGTCAGTATTGCAGTACCGAACATTGCGGCGATCTGACTGCGCATGAAGGTTGAAATTACCAACCCGAAGGAGGTTGCCGCGATAACGTACAGCAGTGCCGCGGCCGCAAGGGTCATGAGGCTCCCTTTGACCGGCACCCCGAACACGAATACGGCCAGCGCAACAAGTAGCAGGAAGTTGAGCATCGCCAGAGCGACGTAGGGGAGCTGCTTGCCGAGCAGAAACTCCAGGCGGGTGACCGGGGTGACGTAGAGGTTGACGATGGAACCCAGCTCTTTCTCCCGTACCACTGATAGCACGCTCAGCATCGCTGGAATCATCATTAAGAGCAGAGGGATCACTGCCGGCACCATGGCCGGCAGGCTCTTGACGTCCTGATTATAGCGAAAGCGCGTCTCTATGGTGGCCAGAGCCGTCGTGGCAGCGGCGCCGGATGTCTGGCGCGCCAGGGCCGCCAGCCAATTGGCGTGCATCCCCTGCACATAGCCGCGCACCGTCTCGGCACGGGTGGGCATGGCGCCGTCGATCCAGGCGCCGACGGCGACCGGTGTGCCGCGTCGCAGGTCACGGGCAAAACCGGGAGGGATCTCGATCGCCAGGCTGATTTCGCCGGCACGCATGCGTCGGTCCAGTTCAGCGTAGTCCTTAATGGGCGGGCGTATACTGAAGTAGCGCGAACCGGAGAGATTGTACGTATAGTCACGACTGATGGTGGTCTGATCCCGATCAAGCACCGCAAAAGAGAGGTTCTCCACGTCCAGGGTAATGCCGTAGCCCATCACGAACATCAGGATCACGCTCCCCAGCATGGCCAAGGCGAGGCGGATCGGGTCGCGGAGCAGTTCCAACGCCTCGCGCCGGGTGTAGCTGAACAGGCGGCGCAGGCTGAAGAAGGTAGTCCCTGCTGCATCCGGGTCCGAGGTTTGTTCCCCTGTCGGAGGTGGAGGGACGGCAGCCGCCTCCTCCGCAGCCGTCGTTCGGCCGTCTTCGGCAGACGCTTCTTCAAGGTAGCCGATGAACGCATCCTCCAGCGTGTTTGCCCCGCGAGCCGCGATCAGCGCTGTCGGCGAGTCGCTGACCAGCACGCGGCCCGCATGCATCAGCGAGATCCGGTCACAGCGCTCCGCCTCGTTCATGAAGTGGGTGGATATGAAGATGGTGACCTTGTCCTGGCGCGCCAGGTCGATCATGATCTGCCAGAAGGCGTCGCGCGCCACCGGGTCTACCCCCGAGGTCGGCTCGTCGAGAATCAGCATCTCCGGACCGTGGATCATTGCCACCGCCAATGAGAGGCGCTGGCGCTGCCCCAGCGGCAGCGCGTCGGGCAGACTGTCCATAACCTCGCTCAGGCCGAAGCGCTGCGCCATCTCCTGCACACGCGGCGTGATCCGCTCTTCCGGCATACTGAACAGGCGCGCATGCAGCGCCAGGTTCTGCCGAACCGTCAACTCGCTGTAGAGCGAAAACGACTGCGTCATGTAGCCGACACGCCGGCGGGTGTCGAGATCATTGGGGTCCACCGGACGACCAAACAGCGAAGCCTCTCCTTCGCTGGCAGGCAACAGGCCGGTCAGCATCTTCATGGTGGTGGTCTTGCCGCAGCCGTTCGACCCCAGGAAACCGAAGATTTCACCCCGCCCGATGCTGAAACTCACGTGATCAACGGCGATGAAATCGCCAAAGCGCATCGTCAGGTCATGGGCCTCAATGGCTGTCTCTCCAGCGGCGTCCGTCTCACGGGGCGGAATGATGACCGGTTGATAGCCGTCACGCTGGGCCTGCGGCAGCAGGGCAATAAACGCCTCCTCCAGAGTGCCGGTGCCGGTTTGGTTCAGAAGCTCCTGCGGGGTGCCGGTGGCAAGCACATGTCCGGCGTTCATGGCCACCAGCCGGTCGAAGCGCGCGGCTTCTTCCATGTAGGCGGTGGCGATCAGCACACTCATCTCGGCTCGATCGGTGCGGATGCGGTCGATGAGCTCCCAGAACTGCCGACGCGACAGCGGATCGACGCCGGTGGTCGGTTCATCCAGAATCAACAGGTCGGGGTCATGGATCAACGCGCAGCACAGGCCAAGCTTCTGCTTCATACCCCCGGAGAGCTTGCCGGCGGGGCGGCCGGCAAAGGGGGCCAGTCCGGTGGCGTGCAGCAGTTCGCCGATGCGGTCTTCACGCTCCTGGCGGCCTTGTCCGAACAGGCGGGCAAAGAAGTCGATATTTTCGAAAACCGACAGGGTCGGGTAAAGATTTTTGCCGAGTCCCTGGGGCATGTAGGCCACACGAGGGCAAACCGCGCTACGGTGGCGCTTGTCGGCCATGTTGCCGCCCAGCACTTCGATCTGCCCGGTCTGGATCGCACGGGCCCCTGCAACCAGTGAGAACAGGGTGGACTTGCCCACGCCGTCGGGTCCGATGACCCCGACCATGCAGCCGGAGGGCAGATCGAGACTGATCGTATCCAACGCCAGGGTTTTGCCGTAGCGCAGACTGACCTCGTGAAGCCGGGCCACGGGCGGCAGTACCGACAGTGTAACATCGGTTGTCGGGGCCAACGCACTCATTGCGGTAGCTTCACTTGCAGATGGGCCGGCCACTGCATGGCAGAATCCAGCCGCACATAGGCCATGCCGGGCAGCCCGGTCTTGACCTGGTTTATGTGCTTTCTGAGCAGCTCCACCGGGATCTGAGCCCGAATGCGAAACATCAGCTTCTCCCGTTCACTTGCCGTCTCTACGGTTTTTGGGGTGAACTGGGCCACATCGGAAATGAATGACACCCGGGCTGGAATCACATACTGGGGGGCGGAGTCGAGTATCAGCCGCACCTCGGTGCCGAGTGCGACCCGTCCGGCCACAGCCGTCGGCAGGAAAAAGGTCATGTAGACATCGCTCAGGTCAACCAGGCTCAGCACCCGGCCACCGGCACCGACCACCTCGCGGGGCTGGGCAACCCGGTACTGCACCCGTCCGTCGCGGGGAGACTTGAGGGCGCTGTCCAGTATATCTGCCTGGATACGCTCGACAGTAGCCTGCACTGCATCGACTGCCGATAATGCCCCGGCAATCTGGGTGCGCGCCGTTGCGATGGCGGCCTCGGCAGCGGCGACCTGGGCGCGAGCCGAGCTTGCAGCAGCAGCGGCACTCTGGAGTTGTGCGGTATCGTCATCGGCCACTTGTCGCGATATCGCTCCTCCTGATACAAGGTCCGATGAACGGCCCGAATGCTTCCGCGCGTTGTCGAGCTCGGCCTCGCGTTGCCTGACCAGCGCCATGGCTGCCGATTTTTCACTTTCACGCTGTGTCTGCTGGCTGCGTGCGGTGGCAACCGAGCTTTGCGCCTGTTGCAGTTGTGCCTTTGCCTCCCGGAGTTGGGCTTCGAGAACCTCGGTGTCCATTATCGCCACCACCTGCCCGATAGTAACGAACGCCCCTTCGCGGACCAGAATATCCTTTATCCGCCCGGCTATCTTGGCGGCGACGTCGATCTCCACCGCCTCAATACGACCGTTGCCGCTGACAAGACCTTTGTTTTTGTCATCCCTGCCAAATAGTTGCCAGGCGGCTACACCCAGGCCGGCAAGAATCAGCACCACTACGACTGCGACCAACCATTTCTTCTGTTGTTTGGTCATGGTCTTCTTGGGTTCGGCTGTGGTTTCAGGCTTAGGCTCGGCCTTGGCATCAGGTTTAGGCTCGTCAGTCATGGTCCTCTCTCCTTTGTGGGCCGGCATAGTAATTACAGCCCTTCAGCTTTTGATTTCCGCGGCGATCCGGCGGCTCAGTTCGGCTAATGCACGACTCATGGCATATGGTCAGTGATTCCTTCATCCGACAGCACAAAACCATTCCTGAATAATGCCAAACAGGCGTCTACGACGATTGGATCATAACTGCTCCCACGAGCCATTTCGATCTCCCGCAAAGCAAACATGGACCCTTTGCCGGGGCGGTAAGGGCGGTGGGACGACATGGCTTCAACTCCGTCGGCAACTGCCACTACGCGTGCCTCCAGGAGAATGTCGTCACCCGCCAGACCGCCAGGATAACCGCTACCGTCAAAGCGCTCATGGTGCTGCTGGACAATTCGGGCAATGGGCCAGGGGAATTCGATTTCCTGTAAAATCTCGTAACCGGCTTGCGGATGGGTCTTTATCAGTCCGAATTCTAAATCCGTCAACTGACCCGGCTTGCTCAATATCTCGATTGGAACATACAGCTTACCGATATCATGGATCATAGCCGCCGTTTTGATGCCTTTCATCCGGTCATCGTCAAGCCCTCCCATCTCTCCGGCAATGGCGCACGCCAGCTCAGCCACTCGCTGCTGGTGACCCGCCGTATAGGGGTCTCTTTTTTCTATTGCCGAAGCCAAGGCATTAACCGTCTCGTCTACCACCCGGATCATTTTTTCCAGACTGTCTTTGAGTGCCGTTTCAAGATTCATTTTTTCGGTGATGTCGTAGATAACTGCCATCGTGCCGACAACACGGCCTTCTTCATCAAGGACAGGCGCTGTTGAATAACTGATTAGTATATTCGAGCCGTCTTTCCTGGTGGCTCTCATTGGCAAAGAGTTGAATACTTCCATTTGCAATGTTCGCCTGCGAAGCTCTTCGTATGCTTCCCAACCATTCTCGGAGAGAACTTTAACAGACCGGCCAAGTACTTCGTCCTCCCGCCAGCCGCAAATCCCCTCGGCAGCCTTGTTCCATAACCGGATATTCCCATCGATATCGATTGCAAGTATACCGTGAGGCGACGACTTGACGAGCTCCGACAAGCCTTGGGCATTCATCCTGACATCAGGTTGCCACACTTCTTCCGAATTCTCTTTATGTTCGGTATTCATCGGTATGCCCCTGGAGGTTCTGGTAGTACAAATTCGCCGCCGCCGGACATTTTTCGGATTTCTGCGGCGATCCGGCGGCTCAGTTCGGCCAGGCCGCGACTCATGGCACCGGATATGGCCGCATATCCGGTGCCGTGGACCGGTTCGGTGATAACAGCGTCACCCGAAGCGAGCAGCGTGTTCCGCTCCCTGCCGAGAAGCATCCAGGCGGCGCTCAGCATGACCGGTCCCTCGGGGGTCTTTTCAAAACGGGTTATGTTGAGTTGTACCCGGCAGTCGATGACGGACGTCTCCAGCCATGGCAGTACCAAGTACCGTCCGCCGGGCAAAAGCTGCCCCATGTTTTCCACGAGCACCCGGTTTACCTCGTCTCCGAGGGAGCCGCCCCAACGGTCCAGTTCCGAGCGGGTTATCGTGTTCTCCCCGCTCCGGGTGGTGATTCCGGGATGGTCCAGGTACTTCGCCATGGCCACCGGGCCAATGCCGATAATCTCCCGTGGTTGACCGACGGGAGAACGCTCCGCATCACCGGAACCGGCAAGGGAAGAGAGGGTGTAAAAGCGCGCCGGCTGCGTACCGCTACAGGCTGTGAGCTGGGAGACGATACAGAGCAGAAGTGTGACGGCTCTCAGACGACGAAGGCGTATCCTCATTTCACCTCCAGGTTGGTTTTCCCGCGCAGCAGGGCTTCGGGATGTTGTTCCAGATAATCGACCAGGGAGCCAAGCGAGTGCGACGTTTCTCCCAGATCCTTGAGGGCTTGCCTGAGTTGGTATGTGGTACGTTCGTCCGTTGTAATATTCTGGATCGAATCGAGGGTCTGGTCGAACTTGCGGAGTGATTTCCGGGCATCGGCCAACGTCAGGTTGAGGTTTTTCACAACCTCGGCCGGCGCCCCTTCCTCAAAGGTCAGCGCCCGGTCGGCATGCTTGACGGTGGCAGTCGCTGCTCCGATGGCCGTCCGGGCATCAGACGACAGGAGACCCACCTCACGGTTGATCCTCTTCAGCAACGTCCGTGTATCGGCCACCGCCAGATTGAGGGAGCGGGGCGCTTCCTGAATGTCGGGGGAGTTGACCAACCGGTCCAATCCACCCACCACGGCGTTAGCCCTCTCTACGAGCTGCTTCAGCGGGAGTTCCCCGAATTTTCGGGAAAACTCGTCGACTGTCGACGGGATAGTGGGAACCTGGAGATAACCGGTCGTATCGGGGGCAAAACGCGCCGGCCTGCTGGGGTGGAAATCGAAATCGACCATGAGCTGCCCCGTAACAAGACTCTGAGTCTGCAACTGGGCTCTCAATCCACTGTCAATAAGAATCTTGTGGTAGTCAACTGAACCGGACGGTCCGTTGGTTATCTTGAATCTGTCCGGGTCAATTTCCGCTACAACCGGCACCTTGAACGTAATATCCCGCATATCCCCCTGAAGGACGATATCTACCACCGAGCCGATCTTGACACCCCGGAATACCACTGGCGCGCCGATCGAAAGACCCTTGACGGAGCCGTCGAAGTACATGACATATTTTATCTGGTGGGAAAAAAGTTTTCCCGATCCAAAAAATACCACGCCTGCCACCACCAGGCAGATGGCTCCAAGGACAAACGCACCGATGACCGCCTTGTTGGCTTTGATGCTCATGAACTCGACCCTCCCACAGGAGTATGTTTGTTGTCGGATTGGCCTGTCGCTCCCCGGGTAAGAAAACTGTGTACCAGGGGATCGTCCGACTCGGCCAGCAATCGCCTCGGATCGCCTGATGCAATCATGGTCCTGGTTCCGGCATCGAGAAAAACCGAATTAGTGCCGATGGCGAAGATGCTCGGCAACTCGTGTGAGACGATGACCACTGTTGCCCCAAGGCTGTCCCGCAACTCGATGATCAGATCGTCGAGTCTCCGGGAGCTGATGGGGTCGAGACCCGCCGACGGCTCGTCGAAAAAGAGGATGTCGGGGTCCAGAGCCATGGCCCGAGCCAACCCGGCCCGTTTCTTCATGCCGCCGCTGATCTCGCTGGGGTAGTAGCCCCCGAACCCCGCCAATCCCACCAGGGCCAGCTTGAAGGAAACAAGATCGGCGATCTCGGCCCGGGAGAGGGCCGTGTACTCCTCAAGCGGCAGGGCTATGTTCTCCGCCAGGGTCATGGAACTCCAGAGAGCGCCGCTCTGGTAGAGGACCCCGAAGCGGCGCATTCTTCGCTGTCGTTCGTCGGGAGGCAGGTTCCAAAAATCGACACTGTCGTAGATCACCTCTCCCGTAGCGGGCTGCTGGAGTCCGATCAGATGACGGAGCAGCGTGCTCTTGCCGCAACCGCTTCCCCCCATGATGATGAAGATGTCCCCCCGATTCACAGTGAAAGTAATATCCCTCAGAATGACTCGGTCGCCATAGGCCATGGTCAGATTGTTCACCAGTATGGCCGTTTCGCCCTGGAACGATTCGGAGATGATCGGAGAAGGAGTGATGACCGGCGGCGACATTATTCAGATCCCCAGAATATTGCAGACAACAGTGATGACCGCCGTGGCCACGATGATGCTGACGATCCCCGTGACCACCGCCGATGTTGTGGCATCACCCACCGCCGACGCGCTTCGGCCGCACTGTATCCCCCGCATGCAGCCTGCCAGTGCCACCAGCACCCCGAATACCGCGCTGTGAAACAGGCCGATCCAGAAATACCGGAGACGTACCGCCTTTTGCGTCATGGTGAGGTATTCAGTCACATTCAGGTCGAGCATGAACACACCGACGATGAGCCCACCCAGGATTCCCATCAGATCTGCGTAAAGGCAGAGCAGCGGCATCATGACAACCAGAGCCAGTATTCGCGGGAGTACGAGATGTTCGACCGGAGAGATGCCGAGAGTGGCCAGAGCGTCGATCTCCTCGTTTACCTGCATGGTCCCCAGTCGGGCGGCGAAGGCGGCGCCGGTGCGTCCCGCCATGATGATGCCGGTCATAATGGCCCCCATGACCCGCACAATGGCGATGCCGACAAGGCTGGCCACGTAGATCTGGGCACCGAACATGGCTAGTTGCACTGCGCCGACGAAGGCGAGAATCAGCCCCACCAGCAGGCTGATCAACGACACGATCGGCAGAGCCTGGGCACCGCACTCCTGCATGATCGTCACCAGTTCCGAGCGGCGAAAGCGGGCCTTACCGGTCATCATTCGACCACAGGCGACCGACACCTCTCCCAGAAATGACGTCATTTCAATGACCGTATGCCATGAAGAGATAGCATGGTCGGCAACCCTTTCCAGAAAAGGTTGTCTCGCATTCCCCTCATGTCCATCCGGCCGCATGGGGACGGCAGCAGCCAGGGCAAGAAGCCGCCTCGCGCCATCGGGGAGATTCCCATCGTCGAAGGTCACGCCCTTTTCGTTGCAGAACTCCTTGAGCTTGATAAGGAACGTGAGCAGACCGCTGTCCCACCGCCCCAGACAACCCGTCTCAAATATAAGACGGATTGTTGGTACGGCAGCGAATTCAGCATCAACCGCCTGAAGGGACAGAGGCAGGTTGCCCGCCAGCCATTCGCCATCAATGGCCATACAGAGAGTCCCTTCTGCCGGGCGTCTGAAAAGATTGCCGTCGAATGTCAATCCTTCTTGTTCCATAGCTCCACCCATGCGTGCTCAGCGGTAACCATGCTTAAACATGTTATCTAAAATTCACTTCATCTGAGCATCAGTGACTGCGTCAGGGCGATTCATCGTTGTACTGGGAGACCATATCCCCATGGAAGCACCACATAACTTGTGCAAAGGTTCAAAGCATACTCAACGAAGATTCACGCAAACTTTGGATTTTAAGCGTATGTGCCGGGCATTTTTTATTATTTCAACAACTTCAGCTGCTCTCGCGCACACTTATAGCCAATGGCAATGATCTCCTCCGCTCGGCCGAACTCCAGAAAACGGAATTCTCCCAGCGGAGGGCGGATGATCAGGTCCGGTTTGTCGATCCCCAGACGGGATTCCGTGATGCGGGTTTCCATGATGTTGATCGAGGCCAGCAGTACTTCAAAAATGCTGGGCAGCGGCTCCGGGGAAATCCATTTCCTTAATTGCGCCGAGACCGGATCATTCTCACCGAGAAGTTTCTGCTTGGTGTCTTTCATCGACAGGAGACAGTCGCCCATCCAGCGCGAGAACGTGTCCGCTGCATTGCTGACTTCGCTGTTCGCTTTTCCTCTGTTCAGCAGCGGTTTCAGATTCTTCCCGGCGACGATCTGGTGGTTGAGATCGACCGCGATTACGAACTCAGCTCCCATGGCGCGGGCGGCGCTCACCGGCACCGGGTTGGTGAGCCCACCGTCCACCAGGATGCGCCCGTTGCTGCGCACCGGAGTGAAGATGCCGGGCACCGAAATGCTGGCACGCACCGCCTCAATCACGTCACCGCTACGGATGACGACCTCCTCGCCGCTGACGATGTCCGTCGCCACGGCTGCAAAGGCTTTCGGTAGCGCCTCGATTACGTTGGCATGAATATGCTCGCGCACCAGTTCGCTGACCTTGGCACCGTCGAGCAGGCCGGACTTGGGCAGAACAACGTCGAAGAAGGAAACCGTCTTTTTCCAGTCGAAGGCTTGAAAAGTGGTTTCCAACTCATCAAGCTTGCCGGCGGCATGAATCGCCCCGATGAGTGCCCCCATGCTGGTGCCCGCGATGAAGTCAACCTCGATACCGGCGTCCTCGAGCGCCCGGATCACGCCCAAGTGTGCGAGTCCGCGCGCCGAGCCACTGCCCAGCGCCAAGCCGATTTTGAGGCGGTGACCATGGCCGGTTTTGATCGGCTTGCCCATCATGGCATACCATTCCGGTCCGTTCTGTTGCTATTCCAGAGCATCACTCTTCCTTGCCTTGAGACTGGCCGGGTTTGGAGGGGTCGGCCAGACCCGTGAGCACACCGGCAGCGATTTTACGCAAAAGGTCGGAAGTTTTTTGTGTTAGATGCAGGCCGGCACCTACCTGGTTGCGTCCCGCCTCTCCAAGCT
>JAQUIT010000028.1:0-23495 GCA_028681335.1 Desulfuromonadaceae bacterium | reverse complement strand
TGGCCGGGTTTGGAGGGGTCGGCCAGACCCGTGAGCACACCGGCAGCGATTTTACGCAAAAGGTCGGAAGTTTTTTGTGTTAGATGCAGGCCGGCACCTACCTGGTTGCGTCCCGCCTCTCCAAGCTGGTAGAAAACTAAGGCCAGAGCTTCCTTCAACTGCGCGTTTGCGGTGGAACTATGTATGCGGGCGTGCGAAGCAAGGTCGTACAGGATTTCTCCCGCTACACCCTTCGCACCCGAAGCCGAACTTTGAAGGGTCTCCAAGAACTTCGCCTTCATGCTTTCCAAATCAGTGCAAGTGTGGGTCAAGTCCTCACTGGAAAATGTCTGCACCCGGTTCGCCGCTTCTTTCAACGACAGTTTAGATGCCTCGGCAAACTGCGCCAGCGCCGCATCCAGCCCGGCGACGGCCAGTTTAATGCCTGCCCGCGTGATTTCGGTTTGTTCCGCTGATTTTTGTATCTCCTTTTGCGCTCCTGCCTGCGCGCCACGTAGTACGGCACTCGCTATTTGCCGCAAGGATTCAATATCGACCGATCGCGCACTAATCGTGCGCAAGGTGTACTGCCGCACCATTTCCTGCACATCGTGACCCTGCTCGACGGCGCTGCGCACATTAACTTCGAGCGTGACCGTACCGTTGCTGTCTCCAATATTATGGCCTGTTTCGCTTTGCATGTTGGTGATCCCTCTGAAATGGTGACCTTATGCTAACCCGACCTACGAGACTTTGACCTTCCGGGACATTTCCATCATCCGATCCAATTCGTCATCGCATCCAGCACCTTGTTGGCAGCCTCCCTGGTAGCTGCAACTGCTTTCTGTGCCGCTTCCCTGGCAGTTTCTGCCGCATGCCTGGTCGTCTCTTTACCGGACTCGGCCGCTTTTTTGACCGCTTCCTCGCTCTTCTGCGCCGCTTCCCCGGCGGCTACAACCGCTTGGTTGACCGCTTCCGAGGCTTTTCGCAGCGTTTCCCGGGTGGCTTTCGTGGCTTTGTCGACGAGCCTGGCATCGAACTCGGCAAGTCGGCCTTGGGCCGCTTTCAGGTTTTCCTGAATGCGGCTGTGCAAGTCGGCAGCCTTCTCGCCGGCTTGATCGGCAGTCGTCTGCAAAAGCGCATCGGCATCCGCAATAATCTGCTTTATGTCGGCGATAAGTTTGTCTTTGGTCGAGGAATTGAGTTTTTTTAATTCAGGCATGGCATACCTCCCTTTCAATAATGTAATTACCCCGGAGGGCGTTGTTGTGATTTTCAACCTGGGCGACACATTTGCCTGCACGCCCCCCGCGCAAGTTTTTGCAGGAGCATCGTTCTTGCTTCATGCCTTTTCCTTTATTTCAAGCAGGATTTATCGGCCACGGTTTGATACCCCGTTCCCTCATCACTCTTGCCAAGGCAGTTGCGCAGCAAGCCGATCACGTGCTGAGCCAACACGGCGGGGTTGTCTTGCCGGGGCCGATGCCCCGGCATGAACTGGCGGGTTGTGCCGGCCTGGTAGTGGAAGAACACCAGGCCAATGATCGAGACCGCAAGCATGTGGGCGTCATGGCGCGAGTCCAGTTCGGCAGCCAAGTTATAGACAGCAACGAATAGATCACTGAACACTTGTTCCGACAATTTGTGATGGCGCACCTCATCGCTGTCCAGCAATACCCATTGCATAAGGCGCAGAAAATCTTTATCCCTTGTCATCAATCGGGCAAGGCCGGCAACATATTCTTCGAGTCGCGCCCAAGGAGACCCGAGGCCATCAAGGATGCCTTTCAACTCTGCAGACCTTTCTCGTAAGGCATGCGCCACGACATCCAGGTAGAGATTCTCCTTGTCAGTAAAGTGGTAATAAAGCGCTGCGGGGGTGAGCCCCATGGCAGCGGCGATATCACGCATGGAAACTCCGTCATAGCCGTACCTGGCGAAAAGTGGAACCGACAATTCGAGAATCTCTTCTCGCGTTTTTCTCTTGGTAATAATTTGGATCATTGAATTATCCATGGTTAAGCGTCTCCCGACAGCGGAACTATCGTGTCATAAAATACGTGCACGGAGGTTTTGGAAATCAAGTACTCGATCGTACTATTTCCCAAACCCACCGTCTTGATGCATTGAAATGTCCTGTAGTGCATGCCAGGCGGTCAGTTACAGTCCTCACGCCAGAGGCATCTTGCCTGGCAGCACTCCGTCGCTTTTCCGATACCGAAACAGGAGATATTTCCCTCTTCGGACTGGATGGCTCGGATCAGTTCACCCTTGTTCAATTTTGACGTCTGTACTCCCTTTTTTTTTGCAATTTCTTTGACTTCCTGCATTTTCATGACGACTACCTCCTTTTGCCTGTTGGCGAATTGTCTCAACCTGCTCTCGTGGCTACTCGTTATTAATTTATATTAAACCACACTCACCGTTGCTTGAGCAAAATGGACAGCCGGATTAGCAAGATAGTGAGGTTGCTAAAAATTCCAGCTTACTCCTATCATGTGCATATCAACTCCAGGATTGGGGGTCCCGTTGGAGTAGAAGATATGCCCATTTGACAGGTGCTGTATGCGATATACTGCTCCCAGTCCGCCTCCGCTGTCGTACATACAATGGGCAAAAAAAGCCGGAGCATCAGGATGGTCGCAATCCAAATCGTTGATTTTTTACTCATGGGGGTAAGGGGGACAAAGGAGCAGTTCATGGCTGGTTCTCTCCTGTATCAGAGGGTTGATCATGAAGCAAATCGCAGTGTGCGTGCACAATTTAGTATTGATAAATCAGGAATCCGGTTCTCTACAAAACTCTAAGTTACTGGAATTTACGCCCCGCTGACGATCTGTACATTTGTCCGTGGGGCTGTGAATCACCCTTAGTTAAGCGCATCTCGATAACTAAACAAACGTTTAGTAAAATACTAGCATGGAGGATTTGGAAGTCAAGTGTATAACCATAATTATTTTCAGGGGCCTGCCTGGCATTTAGTTTTATAAAAACTTTTTGGTTCGTCGCAATAATCAATGCATGATTTAGTTCTTTAACAATTGAAAAGCATGATTTCCTTCAAGTAGTTATGTAAGCGCCAACAAAAATAGCTATTTTGAGGAGGAAGCCATGCTTATCGAACAGCTTATCCGCGAGACACTTGAGTTGTAATGATTTCGCATCGAGTCCGTTGAAAAGAAGGATTCCGATCTACTTGTCACGATCGCTCCGGATCTTCGCTATCACCCACGTTGTGGGGTCTGCGGTTTTGCTGGTGACTATCGGGACACCCTGCCTGAACGCCACTTCCGCCATGTGCCCATCTGGGGAATCAACGTGAACATTGCCTATTCTCGCTGCCGTGTAAGTTGCACACGGTGTGGCGGCATCCATGTTGAGTAGATGCCATGGGCTGCTGGCAAGAAACGCTTCACCAAGGCACTTGCTGTTAACATTGCTATTTGGGCACGGCAGCTGTCCTGGCAGCAGGTCGCCAGGATGTTTGGTTGCTCTTGGGGTACCGTTGCAGCAGCCGTTGCCTACGCGGTTGCCTTTGGCTTAGCTCGTCGCGACCTTTCAGGGGTCACTCATATAGGTATTGATGAAATTTCACGGTAAAAAGGTCATGTCTATCTCACGAATGTGTATGACCTTAAAACCGGAACACTCATCTGGAGCGGAGAAGGCCGCTCAATAGAAAGCCTTGAGACTTTCTTCAGTTTCTTCAGACCAGAGAGTACCAAACAACTGATAGGCATCTGCTGCGTTATGTGGCCAGCCTTTATCAATGCGGTTAAGGCCAAGGCCCCACAGGCAACATTGGTCTTCGACAAGTTCCATATCGTCAGGAAACTCACTGAAGCTGTTGATACGGTGCGCCGCCAGGAGATCAATGAAAAAGGCAAAGAACACAAGAAACTGGTTGCCGGCATCAGATACATCTGGCTCAAGAACCCTTGGAATCTCACGGATGGGCAAAAGACTTCGCTTGATACTCTGGAGAAACTGAACCTGACCATCTACCGTGCCTATCTGCTCAAGGAATCCTTCAGGGATTTCTGGCAGTCACCGACAATTGAGGACGCCGCCAAGTACCTTGAACAGTGGTACTCGTGGGCCGATGAATCTGAGATCAAGCCGATGCAGGAGGTCGCCAAACTGATCAAGCGACATGAGGATAACAACCTCACCTACTCCGATATGCCGATATCAAACGGAATCGCTGAAGGTCTTAACAACAAGGCAAAGGTAATCAGTCACCGAGCCTATGGATTCAGAACGGCAAAGAACCATATACTCAATCTGTATCACTGCATGGGAAATCTAACCAAGCCATGTACATTGCAGAGGTTTGTGTGAGAACCAAACAAAGGGGTTAGCTTAAAAGCTAACCCCTTTGATACTGTTTTATACCGTAAATGCTTTTATCCGAACACGGCAGTACTGGACCAGATCACGCCCCGGGGCAGGAGCCGCAGTTGTTGCCACTCTCTTCGCACTTTTTGGGGATAAGGCGCTCTGCTGCAAATTCCGTGATGTCGATACCGAAGTGGATAAAGAGGTCTTCGGCACCGTTCAGCGGAATCCAGTAGGAATCCATGACGATTCCCAGATGATCTATATAGCCGACCTCGCGTACCCCCGCCTGATCACGCAACGCCGCGTTCGCTCGGCACCCCGCATGGTGCTTCTTTTCTCCAATGTCTACGCATCTGGTCCCGACCGGACAACCAAGAGTCTGCCCGGCATTGTTCGTCTCAATTATGGTCCTGTCCTTGTGCACGAGCATAACCGGGGAAGGAAAGTTGTCCCAGAAGAGGTGAAAGTTCCTGCGGATCTCGTCATTGATTTCGATAGTACTCATAGAACTGCTCCTTTTTTTAGTGATAGTTTCTGACACTACTTGTTTTCCGTTCCGTGAGCAGCATCGTAGCGGGTCTGTAGTTTTGCGCGCTGCTCTCCTGTCAACATGCCGCTGATTTCAATCAGGTTGTCTACGGTGCGATGGGCAAATGCCGTCAGTTCCTTGGCCTTTTCATCTACCGTCTGGTGCAGCCACTCCTTGTTCGGCTTGTCCAGAAGGAAACAATTTGCCATTTTCTTGCCAAGTCCCTGGCTGTTCTTGCAGAGGTTGCTTCCGTCAGCAATGATCTTGTCCGTTACCGCGCCTATCTTCAGACGTTGTTCGTCCGTTGCGCCGACCTTTTTCAGGCTTGCCTCCACATGCTCCTTCAGTTTTTTTGGATCGTGGCCACTATGATGAGGCTTGCATGCTGCAAGCGCCCCCACTGATATAATCGCCAAACCTGCCGCCACAACTTTCATTGTCTTTTTCATTTTATCACGTTCTCCTCTCTGAGATTTCGAATTGCTGTAGGTGGAGAATAAGTCAGAGATGTAAAGAAAGTATGTGGCAGATGTAAAAAAAGTGTAAAAAATCAACTGAATTAACTTCGTACTGATACTATACTCATGGATAGAGGGATGGTTGTGACTGATATAAACCAAAAGAACATATTCCTGGTTGATGACGACCAGAAGTTGCGCAGGCTTCTGGCGAAGTTTCTCGGAAATGAAGGATTTGCCATCCGTGAGTTTCCGGACGGTTCACACGTTATTGCCGCAATTTCGGAGGGTGAGCCGGCAGTGGTGATCCTTGACATCATGCTCCCCGGTGAGAGCGGCCTGGACATTCTCAAAAGGATTCGACAGTCATATACAGTTCCGGTTATCATGCTTACCGCAAAAGGAGATGACGAAGATCGCATTACAGGGCTTGAGTTGGGGGCTGACGACTATCTTCCCAAGCCGTTCAACCCGCGGGAACTTCTGGCACGGATCAATGCTGTACTCAGGCGAAGTGTCGTTTCACGTCCGGAGGCGGACGTTGCCGCCGATAACATCGAGATCGGTGGTTTAGTGTTGCACCGGAGAAGGCGCACGGTGAGCGCAGGTGAAGAGGAAGTTGAGCTTTCCGCCACGGAGTACAGATTACTGGAGGCTCTTATGACACATCCGGGGATGGTACTTACCAGAGATGAACTGCTGAACTATGCCCGTGGGAAAGACTTTGGCCCGTTCGACAGGAGTATTGATGTTCACATCGGCAAACTGCGTGGCAAGACTGAACTTCTATCCGGGGGGAAGCGGTGTATCAAGACTGTCTGGGGTTCCGGCTATATGTTCGAGGTGGGAGGTCTATGATTCGCAGCCTGTATCTCAAAATACTTCTCCACTGGGTAGTGACGTTGATTATTACCGAAGCTCTCATTTTCGGCCTTTTCACACTGGTTGTCGGCGACAGCCATCGCCGGTATGTCATCACTTCGGTGGGTCAAAGCACAGTTGTCGCACGTGATTTTGTTCAAGCGGCGGTTGCGGCCGATATTGCAAAGGGAGGGGTGCCAACCGATGCACTTGATGCAGCAGTCCGCAGATTAAGCGCCAGTATCAACGCCAAGGTGTGGATCACAAACCCCAATGGAAAACCGGTCGCTGCCTCGTTTCCGGGTAAAGCTCCTACTCCCATCACCAATCCAAAACGGTCGGGGCAGCATGATGGAGTAGTCGTTTCGGTTGAAGTGAGTAGAGATGCTCCGTGGTACGCGGTAGTGCCCGTGGCCGTACCAGCGGAAGGCAGCAAAACGCTGATGCTGCATCTTCTCTCGACCCGCACAGCCGGAGCTTTCCCCAGTGGTGCTTTTGCCGCAGGTCTGGCGCTCATCGGGGCACTGGTAGCCCTCCTGGCGGTCCCCCTTTCACTGCGCATCACCAAACCGCTGAACCGCCTCCAGGAATCCGCACTCCGTATCGCGGGTGGGGATCTGACCACACGGGCTGAAATATCGGAACGAGACGAGATCGGAAGACTTGCCGCGGCCTTCAACACAATGGCAGAGACGGTGGAGAGGATGGTGCGCGGGGGCAAAGAACTGACAGCAAATATTTCACACGAATTGCGCAGTCCTCTTGCTCGCATTCGAGTGGCGGGAGAATGCCTCAAGGATGCGGTTGATAAGGGAAACAAAGAAGAAACAGACGAGATGCTGGAGGCCATGTGGGAGGATGTTGAGGAGGTAGATCGCATGATTGCTCGAATCCTCGAATTTTCCAAACTGGATCTGCATGAGCCGCTTGCGGTGGCTGAAGAGATAGCTCCGGCAAAGCTGATTAGGGCGCTCATAAAGACGGTCGGGCCAATGGCAAAAACAAAGAACATCAACTTTGAAGCTGACCTCCTCTATGAGGAACACGTCATCGGAGATGAAGAATGGCTGCGTACGGCTTTTAAGAACCTGATGGAGAACGCCGTGCGGCACACTGAGGATGGAGGTGACGTCCATGTTGCTATGCGCCGGGAGGACACGTCACTGGTTTTTGAAATAACAAACTCTCACCAACAAATAGAGCCAAGAGAGCTGGAACTGATTTTCAATCCATTTTACCGGGTGAAGGAGAATACTGGCGAAGGAACTGGACTTGGCCTAGCCATAACCAGGAGAATCATCACTCTGCATCACGGAGAGATTGGCGCCAGAAATGTACCGAAAGGCTTCCAGGTCTGGATTGCCCTTCCATTGAAGAAGGTGTGAGCAACATGATATGCTGGGCTCCGGACATTCTTAACCAGCAGAAAGGTCGGAGCGGCATGGGACCGCCCGCTAGCCAAGTAAATAATCTGTATCACAGCATGGGCGATCTAGCCATGCCAGTTACTTTGCACAGATTTGTGTGAGGAACCAACTTTTTAAATGTGTGTACAGTTTTAAAAGTAGGTAAAATCGCTCTTCTAAGATCCAGTCAGGCAAGCACCATAGCGGAACCAGCTACTCAGCCAATGGCTCACCGGCTCGTTTCCACCGGCGATGGACCCAGTACCAGTCAACAGGGTGGCGTACAATGAAGTTCTCGATGGCCCTTGAATATTTTTGTACGTCTGCTGCCATTCCTTGCTCGGAGTTATCATTGGAGAACATAAGTTCTGGATGGATTTCAATGATATGTCGGTCGGCTTCGCGATGAATAAAAGCCGGAACTACCGCTGTTCCCGACTTGCGTGCCAGCAAGACCGGAGCCTTCGAAGCCCACGCCTTCCGTCCGAGAAAATCGACTAACGCACCGTTTTCGGGGAATACAGCCTGATCCACCAAAAGAGCGATCATGCCATTCTTGCGGATCACTGACATCATGCCCCTAAAAGCATTATCCTTGTAAATGATCAGATTGCCGTAACGGAGTCGCATCTTTTCAATCAGTCTGTTGAGGTAGGGATTATTCTGACGCCTGGCAACTACAGACATGGGAGAATTAAAGTGCTGAGCCAGTGCCAAAGCTGCCAGCTCCCAGTTGCCGCAATGGCCCGTAAGAACAACAACTCCCTTGCCTCGGGCTCTGGCAGCCTCCAAATACTCCCACCCTCTAACTTCAATGCATTTCAGCACCTCTTCACCTCGACTGTGGTACAGGCGGCAGGTCTCAACCAATGAAATTCCCAGGTGGCAAAACATCAGGTGCGTAATTTTTTCGGGTGCATGAGTGTGGAAATCCCAATCAGACTTTTTCATCATAGCGGGAAGCGACTGACGGATATTATTGATGGCTATGTGACGTCGCTTCGGAATCAAGACGAAACCAAACGTGCCAATCAAACATCCAACTGGGCGAACAAGGCCCTTTGGGAGAATGGAAAGTGCAAGGGTAAAAAGGTAAAAAAACACCGCTTGAATGGACCAAATCACTTTTTCCATGTCAAAATTTAAACTCCTAATCTGGGGGAATTATCCCCTGAAATACCAACAAAGTTGGAAGAACTCCGTCCAATGATATGACTATTTATTTTTTTCACTTGATGCGAATGAATTTCAGAAGGTCAATATATGCCCACTGGTTTAACCAGACATGGAATATCTACTTCAAGAGCGGGGCACGCTGATGGTCTGTCCGGTAACAAAGGCGGCGTAGTCGTATGCCAGCCAAGCGGAAGCCTCGGCTAGGTCACCAAGCTGTTCCAGATGGGGGGCGTTTGGCACGTCATATCAGTCGTTACTCCGTTAGTTCCCGCTAGGTGTCCCCTTCAAGAAACTGCCGATCATATGTGGAATAAAGGAGATCCAGATTCAATTTTAGAGTTTTGCAGCGACATGTCGCCAGCATTCATCAAAGGCGTTACAAATTGTTTTCCGAAAGCCCATCTGACTTTTGACAAGTTTCACATTATGAAAATCATCAATGAAGCGGTTGATGAAGTTCGTCGACAGGAACAGAAGGAGCGACCAGAACTGGCTAAAACTCGCTATATCTGGCTAAAGAACAAAAATAACTTAAAGCAAGCACAGATTGAAATCTGTGAAAAACTGCAGGTAAAAAAGCTCAATTAAAAAAACCAGTCGTGCCTATCACATCCGGCTGAACTCCCAGGACTTTTTTACACAACCGATAGAGACAGCCGAATCATTTCTTAACAAGTGGTATTTCTGGGCAACTCACAGCCGACTGGAGCCAATTAAAGAGGCCACCTATACAATAAAACGACACTGGAACGGTGTGTTTCGTTGGTTTCACTCCAGAATCAATAACGGCATGCTGGAAGGCTTCGACAGCCTGATGCAATCAGCCAAGGCGAGAGCAAGAAGATATCGCACCAATCGTAATCTCATCGCCATGATTTATCTGATTGGTGGAAAACTTAATTTCGGCTTGCCCACGCAGAACAGTGAACAGCCACTAATTGCTTAGTACTTATATTTAGTAATCAGGTGAATTAAGTTTATCGGCCAGCCTGGCGACGGTTCCTGAGCCATATGATACAGTGCCGCCACAAGGGTGAGTAGTGCTATGGTCCAATATATAGCCATCCTTGATGTTTTCACGGTGTCCTCCCTTTGTATTATTCTCTATATGCTTGCAGTGCGCCGGTTTCCCATGGCTTACTCTCCGGTTTCAGTTGGCTGTGTCGTAGTTGTCTTTCATGGTATTCAGCATCCGCAATAGTTCGTACTCGAATGGTGAATCGGTCTGGCGGTAGCGGAAAGAAACCCGGTGTCGCTTGTCAACGGCAGAGGTCCCGGAGAATGCCGTCGTGATTGCGGTGTTATTGGCCAATGCAGCGGGACCTGCCAGGCTGAAAGTGGCTGTGTCGGCAATGAGACCTGTGGTATCGCGGATATTGGAAGGCCCCAAAATCGGCAGGACAATATATGCGCCACTGCCGACCTCGTAGTGACGGAGGGTCTTGCCAAAATCCATGGCCTGACGTTTGAGTCCCCAGGCGCTGGCATGGTCCCAGAGCCCGGCGACGCCAACGGTGGAGTTTATGGCGAAGCGGCTCAATGTAATGCCTGCGCCCTTGAACTTGAGCTGGAAGAGGTTGTTGGTGAGATTGCCGAATTCGTTGATGTTATCGATGGCGTTGGAAATCCGGTCTTCGGCATAGTCAGGCAGGATGAATTCATAGATGTGCACAATTGGGATGAAGAAATACTCGTCAAAATAGTAGTTGAAGCGATAGGCACCTCTGTTGAACCCCTCTATTGAGTCGTTGATTTCAAACAAGCGAGAACCGTCACCTTTGATTATATCTTCGTAGGTGCGTAGTGGGGGAACGGTGTCTCGATGGGGCATGCTGCTACATCCGCACATCAGGAGCAACGCTGCCAGAGCCGTTATCACGAGTATTATTCGTTCAGTGGCAAATCCCATGATCAATTTTCCTTCCCGGTCAGAAAGTCAATCATGAAAGAGGCCACAGCAGGGTGGAACATGTTGCCCATGTGGCCGCCGGTGGGGAATATCCGTGCCCTGTTGCCGAATACACTCTGCAGATAGTCGACATCGCCCGGCATCAAGATGATGTCGTCCTCATTGTGGACCAGACCGATCTTGCCGGAACCTTTAAGATACGGTTCGATGTAATGGAGGTTCAGGCGCTCCAGAAGGGCTTGCCGTGTCAGGTTTGGTTCCCGCTTCCGGCAGTAAGGGAACAAATACTCGTTGAAGTAGTCAACGAAGCGGGTGCTGTAGGATACCATGGCGTAGCGGGTAAGAGACGTTGAGTTGGAGAGCTGAGTATTCTTCGGTACAATGTAGCCGCCACCGTTCATAACGTCGGCAGAAAAGATCATGTTTGCCGAGTTCATGCGAAATGCCAGACCGATGAGGGCAGCCAAATTCTCCTCGCTTGGAGAGAGTCGCTTATACGCGTTGTAGAGGAAGTCACCGCTCAACTCCGCATGTTCCATCTCTTTCGTAACATAAAAAAATTCTGCCAGGACTTTGCGGAACCACTGTTCGAACTTCTCCATGCCGCCCGGGACGTTTTCTACGAGTAACCGGTCAAGGGTTGAAACCGAATCGTAGAGACTGACCGGCGGATTGATAAGGAGTACTTTGCTGAAATTGAAGATTTTTTTCTCTTCATCACGCTTGGATATAAACGCTGCGTTAAAGGCGCCGAGGCTGTAGCCGGTGAGGGCAAAATACGACACGTCGATAGTGCCGCGCACCTTCTCGTAGGCAAGCTCCATGACCCGGTAGAGATCATGGGCATCGTCGATGGAATCTCCCGGCAACCCCTCCGATGCGTTCACTACAAAATCCATGTGGGTTGGCGAGGTGAGAGAGATGACGTGAAACCCCGCTTGGTAGAGCATTTTCTGGAGTTTCTTCATTCGTGGGGTGTCGTGGCTCGATCCGGTTCCCGCAATCACGAAGATGAGCGGTGCTTTGTGGTTCTGATAGGCCAACGTGCAGACTAGTCCGGCTTCGTACCAGAAAATATCGGGGATCTCGCGCGTGGGGAATACCTGCAGGGTGAACTCCCTGGTGGGAACCTTTTCCGGCAACTTTGATTCCAAATATTGAGGCAACTCCATAACGGTTGCCTCATAGGGGTTGACGAAAGGATAGAAATAGGGCTGGGGCGAAGCCATGGCATTTTGTGTCCAGATCAGACAACCTATCAGAAGTATTAGGGCGAGGTGCCGCTTCATCGTTTCCTCCGGAGAAAATGGTTTATGAAGTGACTCTGCCGGACGCTTCTCAGGAGGCAAGACCAGCCTCGCGGAAGTAACGTGCGGCACCCGGATGGAGGGGAATGACCGTGACGCTACCTGCCTCACGGGGTGTCAGATCATTCAGAACAGGATGCTGGCGCCTGAAAAGATTGAAGTTGGTCATGATTTCCTTTACCAGTCGGTAGACGGTTTCTTCCGCCATGTCGTCGCGTGTGAATAGAACGGCTCTGACGCCGATGGTTGGCACCACTCCTTGATATTCCAGGCCCGGATAGAAGTTTGTGGGGGCATCAGCAGGAAAAAGGAGAGGATTTATGGTGGTTATCTGTTCAATAAGCGGTTTGTCGAGCGGGATCAGCAGCATCTTCCGTTTGCCGCTGCTTACCTCCAGCACGGAGAGGTTCGGATGGCCCACCGTGTATATATATGCGTCGATCTCGTTTTTTTGCAGGAACTCAGAGGCAAGAGCGACGGGATGTTCCGAGAAGGTTACTTCTGAAGGGTCTACACCGGATAGTGCGAAGAGACTTGCACTATATTCGTAATCTATTGAACCGGGCATTCCGATGTTTACGCGCTTTCCCTTCAGATCGCTGAACTGCTTGATCTTGCGGTCGGCACTTGCGATGATCGTTATGGTCTCCAGATGAAGACTGATGACCGCACGTAACCCGCCCTGTTTTTTCCCTTCCCACGGGCCGATGCCTTGTGTCGCATGCTGGAGCGTGACGGTCTGAGCAATCCCGAAGGCGGTTTTTCCGTCCACGACGCTGTTGACATCTGCAACTGATCCCTGAGAGGAAACGGTGGCGATCCGAATCCCGTAATCGGCGCTTTTACGGTTAAATATCTTTGCTATGGCGCTTGATGCAGCATAGTTGGCTCCGGTGGTATTTCCGGAACTGATGGAAATGGATGGCTGCGGGAACGCGGTAAGGGTGGCTGGAGCAGCCAACAGAAGTATCACCGCCGCGAGAGGCAAGGTCACGGGCATAAAGTGGTAGATGCGGAACATCGGCAATTTCCTCCCCTGGTGATAGAAAATTAGATGCGTAAATTGTGGCATACCTATAGCGGCTGAATATTCATAAAGAGAATGTCGAACTTTCCACCAATACTCTGTCTCCATTCGGCATACTCAACGCACTGATAATTTTTCTTAGTTTTTCTTTTGCGAGTTGGAACTCTGTTGATGCTTGTCTGTAGTCACTCCAGATAATCTCTAACTCACGCTTACTTTCTCTCTCAATGAGAACTCCTCTTCTGTGCTGAGCTCGCATTTTGCTATCATACCGATGCTCTTCAAACATCCAGTGTGCTAAAGTAGCTTGTGCCATGTCGCATGCACTCAAAAACTCAAGCATTTTCTCTGGCTCTTCAAATTGATCGGCCAGGTTACGGATATATGTGCGCGCTGTTGCCGGATCATTTAGCCTCATATTGTCAGTTGTCATAGCAAGCTAACCCTTCGGTGAGGATGACCGACAACATGAGGTAACTCCATGGGGCGGGAGCGAGAGCATCATGCGATAGCAAAGCCGCTCATAAGCTCAGGCATCGACCTCTTCGTAAGGGTGCGGTATTTACCCAACGCCATGAGTGGGAAACAATTCCGATAGATATGGTACTTGATCATGAAATATTTGGGGAAACCGGTGCCGGTGTACGCCTCTTCGTCCCAACTGCCGTCGCAGTTCTGTGTTTCAAGCAAATATGCGATACCATTAAATACAACTGCGGAATCTGCTCTTCCCGCAGCCATGAGTGCCAATAGTGCCCATCCTGTTTGCGAAGCGGTGCTCTCACCAATGCCTGCCAGCTCTGGATTACTGTAGGATTCACACGTTTCGCCCCAGCCGCCATCCGGATTCTGGTGGATGATAAGCCACGCGATGGCCTTGCCAATCCAGGGCTGTGTCATATCCTCACCTATTGCAGCAAGCCCGGACAGCACAGACCACGTGCCGTAGATGTAATTCACCCCCCAGCGTCCCCACCAGGAGCCATCCGCTTCCTGAGACTCGCGGACGAATTGCAGCGCACGCACTGCAGCAGGGTGACTTTTGCCGGAACAGCCGAATGCCCCCATCAACTCCAGCATTCTTGCCGTTAGATCGGCGGTTGGCGGATCGATAAGCGCTTCCAAGTCGGCAAACGGGATCTTGTTGAGGATATGCTTCGTGTTATCTTTGTCAAAAGCCCCCCAACCGCCGTTTCTGCTCTGCATGCCGATACACCAGGCAAAACCGCGCTGTATCGCATTGTCTTTGATTATACTGTTTCTGACCGCTATATCCTTGATTGCCATCATCACAACGGCGGAATCGTCCACGTCAGGATACCTGTCGTTGTGAAATTCAAAAGCCCAGCCACCCGGTTTCAGATCAGGTGACTTGACTTTCCAGTCTCCAGGCGTCCGTATCCCACGGTCAATAAGCCATTCAGCCGCCTTAATCAGGGCCGGATGATCTTTTGGAACATCTGCATCCTGTAGCGCTTTCAATGCCAGCGCCGTATCCCAAACGGGGGAAATGCACGACTGGAGTACCAGCGTATCTTTATTCTCCAGGGAGAAGTTTTCCAGTGCTTTCAGCCCCTTTACAATCACGGGATGTTTGTTGTCATAGCCAAGGCAGTGCAGTGCAAGAACGGCATTCAACATGGCCGGTTGAATGCCGCCCCAGTCTCCGCTTGACTCCTGGTGGTCAAGTATCCATTGTGTGGCCTTATCAATCGCGTTCTGTTTGAGCGGCCTGATCGGGCCTGCTTCATAGACTTTGAGCAGGTGGTCTACACCGATAAAGAAGTTTTTCCACGTGAGGATTCCGTTTTCGCTGGTAATTGTGTAGTCAATGAGGCGTGGCGGACGGAGATACAGTTCTTGTACACGCTCCCAGGGCGGCAATTCATGGACCGGACGTTTCGCCATTACCACTGAGAGCGGGATAATAGTGGACCTGGACCAACTGGACAGCTCATATGCATTAAAATATGCCCAGTTGGGCAGTAGTATCAATTCAACCGGCATGGAGGGGATCCCCAACCAGGAAAACTCTCCAAAGAGTGCAAGAAATATCTTGGTGAAAACGCGAGCCTTTAAGATGCCCCCTCGTGCGAGAATGAATTCTCGCGCCTTGCACATGGCGGGGTGGTCTTCCGGATAACCTGTCAGCTTGAGAGCAAAATAAGCCTCAATGGTAGTAGAAAGATCACCAGGGCCGCCATGCCAGAGGGACCAGTATCCTTCTGTCGTTTGTTTGCCGAGGAGGTAGCTGGCCATTTTTTGTTCCTTAACCGTCAGGATTCCCAAAAAATGGAAGAGCATAATATACTCGGCGGTGATGGTCACATTGGATTCCAGCTCTGCCCACCAGTAACCTTGAGGAAGCTGCCCACGGAAGAAAAATGCACAGCTCTGTTTAATTGCCTGGTCGAGTCGTTGGCTCTCGTCGATATCCCTTTTCTCTGGGATAAATGCGGGAAAAGGGTCTGTTTTCTCTAACCGTGGTGCCGCGTGATTTTCCACTTCTCCTCCACCAATGTCGTTTAAAGACGTAAGGTTATGCGATATTGTGTGGTTGTACGTACTCAGGCTACTTCTCCCCGCCCCCCAATACCTTGTAGAGGGTAACCAGATTAGCCAGCCGGGCCAGTCGGACCTCGATCAAGCCCTGCTGGGCTCCGTAGAGGGAGCGCTGGGAGTCGAGGACACTCAGGTAGCTGTCTACCCCCTTGTCATAGCGCGCCCGGGAGAGCTTGTAGCTTTCGGCCGTGGCGTTTGTCAGGGACTGCTGGGCCTCCAGCTGTTCGTCAATGGTGCCGCGCTGGGCAAGGGCGTCAGCCACTTCCCGGAAGGCGCTCTGGATAGCTTTTTCGTACTGAGCGACAGCGATATCGCGATCTACCTCAGCCACCTTCAGGTTTGCCTTGTTGCTGCCGGCGTCAAAGATCGGCAGCGAGATGTTTGGCGCGAGGCTCCAGGCGAAGGAGCCGGACTTGAAGAGGCCGGACAGTTCGTTACTGCCGAAACCGACAGACGAAACCAGGGAGATGCGTGGAAAGAAGGCGGCACGCGCTGCGCCGATGTTGGCGTTGAGCCCCTTCAGCTGGTTCTCGGCCTGCAGGATATCCGGGCGGTGCAGCAGCACATCTGACGGGGTGCCGGGGGTGATATCCTTCAATGCGGAGAGATTTTCGGAAAGCGCCACCGGGAGGAGCTCCGCCGCCACAGGTGAGCCGACTATCAGGCTCAGGGCATTCTCGTCCTGGGCCACCAGGGTTGTGAAGCGGGCGATGTCTACCCGTGCCGTAGCCAGCGTGGTTTGAGACTGGTTGAGATCGAGGGACGATGAAACGCCCGCATCGAAGCGGTTCTTGGTGAGCTTGTATGAGGATTGCTGACTTGACAGTGTCTCTCGTGCAAGCTGCAGACGTTCACGGTCGGCGGCAAGGGTCAGATAGCCGGTGGCAACCTGGGACACAAGGCTGATCTGTACACTCCGCCTTGCCTGTTCCGTGGCTAGGTACTGCTCAAGAGCCTGGTCCTTGAGACTCCTTACCCGCCCGAACAGATCCAGTTCATAGGAGCTGACACCCAGTCCCACGTTGTACTGGTGAACGGTTTCGGCCTGGCCGGTGCTTGAGAAGTCTTCCGGCAGCCGTTGGAAATTTGCGTCGGCAGAAGCGTCAACCTTCGGCAGTAAATCTGAACGCCGGATCTGGTAAAGGGCCCGTGATCGCTCGATGTTAAGGGCGGCAACACGGAGGTCGCGGTTGTTCTCGAGGGCCAAAGTGATCAGCTTGCGCAGCTGAGGGTCTACGAAAAATTCCTGCCAGGTGATTTCGGCCAACGGCTTGTCAGCCGGTTTGCTTCCCTCTTTATAGGCCGCCCCGCCGGGCCAGTCGGCCGGAACAGGGGCGGCTGGCTGGCTGTATTTCGGTGCCATGGTTGAACACCCTGCCATGGCAAACAGTGTTGCAATGAGTGGTATGGTAATACTTCGTTTCATATCAGTTGGCCTCCGGGGCGTTACCTAAAATGCCAGGTTCTGTGTGTGGGGGTGGGAGTTTGGGCTGCTTCTTCATAAACAGCCGCGATACCAGCACAAAGAAAAACGGGATGAAGATCAGGTCGATGAAGGTTGCCGTGAGCAGTCCGCCGGTGACGGCGGTGCCGATGGCGTTCTGGGCTGCGGCGCCCGCTCCTTTGGTAAGCGCCAGCGGCAGGGTGCCGAAGAAAAATGCCAGCGAGGTCATGATAACCGGGCGGAGTCGGATCTTCACCGCCGACAGTGTTGCTTCGACCAGTTCATGCCCCTGATGCATTTGCTCCTTGATGAACTGGATGATCAGAATGGCGTTCTTGGTGGAAAGGCCGATAGTGGTCAGCAGACCGATCTGAAGATAGACATCGTTGGGGAGGATCCGCAGCGAAACGGCCGCGATCGCTCCGACCAGCCCGAGCGGTATCATCAGCAGGTTGACAAAGGGGATGGTCCAGCTCTCGTACAGCGCTGCCACAGAGAGGAACACCACCAGCAGCGAGATGGCATAGAGGAGCGGCGCCTGGGCACCGGCATTCTTCTCCTCGTAGGAAAGTCCGGTCCATTCGTAGCCGAATCCCGGCGGCAGCTTGGCAGCCATCTCCTCCATCGCCTTCATCGCCTCGCCGGTGCTTATCCCCGGCGCCGCCTGTCCCATGACTTCGACGGAGGGAATGCCGTTGTAGCGTTCGAGGCGGGGTGAACCATACTTCCAGCTGGAGGTGGCAAAGGCCGAGAACGGCACCATTTCACTCTTGTCGTTGCGCACGTACCAACTGCCGATGTCTTCCGGCAACATGCGGTACTTTGCATCAGCCTGGAGATAGACCTTCTTGACCCGGCCGTTTTCGATGAAATCGTTGACGTAGGAACTGCCCCAGGCGGTGGCAAGAACCTCATTGATGCTGGTCAGCGAGACGCCAAGCGCACCCGCCCTGACATCGTCGATGTCGATTTTGAACTGGGGTGAATCATCCTGACCGTTGGGGCGGACCGCTTTCAGTTTCGGGTTTTGCATTGCCATGCCCAGCAGCATGTTGCGGGCTTCCATCAGCTTTTCATGCCCGAGTCCACTCCGGTCCTGCAGCATGAAATCGAAACCGTTGGCCTGCCCCAGCTCGATGACCGCCGGTGGCGAAAACGCAAATGCGAGACCATCTTTGAACTGTGAAAAAGCCCCCATGGCGCGTCCGGCGATCGCCGGTGCCTTCAAATCAGGGGACTGACGGTACTTCCAGTCCTTCAGCCTCACAAATGCCAGTCCCATGTTCTGACCGCGACCGGCAAAGCTGAAGCCGGCAACCGTGATGACCGCCTCTACTGTTTTTTGTTCATTATCTAAAAAGTGATTCTCCAGCTGTTCGACAACCTTCATGGTGCGCTCCTGGGTTGCGCCGGCCGGGAGCTGAATCTGGCAGATGATGAAACCCTGGTCCTCATCCGGCAGGAACGAGGTCGGAAGCCGCTGGAAGAGGAATACCATCCCTGCGACAATGGCACCGTAGACCACCAGATAGCGCACCGGTTTATTAAAGGAACGTCCGACGATCCCTACATACTTATCCCGTGAAAAATCGAAAAATTTGTTGAACCAGCGGAAGAATTGGCAGAACCAGCCGCACTCACCCGCTGTATGACCCTTCTCCACCGGTTTGAGCAGGGTGGCGCAGAGTGCCGGGGTCAGAGTCATGGCAAGCAGCACTGACAGGATCATGGCCGAGATGATGGTAATCGAGAACTGACGGTAGATGACGCCGGTGGAACCGCCGAAAAATGCCATCGGCAGAAAGACCGCCGTCAATACGGTGGCGATGCCCCAGAGGGCGCTGGTGATCTGCCCCATGGATTTGATGGTCGCCTCTTTCGGGGACAGTCCCTCCTCGGACATGATTCGTTCCACGTTCTCGACGACGACGATGGCGTCGTCAACCAGCAGGCCGATGACAATGACGAGGGCGAACATGGTGAGGGTGTTAATGGAAAAGCCGGCGACCGACAGCACCCCCATGGTGCCGAGCAGGACCACCGGCACGGCGATAGTCGGGATCAGGGTGGCGCGGATATTCTGCAGAAAGAGGAACATGATGACAAAGACGAGGAAAACCGCCTCAAGCAGGGTCTTTATCACCTCTTCGATGGAGATCTTGACAAACGGGGTGCTGTCATAGGGATACACGACCTTGACGCCGGCCGGGAAGAATTTTTCAAGCTCCGCCATCTTTGTTTTGACCCTGGTGGCGGTATCGAGGGCATTTGCTCCGGCTGCCAGGCGGATAGCCATGCCGCCGATCGGGCTCCTTTTGTAGCGGGCCTCGATATCGTAATTTTCGGTGCCGATTTTACATTCGGCCACATCCTTCAGTCTCACGGTGGAGCCGTCGCTGCCCGTGCGGAGGATGATGGCATCAAACTGATCCGTGGTCTGGAGCAGGGTCCGTGCCGTAATGGTGGCGTTAAGCTGCTGCCCCGGCGCGGCCGGTGAACCGCCGAACTGACCGGCGGAAACCTGGGCGTTTTGCGCCTGCAGCGCGGCAATCACATCGTTGGTTGTCAAACGGTAGTTATTGAGTTTGGACGGATTCAACCAGATCCGCATCGCATTCTGCGAACCGAAGACCATCAACTCGCCAACCCCTTCCGTCCGGCTGATGATGTCCTGGACATTGGCAACCAGATAGTCGGTCAGGGAGTGGCGGTCCATGGAGCCGTCTTCAGACACGATGCCGACCATCATCAGAAAGTTCTTGGTGGATTTGACGACCTGGATCCCTTGCCGCTGGACAATCTGAGGGAGCAGCGGCGTAGCCAGCTGCAGCTTGTTCTGCACCTGCACCTGGGCGATGTTCGGGTCGGTGCCCGCCTTGAAGGTCAGGTTGATGGCGATCGCTCCGGCAGAGTCGCTGGTGGAGGACATGTAGATCAGATTATCGATGCCGTTCAGCTTCTGTTCCACGACCTGGGTGACCGTATCCTGTACGGTCTGGGCGGAAGCTCCCGGATACATGGCGTTGATGGTGATCTGCGGCGGTGCGATCGGCGGATACTGGGAGACTGGCAGGGTCTTGATCGCCAGTAGTCCGGTCAACATGACCATGATAGCGATAACCCAGGCAAAGATCGGGCGATTTATGAAAAACGTAGCCATTGAGCGGCTCCTTTATTTTTTGGCTGCTGGTGGTTGTGGTGAGCCGGCTGGTGCTGCTGCCGGTGCGCTGCCGAACGGAACCGCTTTGACCGCTGTCCCCGGCCGCGCCTTCTGGATCCCTTCCAGGATGATGCGATCTCCCGCTTTCAGCCCGTCACTGACCAGCCAGCTGTCGCCAACCGTACGAACAACCTTGATCGGGCGCGGCTCAACCTTCTCCTCGGCTCCAACAACCATGACCATTGCTTCGCCTTTTGGATTACGGGTTACCCCGCGCTGCGGGATGAGGATGGCAGCCTCATTCACCCCTTCAACCACTATGGCCCGTACAAACATGCCCGGGAGAAGCGCCTGTTTGGGATTGGGAAATACTGCGCGCAGGGTGACGGAACCGGTGCTTTGATCCACAGTGACCTCTGAAAATTTGAGCGTTCCGGTCAGTGGGTACGGGGAGCCATCTTCCAGGACCAGTTGGACCTGTGCTGAAGAGCTCTTTTTCAGGACACCGTTGGCAAGGTTCTGCTTCAACTTGAGCAGGTCGGCTGTTGACTGGGTCACATCCACATACATCGAACCAAGCTGCTGAACCGTTGCCAGCGCCGTTGCCTGGCTGGCAGTAACGAGTGCCCCGTCGGTCACGGTCGAACGGCCGATCCGCCCCGAAATGGGAGATGTTATCCTGGTATAGGCCAGGTTGATCCGGGCGGTCTCCACGGCAGCTTTGGCGGAGGCGACATCGGCCTGGGCCTGCTGGAGTGCTGCCTGGGCATCATCGTTGTCCTGATGGCTGACCGCATTGATCTTGATCAGATCACTATACCGTCCCGCCCTGAGCCGCACCGTTCCCAGGGTCGCCTCTGCCCTGGCCTGGGAAGCCTTGGCGCTTGCAAAGGCCGCCGCGTAGGTGGCGGGGTCAATCTGATAGAGAACCTGCCCCGCCTTTACATCGGCACCCTCGGTGAAGAGGCGCTTCCGGATGATGCCGCCGACCTGGGGGCGTACCTCTGCGATCATCTGCGGGACCGTCCGCCCGGAAAGCTCCGTAGTCAGGGATACCTTCTCCGGTTTGACGACGATAATCCCGACTTCGGGCGGACCGCTTGGAGGAGGTGCTGATTTAGGCTTGCTGCAGCCGGTGAGTGTCAGGCCGGCGACCAGCGTTGTCGCAATGAAAACGGAAAATTTACTGAGTGTCTGATGCATGTAATACCTCGATGAGTTGGAATAACGACAACTGAAAATGTTCTTTATATTTGAGTGAATTTTGTCAGCGCTTAACTGCGTCCCAGCACGCTTCGACCGTACGGGCGATCAAATCATCGTCCAGCTCGATGAAGCCGAGGATATGATCACGTGCCACGCCTAAAATCGGCCCAAAGGCCAGATCGAAGAGGATGGCGATGGGGAAGTCCTTCATAACCTGTTGGGAAATCCCCTCTTCAAAAAGTTCCTTGAAGACATCACACCCCCCTTTTGTCCCCAGAAGCTTGTCGCGGCGGTGTGCCACGCCGTAGGGAGAGTTGAAGAACTGCTCGATGAAACGATAATCAAGCGGGTATTCTATGAAATAATGTATCATAGCGGTGTTAAGGTGGAGAAAACGCTCACGGTGCGGTTTCTCGGGAGCATATCCCTCTTTGATTAACGGGTAGCTCCTCTCCTCCAATTCCCGGAAGAGCTCCATTATCATAACATCCTTGTTTTCGAAATACCGATAGATTGTCCCGGCACCAACGCCGGCTCGTTCGGCGATCATCGCCATTGGTGCACCATGAAAACCATGCTCAGCGATCAGCTCCAGTGCTGCGCGGACGATCTCTTCACGCTTGTCCTGCTTTGCCATGTATTTGCCTCACATCGGAATGAACGTTCATTCAGTAATAGCTTTTGCCAGTGTGTTAGTCAATATTTTTTTACGGATTATAAATTATCTTGCAAAATAAAACGACCGGTCATATTCTTTAAAGATGGCTCGTCCCAAAAATCCCGATACGATACGTCCGCTGCTGCTTGAAGTCGGTCTTACCCTGTTTGCTAAACGTGGCTATCATGGCACCGGTATCAAGGAAATTGTTGATACCGCAGGTGTCCCGAAAGGCTCTTTCTATAATTATTTCAAGAGCAAGGAGGAGTTCGGTATTGAGATTGTCCGTTGGCATTCGGCGGATTTCTGGCAGAAATGGCATGCCTCCATTGATGCAAATGCTGTTGATCCGCTTCAGGCGCTGCAGGACTGTTTCGATACCATGCTGGTTGACCATATTGACTGTGCGGTTAATACCTTCAGTGTTGTTGCACACTTGATTGCGGAGATGTGTGAAACCAGCACCGAATGCCGCATCACATCTAAAACACTGCTGGACGATATGCTTGCCAACGTTGCCGCTTATATTGTGGAAGCGCAGCATCTCGGGCTTGCCAGGAGTGATATCGATGCAAATGAAATGGCCAGCATCTTCTGGGACGCATGGACAGGAAGTATTCTGCGAATGAAGATTGAAGACAATAGAGAAGCGATGAAACAATGTGTTTCTCTTTTATTTGGTAATTTATTCAAGAAATAATTTTTTGGCCTATTTTAAGACGACCGGTCGTTTATTTGAGGTGGCCTATGGCGATAAAACGAGAACCCGAAAAACATGTCAACCATGAACGCTGGCTTGTCTCGTATGGCGATCTTCTCACACTGCTGTTTGCCGTCTTTGTGGTTATGTACGCCATGGGGCAATCGGACAAAAAGAAGGCGGAAGAGGTTGCACAATCAATGCAGAGTGCCTTCGGCATGGTTCAAAGCGGGACAGGCGGTAAGCCGGTTATCATTCAGTCCGGTGCCGTCAATATCATACCGGATATGAAATCACAGCCTGCCGCCGCAGTATCCCGGCTCACCTCTGCAGGTAAAGTACGCCAGTATGCAAGCGACAGAGATTACAACTCAATCAAGGCCTCGATAGATGCATATCTCGTGAAGAGCGGCGCTGGCGGGAAGGTTGGCGTTGAAATAACAAGACGCGGTGTTGTCGTCAGCCTCAAGGAAGCCGGTTTTTTTAATTCTGGGAGTGCCGTTTTGAAAAAGGAATCAGAGGAAACATTGGCTGCAATTGCAGAGCCGTTAAACCAGTATGCAAATACGTTCAGGGTTGAAGGGCATACTGACAACATGCCAATGCACTCAGCCGAGTTCCGCTCAAACTGGGAGTTATCGACAATCAGGGCGACTACGGTGGTACATTTTCTAACGGAGCGAGCCGGATTCGACCCGGGATCGCTCTCGGCGGTAGGCTATGGAGAGTATCGACCTATAAGCGAAAATGAATCACAGGAGGGGAGGGCACG
>JAQUIT010000003.1 GCA_028681335.1 Desulfuromonadaceae bacterium | reverse complement strand
TGTTCCAATTCATCCTTCGTTGCCAATGGTCCAAAGGCTGATACTCCGCGCAACGTATTTTTAATACTCATTTTATTCTGAGCATCGCCGTCACTATGTATGGGGAGCTGAAAAACATGAGTACGCCCGAAATCTGCCGCGTATCGTGTACAGACGAAGGCGTTGTAGGCATCGTTGGCGGTTGTAGCCAACAGAAATTCCATGTCGTTGAGTTCCAGCGACATCTCAACATGTTCAGAGAGGATTTCTCCATGATGGGTGCGAATATTGAATTGACGGGCCTGACTCAGGTTGTACCAACTGGAATCAGCTATCATGACCGGTATGTCCAGTTCCTTGAGTTGAAGGGCAAACGCTATGCTCCAGCTGGATGCACCCACAATAAGAATGCCGTTCCGGCTCGAAGCAGCCAGCCCCAATCGGCGTGACAGCCAGCCGATGGTTGATCCATGCAGAACAACGGTAATCAGTACGAGGGAGACGATGAGGGGTAACAGCAGATCGGCGCCGGGGTACCCCTGCTCGACCATGAGCGAAGCGAACACACCGGCCACGGTGACCGCGACAATCCCTCGCGGGGCAATCCAGGCCAGAAGCACACGTTCTCGCCAGTCCATACCCAGTCCCACGGTGGAGACCATGACAGAAACCGGGCGCACCGCGAACACGACGAGGGCCAACAGTAACCCGCTGCGCCAATCCAGCCGGGTCAAAATATGAGTATCAAGGTTAGCGGTCAGAATAACGAAAATTCCGGACACCATCAGGACGGAGACATATTCCTTGAGCCGTCTCAACTCGTCGACACTGCGCAGGCGCATGTTGCCCAGCGTCATTCCCAGCAGAGTGGTTGCAAGCAACCCTGCCTCGTGTTGGGCCTGATTGGCAAGTCCGTAGCTCAAAAGGACATAGGCAAGCGTAAGTGGCGCCTTCAAAAACTCAGGCACTTCTCCACGAATAAAAGCTTTGCCAAGCAGGTAGCCTCCGCCTATCCCCAGAACTACCGCAGCGGCGAGAGCAATGGCCACTCCGCTCAGCACCTGGAAAACAGCTTCACCTGTTCCCCGATAAAGAAAATACTCAAAAACCAGCACCGCCAGCAGAGCGCCGACGGGATCATTGATGATGCCCTCCCATTTGAGCAATGAGGCCGGACGCTGCCTGAGCTTCGCCTGGCGCAACATGGGTATGATAACGGTCGGTCCTGTGACAACAATGATGGCGCCAAAAAGCAAAGCTACCGGCCAGGAAAGGCAGCCGACAAAATAAGCGGCACTACTTCCCAGAAGCCATGTTATCGCCACACCAACGGTGGCCAGTCGCGTTACCCCCGGTCCTGCCTGCCTGAGTTCATGGAACCTGAGATTCATCCCCCCTTCAAAGAGGATGAATGCCACCAGCAGACCGACAAGGGGATTTAACATGGCTCCAAGTTGTTCTCCAGGCTTGATCAAGCCCAGCCAGGGTCCGACCGCAAGTCCGGCAAGTGAAAGAAGGAGAATTGCGGGAAGCCGGAAACGCCACGCCAGCCACTGCGCACTGATTCCCAGGACAGCCACGATCACAATGAAGCCGGTTATGTGAATCGTCGGGTCAGTCATTAATACTCCTTTTTATTGAGGCACTCCACCACCTAAAGGGAGCTTGATCCTGCGCAGTATGCCGATGTTTATGATCCCTTCGGAAAATCAACTCCTCGCGAAACCTCTTCCCACGCAGAGAACTCCTTATGCAGGTCTTGAAGCTTTGCCGTTGCAGCCTCATACGCAGCATTGCCGAGAAGAAGATGGTGAGGTGGATTTGGAGACTCTGCCACCTGGAGAATCGCCTGTGCCGCACGCACTGGATCTCCTGCCTGTTTGCCGGATTGTGCGCGCACATTGCTTCGCCAGGCACCCGCCGTTGCCGCGTAATCGACAAGAATCTGTTTACTTTCGTTTGCCGAACGTCCGGCCCAATCGGTGCGGAATCCACTCGGTTCGACCAGCATCACTTTAATACCCAATGGTTCCACTTCCTGCCAGAGTGCTTCAGACAGGCCTTCTACCGCAAATTTAGTCGCATTGTAGAAGCCGAGTGACGGAAAGGAACAAAGTCCGCCGATGGATGAAAAATTGACGATGAATCCTTTGCGCTGTTTGCGCATTCCCGGCAAAACAGCTTTAATCATCCGGCTCAGGCCAAATACGTTAATATCGAACATTCTGCGTATCTGATCCTCTTCACTTTCTTCAACGGCTGCGAAATAGCCAATACCCGCGTTATTCACGAGGACATCGATGCGACCGAACCTTTCTTCGGCCGTCTTGATTGCCGTATTAATCTGATCCTGATCCGTGACGTCCAGTTTGAGAGCCAGGGAATTTCGCACCCCGGCAAGGTCGCGTATATCGTCAGGGTTACGCGCCGTCACGACCGTGTTATAACCGCGCTCAAGCAAGTGCATGGCGAGCTCACGGCCGAAGCCGGTCGAACAGCCGGTAATAAACCACACAGGCATTTCATTTTGTGTTGTTTCACTTTCACTCTTTGACATTGGTGCATCTCCTTTGAATGTGGTTGTGGATATCCCTCTCACCCCAGTCTGATGAAGCAGTATCTGAATTCAATGCGCATCCTTTTGTTGGCAGACTACAAAACGTTGGCAACATCCTTTGATACGAGCGCAGCATATTTTTTGAAGTTTTCTTTAAACATTTCCAGCAAGTTAGCGGCAGATTTATCATAGAGGCCCTTGTCATCCCATGTATTACGCGGGTTGAGGACTTCAGTCGGTACACCCGCGCACTTATTCAGAATTTTAAGGCCAAAGAAAGTGTCTTTTTCAAACGTACTGTCATCAAGAGTACCATCCAATGCCGCGATGTCATTGGATTTTATCGTCTGCCTCCACATAGTTTTTTTCTAATAGTTAAGCTCTCCGATTTTACGTTACGAACGTATATCTGTTCGCTTTCTTAAAGGTGACGCAGAAAGCGCACCTCGACACCCCGGATAAACTTACCGCACCACACACAAACGGAGCAAATAACCTGCCAATAAACGATGTAAAATCAAAAGATTAGATCCGTAGCTATAACAAGTCATTAGGCCGGATGGAGAGAACATCAGGAGGGTGAAGCAATTGGATTAACCTTGGTATATGACAGAAGCTTCAATATACTGAGGGGTGGCGGGGTGGCTGTACATAACTGCAACGCCTCTACAGAATTAAATAGCTGCCAAAAAGCGACCTGTCATATATGACAGCCGCACCAAACTTAACGGATTTAATCGGCGGTTTTCCTCATCCCAGATGCCACCCATTTCTATTTTCCCACATACAAACAGCCTGTTTCAGTCGCAGCATCCTTAGATAGCCACCTGGCACGTTAGTTGCGTTTTCCATTTTCATGGAATGCCGTCACGACCGGATTTCAGTAAAATTTTTACTGAAATTATGCGCCGGGCAAAAAAAGTCTAAGCACCACAGGAAGCCGAAATAAATCTGTTATACTTAATAGTGTTAAGAGAGTTTATCCCCGTGTACATGGAAATAGTACGGGTGAAAAAATGAAAATATTGATAGTTGCAACGATAGTTTTGCTGATGGCAACCACCACCTTTAGCGCTGGCCCGGGCGACATCCTCGGGTCATGGAAAACCGACGGGGGCGACTCGTGGTTGGCACTATTCGAATGTGGAGACAAGATATGCGCAACCATCGTTTGGCTGAAGGAGCCGAACTATATAAGCAGCAAAGATGGGCCTGTTGGTGAAACAAAGGTCGACCGGGAAAATCCCGATCCGGCACTGAGAAACCGCCCGATTCTCGGCCTCCAGGTAATGAATGGGTTTACCGCCAAAGGTAATAACCAGTGGGAGAACGGGACCTGTTACAACCCTGAATCCGGCAAGCGTTACAGATGTAAAATGCACCTTGTGTCGCCACATAGACTGGAGTTGCGCGGCTATGTCGGGATATCGCTTTTCGGCCGTACCACCGTTCTAACCCGTTAAGAAATGTCCTTTTTTACGTTCTTCACGCCTGGTGCGGATTGAAGTGGGTACAGATGTGACATTCACCGGTTGTATTATGAACCATAATACGGAGATTCAATGAAAACCAAACTCTTTAACTTCTGGCACTCGTTCCGCTCCAGTTACTGGTTCGTGCCGACAGTCATGGCGGTTATTTCCATTGCAATTTCCCTCGGCACGACAACTATAGATACCGTTCTCTCCCGCGACGTTACGGAAAAATTCAGCTGGCTCTACAGTGGTGGTCCGGAGGGTGCCCGCGCCATCCTCTCCACGGTAGCCGGGTCCATGATCACCACTGCCGGGGTGGTCTTCTCCATTACCATTGTCGTCCTCTCTCTCACCTCATCTCAATTCGGCCCGCGACTACTCGGCAACTTCATCCGGGACACCGGCATTCAGGTAGTTCTCGGCACATTCATTGCCACCTTCATTTACTGTCTGCTCACGCTTCGGGTGGTACAAAGCGGTGACAGCGGATCGTTTGTTCCCCACCTCTCGATCACCATTGCCTTTCTTCTGGCACTGGCAAGCACCGTTGTCCTCATCTACTTCATCCAACACGTCTCCACCGCAATTCAGGCCGACAGCATCATCACCGCTGTTTACCGTGATCTGGAGACCGGCATCAACCGTCTTCTCCCGGAGCAGCAGGAGCATGCGGTTATAGAACCGGGCCATAATGATATCAAGGCTGCTCTCCCGGAAAAATTTGACCTTGAAGGGTGGCCGGTTGCTGCGGAGAAGAGCGGATACCTTCAGGCAATCGATTACGACGGTCTGTCAAACGCCGCCATCGAGAACGACCTTATACTCCACCTCAACTTCCGCCCAGGTGATTTCATCGCCGCGGGGGAGCAACTCCTTACACTCTGGCCACGTGAACACTGGGACGAAAAACTAACCGAGCGGGTGAATAGCTCCTTCATCCAGGGGCGGCAGCGAACTGACGAACAGGATATGGAGTACTCGGTGAATCAACTCGTAGAGGTCGCCCTACGCGCCCTTTCACCCGGCATTAACGATCCCTTTACCGCCATGACCTGTATCGACTGGCTCGGCGCGGCCCTTGGTCATATCACCCAGCGGAAGTTTCCTTCTGTACTTCGCTACGATGAAAAAGGAAATCTCCGCCTCGTGATAGTCCCGCTTACCTACGCTGATATAGTCGAGGCGGCATTCGGACAGATACGGCATGCCGCCGCCAGCCACGTGCAGGTGATCCTCTGCCTTCTCGGCACGATAGCCGCCATTGCCCCCCATATCCGAGTGGAGGAGCGTCGTAAAATACTTGAGCATCAAGCATCCATGGTGGCGCAGAGCGGGAGACAGATGGCCGCTTTAAAGGAAGACCGACAGCTAATTGAAGAACGCTACCAACTGACTCTGCAGGCTCTCCGCAGGTGAGATGGCAGGTTGGTGGACGGTTCAACAGACTTACGACACGAGGAGATTTACGATGACTAAAGACAAGGCAGCATCAGAAGAGAAACCCGATTCAGGCGCAAGCAATGAAGCTCAACCGCAACAGAGCGTTAACAAATCCTTTATCGTTACCCATTGGCATTCCATTGCCATTATATTTCTGGTACTTGCAGTCGCAGGTATGTACCAGTGGAAAAACGTTGCGGTTAACAGCGCCAAGACACAGGTGACGGAACAGGCGAACCGGATCATTGCGGAGCAGAACACGTCGTATCTTCGACTTGTTGCAGTGCCGCTTACCTGGGCGGTGCGTAGCGAGATGATCAGGAATAACTACGATCAGGTTAACCAGTATCTCAGTCAATTCGTCAAAGAAAAGAATATGAAGGAGATCATTGTCGCAAAACCTGACGGAACCATTGTGGTAGCGACAAACAAGAAACGAGAAGGAACCTCGGTTACCAGCATCTTTCCTCTGCCGGTGCTTCAGGAGGACAAAACGGTGGTTACTGCACAGGAAAACGGTGACATTATGGTTGTGTCACCTGTAATGGGGCTGAGCTCTAAGCTGGGGGTTTTGATTTTGCTCTCTACACCGCCAAGATTCACAGTGCAAACCCCTTGATCTGGACAACAAAAAGTTATTTCGTCGGCTCTAGAGTGCCAAGACACGAGCCAATGCCAGCAGACTCACGTCCAGCAGTTTTTTGTTGGACGTGACTTCTGCCAGCGGAGTAGCCTTAATCTCGCCCATGCAAAGCCCCACCAGAACCCCATGCCCACCACAGGCCAATTGATCCGTAGCCGCTGCTCCGAGGCGGCTGCCGAGCAGACGGTCAAACGAACCCGGCGCACCTCCACGCTGAACATGTCCGAGTTTGGTCACCCGCAGATCGAAGCCCAAACGCTCACCGTTCTGCTTAAAGTAGTCCGCCATTCCTTCTGCGTTGTAGCGTGCACCTTCGGCAACCACCACGATAGCATGGGACTTGCCCATGTCGTATGCAGCGCGTAAATCTGAGGCCATGGCCTCAGGATCTGCCTCTTGTTCAGGGATGATAACCGCCTCGGCGCCGCCGGCGATGGACGCCATAAGGGCCAGATAACCACATTCACGGCCCATGACCTCGACAAGAAACGCCCGATGGTGGGAAGAGGCCGTGACCTTCAGCCGGTCAATCGCTTCCAGGGAAACGTTCAAAGCCGTATCCACACCTATGGAAATATCGCAGCCATAGAGATCATTATCGATTGTCGAGGCGATACCAACGACTGGAAAGCCTGATTGTGACAGCGCATAAGCGCCGGTCTGGGAGCCGTTGCCACCGATTACGACCAACGCTTCAACCTCATGCCTGCGGAGCTGTGACAGGGCCTTTAACCGTCCGTCAGCGGTTTTGAATTCCGGACAACGGGCACTGCCGAGCATGGTGCCACCCAGTTGGATAATACCGCCCACATCCCGCGCGCCCAAAGGCACGAAATCTCCGGAAATCAGTCCGGCGTACCCATGTCTGACACCGAAAACATCCCAGCTTTTGGCAAGTCCGGTCCGTACAACAGCACGGATGGCGGCATTCATCCCGGGGGCGTCACCTCCGCTGGTTAATAGGGCAATACGCTTCATGCTTCCTCCCGTAAATTTTGGCAACCTGCACGTTCTTGCAACTTCAGAGGCCTGAGTGACTGAGAAAACTGCCAAACCAATGGCCATACACTAAAATGGCCGCCACGCAGGACGGCCCGTTTCAGCCATGCAATTTCTGTTTCATCATGTCACGGCTTTGGGTCTATCCGTCCATCGTCCATTGAGCTGTGTTCTGCATCTGACAAAGGTTTGTCCGAGGGTTGGTCCACCTCCGCCCGTAGCCGTGGCAGACTATCGGGATACTCGCGTTGCAGAAACTCGACCAGCTTCTCACGAACATGGCAGCGCAGATCCCAGCCCTCCCCCGAGTTTTTCGAGCTGACCAGTGCCCGCAGGACGACGGTTTTGTCCGTGGCTTCCACGACAACGAGACCGGAGGCCTTGCCATCCCAGAGATTGGTATTCGCAAGGATACGCTCAAGTTCAGCACGAACAGCCGCTACCGGCACCCGGTAGTCGCAATGCAGCGACACCGTGCCAAGAAGGTCTGCAGAGACCCTGGTCCAGTTCTGGAAAGGTTTTTCGAGGAAGTAGGTGATAGGCAGCACCAGACGCCGCAGGTCCCAGATACAGACAACCACATACGTAAGGGTGATCTCTTCAATTCGCCCCCATTCCCCTTCAACCACCACGACGTCGTCAAGCCGGATCGGTTGCGTGATGGCAATCTGAATACCGGCGATGAAGGTCGCAAGGCTGCGCTGGGCGGCGAAACCGATAATAATACCGGCAATCCCCGCAGAAGCCAGCAGACTCACCCCCACCTGCCGCACCCTGTCAAAAGTCATCAGCATGGTAGCCCCGGCAATAATGAGAATCAGTACCAGGACGATCTTAACCAGAACACTAACCTGGGTGGAAACCGCTCGCGCCTTGAGGTTGTCACTGGCGGTAATGTCGTAACGTTTCAGTACCAACTCCTGAAAGCCCAAAACAGTGGCGGCCAGCAACCAGGCAACAGTACCAACAAGTGCCAGACTGGCCAGATGCTGCAGCAATGAAGACAGCTCGCCCGGAAACTGCAGCGATGGCAGAATCAAGAGTGCCGCGACAAGCGGAAGCAGCAGTTTGGCGGGATGCCTCCAGCGCTGCACCAAAGCCTGGTGCAATGACGTATCTGAACGTGCGGCAAAGCGTAACAGCACCTTGAACAGGATTACATATCCGAGCAGGCCGAGCAAAAGCGCAACTGCCAGAACCAGAAGCGAAGCTACTGCAGCCGGCAATTCGTTGAGACCGGCAATGCGTTGAATTAGTTCCATCGAGACCTCATCATTGGGTTTGCAAAAAACGCGGACAGCGGCGCCTTTTGGCTTCGTATATTGTTCTCGTCCTTAACGCTTTCCCCTTTTAATTGATGTAAATATTCATACTCTTCTCTTTTGCTGAATTGTAACAGCTTACAACTTCAAGTCTATCCAGTTCAGCAAAGATACATATTCACAACTAAACAGAGAACAAGTAACACAGGGGAGAGGTCGCTAACTTTGGTTGCAAACATTCGCTCGCATGAGAAAAGATACTAACGTGAGGATTGAGAAAGGGAAAAACGATAATGATACGCGGTACGGTAACTTTTACCAGTACCGCGAAGAGTGGCTGAATAATCCTCCTCGCGGTACTGGATCATATGATTTTCGTGTCAGTTTACTTTTTGGTTACCGGTTCACGTTCGATAACGATCTCAACGCGACGGTTATTGGCGCGCCCTTCAGGCGTTGCATTGACGCCGATCGGGTTGTCTTCGCCCCGACCACGCGATTGGATGTGATCAGCGGGGTAGCCGCTCTGCACGAGGTAATCGCGTACTGCGTTGGCCCGACGTTGCGAGAGACCCTGGTTGTAATTCCTGGTACCCATGGAATCCGTGTGCCCCTCAACAATGAGGTTGCGTGTGCGGATAGCCTGCAGTGCCTTGGCCACCTGATCAAGCTTTACCCGTGCCGGTGCCATCAAGGTCGACTCTGAGGATCGAAAAAGTATGCTTCCGGAGAGCGTGAGGACCAGACCGCGTTCCTCCTCCTTAAGTGAGGCAATCGTGGCGAGTTCTGCAAGCGCAGTAGCTGTCCTCAATTCGGAGTCTTTCAAGTCTTTCTGCCCTTGTGCAATAGCAGCTTGCTGCAGTTGAGAATCGGCGGCCGCTTTGTCCTTGGCTGTCTGCAGTTCGGCTTGTTTAACAAGCTCAGCCTGTGTCGCAGCTGCTTGATTCTCTGCATCTCTCAAATCCTTTTCACCCTGGGCAATTGCAGCCTGCTGCATCCGGGAATCAGCGTCCGCTTTTTCCTGTGCTGCCTTAATCTCGGCTTGCCTGACAAGCTCGGCATGTGCGGCGGCGGTCCGATTCTGCGAGTCGCTCAAGTCCTGCTTACCCTGTTCTACGAGCTCGGCCTGTTTTGCCTGATAATCGGCGTTTGCACTGTCTTTGTTTGCCTTGTCGGCTTTAATTGAACCAAGCGCTCCTGCCTGCTCTGACTTGCGCTGGGCGACATAGGCGAGATCTTTTGTTTTGTACGAATCTGCATCCTTTTTAAAGGATTGCTCCGCCATTGTAAGCGCTTCATGCGCCTTGTGTAATTCCGCCGGAGCAAGCTGCTGCGCCGGACCTTCGCTCGCCTGCTGGTAGGCCGATCGTGCGTTGACAAGTTCGGGTGGCGCCACGGTTGCGCAACCGGTGAAGGCAGCAGCCAGCGTGACCAGGGTAACTAATTGCAATGTCTTCATAAATTTTCCCCTTTAGATTATTGGTTGTTTTTCCGGAGTTCTCTTGCGCGCTCTACAGCTTCCATAGCCTCTTTCCTCTCGGTATCCTTGTGAGAGAGCGAGACAGCCAGCTCGGCGTCAGCTTCGGACCGCATCAGCATTGACTCTGCCTTTTCCTTCTCGCCTCTCGCAGCCAGACTTTTGGCAGCTTCCAGCTCTTCTTTGGCCAGTTGCAAATGAAGTGATGCCTGCGGTACTTTAGCCGCCCCTGACTCTTCGGCGGCGCGGATACCTGACGTTGACACCTCTGTGCGCAGTGGAGTATTTGCACATCCCGCGACAACTCCGGTGGCGGCAATTGCCACGGCTAACAGCATAAATCCGATCCTGGGTCCGTACTTCATAGAATCTCCTCGTAAACATGGGTATTTAGGTTGTCTGTTTGGATCAACCTTGCTTCTTTCAACCGTGTTGAATCTGATTTGAGGTTGAAATTTACGACTTGTTCGTCACTACTTCGCAACTACAGTGCCATAAAAAAACAACATGGATTTCTGAGGAGTAACCACCTGTTAATGTGGGTGAAATGTAGAATATGCCGAATAAAGACAAGAAAAACCCGACAATTCAATCTGTCGGGTTTAACATATCTGCACTATATGAAGGGCTGTTGCGCGGTAATTAAATATCCGTCAAAATGACACTTGTATCCTCATTTTGTGTGGACTAAGGGGAATTATATGAAAAGATTTACAAAAAAGCGGATCTTGTCTCTTAGAGACTGTGAACGCACTGAAATATCAATCAGAGCATGCTACTTCGTGACGTCGTTGTTCATACTCTGATCCGCCGACTTCATTTAATCTTCATAATCGCATCATGGAGGATACTCCTCACCTCACCCCAGACATCATCGGTTCCCGATTTAAGTTCTTCCCACTCATGGTCACCAGCGGTCGATATACCCTGCAGTTTCTCCGCAGCTTCATCCCGCTTGATTTTCAAGGCCGCTATGGCATTCGCATGATCAACCGGAATCTCGGGAGTGCTGCTTGCGACCTTGTCCTTGAGCTGTTCGATTTGCCTGTCCCATTCGACCAGCTGTGCGGAGAGTCTTTCGACGTACTCGGTTCGACTATTCATGACTGCAACCTCCGGTTTGTGAAATATAGTGGAATAACAACCTAAAACTTTAGCTTTTTTTATCGTGCAACCTTTTGTCTGCTTTTTGAACGTCCCAGTGTTTCAAAACCGGATATGACATCAAACAGTTCCTCATCGATATCACTCTGACGCAAACGATAAAATGTCCCACTCAACTCCACCAGCAGCTCATCGATGTTTTTGTCCGCGCGCTGCATTGCCGCAAGACGGCTCGCGTTCTCACTTGCCAACGATTCGGCACAGGCACGGAAGATTGCGACAAAAAGATATTCACTGATTAGTGATCGCAGTGTTTCAACACTGTTTCCCATGACCTCAGGCAGTATTTTTGTCGGCCAGGGGCGGCCGGCGAGTTCGAGCTGCCAGCTCAGGTCCAGAGGTAACAACCGTTGATGCACGGGCTCATACACCGCCCCGGATGTGGGACGGTTGTAGAAAAGATGAAGTTCAGTGTCATCCTCATGTCCTGGCACTGAAATAGCCGAAGAGGTAAGCTGCGATTCACTCTCCACGAGAATCTGCGCGATAAGCGGGGTGATGCTTCTGACGGAATTAGGTACGGCAAAGAGCCCGGACAGCGGCAACCCCGCGTCTTCCAGATGCGCATACACCCGTTCCCCAACAGCCCAGACACGCTGTGTACCGGGAATGCCGGCTAGCGTCTTTATCGCATAATCGGCAATTTCATCATCAAAACCACCCACCAGCCCCTGATCAGAACCGAAGACAACCGCGCTGATTTCAAGAGAGCTGCCACGTCGTTTCGACTCTGTTCTTTTTTCTGTCGGCCCGAATTTACGAAAACAGACGCCCAACCCGGCTTCTACGGAAGAAAAATAGTCGGCTAACGAGCGTACCGACTGTTCATACTGTCCGATATTCGAGGCGGCCAGAGCCTTCATCGTACGAACGACTGACTGAAGGTCCCCCGCTCCGCCTATCTTTCTGCGCAGGCTCGCCGTGGAGTTGCTCATTTTTTCATCCCTGCTTCCTCTTTCCTTGCCGGCTGAAACCCGGCAAGAGCACTGCGGGAGATCCGGGTAATTGCTTCACGATCCTCGTCACTCAGCTTGTCAGCAGTATACAATCGCTTGCTCACCTCAGCGGTAATTTCTGTCGCTGCCTTGATTACAGACTGCTCGGCCTCCACCATCCGTTCAGACGGTACGTCGTCAAATAGTTCTGCCGTTAATGCCAGCAAAACAGCTATTTGCGCGGGGACCGACACCGGGGAGAATTCCGGCTGTTTGAGACAGGATCTGATACGCCGCCCATGCTCAATAAGCCTGCGGGTGTCTTCATCCAGTCTGGCACCAAAACGGGAAAACGTTTCAAGCTCTTCGAACTGTGCGTAGGCAAGCTTCAAGTCGCCCGCTACCGCGCGGTAAGCCGCCAGTTGCGCCTTGCCGCCGACGCGCGAAACGGATTTTCCGACATCAACCGCCGGTAGCACACCCAGTTCAAACAGCGACGGCGAGAGGTAGATCTGGCCATCCGTGATGGAAATCAGATTGGTAGGAATATAGGCAGAAATGTCCTGCGCTTCGGTCTCGATGACCGGCAGGGCGGTGAGTGAACCACCCCCGCGTTCCTTGCAGAGGTGTGTGGCACGCTCAAGCAGCCGCGAGTGGATATAAAAGATATCACCGGGGAAGGCCTCGCGACCAGGAGGACGGCGCAGTAGCAGTGACAGTTCACGGTAGGCGCGGGCGTGATGAGTGAGATCATCATACACGATCAGAACATCCCTCCCCGTTTCCATAAAATATTCCGCGATACTGGTAGCGGCATACGGAGCTATGTACGCAAGCCCCGGCGGATCATTACCCTCGGTAACAACCACGACGGTGTATTCCAGCGCCCCTTTTTCCCGCAACGTTGCCACGACCTTTGCAACCGCTGATGCGCGCTGGCCGATGGCACAATAAACGCACAGGACACCCTGATCGCGTTGATTGAGTATGGTATCAAGCACAATGGCGGTCTTACCCGTTTGCCGGTCACCCAGAATCAGTTCGCGCTGACCGCGACCAATCGGAATAAGCGCGTCAACAACTTTAAGACCGGTCTGGAGCGGCACGGTTACGGGAGCGCGCTCCATGATTGGCGGAGCGGGACGTTCAATGGGAAGGCGGTGGCTGAAAACAACCGGACCGTTGCCATCAAGCGCGCGACCGAGCGGGTCAATGACACGCCCCAGCAAACCATCCCCCACACCGACGTCCATAACCCTTCCGGTGCGCTCTACTTCATCTCCGGCATTGAGGTACCAATAATCACCAAGGAGAACGACCCCGATTTCATCCTCGTCAACATTGAACGCAATGCCGGACAGACCGCCGGGAAACGTCACCAGTTCATCAAAACCCACACCGGGAAGTCCCGATACTTTGGCTATGCCGGTGGCGACGCTGGAAATTGCCCCGGCCTCCCGCAGTTTCAGCTGCGGAGTAATTGATTCCTGTACCTGACGAATTTCGCTAAACGCGCTGTCAAAAACAGTTTGCAGGTTTTCAGTCTCCATGTTTAGCCTCTGGTGCCGGTTCAACGTCAGCTTCCGACTTTGATTTATCGTCAAGTAGCTCGGCAATACCGTTTTCCATCGACTTCAGATAATCCGCGATACTCCATGACAGCTTGTGTCCGTCAGTAACCAGTTCAATACCACCGATCAGGTCAGGGGCGGTCTCGAAGCGGATTTGATTTTCAATGCCAAAAGTATCTTTGATGGAGCGTTCAGTCGTGGCAGAGAGCTCAGCGGAAAGATCAAAACCGGTGCGAACAATAACAGGGTTACGCGTCACCTTGATCGCCGCTGTCAGTTGATCCTTTTCCTCTCCTTTTGACGTCTTCAATTTGTCAATAAAACGCTCAAGGATACTTTTTTCAAGGGATGTATCGGCAAGATCAGTCAACACTTTGCGTGAGATGGCAAAAACTTCCTGCTGCGTCCGGAGAGTGATGTCCTGATTCATATTTCGGACATCGTTTCTCAGACTTTCCAGACGTTTGGCACTCAAATCATCAGCCGCTTTCCGCGCTTCATCCAGAAGCCGCTGGCGTTCGGCTTTTGCCTCATCAGTTGCTTTACTCATGAGTGCGGCGCGTTGCTGATCAAAGGCCATGTTCTTATGCTGGAACTCGTCGCGCTCCTTTTGAGCGTCGGATTGTGTCGCGGCGGCATCCGCCAGTTCCTTGGCAATCAGCTTCTCCCGCTGGTCAATGGCGTGCAGGATCGGCTTGTAAAGGAAGCGTTTCATCAGCCAGACCAGAATAAGGAAATTAAGTGTCTGGGCGATAACGGTGAACCAATCGATGAGCATGGATTATTTCCCTGTTGCCAGTGCAATGGCGTGGTTCCAGAACGGGTTAGCGAAGATAAGAATCATCGAGACAACGAAGCAGTAGATGGCCGTTGATTCAATCATCGCCAGCCCCACAAACAGTGTCCGAGTGATTGTGGCAGAGGCATCCGGCTGCTGGGCCAGCGAACTCAAAGCCGAAGATACGGCTCTTCCTTCCGCCAGTGCCGGCCCCATAGTGCCGAAACCGGTGGTGATGCCGGCAATGACAATTGATGCCACCGCAATAATAGTCATGCTGTCCATGGAGTATCTCCTTTTGTAACAACTTTAAAATTCAGGCCATGATTTGAAATTTGAGGTCTGGTCTCTTTCGAGTTAAGTCTTTGCAATTTCTGAGGAAACTTTCTGAAAGACATTACTCACGCGACGACGCAACGACGCGACGAGAACCAAAACCAAAGTTTTATTTAAATGCCATTCGTTGCGTCGTTGCGTCGTTGCGTGAGACACGTTTTTCAAGTCCGGCTTGTCCGGTTTAGGGTTTATAAATCACTTCACAGATTCTGTTTTTTCCTCACCCACATCTACCTTCTTCCTTGCCCGTGTGGCTGCTGCAATGTACACCGCAGCCAGAATGCTGAAAATATAGGCCTGCACCATGCCGGTGAGCAGGCCGAGCAGCGTCATGACTATCGGAAAGATGAAGGGTGTAATGCTGAGCAGAATACCGATAATCATTGCGCCGCTCATCATATTGCCGAAGAGACGAACGGCAAGAGCCAGGGTACGGGAAATTTCGCTGATGATGTTAAACGGCAGCATGACCACCGTCGGCTCTATATATGATTTGAGGTAGCCGCTCACACCCTGGTCTTCAATACCGAAAAGCGGCACAGCCACAAACACGCAGAGTGCAAGTGCCGCCGTGGTAGAAAGCGACCCGGTCGGCGGTTCATAGCCGGGAATAACGGTACAGAGAGCGGCTGTGCCGACAAACAGGAACAGGGTGCCCAGAAAACCGATATATTTCTCCGGGTGCCGCAGACCGACTTCTTCAATCTGCTTCATAATAGCGGTGACAACTATTTCCAGGAGGTTCTGCCAGCGGGTGCGATTCAGATCGGTGGAAAGTTTACGCGTGACCAGTTTTGAACCGACAGCCAGCAAGAGCATAACTCCCCACGTAAAAAGGATGGTGGCATTGAGTTTAAAATAGCCGTGCTGCCAGAATAGTATCTCGTCAGGACTAAGGCGCATGGCTGACCTTCTCTGCCGGATATGCCGTTTTTTCCGCAACTCTGGTCAGCCGCATAACGATGATGCGTGCCAGGAAAAAGCCTAACAGACAGAACATCAGCCGGTCCAAGTGACGATTGGAAACGATATAAAATCCTGCCAGAGCGACGCACATCCGCAGCACCATACTGCCGAAGAACCACAGGGCCGGCTGCTGTGCCGAAACACCTTTACGAACCGTCCACCAGAGGCCACCGAAAAAGAACAGCCCGATAACTCCGCCCGCCAGACCTGCCAGTACCAGTGTCAATACCGCTGTTTCATTCATCTTTATCCTCCTCCCGCATCGCCCTGTCTTCCTTGTCAACCCAATGCCAGGCGTTGATACAGCCGATTGCCAGACCAACCACCAACAGCGACAAGGTCCAGGAATGGGTGCCAGGATGGTGTTTATCCAGCCAGATCCCAAGCGCCGCACCGAGCAGCGTTGGCACAACCACAGACCAGCCGATAAGTCCCATCATACCAAGACCGAACCACACCCCCCCGGAGGTGTTGCGGCGGGCCTTGAGTTTGCGTAATGCTTTGGCACCGACCTGTTCACCGAAGGTCGGCTTCTCTTTCGATTCTTTTCCGGTCGGTTCGCTACTCATGCTTAAAGCTCGCAAAGCGACGTATAAAGCCGGTTTCCAATTTTGCCAGTACCGAGCGCACATCCTGATCATGCTCTTTCAGATTCATAAAATCCTGTTCAACCGCCTCACGCAGTTTGCCCAGATCTGTGCCGGACGTTGCATTCCTTACGGAAACAAGTACGTCCGCTCCGGTTTTGACCAGCACACCCTCATCTACCGCCAGACATACTTCACCATCTGTTTCAGTCTCAAAAACAAGAATTCCGGGCGCAAGCGCTGCAACACAGTCGCGCCGGTGCGGCAGCAGGCCGAACGAACCGGCGCGACTCTCCGCAACGATGCGTAAGACATCGGTTTTCTCCGTGAAGATTCGGAACGGCAGGAGAACCTTAAGATTCATGAGAGTCGTCTGCGGCATGCGTATCCTCCGGTTTTTTCTTTACCTCATCAATCGTCCCGATCATATAGAGTGCGCTCTCCGGGTAATCCTTGAATTCATCGCGCAGAATACGCTCACAACCGTCCAGCGCGTCTTCAAGACTGACAAGCTTGCCCTTAAGCCCGGTGAACTGCTCGGTTGTAAAAAACGGCTGGGTGAGAAAACGCTCCAGACGGCGGGCACGGGCAACGACGTTACGATCCTCGGGAGATAGTTGTTCAAGTCCGAGCATGGCTATGATGTCTTTAAGTTCCGTGTACTGCGCCAGGGTCCGCCGTATTTCCTGCGCAAGGGCGTAGTGCCGCTCGCCGATGATGCCGGGCGTAGCCATTTTTGAACTGGACTGCAGCGGGTCGATAGCCGGATAGAGACCCTCACTCGCCCGCTTGCGCGACAGGACGATGGAGGCGGAGAGATGAGAAAAGGTGTGAACCGCGGCCGGATCGGTAAAATCGTCCGCCGGCACGTATACCGCCTGAATCGAGGTGATTGCGCCACTATCGGTATTGGCAATGCGTTCTTCCAACTGAGACAATTCTGTCCCCATGGTTGGCTGATAGCCGAGCCGTGACGGCATCAACCCCATCAACCCGGAGACTTCCATACCGGCCTGAATAAAACGGAAAATATTATCGACCAGCAGCAGCACGTCACGATGTTCGTCGTCACGGAAATACTCAGCCATCGTCAGTGCGGCATGGCCGACTCGGAAGCGGGCTCCCGGCGGTTCATTCATCTGGCCGAAGACCATCACCATATTTTCCAGAACACCGGCCGCCTTCATTTCGCGATAGAGTTCCTCCCCTTCACGGCAACGTTCGCCGATACCGCAAAAGATACTGACCCCTTCGTGATGACCGATCATGTTATGAATCATTTCGGTGAGTAATACCGTCTTACCCACACCGGCGCCGCCGAACAAACCCGCCTTCCCTCCACGCTCCAGCGGCAGCAGCACGTCAATAACCTTAATACCGGTTTCAAATATTTCCGACTTTGTCGAGCGGCGAGCCAGTTCGGGCGGCGATCGATGCACCGAGCGCCACTGGACATCAGTCGGCGCCGGCAGAAGATCAATTGCGTTGCCGAAAACATCGAACATGCGCGAGAGGATGGCCTTGCCGACCTGCGCTTTCAACGGGCCGCCCGAGTCCTCAACCGTCATGCCGCGGGCAAGACCCTGAGTAGGCGTCAATGCAATGCCGCGCACATGCTGCGCATCAAGCTGTGCCAGAACCTCTATGGCTATGCTCCCCTCCATCGCATGCAGCAACGAGTAAATGGGAGGCAACTCTGCATCGAAGCGTATATCAACGACACTGCCGCGCACGGAAACCACTCTGCCCTGGTTTGTGTCAGTCATTGAATATTCTGTCTTTCATGGTTGAAGTTGGAGAGACTACCATTCCACCGGCCCCGGCTCATTTTTTACCAGCAGCACAGAACAGGGCATCCGGCGAACTATGGTGTCGTTCTCCCCACCGAAGAGGGCATGTTCGATGCGCCCCTCCTCATGGGCACTCATAATGATCAGGTCTATCTTTTCTTCACAGACTACCTTCTCAATCTCCTCGACAGGATCATGGTCACTGACCAGCTCATTTATTGGAAATCCTTCAAGAGTTTCCTGTTTGATTATCATATCCAGCTGTTTTTTTGCTTCCTCCTGATTATTTTTGTAAACAAGGTACTCATCACTGGAGAAAAGCCCCGGCGCATTTACCGCCATCATATCGACAGGTAGAGAGAAAAGGTGAAGTATATGAAGTTTTGCGTCGTACTTACGGGCAAGTGAAACCCCTAACTTAATGGTCTTTCTGCTGTACGGCATCATTCTGCTGATGACGAGAATTCGTTTGATGGTTTCCATGGCCTACCCCTTTTTTAGACGGAAGTTTATTATGTAGTGACGGCTCTACCCGCTTCAGTCTCAGTGAATTGGCGATTTACATGACCGATCGACGATCATGGCCAGGAAGAACACCTGCAAAGTCTGTACTGTGCAGCCCCAAACCGAGCGACCATCCACCTCCCATCGAGCCGTCTGAATTATTCATCATACCGGTCCTTTCACTGCTCATTTTAAATCGATCGGCCTATCATCAAAATGCCTCTTGTTGTTATTCCACCTCATTATCTATCGCCTGAAATATCTTTCCAGTACATTTTGCGATTGTAATGTATGTGCAAAATGGTCTCGTAATCCCGCGTCAACATGATTTTATCGGTATATTCCGGCGCCTCTTTGATTGCGTCTGCAGGGATATGAACAAAGACCTTCGACTCGTCCCAACTGACACGTTCGATCCATTGTGGCGAAATCAGTACTTTTTTTCCCGGCCACCAGTTCCGCGTATCAACAATCAGATAACGAATCGTCCAGGTTTCGTCGTCAATGATAAAATCTTCGACATGACCGACCTCACCGTCCAGAGCCTGAAGGTGATATCCACTCACTTCATGAGTGCTGCGTAAATGGGAATCGCAGGATTTCTCTCCCTCGGTCGATTCCCTCCGATTTTCAAGGTCACGCAGAATATAGGGAGAAGCCCCCCAAATGTATGGCCCGTCCGAATACATCGGCCACTCATAATATCCGTGGTAATCCATCTCGAATTGTCGCGATACCGGCTTATCGCTGTCGAGGGGCGGGCTCTCCAGTATCTGTTGTTTGCTTAAATTTACGGCGATGACTTGCTCTTCCCTGTTCACTTCAACCAATGCATACGGAGATATCAACACCTGTCTATCCATAAGCCAGTTACCAGTGTCAGCCACCAGATAGCGAATTGTCCAGTGCCGGTCATCAAAGTAGAATTCTTTGGCCTCACCTATTTTTCCGTTAAGACTATCCAGCGTGTAACCCTTTAGCTCACTGACTTTGCATAGCATAATAGATTTCCTTTCCCGTGAGGCATTGGACAACGGGTTCTTATGTTGCTTACAATTGCTCGATTACCTTCTTGAGTTTCAACTGTATCTCTTCGGCAACACCCTGAAGCCCGGAGTTTTGTATTGCCTGCATTGATGAAAGCGGATCAACGGCAGACACTTCAATTTTGCCATCGTCCATCTCCTGAACAATCACATTGCAGGGCAGCATTGTGCCGATACGTGGCTCTGCCAGTAATGCACGATAGGCAAAAGGAGGATTACAGGCGCCAAGAATCCTGTACTTGCGAAAATCGACATTCAATTTCTTTTTCAGGGTAGCGGTGACGTCAATTTCCGTAAGAATGCCAAAACCTTCTTTTTTCAATTCTTCAGTAACTTGTAAAATAGCTTCTTCAAAGCCCACGGCTACCTTTTTGCTGAAACAGTACGACATGGTGACCCTCCTGTTGAAATTCCGCTCTACACACGATAGGTTCTGATGCGTGTATTCATATACTTACGCACATCACTCCTCTTCTTCATTCTCCGGCTCATCCAGCCCGTAAGGATGCGGCTCAGCCCTGTGGCCCCGCTGATCGCCTTTCTTCCCAATGGTGCTTTCGATCAATCTGGTTAACTTGTCTGCTGCGCCGCTAAAAGCCTGTTCCAGGGTTGTGGCCTGATGAGTGGCTGCCAAGGGTTGGCGACCTGCAAGACGGGCTTCCATAACGCACTTCATCCCGTCTTTACCGCCCTTCTTGTCGCTGTTCTCATCGCTCAGGTGGACTTCCACTCGGGTGATCTGGTCATTGAACCGGTTTAGGGCCTGCTCAATTTCACTGCTTATATGAGCAGAAAGCGCCTCGCGACCGTTAATGTTTCGATCTGTGTTGATAATAATCTGCATGGTGTTCCCCCTTGTTGATTGATTACCACATTGTGCTCGAGTGAGGCACAAAGGTCCATAAGTGCTCATGCTGGCTGTACTACAGAGGTGAGTTTCTTGATAAAGTGTACCACGTCACGGCTTCGAGTCTACCCGTAGCGGCTTAAATACCATGCATCAGCATCACCCATGACTAATCAGCGTTTAACCGCCGTCTTACGTGCCCTAACCAATCAGACGTAATTTTTTAGTGACGATCACCACGATCTTCATAATTGTTGCTATGGCCTCTTCGGTGGGAACCTTCATAGTAACGACCGTCCTCTACCGGCACCAAGATGCAACCTGACACCATCACGATCGTTAAAAGTAAAAATCCCATTTTAATAACTATACATTTTTTCATTTTCCTCACTCCTTTCACGTTAACGGTTACCTGCGACTTGTTACGCGATCTTTTTTTGACTAATCAGTCCTTCATGCGGGTACGGGTCACTCCACTCAAAATAGCAATGCCGATGAGAATGACAACGGCAATCATCACATAGACGGTGCTTATCTTTGCGACAACAAGAGCCCATGCAATGCCGCCGATAACAAAAGCAAAACCGATAAGATATAGTATGAAAGACATGTTGTTGCCTCCTTGCCGGGCCCCTTGTCCAGAAGACCGTTCCTGCCTGTGATTTTTTACGGTAGTGATGTTGCTGCAGTGAACTCTTTTAACAACCTGTCCTCCTGCCGAGCGGTGTCATGACGGTATTTTCCCGCCCCCACCTCGTTACCACCCTGTTGCATTGAAACATGACTAACGACCTCAGGGGCAAGCAACTCCTGAAGCAGTTCTCCTTGCTGAAGTTGAGCACTGTTCTGTATCAGGTCCAGTGGCGGTATCATCCGTTGGCTCTTTACCTGCAAGGAATTTTTTTGTTTGTTGCTGACCCGGCACAGCTCCTTGCATACCCATCGCTGGTCAGGATCTTCGTCTTGGTCCAGGGCTGCGGCCTGTAAAACCAAGGGGGTACAGAGGAGCGTAAACTGGAGGAGCGCAATGATTACAATGTTGCTGTTCATGGCTAAATCCTTATGCAACGTGGTGTCATAGCCTGATACGGCAGATCTTCATCTTCTGTCTCTAAGACACAACGCAACTAACATGCCAGATACCGTCTGGGGATTTTAAAGGTATAAAGGGCTGTTTATATGAAAGAAAAGACGTGGGTGGGTGCTATGGCGGGAAAAGTTATCACCGTAAAACCGTCAGGTTTTACATAACTGCCATATATGACGGAGTGCTATTGTCCCATTCCGGGTAGCCCGGTACGGATGAGTTTTGAAAAGTCCGGGGATTTGTCGATTCCTTTAGCCCGTTCGTTGATGAGGCTCAATTTTTTCAGTTCAGAGAACGGCATGCTTGTGTCAATGGCCCCTCTCTCGTAGAGCATTTCGTCGATGAAGCCATTGGCAATAAGCCGCCAGTCGAGGATGGTATCCGGATTATACGGTGCCTTACTGATGCGGAAGCTGGTCGTGCAGTTGTCTGTGAGGGCATTGTACCATTGAGGTTTCTCCTTCAGCGAGTTTACCGTCTGCAGATAATCCAGAAAGACACTCCTGGCAAGATCTGCAGACTCATGGAGACGGTACAGGTAGACCTGTTCATGACGGTAATTGACCCGCAACCCGACCAGGTCACGTTCATCGGCAACTACATAGGTCAGTTCATACTGCCTGAAAAACCCCTTGAAATTGGAGTAATCTTCGCCAATTTCCTTACGGGTTTCGACAGAAAAGGTTACAACCCCACCGCCTTCAAATTCGAAACTGAGCATGGTGTGGGCGATGGAGGGAATTCCCCAGTGGACCAGGACGAGGTCAACACTCTTCAACGTTGACATATCAAAGGTTCTGTCGTAGTAGCGGACGGTATAGTCGGTTTCACTCCGGTAGTCGCAGTTGCGGATGTTGTGAATGATGACGGTGGCCCCCCGGAACTCTGCCCAGGGAAGAACGGCCACATCAGGCTGCCAGTTCCTGCTGTTTGATGGCGACATGAACAGCCACCAGACGAGAACGGCCGCGAACACAACCAGAAAACCCATTCGGGACCGCAGACTGCTGTACCTGCCGAAAATTGCAACGAGACTGCCAAGGCCGAAGATTGAGGCGGTCCAGGGGCGCAGAGGTGCGGGTAAATTAGAATACAGGATAGCAAGGGAACCCCACCCAGCCATCGCCAGGAGGAAGAACCGAATAAAGTTTTTTTTGAACCATATGAATCGTAACGTCATACACACATTCTCTTAAGCTCAAATTTTACTACGAAGGTCGTGAGCAAATAGAGTGCCAGAGAAGACCGCGTCAATATATTCCGGTGCCGTACTGAAACAGCGGTTATAATCCCACTCAACAAGAGTGATTCAGACGTGGAAAAGACTGACGAGAGAGCAACCATGAAGCAACATTCGCACCTGATTGTAAAAAAGTATCACCCGCAGTTTTAGTCTCAGAGCAATCCTTTATATATGACGGTTATGTTAAACATGACGGATTTTGCTGTCTATCTTCACACCATCTCCCAAGCATTTTTTAAGATTAGACCGTGTAATCAGGCCGTTACGACCAATTTGACTGAATTGTTTTTTCGGCACTCTTGTTGCTTTTATATGACAACGCTTGAGATGAGCACCACAAAAAGGAGAATCACCATGATGAACGTAACTAAAATCAGCAGAAATGTTATTGCAGCAATGGTAGTTGGCTTGTTTATAGCCGGAGCGTACGGCTGCAAAAAAGAAGGGCCAATGGAGAAAGCCGGCAAGGGAATAGACAATGCTGTAGAAAAGACCGGCCAACAGCTTGATAAAGCGGTAGAAAAAACAGGTGAGAAGGTCGAAGAAGCCGGGGATAAAATCAAGAAATCGGTAAAATAATATAAAAGGCGTCTTCCCTGGGCTGCGTTATGTTGAAGAGACTGCGCCCGGGAAGGAAACTGCAAACAAAAGGCGATCAATCGATTGCCTTTTGTTTGTGATATCTCAAAACATGCACCTTCGAAGCCCGCACTTGTTTTCTGGTGACACGCCTCCTCTTTCACTCATTCGGACGTAACCTGCTTCCCTGCTCGGTGAAAGCCTCTGCCCGCATACATATCGCACCATCATCCAAAACCGCATTAAGAGTGATACAACCGTCCAGAATGTCAGCATGGATGGTAATAGAATTTCCAAGTAATGCTGGAGAGAGGCCGCGGTAGCTAAAGCTGCTTAAGCGACAGCCACTGATCTCTTCCGCATAACCGGCCAGCATGGTGGCATTGAGCGGCCCGTGAATTACCAGATTCTGGTACCCTTCCCTTTCACGGCAATAATCAACATCGTAGTGAATACGATGACCGTTGAAGGTCAGCGCCGAATAGCGGAACAGGGTCGTGGAAGTCGGGGTATATTTCCTGGTAAATTGAGAGGAAATGGCAGCCGCCGGGGCAGAGGTGGATTGTTGTCCATGCGGAGCAGACCCCTTGTAGACGAGGTCTTGCTCTTCCCGGATCAACAGGTCACCCTGCGCTGACATCAGTTCGTGAAGTACCGTCACGAAAACCAGATCTCCGGATTTCCCCACTTTATGGTCCACGCTCAAAATGCTTGACTGTTTATGGACGGTTGCACCGATGCATACCGGCGAAAGAAAAGACACACGGCCTCCGGCCCACATGCGATTGGGCAGTGCAACCGGCGGCATGAACCCGCCTCGTGCCGGATGTCCATCGTTGCCGAGTTCCTGAGTAGGCACACCCTCAAGAAAAAAGGTCCAGTGCCATAACGGCGGAAGGATCTCTCCAGCGATGATTTTCTCCGGGGCCGGATAATCCAGCGTGGCAGCCAACAGCCGGGCGTGGCGGCATGATATCACGTCTTCGTCACGGCGCGATTTTCCAATCCACATCCGCAGGTAATCCAGGTCAATCTTTTCCATAGGTGTTGTTCCTCACACGATGGTTATCAGTATCATCTGTTGATGATGATAGTCAGTTTGTTGAAGCAAGCCGCTGGACAGGATCAATAGTTCATTCTGGCAAAGGGTGAGCGTGTCGATGCCTTCAGGGCGTCATTAAGGGTTATGATCCCCTTCGTCTCCAGAAGCGGGATCAATTTAAGCAGAACTTCTGCCGTTACGATGGCATCGCCGAGTGCGGTATGACGACCTATATTTGTCAGGTTGAGTCTCGCGGCGATTTCGTCGAGCGAGTGGGACTGTTGATGGGGGTGAATTATGGAGGAAAGAAGCAGTGTATCCAGCACCGGATTGGTGAATTTCACACCGGCCTGAGCCTCCTTGAGCTGCAGGCAGCGCATGTCAAAAGCTGCGTTATGGGCGACCAGGACAGCGCCTTCGGCAAAACGGTGAAAATGAGGCAGTACCTGACCAATGGTCGGCTGGTTTGCTACCATTAAGCGCGTAATGCCGTGAATCGCCATTGAAGCCTCAGGGATTGACCGCTGCGGGTCGATCAGTTGATCGATTATCTCTCCCGGTATGATCTTGCCGTTAACGATACGCACCGCGCCAAGTTGGATGATCTCGTCACCCCGCGTTGGTTCAAGCCCGGTGGTCTCGGTGTCAAACGCCACGTAAGTGAGCCGCCGCAATGACTCTTCCCCCAATTCATCGGATGCGCGGTTATGGAACAGATCAAATTCATAGAATACCGGCCGGGAACCACTTGTCGGCACCAAAACGTCCCGCTCAGGAAGACTCTCCTCAGCAAACTGACCATTTGCTTCCACTCCAGCCGGATCTGAAGATGTTACCGGTTCAGCAGCTGCGGTCAGGTCACTCCCGGAATTTGTGTCGTCTATAATAAGGACCAGACCTGATATACGGCGGCGTTCGCACTGCAAACATTCATCATGCTGATCGCAATGAAAACTGAATACCGGCGCCATGGAGATACTCAAGGTACGTTCATCTTCGAGGGTTGCTATAAAACGTGTGACAGGGTCGGCCTCCCCTGCATCAACCGCTACCTGCAACCGCTCGAGGCCGTCAGTTACCTGCTTTCGCGGCACCACCCCGAACAGGGATCGTCCCAGACCGATCCAGCCACCCCGTCCAACAGTTCCGGTGACCAGCTTGTGGTCTGACGCATCAAAAAGCATCTGGGCCTGTTTGTTGTAGAGGAGAATCTGACCGTGGATATTACAGACCAGTACCCCGGCCGGCAGTTCCGACATCAGCACTGCGAAACGATTGCGCTCCTCAAGAAGCTCCGCCCTGGCATTGTAGATGGCGCTTTCGACCTCCTGCTGCAGTTTTTCATAGGCATCCGCCGAGGCGTTGATTGTCCGGGCAAGGTGCACAACCTCACGCGCGCCGATCTCAGGGACCCTGTGGTTGACGTTGGCAAGGGCGATCAGTTGGGTCGACTCTGCTATCCTCATGATTGGAATGATATAATAGCGGAACAACAGGCTGACCATGCCGCCGATGACCAGGAAGAGGACAAAAGCTCCCATGATCGGAAACGGGATTATTTTATCCGTCAGACCCAGCAGGAAAACCTGCTCTTGCGGCTCCAGACTTAGCCAGGAACCGAGCACGCTGACGAGAATAACGCCGAAGATTGCGCATGCCATGCCGAGAATGAAAATCCCGTATTTAAGCGTTGGTTTCATCTCTGGGAGCATACTATTCCTGATAGATGGCATTGGCCACTCTCTAAAGTCATGGTGGACTGATATGGGCACGTTGGTATTTTGTGCACTATTTCACTGCTTTTAATAAATGTCAAAAGGATTGCCATTATTCCCATTCCGAAGGTGGTATTTAAATTTTGACGTTATATTGTTAGCGTCCATGTATAAGTTATAAAATATTCTCACATAGCACAGGCCCTCTTATCAGTCACTTCTGGTCAGTGGGCCTGTTGTTTATTTATTGAGTCTGAGTAAGTACACACCGTTTTTATACACAAATCTATATACTTGGATATAGCCTTATAACTATTTATAAGGTTTTTTTTATTTCTTGACTTTAGTCATTTTACCCGTATAAGGATGAACAAGGTCTGCTTTATCTCTTTTTGAAATACATTTCGCATTTGAGGGATCTCCCTCAAAAATACAAGTCGGTAAGGGGAAACGAAGATGAAAAAAACGTGTTTGCTGTTGCAGGAATGCTTGTGGCGTTGTCTCTTGGTTTGGCGTCAATGGTCCATGCTGAAGAGGATTACAAGAAGTTTGGTGTACGCGTAAGAGCCATCTATGTCGCGCCGAATGAATCCTTTGACAGTCGTCTCGACGGGGTAAAGCCAACAGTCAGTGATAGCATTATTCCTGAGCTCGACCTGGAATACTTTTTCATGAAGAATTTATCCACCGAACTGATCCTCGCAGTCACCAAAAATGATATCAAGTTTGATGGCGATAAAGTAGGTTCAACCTGGCTGCTTCCCCCCACCTTCACCGTTAAGTTCCATCCGCTGGCAGGTGAAACGATTAGCCCCTACGTCGGTGTCGGGGTTAACTATACAATGCCGTTTAACTCCAACCTGGATGGCACCCCTGATTTCAATATAGACAACAGTGTTGGCTGGGCCGCCCAGGCTGGCGTAGATGTCAAGATCAAAGAGAATATCTATCTCAACTTTGACTACAAATATGTCAAAGCCGATACGAAGATTACCGTTGCCGGCACAAAGTACACATTAGACCTTAACCCGAATCTGTTCGGTATCGGCGTAGGTTACCGGTTCTAGGCGAGTATCTTCTGAATAAGACAAAAAGGGGACAGGCTATATAATAATCAGCCTGTCCCCTTTTAGATTTAGAGGTTACCGCGACTTCTGCGCGGCCACCTTCTCCTTCAGTGGATAAAGTTCATATATGTTTTTACTTCTCTTGGCGGCGGAGTCACCGCACCCGAACCATGTTCAACCAGTTTCATCAACCAGGCCATGTTTCTGCCAAGCACCCGCATGATCTGCACGCCTTCTGTGTCCTGCGTGACCTCACCCGGGCTTCTGCCGTGAATAACATTCCAGTAGTTGGAGGCTGGCATAAGCATCTCCGCATAGTTAATAAAATTGTTCAGCTGCTCGAAGGTCGGTACACCGCCGGAGCGCCTCACCGCAACCACCGAGGCCCCCACCTTGTGACGCAGCATGCCGTCATTAACACCCGTCACATAGAAGGCACGATCCAGAAATGACTTCATGGTTCCCGCGATAGCGGAATAGTGAACAGGAGAACTGAGGATGATGCCGTCTGCCGTTTTCATCTTCTGGATCCACTCGTTTACCTCGTCTCCCGGCAGGACACACTTCTCGTTCCTGTTTTTAACGCACTGACCGCAGGCGATACAGCCACGGATCACCTTGTTGCCGACATGCACAATCTCGGTTTCGATCCCCTCACTCTCCAGCTCAGCCGTCACCATCTTCAGCGCATGCCAGGTATTGCCTTCCCTGTTAGGACTGCCGTTGAATGCCACTACTTTCATATCACTCTCCTCCCCGCCATATCAGGACTGTCTTTTTTACATAGTGTGGGCTATCATCATCCATAGGATTTCTTTAGTCAACTACGTACTTAATTGGTACGTAGTATCTATTTAGGAACCATAACAGCGATGGAGAAGAATCATGCAACCACAATCATCAGCCGACCTCATGGTCCATCGGGATAAAGCGTACACTTGCGGCATAGACGTAACTCTGGCGGTAGTCGGCGGAAAGTGGAAGGCGTCGATCCTCTGGCACCTGGCGCATCAGACTATGCGCTTTTCCGATCTGCAGCGGCAGTTTTCCGGCACGACCCGCAAAATGCTGACCCAGCAGTTGCGTGAGTTGGAGGCAGACGGACTGGTGCGTCGTGAGGTCTACCCCCAGGTTCCGCCCAAGGTGGAATATTCCCTTACCGGGAAAGGGCAAAGCATCTATCCTATTCTGGAAATGATGTGCAGCTGGGCCAGGCAGTATCTGCAGGAGTGAGAACGTTTACGCTATCTGGTCGAATCAAAACAACAAAACCGTACGTTTGCTCGCCTTTAGCACTGTAATACGGGAATGCCCCTCGTCACGACACGTTCCTCCTTGTTTCTCGTAAAAAAGAGACTCTAAGGCTGCAGACATCAGCAACAATCCTATTACGTTCAGTTCCGGCAAAACTCCGGAACTTATATTCGGTGTCTTTTTGCCCGTCCGGCACAGCAAATTCCTATCCATTCTATTCCGCTTGCTTCGGAGGTTCTCTTGTGAAAAACAAATGTTTTTTTATCTTCTCTCTGTTTTTATTGTTTGGACTAAGCCAGGGCTCTTCTTTTGCTGATGAAGTTCATTTCACAAACGGCGATTCCCTCAAGGGTGTCCTGAAAAAGGAATCCACCGATGAGATCGTTTTTGAAAGTGAAAACCTGGGCGTTTTGACCCTTTCTAAAGATCGCATCTTGACGGTAAACAGGACCCCGTTAGCTCATAAGCCGCTACCAGAAGAAAAAGTCTTGGAGGTCGAATGGACACGCCAGATTGAGGCGAGTTTCCTGTTGAAGAACGGGAATACGGTCGCTAAAGGCTTGGGCGGGAAATTTACTATCAACCGTAAGAGGGAGAAAGTTGACGAGTGGACGCTCCAAGGACGCGCTTCATATGCTACTGAGGAGAAGAAAATGAGCGCACAAGCCTATTACGGTCTTTTGCGTTACGCCTGGAGCTTAGGTGAAGCGAAGAAGTGGTATCAATTTAACAAAATTGAAGCGGACCACGATTACTTCGCAAATATCCGTAGCCGTTATACTCCAGCGACGGGGCTGGGTTATTGGTTTTTTGATCATGAGCCATTTAAGGCCTTATTGGAAGGCGGTCTGGGCGTTCAGCGCACGGATTTTCGGCACGAGAAAAATGACACGACGGAAGTGATCGTTTCCTCCCGAGCCTTTTTCGATTGGCGTATTCAGGAAAAGCTCCATCTCTCCCAGGAATTCCTTTTTTATCCCTACTTGACAGACTTTGGAGAATACCGTTTCCGCTCCGAAACCTCGCTTAAAATCCCGATCTACACCGGATTATCCTTCCGCTCCGGGCTTGTGGATGAGTATCAGTCAAACCCCGGTGGAGACACTCTGAAGAACGATATTCGTCTTGAATCATCTCTCGCCTATTCCTTTTAGGGAGCCAGAGATGATGATATTGATTAACCCGGTACTTGGTGAATAATCAACAACGTCCCATAGGGTCGCATAAAAACTGAAATACTGGGGGGTGCACCAGAATCATGCCTTCTTTGCCTGAGTACCGATTTCCCCGTTTCCCGGGCGCAGCAACAACTGATCAGCCGACGTGAAAACATGTGAGCTGATCAACATTGTGCTGACCAACGATGTCAAAGAGGATGACGCAAAGATCATTGCGATGACGACAAATTGGTAGATCGCTGCATAAATCGGGCGCGATCCGGACAGCAGCATACCCGCCATCAGTCCGGGAATCCAGACTATGCCAAGAGAGCGGAGAGAATCAATAGCGGGGATGAGACTCGTCTCAAACGACGCTTGCACGTAAGGAGCGATACTCTGTTTGGAGCTTGCCCCGAGTGCTAGAGCAGTTTCTATTTCACCCACATGCGCAAGAACATCGGAGCGGAATCGATTCAGTGCCAAGCCATTGGTGTTCATGGCATTTGCGATCAGCATACTACCCACCGGGATCAGCGAGGTGATTGCCGTATCAATAACTCCCAACCAGGTCATTATGGCAATCACAGATCCGGAGCCACATGCGATTGAGCAGGTGGAGACCAGTAACGAACCGGGTATTCCCTTGGCGCGTTTTGTCGATATGGCACCGGCAGCCAGGATCATTGCCGCAAGCAAAAATGCTCCCGTCCATTGCGGTCCGCGAAGCAGTACCACCAGCACTGAACCAACGGCAATTATCTGTACCAAACCGCGGACTAAAGCGATGGCAACTTCCCGTTCCAAATGGACTTTTCGCCAGCGCCCCAACAGTACAACTACGAACACGAGCAAAGCGGCCACCGCTGATTGAGCCAATCCGAGTTGCAGTTGATCGGTGAACAGCCGGTTAAGCATGCAACACCTCCTTGACCGTCCCCTCTTTGATGACGCGGCCGTCTGCAAGCATCATCACATGCGTGGCCATACGCGCTGCTTGCGCAACATCATGGGTGACCATGACACAGGTAAGTCTGCGTTTGCGGATAATATCGTGAAGCAGTCCCTCGACACCTGACTTGCTTTCGTCATCCAGCGCCGAAGTGGGTTCATCCAGCAGTAACACGGAGGGAGTGTTGGCAAGTGCCCGAGCGATGGAAATCCGCTGTGCCTCGCCGCCGGAGAGATGGGTAACGTCACGCATCAAATAACTGGAAAGTCCAACCCCATCCAGCAGCTCTTGCGCCAGATTTTCGGAAAGTTCCTCGCCGCGCTGTTTTGGTCCGAACTGGAGGTTTTCATATACCGTTCCTGGAAAGAGGAAAGCCCGCTGCGTGACCATACCTACTTTTCGGCGAAGCTCGCAAGGTGGTATGGTGCGATAATCAATATCTTCGAGAAAAACGGTTCCAGAGCTTGGTTCATCCAAGCGGTTCAGCAGCCGCAAAAACGAGCTTTTGCCCGAGCCGCTGGAACCAACAACGGCAAGAACTTCACCGGCACGAACTTCTACGGTTATGTCATCTACGAGCTTTCGATTTTGAATACTACGGGAGAGGAGATCGGTCCTTAGTACTATCGACTTCTCTGGCATTGAGCACTTCCTTCTGAACACGACTTCTCAATCATCTCTGGAGTAAAAACAAAAAACGCCGGGACAGATGGGATGATATTGTGCACGGCACAGAAGTCAAGTATTTCCTGACTCTCGGCATTGCCGCCAATGAGCGAAGCGGAGAGCCTTTTTGCGGGCGGACAGGAGCGCTGACACAAGGATGGCATAGCTACTTTAGGCCCAATTGTTACATGGTATTTTTTTCACTATTTGTTAGAATATAACAGAAGGTTACGATGCTGACGACAGCTGAAATAGTAACAGTTTGCCGTCAAAAAGGAGCGTGAGAAACGTGTCAACGTATGTTGTTACCTGCACCTATTGCGGTACCGCCAACAGGATTCCGGCTGATAAGGAGGGCAAAACCGGACATTGCGGCAACTGCCGCAAGGAACTGGCACCATTGTACTATCAGCTTAAACCTCTGACCGATTCGACCTTCGACGCCTTTATCAGAGGTTACAGCGGCCCGGTGTTGGCCGAGTTCTGGGCTCCCTGGTGCCCGCATTGCAGGGAGTATGAAGCAACAATGAAAAAAGTGGCAGGAAAGCTTGCCGGGACCGCGGCTGTTGTTCAGGTCAATACCAGCGATAATCCGTCAATTGCAGCACGTTTCGACATTCGCGGCATCCCGGTTCTGTTCCTCCTGAAGCAGGGAAGAATTGTTGATCAGCTATCCGGCGCCCAGAGCAGCGAGGCAATAATCTCCTGGTTCCGGCGGCACCAATGATGACAATTCACCCCGCAGATTATCTGGATTGACAAGCTGTGTTGACAATTGTTGGAGATCGTCAGCGGCTCAACAGTCAGGTTCATGCGAGAGTGGTTGCCACACTGTGTAACCAGCAAGCCCCCGGCTTCGGGCTCGAAACGGTGGCTCTATAATTTCGCCAACACGCGGCACAATAAAGAGAAGAAGGAAATCATAAGGGATACTTTTGCAAATCAGCTGGCGCGTAAAGGCACCTTTTTTTGATTACAGCCAATGTTTGGGGTAGGAACGGTGGTACACCACATTATTTGTAAAAATTGCCGTAACCAGAAGGATCAGGGCTCCCGCCAGTACCGGAGACAGAATAAATCCAGGACCAACAGCCGCCTGCACTCCGATCAGAGCAGTAGCCCCTCCGGGTGGATGGGTTGTGTGAGTCAAGTTCATCACAAAAATAGCCAGCCCTACTGCAATAGCCATGGCCAGTGTCGTGGAACCCAACGTTGCCACCACAATTACTGCCACACAAGCGGACACCACATGCCCACCTACCAGGTTACGAGGCTGGGCCAGCGGCGAGTCATTAGCACCGAAAAGGAGAACCGCCGAAGCACCAAAGGAGCCGATCAGCAGGGGATGACCAACCAGAGTTGTTATCTCACAAATTGCCAGTATACCAATGGTTGCACTGAGGCAACTCCAGGCTGCGTAGCGCAGCGACATCGGTGGCCGCGGTCCTCGGAGCGGTGCCTTGCAACGCTGGGGTAAGCCGGTTAGTCTTTTTCTGATGGTCAGGCCTCTCTTCTAAGGATTATTGCACTTTTTTCCATAGATATGCCTACTCAATATCAATGACTCAAGTACGGCACTAGAGGTATGAGCCGCTGATAGTCAGAATAGCTCAACGAGCTGTGCCAATGTCTGCTGGCCATCCCGGCACCAATTGCAGCCATAAAAACGAATATAACGACAACTGGAAAAACCCACACCGGCACTGACCGTTTCCAGAAGGCGGGCTGCATTGCGAGGACATTTTGTTCCGGACAGTTCACCACACAGGTAAGGCACCCGGTACATTCCGGTGAGGACACGGTTGCACATGAATGCACCGGGAGACCAGATGGGCAGGCATTGGAGCAGCGTTGGCACCCGGTGCAGCCCACTGAGTCACGCCGGATTTTGAAAGGACTGGCCATGCTTGCAAGCCCAAGCAACGCGCCATAGGGGCAGAGATATCGACACCAAAAATTCTTGTAAAAAAGCGATAAAAAAGTCAGGCTGGTCAGAACCACCACAGTGGTTACGGACATGCGGGTAAAGAAGTGGAGCATCTTGACGTCGCTTACGGCCCAGTAGGGTGCATCCAAAAACCCGCTAAGAGCTTCGGTCGGCATATCAATCAGGATGAGTTTTACAAACAGCAGCAGTAGCAGATATTTGACACTTCGCAATGCGATATCTAGCCAGCGCCATAAACGGAAGTTTCGACCGAACAGTTTGGTGCCTATCTTGTATGCCGCTTCAGAGAGCGTACCAACAGGGCACAGCCATGAACAGAACGATTTCTTGGCCAGCAGGCTCATAAGCAGGATCGCCAAAAAAATAACCAGTGACGCGGGATGTACCGGATGGATTTCCCCCGAAACCAGCCAATTTTTCAAGCTGGTAAGGGCTCCAATGGGTAGGAATCCCTCCACTCCGGGTGGACGTGAAACCAGCGGAGCGGTTGCGCCGCTCTCAACAGCGTTAACAAAAAGGCCGAAACGGATGCCGATACCAACGACCCAGAACATAAAGCACCATTGCACAACGATGCGTACGGTACTTACTGATTTTGTTGATAATATATTCATGTAATATCTCTTTTATGATTATATCAATTCGCTTGCACCAATTTATATGTATCAGCCACTACCACGTAATTTCTCTCGCCCTGGTACACCTGTAGCAGTAAATAACAGCCACATATTTTCACATCAGCCTGCAACCCAGCGAATGAGCTGATGCAATTACAACTTAAATCGCCCGACCAACGCTTCCAGGTCCTTAGCCAAAAGTAACAAGGAAGAAGCCGCTGCGGCCGTCTGATGGGCACCTTTTGCGGTCTGCTGCACGACTTCTGTAATCTGGTGGATGTTGGTCGATATTTCACCGGTAACGGCCGTCTGTTCTTCTGCTGCTGTGGCGATTTGGTGGACCTGCATGGTGACTTCATTGATTCCTTCCAGGATCTGCTGCAGAGCCTCACCTGAACGGCGCGAGCTGTCCATCCCCTTCTCAACTTCCTGCACCCCCAACTCCATTGAAGCCACCGCTCCGCCGGTCTCATGCTGGATCGCCTTGATCATCTCACCAATTTCGCGGGTAGCCCGGGTTGTACGTTCCGCAAGAGCACGCACTTCATCGGCAACTACAGCAAAACCACGCCCCTGTTCGCCGGCCCGGGCTGCTTCAATGGCTGCATTCAGTGCCAGCAGGTTGGTCTGGTCGGCAATATCCTCAATGGTCCCGACAATAGCGCCGATCTGGTCGGAGCGGGCACCGAGGGCTTCAACCGTATGAGACGATTCTCTGACCTTGTCGGCGATTGACTGCATACCGGAGATCGTTTCCTGCACAACGTTAGCTCCAGTATGCGCCATTTCACTGGCCCGGTTGGCAATATCTGAAGCCAGGGAGCAATTACGGGAAATATCGTTGGAGGTTGCAGACATCTCTTCACTGGCGGTGGCAACGGTTGCAGACTGGCTGGCCACCTCCTCCGCCGCAGTGGCTATCTGTTCAGCGGTATCGTGGAGCTGATTCGAGGCGGTGGCGACATGAACAGTGGTGCTTGAAGCTTGGGAGATGATTGAGTGAATATTGGATATGAAGCGGTTGAACCAGTGTGCAACCTCACCGGTCTCGTCCTTGCTGCTATCAGGCAGGCGCCGGCTCAGGTCACCCTCACCCTCTGCTATGTCTTTAAGCATCCGTACCAGTTCATGCAGTGGACCGGTGATGCCACGAATAATCAATAGTCCCAGCAGTAAGGAGATAACGACAAGAGCGGAGGTTAGCCCCAGGCTGATAAGCATGGCGCTTCTGGCAGATTTTGCACTTTCATCGGCAAGGTTATTAATGTCTGCAGCGAGAAGATCCTCAACCTCTTTCAACAGGTTAATCTTGGTTGTAATTATGCCAAACCACTCCTCAGGCGAGACCCCCATTCCACCTTGCAGACCTTTATCCAGCGCTGTTTTGCGATACTCTTCCACCTTCTGGAAAGAAGGAGCTGAACTGCGTTCCTGATAAGCCTTAATGCCGGTTGGGTCAGCGTATTTTTTAAAAAGGTCGAGGTAGGCCCCCTGAGCTGCAATAAGACTAGGTACTTTCAGGTAGAGTTCCTGATCGAACTTATCGGCGGCAAACCCGCCGTTGATAATTGCTCTTTCCTGTCCAGCCATCTCTTTGGCACTGATGAAAGCGTGGTAACCAACGGCATCCATGGAAATTTCGCGACTTTTACTCGCCACCGGTATAACAGCGATGGCATCCAGATATGAACGGATCAGCCCAGTGTAGCTTTTTATGGCGTCACCTGCCGGAATTGCAAGAGTGTCTACTTTGCCCCGCAAACCCTTCAGGCCGGATAGTTCCCTATTCGAGGTTTCAATTCCCTTGCTGATGGCGTCCAGTTTTCCGCCTGATTCCTTAAGAAATAATGTCAAACCGGTAATCTGCAGATCACTTTTTTGACGTTGACCCACCAGTTCGCTGTTGAACTTTGCTCCTTCAGACTTCAGGTACCCGGCGGTCAATCCGCGCTCCTTCTGCAGTTCATGAATCAACGCCCCGGCTTTGACAGAAAACGCAACCAGCACCTGGGTCTCACGAATATTACGCAGGTTTGCGTAGCGGTCGGCAACGGTCATGGCGCCGAATGTCAGCAAACCAATGATCGGAACAAAAATCAGTAATAACAGCTTAGGGCCAATCTTCATGTTTTTAAGCACGCTTTACGTCTCCTCATTATTTATTTTTCAAAACATCCAAAGCCATCTCGTCAATCAATCCGGTTCACAAAGTGTTGACCAAAATCTATGTGCACATTGGTAATTGAAATACCAAGCTCTACAATACGCTGTGGTCACTGACTGAAATAACCGTACTGTTAGCTTTGTTATACACGGGTTAGTCAGCAGTATATTCGCATTGGAATTCATCGTTTTCTATAGCGTTGGTGGCTTGAGTGCCCTTCTCGTTTAGAAAATTACTCGCCTCTTTATCAATGGTGAATTTTAACAAGGAGCGATTTATTCATCGCGCATGATTTCTGACTGTTGTTCTTCTCGCTTGGTAATTTGTCATTATGCGGTGTTTATACGTTACAGCAGTAGCTCGCAGAGCATTTTGACCCATATCAATTAATGCATAAAAAACAGATATCGGTGGGGGTTAAACCGGTTTGATGGCCGGGAGGAGTAAGAGTAGGACTGAAAATACACAGACTGCTACTCCTTTACTTGACTGATAGAAAAACTGCTTTGGATTTACGGCGTAACGCTGGTCGGCGTAATTCTACTGCACCGGTAGGATTTATCAGAATATCCCGCAATCTAGCTAACCTCTTTAAGGAGTGGCCCCAAGCTCAAATTTTAGACACACCTGTTCCTGGATTATTGAGTGCGAGGTAGGAGAGCACCTCACCCATAAGACCATTTATCATCATGTATGTATCACTATCCGCTTCTCTGATTTCACATTCCGTTTGGACATAAGGCCCTGGGACCAACTCAGTTGCACAGTTGTCCAGGATTGCTTGGGCACTATCCGGGGTTGTTTCGAGGTGGAACTGTAACCCGATGACATGCTGACCGATTTGAAATGCCTGGTTCTCACAAGCGACACTTTTTGCCAAACGCACCGCATTAACGGGAAGATCGAACGTTTCTCCGTGCCAGTGAAAAACAGTACATCTTTCAGGGAAGTGGTATGTGTTAGTCGCACTTGGCGTGGCTTCGATCTGAAACCACCCGATCTCTTTTTGGGAATTTCTATAAACGCGCGCTCCGAGTGCACTGGCAATGAGTTGCGCCCCAAGACAAACTCCAAGGACTGAGACGTTTTGCTCAATGGCGTCACGAATAAACTGTTTTTCCGGTCGAAGCCATGACAGAGACTCCTCGTCATTAACGCTCATTGGGCCGCCCATCACGATAATGAGATCGAACTCCTTTACTTGTGGTAAAGCATGAACCTCAAAGAAGCGAGTGTAACTGACATCTGCACTCTGCCCTTCCAGCCACATAGCCATACTGCCACTGTTTTCAAACGGCACATGTTGAAGTATGTGAACTTTCAATTGTTTCTCCTCAATCAGACCAAAACAATTTCAGTTTATCAGAGTCTTGCAAAAAAATTTCTGTGAAAATGGGCACAATGAGTAGGGTGGCGCTGGTTATGCTGAAGAAGGCAAATCCATACAGTGAGATTGTGATACTCCAGACACAAGAATTGAAGTTACGAAACGTGGTAACCACACTTAACCCCACCGCCACAGAGAGAGAATCAGGATTATAAGAAATACAATCGTCAGGTTCATGTGGGCCATAAAGAAAAATACCCGTTCATGCAGTGGAGCTTTTCGAGGGCCTGAAACGATGAGTTCCCCGACTGCCGTCAAGGCCGTCACCTTTTCACGTCCATGTGGTGCTTGATTCAAGGCCTCCGTCAGGTCAATGCCGGCATTGTGCCGTCCCATGTGGCCCCCCTGTTTCCAGAGTTTACTTTGAGTCGCATCGTAGACTTTTCCCTCAAAAGCAAAATAGGCTGGCCGTCCTTCTCCTCCATCAAACGATGCAAGATTCTCCAGAGTGAATCCACCTGCGGGGCCAGAAAAAGTCGGTTCCTTCCTTTTTGCCTTGAGTCGCGGGCCGATTACAGTGACGACAAAAGCGGCAGAGATTACCATTACCAGATAGAGACAAATCTTGATGAACAGGAGGATGCCGAAACGGGTGTGAAAGAGTGTGTCAAATGAAGACACCCGGTAGTGAGTCAGGATTGCACCTGTTACGCCAATGACAACCATTGAGACAATGCCGACTCTCACTTCGCCACGCGGGAGTCCGCTGGCCGCATAGGCCGGCTTGAGGATAAGGTGTACGTAGAGGATTGTGCCGAACCAGAATGTGGCGGCCAAGAAATGGAGATACCCGATTATCAGACGAAACCCTTTGATAAACATCCTCTTTTCAGGATTTTCAGCCTCAGCTATGTGACTTACAGCAAAAAGCTTTCCGGCCTGTGTCAATTCACCTCCTCCGTTAGGGTCCAGGTGACAGGCAGCGCATGTCTGGCCGGTCTGCTTGGCATATTCCTCGGTGGCACCAGCCAACGGCGGCAGCAGCAGCATGAATGATACCAGCAGAAATATGCCGGTAAGATACTGTGAAATAACCTTGAGCATGAGTTTCCTTTCTGCATTCAAGCATACAGAAGTCGCACAACGTGGATAATTTCAACGTGTGTTGTTACGTCAATGTATCTGATTCAAAGCAAAGCAGCTTTCGGAAAGAGGCTATTGTTCTCCAAGCGGGCATGTGTGTGAAGGTCCTCCTCGAACTCTTTAAGCTTCTGATACGTAACCATGAAGGTATTGCAGACGTCGTTAGGTATTGCATATTCATGTGATAGGTAGCGGATGTTGTACACTGCGACTGCGTTACCAATCTTTTCATGTTCACGCTGAAGCTCGATGAAGGATTCCAGAATTATTTCCTGATCCTTCAACTCCGGCGTATTACCGGATGTAGTACACAACTATACTACCATATATATTTTTACAATCTGTTCAGGTGTGTTCTGAAGATCTCTTATAAGTATCATTGAGCATTTAGTGTTGCTGTTGTTTAGTATGCGTACGCCTCTGTTTTCTGCGGCGCAAAACGGCTCGAGTGCCAAAGAAGGTCCCGGCAGCCGTTAACACCCAAATCGTGATAGTTACTGCAAGTTCGCTGGTGGTGATCATTTTCATCTCCATAATGACTATTCTACGGGCATGAAAACAAGGGGGTGACAGCCTGATGCTGACACCCCCTTGGTCGGTATTTCTCTGCTACGGCTTGGACCCAAACGGATCTTTCAGCTCCTGCTTCGGATTGAACATCAGTTTTTTGAGACCACGGTTATTCGTGTACTTTGACAGTTCCAGATCAATCTTGACCGGAACGTTTACTCCTGCTTTGGCCAACGCCTGACGCAGTAAGGCTTCAGCCTTGCCGGCATGCATGGTGGCATCACCCAGAATACGCATCGCTTCGGTGGGGTTGTGGAAACCGACAGAGTTTTCGGCGCCGAAGAAGAGGTTGCGATAGAAGCCTTCTTCGTAGTGGTCCTTGGCCAGGTCGTACAGTTCCTGGTCAATCTGTTTGCCCGCGGCCTGCTCTTTGTGGGTCAGTTCAAACAGTTTTGCCACCGTAGCCAGCGAATAGCCGGAACGGATGTACTGGGAAGCCGCTCGATCCTGAATGGCAATAACCTGATTTTTCAGCCACTCTGCGGACTCGGCATGACACTGCTGGCAGGCTTTGAAATCGTTTTTCATCGGGCTCATGATACGATGGTCGGATATTTTCTGGCTGCCGACTTTGGTATAAGGCATATGGCAGTCGACGCAGGAGGCACCGGCCATCCAATGAACACTGTTGTTGGAGAACATTTCAAACTCCGGATGACGGATAAAAGCCAACTTGAATCCGGTCACGGACTGTTTCCATTCAGCGTAGGACTTGTCACTGCGGATCTTTTTGATGATGTTCTCGATGGAGATCTTACCCCATTTGCTTTCATCCCACGGGAAGAAGACATCCTGCGATTTCATCTCAGGGCTCTTGACAATACTGTATGTTACGTGACATTGAGCACAAACAGCCGTCCTCATCTCCTGATTGGTCAACTTGGCCTGGTCAACTCCAAGCTTTTTCAGCCCTTTGCCAAGGGTAAAACCGCGAGAGATCTTGAGCGTCATATCCCTGTTGTTATGGCAGTCAATGCAGGCGACACCAAGTTCCTGATTCTCTTTGGGAATCATGGCGAGCACTTCTTTGTACGGTTTGGAGAAGTAATCCAGACCATGCTTCTCTGCCAGCACCGGGGCATAGGGGGTCTTGCAGGTCAGGCAGACGCCGCCGGCTCCGACTCGTGAAGGATCTGCCACTGACTGATCCGTCAACATGTGAAGATGGCCACGAGGCTCGTTGTATTCAACACCGAAGCCCCACCCGTTAAATAACAATGCCATAAATGGGTATTCAGACAACTTGTCGAAGGTTTCGCCGCCATCGTTTCCTTTCTTGTATTTACTCTTGCCGACGGGGGTTGCTTCAGCGGTCTTCTTCCAGCCTTCATACTCGGCCGGGTATGCCTTGCCCCATACCGCCGGATCGACGGTGCCGTCAGGGATCTGTGCACCCTTGACCATTTCAGCTTTTGGCGGTGAACAGGCTGTTGTCATAAAACCGCACAGTGCGGCGGTCATAAGGGTTGCAATCAGTTTAATCTTCATATCAGGTCCTCCTGGGTGATGTGGTTTGGGTTTGGGTTAGAGTGTTTCGATGCTGCCGGCACCGGTGTGCGTAATGCGGCGGTGACAACTCCAGCAGTTGCGTGAGGTATCCATCTGTGACACCAATTCACTGTGGCAACGGATACAGTTGGCCTTTACAACCTTGGCGCCATGTTCGGAAAGCGTAATCCGCTCCGGCACGTGCCCGGAATAAAAAAACAGAACATCTTTCATGCCATCGATGGATTTCCAGATGTAGTGCCAGGCAACATTGTCGCCAGGCAGGTGACAGTCAACGCACTTGTTGCGCCTATGTGCGCCGGAATGCATGAAAGCGGTGTGTTCGCTCTCCATGACGTGACAGCTGGCGCAAAAGCCAGGTGACTCAGACGTTGCCAGCAGTTGTGGTGGTCCAAACAACAGAAATGCCGCACATAGTGCCAGTACGACAACAACTAGTGCGGCTACTTTCAGACCTTGGCCACTCAGAAATGATTTCATCCATTCTCCCCCTTTCCGATAAAAATCTGTCCCTCTTAATTGCACTCATTTCCGCCGTTCCCCTCTCCCCGCGTAATAGTTTCCTCTACCTGTTTGACTGTATATCGCGAACAAAGACATCACGTCCTTGACCCAGGTCAAATGTACGATAAAAGCATGAAAATCAAAGATTTGAGAACCTGTCGGGCCATAGCAAAATGGTGATAAAATCAAAAACAGGAGGTGGGAACAATCCCACCTCCTGTCCGGTTCAGTGCAAAATTTATAAGCGGAACCCTACCCCAGGATTGCCTTGAGATCTTCTTCAGCTGTGGTGATCGGCATGATATTGAAGTTCTCTACCAGGAAGCCAAGCACGGTCGGTGTGATGAAAGCCGGCAAAGTTGGTCCCAGACGGATGTTCTTGATACCCAGCGAGAGCAGGGTCAGGAGGATAACTACCGCCTTCTGTTCGTACCAGGAAAGGATCATCGAAAGCGGCAGGTCGTTGACGCCGCATTCAAAAGCACCGGCCAGGGCCACTGCAATCTGGATGGCGCTGTAGGCATCGTTGCACTGACCCACATCCAACAGACGGGGGATTCCGCCGATATCGCCAAATTCAAGCTTGTTGAAGCGGTACTTACCGCAGGCCAGGGTCAGAATGACGCAGTCCTGAGGTACTTTTTCGGCAAATTCGGTGTAGTAGTTACGCCCTGATTTGGCTCCGTCGCAGCCGCCTACCAGGAAGAAATGCTTGAGCTGACCACCCTTGACTGCAGCAATAATCTTGTCGGCCACACCCAGTACGGCGCTGTGGCCAAAACCGGTCAGGATTTCCTGGCCCGGATTCTCCGGCAGACTCGGGCATTCCAGCGCTTTGTTGATTACTTCAGTAAAATCCCACCCTTCAACATGCTTGACGCCTGGCCACTGCACCAATCCCCAGCTATAGAGACGATCCATATAGGATTCATTTGGCCTCTGGATACAGTTGGTGTTGAAGATGATAGCGCCGGGGAAGTGGGGAAATTCCTTGGCCTGATCCTGCCATGCGCCGCCGAAGTTTGCTACCAGGTGAGGGTACTTTTTGAGGCCGGGGTAACCGTGAGCGGGTAACATTTCACCGTGGGTGTAGATGTTGATTCCTTTGCCCTCGGTCTGCTTCAGCAACTCTTCCAGCATTTTCAAATCGTGGCCGGTAACCAGAATTCCTTTGCCTGCTCTGGTACCAAGGTTTACCGGTGTTGGTACCGGTGCGCCGTAGGTTTCATTGTGAGCAGCATCAAGAAGGCCCATTGTGGTCAGGTTCTGCTTGCCGCACTCCATACAGAGGCCGACAAAATCCATCAGACCGAGGTTAGGATCAGTAGTGGCAGCCAGTGCTTTCTGGAAAAAGGCCATGACGTCGTCGTTAGTTTTGCCGAGGATCATGGCGTGATCCATATAGGCTGACATCCCTTTCAGGCCGTACATCAAAATTTCAATTACGGAGAGGATATCTGCATTTACGTGCTGCTTGCTGATACCGTACTGTTCTGCCTGAGCAACCATGCCAGCCAGATCGGCGGCAGGTTTCCAATCAGCAACGGGTCCGGAGACAACGGTACCACAAGTAGCCCTGGCCTTTTCCTTCAACTGGTAGCAGGTTTGAATCATTGTGCCGATGGCTTCAGGATCAAAATCCACGTTGGTGACAGTGGTAAAGAGCGCCTCAATCGTAAAGCGGTCAATCACGGCATCACGGCCAATCCTGTCGGCATAGAGAGCAAGGGATTTCAATCCGTACAACAGGTGATCCTGCAGGGCAGCAACATCAGGTTTCTTGCCGCAGACGCCGGAAATATTACAGCCTGTTCCGTTTGCCGCCTGTTCACACTGGTTACAAAACATACTCATGGTGAATCCTCCTTGATAAATGCCATCTTTAGTGATGCGTTTATATTGTTCTTAAATAGACAATATACCAGCTATTTGCCGTTTTACTTGACGCATGTCAAAAAACACATATTTCACTGTAGAATAACCCAGATTGAGATCGGGACAGTGATGCAGCAGGTTTCTTCGTACAAATCGATAAAACAAAGACCAGTTACATGGTGCAGTTGATTGTGCCGGCAGTCGGCAAAAGTTCAAGACTATGAAAGCGGATAGAAAACGCCCCCATCTCGTTATACGAAATGGGGGCGTTTTCTACAGTAGTATCTCTGCTTAATCAACTTAACTGGTCGAAGGTAGAGGTTATTTATATGGACAATTTATGGACTCTGTCGATGAAAAGCGGTCCAATTCAGTCAAAACACGCCGTAACAGTAAAAAACGACCATTACATTAATAATAACAACTTTGCATGACTCCATAGAATCCCACTACAACCTCACGTCAGGTTCCAGAACAGCATCTCCAGCATATCTTTCCAACTCTTGCTGATTTCCTGGACAACGGTCGGCTCAAAGCCACAATGCATCATACACTGGGCGCAACGAGGATCTTTACCCACGCCGTACTTCTCCCACTCCGTCTTTGCCATCATCTCGGCAAATGTTGGATAGTGGGCATCCGTAATCAGGTAACAGGGCGCCTTCCACCCTTGCGGATTACGGGTAGGATTACCCCACGGGGTACAATCCAGCTTCCTTTCACCCTTGAGAAAACGGAGGTACATCGGTGTAGAGAAGAAGCGATGTTTTTTGCTCATCTCATAGACATCGATAAATTTCTTCTCTATATCACGGCGCGCAAGGAAAAGTTTTTCACCAACCGCCTCATAACCAAAGCCGGGCGCAACGAGCACGCCGTCAACGCCAATCTCCTCCAAACGACGAAAGAGCATCTCAATTTCAACCAGATCGGTATCATTAAAGATCGTGGTATTCGTACAGACACGAAATCCCTTCTCTTTGGCTTTCTTGATCGCCTCGATCGCAGTTTTGAAGGCCCCTTTACGTTCCAGAATGCGGTCGTGGGTTTCTTCGAGGCCATCAACATGGATGTTGAGGGTGAAATTAGGGTGGGGCTCCATGAGCTCAAGGGCATTTTCAAGCAGAATGCCATTGGTGCAGAGGTAGATGTGCTTGCCTCTCTGCAGGACCGCGGCAATAAGTTCATGTATGTGCGGATAGAGGAACGGCTCTCCACCGGTGATCGTGACGACCGGTGCCGGACATTCATCAACCGACTGCAGACACTCTTCCAGAGTCATCATATCCTGGATGGTATCGGCATATTCACGGATTCTGCCACAGCCGGAACAGGTCAGGTTACAGAGATGGGTCGGCTCCAGCATCAGCACAAGCGGGTACTTCTCAATCTTATTGATCTTGTTGCTGATGATATATTTTGTCAGGTCGTAATTGAGTCGCATTGGAAAACGCATTAGTCAAATCCCTTTATTACCAAGCTCAGCGTAATAGGTACTTGTCAGATATGAAACAGTGTGCGTGATACTATTATCGTTCCCACATTTCCTTCTTGTCCTTACCGAGATAGGCACGCTTGACTTCAGCGTTCTCCAGCAGTTCATCCGCCGGGCCTTCCAGGATCACCTTGCCGGTTTCAAGGACATAGCCACGGTCAGCCAGTTTGAGCGCCGCCTTGGCGTTCTGCTCCACGAGCAGGATTGTCGTGCCGTTCTCCTGGCGCAGCCGCTCCAGCACGCGAAAAATCTCCTGAACAACAAGCGGGGCAAGACCCATCGAGGGCTCATCAAGGAGCAGCATCTTGGGATTGGCCATCAGCGCCCGCCCGATGGCAAGCATCTGCTGCTCGCCTCCTGACATGGTGCCTGCCAGCTGCTTGCGCCGCTCTTCAAGGCGCGGAAACAGGGTGAACACCTTCTCCATATCCTTGTAGATGGCCGCCTTCCCTTCCCTGCTGCGATAACGAAGATACGCTCCCAGCTGAAGATTATCCTCGACGGAGAGCGGTTTGAACACCTGACGTCCTTCTGGCACCTGGGAGATCCCGCGCTGTACAACCTTGTCCGGCGCAAGCGCGGTGACAACTTCCTTGCAGAACATGATTTCACCGGCAGCGGCCGGCGTGACACCTGAGATGGTATTCAGTATGGTGGTTTTACCGGCGCCGTTGGCACCGATCAGCGTCACAATCTCACCCTCCCCCAGATGCAGGGAGATGTTCTTGAGCGCATGGACTTTTCCGTAGTAGGTATTGATATTTTTAAGACGCAGCATCAGTCGTCATCCCCTAGATAGGCAGAAATTACTTCCGGGCTTTCCTGGATTTCGCGCGGGGTTCCTTCAGCCAGCTTCCTGCCGAGATTGAGGACCACAATCCGGTCACAGATATCCATGACCAGCTCCATATCGTGTTCCACCAGCACGACGGTAATCCCCAGATCCCTGATCCGCTTGATCAGCTGGGCCAGACCGAGGGTTTCCTGACTGTTAAGTCCTGCCGCAGGTTCATCCATGAGGACAATTCTTGGTTCAACGGCCAGCGCCCGGGCTATCTCCAGAAGACGCCCCTTTCCAAACGGGAGACTGCCGGCAAGATGATCGGCCAAATCCACGATTCCGGTAAATTCAAGCCACTTCATGGCGCCGTCGCGGATGCGCCGTTCCTCGGAGATGGTCCAGGGCATTTTGAGTGCACAGGCCAGCAGGCCGCTGGAGCTTCTGGTGTGCATGCCGACCATGACGTTTTCCAATACCGTCATTCCGCCGAACAGTTCGATATTCTGAAAGGTCCGCACCATGGCAAGACGGGCCAGACGTTCAGGTGGAAAACCACTGACATTCTTCCCCTCGAGCGTAACCGTGCCTGCAGTCTGGCTGTAAATTCCGGTAATAATATTAAAGAGTGTCGTTTTGCCGGCGCCGTTAGGACCGATGACGCCGGTAATGTTGCCCTTGGCAATGGAAAAGGACACGTTGTCAAGGGCGGTGACACCGCCGAAGATCTGGGTAATGCCGGAGACCTCAAGCATGGTCGACACCCCCCTTCCGCCCGGCAAGCTTTCTGAACAGAGCGGGAATGCCGCGCACAAGCCCACCGGGCATGTACATCACCATCACCATCAACAAGCCGCCGTAGATGATTATGTCGTAATCATTGGCTCCGCGCAGAATTTCCGGGAGCAAGGTAAGAAGTGCAGCACCGAGGAATGAGCCGTAAATACTGCCGAGTCCGCCGATAACCACCATTGTCAGCAGTTCGATAGAGAAGTTGAAGCCGAATGACGTTGGGGATATGAACGTCATGGTGTGGGCGTAGAGACTGCCGGCAATGGATGATAGTAGTGCGGAAAGGGCAAAAATCTGCACCTTCAGGAGGCGGGCATTAACCCCCAGAACCTGTGCTGCAACCTCGGAATCGTGGACCGCGCGCAAGGCGCGGCCGACCCGGGAGCTCGCCAGATTGAGAGCAAAGAGCATTACCGCCAGGGTAAAGCCCCAGATCAGATAGTAGCTCTTAACATCAGAATTAAAACTTATGCCGCCCAGCTCCAGATAGGGAATTCCGGACAGACCCGATGGTCCGCCGGTCCATTCGTAGGTCTCGTTGAAGATAATGAAGAAAATTATGCCGAGGCCAAGCGTTGCCATGGCCAGGTAATGCCCTTTGAGCTTCAGAACCGGGAAACCGATCAAAAAGGCGAGAGAGCCGACCGCAACAGCGGCAAGCGGCATTGCCAGCCACGGGTTCAGGCTGAAGGTGGTCGTCATGATTCCGGACAGGTAGGCGCCGAGGCCGAAGAAGCCGGCGTGGCCGAGGGATATCTGGCCGGCATAGCCGAGGAGGAGGTTGAGCGCAATCGCCAGCATGGTGTTAATGCCGACAAACACCAGTACATTCATCATGTAGCCACCCCTGAAATACTGCGGGGCCAGCATGACCAGCACGGAAAAACCGATAAACAGAAGAAAGTCTCGTTTCATGGCGTCAGACCCGCTCCGAATCGGCTTTGCCAAAAAGCCCCTGCGGCCTAAAAAACAGGATCAACAGCAGAATGATGAAGGCGATGGCATCTTTGTAGCCGGAAGAAATGAGGCCGGCACCGAGCGATTCCAGCACACCAAGAATCAAGCCGCCGATAACGGTTGACAGACCGCTGCTCATACCGCCGATAATCGCTGCGCAGAAACCTTTCAACCCCAGCATGACGCCGACATCGTAGGCGGTCATTGTCAGCGGGGCAACGATGATGCCGGCAACGGCACCCATGGCAGAGCTGATGATAAACGAGAACAGCACCATGCGCTTGACGTCGATCCCGACCAGACCGGCTGCCCGCCGGTTATAGGAACAGGCCCGCATGGCCTTGCCGCTGATGGTATGATAAAAATAGATTTTGTTGATGAATATTATGATCAGGGTGATCGCCAGGATCCAGAGATGTTGCGGCAGAATAGTGGCACCGCCGATGGCGATCGGAGCATCACCTGAAAACGGGGGAACCGAATGGGTATCCTTACCCCACACCAGCATCGCAAGTCCGCGCAGCAGAATGCTTCCGCCGATGGTAATGATAACGAGGTTAATGGGAGTTGGTTGCCGGAGCGGACGGATGGCCAGGCGCTCAAAGAGAATACCGACAAGCGTAGAAACAGCGATGGCACAGGGAATTGCGGCCCACAACGGCAGCTTCAGAACAGTCAGGCATGACATTGTCAGGAGGCCGCCCAACATGACAAATTCACCCTGGGCGAAATTAATGATGCCGGTAGCATTGTAAATGATTGAAAAACCGATGCCGATTAAAGCGTAGATCGCCCCGGTTGATAAACCGGACAGCGTATATTGTAAGATCTGGTCGAACTGCATTTTACCTCATAAATGTAGGGGCGGACGTACGCCCGCCCCTACGGAAGAATCTCTGACACGTAAACTATTTTACAATCATCCAGTCTTTGTTTTTAACCTCTACCAGTACAAAGGCATCTTTACCCAGGCCGGCATGATCCTGAGGTGAGTAATTGAAATTACCACCGATACCGGCAAATCCTCTTGTACTCTCAAGCTGATCACGAATTGCCGCTGCTGTGAACGCACCGTTGTTAATCGCATTCCGTACCAGCATGACGGCGTCCCAGGCATGTCCACCAAAATGATCACCTTCGGCGTTGTAATGCTTTTTGTAGTCTCTGACAAAAGCCATCAGGGATTTTTTCTGTTTATCGGAAGCTGGCAACATATCAGCAACAACGACCTTGCCGGAAGGAAGTCTGATGCCTTCGGCTGCATCGCCGGCCAGTTCAATGAATTTTTTGGAAGATACGCCGTGGCTCATGAACAGAGGTGTCTTAATGCCGAGCTGTTGGGCATTTTTAGCAATAACAGCCGGACCCGGATTGGTACCCCAGCAGATGATTGCCTGAGTGCGGGAACCACGCATCTTGGTCAGCTGCGCAGTCATGTCGGTATCCTTGGGGCCGTAGGTGTCATCGGAAACGATGGTAATTCCGTATCTAGCCGCCTGACTCTTCAGCTGCTCACGACCCGATGCGCCAAAACCGTCGGATACTGTCAGTATTGAAACATTAGTCTGTTTTGTCTTCTGCAGATATTCATAGATACGGCCGACCGCCAAGGAATCATTCTGAGCCGTCTTGAATACCCATCGTTTCACCGGATCGGTGATCTTGCTGCCGGCAGAGCAGGAGATAAGCGGAACATGCCCTCTTTCCACTACCGGGATAACAGCCATTGTTTCACCGGTAGTGCTTGGTCCGATGATGGCAACGACCTTATCGTCCTTGATCAGCTTGGTTGCAAGCTGGACAGCTTTCGTCGCATCACCTGATGTATCATAAACTATCAGTTCAAGTTTTTGTCCTCTGACCCCACCCGCCCTGTTAATCTCGTCAACAACCATCTTGGCGGTGTTACGCTCCGGCTCACCCAGAAAAGCTGCGGGACCGGTCACGGCAAACAGGGCGCCGATCCGGATCGGCGCGGCGGCAAATACATTGGCCGAAAACAGCAGGGTAACTGCTGCCATCACAAAAGGCATGACTTTAAAGTTCATATGATATCTCCCTTAAATCTGTTGAGAAGTTACTTAAGCAGTGCCCAATCACCCTTGACAACTTTGACCATCTCAAAAGCCGACAGATCAAGGCCATTATGATCTTTGGGGGACATGGTGAATACTCCGGAGATGCTCACCAGTTTGCTGGTCTGCTCGATTCCTGCGCGAATCTGCTCAGGCGTAGAGCCTGATTTTTTGATGGCGCTTGTGGCAAGCAGGAACGCATCATACGCATAGCCGCCAAACGTTGATGCTTCCGTTCCATACACCTTTTTATAGGTCTTATCGTAGCTCTTGAGCAGCTTCTGCTGCACGTCACCCTTTGGCAGAGCATCGTATATGGCAAGTTTGCCCGCAGGCAGCATAACGCCTTCAGCCGAGTCAGCGCCGGCCAGTTCAATATATTTTTTCGAGGCAACACCATGGCTCATATAGAGCGGGGTGCTGATACCCAGCTGTTTAACGTTCTTGGTAATGACCGCCGGACCGGGGTTTGTCCCCCAGCAGATAATCGCATCAGGCTTGATACCGCGAATCTTGGTCAGCTGAGCGGTCATGTCGGTATCTTTCGGGCCGTAAACTTCGTCAGCCACAATACTGAAACCTTTCTGCCTGGCAAGGACCTTTATCTGTTCGCGGCCGGAGGCCCCAAAGCCGTCAGTAACAGTCAACAGCGCGATACTTTTCTGTTTTTTGCCAGCCATGTAGTTCAGGATCTTTTCGGCAGCGACGTGGTCATTGGCCGGAGTTTTAAAAACCCACTGTTTGACCGGATCGGTGATCTTGATGCCGGCAGCGCAGGAGATCATCGGAATTTTCCATTTTTCAACGACAGGGATAACGGCCATACTTTCACCGGTCGTGCTCGGTCCGATAATGACGCTGACCTTATCATCCTTGATCAGCTTTGTCGCCAACTGAACCGCTTTGGTGGCATCGCCACCGGTATCATAAATAACAGCCTCCAGCTTCTGGCCGTTGATGCCACCCTTTTCATTGGCCTCTTTCACCAGCAGCTCAAGGGTCTTTTTTTCCGGTTCACCGAGAAAAGAGGCGGGGCCGGTGACGGCGAAAAGAGCACCAATTTTGATAGTTCCGGCTGCAAATGATGCAGTGGCACAGACAAGACTCAAACAGATACCGCCTAACAGTAACGACACTCTTTTCATTTAGACCCCCGATGGTTTTTTTACTACATACTGTACAGTTGACTTCCTTCCAGCATATTAAAGTTATGGGCCTTCAGTGCGGCAATCGCCCTGTCGGTTTCATCAAAACGGAAGATAATGACCGCATTTCCGCCGCAACGCTCAACGAACGCATACATATACTCAACATTGATCGCATCACCGTCAAGTGTCTGGAGAATGGCCGACAAACCGCCTGGACAGTCCGGCACTTCGACAGCGACGACTTCGGTCTTGCTGACGGTAAAGCCATTATCTTTCAGCACGGTGTTAGCTTTTGCGCAGTCATTGACGATCAAGCGCAAAATGCCGAAATCGGTGGTATCGGCGAGCGAGAGTGCTCTGATGTTGATACCGGCTTCGCCGAGAATGCGGGTGATTTCAGCCAGACGGCCGGATTTGTTTTCAATAAAAATGGATATCTGCTCGACTTTCATGGTGTACCTCCCTAGAGACTCACGTACTTACGCCAACTTCCGGTTATCAATAACTCGCTTGGCTTTGCCTTCGCTGCGCTGAATCGTTTTCGGCTCTACCAGTTTCGCAGTACAGGTCACCCCAAGCATATCCTTGATCTCTTTTTCGACCCGGCGCGACAGTGCCTGCAGCACTTTGATCTCGTCAGAGAACAGCTGCTGGCTAACCTCCACCTCAACCGTCAGCGTGTCAAGTGTGCCGACACGATCAACGATCAACATATAGTGCGGTTCAATCCCCTCGATACCGACCAGAATGGCCTCAATCTGTGAAGGGAAAACATTGACGCCCCTGATTATCAGCATGTCATCGGACCTGCCGCTCATCCTGGTGATGCGGGCATGGGTCCGGCCGCAGATGCAAGGCTCATAGGTCAGACTGGTGATGTCGCGGGTGCGGTAGCGGATCAGCGGAATACCCTGCTTGGTAATGGTCGTTATGACCAGTTCGCCGCGCTCCCCTTCCGGCAGGCGTTCGCCGGTTTCCGGGTTTATGATCTCCGGGATGAAGTGATCCTCCCAGATATGCAGACCTTTTTTTGCCTCGATGCACTCGATGGCAACGCCAGGGCCCATGATCTCGGACAGACCGTAGATATCAATTGCCGACAGGTTGAGTTTTGCCTCAATCTCGCCCCGCATCACCTCCGACCAGGGTTCCGCGCCAAAAATACCGACACGCAACTTCAGGTTTCTGAAATCAATACCTTCCGCCTGTGCCTCTTCAGCCATGAAGAGTGAGTAGGAGGGGGTGCAGGTAAGAACGGTTGAGCCGAAGTCCTGCATGATCATGATCTGGCGCTTGGTGTTCCCGCCGGAGATCGGAATAACCGAAGCCCCCAGCCGTTCTGCGCCGTAATGGGCGCCAAGCCCCCCGGTAAAAAGTCCATAGCCGTAGGCGTTATGAATAATATCCCCTTTATGGGCACCGGCGGCGACAAAAGAGCGCGCCATCAGTTCGCTCCAGATGTTGATATCATTCTGAGTGTAGCCGACAACCGTCGGCTTGCCGGTGGTCCCGCTGGAGGCATGAATACGCACAATCTCTTCCATCGGGGCGGCAAACAGGGCATACGGATACGAATCGCGCATATCCTGTTTGGTGGTAAAGGGGAGTTTCTGCAGATCGTCCAGACTTTTCACAACGGAGGGTTTAATTCCAAGTGTGTCGAATGTCGTCTTGTAAAACGGCACGTTGGCGTACACCCTTTCAAGCATAGACTGAAGCCGCTTCAGCTGCAGAGCCTCAAGTGCCGGACGGGGCAAAGTCTCAAATTCATCATTAAAAAACATACGTCTACCTCTTCTGTATTGACACTAAATCAGCGGCACAACAAAATCCTACAATTCTCTACCCATCTGAAAAGCACGTTTGTTGACTTCAAGCGCCTTGACCGGCACCATTTTTTCCAGAGCTTTCAACCAGAACTCCTCAGCAATGTCGAGCCGCTTCGAGACCGCCCCCAGAAGAACCGTGTTGGCAGCCCGGACATTACCGGCATCCGTGGCAATCTTCTGACAATCAACAAGCAGGCAATCGGCAAACCGCTCCTTGATACGCTCCGGCAAAGCGGCAGGATAGGTTTCCTGACCCATTAATACCGACGGCGGAGAGATCTGCAGGTCATTGGCCACAACGGTACCGCCCGGCTTTAGAAGCGGCAGCGAGCGGACGGTCTCCATCAGTTCGAAACCGAACAGAACATCCCCCTCCCCCTCTGGAACAATCGGAGAAAAGACCTCTGTGCCGTAGCGTACATGTGAAACAACGCTGCCGCCACGCTGGGACATGCCGTGGATTTCACTCTTCTTGACATCGAAACCGGCCAGCATTGCAGCCTCTGAAAGTATCTCAGATGCCAGCAGGATACCCTGCCCACCAACACCTACCAGCAGTATGTTTTTTATCTGATTGCTCATTTATCACTCCCGATTGCGTCAAACTTGCATAGCTGGCGACAGACATCACAGCCGGTACAGAGCAGTTTATCTATGTACGCCTTACCCTTCTTGCTACCGTCAGCTGCCGGACGCCATTCAATCGCCGGACAGCCGATCTTCAGACAGGCACGACAGCCACTGCACGCATCATCCTCAACCGCATATGCCGGACCTTTTTGGAAAACATCGTCCCGCTTGATCAACACACATGGCTTATTGGTGATAATGACAGAAGGTTCGGGACGGGCCATCTCTTCGGCAATAACCCGCTTGGTCTCTTCCAGATCAAGCGGATTGATGATGCGGGTATTCTTTACCCCCAGAGCCTTGCAGAGCAGAGGAATATTAACGGCATTCGTCGGTTCATTCATTAACGTAAAGCCGGTAGCAGGGTTGTCCTGGCGGCCGGTCATCGCGGTAATGCTGTTGTCAAGTATGATCACCGTAGCCGGTGAATTGTTGTAGACCATATCCATGAGGCCGTTCATCCCGGTATGCAGGAACGTCGAGTCACCAATCACGGCCACAACCTTTTTCTTTTCCTCATCTGAAACCACTTTGGTCACACCGGTTGCCATGCCGATCGAAGCCCCCATGCAGACACAGGTGTCCATCGCCGAGAGGGGCGGCATAAAGCCCAATGTGTAGCAGCCGATATCACCGGTTACGTATGCTTTAAGCTGGTTGAGAGAAAAGAAAACACCACGATGCGGACAGCCGGGGCACATGTTAGGCGGACGGCCCGGCATTTTATCGGCAGCAATGGCCGCCGGCTGCGGCAGACCAAAGGCACTGCGCAGGCGGCCGGGTGTCAGTTCGCCACACAGAGAGACGATCTCCTTGCCGACGGCAGTGATCCCCATCGCCTTGACCTGATCTTCGATAAATGGGTCCAGCTCCTCAATGACATACAGCACATCAACTGAGGCGGCAAATTCACGGATCAGATCATGCGGAAGCGGGTGTACCATGCCGAGTTTAAGAGTCGAAGCATTCGGCAGGACTTCCCTGACATACTGATAACAGATACCGGCGGTGATGATGCCGATGGACGTGTCGCGCAGCTCCATGCGGTTGAACGGCATCGTTGCCGCTGCCTTGGAAAGATCGACCAGCATCTGTTCGACCAGTGGATGGCGAACCTTCGCATTACCAGGGAGCATTACCAGTTTAGCCGGATTCTTTTCCAGCTTGGGCAGCGGCAGATCAGTTACCCGCTCACCCAGCTCCACCACCGATTTACCGTGCGAAATACGGGTGCTGCTTCTGAGCATGAAGGGCGTGTCGTACTGCTCTGAAAGTTCAAAAGCCAGCCGCGTAAACTCCTTGCATTCCTGAGAATCGGCAGGCTCCAGCATCGGCACCTTGGCAAAGCGGGCATAGTTGCGGCTGTCCTGCTCATTCTGGGAAGAGTGCATTTCCGGGTCATCCGCCGCAACCAGCACGAGGCCACCGCGAACACCGGTATAAGAGAGGGTAAAGAGCGGATCGGCCGCCACGTTGACGCCGACATGCTTCATGGTACAGAGCGCCCTGCCACCGCCAAAAGAAGCGCCGATTGCCACCTCAAGGGCCACTTTTTCATTGGGTGCCCAGGAAGAGTTGATCTCTTTATATTTCAATGCATTTTCAAGTATTTCTGTGGAGGGTGTTCCAGGATAGGCACAAGCCACAAGGCACCCAGCTTCATAAGCGCCGCGGGCGATGGCTTCATTGCCGGAGAGAATTTCTTTCATCAGTCCATTCCTTGTATCTGGTTTTAGTGAGTAGAATAATAGCGCTGGACTATACTAAAAATGGCCTGACAATGCAATTTGTTTGAGTGCCCGCGTAGAACGGAATGCTATTTTATGCTCGGTATAACTCATGCGTGATTCAGATTTGAATAGTACAGATATCTGCAGGTAACAGGTTTTGTGTGTCAATTAAATGATTGAATTTTCGACACATAATCTATAAGATTCATATCAATACATATTTTTGACCTTCTGATAAACGATAAGACTAAACCTTCAGCGATGACGGGGCGGATAGCTTAGGGTCTCTCTGAGACAGCCGGGTGCCGAAATATCACGAATGGTCTCTGCCTGTCCGGTTTTTCTACGGATTGGCCGGGAGGCATTTCCGATGATCTTTTCCGTTGATCGCACCAGAAGTTATCTGAAGATTGAAGAACCAAACCTCCTTTCACTCCGTCGCTCAACCCATCCCATCGTCCCTTCCGCAGATTATTGCCAGGGGCACCTCTGCGACGCATTCATCTGTGTTGTCCATGAATATAACCTCCACCGCGTGTACGTGGCATTGCATGACCAGCAGCTGAAATCCAACCTCATCTTCATTGCCGATCCTTTCAGGCCCGACAGCAAAAAACTGGATCTGTTTTTGCTGAAAGCCCATGAATTTCTTAAAAACATCGGTTTTGAAATGGAAGAGGTCAATATCAATTTCAGTACAGCAACCCGTGAAGTGATCATAAAAGATATCAGGGTCATGCGGGAGCCTTCTCTCGCTTTGCAACTTGATGCCGCCAAAATAGCCTTAGAAGGTCTGATCGCAGAACAAAAAGAGCTTTCCCGAAAGAGATCTCAAGAACATATGGAGCATAAAGCAGAGCTGGATAACCTCAAGAAACGTCTGCTTGCGGCAACAGCAGCACAACACTCTTCCACTGTTGAGCTGCCTGCCAAAAACGATAATTCGTCACTTTCCGCCCTTCCGGCTGAAACTGACGAATTGCGCAAGGAGATACGTATCCTTGGTGAGGCGGAAAAAGAGCTACGGCTGCGGCTTGTCGGTGCAGAAGAGGAGCTGCTGAAAATGCGGGAGGAACTCGGCAGCAGCAAAAACATCCTGAAGAATACCAAAGATGAAGCAAGGCAGGCCAGAAAGGAGCTGAAAGTTTCTCAACGCGAGGGCGAATTAGTAAACGAAAAACTTAAATCCGTACAGATAGAATTCGAAAAAGCCAGAACAGAAATTGAAGAGGTTCGCCGCAAATCTCAGGAAACCCAAAAAAAGTACGAATCAGCCCTGCACGACAGGATGGCAAATAGTGATGAAGCGACAGATCTCCAGCGAGCGGCAACGACTGGTATGCAGGCGGAAATAAACAGGCTCATGGCCGAACTGACCGGCAAACATCTCGAATACACTCGTGAGACAGGAGTCTTGCGCGCTGCCTTGACTGAAGCAAGCATGTCTCTCTCTGTCGAGAAGGCAAAAAATGATTCTGCATTGCAAGAGATGGATGCCCTTGAGCGTAATGCCTCGGCCGAGCTAAAATCGTTGAAGAAAAAGGTCGATACCCTAAGCGCTGAGAAGCACCTTTTAGAGAAAACTACCGCAGATATTAAAATCAAAGCTCATGGTGAAATCGAACGGCAACAGCAGGTTAACCAGTCGCAGCGTAAGGCTGCTATAAAAAAGCTACATGCTTTGAAGGAAGAGATTCGCCAACTGGCCGAGGCGCGTGCGGTCATCGCATCACCAACCGGGATGGCGCTGGTACAGACAGACAACAAAGCACCCTCTCTTCCTGCGGAAGACCAGAACAGACCACCTCTCCAGGATCAGCAAACAAGCTTCACCTCCGACCCGTTTGGATCATGTGAAACGACGGAACACATTAATTTCTTACCGGATAGACAGTTGAAAGGCATCCCTTACTCCTTTTCAACCGATGTAGTCGAGATTTATCGTTCCTACAACACAATCCATGCGGCTCCAACCGGAAAGCAGGCTCAGAAATGCAACGGTTTCGTATGCCTGGTGACTGAAGGGGGGCAGTCTTTGGTGTACGCAGCCTGGCTGATGAATTCCAGCGGAGAGGCGCTTGTCTGCGTCCCCGAACGCGTTACTGATGGGGAGGAGTCGTGCCGGCGGATGATGCGTGAAGGAATCAGCTATTTTGAAAGGATCGGTTTTCTCATCGACCGGCTTCCACTTGAGACAGACCCGGACAAACGCCAGGTTCAACTTGATAATCTTGAAATCTTCTGTCGCAGCGTAACGGAATGTGCTGCCTGATTTACAACCAGGTCAAAGTGCATTCACTTGCAGCTGCCTGACGGCATGCAGTGACCATTTCGACTGCAAACTTGTGTTGATACGCATTCAGGCAGTGACTGCAACATCATAAGAAGACAAAGTGCCCAGGATCGGCGCTGCTCACCAGAAAAGTTCATTTAAGTTGCACTTCATCCACCTACAAATATTATCAGACAACCGATTGCCACTGCCCTCTCCTCTTGACAAAACCGCCTCGCAGGACAATAATCCGCTTTTAGTGTATACATAACCCTTGAAGGGAAGTTTACCATGCGCATTGAAAGCGATTTCCTTGTTATCGGCAGCGGCATTGCCGGTCTCTCCTACGCCCTCCAGGCAGCCGACCATGGCAGCGTCGCCATTGTTACCAAACGTGATATTTCCGAATCAGCGACCAAGTACGCTCAGGGCGGTATCGCCTCCGTATATTCCGACGAGGATTCATTTGATGCCCATGTAGAAGATACGCTCGTTGCCGGCGCAGGAATCTGCCATGAAGATGTTGTCAGAATGGTGGTAGAGGAAGGTCCGCAAACCATTCGCAACCTGATCGAATGGGGAGTAAAGTTTACCACCAGCGGCGAGTCCTATGACCTGACCCGCGAGGGGGGGCACAGTGCGCGGCGTATCCTCCATGCCGAGGACATCACCGGCCGCGAGATTGAGCGGGCGCTGGTCGAGGCGGTCAGACAACACCCCGCTATTACTATTTACGAAAACCATATTGCCATCGACCTGATCACCTCTGCCAAGATCGAACGGCGCAAACTGGAGAAGAACCGCTGTCTGGGTGCTTATGTACTGGATATCCAGAACGATGCCGTTGTGACATTCAGCTCAAAGATCACCCTCCTGGCCAGCGGCGGGGCCGGAAAGGTATACCTGTACACCTGCAACCCTGATGTGGCTTCAGGTGACGGAGTTGCCATGGCATATCGCGCCGGTGCAACGATCGCCAACATGGAGTTCATGCAGTTCCACCCGACAACGCTCTACCATCCCCAGGCGAAATCTTTCCTTATATCCGAGGCGGTACGTGGCGAAGGCGCAATCCTGCGCAGACGCGACGGTACGGCATTCATGGAAAAGTATCACAAGCTTAAGGATCTGGCGCCGCGTGACATCGTTGCCCGCGCCATAGACAACGAGATGAAGATCAGCGGCGATGACTGCGCCTTTCTTGACATCACCCACGAACCTGCCGATGTCGTCCGCAACCGTTTTCCGAACATTTACCAGACCTGTATGGAGTTCGGCCTCGACATGACGAAAGAGTGGCTGCCGGTTGTACCAGCCGCCCACTATCTGTGCGGAGGCGTGGCCGTCAATTTTGACGCCGAAACCGACATCCCGGGCCTGTACGCCATTGGCGAGACAGCATTTACCGGCCTGCACGGCGCCAACCGCCTGGCCAGCAACTCTCTTCTCGAAGCAGCCGTATATGCGGGACGTGCCTACCACCATTCCGCTAAAGCGGTCAAATCACTAGAGAGTGACCCCCGCGAAATCCCGGCCTGGGATTCAGGCACCGCCACCAACAGCGATGAAATGGTTGTCGTCTCCCAGAACTGGGATGAAATCCGGCGCACCATGTGGAATTATGTCGGCATTGTCCGTTCCGACAAGCGACTGGCACGCGCCATGAGCCGCATCATGTTGATCCAGAGAGAGATCGAGGAATACTACTGGAATTTCAACGTCACCTCCGACCTGATCGAACTGCGCAACATCGCCACCGTGGCGGAACTGATCATAACCTGTGCCCAGAAACGCAAAGAATCGCGCGGATTACATTACAACCTTGACTACCCTTCCCTCGATGAAATAGACGGGAAAAAAGACAGTTTCGTTAAGAAACAGTTTTAAAAGGAGCTTCAATAGTGGATATCAACGAAATCCGTAAGCGTATTGATCTCCTGGATGATGTGCTGCTGCGAATTTTTAACGAACGCGCCAGACTGGCTCTTGAGATCGGCCACGCCAAAAAAGGGCTGAATCTGCCGGTGTTTGATCCGGCACGTGAAAAACGGATTTTCAACCGCATGAAAGAGGACAACCCTGGGCCGTTGGACGATGAAGCAATCGTCAGGATGTTTGAGCGCGTTGTTGATGAGTCAAGACGCCTTGAACGCATCATGTCCCATGCCGATGAACTTTAAGGGAGCATATATATCATGTTGATTATAATGAAGAAGCATGCAGAAGAGACCACCCTTGATACTATCAAGGAATACCTGATAACCCGAGATTTTGATATCCACCAGTCAACCGGAGCAAACCGAACTATTATTGGCGTAATCGGTGACACCGAGACCCTGAACGACCACGAAATAGAAACAATGCCCGGTGTCAGTCAGGTGGTTCGCATCAGAAAAGACGACTAAATACCATTCAAGCAAATACAATTTGCTTGACACCAATCTAGTGGTGATGCTAAATAACTAGCTTCAATTACGTTACTTACTCAAGAAAAAATTTTGGAGGTGCAGTTTGGCTCATCATAAGTCAGCAATCAAGAGGATCAAGCAGAGTATTAAGAAAACAGCACGTAATCGTCATGTAACATCGACGCTGAAAACATATATCAAGCGTGTTCGTGAGGCAGTAGCAGCCAAGGACAAGGATGCCGCAGTTGCCGCACTTAAAGCTGCCATCCCGGTTATTGATTCGACTTCATCCAAGGGTGTTATCCACAGTTCCACAGCATCCCGCAGCGTTTCACGCCTTACCAAACTGGTCAACACACTCGGCTAGAGCGTAATTATAAATTCAAAAGGGGGCTGCGATTTCGCATGCCCCCTTTTTGCGTTGTATTCATACCTCATAATCGCTCTCTAGTAAAAGCGATGAATCAGGCTGCTTTCTTTAATCTCTCAGCCACCCAGACCTTGATTATTGATTGCCTCGGCACCCCCAACCGCTTTGATTCCTTGTCCAACTGGTGAATCATCCACAACGGGAAATCCACATTCACTCTTTTTTGCTCCTGCTCGGGCCGATGGGCCTTGGATACATCAAGATACATGGAAATATCCTCGTCACCATCATCGAACATCTTATCAAACTCTTTAACCTTCATATATGTCTACCTCCTCTTTTCTTGATCTTCGTACTGAGATTATTCTGACGCTTTCACCACGATACGTTATAATACCTGACCAGTGCTTGCCCTCAATTTTACCTACGACCAGAAACCTCGGTTCATCAGCCGTCACCACCGGTATTTCAATATAGTCAGGGTCATGCCACAACACCTGCGCACTGCTGAAATCTATCCCGTGCTTTTCTTTATTGCTATCGCTCTTTTTAGAATCATATTCAAATATCATGGTATAGATATTATACCTTTTGCTGTGTTAATGGCAAATATTATTCTGGATAATTATCCCCCAAACACACCAAAGGCGGCCGATCGGCCGCCTTGTTTCGTCTAATTAGTTTGGAATCCTGACTTTCTGCCCCCTCCCCATACCATTCAGCATACATTGGCGGTGAGATGATCCAATTGCTCATTCAGCCAGCTATTGATACTTTCGCCCGATTGCTTGGCCGCCACAGACACTCTGCGGTGCAAGTCAGGCGGAAGGCGCAGCATGAATTTGCCGGTAAACGGTTTTTCCGGAGCCTGAGCAAGCTGAGTGCAAAAGTCGAGATAATCGTCCACTGAATCCCTGAAAGCCTGTTTGATTTCGTCAACAGTTTTACCCTGAAAGGTAATCACATCGCGTAACCCTATAACTTCGACGTGAAAGATTTCCGCTTCGTCATCAAACTCAACCCTACCGGAATACCCTTTGTACTGCATCATGGTCGTATACCTCCTTCTTCCAGAAAACGTCGTACTGAGTTCACCGGGTTGGGCTGTGGAAAATAGCTTTCAGCATTTTGCAGTGTTTACTGGTCACAGGAAATTTGTATCACTTTTGATACTATTGTAAATGGATTCATTGGCTGGTATTTAAATCGGGAAGCGTCCCTATTTAACTAGGGATACTCCATTCTGAGGTCTCCTGTTTATCCTTACTTTGGTCTTGGCTGTTGCAGCAAAGGAGGCGAAACTGGATTCAGGGTATTCTGTTGCCCCGAATCGTTCTTGTATTTTGATGTCCATCTGGATTTGCTCCAAATAATTCCAAGAGTCGCGTCTTTACGAAAAGATAGTAAGGCTCCCGTTATTGATCTAAGGTAGTAGTCATCAGTGGATGTGTAAAGCAACTGGCAGTCAAATTCAATTGCCTTGTTGGCAGGTGCTAAATTTGTTGGTGTAGAATAACCTGCCTTTAAAACATAATCGCCTGCATCTTCTGCTTTTAGTATAAGTTTAACTTGTTGTGGTGCTCCACCACCGACTTTTTGTGGGATTATCGGATAAATAAACCAAACGTAAAGCCATAAAAGCAAAATAATTCCAATTGCTTCGTTTAGTAGTTGAAAATACCCATATACTGACTTTATTCCTCGGTACGTTGCTCCTGCCTTACGAATCCATGCCGCGACTTTAGTAGCGGCATCTTGTCTCATTTCTGTCTTTGTGAATGAATCAATAACTGGTCCCCTGATCTTCTTTTCATAATAGCTCTTACCATATCTGGTCGATGTTAGTATTGAGCCAATAAATGATGTAAGTAGCACTGCATTTTCCAGATCGACCTCATTCAGTGGAGTCTTTAGTGAGGATATGGAGGTGGCTAACTCTGTGTTCAGTGCCTCTTTGCTTTTAGTAAAATAATTTGATATACCCCTAAAGAAATAGAGTGGCACACATAGTGGCAAGCCTACCCAGACATACAACGGTTGAATAAGTTGAAATATGGGAAAACCTAGCCTTGATGTGTGCAGTAATATTGTTAAAAACCCTAGTGCGTATGAAACTGACGCCCACCCAACTACTGACTTTATACGGTCTTCACTTGTTGTCACTGCTATTACCTTTGTTATTCCTATCAGATTGAAATGTTCTTTTTGTCTCGCGACCAGCGCCCATGTAGTTGACCGGCGGTTTGTGGCCGCGCTCAACTAATCCTTTATAGCTTGTCTTCCTTCAACATCATATGATCACAGTAGCCGCAGTAGCCTCCGTTATCATGTGCTCCGTACATCTCACTCCACGGGATATCTATTCCACAGCGCTTGCACTCTTTAGTGACATATATATCTAAGACATGATTTTGAAAAACCCATCTCTGTTTTTCGGACAGAACGTCTTGTCCTTTGTCTATAACTAATTTTGTTATTCCGGCTGCTGCGTCGTCTAGCTCGGGCAAAACTTCCGTTAAAAAGTCTCCAAAACCATCGTCTTCATCCATGTGGTCATTCCATCCCATCATTATTCTCCTTTTTTGTTCAACGGGCCGCGCAGTTGACCCGTTCGGGCATCCGTTCCGCCCGACCGGTGTCAAACTGCCTGGTTGGAACTTCGGTTTTTTAGCCTTGTTCGAAGTCCCGATATACAAGCATTGGCGTGATTATGGTGTCATTCGAGGCCAACACCGATAAGGGATCTCAGCTTATCTGTAAGGTCTCTGCGATAAGCTGGTAGCTTATCAATGATTTCATTTGCTTGGTCTTGTTGTTGAAATAGTTTGTCAAAATCTGCTTCTTGTAGCATGTAACCACGGTTTAGTTGGTCTTCAGCTCTCTTATGCTTATTGACAGCAAGGTACATTTTTTTGAGAAAGCTTTCAAAATCGTCTTCAAGTGTCTTTGGTAACAAAATTCTATTAATTTGGTAGTAGGTTAGGAGGGCTCGGTAACTCTCAATGAATGCCCCGTAAAGTTCACTGCGATCAGCAATCGGTGTCATAACTGACCAAATCTTGTTCTCAAAGTCCAGTATTAGATTGTACATCTCAATGATTACTGAAGCCTGCTTTTCAAAAATGCCACTATAGGAAATTTGCAGTCGAATTCGCTCCTTCTCAAGATTAGACCTATAACTTTCAATTTCACTTTTCGCTTCTGATTCCAAGTTGCTCTTGAATCTTTCTATGTCCTTAGAAAGAAAATGTTTGATAATAGTGCGTGCCAAAAAACCAAGGGTAGCAATAACGATAGCATTAGCTGCAATTGCTCCAAAGATGATCTCGATCATAGTTTTTTGTCCTTATCCAACTTGTTAATCACCGGTTAGTGCCGGTATCTAATGTTGTATGCCGGTATCCAATATTAGATGCAAATGATGTATATAATATTAGATGCTTTAACTCGTTTTGTTCTTCATCGAAGCATCTTATATTATATGCTTCTCCAGATCTGTACCTTTGATCTTTTCGCACTGGATGTACCATAGTCTTATTTCAGGATCCTATCGGTCACCCATTTTTATCTACAAACGCATCGGCTCCCTTGATTGAAGAATCTGGCAGTTCGAATCATTATGCGTTCCCTTGACGCTGCGCATAATGCCAATACTCTTGCCCAAAAGAGCTTTGCCGTTTATCTCCCACAAGACCATCTTCGAGGCCTGCCTGATTTCCTCAACGCTCAACTTCTCGAAAACAAAAAAGCCGCTTCATCAGCGTAACGCTGATAAAAGCGACTTTTCACCAAAAATGGCTTCACTCGTCTGAAACCATTTTTTAAACTCCAGTGACTTAAACAGGTTAATTAATGGACTCTTGTATACGCCTGAAATGCAATATTGTCAATGAGCCAGCTCTTACTGTTCGTTTTTAATAATAACAAAACAGTTTGCACGCTGAAAAAGGGGAAGAACCGCAAAACATTGATGTGAAGGATTCTTGAAAAGGAGAAGGGGAGCAGAAAAAGGAGTTGGAGTAAGAGGATCGTGTGGTGGCGCCAACGGGGACTACCAGCCGCCGGTGCAGATCCCCATGGTCATGCCGTGCAGGAGGTTATACGACTGGCCGCCTCCGGTTTTAGATGCAACATCGCAGCGATAGAATTCTTCAAAAATACGCATCAGCTCCCTGCGTGGAAAATTACGCGCCTGCGTGACAATATCACCCAGAAAGAACGCATTGATGTTGAGCTCCCTGCCGATATCAGCCTGTTGCATCTTCTTGTCGAGCAGCTCTCTCACGCGCCACAATTTCCGGAAATGGCTGGTCAGGGCACCAATTATCATCGGTGCATCCTCTCCATGGAGGAACAGCGCATCAAGACTTTTGATCGAATTGGACAGATCGCGTAATCCAAGAAACTTTGCCAGCTCAAAGGCGGTAAAGGCCTTGCTGCTGCTGGCCATGGTACGGACGTCATCCACCGTTATGCGTTGCTTTGATCCGGCATAAACAATCAGCTTTTCAAGCTGCGAACTCAACTCCTGCAGGTTGTTGCCGGTCACTTCAGCCAGGAGCTCGGCTGCGGCTGTTTCAATCGGCTTCCCTTGAGCAACCGCTTCCGTTTGAATAAAACCGGACAGCTTATTGTCGTAGAAGCGCTTGTATTCGACCAGAACGCCGAGCTTCTTAAACTCAACAAAGAACTTCTTGCGCTGGTCGATCTTGGTGCCGGTCAACAACAGACAGGTACCGGGAGACGGATTCTTGATATAGGGCAGCATTGCTTCAAGGGCTTCGGCTTTGAGCTGTTCGGCGCGCTTGACCAGAACGGCGCGCCGCTCCGAAAACATCGGCAGGGTCTGGGCGGCATCGATAATGTCCACGCCTTTTGATTCATTGCCGAAGAAAACATTCAGGTTGAAGTCTTTAAGAGACGGGTCGATGGCCTTCTCAAGCAGTGCATGAACCGCCCGTTCAACCAGAAACTGCTCTTCACCGTAAAGAAAGCAGACGGTTGGAACGGTACCCTTCTTCAGGTATGTGTCAAACTCCTGGGGCGTCATGACTAGTAGGACTCTTCCAAAGCGGTAATAAATTTATGGGCAATGACGCGGGCAGCGGCATCAAGAGCCTGCTCCTCGGAGTTCCGCTGCAGGGCAAGATTGGTGGAGGCCGGATACTGCTTTTCTCCATGGAGCTGCCCTTTCCAGAGCGGTGTCGTTTCACCTTTTTTGCGTATTTCAAGCTCAACCGCCAGAGACAGGCTGTACTGCATGGCCTGATCGACAGCGCTATACGAAACCGCCTTGCTGGAATAGGAAACAATGCGCGTCTTCATGACAAGATCCGCGTTCCCCTCACTGCTTGCAGGGTTGAGCCCGCGCAGGGCGTGCAACTCTTCATAGAACGCCCTGCGCAGGACTGTTTGTGCCGTCGGGCTGATACTCTCGTTAGTGAAGAAAGGTACCCATATTTTCTGGGAGCCTCCAAGGTGTTGTGACGATGAGCTCGTCAGATGATAGCCGCACCCGGCCACTGAATTGATCACCAGCACCAACACCAACACCCGCCACTTTAGCAAAACTGACATCCCCTACCCCACCACGATATTGACTAGTTTACCCGGCACACAGATAACCTTGCGGACGGTCAGCCCCTCGATGAACGGCATAACCTTCTCATCTGCCAGCGCAAGTGCTTTAAGTTCATCCTCACCGATACCGGCGGCAACAGTTATCTTGGAACGCAATTTACCATTAACCTGAACAACAACCAGCAGCTCTTCATCAACCACTGCGCTTGGGTCATATTCCGGCCATGCTGTCTGAGTCAACTGGGAAGTGTTGCCCAGTCGCTGCCACAGCTCTTCTGTAATATGAGGGACAATAGGAGACATCAGCATGACGACGCTCTGGAGAGCTTCTTTCATAACCGCCGGGAATTGTGCTGTTTTGAGATCGGCCGGCTGAAGGATATTGAGCAACTCCATTACGGAAGCTATCGCCGTGTTGAAATGGAAGCGTTCCTCCAGATCCTCGGTAACCTTACGGATTGTTTTGTGGACGGCACGGCGCAGGTTGCGCTCATCAGCCGTTAATGAGGCTGGATCAACCGGAGCGGCGTTCCGTACCATGTCGAGACGGTCATGGACGAGCTTCCAGATGCGGCTTAAGAAACGGAAAGAACCGTCTACACCCTGGTCGTTCCAGTCGAGGTCCTTTTCCGGCGGTGCCGCAAACAGGGAGAACAGACGGGCGGTGTCGGCCCCGTATCGAGAGATCAGGGCGTCAGGATCAACGACATTCCCCTTCGACTTGCTCATCTTCGAACCATCTTTGATAACCATCCCCTGGGTCAGCAGGTTGACAAACGGTTCGTCGGCAGAAATATGCCCCAGATCGCGCATAACTTTTGTGAAAAAACGGGCATACAACAGATGCAATACAGCGTGCTCGATGCCGCCGATGTACTGGTCAACCGACATCCAGTGGTCGACAGCTTCACGATCGAGAATGCCTTCGGTGTACTCCGGGCAGCAATAACGCAGGAAATACCACGACGACTGCACGAAGGTATCCATCGTATCGGTTTCACGGCGGGCAGCTTTCCCGCATACAGGGCAGGAGCAGTGTACGAAGGAATCCATCTGGGCCAGTGGGCTCCCCCCCTCGCCGCTGAACTCGACATCTTTAGGAAGTACGACCGGCAGATCTTTTGCCGGTACCGGCACGACACCGCAGCTGTCACAGTAGATCACCGGGATCGGATTGCCCCAGTAGCGCTGGCGGGAAATGCCCCAATCCCTGAGACGGTAATTGACCGTCTTTGTGCCGTAGCCCTCTTCTTTCAGGAAGTCGGCTATCGCCTCTTTTGCGTCACCGCTCTGCATGCCGTCAAATGTGCCTGAATTCGTCATGATCCCGGCATCGGTAAACGCTTCACCCATCGTGGCCGGGTCGAGTGTTGTCCCTGCCGGTTGAATGACGACCTTCAATGGCAGATCGTATTTTTTGGCAAACTCAAAGTCGCGCTGATCGTGGGTCGGAACCGCCATAACGGCACCTGTGCCGTAGTCCATCAAGACAAAGTTTGCCAGGAAGATCGGCATCCGCACACCGGTTAACGGATTAATGCAGTATGAACCGGTAAAAACACCCTCTTTTTCAAAGTCATCGGCGGTGCGCATGATGCGGTCGGTTTTTCTGATCTTATCGATAAAAGCAACGACCGCCTCTCTCTGTTCAGGGGTGGCCAAATCAAGGGCGTGTGGATGTTCCGGTGCCAACGACATAAAGGTGGCACCGAAAACGGTGTCCTGACGTGTGGTAAAAACACGGATGGAGTCGCTGCTGTTTTCAAGCTTGAAGTCTATCTCGCAGCCGAAACTCTTGCCGATCCAGTTGCGTTGCATGACCAGCACGCGTTCCGGCCAACCTGGTAATTTGTAGGTATTTTCCAGCAACTCTTCAGCATAGTCGGTGATACGGAAAAACCACTGGTCGAGCTCCTTCTGGTTGACATCACTGTCACAACGCCAGCAGGCACCGTCTTCAACCTGCTCATTGGCCAGGACGGTTTCGCACTTCGGACACCAGTTGACAAAAGAGGTCTTTTTGTAAGCGAGTCCTTTGGCAAACATTTCAAGGAACAGTTTCTGCTCCCAGCGGTAATAGTCGAGGTTGCAGGTAGCCAACTCACGGTCCCAGTCGTAGGAGAAGCCCATTTTCTTAATCTGATTACGCATGTACGCTATATTTTCATGTGTCCAGACTGCCGGATGGCTCTTGTTCTGGATTGCGGCGTTCTCGGCCGGCATACCGAAAGCATCCCACCCCATCGGATGCATGACATTGAAGCCGCGCATTCTTTTGAACCTGCCGATAACATCGCCGATGGAATAATTACGGACGTGCCCCATATGAATGCGGCCGGATGGATAAGGAAACATCTCCAGCAGATAGTATTTCTGTTTGTCACTGGCCGGAGTCGCCTTGAAGGTCTTTTCGTCTTCCCACACGGACTGCCATTTCTGTTCTACATCTTTTGGTGAGTACTTCTGTTCCACGGTAATTTCCTTTCGCATCTTGAATATATCTAAATTGTCTATTTCTGCAGCGACAACAGTCGCTCTTGCAATCAAATCAGGAAAATCCTCCCTGGATCAGTATTTCCGCGGCGACTTTATCCAACGGGACACAACTGTCGACAACACCGGTGGCTACCGCTTCCCGCGGCATACCGTACACGATGGCGGTCTCTTCCGATTCCGCGATCACGCAACCACCCTGCTCCTTGATTATCCGTACTCCCGCGCTACCGTCGTTGCCCATGCCCGTAAGAATTATTGCTGTCACCCGCTTGCGGTAAATACCGGCACACGATTGGAGCATGACATCAACAGAGGGAACATAACGATCAGAGGCTGAAGGTTCAACGATGCGTGCTGTTACCTGCCCTCCACAGACTTCGAAGGTCATATTTTTACCACCGGGGGCGATCAGAATACTGCCCGGGAGGACAAGATCACCATCTTCGGCCTCTTTTACGTCGAAAAGACATGAGCGATCAAGCCTGTCCGCAAAAGCTTTGGTAAAACCAGGCGGCATATGCTGCGAGACGACTATTGCAAAAGGGTATTTCTGCTTAAAAGCAGAGAATATCTGCTGCAGGGCCGGCGGCCCACCGGTAGAGGAACCAATTGCCACAAGATCAATGGCGTGGTTTATCCCCACCCCTGCTCTTCCAGACGGTGCTTTGCTGGTTTCACTGCGTTCCTGGCTTCCGGCCCCTATGGCCGGGGCCGGGCGACTGGCAGTGTTATTAAGGGAAAGAACCTGCAGTACTTTTTTCTGAAGATCCTCTTTTATGGAGAGGAGATCAATGGATGCACTGCTCGATGGCTTGGCAACAAAATCAAGTGCGCCGAGTTCAAGTGCTTTAAAAACCTTGTCCGCTCCGCTCAGGGCGCTGATAACAATAACCGGCAGCGAAAAACGGGTTGTCAGGATGCGCAGCAGCGTAAACCCGTCCATCTTCGGCATTTCAAGGTCAAGAGTCACCAGATCCGGCTTAAGGGCGATAACTTTTTGTATACCGTCTTCACCATTTATCGCGTAGCCAACGACTTCTACAGAATCCAGCCCTTCCAGCATCTTGGTTATGCTGCGACGGCTGAAGGCAGAATCATCAACAACAACTATCCTGATCTTTTTCACAGCCCACCTCCGACTGATAGACGATCAGGCTTTTGGTATATCATATCGTTTTTGAAGTGACGAAGGGTGAACTGCGTCGAGATATTCATGAGCGATTCAGAGTGACCCAGCAGAAGGAAACCGCCATCATACAGTGCGGAGTGAAATGACTCAATGACACGTTTTTTGGCCGCCTGGTCAAAATAGATGATGACATTGCGACAAAAGACAAGATCCACCTTGCCGAGCAGGGCAAGGCGATGAGAATCAAAAAGATTGAGATGGCTGATGGTTACGAGGGCCCTGATGGAGTCATTGACTTTGTAGCCGTCGTCTTGCGCAACAAAGAAACGGCGCAGATCGTTTTCATTGGTAGCCCGGAATGACGATTTGCCATAGACACCCCGCCGCGCCTGCGAAAGGACTTTGTTGCTAATGTCGGTACCAATGATTTCAATCTTCCAGCCAATGAGTTCAGGCATGGTACTCAGCAGCATCGCGATGGTGTACGGCTCCTCGCCGGTCGAACAGCCGGCGCTCCATATCCGTAAGGTCCGGTTACCCCGCGCAATTTTTCTTTTGATAAGCTCCGGGATAACCTCATCGGAAAACGCTTTCAACTGGATCGATTCACGAAAGAAGTACGTTTCATTCGTGGTAAGAACATCCATTATATCAGTCAGTTCATGCTCTTTGTTACGGTTATACTTTATGAAATGATAATAGTCGTAAAAACTGGAAAGATTCAGATCTGTCAAACGGCTGGAAAGGCGCTTTTCAAGGATGTATTTTGATTCCTGATCAAAATAAATCCCGCAATGCGCGTAGATACAATCCCGCAACAGATGGAATTCATCGTCAGACATAAGATGATTGTGGGCACAAGAGAGTGTCATGAACTACCTAGTTTGAATTGGCGATCACTCGCTCGAGAGACTTGTCAGCCTGCCTGGCAATGTCCTTATCACTGTTTTGAAGGGCAAAGCGGATAATTTTTTCAGCTTCAGGGCCACCGAGATTCTCGAGAATCCGCAAACTTGTAATCATCAACAGGCCTCCGGCTACGGTATACATGTTTTTGATAAGTGCCAGTGCCGCTGCCGGAGCAATTGCAGCGATAGCCTTCAAAACAGCAGATTGAACCCAGACATCGTCATCATCCAGCGCACGCTCAAGGACATCAAGCGCCATCGTATCATGCAGTTTCCCGAGCGCGTCGGCAACAGCGATACGCACGTCAGGATCGCCGTCACCCAGTGCCGCGCAAAGCAACGGAGCAAATGATTCCATACGGCTTGTTCCAATCGCCTCAACGACTGCTTTACGAACCTGCGCGTCTTCATCTCTCAATAATTGCTGCAAACGTTCCCGTTCACCCAGTGATGCCAGCAAAAAAGCAGCTGCTTTTCGGTGATGCGGCAACTTTGACGAACAGAGGAGGCCTACCTCTGCCTCAACAGCCGTACGACTGCTTATGACAAGCGACTGCAGAGCGGCAATGGCAGCCCTGTATACCTGTTTTTCGTCATCATCAATCAAGGTAATAATTTCGGTTATGCACCTGTCCAGGCCAAGCTTGGCTACGGACGTGGCAGCGGCCTTTCTGACCTGTGCCGATTGATCATGCAACGCTTCCTGAATAACGTCGTTAAAACCGCAATAGCCACACTCGGCAATGAGGAGGCAGAGACCGCTGCGGCCGCTTTCATCCAGATTCGCATATTGAGAAACGACTTCACGTAACGCTTCGTAACCAAATGATTTAATGGCTGTAACTGCCGCAGCAGCAGTCCGTTCGTCACCATAAGCTTCAATAAGCAGCGGAATGAAACGTACATCCCTGATCATGACACTCATCCACAAAAGTGCTTCAGTCAGGACACAATCCCGCTTGTCGATCAACTCCAAAAGGCCCGGGACATCATCACTAGCCTTAAGCGACTCGAATGTTTCACGCATCATTTGCTGTACCGCGACAGACGAGCGGCAGTAGATAGTATGTAAAGCTTTTACCGCAGCGGCACGGTTGTTCTTCTGACGGCAGGACAGACCATCAAACAGCAGTTTGAAAGAACTGTCATCGGAAATAGCTCCAAGACATTCGAATACGGCCCTTCTGAGTATGTCCTGATCTGCGAGCTTCACCAGCTTTTCCGGCACCGGTAACGGTGCTGCCAAAGCACCCAGAGCACCCAGAGCACTAAAACGAAACAAAACATCATCGCGGCGCAGAATCGCCTGCATCAACGGCTCTGCAGCACCGGTATCTCCCACTACGCCCAGCTGTTCTGCAGCCGCTGAGGCAACATTTACCTCTGGATCGTCCAGAGCATGCAGCAGCGCGGGAACAAAAACCTGATCGCCAATAGCACCCATAGCATCGATTACAAATTTACGTACATCAGCATCCCGATCATCCACGAGCTTTATCAGGAGCGAAGATGGTGCGGAACCAAGACGGACAACGGCTTCTGCAGCTGAATTCCTTAAACCGGCATTTTCCTCATTGCGCAGCAGGTTTAATAACTGTTCAACAGAATCGAGGTCTGGCCTGGAGTTAACATAGGATTCCACAGCCTCTTTTCGCACCCGCCAGCTTTCATCACCCATTGCGGTAAACAAAATGGCCTGTGCATCGACCAATGGAACATCCTTCAACAGATGCAGGGCTGATCTACGTGTTTCTTCATCAGCTGATTGAAGGGCACAGCGTATGTTTTGAAGGTCAATCACCAACTACTCCTGTTTTTATATACAGTACCTGCGGATAACAGCTATACCGGTACTGAGGTTTGAATAGTGCGACTGCTGCCAAGAAGTGAATCTATATCCAGAATCATAAAGACGCGGTCACCCGACAGACAGACACCCAACAGAAATTCCGCTCCCACCCCCGACTCCATCTGGATAGGCGGTTTAATATCGGCAACCGGCAGAGAAATAACCTCCATGACGTCATCCACAGCCAAGGCAAGTAATTGTGAGGCCAGAGCAACTATCAGCAGCTTACCGACAGAGCCTCCGTCAGGGACCGCCAGTCCGAACCGCTTGCGCATATTCATTACCGGGATAACAGCGCCACGAAGGTTAACAACACCCTCAAGCACGTCAGAGTCGCACGGTAGCGGTGACAGCTTCTGGGGGACAAGAATTTCCTTGATCCTCATGATATCGACGGCAAACAACCTGTCTCCGAGACTGAAACAGGCTAGCTGGATATGAGTTAGTGAACCTTCCATACTAGTTACCGGTCCTTAGCAGAGGTTGATGTCAGCAATGGTTTCCAAATTCAGAATTATTATCAACTTTCCGTCAGCACGACCAAGACCACTGATAAAGTCACGGTCAATCCCGTCAAGAACGGCAGGAGCTGCTTCGATAGCGTCCTGCTGCACCTTCACAACCTGAATTACTTCATCGACCAGCAAGCCGCTAAGTGAGTTGCTGGTTCGTATGACAACAATCCGCTCTTTCCCGGTAGGCTCTTCATGAGCCAGTCCAAGCCGGACACGCATATCTATAATCGGGATTATCGTGCCTCGCAACGACAGAACTCCTGAAACAAAGGCGGGAGCACGCGGTACTTCCGTAACCTCACGTGGCTTTATAAGCTCCTTTATGTCCATGATGTTTATGCCATAGATCTCGTCAGAGACCCGGAAACAGAGGAACTCAAAACACGCTTCGAAGGTAATCCCACCGGTTTCTTCATCAGCAAGAATTGACTCATCATTGCACCCAGCCGCAGTTCTACCGGCCAAAATAGCTTCCAGCGGAGTTAATGCAGGAGCAGCATAGTCAGGGTGCTGTGGTGCTATAAACGGTGAAGCAGCGGCCGTAAAAGTAGCGACTGTGCAGCATGGCTCTGTCTGAAAACAGTCCGACTCGGCAGAGAACGGCACAATCGGCGCGACCTGAGGCGCAACCTCTACAGGCAGAGGTGAAGCCGCAGGAGCTTCCACGCGCTCGGTGTCAGGCTCTTTAGGAGTCAGGAGTGATTTTTTTCTTATTTTTGCGAGATCCATAGCTGTACCGCCTACATCATCAATTCATCTTTGATTTCGTTGATTATGCCCGAATCAATCAAGGCAGCGTCGCAACCGTATGCGACCAGCAGTGCATTGGTTGCCATGGAATTTATTTTACGCGGTACTCCGCCGCTCAGCTCATAGATACGCTGCACCGCGTCAGGTGAGAATAATCCGGGAGAACCACCAGCGGCCTCGAGCCGGAAATCAAGGTATTCCATTATCTCGTCCAACGAAAGCGGCTTCAGATGATAATGAAGCGAAATTCGTTGCCGCAGCGGCTCAAAACGGCTGGACGCAATCATCTGACGCAGTTCAGGCTGCCCCATGATAACAACACCAAGCAGGTTCCGGTCGTCCAGCTGAAAATTAGTCAGCAGCCTGATTTCATCAAAAACCTCGGCATCGGTAATCATCTGGGCTTCGTCAATCACCAGCACCGGGCAGATATCGCGTTGATTCAATGAATAAACGGCGGTATGGATCTGATTTATCAGGGTGTCCTTGGCATCTGCCGGCTGCTCTACCTCGAGAATCCTGGCTATGGTACGCAGGAACTCTATAGCATTCAGACGCGGATTGATAATATAGCAGAAGCGGTAGCCGGGTCCGAGACGATCCATCAAAGCACGTGACAGGGTGGTTTTCCCGCAACCGATGTCACCGGTCAAAACCGCCAGTTCGCGCTCTTCAACAACAAACTCAAGCCGGGCAAGAGCCTCTTCGTGGGCATGGCTCAGAAACAGGAACCGGGGATCCGGGGTTTTGCTGAACGGTTTTTCCCTAAAGCCGAAATAGCTTTTGTACATATAGTTCAGCCCCCGGAACGCATCGTTTCATTGATTATTCCACCGATGTCCAGCACAAGAATTGTGCGCTGATCTCCAAGGTCCGCAGCACCGGAAATGCCGCGAAAGCGTTTGAATGACTCTCCGAGAGACTTAATTACGATATCCTGCTGGCAGAGCAGATTGTCAACCGCTATGCCGAGACGCTTCTCAGCAACTCCGACAACGACAACATAAAATTCCTTCGGCGCTTCGTCACTGCGCTGCAGATCAAAGAAATGTTCAAGCCTCAACAGCGGCAAGGTCGACTCCCGAAGCTGCACGACCTCCTTACGCTCGACCGTCATGATATCCTTGTCAGTCATCAACAACGATTCAAGAACAGAGGTAATCGGCAGTGCATAGGTTCTGCCGCTGCAGTTTATAATCAACGCCTTGATAATAGCCAGCGTGATCGGCAGCGTTATTATGAAACGGCTCCCCTCACCCTTCCTGGTTTCAATATCCACCATTCCGGAAATAGCCGAGATGTTGTTGCGGACAACGTCCATGCCGACGCCACGGCCGGAAACTTCACTCACCGTCTCATTTGTCGAAAAACCGGGCAGAAAAATAAAGTCGATTGCGTCACGATCGGAAACGGTGCTGATATCGCTCACCAATCCCTTTTGCAACGCCTTGTTCTTTACCTTTTCAACATCAATGCCGCCACCATCGTCTTCAATTTCGATAACAACGTGGTTACCTTTTTGAAACGATGAAATTTTGATCGTGCCCTTTTCGTTCTTTCCCTGAGCCACACGCACATCACTGGATTCAATACCATGATCGATAGCATTGCGAATGATATGCATCATCGGGTCGGAAATATCTTCTACGATCAGCTTATCCAGCTCCGTATCAGCCCCAAAAAATTTGAGTTCAACACGTTTTCCCTGATCACGGGAAATTTTACGGACAATGCGCGACATCTTCTCGTACAGCTGGCCGATCGGAATCATGCGAATTTCCATGACCCCTTTCTGTAGATCAGAGAGTTTGCGTTCAAGGCCCTTTGCAGCCTTGCCCAATTCGATTGCCATACGCGAAAAGCCTTCATTGCGCATTCTGGTGGTTACGTCGGCAATGGTTGAGTTGGCCAGAATCAGTTCACCGACGATATTCATCAACTCATCAAGCTTACCGATGTCAACCCTGACCGTCCTGCTCATACTTTTCGCTGTCAAAGCCGCATCATCGGACAGTACGGGAGTTGCTGCGGCCTGTATCATGCCGGCGGTCGGGGCAATAACCTGCAGGCCATCATGCTCTCCGGCATTTGCCGTTTCAACAACACAGGGCTCTGCAACGGTCGGACTCATTTCCTGCGTTAAACCGGTGCCAAGCTGCGTAACGGTGACGCTGCCCCGTTCAACCAACGTTTTTAATTCATCGAGGGAATTTTTCGAACCGAAAAGAATTTCAAAATCAATATTGGTTTCGAGGTTGACGCCGACACTCGGCAAGGTGCTGATAACTTCTCCACACCCTTTCAGAATATCCGTTACCGCAGACAGTTCAGTATCAAATGTGGACAGCTCAAAGGATGTATGAATATTGAAGATAGACCGCCCTTTGGCCAGATTGTCTTTCAGGCGATGTTCTTCATATTCTGTCAAAGCGCCACAGACATGTGGAGGCAGCCCAAGAGCCTCAAGCGGAGACAGCGTGTTCTGCGTTTTCTGAGGTGCCAGACAGGCATTTATTTTGGAAACACACGCCGCAATTTCCGGCGCCATACTCCGCTCTTCGCCTGAGGCGAGGGCACGTACAAGAGAGCTGAGCAGTTCATGAGCATCAAACAGGACAGCCATAAGCTGCTGAGTAAAAACAAGTTTTCCGAGCCGTAGCCAGTCGAGCAGATTTTCCATGTTATGTGCAAGTTCAGCCACATCGCTAAAATTGAACATCCCGGCCAACCCTTTAAGTGAATGAGCTCCACGAAAAATAGAGTTCAGAACATCAGGATTAAGCTCTCCACTCTCCCCCATATCGGAAAGATCAGCCAGCTCTGATCCGAGCTGTTCGACAATCTCCTCCGCTTCGGCAAGAAAATCCTGAATAGCCTTCGTATGTGTGGAGTTCTGTTCACTCATTATTAAATGCACCTCAACCCCGACTTTCAGGGTAAGCACGCTCGCTTACGTTTTAAATACCGTAACAGCGCCTGAACCAACCGGTAACAGCGGCCAGAACTATTTATTTAAATAGCAATGTATCAATTGCTTAAGGGTTTCCGGAGAAAAGGGCTTAATCACATATTCATCAGCGCCAAGCTGTTTACCCTTTTCAACATCCTTTGAGCTCCCTTCGGTAGAAATGATAAACACCGGAATATCTTTGTAGTTTTGGTTATTACGCAGATAGCTGATCAGCTCAAGTCCGTTGATATCAGGCATATTTATATCAGTCAGAATAAGGTCAACATGCCCTCGCGGCAGAAGTCGCAGCGCATCAAAACCGCTGCAGGCCTCTACTGTCTGATAGTCACCCAATGATTCAACAATGGCAACCAACATGGCACGCATGGTTGCCGAATCATCGGCAATCATAATAGTCTTGTTACTCACAGGGCAACCCTCTCATTAAGCTGACGTTCTAGTAATGACTTCTCTATTGAGACACCGGCCTGCGCAAGGAAAATAGCCAGCGGTTCGACATCACCGATCGGTTTCTTGTCCGGAAGGTTGTCTCCGTAGAGAAAACCGATGACGCGAGACTTGCTGATCAACGGGCCGATAAAGACTTCCGCAGGAGTACCGCCACCTAATTGGTCAAAGAGACGTGAATTGAGCGGTGTAGTGGCTGGTGACAAGGTATGTGGCTGGCCGGTGCGGAGAGCTTCTTCGAAGATTGAACCGGATTCCTGGGGAAAATGTAACGAACGGACTCTTTCATTGCCGCTGATTGTGCCGCCGGTGATGCCGAATTGCCCGAAACCGGAAATTATCTGGTCACTGATGGTAAAAATTATTGCCCTGTTGACAAATTCTGAAGCAAAGCGCAGCACCAGTAAAAGGACACCGCCCTGAAGATCAGGGTTGTTCAGCTCTTCCAGCATGCCACGCAACAATGAAAAGCCTCCGCTTACCCCCTGGGATTCAACAGCCTGCGGCATGTCATCATCCTCACCCATTTCAATGCGCAGCTCATCACCGAGATTAAAACGATTCTGCCACTCCGTGGCAGGTGAGGATGATGAATTCCGGATAGCTTGAGTAATCTGGGTAAGAAAACCGCTCATAATGGCTGGAGTATTGATTTCGACACGGCGTGGCTTGATGATGAAGGTATAACCAAGATCACGAATCTTTTTTTCAGCTTCTGCATGGTGATAATCGGTCATGATAATCAACTGCAGATCTTTAAAGTTGTTATGCAGCAGCTCGAGCAGTTCAATGCCACCCAGTACACCTGAACCGTCCATTCTCGGCATGATAAGATCCATCAGTACCGTAGGAGCATCGCCGCCTCGGTGCAGGGAATCAACCTTGATCAGTGTATCCTCACTGCGTGTCATGGCGTGAACCACAAAACCATTATCAATAAGCCCGTCAGCAATGGCACGCAGTGTCGGACCGTCATCATCAACAATAACAATCGGTTGCTGCACCACATGCCGCGGTGATGCCGCTGAACAACAACCATCCGTCAGATCAAAGGCAAAGTTCTGGGAATCGTCAGAGGAATGATCACCGCAAAAGTCCGTCTCAGCCGCATGACGTTTCTCATCGAGCATCCGGGTGCCTTCTATGGCAAGGAACTGCGGATTCAGCCCCTGATCCAGCATAAATTGCAGCGGATCCATTTTAGAACCGTCAGCAGATTCAGCCGGACTCTTGGTTTCAAACTTGAATGTTCCTTCAGACCAGGCAAACAGTGAAAATATAACATTTTCAATCTGTTCCCTGACAATTTCCTCAATAATTTCCTGTGAAACGCCAAAGTTTTTTACGAGTATTGAGCCGAGACGTTCAAGAAACCGCTTCTCCTGCTGCAATGCAAGAGCCTTGCGGAGGATGGTAAGATCAATAACCCCTTTTTGGATCAGCACCTCGCCAAGGCTCTGCTGATAGGTGCTTGATGTAGCTCTTACAACCTGGCCATGACGAAAAAAAACCGAGCCATCCCGTCCCCCGCTAGCAAGGGAAAGGACACCGGTTTTTCTGCTGAGACTGACGATCTGTAAAATCTCGCCAAGTCCGAGCTCTTCGAGGTTACCTACAAGGCTCATTAGTCACGACCCATCAACGTAAAGGGGGATAAAAACTGGCAAAATATATCGCAACAGTGGCCTCAAGTAAAGCCTTTATAGGTTATCTGGTGCGATCGATTCCCGGCTTGCGGGAAGTATCGGTCTTATCCCTGCCACGGAACATAAGTCGCAACGGGACACCGTCAAAACCGAATGCTTCGCGGAATTTGTTGATAAGGTAGCGCTCGTAGGAATAATGGATGTTTTCCGGCTGGTTAGTAAAGATAACAAAGGATGGCGGCCTGGTAGCAACCTGGGTGGCAAAGTAGAATTTTACCCGGCGACCATGTGACAACGGGGCATGGTGAGATTCAATCGCATCAGTAAACACATGTACCAATTCTGATGTTGTGACACGGCGACAGAACTGAACCATTACTTCGTCAACAGTTTCAATAATCTTTCCGGTTCGCTGACCGGTTTTAGCAGAGACAAAGACTATCGGCGCGTACGCCAGATATCTGAATCCATCCCTGATTTTTTCTGTATAGGTTTTGAACGTGGCATTGTCCTTATCGAGAAGATCCCACTTGTTTACAACAAAGACGCATCCCTTGCCGGCTTCATGTATATACCCGGAAATGCGCTCATCCTGTTCAGTCACCCCTTCATCGGCATCGATCACCATCAGCACGACATCGGCTCGTTCTATACTGCGCAGTGCGTCACAGACGCTGTATTTTTCTAGCTTTTCAGTAGTTTTCCCCTTGCGCCTGATACCAGCGGTATCGATCAACACATACGGTTTTTTGTTGCAGGTAAAGGGGGTATCAACCGAATCACGTGTTGTACCGGCGGTCTCGTTGGCAACGACTCTCTCGAAACCGAGCAGACGGTTAACCAGCGATGACTTGCCGACGTTGGGGCGCCCCACTACTGCGATGCGGGTAACATTCTCCTCAGGATCGGCATCATCGGTTGGAGGAAAGACCTCCATGATGTTTTCCACCAGATCGATAACGCCGCGATTATGTTCGGCTGAAATGGTGTACAGTTCTCCGATGCCGAGGGAATAGAATTCTGCCGACTCATTTTCGAGTTTATCGCCGTCAACCTTGTTAACGACAAAGAACACCGGCTTCTTGACGCGCCGCAGCATCTCGGCAACCTCAATATCAGCGGGGGTAAGGCCGCTTCTGGCATCCATCATGAAAATAATGATGTCCGCTTCTTCAATGGCCAACTTCGACTGCTCGCGCATCTGCTGCAGCAGGCGGTTTTCCGTTACCGGTTCAAATCCGCCGGTATCGACAAGAATGAACGGTTTCTCAAAGCGGGTAATATTGGCGTAGTTACGGTCACGGGTGACACCCGGGGTATCGTCGACAATAGCGCGACGATGACCAAGCAAACGGTTAAACAGGGTTGATTTGCCCACATTGGGACGGCCGACGATGGCTACTAAAGGTTTCATTCGTATCCCAGTTCTCTTAATTTAGACGGTCGTTCGCTCCAGTTTTCAACAACTTTAACGAACAGTTCCAGATATACCTTGGTATCAAGCAGGCGTTCAATATCCTGCCGGGCCTGAGTACCTATTTTTTTCAACATCTCACCCCGGGAGCCGATTATGATGCCCTTCTGGGTGTCTCGTTCCAGCATGATGGCCGCCGCGATGGCGATAACGCCGTTCTCGCGCTCAATGAAGCTTTCGACAACAACTGCGGTCGAATACGGCACTTCGTCCCGGGTCAAGCGAAAAACCTTCTCGCGAATCATCTCCGCCACGATAAACTTTTCCGGCATATCGGTCAGGATATCATCGGGAAACATCGCCGGCCCTTCGGGAAGATAGCCGCTGACGACCGACACCAGATGCTCAACCCCGTCATTACGCCCGGCTGATACCGGCACAATCTCCTTGAAAGGATGCAGGGCAGCCCAATCGGAGATCTTCTTCAGGACTTGATTTTTGTCGGCGAGCAGATCAATCTTGTTGATAACCAGCACGACCGGAACCTTCACCTTGCCGAGGACATCCTGGATAAAGGCAGGATCGGCGGCAGTTGTGGCCTCAACGACCAACATCAGCAGATCGACCCCGCTGATGGCGGAACGCGCCACATCCACCATGCTTTTGTTCAGTCGTGAACGGCCGACGTGGATGCCGGGGGTATCGATGAAAACTATCTGACCACCGGGGATGTTGTGTATCCCCTGAATCCGGTTACGGGTAGTCTGGGGCTTGTCAGAGGTAATGACAATCTTCTCGCCGATAATGCTGTTCAACAACGTTGATTTCCCAACGTTAGGGCGCCCGATAATTGAGACGAAACCTGATGTAAATTTTTTATTATTCATGTAGTTATGTACCACTCCTTCATATTTTACTTCTTTATCCAGGCATCCCTCAATGTGACAATGCGATTAAAAACAAGTTTGCCGGAATGAGAATCATTCGGGTCCTGGCGGAAATAGCCCATGCGCTCAAACTGATAGCGGGTTTCAAGATCGGCTCCGTTTAGGCCAGCCTCAAGCTTGCACTCTGACAGCGTTTCAACCGAACCGGGATTAAGAAACTGTTTATAGTCAGCCGCCCCACGGTCTGGATTGGCCGAACTGAAGAGCCGGTCAAACAACCGCACCTCTGCCGTAACGGCGTGAGCTGCTGATACCCAGTGGATAACACCCTTGACCTTGCGGCCGTCGGCGGTATGTATTCCCTCCCGCGACGCCGGGTCGTACTCACCATGAAGCTCAACAATAGTTCCCTGCTCGTCCTTGACGACACTCGTACATTTCACGATATATCCGGCGCGTAGCTTAACCTCGCCACCGACCGTCAGACGATGGAAACCTTTACTCGGGGTCTCCATGAAATCATCGGCATCGATCCATATTTCGCGGGTGAAGTAGATGCTGCGGTTTCCCATCTCCGGTTTCTGCGGGTGATTGGCGGCCTGCAACTCTTCACTCTGCCCGGCAGGATAATTGTCTATGACCAGCTTGATAGGACGAAGAACAGCCATGGTACGCGGCGCAGTGTCGTTCAGATCCGTGCGGACACACTCTTCCAGAATGGAGACATCAATCCATGAATCACTGCGGCCGACACCGATCTGCTCACAAAAGGCCCGGACCGCTGCCGCGGTATAGCCGCGCCGCTTAATCCCGGCCAGGGTAGGCATACGCGGGTCATCCCAACCACTGACAATGCCAAGCTGCACAAGCTCCTGTAGTTTCCGCTTACTCATCACCGTGTAGGTCAGATTCAATCGGGCAAATTCATACTGACGCGGCCGCGCCGGTACCGGCAGATTATCCAGGAACCATTCGTAAAGCGGCTTGTGGGATTCAAACTCCAGGGTGCAGATCGAGTGCGTGATCCCCTCAATAGCATCGCTCTGCCCATGGGCAAAGTCATACATCGGGTAAATTTTCCAAGCATCGCCGACATGCGGATGCGGCGCGTGGATGATCCGGTACAGGACAGGATCGCGCAGGCTGATGTTGGGCGAGGCCATATCAATTCTGGCACGCAGCACGCGGGTACCGTCGGGAAACTCTCCGTCACGCATACGACCGAACAGATCAAGGTTTTCCTCGACAGAGCGGTTGCGATAAGGGCTATCGGTTCCCGGTTCGGTCAGGGTCCCGCGATGTGCCCGGATTTCGTCGGCGTTCAGGTCCTCGACATACGCTTTGCCCTCCTTAATCAGGAAGATCGCCCACTGGTACAACTGTTCGAAGTTATCCGACGCATAATAGAGATGCTCGCCCCAATCAAAACCGAGCCACTGCACACTCTCCTTGATGGCTTCGATATACTCCAACTCTTCCTTGGCAGGGTTGGTATCATCAAAGCGGAGATGGCATCGTCCGCCAAAATCACGCGCCAGACCAAAGTTAATGCAGATCGACTTGGCATGGCCGATATGAAGGTAGCCGTTTGGTTCAGGTGGGAAACGGGTCACGATGCTGCTGTGCTTGCCACTTTTGAGATCTTCATCAATTATGGTGCGCAGGAAATTATTAGTTGTTGGCGCAACGTGTTCAGTAGTGGTCATGATACCCTCGTAAAGATGTGTTTCATAGCTCACCCAGAAACGAATTCGGGTAAACTTTAATGATTTTGACATCGGCAAAGCTGCCGATCAGGGAGCTGTCACCGGTAAAATTAACGATGCGGCCTATTTCGCCTTTGCCGGAAATCTGCCCGGGGAACTTCCCCTCCCCTTCGACAAGAACAGACATCATGGTGCCTGCATACTTCTGACTGATCTCGCCTGTATGACGCCGCTGCAGCTCCATCAAGCGGTCAAGTCGCGCCATTTTCACCGCACGTGGCAAATCATCGTTCAGCTCTGCCGCTTTGGTGCCCGGGCGCGGCGAATAAACGAACGAGAACAGGTCGATATAGCGCACCTCATCCATAAGGGTGAGGGTCTGCTCGAAATCCTCATCCGTCTCACCGGGAAAGCCGACGATAATATCACCGGTAATAACGATATCGGGACGGACAGTCCTGAGTTTGTGTACCTTGTCCAGGTAGGAAGCACGCGTATAGCCACGCCCCATGAGCTTGAGAACGGCATCGCTCCCCGATTGCGCCGGCAGGTGGATCTGGCCGCTCAGCTTCGCGACATCACCAAAACAGGCGATCAGTTCATCAGACATATCTTTGGGATGCGAGGTGGTAAAGCGGATACGTTCGATGCCGTCTATTGCAGCTACCTGGCGGATCAGCTCGGCAAAGGTCGGCTCACTATCAGTTTTAAGACCATAGGAATTAACGTTCTGCCCGAGAAGGATAACCTCTCTGACTCCGTCATCAGCCAACTGTCTTACTTCGTTAAGGATATCTTCCGAACGGCGGCTGATCTCGCGACCGCGGACATACGGCACGATGCAGTAGGAACAGAAGTTGTCGCACCCCTGCATGACCGTTACAAAACGCGACAGGCGCGATTCTCCTTTGATCGACGGAAACAGGTCCAGACGCTGATCGTTATCAATAAAGGTCGTCTCGGAACGGCGCTCGCCGCGTTCGGCGCCCCGTACCATGTCCGGCAGCAGATGCAGATTGTGGGTGCCGATCACCAGGTCCAGATAGGGAAGCTTGCGCAGCAGCTCCTCACCTTCCTGTTGGGCAACACAACCACCGACCGCAATAATCTGCTTCTTGCCGTCACGCTTGTAGATGCGCAGATTGGCAAGACGCCTGTACACCTTTTCCTCTGCCCCGCCGCGCACACTGCAGGTGTTGAGCAGGATCATGTCCGAGGAAGCGGGATCATTCGTCGGTGCATAACCGAGGTCAGCCAGCATGGTGACGATCCGTTCGGAATCATTCACGTTCATCTGGCAGCCAAAGGTTTCCATGTAGAGTAGTTTTTCGAGCATAGTGGATCGTACTTTATACGCGACAAGTGTTCTTAAAGTCAAATGAATTGGGTTTTTAAGGCGGGGAATTGCAATTTAGCCATCTTGACATTCATCACCCTCTGATCGTATTGTCCTGCTGACATAAATCAACTCACTACGAGAGGCAAAAACCACCCATGATTATCGACTGGGACACGATAGACACCGTGCTTCTTGACATGGACGGCACGATCCTTGACCGTCATTTCGACGACCACTTCTGGCTGGAGCATGCGCCAAAACGCTGGGCGGAGCGCAATAACACAACAATTGAATACGCCAAGGAGCACCTGTACGACCTGTTCCGTAGCCAGGAAAACACCCTCAACTGGACCGACCTCGATTACTGGTCGGATCGGCTCAAACTTGATATACCGGTCCTCAAACAAGAGGTTGAGCATCTTATCGCCGTACATCCATATGTCATCGAATTCCTGCTGTTCCTGAAACATACCGGCAAAAAGATCTGGCTGGTCACCAATGCGCATTCAAAAACGCTCGACCTGAAGATGAAACGCACCCGCATCGGGCCCTATTTTGACGGCATTATTTCCGCCCACCAGGTTGGACTACCGAAAGAGGATGAGCGCTTCTGGGGGAAACTGCAGGATTTTATCAGGTATGATCCGGAACGGACCTTGCTGGGTGAAGACAGCGAGACCAATCTGGCAACCGCTAAAAGTTTTTCGATCCGCTATCTTATCTATATCAGCCGCTACAGCTCAAAGGTTGAACCACGCAAGTCCGAGCAGTTTACGACGATAGACTACTTCAACAGACTCATCCCGGAAAGCGGGAGCTGCTGCGTCACTATTAAGTAACGACAGAATACACAGAAAAACGGTTGGTACATAAATTTGTACCAACCGTTTTCAAAACATAATGAGGCTTAGACTGTTACATTCTTCTCAGCATTGTCCTGAATTTTTCAAGCTTTGATGCCCCCTCTTCAATCAGCCGGATCAGATCTTTACGCGCACCGCCCGCTACATCCTTGCCCTTTTCGAGAAGATCATCGGTTTTCTCACCGAGAGTTTCAACCAGGTTTGACACATTATCAGCCAGATCATCAACGACCTCATCAGCTCTGTTACGAGCTTTTTTAGAATAGCGAACGAGGTCTCTTCTTGTTCGATCACCAGACTGAGGCGCAAACAGTAGAGCCAGACCTGCCCCGATAACCCCACCCGCAACAATCAGCAAAGCAGCTGCCGCAATTTTTTTATCCCTGTCTTCCATAGATAGCCTCCTTTATAAAATAGCTTACCTCTATATTACCTCATCCGGGGCATTTAACAAGCCCCATACATGCTTTATCTTTTTGCAGTATAATGGTATAAAATCCAAATATTTATTCTCGCTAAAATACGTGAGGAGCTCCATATGAAAACGATTACCTATGATGTTTTGATAATCGGCGGCGGGCCGGCCGGCCTTTCCACCGCGTATCTGTGCCATAAACATGGACTTTCCTACCTGGTGTTGGAATCAGGAAAAGCCATTTTTCAGGGCATTGCAAACAGCTATCCCGAAGGGAAGCTGGTGTATGCATCAAAACCAAAAGATGCCCCGGAACCGTTTATGGTGGATGAATTGCGTCCACCTGACAAGCCGGTTACCGTGGAAAGTTATCTGCAGTATGTTCAGCACTTTGTCCAGCATGAAAACCTTCACATTCAAACAGACGTGGATTTTGTGGATATCAAGGATGAGCGGGACGGACTTACCGTCATGACATCCAAAGGTGCTTTTAAAGGCAAGAAAGTTGTTCTCTCCTTTGGCAGCAATATTCCGCGAGAGCTCTCCGTGTATGGTGATGCCAAGATGGTGGCCAAAAGCCTTGATGATGCCGGCAAATATGTCGGCATAAAGACACTGGTGATCGGCGGAGGCAACACGGCGGCTGATGTAATCATCACCATTCTCAAAGCCAAGCGCGAAGCCCGAGATACACATCCGGTATACTGGGCGCACAAAGCGGAAACCTTTGATGTCAACAAAGAGACTGCCCAGCGCCTCGGCGAAGAGATCCTGCTGGGTGGAAACATCCGCCTGCTGCATGGTGCAATGCCGCGTATCGGTGAAGTTGACGACGAAGGGGTCGACCGTCTGGTTATCCGCATCAACGAATTCAAACAACCCGATGGCATCGACCTGTACCACGCCTTGAGCTTCCCGATGCAGAATGTCATCGCCTGTATCGGCTCACAGGGGCCGGTTCCGATCTTCGACAAGCTGAATATCCAGAGCATCGCCTGCACCTCCGGTGTCTGCAAGATTGCCAAAGAGGGTGAACGCCTCGTGCTGCTCTCGTCTGAGTTTGAATCGACGCGGAAAGGCGTATATGTTATCGGTGGGGCAATATCCCCCTCCTACATGAAGATCAGCGAAGGGTCTATTGCAGAGGAAAAACATCCCAACCTCATCTACACCGCCATCAACGACGCGTACTATGTAGTTGAGGCTATCCGGGCAAAACTTGCCAAATAAAAGTCAGCTCAGAGAAGAAACCATCATCACCGCATGAGACTTGAGAAGCAGAGGTTTGCCGCCACGGCTGATCCCTGCTTTTTTATTTACCGGACTTGATTTTAGCGTCCCCAGACGTTACCTTTCAAAAACACGTTATTTACACGCGTCATTCGCACTTCACAGGGAGAAGCAAATTAAATGAAGAAAAAGGCTCTGAGGCTTTTCACACTACTCGCTACCGTTATATTTCTGTCTGCCACCGCCATGGAATTCGAGGCTCATGCCCGAATCGGAGGTGGTCGTTCCATGGGCAGCTACGGCTCACGCAGCTACTCACGCCCCTCTACACCTTCATCACCGTACCGCTCACAACCAACAACATCTCCCGCGACAGGCTATCAACAACCGGCATCCGGTGGGTTTCTCAGGAGTATGGGCGGCGGCATTATGGGGGGAATGCTCGGAGGTATGCTGTTCAGAGGCCTTGGCTTCGGCGGTATGGGCGGCATGGGGGGTGGCGGAATCGGTCTGTTTGAAATTATTTTGCTTGCCGGTATCGGCTATCTCATCTTTAACTTTATCAAGAGAAGAAGAGCTGACAATCCCATAAACAATTCGCAATCCGCGCAATACGGCGGCGGAACAGTAACACCGCTTTTCCAGAATCAGCAGAATGCTTCACCTGGGACAGAGGACGTAGCAACCGGTTTGGCTCATATCCGTCAATTTGACCCCTCCTTTGACGAAAATCGCTATAATGATCTGGTCATGGACAACTTTTTCAAGATCCAGGGGGCCTGGATGAATCGTGATCTGGCACCGGTACAAGGCCTGCTAACTGACGAGATGCGCCGTATTTTCCAGGGAGACCTCGACAAGCTGATCAGTGACAAGCAGATCAACAGGCTCGAAAACATCGCCGTGCGCAATGTTGATATCGTTGAAGCGTGGCAGGAATCCGGCCAGGATTATATCAACACGCTTATTTATGCAAACCTGCTTGACTATACAACGGACGAGAACGGCACCGTAGTATCCGGCAGCAAGAGCGATCCGGTCAAGTTTGAGGAATTCTGGACCTTTACCCGTCCCGTGGGCAATAACCAGTGGCAACTGACTGCAATAAACCAGAAACAATGATGTCTCCCCTCCCCCCTTACCCGTTCTTTGAGAAGGGGGGAGAATCCCACCTCCTCTTAGATACCATCACCATGAAAACGCCATGAAGCCACTCAATCTTGAATCAATCGACATCTCCGGCCTCAATCTGATAGAGGCGAGTGCCGGTACCGGCAAAACCTGGACCATAGCCGCACTCTATATCCTGTTGATCCTTGAGAAAGAGCTGCGTCCCGAGCAGATTCTTGTGGTGACGTACACAAAGGCCGCCACAGCCGAGCTGCGCGAACGCATCAGGCGGCGGATTTCAACCACGCTAGATCTGTACACCAGCGGAAGATCCGCAAGTGACGACGCCCTTGAACAGCTCCTCATGACGGCCCGCCCGCAGGATGGCAATCGGGCCCGATTGCTTCTGACCAGGGCACTCTATTCATTTGATGATGCCGCTATCTTCACCATTCACGGCTTCTGCCAGCGGGCACTGCTGGAGAATACGTTTGAAAGCGGTTCCCTTTTCGGCAGTGACATGATCAGCGACCAGAGTGCAATCGTCAAACAGGTGCGTGACGATTTCTGGCGGACACGGATACTGTCGCAGCAGGATGATTTTGTCGAAGGCCTTGCCTCAGCCGGATTCACCCCGGAAAAACTTGCCAAGCCGCTTGATGGCAACTATCAGAATCCAGACCTGAAGATTATCCCCCCGGTCGATGAGGAACCGCTTGAACCACTGACGGCTGAGCGGGACAGGCTATACCACCTTGTCTGTTCAATCTGGAGCAGCGATCGCAGCACAATCATCACACAGATCGAGCAGGCAGGCCTGAACAAGCAGAGCTATAAGCCGGCGCAGATCGAAGCCGCCGTCAACTCCATGGACATCTGGGCAGCTGGTGAAAATGCTGCCAGACCGAACAGCAAGCTTGATTTTTTTTCGCAGCGAAAAATCACATCAAAACTCACAAAAACATCTCCGTTTACCCCAGACCACCTTTTTTTCACACACTGTCAGCAGCTGTGCGATGTGCAGGAATCAATCGAGCACGCTTTCAGGAACGGTATCATTGCCTGTCAGCACGATTTAAAAAGGTGGTTTGAACAGGAGTTGTCAAAGCGCAAAAAGCTGTTAAATCAGCGCGCATTCGATGATTTGCTGCTCGATCTTCACGTTGCACTTGAAGCAGCCTCAGGCGCTGCTCTTGCGGAAAAACTGAGGCTGCGCTACCGGGCTGCCATGATTGATGAATTCCAGGATACGGACCCACTCCAGTGGAATATCTTCAAACGTATCGGAGCCGAACAGGGTTACCCGCTGTTTCTGATTGGTGACCCGAAACAGGCTATTTACAGTTTCCGCGGCGCCGATGTCTTTGCCTATCTGAATGCCGGCAAAAATGTTACCTCCGGTAAGACGCATACGCTTGGAACAAATTTTAGATCGGATGCAGCATTGGTAAAAGCGGTTTCAGCCCTGTTCATGGCTGTTCCCGATCCATTCCTGTGTGTAGACATCCCGTTTCATGAGGTCAGCTCCGGCCGCTCAGTAAAGGATCGACTGTTGTTTGACGGGATTCAGGACGAACAGCCACTCAAACTTTGGATATATCCGCGCAGTGACGGGACTAAAGCAGAGGTAAAGCCTGTGGCCACCCGCAGCATTGTGCAGGCCGTCGCCGCAGAGATTGCCCGCCTGCTGGAGCCGGAACGGGCCACCATCTCAACAGCCGGACAGACACAACCGCTGCAACCCGGTGACATTGCCGTACTGGTAAAAGCACATAAACAGGGCCAACTGATACAGGATGCGCTTGCAGCTCTTGGTATACCCTCCGTCCAACAGGGAAGCGCCACTATTTACGAGACAGCGGAAGCGCTTGATCTTCTTCGTATTTTACGTGCAGCGGCCGAACCGCATCGTGAAGCTCTGGTTCGCGAAGCCCTGCTGACTCCCACTATGGGGTTAAGTGCCAATCAGGTTTCCGGCTTTGTGGAAAGTTCCGGGGAGGATCCGGAATGGGAGGCATGGCTGCTCCGTTTTCTGGACCTGCACAGTGCGGCCGCTTCCGGTGGTGTGGTTGCGCTGATAGCGCGCCTGCTCGGGAGTTGTGGTGTGCGGAAGCAGCTCTTATTACGTCCCGGAGGTGAGCGTTGCCTGACCAATATCATCCACTGCGGCGAATTGCTGCACCAGGCCGAACTGGAGCAGGGCAAAAGCCTGACCGGATTGATCACCTGGCTCGAGCGGAAAATAAGCGGCAACAGCAAGGATGATGCGGCACTGCTACGACTTGAAACCGATGATGACGCGGTGATGATTTCAACCATACACGCCAGTAAAGGCCTGCAGTACCCGGTTGTATTTGTTCCGTTTGCCTGGGACGCCCCATCCGCTAAACCGGACAGGGCACTCTTCCATGATAATGCAGGAGAACTGGTGCTGGATCTTGCAGCAGACAATGAAAATCTGCAACGTGCCGCGGAAGAGCGCGAAGCTGAGGCGGCCAGACTGCTCTATGTCGCCCTGACCAGGGCAGAGTTCCGCTGCTACGCCGTCTGGGGGGCGATCAATGGCGCAGTAGACTCACCTCTTTTCAGACTGCTGCATGACGGTTCTGCGGCGACGGATAGCAAAAGTTTTTCGGCACTGGGGGACCAGGGGATCTTTGATGACGTGCAGCGGCTTGCCGGCAACGGAGACAGTGGACTCTCTGTCGGGATGATGCCGCCACCTGAGTCCTTTCCTCCGTACCAGGGTCCTGTACAGGCAGATACGCCCTACAGTTGCAGAACGCTGCAGCTCCCTCCGCGTGATGACTGGCATGTTGCCAGCTTCAGCAGCATGACCTCCGGCACCGGGCATACCTTTGAAGCGCACGATCATGATTCGACTGCCATTGCCTTGGAGAACCCGGTAACGACGCTCGACCAGCCTTCGGAAGGGCTGTCAATCTTTGACTTTCCGCGTGGCGCAAAAGCTGGCGTCTGCCTCCATGATATTTTTGAGCGCCTTGACTATACCCGGCTTGATAGCGACACCATCACGACCACGACACTCTCATCACTGGCCGGTAACGGTTTCCACGAGCAGTGGCTACCGGCCGTCAGGAGCATGGTGACAGATGTTACCTCAGCCCGGATTATACCGGAGCAGCGGGACTTCACTCTGGCACAATTAAAAAGGGGCGATTGGCAGGCAGAGATGGAATTTTATCTTCCCATCAGGCAGCTTGCTCCGGAGACACTGCGGTCGCTTTTTGATGGGGTGCTTGACGGGGAAAGCTTCGGAGATTATTACGAGGTACTGAACAAGCTTTCATTCCGGCAGAGTCGCGGCATGCTGCAGGGTTTTATTGATCTGGTTTTCATGCATGATGAACGCTTCTACATTCTTGACTGGAAATCGAACCATCTCGGCATGAAAACAGCCGCATACAATCAGGAAAATATGCACGAATCGATGTGCCGTAGTGCCTATGTCCTGCAATACCATCTCTATACTCTGGCCTTGAACCGTCTCTTGAAACTGCGGCTGCCGGGGTACAGCTATGAAAAGCATTTCGGCGGAACAGTATACCTTTATCTGCGCGGCATTTCAGACGGAGGTTCAAGGAACGGCATCTACTTTGCCCGGCCAGCAATAGAATTTATACACCGTGCCGAAGAGCTGCTGCTGTCGTGATTTCTAATTCGGCTTCTGCTGTTCCCGATATTTCCTGATACTCTCCTCAAAAGTGCGTTGGATCTCTCCCTTTGGATGGACGAGAACATAGTTTCGGTAAAAATCGATCAGCAGCGCGCATAAAACAACAAAAATGACAATGGCAGCCACCCGCGTCGTACGTCTCTTGAAACCAAACACCCCTTCATTGCCCGATAGCTCTTCACTCTCCAGTATTCCACGGTACAGATATCTCTCACGCAGCTGGCGGATTCTTTTGAGCTGAATGTTGGAGATATAACCGACAATTGCATCCCGGTCACGCTCTTCTATGTACACAAACTGCACACCGGTATTGAAATATTCGCGATCTTTCCCTGCGGAAAAATTACGATTGGCAAAAACAACCCGACCGATAACATCAACAACGCGCCGCGGCGACGGCACCATGATCTCAAGCAGCGTGTATTCGCCGTATTCGAAGCCCTGATGCGTAATTATACGCAGACCGCCACCGCTGATATTGGCTGCCAGCGGAATGATTGTATCCCAGGGGTCTTGTTCCACCTCTTCTACAGCAACAGGAGCAGGAGCAATTTCATCACCTTCCGCTTCTGATACTCCTTCACGTGGCTCAAGCGGCAATGTGGCCCCTTCCGGGAGTACCGCGCCGCTCCAGCGACGATCAGCCAGATCGATTTCAAGCTGCTGACGCTGCTCCCGCCGCACTTCCCACTGCTTGCGCAGCTTGTCAATATTTTGTTCCTTACTGACAAAATATTTGATCGGGAGAAAGGCATCAATGCGGTAAAACTCGCGCAGTTCATCCGACACGACTTCACCGATGAGCCGTAATAACAACTCTCTGGCAACACCCTCTGAAACAATAATAGCCCTGCAGCTGTAGGCACTCTCCTCATCACCGCCACGTAATTCAAGAATCTGTCCATAATGCAGCGATACACTTTCAGGTAGTGTGTCACGGGACAACTGTAATGAGACAAGATCCTCATCTATTTCATGAATTATTGCCCAGTCCCTGAAAATATCGGCATTGGGAAGGGGTATGCCGACACCGACCTTTTTACCGACCGGGAAATAGCTCGAATAAAGTTCCATATCACTCATGGGGCGTTACTCCTTGACTATGGCGGCACGCATCATTTTTTCAGCACAGCGTTCAACGAAACCAGTAACTGGGCAATATCTATTTTGTGCACGCCGGCGCCATGACCCAACGTTTCCAGGTCGGCAATCTGACACTCGTAGCAGTCAAGGTTGTACTGCTTGAAAACCGGCAAAGTTTCGGGATGCTGTGTGATGATGTCGGCAATTATCATTTCCTGGGTAATCATGATGCACCTCGTGGTTAAAAAAATGGGGCGCCTTGCAGCGCCCCGTCGTGTATATCGTACCTGTTATAAACCATATTTCAAGCGCAAAGCCTTTTTAACTTCCGGCGGAACAAACTTGTCAATATTGCCGTTAAGTGAACAGACCTCCTTGACGATCGAGGAGGAGAGATAGCCGTACTGCAGCGATGTCATCATGAACAGCGTTTCAATCTCCTTGCCGATACTGCTGTTCATCTGGGCAATCTGGAATTCGTATTCAAAGTCAGATATGGCGCGGAGCCCACGAATGATGACATGAGCCTTGCGGGAAGAGACATACTCTATCAAAAGTCCGCTAAAAGTATCAACAGTAACCCTCCCCTCCTCTTTCAAAACATCCTGAATCAACTCAACCCGTTCGTTCGTTGTGAACAGAGCATTTTTCTGAGAGTTACTGGCAACGGCAACTATTATTTCGTCAAAGATTGTCAGGCCGCGTTTGATTATATCAAGATGGCCATAGGTGATTGGGTCAAATGAACCGGGATAAACAGCAATTTTCTTCATTCTTCCTCCGCAGTAAAAAATTCGAGAGCTGTTTCTCCGTAGACTCGCCGATCAAAACGCTTAAGCCCGCCATATGATTCCGCTACCGGCTTGCGAACGGAACATTCAACCAGCAGAATTGCACCCGATGCCAATAATGAGGATGAAGCGAGCAGCTCAGGGACACTTTTATATAATTCTGAATCATAGGGAGGATCAAAGAACACAAGATCATAACATTTACCACGCCCGGCAAGAGCGTTTAAAGCCCTGAGCGCATCCATATTCAGAATTTCAGATCGATCCAGGCTGCCGGTAGCCAGTATGTTTTTTTCAAGCACCGCTTTAACAGACTTATTGCTTTCTATAAAGCAGCATGAGACAGCCCCACGGCTCAGGGCTTCGATTCCGAGACTACCGGTGCCGGCACAGATGTCCAGCACACGGACATCATCAAAATCAATACGGCTCGACAGAATACTGAAAAGAGATTCTTTAACACGATCCGAGGTCGGCCTGGTTGTCGTGCCGGGGGGCACAGACAAGTTTTTACCACGATTGGTTCCCGCAATTACCCGCATTGGCACTAAACCTCAAGCTCTGATTCCATGGGAAGCTAGCGCAAATAACATGATAGGTCAAGTGAGAAGAGCTTGCAGCAGGGTTGAAGCGCTGAACCGTATTATGACGGTAAAAGCCGGAGTATATGAATATCTGTACGTACATGTTTTGGACTCAATAACTTGACTTAACGCCAGCCAGTGCTTAACTCATAGGTATGCGATGCATAAAAACGTAACAAAAAGAGGCACAATCATGGACTTCAACAAACTAACGCAAAAATCCCAGGAAGCATTTACCGAAGCACAAAACAAAGCTGTTTCGTTCGGGCACGTCGAGGTCAGTTGCGAACATCTGCTCTGGGCACTGCTCGACCAGCATGACGGTCTGGTACAGCGCCTGCTGCAGCGGATGGACATCCGACCGGAGATGATAAAAAATGAGGTCGCTGCAGAACTTGACCGAATACCGAGAGTCTCCGGACCGGGTGCAGAGGCGGGGAAAATATATGTTTCCCAGCGGCTGTCACGTATTCTGGTAACGGCAGAAAACGAGGCTAAACGGCTCAAAGACGAATATGTCTCCGTTGAGCATCTGTTTATGGCGCTGCTGGCCGAGGGTGACAAGGTACCTTCCGGGCGAATTTTAAAGATGGCGGGAATAAGCCATGAGCGATTCCTGAAGACACTCACCGAAGTACGCGGCAGCCAGCGGGTACAGAGCGCTAATCCCGAAGCTACCTATGAAGCACTGGAAAAATACGGCCGTGATCTGGTTAAAATGGCTCGTCTGGACAAGCTTGACCCGGTTATCGGACGAGATGAAGAGGTACGCCGGGTAATCCGGGTCTTATCCCGTAAGACGAAGAACAACCCGGTGCTGATCGGCGAACCGGGTGTCGGCAAGACCGCCATTGTCGAGGGGCTTGCCCAGCGAATTGTGCGGGGAGACGTACCGGAGGGGCTGAAAGACAAGAGCGTCTTTGCCCTGGATATGGGGGCGCTGATTGCCGGCGCCAAATATCGCGGTGAATTTGAGGAGCGCCTGAAAGCGGTACTGAACGAGGTCAAGGAGGCCGAAGGAAGAATAATCCTCTTTATCGACGAGCTGCACACAATCGTCGGCGCCGGCAAGACGGAAGGATCGATGGACGCCGGTAACATGCTGAAGCCGATGCTGGCCCGCGGAGAATTACACTGCATTGGTGCGACCACCCTTGATGAATATCGTCAGAACATCGAGAAAGATGCCGCTCTGGAGCGCCGCTTTCAGCCGGTGCTGGTTGAACAACCGACCGTAGAGGACACGGTATCGATCCTGCGCGGCTTAAAAGAACGCTTCGAGGTACATCACGGCGTCAGAATTCAGGACAACGCTCTGGTCGCAGCAGCGACACTCTCAAACCGCTACATCACCGAACGCTTTTTGCCGGACAAGGCCATCGACCTGGTGGATGAAGCGTGCGCGATGATCAGAACCGAAATTGACTCCGTACCTTCGGAGCTGGACACTATTTCACGCCGGGTGATGCAGTTGGAGATAGAGGAAGTCGCACTCAAGAAGGAGAAGGACAAAGCGAGCATCGAGCGCCTGGAAATACTGCGCAAGGAGCTGGCAAATGAACGTGAAAAGTCCAACGCGATGCGGGCCCGCTACGATTCCGAAAAGATCGCCATCGAACGGGTTAAGGGTTTGAGGGAACAGATTGAAAAGACACGCCGTGAAATTGAGCAGGCCGAACGAACCAGCAATCTGGAACAGGCCTCAAAGCTCAAGTACTCCGAGCTCCCCGGGCTTGAAACAGCGCTTAAAAATGAAGAAACAACACTGAGCCAGAAGCAGGGTGGTGAAAAACTGCTGCGGGAAGAGGTCACCGAAGATGAGATCGCCGAAATAGTCGCCCACTGGACCGGCATACCGGTTCTGCGGCTGGTGGAAGGAGAACGGGAAAAACTTTTGCGCCTGGAGGACATCCTGCACCAGCGGGTTATCGGACAGGATGAAGCGGTGCAACTGGTCTCAGATGCCGTACTCCGAGCCCGCTCCGGCATCAAGGACCCGCGCCGCCCAATCGGCTCATTCATCTTCCTCGGACCGACCGGAGTCGGCAAGACCGAACTGGCCCGCACCCTGGCTGAGGCACTGTTCGACTCAGAAGAGAACATGGTGCGCATCGACATGTCCGAGTACATGGAGAAGTTTGCCGTATCACGCCTGATCGGCGCACCTCCCGGCTACGTCGGTTACGAGGAGGGGGGACAACTGAGCGAAGCGGTACGGCGCAGACCATACAGCGTCCTGCTCTTCGACGAAATCGAAAAGGCTCACCCTGACGTTTTCAACATCCTGCTGCAGATACTGGATGACGGACGGGTAACCGACAGCCACGGCCGGACCGTCAGCTTCAAAAACACCGTCATTATCATGACCTCCAACATTGGCTCTGCATATCTGCTGGATGGGATCACGGCGAACGGCGATATCAGGGAGGATGCGCGCAAAAACGTTATGCAGGAACTTAAAGCCGGCTTCCGGCCCGAGTTCCTGAACCGCGTTGATGACATCGTGCTTTTCAAGCCGCTGCATATCGATGAGGTGATGAAAATCGCTGATCTGCTCGCTGAGCAGCTCAAGCAGCGCTTGAAAGACCAGCGTATAACTCTTGAGATTAGCAAGGAAGCTCTTGGCTTCATAGCCAAAGCAGGCTATGATCCGGTCTACGGCGCCAGACCTCTCAAACGCTATCTGCAACGTGAACTGGAAACCCGCGTTGCCAGGGCAATAATCGGCGGTGATGTACTTGAAGGTGGCACACTGAAGGTGGAACTGGAAAACGGCGCGCTCTGCATCAAGAGCTGACGTCACGAGCAGAGGTATGAGTCAACAATAACAATCGTTGTTTATTCGGAAGGAGATGATATGAAAGCACGGATAACTGGCGTGGTAATGGCAGCATTTTTGGCAGTAGCATCAGTAGCAACTGCGCAGGACGGCATAGGAGTTGGTGTTATTCTTGGTGAGCCGACAGGGATAAGCATCAAGAAATGGATAAGCAAGGATCAGGCAATTGATGCAGCGGCGGCCTGGTCGTTCTCGGATAATGACAGCTTTCAGCTCCACGCCGACTATCTTATCCACAACTTCGGAGTGCTGAACACCGGATCACTTGGAGGGAAGCTGCCTCTTTATTACGGTATCGGCGGAAGAATCAAGTTTGAAAACAGCGACAACAGAAGTGGACACGACCATAACGACACGCTGCTTGGTGTCCGCGTCCCGTTCGGCATCTCCTACCTCTTTGCGAAAGCGCCGGTAGATTTATTTGCCGAGATTGTACCCGTTCTTGACATTGCCCCCGACACAGACTTCCACATCAACGGAGCCATCGGAGCACGGTTCTATTTCCGTTAACTGCACCGTTTCAACATTGACACAAAAAAAAGGGCCCGCGTAATGTGGGCCCTTTTTTTGTGTCAATGCATTACCGCTCAATCAATAGTTCAGGCAAGATCCTGAACACCCTGATAGATGATGTCGAACAGCTCCTCGATATTCTCCTCGGCGATACAGGAGAAGGCGATACGCAGGTCGGTCTTGGTGATGGAGATGGCACCGACGCCGTACTTGTCCAACAGATGGAGGCGCAGCTTTTCAGCTTCTACCGTTTTCAGTTTCAGGCACATGAAATAGCCGGAGTTGAACGGGTAGTAATCCCAGGCTTTCTCGTATTTGCCGCTATTGAGAACCTGCTTGGTTTTCAGGGCACGACCCTTCATGACCTGGAACTTCTCTTCCTTCTGGGCCAGGAACTGCGGTGAACGGAGCGCCTCGATGACAAAGGTCTGTGATGGATGCGGACAGTTGGAGATGCGCGCACGGATGATGCCCATCGCCTTCTTCTCAAGTGCTGCCATAACAGGTGCGTTTTCATAGCTGTTACCATCGGCAAACGTGACGAAACCGGTACGGAAGCCCCAGACAAACTCTTCTTTGGTAGCGCCGTCAAGTTTGATTGCCAGGATGCGTGGATGAAGGTTGGCAAGTTTACCGAACAGTGACTCCTTGAGGCTGTCCTCGTAAAAGAGACCGAAGTAAGCGTCGTCGGCAACGACAACAATGTTGCAGCCGGCTTCGGCGACTTCCTTGATGGCTGCCACAATGGCATCACCTTCAGCAACGGTTGGGGTGTAGCCGCTCGGGTTATTGGGGAAGTTGAGCAGGACGACGGCTTTGCCCTTTTCTTCGGCGCTGTTTTTCAAGGTCGCCTTGAAGGCATCAACATCATAACCACCGGTTACGGTGAAAGTCGGGTGTTTCTTGACGATAGCGCCACTGCAGGTACCGAAAGTCAGGTTATAGTTGCCCCAGAGCATATCCGGAAGGATCAGGTGATCGCCCTTGTCAACGAACAGGTCGGAAACGATGGAGAGGCCGTGGGTCAGCGCATTGGTAACAATGGGGTTGCTGAAATGCTTGCCGTTCTGGCTCGGATTTTCCCGCAGCATTTTTTCACGCCACAATGAGCGCAGTTCCGGCTTGCCGGCAGGCGGAGCGTAGGGATAGATGTCCTTGGGATCAAAGGCGGACAGCTTGTCCTGAATGCACTGGAGGAACATCGGGCCGCCGTTTTCGGTAGCGATGCCGATGGTGGCATTATATTTGTGAGCCTTATCCTTCGCTTCGGCAGATTGAGTCAGGATTCCCTTCGGAAAGAACATGTTCTTTCCAAGATCTGACAGCATTTCAAAGACATGCGGGCTGTGCTGGGTAAGCAGATCGTTCAGTTCTTGTGCCAATGGGTTCATTGTTTTCCTCCAGGAGTTTTTAACGACTTATATTTGTACATATACCAGCAATAGGCCAGTTTGCAAAAACGTTATAGAACAGTACAGCCCCGATTTTGTCAATAGGGAATTAAGCATCTGCAGCACATTATTACTACACCGTCAGCTCAGTCAGCACGACGGCCCAATTGTGCAGTTTTGGCTTTCCCTGGGAACAGGTTTTGTCAAAACCTGAAGGATGCATTACGTGCATTACTTACAATTACAATTCATGCATTTGCTGCAAACCAGGCAACTCACTAGAAACAGCACACATATGTGATCTGTCATTAGTTTTTGTTGCAAAATCACCGATATATCCTTACTGTCAAAATCATTGCCACATACAGTCAAGTCAGTCTTAATATCAATAACTTATTGAAGTAGCAGTACCCGCCATGCCGTAGTAGCAACACATTATTTCGGCATAAGGACGCTCAATGAATAAACTTATTGTTCCATTTATCTCAGTCTTGCTCATACTTTTAAGCTGTCTCCCCTTGCAGGCCGGCAACCCGACCGTCGTCAGGGTCGGAGCTTTTGATTACTATCCGGGCATATTTAAGGACGATGACGGGATTGTAAAAGGCTTTTATGTCGATGCCCTTGCCGATTTGGGGCGGCAAGAGAATATTCGTTTTGAATATATCTATGGATCCTGGAGCGAGGGACTGGAGCGCATAAAATCCGGTGAAGTGGACCTTCTCACCAGCGTTGCCTATACGAAAGAGCGGGCAAAAGTTGTAGATTACGCCTCGATGCCGCTGCTAACCGTGTGGGGAGAGCTGTATGTGCCGCAGGCCTCCGATATTGACGGCATACGTGAGGTGCAGGGCAAAAAGATTGCTGTCATGAAGGGAGATTTCAATGCCCGCAATTTTATCGATCTGGTACAAAAGTTTGATATCACCTGTGAATTTATTGAACTACCCGGTTTTGATGCTGTTTTTAAAGCAATCGCGACAAAAAAGGTCGATGCAGGTGTGGTCAACAGTACCTTTGGCGTCGCAAAGATGAAAGAGTACCACCTCCGCTCGAGCGGTGTCGTCTTCAACCCGTTTGATATCTACTTCGCCGTCGCCAAAGGTAAAAACCAGGAACTGCTGAACCTCCTCGACCACTACCTGATCACATGGCGTCACCAGGCTGACTCACCATATAACAAGGCGCGGCAGAAATGGTCGCACGGCAGCACCGGCCTGATCAAGCTTATTCCCCGATGGCTTGTCACTGCATTAGTTGCACTCATCCTGCTGGCGCTCGGTTCTGCCGCCTTCATTATTATGCTCAGAAAACAGGTGCGCAGCAAAACCAGCTCGGCTTTTGAATCCTTAAAGCGCTATCAACTGCTGCAGGCACGCCAGGAAGCAATCCTGTCAGCTGTCCCGGATATCATCATGGAAGCTGATACAAACAAGGTTTATACCTGGTCCAACAGAGCCGGTAGCGATTTTTTCGGGGACGACGTCGTCGGCAAAGCATATGAGTCTTATTTTGCAGAAGGACAGAATACTGCGCAGATAATCCGGCCGTTATACGATGGAACGGAAGAATCAATGTATGTTGAAAGCCGACAAAGACGCAAAGATGGCGATATCCGGATTCTGGCCTGGTGGTGCAAGGCACTTACAGACGAGCACGGCACGGTGACAGGCACATTATCCACGGCACGTGATATCACAGAACAGAAGCAGACCGAATCATCCCTGCATGATGCCAATGAGAGACTTCAGCAGCAGTATGACCAGCTCCAGGTGATTGAAGGATCTTTACGCGAACAGAATGACGAACTCCTGTCAGCCGAAGAGAGGCTGCGGAAGCAAATCAATGAGTATAAAACCAGCCAGGACCTCCTGAAAGAGAGTGAGTCAGCTCTCAAACGCCAGAACAGTCTCTTCTCTTCCCTCCTGAAAATTATCCCCATTGGCGTATTAATGGTGGAAGCACCATCAGGAAAGCCGCTGGTGGCAAACGAAGCTGCCCTTCAACTCCTGGGCCGGGGAATTATCCCTGACACTTCCAAAACTAACGTCACCACTTCATACAAGATATTCAAGGCCGGAACAAGTGAACCGTACCCGCCGGATAAGATGCCGATCCAATTGGCAATGTGTGGTGTGACGTCTCACGTTGATGACCTGGAGGTGGAACGCCCTGACGGGACCAAATCACTCCTTGAGGTATTCGGTGCTCCGCTGACTGACGACAACGGCAATGTCTGGGCAAGCCTGGTAAGCTTCATCGACATTACCGGCCGCAAACAGGCTGAAGTCGAGAAAGATCAACTAGAACGCCAACTGCAGCACGCGCAAAAGATGGAATCGGTTGGCCGTCTGGCCGGCGGAGTGGCGCACGACTTCAACAACATGTTGACGGTCATCCTCTGCCATGCCCATCTGGGCCTCATGCGTCTGGAACCAGCCAACCCCGTGCAAGCCGACCTTCAAGAAATAATAAACACTGCAGAGCGCTCTGCCGCCCTCACCCGCCAGTTGCTGGCCTTTGCCCGCAAGCAGACCATTGCGCCCAGAGTCCTTGACCTTAACGAAATTATATCAGGCATGCTCAGAATGTTGCAGCGGCTTATCGGTGAGAACATAACGCTTACCTGGCAGCCGGCGGAGGAACTCTGGCAGACCAAGGTGGACCCGTCACAGATTGACCAGATCCTGGCCAATCTATGCGTAAACGCCAGCGACGCCATTCTAGACACTGGTCGAATCACTATCGGGACGTCCAACAGCATTATTGATGCGGAATATTGCCAGACCAACCGGGAAGCAACCCCCGGAGAATATGTACACCTTTGCGTCAGTGACGACGGCTTCGGCATGGACAGGGAAACACTGACTCATATCTATGAACCGTTTTATACCACCAAAGATCTGGGCAAGGGCACCGGCCTGGGGCTAGCCACCGTCTATGGTGCCGTAAAACAGAACAACGGCTTCATCAACGTCTACAGTAAACCGGGCCTTGGCACGACATTTTCAATCTATCTCCCTCGTGATGCAAACATCAATGACTCTCAGAAACTTGCGGATAGCGCTACAGAGGCGGTTCTCGGTGGCAACGAAACCATTCTTCTCGTAGAGGACGAACTGGCGATCCTGAATATTGCGGCACAGATGCTTGAGGGTCAGGGCTATACCGTCCTGAGTGCAAACTCACCAGGTGAGGCCATCAACCTGGCACGGGAACACGCCGGCAAGATTCGGATGCTGATTACCGATGTCGTTATGCCGGCGATGAATGGCAGGGACCTTGCCAACACAATTCTGTCGCTCTATCCTGAAATCAAGTGCCTGTTTATCTCCGGGTATACGGCGGATTTTATTGCCCATCACGGCGTACTGGATGAAGGTGTGCATTTTATCCAGAAACCATTCTCGCTGCCCAGTATAACGACTAAAGTCCGGGAAGTGCTGGATGGCGCACAATAAGTAGCCTTACAGCAGGCTGATAAAATATTTTACTAAAAACGTCTGAAAGGACCAATCCATTTTTTTCAGGAGGAGCCATGTCGGCCTGTCGTCCAACCAACAGCGTTCAAACACGCGAATTACACACCCGTTTTCACCATCTTGAATACGCGCTTAGCAGCTTGAAACACGCAGTAACTTCCCTCGTCTTTATACTGCTGCCGCTCTTCCTGTTTTCACCAGCATCAGCAGCAGAACCGCTGAGAATTTCGCTCTCTCAAACGCCACTATCACTACCCTTCTATGTTGCTGAAAGTCAGGGCTATTTTGTGGATGAAGGCTTACCTATCAAGATAATTGATACGATTGGTGGCCACCGTACTTTTCAGCAATTACTTGAGGGGACAGCCGACCTTGCAACCTCTTCCGAAGCGGTTATAATGTTTAACAGCTTTAAGCACAGCGATTTTGCGGTTATTGCCTCATTTGTCTCCAGCGATGACGATATCAAGATAATCACCCGCGCCGAGGCTGGAATAAACCAGCCCAAACAACTGGCTGGAAAGCAGGTCGGTACGGTAACGGGGTCAGCCAGCCACTACTATCTTGAAACGCTGCTGCTGTTGAATGGTGTCAATCCGAAGTCGGTGCGCATACGCAACCTTCAGCCGGAAGATATGGCCAGAGCGCTGCAGCAAAAAGAGGTCGACGCCATTGCTATTTGGGAACCATTTCCCTTTAAGGCGCTTAAAGCCGTGGCGGGCAGCAAAGTACTGACTAAATCCAATGCATACAGGCTTACTTTCAACCTTATCGTGAACAAGAAACTTCTCGGCAGCCGCGATGAGGAACTGGTCAAGGTACTTCGTGCTTTGGATCGTGCGGAGCAATTCATCAACACACAGCCGCAACAGGCCAAGGCAATACTGCTCAATCGCCTTAAACTGGATCAATCATTCATCGACTGGATCTGGCCGAGCTACAATTTCCGGCTCACACTTGACCAGTCACTGCTTACAACACTGGAAGGCGAAGCCCGCTGGGCACGGCAGGAAGGCCTGGTTAAAGGGAATAAATCCCCCAACTATCTAAACTTCATCAACGCCGGCCCGTTGAGCAAAGTTCGGGCAACGGCTGTCAGCATCATCAGGTGATTAATGCGCATCAGTACACTTCTCAAGACATCTGTTTCCATAGCCGTTTTGCTGGTGCTGGGGCTCGCTGCAGCTAACTGGCTCATAACGGTCAAACTGGCCAAGGCTTCACTTACACAGGCACGGGCCCAAGCCACCGAGCGCGATATTTCATCCCTGCTCGTGCTGACCCATGAATACGCCATGTATTCTGAAGAACGGGCAGCAGTACAATTAAAGGTGATACAAAACGATATCCTCAGGAATCTTGAGGCCAGTGCCGGTGACCATATACCTGCCCCAGCAGAGGCTCTCAAAGAGGTAAAATCACTACCGGCATTATTCGACCAGCTGGAATCGGCACTATTAAACACCTCCGATGACCTGCACGACCGTCAAAGAAAGTTGCTATTCAGTCAGTTACAGAGTAGTTCGCAGGTACTTGCCGACTCAGTGCATCGCTGGAATAGCACCATTAGTAAACACCGGCAAAATACCGAGCGTGATTTTCGTTCACTGTCGCTTATCATCCCATTTCTCATGTTGCTGATTTTGGCACTGTTGGCATTCCTTTTTAATCGTCGCGTACTACAGCCTTTGTCACAACTTAACCGGGCGGTATCAGCCGTAGCCAAAGGGGATCTGACGGTACGCAGCGCAACCGCAAACAACGATGAATTAGGTGAATTATCGCGTACTTTCGACGCAATGGCCATAGACCTGGTTGCCGATATGAAAAAGGAAATTGCAGAGCGCGTCCGGGCGGAGAACGAAAGGGAAGCGGCGCTTGCCAGTGTCAAGAAATTGGAAGGAATCATCCCCATCTGCATGTACTGTAAAAAGATCAGAGATGATGAAAACAGTTGGAATCAGCTGGAAGAGTACATATCCGATCATTCCGAAGCGATGTTCAGTCACGGCATCTGCCCCAGCTGTTCAGCGGTGGAGATGAAAAAACTCAAGGCCAGTGGCGAAAAACACGGGCACTCATAACCGTTAGGTTCTTCAAGGGTTAGCTCAAAAAGCTAGCCCTTTTTAAATACTATTTTTTCTACCCAACCTATTAAAGTAGATAGAAAAATTTCGATTTGGTTCCAGAGCCGCCATCTTTGTTCCAGCTGGTTTCTCGGATCTCAGAGCGGTCAATGCCGGGCATGTATCAAGAGTGGCTGGCAATGTTTTGCTATAAATGAAAAGATTACTATGCTATCAACATTATGTATTTTTAAGCCCAGTTGTGCTGAAATTGAGTAATTTCAGACAACGCTTGAGGGCACCATAGCGGTTAGTTATATAAGTGACAAGTTACCTATACCGGGAACAAGTAACATATATAGGGAAACCGTAGATTACCGAGTTGAGCGAACAAAGGTACTTATGAAATTACTTTTTGTGTGTAGCCAAAATAGGCTTTGAAGTCCAACTGCTGAAGTTGTATTCTCTTCATATCCGGGAGTGGAAGCAATCTCAGCAGGCACGAATAATGATGCGCCCACCCCAGTATCCGCAGATTTGATTGAATGGGCTGATGTAGTGCTCTGCATGGAAAAAAGTCACCGCAACAAATTATCAAGTAAATTCAAAGATCAAGTTAAGACAAAAAGGCTGGTAGTTTTAGAAATACCCGACAACTATGAGTACATGGATCCTGAACTTATCCGGATATTGAAGTCCAAAGTGCCACGGTTCGTTAGGCTTTAAAAGAATATGAGGAAATCATGGTTCAACCAGAAATAAAAAGTATTCTCTGTCACGATCTGGAATATGGGAAGGAACCGCCAGATTCCGAAGACTGTTCCGTATTCATTGAAGTGGAAATTGGGCCAAAAGGACAAGAGGGAGCGGAAGTTTTCTCATTTGAGGTTGTTACACCCAAATTCCTTATGAGAAAGACGGAAACCCGCTGGGGCCGAGGATATCTTCTCATGGATAGCTTTTCTTGGCCTACAGTTGAAAAAGCTATTCAGAAGCTCCTGCCCCACTGTGCGCGGCAAACATGGAATGAAACTGCAATTGAAATTGCGAAAGACCTTCACTGGGAATTCGAGAACTATAGAGCTTGACGCACAACCAGGAAGAAGCACCGGCCAAAAACCGCCGGTGTTCTCCCACCACGTTGATCGGAAGACCATTATGGACATTACCCGTAAAATCTTATCAAAATCATTCGTAGACTTTTTCGATTCAAAAAAATCGAGCGGCATTTTGCTCGTCATATGTACGGTCTTATCTCTTGTGCTTGCGAACTCTTACGTCAGCGAAACGTACCTGAGCTTTTGGCAGACATATGTCGGTGGCCTGAGTATTGAACACTGGATAAACGACGCGCTCATGGCGGTTTTCTTTTTGCTTATTGGTCTGGAACTGGAACGTGAACTTTACAATGGTGAACTCTCGGATTTCAAAAATGCACTTCTTCCTATTTTTGCGGCATTAGGCGGGATCTGCTTACCTGCATTGATTCATTTTGCTTTGAATTCGGGAAAGCCGACACAAGTGGGAATCGGCATTCCGATGGCGACCGATATTGCCTTTGCGTTAGGTGTTCTCGCGCTATTAGGCAAACGAGTTCCAGCTTCCCTCAAAGTTTTTTTGACTGCACTTGCAGTTATGGATGATCTGGGAGCGATTATCATAATCGCCGTCTTTTACACAGAGAAGCTTTCAATCCTCTATTTATTGGGTTCACTTGCACTGTTTGGGCTACTTGTCACGATGAACCGCGTATTTCGCGTGATGTCGCTTTCCCCCTATGTGGTGGGCGGAATTTTAATGTGGTTTTTGATGCTGAAGTCTGGCGTCCACGCAACTATTGCCGGTGTTTTACTGGCATTTGCAATCCCGTTTTCAGCCACGCAGGATGATCAAAAATCGCCATCACACCTGCTTGAACATTTATTACACAAGCCGGTCGCGTTCATAATCATGCCTATTTTCGCTCTGGCGAATACCGGCATCATTATTGGATCAGGCTGGGCACAAGGACTGACAACAACCAATAGCCTGGGGATAATCTGTGGCCTGGCAATTGGTAAACCGTTGGGAATCGTACTTTTGAGTTTCGTCGCGGTTTCTCTCGGCTTATCACGACTTCCGTCCGACTTGCACTGGCGGCACATTTTTGGTGCGGGATTCCTGGGTGGCATCGGATTTACCATGTCGATCTTTATTGCCAATCTGGCTTTTGCCAACGATCCAGACATGATAAATGCATCCAAACTGGCAATTTTACTTGCTTCATTTACTGCTGGGACAATCGGATATTTGTGGCTCAAACTCTTCACCAAGCCCTTAATTCAAGACAAACAGACGGTTGAAACACTGCGTTAACGATGTTTACTGCGTTGCTATCGAAGAATCCCGAAATGTAACCAACTAAAAAATATCATGGCTCAAATCAGGAAGAGGCACCGGCCAAAACCGCCGGTCTACTCCCAATTACGTTAGCTGCAATCTGATAGATGAGTCTCTTGCAAAAGTCAAAAAAGTCCCCTCCCGTCAAGGGAGGGGGAGTCTAATTCTAAGACTTTTGCAAGAGCCTCAGATATCTTTCGTTTATCCCAATGCGTACCAACCATCTTAAAACAAGGGGTTTCCAGTGAGCAAGCAAGCATTCCAAGACTGCTATCCAGAAGAGTTAAGTCACTGTTATGGGTGCGGCAAAAACAATCCTGAAGGGCACCAGCTGAAGAGCTACTGGGATGGTGATGAAACAGTCGCTCATTTCCTACCCAAGTCCTGCCATATAGCGGTTCCTGGCTTTGTGTATGGTGGGCTGCTTGCTTCTTTAATCGACTGCCACGGCACCGCCACTGCATCAGCTGCAGCATGCCGGGCCGCTGGTATGGAAATGGGTACAAAAACTAACTTTCGATTTGTTACCGGCACTCTCAATGTCGTCTACCTGGCACCAACCCCTCTGGGCGTTGAATTAGAACTCCGCGGAGTTATCGTTGAAATTAAAAAACGAAAAGTAGTTGTCAATATAACTTTATCTGCACATGGGAAGGCATGCGCAAAAGGACAGGTGATTGCAGTCATGATGCCTGAGAATATGGACCCAAAGGGTGAGAGCTGATGACGGCATATCAATTCCAGCTGTATTGAGTGTTACGGCAACCTGAAGGCCATCAGGTGGTCTTCCATGCCGTCAGAGGAAAGGAATAACAGTGGGATTTACACTCGACAAAGTGGTGCCGTGGGGACGTTCGTATGAGGAGTATGTCAGCATGTTCAACCTTACGGATACCGATCTTGGCCTTCGTATTCTTGGATGTGGGGACGGCCCGGCGGCTTTCAATTCTGTATTGACGACACGGGGCGGAACTATCGTATCGGCAGATCCAGTCTATGCTTTTAATGCTGAACAGATCAGAAAGCGCATTTCCAAAACCTATGATACCGTGATGACGCAAATGCGCGAAAATCATTGCGACTATGTATGGGAAGCAATTCGTTCGACAGAGCAACTCGGAAGCCTTCGTATGTCTTCTATGGAAACGTTCCTTGCGGACTTTGATGCTGGTAGAAAAGAAGGTAGATACATTTCATGTAAATTACCATCGCTGCCTTTTAAACGAGGTGAATTTGACCTGGCCTTGTCGTCTCATTTTCTGTTTTTATACAGCGCTCACTTTTCTGTCGAATTTCATCTTCAGGCTCTCCAGGAAATGTTGCGTGTGGCGCGCGAACTGCGTGTGTTTCCGCTGCTAACGCTTGAAGGTGCTCCATCGCCTCACCTCCCTGTGGTGATCCGGCATTTTGAGAATCATGGCTTTACCGTAGAGGTTAAGCACGTACCGTATGAGTTTCAGCGAGGCGGCAACGAAATGCTGGTTATAAAGCGAGTCTAACCTGAGTCCGTCAGATGCGGCGCAATTGAATTTACATCATCAGGTTATTTTACATTATGCGTGACAACTGCTGAGAGGCGGCAATGGAACTGCGGTATTGTCCATGCGAGCCGCTGGGGAGTAACCAATGATTGTCGATACCGTCTGTCGTTTATGTTCATCATGTTGCCCTATAGAGGCTGAGGTGGAGGACAGCCGTCTGATCGGAGCCCGGCGCAAATCCTTTCTCGACGCGGACAAACGCTTAAGCTGCGCCAAACTGGACGCTGCCCCGGAGATCGTCTATTCACCAAGGCGGCTAACCATGCCGCTCATAAAAAAAGAGGACGGTTCGGGGTTTCGTGAAGCGGGTTGGGACGAAGCTCTTGATCTGGTTGCGGCCAAGTTCCATCAGTACCGGCAGGAATCAGGCCCCCAGTCCGTGGCCTGGCTGCGCGGCATGGCCGCCGACTGGGGCGCACCGTGGGATTATCCCAACCGGCTGATGAGTGCCTTCGGCAGCCCCAATACTATCGGCAACGGTTCCGTCTGTTTCGTTTCCCGCGATTTTGCCCATTCTTACACCTACGGCTCCATGGTCTTTCCCGAAGCCAAAAATGCCAAGTGCATCATCGTCTGGGGCAAGAACGACGGCAACACCGCCCTGGGTGCGGCCGAGGGAATCCTGTGGGCCAAGGAGCATGGCGCCACGCTGATCGTCATCGATCCAATAGAAACGAAACTGGCCCGCCAGGCCAACATCTGGCTGCAGATCAAACCGGGGCATGACGGTCTGTTGGCCATGGCCATGATCAACGAGATCATCACGGAAAACCTCTACGATGCCGAGTTCGTCGAGCAGTATACGGTTGGCTTTGATGAACTGAAAAAGGCGGCCGCACAATTTTCAGCGGACGAGGTGGCCGAAAACCTCTGGCTGAGCGCCGCACAGATCCGCCAGGTGGCCCGTCTCTATGCGACCACCAAGCCTGCCGCCATCATTGATGGCAACGGCCTGGATATGCACATCGAGGTTTTTGACACCACCAGGGCCGTGGCCATGCTGCGCGCCCTGACCGGCAACATCGACAAGCCGGGCGGCGATCTGCTGCCCCAACCGATTCCGGTGCGCAACATCCAGCTGCGGGAACGGCTCGACGCCGATCTTCTCCCCATTACCCACAACTACCCGCTGTTCAACACCTTTTCCGAGACCTGGGGCAATCAGGTACAGGGGTGTGTTGTCGATGCCATTCTGCAGGAGTCGCCCTACCCGCTGAAGATGGTGGTGGTCCAGTCCGGCAACCCACTCATTACCATGGCTGATTCCACCCGCACCAGAGAGGCCTTCGCCAAGGTGGATACCTTGGTGGTGATCGATATGTTCATGACTGAAACGGCCAAATGTGCCGACGTCATCCTTCCGGCCGCCAGTTGCTTTGAGGAGACCCAGCTCAACCGCGCCGCCATCCGCAACAATCCAATTGTCCTCCAGAATGCGGCTATCCCGCCGGTTGGCTCTTCATGGCCGGATTGGAAGATCGTCTTTGAACTGGGGAAAAGGCTTGGATATTCCGCCGAGTTCCCGTGGCAGACAGCGGAGGAGGCGATTAATTATCAGTTGGAACCTGCGGGGGTTACGGTTGAGAAACTGCGCAAGGAGGGTAAAAACGGTGTGCGCATCGAAGAGCTGCGCTACGAGAAGTTCCGGATCAACCCTTTCCGGACGCCTTCCGGCAAGGTTGAGTTTTTCTCCGCGCGGCTTGCCGCTGCTGGTTTGTCAGGAGTTCCGTTTGAGAACGGCTGGGGTGACAACCCGATCAGTTTTGCCGATCAGAGCGATAAGTACCCGGTCCTGGGGATCAGCGGCAGCCGTGATATCCGCTTCACCAATTCCCAGTTTCGCACCATTCCTTCGCTCCTCAGAAAGGGTGCGGACTGCATGATAGATATCCACCCGGACGACGCCAGCCGACTGAAGTTTGCCGAGGGTGAGGTAATAAGGATCGAAACGCCCAAAGGCAGCGTCGCAATGACGGTTCGCTTCGCCACCATGATCCGCCCCGGCACGGCGCGTCTCGCCTGGGGCTGGGGCGAGTACTCCCCGCAGGCCAACCTCAACACCTTGACCAGCGACGACAGGCGCAGCCGGATCACCGGGACCTCAACCAGCAGGAGCTTCATGTGCCGACTGTGCAAGATACCCACATGAAGTTAGAGTTGAGGGCAAATTCCCCTGCCCTCCCGCATCTAACTCTATCTATAGCCACCTACTTACGCACAAAGATCTCTTTGGCAAGATTTGAATCGATGGCGAATTCCGAATAGCCGACTCTGAATACGTATGACGGGTAGGCTTGCGTCAGGACGATGCGGTTGCCGGGCAGTACTCCCATAGCCATCAGCTTCTGCATCTTCTTGCCGTCTTCGGTCTGGATATAGGCGATCTCACCCTCCTGACCGGATTTGAACTCGGTCAGCGGCACGACCCCCAAATCACCGGCGGCACGGGCCTGATGGCAGCATTCCCCCGGAGGAATCGGCTTGCCGTGCGGGCAGGTTGTCGGATGGTTCAGCATCGTACAGACCTTAACATCGGCGCCTTCGTTGAGCAGATGTTCGAACTGGCATGCTTTGAATTCACCGTCATCCCCACGGATATTAAGCACATCCATCATCAGGCGTTCCGCCAGGCGATGACGACGGATAGTCATTTTCCCCTCATCGATCCCTTCGGGACGAAAATAGATCATCCCCTGGCGGATTTCGATCATGGCATGGCCGGTCAACTCACGATACGCGGGATCATCGGCAGGAAAATCCATCTTCTCCGGATCGAGGAAAGCCGCCCCACCCTCTTCAACCGCAATCCACAGAGCCTCCAGTATCTCTTCCGCCTTTTCCGAAAGTTTCATGCCTTGTCTCCCTTATCTTTTAAGTTCTTGCCGAAGATCGTTTTAAGTTTTTTGACAACCCCTGACTCCAGCGGGTTTTTATAATTGCAGCGCGGACAGTGGACACTGTGACAGCCGCCGGAACAGCCGCCACACCCCTGTTTGCCGTTTTCTTCTTCAAATTCATAGCCGCAGAATCCGCAGATCATGACAGTAATCCGGTCACAAGCAGCGCCTTGTTCAACACATAACCGCTGCCGTACGCCAACAGGCTGACAAAGAGGCCGATGGCGCCGGCAACCTTCCAGCCGCGCTCCTTCTTCATAATCAGGAACTGGGCAATGCAGGGGATGAAGAGGGTCAGGGTGACGGCGGCCACGGTCAGCTGACGGGCATCCATCAGCCCCTTGTTCTGCAACTCGTACAGGCCGGCAGCGCCATAGTCGCGGCGGAAGAAACCGAAGATAAACGCCACGGCGGTCTCCTTCGGCAATCCGATGGACGCCATCACCGGAGTCATGGCGCTAACCATTTTCTCGAAGAAGCCGGTGATCTTGCCGAGCCAGAGCAGCACCGAAGCCAGGACAAACAGCGGCAGGATTTCCAGAAAGTACCACTGCATGCGGGTATAGGTCTTGGTGAGGACATTGCCTAACTGGGGCAGACGCATTGGCGGCAGCTCCATATAGAACATCGGCGCCTCTCCGGGGAGGATTTTGGCCGAGAGGAAGCCGACGGCGATAAACAGCAGCAACAGGCAGCAACTCCATACGGCAAGCGCCCCGGGAAATTTGGACAGCAACGAGATGATCACCCCGAGCTGGGCCGAGCAGGGAATGGTCAGCGACAGCAGTATGGTGGCAATGATTCGCTCACGGGTGGTTTCAAGGGTACGGGTAACCATCGTTGCCATGGTATCGCAACCAAAACCGAGCACCATCGGGATAACAGCCCGGCCGGTCATACCGAAATGCTTGAAGACGCGGTCAACGAGCAGCGCCAAACGCGGGAAGTAACCGGTATCCTCAAGAAAAGAGAAAAAGATAAAGAAGGTTGCTACGATCGGCAGGATAATTCCGACGGCATAACGGATACCAAGGGTGATGATGCCGTATTCTCCGACGAACAACTCCTGGATGATCTCCCACGGGATAATCGACTTGACCACACCGATGATCCATGGGTTGAAGAGTCCTTCAAAGATCTTTCCTTCAAGAAAATCGACGACGGTACCGGCCCCGAAAACTCCGACGAACTGATAGAGACCAAAGTAAAGTACAATCAGCAGCATCGGCACACCGGTGAGAGGACGAGTCGCCAAATTCGACAGACGCTCGGCAATAGTCACAACACGCTTTTCCGGGGCTGTAAAGACACCGGTTATGATGCGCCGTACCATCTCCTTGCGCTCCAGCGAAAGATCGAGGTGAAACGATTCACGGCGATCAAAGGCTATCTCACGCACTTTCTCTGCCAGTGGCCCAAATGCGTCGCCCTCACGGTGGCGCACCAGTTCGGTTATCTCTTCATCCTGCTGCAAGAGCAGCAGGGCCAAAGCACGACGGGAGAGGATGTACTCCCCCTGCATAACAGTGGCAACCTCATTGATATCGCGCTCCAGCAGGCGGCTGTATTCAAAACGCTGCTGATCACAGGCACAGCGGTACGCATGTATTGCCGCACGAATTTCGTCGATGCCACGTTTGCGGGCAGTTGCAGCGCCGATGACCGGAATGCCCAGTTTCTGCTGCAGCAGCTTCAGGTCGATAGAGAGCCCCATCCGCTCGGCTTCATCCATGATATTGACCACCAGGATCACCGGCAGTCCGGCTTCTATCAGCTGGATCGTCATGGCCAGCATCCGCTCCAGATTGCGGGCATCAAGCACGTGAATCACCACGTCAGGGCTCTCGTGCAGCAGGATTTCGCGCGCTACCCGTTCTTCTTCGGTGATTGTGTGGATCGAATACATGCCGGGAGTGTCTATGACCTCCCACTGTTGGCTGTTGATGGTTGCGCTGCCGCGCGAAACCTCAACCGAGGTACCGGGGTAATTGGAAACCGTCACGTATGCGCCGGTCAAGGCGTTGAACAGTACGCTTTTACCGACATTAGGATTACCCACCAGGGCAATTTTCCGGGTATCTCCGGGTAGAGGTGCTTCCGTCTGTTTAGTGCAGCATGTAGCCATAACGTACGTCCCCATCATGCTTTTGAAATTCATTTTCATTATATCGGTAAAATAATACCCTCACGCAGTGCGGAGGGCGCAGTCAATTTATCGGCGACAGTTGGCGCAAAGGCCATATATCTCCATCTTGTGGCTGTTAATAAGGAAGCCGTGTCGCGCGGCGATCTCGCTCTGCAGTTTTTCTATTGTTTCATCTTCAAACTCAATGATTGAGTTGCAACCGGTGCAGACCAGATGGTCATGATGTTCTCCCTTTACAACATGCTCATAGCGAGTCTGTCCGTCATGAAGCAGAATTTCGCGCGCCAGACCGGCTTCGGCAAACAGCTTCAGGGTGCGGTAGACGGTAGCATGTCCAATACCGGGATTACTCGATTTTACTTTTAGATAGAGCTCTTCGACGCTGATATGTTCATGAGTGGAGAGGAAAATATCGAGGATGATGTCACGTTGACGGGTGGAACGAAGCCCTTTTGAAGCTGCAAAATCGTTAAATGTCTTCTTTTTTTCGAGAATCATCCGCCCTCCTTATTGAACTTGAAATTCAATATAAAGAGGACGGATGAAAAATGCCAGCAGAAAATAACTGCAGTGTATATTTTATTTATTTCTGGTCGCCAGGAGATATCGCCCCACCCAGTTTTTGGCAAACTGGTATGCGGTACGGCCGCAACGCTTACTCTTGTCGTGCGACCACTGGATTGCGTCATGTTCTATATCGCTGCTCCAGGGGATAGTGACGTTGTGCATGGCGCTTTCTTTTTCGACATTCAGCCGCACAGCGTCAATGTAGCGGTCCTGGGAAAAAGCATAGAAAGCAACCCAGATGCCGAAACGGTCAGAGAGAGACACCTTTTCCTCCATCGCTTCGCTCTGCTGCAACTCACCTTTGACAAATTTACCACCCAGATGATCGGATTCATATTCAGGCAGAAGATGGCGACGGTTGGACGTAACGTATATCAGGACATTTTCAGGTGCCGAGTAGACAGACCCATCCAGCGCGCTTTTGAGCATCTTGTAACTCAGCTCGCCAACTTCAAAAGTCAGGTCATCGCAGAGCAGGATAAAGCGGTACGGCTGGTTCTCCACGGCGGTAAAGATTTCTGACAGATAGATCAGGTCTTCTTTTTCCACCTGGATAAAGCGCAGACCCTGTGGGGCAAATTCGTTCAGCAGCGCCTTGACAATCGACGATTTACCGGAACCGCGCGATCCCCAGAGCAGGGCGTTGTTTGCCGGCAGTCCAGCCAGAAATTGACGGGTGTTGCTGACCATAATCTCTTTCTGTTCTTCGACACCGAGCAGTTCAGACAGCATGGTTGTATCAGTCACGCGAACCGGTTCAAGATAGCCGGAAAAAGAGTGACGCCGCCAGTTAGCCGCATGGCAATGCTCCCAATCAATCGCAGCCACCGCCTTTGGAAGCAGCATTTCTACAGAACCGAGCACTCGTTCGAGTTGGGCAACAACTTCAGGTTTCAAGTTAAACATGGTTACACTTCTCTCTTTGTAAATTTTATGGTTGGCACTTAATGCAGTCACTAGCCGCTAAGTAGCTGTGAAAAATCACTAAAATACGGTTTCACTGTATACGTTATCCGGTCATATGCTGTCAAATCAAAAAACCGATACAATCTTCTATTGCTATTTGTTTTCCATTTTAGATAAAAAGGTGCTGACAGGTTTTATCTGCCCATAATCTTAGTGGAGAATTATGAAAATCATCGATTCAATCAACCAGAATAAGCAATTCATGTCACTGGAGTTTTTCCCGCCCAAAAAACGTGAAGACTGGCCCGCCTTTTTTGAGACCGTAGAGAAACTTGCCCGGCTTAACCCGCTCTTCGCTTCCGTAACCTATGGTGCCGGAGGCAGCGCCCATGCCGAATCCCTTGAGATAGTCACCCGCCTCCAGCAGGAGTATGGCTTGGAAACGATGGCGCATCTGACCTGTATCGGATCAGAACCAGGTGAGATCAGACAGTTTTTGAGCGATCTTGCTGCGGCAGGGGTAGACAACGTGCTTGCCCTGCGCGGTGACCTCCCGACTGACGGGACGACCGTTGCTTCCACCTCATCTCCGCTGCAGTACGCCTCAGATCTGGTCAGTCTGATCCGGGACTCGTTTCCGAATATGGGTGTCGGAGTTGCCGGTTACCCGGAGGTACACCCGGAGGCCGTCAGCCCGCAGGCAGATCTCTCTTTTTTGAAACTGAAACTCGACAACGGGGCGGACTTTGCGATAACCCAGCTGTTCTTTGACAACAGCCTGTATCACGCCTTTGTGAAGCGCGCCCGGGAAGCCGGCGTCTCTAAACCGATCATTCCCGGCATTCTCCCCGTCGTTAGCCTGAAAGTCGTTAAAAGGATTGTCTCTCTCTGCGGAGCGTCAATTCCGCCGGAGTTTCTGGCCGATTTGGAACAGGCGGATAATGAGGGAGGTGCGGCAGCGGTACAAAAAATCGGCATCGCCCATGCCAGAAAACAGATCCGGGAACTTCTGGATTCAGGAGTCCCCGGAGTACATCTCTATACGCTCAACAGAGCTGAAGTTGTTATGGAACTGTTAGAGGGTGTCGAACGGTAACACCTTCCTCTTTATACCGTGACATTTATCTCTTTCGTTTTTTATCCGAAGCACGAGCCGGTTCAACAGCCTTGCGATGGTACCCGCAGTCACGCGGGAGCCACCGCAAGGTCTGGACCAGTTCAGGTGTCAGTTTTACACAGCTTGGATTGATCTCGAAGCGGCGCTCGAAGATCTTGCAGCGACGGCTGACAACATCGAGAAAGCGACAGGCGGTCCTGGTGTAGAAAATATTACCTCGCTCATCCTCGATTTTTTCAAAACAGCATTCCCCACACTGTTTGCAGCGGCTGTCCCAATCCGGATCTTCGACAGATAATTCAGACATCGCTTATTTCTTACCTCTTTGTACTCTGGGACGTATCATATCCGCCAACGTTCCCATCCCCTTCGGCCCATCCTCCGACTGACGGCGAAATTCAGTCATGGTTGCCTCTTCTTCTGCGGCAGCACGGGCCGGACCGGCCAGAGCAAGGGAGATGCGCCGATTGGCGCGGTCAATACTCTCAATCTTGACTTCAAGCTGCTCACCCTCTTTCACAACATCACGAGGATGATTGATCCGCTTGCCGGCTCCCAGCTTAGATATATGAAGCAGACCGTCAACTCCGTCACTCAGGGTGACAAAGGCGCCGAACGTGTCGAGACGTGCAATCGTCCCGCTATGGTAAGACCCTTCAGGGAATTTGGCAGGCACCTCTTCCCACGGATCAGCCAGGGTATCCTTGAGGCTGAGGGAAATTCGATCCTTTTCCCTGTCGATCGATTTAACAATAACCTTCAGCTGCTGACCGATGCTCAGCACCTCACGTACATCTTTAACCCGGCTCCAGCCGATCTCCGAAACCGGAAGCAGCCCTTCAATGCCGCCTATATCAATAAAGGCACCGTAATCCTGAAGAGAGGTCACCGTACCAGCCACCGTCATCCCTTCAGTGATCCCGGCCTGGACCTCCTCTTTCAGGCGCTGCTGTTCCTCCTCCAACAGGGCGCGACGGGAAACGACGATGTTGCGGCCATTTTCCGCATATTCGCTGATCCGGAATGTTAGGCGTGTACCAATCAGCGCCTCGGGGTTCTCAACACGCCGCAGGGCAATCTGTGAGTACGGGCAGAACGCACGTGACGTGCCCAATTTCACTTCATAGCCACCCTTGATTTCTTTCTCTATGACACCTTCAACCGGCACCCCTGCCTGCCATGCCTGTTCCAGTTGGGTACTACCGGAGGCAGCGCCGCCAAGTTTCGTTGTAAAGCGCATCTCGCCATGGCTGGAAGAGAGGAAGTAGGCGGTTATCGAATCACCTTCCGCAACAGTGACATTGCCGTCGCTATCAAGAAACTCCTTCCGCTCGATGACACCTTCGCCTTTCTGGCCGGTATCCATAAAAATCCACTCGTTGCCGATTTTCAGAACTTTACCGGTCAGCTTCTGCCCCGGTTCCAGCCATCTCTTGTCCTGTTTGCCGTCCTGCTCAAACAGCTCTGCAAAACTGACGTCGTCCGCTTCTTCAACGTCCTCAAGCATCTCATCATCATCGTCGATATCATGTTTACTTTTCATGTGCTCTTCGCTCCTCTGAATAAAAGTGTATTTTTAGAACTAAGTTGGACCGATATGAATATTCGGACTATAGCATAACTGTCTTGATAATCAATTGCAGTATGCACAGCCTGGTTACGTTTTCATGTACCGGTCACCCCTGTTTCAACGTTTACAAGCAATATTTTACTCCTCTCCCCCTTGAAAACACGATCCATTATGATTATGTTGAATCCATCAGATTTCATCACACCGAAGGAGACGCAACAATCATGTCCAAACAGACCAGACAGTTCCAGACCGAAGTCCAGCAATTGCTCGATCTGGTAATCCATTCACTCTATTCAAACAAAGACATTTTTCTCCGCGAACTGATTTCCAACGCTTCCGACGCCATTGACAAAGTACGCTTTGAATCACATTCCGATGAAACTTTACTGGAAGGTAACAGCGACTGGAAGATCAAACTGGTTCCTGACAAAGAAGCCGGCACCCTGGTCATCCGCGACAACGGCATCGGCATGAACATAGCCGAAGTGGAAGAAAACATCGGCACCATCGCCCGCTCCGGCACCAAGGCGTTCATGCAGTCGTTGAAGGAGAAAGCCACCAGCGACAATCCTGAGCTGATCGGCCAGTTCGGCGTCGGTTTCTACGCCTCGTTCATGGTTGCAGACCGCGTCACCATGGAAACCCGCAAGGGTGGAGCCGTAACTGACGGCTGCCGCTGGGAATCGACCGGAGACGGCAGTTATACGGTCGAAGAGTGCAGCAAAGAAGAGCGCGGCACCGAGATCACCCTGCATCTCAAAGAAGAATTCAAGCAGTACCTTGATGAATGGAAGATTCGCTCAATCGTGAAGAAGTACTCCGACTACATCCAATACCCGGTCGTCATGGATGTCACCCGTTCCGAGACGGTGAAAGATGCCGAGGGCAAGGAGATCGAGGGTGCCGGCTCTATCGAAAAGACCGAAGAGCAGACTCTAAATTCGATGAAAGCAATCTGGGCCCGCCCCAAGAGCGACGTCACTGAAGAGGAGTACACCGAGTTCTACAAGCACGTCTCCCACGATTATGATGCACCGTTCCGCACGATTCACTTTTCTGCAGAGGGTGCCAGCGAGTTTAAGGCACTGCTCTACCTGCCGGCCAAGAAACCTTTCGACATGTTCATGAACGACCGCAAGAAAGGTCTTCAGCTGTATGTCCGCCGCGTTTTCATCAGCGACAAGTGCGAAGAGCTGATACCTGACTACCTGCGTTTCGTCACCGGCGTTGTGGATTCGTCCGACCTGCCGCTGAATGTGTCGCGTGAAATACTTCAGGAAGACGTTCAGATCAAGCGCATCCAGAAGAGCCTTGTCGGCAAGATTCTTTCGACCCTGTCAGAGGTTAAGGAGCAAAACTTCGATGAATACGTCTCCTTCTGGAAGGAGTTCGGCCAGGTCATCAAAGAGGGCATGCACTTTGACTACGCCAACAAGGAAAAACTGCAGGAGCTGATCCTGTTTGAAAGCACCTCAACCGAAGCCGGCTCTTTTGTTTCACTGAAGGAATATGTCGGCCGGATGCCTGAAGGTCAAAAAGATATCTATTACATCACCGGCGCCAGCCGCGAAACACTGGAGCAGTCCCCTCACCTTGAGGCATTCCGTGCCAAGGGCTATGAAGTTCTCTTCCTGACCGATCCGGTCGATGAGTGGGTCGTTCAGTCACTGACTGAATACGAAGAGAAACACCTGAAAGCGGTGGACCGCGGCGACATCAGCCTTGACAGCGAGGAAGAGAAGCAGGAGAAGGAAAAGAAGCGTGAAGAGGCCCAGAAGGAGTTCAGCGACCTGATCTCCCTCATGAACGACCGCCTGAAGGACAAGGTCAAGGAGGTCCGTTTCTCCAACCGCCTGACCGACAGCGCCTGCTGTCTGGTTGCCGATGAATACGGCATGAACGCCAACATGGAGCGCATCATGAAAGCGATGAACCAGGCCGTGCCGGAATCCAAGCGCATCCTGGAACTGAACCCCGACCACGCGATTCTGAAGGCGATGGCCTCAATCCACCAGAAGGATGCCTCGGCAGCGGCGCTGGCCGACTATGCCGACCTGCTCTACGATCAGGCACTCCTGACCGAAGGTTCCACCATCAAAGACCCGCTCCGTTTTACGAAGCTGGTAAGCGATCTGATGGTAAAAGCTGCCCAGTAACAGTTTTTCCAGCCTTAAACGCAGCGCGGCCTCCGGAATGTAAATTCCGGAGGCCGTTTCTGTTTCAATCTTTAGTCATCAACAAAGAAGAGAGTGTTACTCTCAACACTACTGCTGTAATCCTGTCATCATCAGTTCAGCGGGAACTGCAAGACAAGCCCAAGGCCGCTGCTTCGCGAGGCCAGAGTAGATCCAGCAGCTTCCACGGAAGCCTTATGCTGTAGCTGCGGCACTTTATAGTCAATCATAATGGTGGGTTTGAGACCGAACATTTTTTCGAATCCCAAACTGAGGACGCCAATAGGATCGGTTGCAACGAGTGCCGCATGATCATACCAGCGCAACTCTGGCTTGCGCTTGATGGACTCGCGCCAGGGTTCGAAAACGTAGGCGCCCAGCACGGAACCAAGCACAGGTGTAACGATCAGGTCCTGAATGGAGGGCTTCTCGTAAAAACACTCGGAGCCGAACTCGTACAAAGCCGACATCAACGTTGAATAAAGAAACGAGGAGCCTTGATCAAAACCGCGCTCTCTCGCACGGGTATAGTAGGTAGCTCCCCAATAGGGGTGAAGGATGTAGTTGATATAGAATTTATCCTTATCAACAACAGGATGCACAAAATTGTTACCATACTTCTTAAAACTGTTCCTCTTTTCCTCGGCGCTCCAACCGGAAAAACTCTCCGGTGCCAACAAGGTAAGGCCGGCAGCCACAGCCTGAGCGCCAAAAAGAACACCGGTATCTCTCCAGATACCGTTCCAATCCGGGTTACGTTTTTCCAGGACTGATGTGTAAACCAGCTTTTCGTGGGTATCAGTTTTTTCAGCAACGGGAGCTAACGCACCAGTGGTATGGGCTGATGAGTTGTTCGTAAAGATCCCTTTGCTGATCTCTGTATCCTGGCCGGTCGCACCCCCGCTTACCGAACCGGTCAAGCTGGCAAGTTGGGAGGGAGACAGCAGTGTTTCATGGCCGGGCGAAGGGAGTTGGCTCGCAGATGTCTCCGTGTTGAGTGCCAGCAACAATAACAGCGCAGCACAAGAAAAGCGGACAAAGCGTCCGGATAATGTGGTTAGTAAAGGGACAACTGCATCTGTGTACACGTGGGGCCTCGTAATTATTAGGGTGTAATGGGGATATACCGGTGGTCCGAAGGGGGACGTACTTGAGAACGGTATTTAATACTTCAACACACGAGGATAAGTCAACATTTATGTCTTTTTTATACCAATTAACACCAAAGCATCAATCACCACATTGATCTATTCAAGGTAGGCGCCGACACCCCGGGCCACTGAGAGTACTGCGCCCCGCACTGCCGGACTCTACCTGAATCTGGGTGCCGATGCGCTCTTTTAGCGCCGGTACATGTGAGATGATACCGATCAGCTTTCCGTCCTGCTGCAGCCCGGAAAGGGTTTCAAGGGCTGTTTCAAGGGCATCCTCGTCTAGCGTCCCGAAACCTTCGTCAAGAAAAAGCGAATCAACGCGCACATTGCGACTCGCCATGCTGGACAGCCCCAGCGACAGGGCCAGACTGGCGATGAAACTCTCACCGCCGGACAGGTTCTTGGTTGAGCGGATCTCCCCCGCCTGGTAGTTATCGATAACATTCAGTTCCAGTGGTTCGCTGCTGTCGCGTATCAGGATATAACGATCACTCATCTTCTGCAGCTGGCGGTTTGCATGGGCAACCATCAGCTCGAAGGTCAGACCCTGGGCAAAGTTGCGGAACTTCTTACCGTCACCGGAACCAATCAGGCTGTGCAGCCTCTCCCATCGTTCGCACTCACTCTTGAGGAGTTCGATCGCCTGGAGGCGCGTCTGATGGCGCTGCTGCTGTTCTGCATGCTGCTGCACTCTTTGTTCAAGCGCCCCTCCCCCCTTCTGCAGTTCATGCAACTGCCCTGTTACGACTGCGTACTCCTCCCGAATCAGCTCAAGCGGCTTGTCAGTCAAAGCCCTGTTCAACTCGCCAGCCAAAGACGCGCTGCGGTCCTCACGGCGCGTCTGCAGCGTGGTTTCCTCAGTACGCAAAGCGTCAGCCTCCCTGGCAAGTTCGTCAAAACGCTCCTGCGGTAAACATGCCAGCAGATAGGCAGCCTCATCAGCAAAACCGTTTTCAGCCAAACGGAGCGTAAAAGCCGTTTCCAGACTTGATCGCTGTTCACCACTCCGCGTAAGCGACTGCGTTAAACGTTCCAGCTGCTGTGTCAGAGCGGCACGTTCACCCTGAAGACGATTCTGCTGCTGGAGAGCAGTTTCACGAACTTCACCAGCTTTTGCCACTGTAGCGGCCAGCCGTTTTTCCTCGTTATCCGTAGTCCGTTCACCAAACTGCTCCAGTCGCTGTTCCACCACTCTATCCAGCTCTGTTCTCTTGTCACGCAGCTGCTGTTCCAGATCGATCAGATTTTTTTCCGACTCTGCCAGCAGAGCCAGCTGCTTCTCACGCTCTGCAGAGACTTCGATACGCCTGTCATGCAGAAGATCACGGGATAGCTGGTGCTGAATAAAACTGCTGTTGCGCGCGGCCAGATCCGCCAGAATCTCATCTGATCTCTCCGGGACAATACTACTGTAGCCATATGAAGCTACCGTGCTTCTTACCTCCGTCAGCACCCGGTCAAGGCTGGTATTCAGGGAAGCAACTTCATCCTCCAGAGACGCTCGCTCCGTCTGGGCATTTTCCAATCCCAACTGTGCCGCCAAGCGCGCTTTATCATGCCCAGCCAGTTCGTCCTTGGCCACGGCAAGAGCCGATTGAGCACTCCGCACGTCCTGTTCCTGACGTTCGATACCGTGGATCATGGCGCGACGGCTCACCATTGCCTCACTGTTTGCATCAGACGCAAGCCTGATGGCCGACTCCACCTCGTCGGCACTGACACCAGCTTTACAAAAGACTCCCAATTCGGCTGAGACCTCGGTGCAAAAGCTATTATCACGTTCCAGGCGGGTCTGAAGTTCCTGTTGTTCCAGATCGGCCTGCTGCAGGTCCTTGCTGACTGCTACCAATTCCTCCCTGACACTACCAAGTTGCCCAACCGTTAGTTTGGCCGATTCCAAGGCCAGCTTCAGCTCTGCCTGCGCCTCGTCAAGCAGAGGAATGTTCCCGGCGGCATAGGGGTGTTCAGCGGAACCACAGAGTGGGCACGGGCTACCATCAACGAGCTGCCGGCGGTCATCCTCGAGACTGCGAACACGATTGAGCAATATGACGTTATCCTGCAGGCGGCTGGTCACCTGTTCGCGCAGCTCGCATTCCCCAGAGAGCGCCAATTCCTGTTTCACCAGATCCTGTTGCTTCCGGACGAGAACTTTCAGGCGCAGCTTGAGCTCCGCCTGTTTCGCTGTATCATCCCCAATCCGGGTCACGGCTTCCTGCAAGGCCCCAAAACGGCTCTGCCGTGCCGCAAGCATTTCTGCATCGACTCGCCACGCGGCGAGATCGCGCCCCTGCAATAGCGCTTCACATCCGGCATGCAGCTCCGCCAATCGTTGTTCTTCCACGGTTACAGCCTGCTGTGCCAACAGCCACACGCTGTCAGCATGACGATGCGCAAGCGAGGCATTTTCTACGAGAGAGGTCTGTCGGGTGAGCCGTTCCTGCAAGGCAGCGCACTGTGTAGTTGCGGCATTAAGTGCCTTCAACTGCTGTTCAATACCGGTTAACGCTCCGGCCAATCCAGCGTCAGCCAGATGCTCGTCAAGAAATTCCGTCACAACGCGCAGCTCGGCACCGAGGGAGTTCATGCGCTGGTCGCAACCGGCAATCACCTGACGGTAGGCGTTCGTTTGGCGCAGAGTTTTTTCGCTCTCAACCGCTATTCCCTGCAGCCGTGTCTGCGCTTCACCAATCCTCACATCGAGTTCACGCGTCATCCGGATCAGCTCTGCTTCCTGTGCCTGCACGCCGCGGACTGTTGCCAGATCCGCCTCGGCCTGCTCCAACGCCTCAAAAGCCGCCTGCCAATCAAGCTGTAGCTGCGGGAGCCTAGCTATCAAAACGGCATATTCACCCTGTTCTCTCTCATGCATGGTTCGCAGTGAAAGAATATGGGCATGATCGCCACTTAGCTTGAGAGCACGACCGGCCAACGCCAGCCGCTCCAATTGCGGCGCTGCCGCTGCTTTTCGCTCCTCGAAAGCAAGCTGCTCCTGTCCCAGCTGTAGCAATTCGCTCTCAAGCACCATAATCCGCTCCCGCCAAGACTGGGCTTCGCGGACTTCAGCCACAGTGGCGGTCAGAATGACCTCTTTCCGTTGCAGCTCGGTCATTTCGAGATACAGCGCATCCACCTCTGCAGGAGACAACAGTATGATGCCGCCAAGCTCGGCACGCAGCTCAGCCAGACGCTTGCGCGCTTCAGTCGTGCGCTCGTGAACCTTGATCGAAATGCGGCTGTAGATCGCAGTACCGGTAATCTGTTCCAGTATCGGGGCACGCTCGTCGGGGCGGGCCTGCAGAAAAGCGGCGAAGCTCCCCTGCGCCAGCAGCATCGAGCGGGTGAAACGGTCGAAATCCATGCCGGTGACATCTTCCACCTTTTCGGCAACCGCTCGCAGTTTTGATTCGATGATAATCCCGGTTTCCGCCACGGCAATCTCATGGCGCGGCGACTGCAGCTGGCCGTCAGCCTGTTTACGCGAGCGGTGTTGGCTCCAGTGGCAGCGAAAACAACCCTTTACCGTTTCAAATTCAACTTCGGCAAAACATTCACCGGTCTGACGCGACATGATTTCATTCTCGCCCTGGGTGATTCTGCCCAAACGGGGTGTCTGACCGTACAGGGCCAGACAGATAGCGTCGAGAATCGTTGATTTTCCGGCACCGGTCGGCCCGGTTATAGCAAAGATGCCGCTGGAGACGTACTCCGGGTGTTTGAAATCAATCTCCCAGACACCGGCCAGGGAATTAAGATTTTTGAAGGAGAGCCGCAGGATTTTCATAATTGTCCCAGCGTATCGTCTTCATGCAAAGCGGCAACAGCCTCTTGAAAGACCGCGACCAACTCAGCATGCTGTTCCAAAGGCACCTCATTGGCAGTAAGACAGCGGGCAAAGACATCAGCAACGGTGAGGTCGTCAAGAGTCTCTTCCATCGCCATCCGGCTCATAACCCGCTCAACCAGACGCATGTTTTTCGCTCGAAGTATTTCCACAGCTGTTCCGTCAACAAGTTCGCGTAATCGCTCCTGTAAATCGCCTATAACATCGACCCCTTCGTAGATGACCTCAAGCCACACCGAAGAGTTGCTGTTTTTCAAGGCGGAAATACGCCCGCTGATATGACTCCAGTCACCGCGCACTGTTTCAAGCTGTTGAAAACAGGGAACCGGCACTTCTTGTACCGCTACGCCACTGTCATCAACATTCAGCAGCAGCATAATCTTGTGCCCCCCGGCCTCGCCGAAACTCATCGGAAGCGGTGCTCCAGAGTAGCGGCGGAACTCTGAACCGCCCACGCGTTGCGCCGTATGCAAATGGCCGAGGGCCAGATACGCGAAACAATCCGGAAAAACATCAGCACGTACCTGACCAAGGGTACCCACATAGAGCTCCCGCACCCCATCCCCTTCAACCGTCTGACCACCGCTCGTAAAAAGGTGCCCCATGGCAATGATATGAAGAGCCTCCCCCAACTCGGCGCGTCTGGCTACAGCCGCCGCGCCAACGTCACGGTAATGGGCACTTATTCCCTCCACCAGCTTGCGCCCCTTGTCTTCAAAGGTTTCACCAGCCTCGGCACGCCGTATATCACGGTCACGCAGATAGGGGACGGCACAGACGATCAGTTCAGGCTTACCTTCGCCATCATTCAACACGACAAGTTCATCTTTCACCGCTTCAGCAATGGAACCTACCACGTGAACATTGAGAAATCGCAGCACCTCCCTTGGGGCATTAATCAGAGAGGGGGAATCGTGGTTACCTGCCGTGACCACAACGTGGCGGCACCCGGCAGCAGCGCATCGGCAGAGAAACCGGTAGTAAAGTTCCAGAGCCATATTACTCGGCGTACCGTTGTCAAACACATCACCGGCAAGCAGCAGAACCTCTACCCCTTCTGTCTCAATACAACCTATCAGCCAGTCAAGAAACTCTTCATATTCCCTATAGCGCTTGCGACCATAGAGCGCACGGCCGATGTGCCAATCAGATGTATGCAGAATTTTCATGTAACGTCAGGTCCTTTGCTGTGTCCGCACGGTGAACTGCCATGAAAGTAACAGCCCGCTTTTAGCGGGCTGTTACCGTTAGGAGCATGAATAAGAATCAAAGGGTGGTGCACGGTATTAGCGTTTACCGCCAAACAGGCTGCCCATCACACCGCGAATGATTGTACGGCCGATCTGGCTGCCGATGGCGCGGGCGGCGGATTTTGTCAGTGCTTCAACGGCACTTTCGCGACGTCCGCCCCGACCACCACCACCGCCACCAAGGATATCTTCCAGAACACCAGCAAACCCTCCGCTGCTGTCGGAAGGTAACGCCTCAGTACCCGCACGCTTGTCGGTCTGAGCCTGTGAAGCGGCGGTTTCTGCACTCTGTTTGGCACGTTGCTTGAGAATTTCATAGGCCGATTCGCGATCAACGGTTTTATCGTAGACACCGGCAACAAGCGAAGTTTCCATTAACTGTCGCCGCTGGACATCGCTGATCGGCCCGATCTGCCCCTGCGGCGGCACGATAAAGGCACGTTCAACCACGCCGGGGTGCCCTTTCTCATCAAGACAGGAAACAAGCGCCTCCCCCACCCCCAGCTCGGTAATGACTGCGGCTTCATCCAGAGCAGGGTTGTCGCGCATGGTTTCAGCAGCGGCCTTGACACCTTTCTGGTCGCGCACGGAGAAGGCGCGTAAAGCATGCTGCACCCGGTTACCGAGCTGTGACAGTATTTTATCCGGCACATCAGCCGGATTCTGGGTAACAAAGTACACGCCCACGCCCTTTGAACGGATCAGACGCACAACCTGCTCGATTTTTTCCACCAGTGCGGCCGGTGCACCGGTAAACAGTAGATGGGCTTCGTCGAAAAAGAACACCAGTTTCGGCTTGTCGAGGTCGCCAACCTCGGGGAGATTTTCAAACAACTCTGCCAACAGCCAGAGCAGCAACGTGGCGTAGAGCTTTGGTGACTGCATCAACCTGTCGGACGAAAGAATGTTGATGACGCCCAGGGCACGGTCTGTCTGAATCAGGTCGGCAATATTGAGCATCGGTTCACCAAATATCTGTTCGCCACCCTGTGCTTCCAGATTCAGCAAACCACGCTGGATGGCGCCAATAGAAGCGGTAGACACATTGCCGTAATCGGTGGTGAACTGTTTTGCATTTTCGCCGACAAAGGCGAGCATGGCACGCAGATCTTTCAGATCCAGCAGCAACAGGCCGTTATCATCAGCCACCTTGAACACCAGATTGAGGACACCGTTCTGGGTCTCATTGAGATCAAGCATGCGCCCAAGCAACAAAGGTCCCATATCCGAGATGGTGGCACGCACCGGATGCCCGCTCATGCCGAACGGGTCCCATAGTGTAACCGGATACCCCTGATGGGTAAACCCCTCAAGCCCGAGCGCTTCCATCCGCTCGGCAACCCTTGGGTTGCCGCCGCCCGGCTGCGATACACCCGCCAGATCACCCTTCACATCCGCCATAAAGCAGGGAACGCCGAGGCCGGAAAAATGCTCGGCAAGCATTTGCAGGGTGACCGTTTTACCGGTGCCGGTAGCGCCGGTTATAAGACCGTGGCGGTTGGCCATCTGAGGCAGCAGAAAAATATCCGTGGTGGCGTTCTTAGCGATCAGCATGGGTTCGGTCATAGCAACTCCTTACGTGCGTAATACATATTTTTTAGCGTATTAAAACGAATAAGGCGAGGCAAACAGACAAAGGCACAACCTGTAAAACAAGAACATCGAAAAGATCACGACAATTAACTGGTGATATCCTAGTAGTGTCATTATCAATTTGCAACGCATTTGAGAAACGGCCAAAAAGCAGGCCATCTACACAGGGGGCACAAAAAAAGAGCCGGATCAATGATCCGGCTCTTTTTTTGTTTATGGTGGGCGTTACTGGGATTGAACCAGTGACCCCTGCCGTGTGAAGGCAGTGCTCTCCCGCTGAGCTAAACGCCCGACTTCCTATTTGTATTACAATAAACTGTAATTACTAAGTTTAATAGTTACAATAATCAGCGACAACAACCGGGAAGACCATACATTATAATGCCTGCAAATTCCAGCAAAGAATCCCGCATTCCATTATATATTTCAACTATTCCATCAGATATTGACACTTCTATGCACTTATCAGGGATGCCGGGAATCAGACACCTTGAACATCATTTCCGCAGCGCTATTTTCCCAACCGGAGCAATATAGATGCTGAACTCGTCATCACCGTTAACACCAAGGAGATTATCGGCTAATAACTGGTCGTATGCCGCTATGGCACAGGTGCCAGCTCCAATAGCTTCACATGCAAGGTACAGGTTCTGACAGACATGACCGGCATCCAGGGCTATTACTTTATATGAGGCTTCTGCATAGCGCCATTCGGTACGTTCCGGTATAACAGACCAAATGAAGGTGACCGCTGCCTGTCCGGTGAAACCTTGCCCTCTGGTTGCAGCAATGAGATGTGCCGGTAAGTCGTCAACTGATCTCACAAACAGCAGAGAGTTCTCAAGCGGAAGAAATCGGTATATACCGACTTCGAACCCCCCTACCCGCAAAACAGCGAGATACGTTTCAAAAGGGTGACGACATCCCGCAGATGGGACCGTGCGCAAAACGGCTGCTTCATGAAGCTTTGCCCGTACCCCTTGGGTTGACCAGAGGAGGAAAGACAACTCTTCCAAAGAAAGTAATTCTTCGGTGAAACGGCGATGACTTGCACGATTGCCGATGGCGCTTTGCAGATCACATGGAGCTATTGACCAGTTTTCCCGGCTCGGCAACGGGATTATCCTGCTGCCTGGTGGCGGCGGCTTCTGGACTGGGGGTGGCTGTATCCCTTCTGATTGTGGCGTATCCCAGAAATCAACTTCGTCCCTGACACGGTCGGTCAGAAAATATCTTCCGCTTTCAGTCGTAATTGTCGGTATTCTCTTCATTTGTCACTAACCTTGTCGTTAGCAACGTACCCACTTCCAATAGCAGAAAAGGGGAGGTCCAATCCAAGATCAGGAACCTGCTTGCCAATCCAGGCGATGAATGTATTGCTGTTAGGACCGGGAAATGCCGTATAAGAGTTGGGCCACGGGTATTTTTTAGCGGCCAGATCTACCGCTACTATCAGCTTGTCCACTCCGTCCCCGCGGAAATCCTTAAGTAGTCGCGGGCGCTCGCCGTACCAATAGCGGTCTGGTTGATCATTTTCGATCCGCACGACCGGCAGCCCCCGTTTTTGCCGCCACCCGATAACTTCGTAGACCGTGTAGGAAAGCGCGTTTGTTGGCTTGGACGCAATCCAGGTATGTATGGCGAACCAACCGCGCCATCCCCACGTAGGAGCACCGTACACCTGGAGTATTGCCTCTCGGGTGGTAATAGGGCTCGGAGCAATTCCGGCTGATTCACGGCTTGCCGTACGATAGTCTCTGGTTGTACAGCCAGTCAGACTAAATAAAAGCAGTGAGCAAATTGTTAATTTACGCATTGTTGTATACATTCCTTAACATCATAATTTGCACAATGCCCGTTTGATTCATCCCTTGCCTGCTTTTCAGTTCTTTTAAAGGAAAGAACGTTCCACGCCATTTGATGCCACAATCAGTTCATAGTTTGGATACTCTATGGCAAGAAAAACAGTGTGAGTGCCATAGTCACAGCTGCCTGCCAGAAGTACCATCCCACAGTTCACTCCTCCTTACTAGTAAGCGGCCAGCTTGCTATGAACGCTATTGACCTTGTCTTCCATAGTTTGGTCCCTGTCTGTGCGAGTCCCCATCTTAATCGTAGTTGTGATGCGTGGGGCGCCCATTGCATGAACTTTTTCATGGCAGCGTTTGATGGCAGCAAAGACATCATCCCACTCACCTTCAATGTTCGTTCCGTAAGAGTGAAGTGCTGTTTTAAGTCCCGCTTCAGCAAGGATTTTTTCGCACTCAACAATGTACGCAGAGAGCGACACGCCAACACCTATCGGAACAATACATAAATCGACGAGAACCTTCATGGGTTATTTCTCCTTTGTGTGTGCCGTCAAGATCATCCGACACAATTTCTTCAGGTTTCCATTAGTACACGGCAGGATCGGGCGAATCTATCATCGGGTTGAGCCTGACAGCCAAGGAGAACAGATACGGGTAGTCATGCTTTAAATGCTGCATGTACATGACCCATTCGCGGGAAAGGTGTCCGAATACCCGTTTAATATCACCATTTATATGATCAACGTCACTCTGAGGCATATTTTCAAAACTGTCCCGGGCCTCAAGTTCCTCTACAAGGTGAAAAACAGCCCAGAGCAGATCGGTAAACTCCTCATGCTCAAGCAGGTTCTGATTTTCCAGCAGACTCACCAGAAAACCGCGTTTTTCAACAAGAAACATCTTTAAACCAATTTTTTCACAACGACCGGACTCGATTTTGATTTCGTTTTTCCTCAGATATTCCAGTGTCGCGGAAAATTCCTGTTCCTTCCATGTACCGTTTACCAGTAAATGCCGTTTCAGATCATCACAGGCGACAACATAGGCAGACAACTCTTTAAGCAGCCGGTTACCGACTTCACTGAAAAAAACTCCGATAACCATATTCAGTTTCCGCATGACTGACTGGCGCTCTCTCTCCTTCAGTACACTTTCAATCAACAGGGTAACAATTATGACATAAACAGGTAAAAATGCGAGATTACCCAAAAACCAGATAGTTAACTCTTTTGCGCTTCCCAACAGAACGTAGTCCATACTGTAGAGTACAGCCGAAACTGAAACCAACACCATCAACATCATTTTTTTGTTTAAAACAAGATTACGGAACATCCGTACTGCCTCCTAAAAAAGTGTAGGTCAATATCATTCCACTTCACAACATCATGTTTAACTATACCTAAAAATTGATTAGATACTTCATACAGGCAGTGTGACTACAAACCTGCAACCTCCGCCAGTAGGTTTTTCAACAGATATAGACCCACCATGAGCTTCAACAATACGATAGCTGATCGCCAATCCAAGCCCTGTCCCGGCAGGCTTGGTCGTCCAGAATGGCTCAAAAAGGTGCTGCAAGGCTTCTTCAGCTATTCCGGGGCCGGTATCAGTGATGCAGATACTGATTGTGTCAGAGGATGTCCTCTGTTCAACCTTGACTTCACCACCATCCGGCATTGCATCGGCGGCATTTTGCAGCAGATTGATAAAGACCTGATGAAGCTGGTTCGGATCAGCGATAACTTCAGCAGTTTTTGGCACATGATTCCGTAGCGATATTGCTGCTAACCGCTGGTCCTGAGCCAGAAAAACAAACTCCTCTTCAATATACGCATGCAGCTGTATCTTTTGAAGTTGAGGCTGCGCTGGCCTGGCATACAACAAAAATTCCGATATCAGCGTGTCAAGTCGCGCAGCTTCTCTGGTAACAATTGCCAGAAGCCTGGCATCATGTTCCTTAATATCCGCGCCACTTGACAGCAGTTGAACCGACCCGCACAAGGCAGCGAGCGGATTGCGTATTTCGTGAGCCATGCGGGCTGAGAGCTCGCCTAGTGCCGCGAGCCTATCCGTTTTTTTGAGAGCGGCTTCCATACGCCTGAGGTGAGTTATATCCCTAAAGTTGACGATATAGCCAGCTAATGACCCTTTACTGTCATTAAAGCGGGCGACACGGTACCCCAACGTTACCATCTTCCCACTGCAGGTTATATAGTCAAACTCTCTCTTTTTTGAATTACTTTTCTGATCGAGCAGAGCCGATAGATCCGACAAATGCGAAAAGACCGATACAATAGGTTTATCATAGGCGTCTGACTGACTGAGTCCCACAATTGCCTCGGCATAAGGATTAAAAACACGGATACGGCCCGAAACTGTAGTCGTCAGCAGCCCACTCTCACTATGGGCGACAATAGCAGAGTTCAACTGATCCAGTTCGGAATAGTCTATAGAAGAGCGCTGGAGAGCCTCCTCACTCAAACGGGCACGCTCTGCCAACAATCCGGTAATAAAGGCGGTCAGTCCAAAGGCGATAAGGTTAAATGATATTGTGTAAAGGAGCCGTAACGCACCGACCTGGTTTGCATCTTCCTGGGTTAAACCAATAAAAGAGAGATAGCCGAAGTACTGAAAATCAAGTATCGCACCGTACAGAATACCACACAGAGATGCGGTATAAAGCGCCTGACGGCGGCCGAGCAGCATACCGGCAATCATGATAGAGAGAAGATACAGGAACGAATAGGGACTTAAAATCCCACCGGTGAACAGGAGCAGTACGGTTACAAACAACAGATCCCAGATAACCTGCAAGTAGGTAAGGAAGGGGGTAAATTTTTGCCTTTTAAGTGCCAGGAGCGAGGACAGCGAGAAGAAAAAAGAAAACGCCATCAGCCTGATGATACCAGGTTGATAGCGTTCAGTATCTACAAAAGGGGTCTGAAGTTTTAAAAGAAGAGTCGATGCAAGAAACAGAAAATAAACAATTATTCTGGCATAGATGAAGAGTCTGAGCCTTCTCTCCGAGCCACTAGTATCAGCCACCAACAGCCCCGGCCAATTTGAAGATTGGAAGATACATGGCAACAACCAGACCGCCAACGGTTGTCCCCAGGAACACCATCAGTAACGGTTCCATCATGGCGGTCATCGCTCCTACGGCATCATCAACCTCGTCATCATAAAAATCTGCAATCTTGTTCAGCATGGCGTCCATGGCACCGGTCGCTTCACCGACAGCTATCATCTGGACCACCATTGGGGGGAAAACCCCACAGGAAGCCAGCGGTTCCGCCATGGTTTTGCCCTCTGAAATTGCCTGACGGACAGAATAAATCGCTTCTTCCACAATTTTATTACCGGCGGTTTTGGCTACAATCTCAAGTCCATCCATGATAGGCACACCGGAACTGACCATTGTACCCAATGTTCTGGTGAATTTTGCAACGGACACCTTCCTGATCAGAGGACCGACAATCGGTGCCTTAAGAGCCATTCGGTCAATATTCTTCTGCCCGAGCGGCGTAGAATAATATTTTTTTATTGCCCATACAATTGCATAGAAACCGGCAATAAGAACAACAATATATTTAACAAGAAAATTACTGAGAGCGATGACGAATCTTGTTGGAGCCGGCAACTCACCACCAAATTCGGTAAACATCTTGGCAAACGTCGGGATAACAAAAACCAGAATGACACCGACAACAACCACAGCAATGGACATAATCGTAATCGGATAGACCATGGCCCCTTTAATCTGTTTTTTCAATTTCATCGACTTTTCAATATATGCGGCCAGACGTGTCAGAATGGTATCAAGGATACCGCCTATTTCACCCGCAGCCACAAGGTTAACAAACAGCTGGTCAAATGCTTTCGGATGCTTGCCCAGTGCGTCGGCAAAAGTAGAACCGCTCTCGACGCTTTCTTTGACCTTATAGAGTATTTCCTGAAATGCTTTGTTTTCCTGCTGGCTTGCCAGGATTTCCAAACATTGGACAAGCGGCAGCCCGGAATCAATCATCGTTGAAAACTGCCGAGTAAAAATAACAAGGTCTTTTTCGTCGATCTTTTTCCCGCCACCAAAACTCGGCAGCTTGAAACTGAGACCTTTGGCTTCAGCCTTTATTTTGATATTACTGAAACCATACTTTTTAAGCTGTGCTTCTACGATATCTACAGTGGCCGCTTCGATGACGCCTTTTTGTGCGCCACCCGTTCTTGTACGAGCTTCCCAGTTAAATTTAGGCATTACGTTTCTCCTTCATCAATTCAGTGCATCTGAGGACGGCGCTGCATACCTGACGCAGGATTGCTGATCATCTGTTTGAGTTCTTCAGGATCCTGCGATCGTCCAAGCGCCTCTTCAAGCGAAATCATTCGTTTCTGAAAGAGATGGTAAAGTGATTGATTCATGGTCTGCATCCCGAATTTATCCTGCCCGATCTGCATCTGTGAATAAATCTGGTGAACTTTATCCTCACGAATCAGGTTCCTGATGGCAGCATTCGGCACCATAATTTCAAGAGCCAGAGCACGTCCTTTTGACCCCATCTTGGGTATTAATGTTTGCGACAATACCCCCTCAAGTACAAAGGAAAGCTGCGCCCTGATCTGCGTCTGCTGATAGGGTGGAAACACGTCTACTATTCTGTTGATCGTCTGGGCACATGAATTTGTGTGCAATGTTGCGAGACAGAGGTGACCGGTTTCAGCAAGCGTAAGCGCCGCTTCAATTGTCTCCAGATCACGCAACTCACCAACCAGAACAACATCAGGGTCTTGCCGCAGTACATAGCGTAACGCGTTTTTAAATCCCTTGGTATCAGCACCAACTTCGCGCTGGTTTACAAGGCAACCTTTGTGTGGGTGAAGATATTCAATCGGATCTTCTATGGTAACAATATGTTCACGACGGTTTATGTTGATATAATCAACAATTGAGGCCAGTGTTGTAGACTTGCCGCTCCCTGTGGGTCCGGTAACCAGTATAAGACCGCGCGGTCTGGCAGCCAGCTCCGGTACTATCGGCGGCAAAGCCAACTCTTCGAAGGTCATGATTTTATACGGGATAACCCTGAAGACACCTGCAACGGCTCCCCGTTGAATAAACATGTTTCCCCTGAAGCGTGAGAGCCCCTTTACACCAAACGAAAGGTCCAATTCGTTTTCTTCTTCAAACTTGTGCTTTTGTGCATCGGTCAGCACACTGTAGCAAAGCTGTTTTGTTTCAACCTGATTCATGGGGGGGAAATCCATCGGTAACAGGTGACCATCTACGCGCATTTGCGGAGGTGAATTGGTCGTTATGTGGAGATCGGAGCCATTTGATTCAACAAGAATCTTCAATAGTTGATGAAGGTTGAGCATTGCTAGCCCCCCGGTTTAGTCGTCAGAAACGGTTATTCTCAACACTTCTTCGAAGGAGGTTACTCCCTCCTTAAGTTTTGTCAAGCCAGACTGACGCATTGTTTTGATGCCGATTCGCATTGATTCACGCTTAATTTCAGCAGTATTGGCGCCATTCAAGATCAATTCCTTGATTTCCTCTTTCATCGGCATTACCTGATAAAAGCCGACACGCCCCTTGTACCCGGTGTTATTGCAGGCAGGACACCCGGTCCCGCGCATACAGACATATGAGGATGCCTCATCCGGAGAGACACCGGCATCTATTAATGCTTGTACCGGTATTTCTTCGGGCTGTTTACACTCACTGCAGACACGTCGCGCCAAACGCTGGGCGGTTATCAGATTCACAGCTGAAGCGACCAAAAATGGCTCTATCCCCATATTAAGCAGACGGTTAATGGTGGCCGGTGCGTCATTGGTATGCAGCGTCGAAAGCACCATGTGACCGGTTAAAGCCGCTTTGATGGCAATTTCTGCCGTTTCAAAATCGCGTATCTCCCCAATCATAATTATGTCAGGGTCCTGACGCAGGAATGAGCGCAGCGCCGCCGAAAAATTTAGGCCGATGTCTTCATGCATCTGGACCTGATTTATCCCGGCAAAGTTGAATTCGACCGGATCTTCTGCGGTGGATATATTTTCCGACACCTTGTTCAGTTCAGCTATGGCTGAATAGAGGGAAACGGTCTTGCCACTGCCGGTTGGCCCGGTAACAAGCACCATCCCGAATGGCTTGTGAATTTCCCGCATGAAATTTGCCAATGCATCCGGTTCATATCCCAGCTTGGTCAAATCAGTTTGCAGGTTACCCTTATCAAGGAGACGCATGACGATCTTCTCGCCAAAGAGCGTCGGGAGACATGAAACACGGAAGTCCATGTCCTTGCCCCCACCCAACTTGATTTTTATGCGCCCGTCTTGCGGTAACCGCCGCTCGGCGATATCAAGCTCCGCCATGATCTTGATACGCGAAGTGATCGCATTCTTAAGCTTCAAAGGCGGCTTCATGACTTCGTAGAGAATACCGTCGATCCGATAGCGAACCCTGAAAAGTTTTTCGTACGGTTCCACATGGATATCACTGGCTTTTTTCCTGATAGCGTCCTGCAAAATTGCATTAACCATCTTTACAACCGGAGCATCCTCTGTCGCACGCTCGAGAGAACCGACGTCAACCTGCTCTTCATCGCCAATAATTTCCAGATCTTCAACATCCAGATCACTCATGACATCGGCAAGCGATGCAGATTGATCGTAATATTTGTCTATAGAGGCCTTAATATCGCGTTCTGAAGCCACAACCATTTCAATGTTGTAGCCGGTCATGAACTTTATGTCTTCTATTGCAAACAGGTTGGAGGGGTCACTCACCGCAATGATCAGAGTCGCCCCGGCCCTGTTAACCGGTAACAGCTGGTACTTCTGAACGACTTCCGGTGGAATGATTTTTATGACTGCGGGTTCTATCTCATAATCGGCGAGATTAACACTGGGAACACCATACTGCTTGGACAGAAAAGAGGTAAGCTCTTCCTCAGAGAGAAGCTTCTGGCTTATCAGAATTGAGCCGAGGCGAAGCTGGTTGCCGGATAGCTTTTGCTCTTCCAGCGCCATACTCAGCTGATCGCGGGTAAGCAAATTATTTTTTACAAGGATTTCTCCAAGCCGGTTTGACTGCATGATTACTCCATGTATACATCTTAAATCGCCATAGTATGGAGAATGCCGGATATTGTCAAGCTGTAGTTAAGGGAGTCAAATCAGATTCAAAGCGCAACGCATAACGCCTTTCAGCGGCCTCTGGCCGGTCCATATTTCAAAGGCGCGTTCACCTTGCGCCACCAGCATACCTAAACCATTGACCGCCTGCAGACCAAGAGCAGATGCCTCTTTAACAAGCGCTGTACCGGCGCATGAATACACCATATCATAAATTTTGGCATCTGCAGCCAGTTCGGAAAGATTAATACCTTCAATCCGTTCCCCGTTCATACCAAGGGAGGTCGTATTAAGGAGTAAACAGGTCACGCTGAGATCTTCACGATTCACCCGGTCTTGGCGGACAATTTCAATATATGTTTCAGGATAGCGGATATTCATCTCGTGCTTTACTGCTAACGCGTTCTCAATGGAGCGATTATAAAGCAGTATTCTTTTTGCACCGGCGCGACAGAGAGCCGCAAGAGCACCACGAGCAGCTCCGCCCGCTCCCGCGACAAGAATCTGTTGCTCCCCCGGGGAAAAACCCAGGTCAGTCCGCAATGAATCCACCAGACCATCACCATCGGTATTATAACCGATGAGTAAGTCGCCGACCAACTGAACGGTATTGACGGCCCCTGCAGCTTCAGCACTTTCATCAAGCCTGTCAAGAAAAGGGATTATGGCCGTTTTATGTGGAATCGTCACATTAAAGCCGCATACTCCAAGAGCCTTTAGTCCGGCGACAGCAGGTCCCAGGTTATCAGGGGTTACGGCAAAAGGAACATAAACATAATCGAGATGACCGGCAGCAAATGCGGCGTTCTGCATTACCGGTGAAAGCGAGTGCCGTATCGGATCACCAATAATACAAACGACGCGGGTTTTTCCCTGCACAGCAGGTATCAACTTAGCGTCGCAGACCATAACGTGTCCGGACCTGGTCAGCATAACTCCGCATAGCGGGTGAAACTTGCTCAGCCTTTCGCAACATAATCACTGCCTCCTCATTCCTGTTAATACCGGCAAGATATTCACCAACCTCCATGTAGCAGTTGGCATAAATAAGGATAGCTTTACCGGTGTCAAGATCAAGAAAAGATCGCTTTTCCATAAGACCTCGACTCGTATAATTATCCCACACCGAAACATCCGGTACTCCTGACGGCTCACTTCTTTTCCGCATCCGGTACACAATGCCGCGCTGAACCGGACGATACTCTTTGTAATCTATTGAATAACGGGTAGAAAAATCAATATATACCGGCCTGACTCCTATATTTTCTGCAATGGCAATACGCAGTACGGTTTCAGGCCCAAAAGAGGTTATATCGAATTTTCTGAGGTTGCTGTTTTTAAAAACTCGCGGCATTGATTCAAGATACCAGTCGAAGACAAGATGGGGGGTATGGGGCAGATCAACATCTTCACGCATCCGCTCTACCCCTTGCATATACCAGAGAGGGAAAGCACCGCTGTCACCCCAAGTAAACAGGATTGAATCCTGAGGCAAAGAGCGCAGTGAATTCAAAGCATAATCAAAAGCGATATAATTTTTGTGCTGGTCGTTTTCAAAGTAATTGACGGCACAGAGAGCTGAAGGAAGTGTAAAGAAAAGCACCACCACAATTGCATAGGTACGAACTCCAATCCGCTCGGCAAGATATGCAGTGCGAACAGCATACGCGAGTAGCCGGAAGAGACCGATCCCGATAATGGCGGCAGTCAACAGGTACAGTGGCGTAAAAAATTCTTCGGTAAGAAAGATCATTTCCTTCGACGTGTTAAAATAGCCGGCAATCACAAGCAGGAAGACAGCGACTGAGACAAAAAAAGCAACAATAAGTGTCCGGTTCCTGTCCCACAGATATACGAGGCCAAGCAGCGCCAATGCCACACCAATCCATGTAAACTCGTGCGGTATATTAAATGCGCTGACCTGGGCCCAGAGAAGAGCTGCGTCGCGCGTGGGCGGATCGGAGGGATAACCCTTGCGCAGAAAATGCCACAAGAACTGATCCACGGTTGTAACATTGCCCCAGTTAAGCAGTGGCTTGCTGAGCGCCCGAAGCGGTAAATAGAGATGGACAGAGAAACCTAAGAGGGCAAAAGCGGTCGCCAGAAGCAGCTCCTTCACCCTTGTTACCATACGCCAATCGGTCAGTGTGATCATCAGAAACCAGGCCGGCAGCAAAAGCACAACAGTTTGATGCACCGCCATTGCCAGACCGGCAAGAAACGTGCAGACATAGACATACGAGGGGCGTTCAACCCCTTCACGGTACTGTTCCTGCCACATGAGCAGCAGAAAAAAGATTACCGCTGCAATAAACGCCAACAACGGATAAGGCTTGTCATGGTTTGATTGCAGCCACAGCCTGGGTGTAACGCCGAACAAAACCGCAGCAGCCAGTGAAGCTAATTTCGCCGCAACCTGACTGAAACGCTGGTTCTCAATCAGCACCTCTTTTTTCAGCAGAAAAGAGGTCAGAACGTAGACCATCAGGCAGGCCAGGGAGGAAGAAACAGCAGTAGCAACATTGATGCGAAAAGCGATATTACCAAGCGGTAGCCAGGTAAAGGGTTTGACATACATTAAAAAGAGTGGGTAGCCCGGAGAATGCGCTGAACCGAGTGAGGCTGCCGCAGTCATAAATTCACCGCTGTCAAAAAAAGTGACCGATGGCGCCAGTGTCGCCATATACAGAGCAAACGGCACGACGAATGACAGAATCAGAAAGATATCCATCCTGATTTTATTGAACCTGGGTAATCTCATCTGGACTCTTCCGCCCCTTGAAGTTCATTGAGAGATAACTTGTTTTTCCAGAGATAGTATACACCGGCAATGATGACCGGAAAAAAACCGGTGCCGTGCATAATCAGTGCAACACTGACCGATGTGGTTTCGGGGACGTCAAAAACAGCGAGCCCCTTGTAGCAGGCATAATGATATGTGCCGATAAAGCCGGGAGAAGCGGGCACCATAACCGCAAAAACAAGTAATATCAAAATGAATATTGAAGCTGACAGTGGCAGATTAATATTAAACGATCGCAGTGTCATATTAACCGACAGCAGGCAAAACAGCCAGATTACGGCTGACGTGACAACCAGTGTAACAGAATGCTTTACCTTAGGTGATAACCTGATCCCCCCGATGAATGAGCCCAGAAGAGGAATAATAGCACTCGCAAACCGCTTCGGAAATGGTTTCAGAAGATATCCGACGGCTGAAAGCGTTCGCATAGTCTGCCGTTTCAACAGATAAAGAAACAGTGCAACAGCGCAATAGAGGGTAAACATCACCGCTCCGCCTGCTCTTAGTGCAATTGCGGCATCTTCCATACCTGCAGGAAGCCGGAGGGTAAATAACACAACCAAAAGGAGAAGAAGCACCGAAAAACCATCAAAAAGGCGATCTATTACCAATGAAGCAAATACTGCAGGTGCTTCAAGCTGCTCTTGCCGTGCTAGCGTATATGCCCGAACAAACTCTCCCAGGCGTGCCGGCAACAGATTATTGGCCATATAGCCTATAATTGTAGCACGATAGAGTGAGGAAAGAGGAATTGGCCTCACGGCAATCAGGAGATAACGCCAGCGCACCGCACGCATAAAATAATTTGCAAACGTAAAAAAGATGGCAAGAAAGATATAACGGTAATCAGCTGAACGAAGCGCCACACCAAGCGTTATAAAATCTATTTTATCGAGCAGCAGAACCATAAAAAACAGACTGACACCGATTCCGAGCCAGAATTTAAGATCAATTTTATTACGCACAGGGTTCCGATCTCGCACCACATCTCAGATAATGAGCGTTTACCTTCTCCAGTATGATACGGGCATTTGCAACATCCCGGCTTATGGCACTCTTCAGTGCTGCGACATCAGGAAACTTCTGCACAGACCGCAGTCGCTGCACAAAATGAACTTCAATCCCGTGATCATAAATAAGACCGGAATAATCAAGCAGAAACACCTCAATCGTGCGCGTCTCGCCTCCAAAAGTAGGATTAAAGCCGATATTGCATGCACCCTTTACAATTTGGCCATCAACCTCGGCCATCACGGCATACACGCCATCAGGGGGTAGCAGCTCGTTTGAGGTAGATATGTTAGCGGTTGGGAATCCAAGGGTTTGCCCGATTTCACGCCCATGCACGACGGCCCCGGAAATCCGGTAATAGCGTCCAAGAATTCTGGATGCGGCGCCCATATCCCCCTCAGCAACGGCAGATCTTACCAAGCTGCTGCTAAAGACAACCCCCTCTTCTCCGATCGGCGGCAGATCTTCAAGGGTAAAGCCGTTCAGCGCCCCCAGACTCACCAGTGTTTTAAAACTCCCTTCGCGTCCTCTCCCAAAAGCGTAATCATGTCCGATGATGATATGCTTCATACCGAGCGGAGTGCAGAGGATATTAAGCACAAAATCACGTGCTGACAGCAGGGAAAACTCTTTGGAAAAAGGTACGACGACCAGATAGTCAATACCTGACTCCTCGATCAGAGCAGTTTTTTGTTCAAACGTCGTTATCAGCAACGGAGCTGATTCAGGGGCAAGCACCTTTAGTGGGTGCGGCTCAAAAGTGACGACTACGGAGGGAAGGCCACGGTCACAACTTTTTCTCCTCAGGTGAGAAAAAATCTCTGCGTGACCACGATGAACACCATCAAAATTGCCGATGGTGACAATAGATGCATCCAGAATCTTATTATATATGTTCATGCCTGTTACAATCTGCATCTCTTTCCCTATCCTATTGCCGCAAGTTCCAGCCGTTTGCCCCAGCGCCGCAGCAGCTCATCGCGCAATGGAGCATGCAACGGATTATTCAGCTCCTGATCGTTCTCCAGCAGATCAAAAGCCGCCTGACGGGCTTTTTCCAGCAGACTACCGTCTCGCAGTATATTGGCAACACGAAAATCCGGCATGCCGGCCTGGCGGGTGCCGAGGAAATCACCCGGGCCCCTTATCTCCAGATCGGCTTCCGCTATCCTGAAGCCATCACCCGTTGATTCCATGACGCGCAGACGTTTTTCCCCGTCTTCAGACAATTTACCGCTCGTCATCAGGATACAGTACGACTTCTCTCTCCCTCGACCTACCCTGCCCCGCAACTGATGCAACTGCGAAAGGCCGAAACGTTCTGCATGTTCAATTATCATCACGGAAGCATTGGGGACATCAATACCAACCTCAATCACCGTGGTTGAAACAAGAATATCAAACTCGCGGTTTGTAAAGGAGGTCATAACCGCTTCCTTTTCCACCGGACTCAATCTGCCATGCAGCAAGCCAACCCGTAATTCCGGGAATATATCAACCTGCAGATGTTCCGCCATCTGGCTGGCAGCCTTCAAGTCCGTTTTCTCTGATTCTTCGACGAGCGGATAGATGATGTACACCTGACGCCCCAAGCGGACTTGATCGCGGATCATATCATAGAGTTTCAGGCGACGTGACTCAAAAAAAATCCTCGTCTCAATTGGGAGCCTGCCTGGCGGCATCTCATCAATAACCGACAGTTCGAGGTCTCCAAAAAGCGTCATGGCGAGAGTGCGTGGGATCGGAGTAGCTGTCATGACCAAGATATCCGGATTTGCACCCTTTTTCTTCATGACGCCGCGCTGCAAAACACCAAAACGGTGCTGTTCATCAATCACGCCCAGACCAAGATTCGCAAATTCCACTTTTTCCTGAATAACCGCGTGGGTGCCGATGATGATCTGGGCGCTGCCGTTAGCTGCCTGCTCCAGCGCATTTTTTTTAGCTTTCCCCTTAAGGGATGCAGTCAGTAAAATGACATCCAGCCCCATCTGTGAACACCAGCGGTGAATAGTATGCCAGTGCTGCTCTGCCAGTATTTCGGTTGGTGCCATAATGGCAACCTGATAACCGTTCTCTACGGCAATCAGTGCCGCCATCAACGCCACCAGGGTCTTGCCGCTGCCCACGTCACCCTGAACCAGACGGTGCATCGGATGCGGGGCCATCATATCAGCCTTGATTTCCGCCAACACCCGCCGCTGAGCGGTTGTCAGCTCAAAGGGAAGCAGACGAACCAGCTCTTTGGTGTAGCGGTGGGTCACCCTAAAGGCAACCCCTTCTTCCTTCAACACCCCCTGTTTTTTGAGAGCAAGCCCCAATTCCCAGAAAAAGAATTCGTCAAACGCCAAAGCTTGGTGCGCCGGCGTGGCTCCGTGGTTCAAAGCATCAAGGTCTGCTTCAGGAGGTGGTAAATGTATCTGCCCCAGAGCCTGTCGGAGGTGTGGAAATTCAACGGGCCAGAGTGCGGCAGGAATAACACCCTCGATATTAGACAGAAAAACATCCACAACTTCGCGCATAACCCGGCGCATCGTTTTCTGATGTATCCCCTCCGTCAAAGGATAAACCGGCACTATTCGTCCAAAATTGGCCGGATCCGAGGCCAGCAGTGACGATATATCTCCCCCTTCAGGAAGCCATTCTACATCGGGATGATGAACTTCACGCTGGTAGCCGAACTGGCTCACCTCACCGCTAAAAACACCAACGCGTCCGACCTTCCAGGTCCGCTTCATCCAGACGGCATTGGCATGAAACCACTTGCAGACAATTGTGCCGCTATCATCACGCAGCTGCGCCTCAAACACACGCCTGCCACCCTTGGTCGTAGTGGCATCCGCAAACACAACAGTCCCGAAAAAGACAGCGCTGCCTCCGGGGCTAAGTGACGCGATTGGAACCAGTTGACGACGATCTTCGTAACGGAGCGGCAAGATATAAAAGGCGTCCTCAACCGTGCGGATTCCCCTTTTTTCCAAGAGAGCAGCCAGCTTTGGGCCGATACCTTTAATAAACTGAATTCCTGTCTCCAGATTTTTGCGAGAGATGACTTCTTTCACGCTTTTACCGGCAACCGGAGCCTCTTTTACGGACACTTTAACAACGGGGCGGACAACAAGCTCTCCGTTAATCACTTCTACGGTAAGAGCGTCACCTGGAGCAAGGCCAAGTTTTTTCAGTATTTCAGGGGGAATTGCAACTGAGCTATTTTCGCTAAGTATAACTGTGGACATGCACATTCCTGCAGCGCGACAAAGTAGTGATCAGGCGGCAAACATAATATCCTTTATCATGCGTTGTCCACATAATTTCGCCCAGTTTCATTGACAAGAGTCCTCTCAGCAGGCATATCTGTCAGAATGTTAAAGATGGAAACGCTAAATGCCGTGCTTATTGAAACGACGTGACACTAATCTGAGAACAATCGACTACGAGGTGACCATCATGAACACAACATACACATTCGACCAGCTCATAGCTATAATGCGCAAGCTGCGTGCCCCCGGCGGTTGCCCGTGGGATGCTGAACAGACCCATGAGAGCCTTACCCGCTACCTGATTGAGGAAACCTATGAGGTTATAGAGGCCATCGACGAAAAATCTCCGCAACATCTGAAAGAAGAGCTGGGCGACCTGCTGCTGCAACCGGTTTTCCATGCCGCAATTGCCGAGGAATCTGGCGGCTTCACCATCAATGATATTATCACCACGCTCTGCGCTAAACTGATCCGTCGCCATCCACATGTGTTTGGTGATCTTGAAATCAAGGACAGCACTGCACAGATTGAAAACTGGGAGAAAATCAAAAAGCTGGAGAAGGGGGATGAACGCCCATCTGCCCTTTCAGGAGTCCCCGATCACCTTCCGGCACTGATGAAGGCCCATAAGATTGGAGAAAAAGCTTCACGGGTTGGCTTTGACTGGGAACACTCCGATCAGGTCTTCGCAAAAGTCATGGAGGAACTGCACGAATTTGAAGAAGCGTGGGACGGTGGGGATCCGGCACGCATGGAAGACGAGCTGGGTGATTTACTGTTTGCCATCGCAAATCTGGGACGTTTTTTGAATCTCAACCCGGAGGAGGCTCTGCGTAAAACCATAAACCGTTTTCAAAAACGTTTCAGTTACGTTGAAGCGGAGTTACTTCGTCAAGGTGTGCCAATGCAGAAAGCTACTCTCGAAGATATGGACAAGCTCTGGGAAATGGCAAAGACAGTCGAACGCAATAACGAGCTTTAATGAGTTTCATATATCTAACTGTTTTTACAGAGATCTTATTCTTATCAACAAATTTTGTGGACAACCTGTGAATAACAATGTTGACGATCTGCAAAAGTCATATTTTTGTAACTGTTTTATCCGAAATGCCGTTTTTTTATACAGCACTCTTTATACGTATTTACAACAACTTACAGTTGTTTACAATAAAATTAGGGGGTTGCACCGGCAAGGTTTTTTTAGCGACAAAAACTCTTTTTATTATCCGGACTTCCTGTGCATAACCATCGATTTTTTAGCCACCAACAACCCTTTGAATTCAGCACCTTCCATCTTCAGTAGCAGCATCTTTGTGTTCAAACTGCCCGGGGCCGAGAAACCGGTCAGACGACCATCGGATGCAACAACACGGTGACAGGGAATGACAATCGGGACCGGATTAGAGGCCAATGCCCCCCCAACGGCACGGGCGGCACGCGGTGAAGCACACTCACACGCTATCTGCCCGTAGGTGCTTATTTCACCATATTTAAGGAGTCTGGTAGCATTGAGAACATTCTGGCGAAACGGCGTCATCGCGTCCAGAAAAACCGGAATGTCAGCAAAATCAATACACTCACCCTGGAAATACCGCAGCAGCATTTGCGCGGTGAGCGCGGTCAGACTGGATGAGCCTAACTCCGGAGATATCCTGTCGGCCGGCGCTTGGTACCGGCTCAGATCCGGAATTTCAACTTTTACCACCCCCAGATCGGTGGCATAAACGCTTCCTGATCCGTACCTCGTCATAAAATGCGAGCAGTATATTGTCATCTAACCCCTCTTCAGCTTCCTGCCAAGCAGTGCTAAAGCATCAAGAGCTTCTTCAGAACGTAACAGCTTCACCATCAGCATATATATGGCACCTCCGCAGAGTATTGAACCACCAAGAACAGTCCCTTTCAACATTTTATGCCCGGCCTGTGACCAGTCGATTGATGAGCAGAGGTACCAGACCGCCGCCGCCATTGGAAGTGATGCAGCGGTCGATTTACCAGCGGTGATTAGAATACCCTTTCCTCCAAAAGAGCCGATCTTACGTCTCAAGAGCCAGAGCAGCATCAGCATGTTGCAAAAGGCTGAAAGCGTCGTTGCCAGAGCCAGGCCGCCATGCTTGAGCGGCCCCATCAAGACGAGGCTTAATCCCAGATTGATGAAAAAGGTAATAAATGCCGTTATTACAGGGGTTCTCGTATCCTTAAGAGCATAAAAGACCGGTGCCAGCACTCTGGTCAATGCAACAAAAGAGAGGCCTACGGAGTAGTAAAGCAGCGCGGAAGCAGAGTTCACAGCGGTTTGATAGTCGAAAACGCCACCCATGAATATAAGACTGAAAATGGGCGTTGAGCAGACCATCAGACCGGCCATGGCTGGAATGGTAATAAAGAGCGTCAAGCGCACTCCGAATGAGATTGTTTCCTTCATTGCGGCAACATCACCGGCGGCCGCCTGCCTGCTCATTGACGGCAATACCGCCTGTGCTACCGACACCGTAAAGATCCCCTGAGGAAACTCGAACAACCGTTGGGCATAATAGAGATATGAAACGCTTCCCTGAGGCAGCAGTGACGCCAAGATGGCACTGACCGTTATATTCAGATAGTACACCCCTACCCCGAAAACCGACGGCAACATCAACAGGGCGATGGAACGCACTTCCGGGGAGCTGAAATTAAAATTCGGCTTGGGCGGAAACCCTTTTTTCCACAGCACCGGTATCTGCAGGGCCAGCTGAATGCAGCCTCCGATCAGCACTCCGACCGCCAGCGCGGTAATGGGTGCCTCAAAGAAACCACGCAGACAGAGGGCAGCGACAATCATGGAGATATTCAGGAATACGGTCGAGATGGCAGGTGTAAAGAAGTGCCGCAGCGTATTGAGAATACCCATACAGAGGGCGACCAGACTGATAAAGAATATGTAGGGAAACATCAGGCGATTGAGCAGAACAGCTAATTCGAATTTACCCGGTTCGGCTTTGAAACCGGGGAACATCAGGCTGACAATGAGGGGAGAGAGGATGATTCCGCCCAGAGTAACAAGTGCCATAACAATCGTAAGCAGGGTGAAGCTGGTATTGGCAAGCTCGCGAGCTTTATCATCCCCACTCTTGGTGAGCGTCGCTGAAAAGGTCGGTACAAATGCGGAAGTCAGAGCTCCCTCGGCAAAAAAACGGCGCAGCATGTTGGGAATCTGAAAAGCGGCAAAGAACGCATCGGTTGCCAGGCCGGCGCCAAAAAGACGCGACACCACCATATCCCGGACCATACCCATTATACGGGACAGCATCGTGGCGCTGCCAAGTATCCCGGCAGCCCTGGCTATATTCCTTTTTTCTGACATGGCGCGGGCTATCTACCCTACGTGAGCGACAAAGAATTCACGAACTTTGGCTATGTCGGCATCCATGATCTCGCATCTGGTCGGTTTCCCGTATAGCTCCTTGACTGAGTCGGGTACAGGAACCTGGAACCCGAGTGACCGCTCGACTGTTTCACTGAACTTTGCCGGGTGAGCAGTGGCAAGACATATTCTGGAAGAGTCTGGCGGCAATAGCTCAAGAGCGGCTCTGACGCCGACCGCCGTATGGGGGTCAAGCAGGTAACCGGTCTCTGCATAAAACTCCCGTATTTCCTGCAGAGTGGCTTCCTGATTCACAGAGGCAGAGCAGAAATCATTTCGAACCTGAGCCATTTCGCCTGAAGAACACGAAACACGACCACGCTCCTTCAGCTCTGCAAACGCTTCTTTAACACGTTCGGGATTTTCGGCAAACAGATGGAACAGATAGCGCTCGAAATTGGAAGCGATCTGGATATCCATTGAAGGTGAAACAGTCGAAACAACTCCACTGAGTGAATAATCAGACTTATTGATGAAACGGGTCAGAATATTGTTTTCATTTGTCGCCAACAGCAGTTTATCAACAGGAAGTCCCATTTTTTTGGCGACATAACCGGCAAAAATATCGCCAAAGTTCCCGGTGGGTACAGAAAAATTAACCGGGGCAGCAGTTTCGTCAGTGACCCGCAGCCAGGCATAGAAATAATAGACCACCTGTGCCAGCACGCGTGCCCAGTTGATCGAATTGACGGCACCCAGCGAATATTTCTCCTTGAATTCCAGATCCCCGAAGAGCTCCTTAACCATATCCTGACAATCATCAAAGGTGCCACGCACGGCTATGTTGTGAACATTGGCATCGGTAACGGAGGTCATCTGCAACGCCTGAACCGCAGAAGTCTTGCCATGAGGGTGCAGAATAAAAATCGAAATGCCCTTTTTGCCGCGAACCCCATGAATTGCGGCACTGCCGGTGTCACCAGAGGTGGCGCCGATTATGTTCAGTTTTTGATTACGTTCCGCAAGGATATATTCGAACAGGTTACCCAGAAACTGCAGAGCAACGTCCTTGAAGGCAAGAGTGACACCATGAAACAGTTCAAGAATATAGATTCCATCCCGTTTGACAACCGGCGTTACCTCAGGGTGGGAAAAGCTGGCGTAAGAATGCTCAATCAGCTTTTTCAGATCAACGGCAGGGATATCATCGACAAAACGTGAGATAACTTCAAAAGCCAGCTCCGGATAGCTGAGTCCACGCCAGGATTCAAGCTGCTCTCTGGTGACAAGCGGATAGGATTGCGGCAGAAGCAACCCGCCGTCAGAAGCGAGTCCCATCATAACCGCATCTTTAAACGGAATTGGATTGATGCCGCCACGGGTACTGATATAACGCATGGTAAAGACCTTTCACGTGTAAGATAAGTTGTTAATTATAGCAGATAGCGATTAAATATGGAAGTGGTGTTACCCGCCGGAAACGGTCGGCAGCACACTTTGTCGAAGTTCTTCGGGGGCGAGCAGAAAAAACGCTCTGAACATGCAGTATTTATAAAACTCCCGGAACAACAATTGAAAACTGCCACCGTGGTTCCACCAGGACTCTTTCAGATTTACCGAATCAACAGGATACGGAATAATGGTGACATCTCTTGGTAGAGAATTGCGAAACAGTATTGAAGCGCGCTTGAGATGATAGCGCGAGGTGATCAGAAGCACGGAGTGAATTCCACTTCGTACAATCAGGTCACGCCCGAAAATTGAGTTTTCAAGAGTATTTCTGGAGGCCTTTTCAAGAACAACTTTATCAGCCGAAGGATCACCATGCTTTGGACGATACAGGTCGCTCTTTATGACAGACGGGTCAACACCTATAAAGAAAAGATGTTCCGCACGTGACTCACGAAAAAGGCGTACCCCCTCCTCTACACGCCCTTTCCCACCAGCCAGAACCACTATCGCATCCACCTTCTGCGTGTTCTGACGATACGAAAATGTTTTGTAGGTAAAATCAATGAAGAGGACCGCAATTACGACGGTTCCAATGATGCATAATGTGAGTATCGCTTTGATAATATTCATACCTTATCCTATATTTCTCTTGCAACAAGCACATCAGTCTGCTATAAGATTTTTTTCAGCAATCAACGGAGGACAACAATATGTCAAGAAAATGTGAAATTTGCGGAAAAGGCCCAAGCTTCGGAAACAATGTCAGCCATGCGAACAATAAAACCCGTACTGTCTGGTATCCGAATCTTCAGAAAATCAAAGCAGTAAAAAGCAACGGCAGCATCTCTACCGTGAAAGTTTGTACCCGTTGCATTCGTTCAGGATTCGTTACCAAATCCCTCTAAACAGCCACAACCAGCTTCAATCTTGCAGCCGCATCCCTTTGGGATGCGGCTTTTTTTCGTCATAACAACCTTATTAGAGAGCGGCAAGAACCTCTATCTCAAGCATAGCAGCACGAGGGAGTGATTTTACTGCAACCGTGGATCGTGCCGGCTTATGCGCAGTAAAACAGCGACCATACACTTCATTAACCGCAGCAAAGTCGGCCATATCGACAAGATAGATGGTCGTTTTGACAACATCATCAAAACCAGCACCTGCCGCAGAAAGAACAGCAGCAATATTGTTCATCACCTGCTCAGCCTGCACGGTTATATCACCAGCAACCAACTCACCGGAGAGCGGGTCCAGAGGAATCTGGCCGGAACAAAAGAGCATATTCCCGCATTTTACCGCCTGTGAATAAGGTCCGATCGCTGCCGGCGCTTTGTCCGTTGACAAAATTTCCAGTTTCAATGTTTTATCCTTTCCACTTTAATGACACCCTTAATTTTCATAAGTGAATTCATAACCTTCTGAAGATGGGCCAGATCGGTAACATTGACTTCGAAGATGTTCTCTCCGCGCTGGTCAATAGTGCTCTGAATCTGAGCACTGGCTATATTTGCCTCACAATTTGTAATCGCCAGAGTTATCGTTGCGAGGATTCCTTTTACGTCATGACACAGAACCCTGATTTTAACCGGCAGGACAGCTGACTTGACCTTGTTCCACGCCACATCAACACGCCGCTCCGGATCACTTCCCTGGGCGAACTGACAGTCAGCAGTATGCACCGTCACCCCTTTGCCACGCGTGATAAAGCCAATAATTTCGTCCCCCGGCACCGGATTGCAACACTTGCCAAAGCGCACCAACACATCGTCCAGGCCGCCTATCTCAACTGCGCTGCTTGACTTACCCTTCAGCTTGTTGATAACAGATTCAAACCTTGTTTCCTTATGCTCGGCACGTTCTTTCAGTTTTTCTTCAGGAAGAAGCTTGGCCACAATCTGGCTGCTGGATACTTTCCCATAACCGACCGCTGCGAGTAAATCATCATCCGCAGCATAGCCGAATTCAGCTGCAATTTTCTTGAACTCGCCGCTTTTTTGTATTTTTTGCAGATTAAGCGAATAGCGGCGGAAATCTTTTTCACAGATTTCACGCCCCAGCACGATGCTGCGTTTACGCTCTTCTATCTTGATCCATGCCCTGATTTTGTTGCGAGCCCTGGAACTTTTAACGATCTTGAGCCAGTCCTTACTGGGGGTATGGTGCGGCGAGGTTATGACCTCGACAATATCACCATTCTTTAGTTCGTACTTGAGAGGCACAAGCTTGCCGTTGACCTTTGCGCCAACACAGCGATGCCCGATATCCGTATGAACACTGTAGGCAAAATCAATCGGTGTAGAGCCTTTCGGATACCCCTTTACATCACCCTTGGGAGTAAAAACATAGACCTCTTCGGTAAACAGCTCAACCTTGACAGAGTCCATAAACTCTTTGGAATCCTGCAAATCCTGCTGCCATTCGAGTAACTGGCGGAGCCAGGCAAAGCGCTTGACCTCCTTTTCGTCATACCCCTTACCTTCCTTATACTTCCAATGCGCCGCAATTCCGGCGTCGGCAACACTATGCATATCGTGCGTCCGGATCTGAACCTCCAGACGGTCACCGTGCGGCCCTATAACGGTGGTATGCAGCGATTGATACATATTACCCTTGGGCATCGCGATATAGTCTTTGAAACGCCCCGGAATCGGCTTCCACGCCGAATGTATCACCCCTAGCACCTCGTAGCATTCACGGATGCTGTCAACAAGTATCCTGACAGCAATCAGGTCGTAAATTTCTTCGAACTCTACGTTACGCTTTTCCATCTTTCGATAGATTGAATAGAGGTGCTTGCTGCGGCCTGATATTTCACCATGAATACCGTAAAAAGCTAACTTTTCAAATATGATAGTCTTAGCTTCTTCAACAAAAGCTTCACGCTCCTGTTTTTTTTGGGATATCTTTTTAACCAGATCGAAATATATCTCCGGATGGAGATAGCGAAAGGAAAGGTCTTCCAACTCTACTTTTACCCATGATATACCGAGTCGGTTCGCAATAGGAGCATAGATATCCATGGTCTCACGGGCTATGCGCCGCTGCTTCACTTCGTCCTGAAACTCCAGAGTACGCATGTTATGAAGGCGGTCTGCCAACTTGACCAGAATAACGCGGATATCAATGGCCATTGCCAGCAACATCTTACGAAAGTTCTCAGCCTGACTCTCTTCCTTGGTCTTGAAGTTAATCTTGCTGATCTTGGTGACACCTTCCACCAGAGCAGCCACCTCGCTGCCAAACATCCCGGAGATATCCTCGGATGTAGCCAGGGTATCTTCAATTGTGTCATGCAAAAAGCCGGTTACAATACTGGGGACATCCAGCTTCAGGTCAGCCAGTAGGCCGGCCACCTCCATCGGATGAATGATGTACGGCTCACCAGACAACCTCGTCTGGCCTTGATGCACCTTGGCACAGTACACATATGCCTTGCGAATCAAATTATGATCAGCCGTCGGATTGTACGCTGAAACCTTATCGAGAATATCGTTGAGCCGGATCATAAGCTATTCATTGCCTGAGATTTAGATACATTGGGAATATTGGTAGAGTAGATAAAAAAAGGGTGAAACCGGATATATATTCCAGTTTCACCCATGATGGCAGGTTAAGCGCGCTGTTTTTTTGAAACTTCAAAACCGATCTTACCGGCAGCAATTTCACGAAGAGCAGTGACAACCTTACGGTTATTTTTTGACTCAATCAGCGGTTGGGCCCCTTTATAGAGCTGTTTTACACGCTTTGAAGCCAGTATTACGAGCTGAAATCTGTTCTCAACTTTTTCCAAGCAATCTTCAACGGTTACCCGAGCCATAAATTTACTCCTTCCTACAACTTTAGATGAACTAAAGTTGTACCCTAGTTTATTTCAGATATCAAACAATTTTCCGACTTTTTCCATCATTCTGAAGGTTTTACGCCGATGGGCAATGACTACTGCCGACAACTCCTGGCAAGCAACAGCAAAATTATCGTTAAAGATTATGTAGTCATACCAACGAGCCTCACGAATCTCATCAGCCGCCCTGGCAATACGACGTTCAATGACATCCTGAGCATCAGACGAGCGATGTTCAAGACGACGACGAAGCTCCTCCATACTGGGTGGCATAATAAATACGTATACCCCCCCCTCAAACTGCTCCTTTAATCTCAGAGCTCCCTGACAGTCAATATCCAGAACCAGGTCTATACCGTTTTTTCGCGCCTCCTCAAGTGTGCGTAGTGCAGTCCCGTACTTATTGCCGTGAACTTCCGCCCACTCGGCAAAGGCATCATCTTCGACCATTTGCTCAAAGACTTCGTTTGAGACGAAATGGTATGCCTCTCCCTCAATTTCACCTGTTCTCGGTGCCCGGGTAGTGTAACTGACAGATTCCCTCATATCGGGAAATGTTTTGAATAATTCTCGACAGAGGGATGTTTTACCGGCACCGGACGGAGCCGAAAGAATAAGAATCAAGCCTTCACGTTTCATCAGATATGCCTCTCAAAAGATTACTTTACCATGCACATTTTGGATCCACACAATGTGCCGCACAGACTACTCCACATTTTGAACCTGTTCACGCATTTTTTCCATTTCAGCTTTGATCTGAATAACCAGATTCGTTATTCCGGCATCATTTGATTTCGACCCAATCGTATTGACCTCCCGGTTCATCTCCTGCATCAGAAAGTCAAGCTTGCGTCCAACCGGTTCAGAATTGCAGAGTGCCTCGTCAAATTGACTGAAATGACTGGCAAGCCGAACCAATTCCTCCGTAATATCAGAGCGATCAGCCAGCAGCGCAACTTCTTGAGCCAGGCGGCTTTCATCAATATCGGCACCTTCAAGCAGCAGTTCCAACCTTGCTTTCAATTTCTGGCGGTACTCCACTACAACCTGCGGTGTCCGCTCTCCGACTTGATCCGACCACTCGGCAATCTGCCTGCGCCGCGCCTGCAGATCCTTGGCAAGCGCCTCGCCCTCTCTTGTCCTCATAACATCAAGGGCAACAACGGCACCCTTCACTGCTGCCAGAAGCTGTGGCTGCAACTCTGTTTCATCCACAGGAGCGGATACCTCTTTCATCACTCCCTTTTGTGACATTATGTATGAAATCGGCGCATCCTGCGGCACATTAAACTCTTTTACCAAGCGGGTATAAGCATCATAATAGCCGCGCGCTACAGCAACATCAAGTTGCGGTGCGCTATTGGCAGCAGCCGTTTCATCCCACTGGACAGAAATATCAATCTTGCCTCTTTTCAGAACTGAAGCGGCCAACCGTTTCACATCATTTTCAAAGGCGTAAAAAGAGCGCGGCATCCTTACCGAGATCTCCCCATAGCGATGGTTGACAGCACGAATTTCGACGAGAAAATTACCGTTCGGTGCCGTGGCCTCACCTTTTCCATATCCTGTCATGCTTTTGAGCACTGAATTCTCCTCTGTTAATTTTACGTTCACATACCGTAATTCCTGCTTGTTTGTCCAGCCAATTCCGGTATAGTTCCGCATATGCCTACACTTAGACTCATTACCAGCAGTTCTCAAAGACGCCTGCTTGATACACTTGCTGACAACATCTCCGCCTCGCCACTGTTACCGCTTGAAAAGGAGTGCATTGTTATACTCAGCCCCGGCATGGCCCGCTGGATATCTATGGAGCTTGCCTCCACACTCGGGGTCTCTGCCGGTCTTGAGTTCAGTTTCCCCAACGACCTGCTTGACAAGAGTTTCAGATCAGTTCTTCCAGAAATGCAGTCGTCTTTACCGTTTACTCACTCTTCGCTTACCTGGCGCATCGCTTCACAACTACCAGATCTCTCGCGCTTGAATGGCTTTGAACAGATTGCCACCTATCTTGGTGACGGCCGTGACGATCGTCGCCTGCTGCAAATATCCAAAGCGTTAGCTGACTGCTTCGATCAATACACTATCTTCCGCCCGGAAACGGTTCTTGCCTGGGATGACGGTGATGACAACGACTGGCAGGCCCAATTATGGCGCGCAATCAACCGCGACTGCCCTGGCAGTCACCGGGCAACGCTGCTGAAGGCTCTGCACCATCACGTATCCAGCAATGCCCCGCCGAGCGGTTCATCTACGTTGCCCCGCCGTGTCAGCCTGTTTGGAATATCTTACCTCCCCCCGTTCCATCTCGAAGCGTTACGCCTGCTTTCGAGCTATTGTGAGGTAACCTGCTACCTGCTTAACCCCTGCGGACAGTACTGGGGGACAATCATCTCTGAAAAGAAAAGATCCCGGATAACGCTGCAGCCTGCACATGCCACGGAAGCTGAAGAGTACTACGAAACTGGCAATCCGCTCCTGTCCTCACTGGGTACATTGGGGCAGGAGTTTTTCGAAACCCTTCTGGAATTTGGTTTCGAAGCCGAAGAATTGGACAGCGCACCTGAGGCAATGCCCAAACCAGCAGAAGCCGAATCTCCAACAATTCTATCAACTATCCAAAATGACATACTGACCCTGTATGACCGGCCGTCCTATGGTGAGAAACGGAGCATTTCGACCGATGACCGGTCACTACAGATCCACGCATGCCACGGTGCGCTGCGCGAGATGGAAATACTTTACGACAATCTGTTAGCAGCATTTGATGAACTGCCCAGCCTGGAGCCACGCCACATCGTCGTGATGATTCCTGATATTGAAACCTACGCACCCTATATCAGCTCGGTATTCGCTAACAGATCCTCAGGGCGACCGCAGATTCCCTACACAATTGCCGACCGCAGCATTCGCCGGGAAAGTCCTTTTGTCGATGCCTTCCTCAAGGTTCTTAGTACCGCTCAGAATCGTTTCGCTCTCCATGAGATACTGGATCTCTTGGAAACTACGGCCGTTATGAGCCGCTTTGGACTCGATGAAGAGGAGCTTGTCAACATTAGAGCCTGGGTTACCGACTGCGGCGTGCGCTGGGGACTTGATGGCGATCACCGTACCGATCTCGGCTTTCCACACTATACTGAATTCAGCTGGCAGGCTGGCCTGGACCGGCTATTCCTCGGCTATGCCATGACGCCGGACGAAAATTCAACCGTCAACGCCATACTCCCCTACCCGGCCTGTTCGGGACAGCGGGCGGAGACTCTCGGTAAACTGACAGAATTTATCACCGTTATACGTGAAATCAACCTCCGCTTGAGCGCATCCCATTTCCTGCCAGAGTGGGCAGACATCTTTACAGAGACGTGTGCAAGCATGCTGCTGGCTGATGTAAATGATTCAGGAGGGCCACTGGTTGTTGACAAAGCTCTCAACACACTCCGGGAAGCATCGTCATTATACGGCTTCAAGCAACCGTTAGCATTTGATGCCGTACGTGACCACCTAACAGAAGCCGTGGCCAGAAGCGGCAGCGGATACGGCTTCATGGGAGGGGCGGTTACGTTCTGTGCAATGCTGCCGATGCGGAGTATCCCGATGAGGGTAGTCTGGTTGGCCGGGATGAGTGACGGGCAGTTTCCACGAACAGAAAGGCCTTCTGGATTCAGCCTGATGAACGGGCCCAGAAGACGCGGAGATCGCTCGTTGCGGGATGAAGACCGCTATCTTTTCCTTGAAGCTCTCATGGCGGCAGAGGACCGTTTCTGCATCAGTTACAAAGGCCAGAGCGATCGCGACAACTGCACCCTCCCACCATCGGTTCTGGTAGCCGAACTGCTTGATTATGTCTCAAAAGGGTTTGTTGGCCTCGACGGCATTTCACCTGCGTCAATTACCATCAGGCACCGTATGCAGGGTTTCAGTTCATTCTATTTTGATGGGCATGATCCCGTACACTTTTTTAGTTACGACCGAGAAAGTTGCCAGTCTGTCGAAGCAAGACGCACGTCGGGTCGCTCCGACCGCATGTTTATAGGTGAACCGCTGGCGGTTGGCATAGAGTCGGCTCTGCAGATAGACCTGCAGCAGTTGGTACGCTTTCTGGCAAATCCGGCGGCATCTTTTCTCGAACAGCGTCTTCATGTTACCCCGTTCAGACCTGCAGAGGAAGCGGACGACGCCGAACCGTTTTCGTTGGATGCTCTTTCGCGTTACACCCTTTCACAGGAACTTGTCAGCCAGATACTGAAGGGAGCTCCATATGACGAATGTCTTTCAGCAGCACGCTCGCGCGGTGCTCTGCCGCCACTGGCAGCAGGCAAGTCGGCCTTTGACACCATCTGGGAAAAAAGCCGCCAGTTCGCCGCGGCACTCGAACCACAACTCGGTTCGCCACTGGAGCCGCTTGCGATTACATTTACCGCTAACGGAGTACAGCTGCACGCGCTTCTCGAAAACTGCCGGGAGGGTGTCCACACCCGCTGGCGTTGTGCAGGCATGAAGGGAAAGGACCGACTTGCACTCTGGCTTGACCACCTGCTTCTTAACGTAGCCAATGCAGACGGTTATCCGCTCCGCAGCATGATGCTTGCAAATGATGCGGTTCTGGAGCTGCCGCCCCTCGAACATTCACCTGCCATCCTGTCTGATCTGCTTGAGCTGTACTACGAAGGAATGAAGCGGCCGCTCCGTTTCTTTCCGGAGACCTCCTGGCATCTTTTGAAGGAGGGGCAACAGAAGGCGGAAATCAGCTGGCGTGGAGATCAGCGACTTGGACTCCCCGGCGAATGCAACAATCAAGCGGTGCTTCTCTGTTTTGGCGCCGAGGAGCCGTGGGGGGAAGAGCTTAACGCGCTGGCAGAGCGGATATATGGGCCGCTTATCGCGAAAACCGAACCAAAATGAGCACACACAAAAGCCCCGCTTGCATTGGCAAGCGGGGCTTTTGTGTGGAGCAGTTTATTTCTTTCTACAAACCGAGCTGTTTAAAGAAGTCGGTTCCCTTGTCATCAACCAGAATAAAGGCCGGGAAGTTCTCTACTTCAATCTTCCAGACCGCTTCCATCCCGAGTTCCGGGAAGTCAATGCATTCTACTTTCTTGATGTTCTCTTCGGCAAGTACTGCAGCCGGACCACCGATTGAACCCAGGTAGAAACCGCCGTATTTATTGCAGGCGTCTGTAACCTGCTGGCTACGGTTACCCTTGGCGATCATTATCAACGAACCACCCTTGGACTGGAGTTCATCAACATATGAATCCATACGACCGGCAGTCGTAGGACCGAAGGAACCTGATGCCTTGCCTTCCGGTGTTTTGGCCGGTCCGGCGTAGTAGATCGGGTGATTGAGCAGGTATTCAGGAAGCGGCTTGCCACTGTCCATGATTTCCTTGAACTTTGCATGAGCAATATCACGTCCTACCACAATGGTACCCGAGAGCAGCAGTGGGGTCGATACCGGATGCTTGGTCAGTTCGGCCAGAATCTCCTTCATCGGCTTGTTCAGGTCGATCTTAACGCCATGCTCATGCTTGCCGCGGTACTGTGCCGGGATCAGGCGGCCAGGATTGCGGTCCATCTCCTCCACAAACAGACCGTCCTTGGTAATCTTTGCTTTGATGTTACGATCAGCCGAACATGATACTGCCATACCGACCGGACAGGAGGCGCCGTGACGCGGCAGACGGATTACCCGTACATCGTGGGCGAAGTATTTACCGCCGAACTGGGCGCCGATGCCGAGCTTCTGCGCAGCTTCCAGCAGTTTGTTCTCCAGCTCGACATCACGGAAGGCCTGCCCATGGGCATTGCCAACAGTCGGCAGACCGTCCAGCTCCTTGGCAGTAGCCAGCTTAACCGTCTTCATACAGGCATCGGCAGAGGTGCCGCCGATAACAAAGGCAATATGATAGGGAGGACAGGCGGCTGTGCCGAGATATTTCATCTTCTCGACAAGGAATTTGAACAGTTTATCAGGTGTCAGCAGCGCTTTTGTTTCCTGATACAGCATGGTCTTGTTGGCGGAACCGCCCCCTTTGGCCATGAAAACGAACTTGTAGTAATCGCCATCGGTTGCCAGAATATCGATCTGGGCCGGGAGGTTGGTACCGGTATTCACTTCTTCATACATATCCAGCGCTACGGTCTGAGAATAACGGAGGTTTTCTTCGGTATAGGTTTTGTAGATGCCCTTGGAGAGCCACTCCTCATCCTTAACACCGGTCCAGATCTGCTGCCCTTTCTTGGCGGCAACAGTTGCAGTACCGGTATCCTGACAGAGAGGCAGGTCGAGATTGGCAGCTATCTCGGCATTGCGCAGGAAAGCCAGTGCAACACCCTTGTCATTCATTGACGCTTCAGGATCACTCAAAATTTTTGCCACCTGCTCATTGTGAGCAGGGCGGAGCAGGAAGGAGACGTCTTTCATTGCTTCATTGGCGAGAATAGAAAGCGCCTCAGGACAAATTCTCACTACATCCTTGTCGGCAAATTTCTCCACCGCCACATACTTCTCTGAACCTTCAATTTTGCGGTATTTCGTTTCATCTTTCGCAAGCGGGAACGGATCCTGGTAAACAAACGGTTTGACAGACATCGGTACTCTCCTTTCAGATGGTTGCTGGACAATTATGGTTCAGATAATAGTGTATACAGTTACGAATGTAGTTTAGTAATGCAAACAGGATTATAAATCAAGGCAAAATTTGGATTACGAGCTACAGACAGCGCAGCAATTTGATCCCGTCTTTAAAAAGAACCTGCATCTTATTCGGGACAATCACCGTTTTCACAAGACCAATACCAAATACAGGGTGAAGTATCAGACGCTTGACATTGAACCTGGCGTTCATGTCGTACGGAAGCGCTCTGTCATGATCAAAAGTCGGCTGGAGCGATGCCCACTCTTCACGCTCGACTTCCACAGGGTCTCTCCTTGAAGCACGCGGAATAGCAGAGGTTGAACGGGGTTTGGCTGTGGAAGCTTTTTTGGGTGCCTTGGCCTCTTTTGCTGTTGGAGGAGCATGATAATTGTGCACGCCATTACAGGTATTACACTCGACCCGTACGACTTTTTCCTCAACCATTGCAACTATTCTGTGATTCAGCACTTCACGACACTTGGTACAACGGGCTTCAATGATGTCGCCTGCCGATAATTTTCTTGTAGTCATTGGTTCCCTGTCTTTTCAGCTGGTTATTTCGTCAAGTATAAACGATTGGTTGAAACATATTTATATACATTCAGAAAAAAAAACGCTCTACAGCATAACAGCTGGTGAGCGGTTTTACACTTATTAAACGGAGCAACGACCGGGGTCAGACCTGTCGTTTATCTATTACTCTCTGAGCCTTCCCTTCATGACGTGGCAAACTGTTCGGTTCTACAAGCTTAACGGTAACCCCAACGCCGAGGACAGAGTCAATTTTTTTCCCGACCATATCGAGAAAGGCGCGTTGCTTTTTCATCTCGTCAAAAAAGATATTTTCCCTTACCTCGATACAGACTTCCAGCACATCCAAAGTGCCCTTACGATCCACAACGAGTTGGTAATGTGGTTCGCACCCTTCTATCGCAACCAGTACTTCCTCAATCTGAGAAGGAAAGACGTTAACACCCTTGATAATCAACATATCATCCGATCGTCCCATGGTCTTTTTCATTCTAACCATGGTTCTCCCGCATTCGCAGGCGGAATAATCAAGACTGGTGATATCCCTTGTACGATAGCGGATCATCGGCAGAGCTTCCTTGCTGATCGTCGTCAACACTAGCTCTCCGACACTGCCGTGGGGTAGCACCTGGCACGTCTCCGGATCAATAATTTCGGCGATAAAGGCATCCTCGGCGATATGCATGCCGCTCTTGCACAGACATTCTCCGGCAACACCGGGGCCGATTATTTCAGAGAGACCGTAATTATCGGTAGCGCTGATCATGAGGCGCGATTCAATTTCTGCACGCATCGCCTCTGACCATGGCTCGCCACCAAAAAGCCCTACCCTAAGCGAGAGAGTCTGTGGATCTATCCCCTGCTTTTCCATCAGGTCTGCGAGCGTGAGTGCATAGCTCGGAGTACAGACAAGTGCGGTGGACTTGTAATCCTGCATAATCATAATCTGCTTGTCGCTGTTCCCGCCGCTCATCGGAATAACAGCGGCTCCGATAGTCTCTGATCCGTAGTGAAGACCGAAGGCGCCGGTAAACATACCATATCCGAACGCTATCTGCACGACATCATCATGAGTGACTCCAGCTGCCGTCATGAAACGCGCCACCAGGTTGGACCACATCTTAAGGTCATTTTTGGTGTACCCGACAACGGTCGGTTTGCCTGTCGTCCCTGACGAAGAGTGGATCCGGACAACCTCCCGCAGCGGCACCGCAAACATCCCGTAAGGATAATTAAGGCGCAGATCCTCCTTGGTTGTAAAGGGAAGCCTGGACAGATCAGATAAAGATGCAACATCCTCGGGAACAATGCCCTGATCATTGAATTTGGTCCGATAACAGGGAACATTTTTGTAGGCACGATTCAAAGTGGCCTGAAGACGCTCCAACTGGAGTTGTTCAAGCTCTTCACGAGGCATACATTCGTGCTCGGCATCCCAGATATGGCTAGACTGCATTTGAAACCCTCGCGCTGAAAGTGGTGTTTATTCTGCGTGTGCCAGTGCTGTATCTATCATCTGCTTGACGGTATTCGCCACTTCATCCAACGAAAGCGACAGTATATCGCCGGTTGAGCGGATCTTCACCTCAACCTTACCCTCAGCCAGACCTTTGCTGCCAACAACGATCCTGAGCGGTATTCCGATCAGATCGTTATCCTTGAATTTGACACCGGGACGTTCATCACGATCGTCAAACAATACCTCGACGCCAAGTTTTTCGAGACAGAAGTAAATCTCTTCGGCGGCAGCCATGACCCCTGCGTCCTTCGTGTTAACTGCTACGACGGAACAATGAAACGGGGCAATAGGAATCGGAAAAATGATGCCGTTTTCGTCATGATTCTGCTCAATAGCTGCCGCAACCGTGCGACCGATGCCGATGCCGTAGCATCCCATGAATATAATCTGCTCTCTACCGTTGGCATCCAGATAGGTGGCATTGAGTGCCTTGGAATACTTTGTCCCGAGTTTGAAGACGTGCCCGACTTCAATTCCGCGCCACATTTCAAGCTTTCCGGAGTCACAGCGAGGACAGGCATCACCGGCCTCGACAGTACGGATATCGACAAACCCTGACACCTCAAAATCCCGACCGCGATTGGCATTGATATAGTGAAGATCAACTTCATTAGCGCCCATGACAACATTAGTCATTCCCTGAACGACCCTGTCGGCAATAACCGGGATCTCCTGCTTGAGCCCGATCGGGCCAAGAAAACCGACAGGAGAACCGGTGCAGGCAAGAATCTGCTCTTCGCTCGCCATCAGGATTTCGTCCCAGCCCAGATAATTTTTCAGCTTTAGCTCGTTAAGCTCATGATCGCCACGCAACAGCGCCATTGCCAGCTCACCGCTATCGGACGCATAGACGAGTGTTTTTACGGTGTTATCTGCGGCAACATTCAGGAACGCAGCAACATCGGCTATCGTTTTCATTTCCGGCGTTGAAACTTTTTGCAACACTTCAGCGGTTCCATCAGAAACAACTGAATACAGGGGAGATTCTGCTTTTTCGATATTTGCCGCATAACGACATGCATCGCATGAAACAATGGCATCTTCACCGGAATCGGCCAACACCATGAATTCATGGGAGGAAGAGCCACCGATACTGCCGGTATCGGCCTCTACCGCCCTGAAATTGAGGCCGCATCGTTCAAAAATGCGCATATAAGCGTTGTACATCTTTTCATAGGAGAGATCAGCGGCGGAGCTATCCACGTCAAATGAATAGGCATCCTTCATGATAAACTCACGACCACGCATTAAACCAAAGCGCGGGCGGATCTCGTCGCGAAACTTGGTCTGAACCTGATAAAAATTAAGCGGCATCTGCCGATAGCTTTTAATCTCGCGCCGCACCATGTCGGTAATAACCTCTTCATGGGTCGGTCCCATGCAGAATTCAGCATCTTTACGGTCTTTGAAGCGCAATAATTCTTTGCCGTAGAAAGCCCAACGGCCAGACTCCTGCCACAGTTCGGCAGGCTGAACGCTCGGCATCAACATCTCAATTGCACCGGCTTTGTTCATCTCTTCGCGGACAATGTTCTCGAACTTGCGGATTGAGCGGAGTCCGAGCGGGAGGTAGTTATAAATCCCGGAGGCAAGCTTGCGGATCATCCCTGCTCTCAGCATCAGCTGGTGTGAGATCACCTCGGCGTCAGACGGTGTTTCCTTGATAGTCGGTATAAAATAGCGTGAATACAGCATTAAACATCCCCAGACTGGTACTTCCATACCATAATTAATTTATCAAAACAGACTTCACTACAATTTAATATCAAAAGCCCGGTCAGAGCCGATCTAATTTGGTTATCTCTTCCATCAACGCGTCAGCCAGCATGCTTTCCGGAACTTTGCGGATTACTTCACCATGGCGGAACACGAGTCCTTCCCCTTTTCCCCCGGCGATACCGACATCAGCTTCGCGCGCCTCACCCGGACCATTGACAGCGCACCCCATAACGGCAACAGTAATCTGCCTGTCCACTCCCTGAAGCCGCTTCTCGACATCTTCGGCCACCTGGATAAGGTCAATCTGACAACGCCCGCAGGTGGGACAGGAAACAAAGTTGACCCCACGCTGGCGTAAACCGACCGCCTTAAGAATGTCATAACCAACCCGCACCTCATCTTTCGGCGCACCGGTAAGAGACACGCGCAACGTATCGCCAATCCCGTCCGCCAGTAGAATACCCAACCCTACTGACGATTTAATAGTTCCCGAGAAAAGCGTGCCTGCCTCGGTAATGCCAATATGGAGGGGATAGTCGGACTGCTCGGAAAAAAGACGGTACGCTGCCACTGTTTTCATAACATCAGAGGCCTTAAGCGAGATTTTTATCTCCCGGTAGTTCAAATCCTCAAGGATGCGAATATGCCCCAACGCCGACTCAACCATCGCCTCGGGCGACGGGTGTCCGTATCGCTGCAGCAGCTCCTTTTCAAGCGAACCGGCGTTAACACCAATCCTGATCGGAACCTTGCGCTCTGAGGCGGACGCAACAATCTCTGCAACCTTCCATTTTTCGCCGATATTACCCGGATTAAGACGCAGACCGTCGATGCCGCCTTCAAGAACCTGCAACGCCAGTTTGTAGTCAAAGTGGATATCGGCAATAACCGGTATCGGGCTCATCTGTTTGATCTGTGACAGGGCATGGGCAGCATCCAGATCCGGTACCGCACAACGGACTAACTCGCAACCGACTTCCGCAAGCTCGTTTATCTGAGCTATGGTAGCGGATATATCACGTGTATCGGTGCTGCACATCGACTGTACGGAGCAGGGAGCGCCACCACCGATTACTATCGGGCCGACGCGTATTTGCCTGGTTGGTTTTTTCATGAATTGGCATAGTGCCAAAGGCGGGCGGGAAAGTCAAGAACAGCACTATCCAATCAGGCGTCGCAGTTCCCCAATATGAACATAATTATCGTTGCCGTGATGATGGTATTATTTTTCTATTTTGCCGTACACATACCAGTACGCACCGGCAACAAAAATGACACCACCAACAATATTACCAAGAGTCACCGGCAACAGATTGGTAACAAAAAAATTGTACCAGTTTAACGCTGGATCCGGCAATGAGGTTGCAGAGGAGATAAACAGGCCGGTTGGGATGTAATACATATTTGCAATAGAATGTTCAAATCCGCTAGCGACAAAGGTCATGATCGGCACATAGCATGCGAGGAGTTTGCCCGGAATATCACGGGCAGCGGTAGCCATAAACACGGCAAGACAGACCAACCAGTTACAGAGAATTCCCCGCACAAAAGCGGCCGAAAAGGATAGGTTACATTTAGCGGCGGCTATACGAAGAGCGTTTTCCGCGACCTCACCCTGTTCCCAGAGACGCGTTTCAAAAAGCAGCCAGGCAAGGAACAACGCCCCGACAAAATTGCCGACCAGCACAACCACCCAGTTCTTTACAAGACTGCGCCACGATATTTCCCCATGTAGCACCGCCCCCGCCAGCAGACTGTTTCCGGTAAACAACTCGGCACCGCAGACGATAACCAGCATCAAGCCAATCGAAAACACGCTTCCGCCAAGAAACCGGGCAATCCCCAAGCCGACAAACCGAGCGGCATCCTGTGCGACAACGGTTGCCAACTGAGCGCCAAATGCAATATAAAATCCGGCCAAAAGACTGAGAACAATAGTACGCCCGATGTTTTGATCCAGAACACGGCGTCCGTTCTTTGCAATAGCGTGAGCCGCCTCACGAGGCGTCAAAAACAGTTTGTGGTCAGAACTCATATAAAACTCACCGGAAACTACCATTCTAGAGAGGCAAGATAACAAAAAAGGGACCAGCTTAAAGCTAATCCCTTGAATTTGTTTGGTGGAGGTTAACGGGATCGAACCGATGACCTCGTCGCTGCCAGCGACGCGCTCTCCCAGCTGAGCTAAACCCCCACAAAGTGAACCGAGTGTTTACCAAACTATTTGAGACGTGTCAATATTTTTTTGACACAGTCTTTTGTAACCAGTCACCCAGCCTCGCCTTGACGCCAATTTACATACAGTGTAAGGTTCGAAAAAATGTACATTATCGCACGCTGTCTGGAGACCTATATATGCCGAACACCGATCTTACCTGGAACACGACATTGCTCTACCCTGCCCCTGATTCAGCGGAACTTGAAGCGGATCTCGGCTCGTTCGAACAACTTGCCACAGCTTTTCGCGACAAATATTTTGGAAAGGTAGCCGCACTGGACAACAGTGCTCTTCTCTCCTCTATTCAAGAATACGAGTCAATGCAGACCCGTATGACAAAACCGTTTTGCTACGCTCACCTGCTGTTTGCCGACGATTCGGGAAATGAGACGTACCGGGCCCTTTCCCAGCGTTGTTCCGAGCTGGGGAGCCGACTATCCCAGCAGCTGCTCTTTTTTGAACTGGAGTTGATGGAATTGGACGACAAACGCTTTGAATCATTCCGCACGCTCCCCGAAGCAGCAACCTATCTTCATTTTTTTGAAGGAATCCGCAAGTTCCGACCACATACTCTTAAGGAGAATGAGGAGCGGCTGCTGACCCGTAAGGACTTGACTGGAGTGCGTGCTTTTACCAAACTGTTTGACGAACTTTCGGCATCATTCAGCTATCAGATGGAACTTGATGGCGAACAGCGGGATTTTACCGGCGAAGAGTTGCTCTCGTTACTGCACCACACATCTCCTGATGTCCGTTTCCGGGCAATGACGCTTTTTCTCGAACGCCATGGCGAACACGGAATTGTCTACAACTCGGTCTTCAACAACATGGCCCTCGACCATGGCCAGGAAATGGAACTACGTCAGTACAAAACACCTATCCAGCCGACTAATATCGGCAATGAGATTCCAGATGAAGCGGTAGAGCACCTGATGTGCGTAACCGAGGCCAACTACGGCCTGGCTCAGGAGTATTTCCGCATCAAGGCGGGGATGCTAAAAATGGAAAGGCTGCGCAATTGCGATGTCTATGCCCCTGTTGCCGAGACCGAACGCAGCTATTCTTTTAAAGAAGCCAGGGATCTGGTAGTCGATTCGTACCGTGATTACGACCAGGAGTTTGGCACTATCGCCGATGCGTTCTTTACCGAACGACGTGTTGATGTACTGCCCCGTAGCGGAAAATCCGGTGGAGCTTTTGCCATGGGGATATCACCTGATGTTCCCCCGTTCCTGCTGCTGAACTTCACCGGCACACTGCGCGACCTGGCCACAATTGCCCATGAAGCCGGTCATGGCCTCCATTTTACAATCGCGCAGAAGCAGAGCATGTTGAATTATCACGCCCCGCTCCCACTCGCCGAGACCGCCTCTGTTTTCGGTGAAATGCTGCTAACCCGCAGACTGCTCGACAATGAAAAGGACCCTGTTGTACGCAGGTCGCTGCTCTGCGCAAAAATTGAGGACATCATTGCTACCACCTTCCGCCAGACCGTGTTGACGCGCTTCGAGTTGCGCCTGCACAATGAGCGCACCGGAGGACTGCTCTCAAATGACCGCATTGCTGAAATATGGCTGGAGGAAAACGGCAAACTGTATGGTGATTCGGTCGAGATGATTCCTGCCTATCGCTGGGGATGGAGCTATATCAGCCATTTCATCCATAGCCGCTTTTACTGTTATTCGTACACATTTGCCGAACTGCTGGTACTGGCACTCTTTCAGAAGTATCGCGAAGAGGGAGATTCCTTTAAACCGGGCTACCGCACCCTGCTGGAATCCGGTGGAGCGCTTTCACCGGCAGATACCGCCAAACTTGCCGGCATTGACATCACCGATAGCGGTTTTTGGCAAAAAGGGTATGATGTCCTGGCAGGTTTGATTGAGGAGTTGAAGTTGATCGCCTGATTCAGATTACCAGATAGACGTTTGAGGACAAAGACATGGCAATTGTTGAAAAAGAACTCCTGGAAGCACTCAGCAGCTCAAGTATTCTGACATCTATGATTACTCCGGCTGTGCTGATATCAGCCTGTGGAACACTGATATTTTCAACATCTGCCCGTTTAGGGCGCATCTTTGACCGGGTAAATGTTATGAAGGGTGAAGTAGAAGCGATCATTACCGGGAAAATTTCGTACCCGGAAGAACGGATGGAGCATCTGCGCGGACAGATTGAACTTCAGAGGCGACGAGCGCAACTGATTCAGAAAGCGATGGTAGCACTCTACTCCGCAACCCTGTTCTTTGTCACCTCCAGCCTGGCTATTGCTGTCAATGTTGCCTACGGCAACAGCTATCAAGCCTGGATTCCGACATTGATAGCCCTCTCAGGCGGGTTATTTCTTTTTGTTGCATCGGCACTATTACTGTACGAAAGCCGCTTTAATCTCCGCTTTGTCTATCGCTCCATTGATTTTATTGAATTTCTTGAAAAAAAGGCGGAGGAGTATAAAACTGCTCCTCCGCCTTTATAACCACCGTTTTTAGCCCTTCAATCCAACCTCTTTTGCAAGCGCCCGCCAGGCCGGAAGACTCCGCTCGATCACCCCAATATCAAAACAATAGGCTATTCTGAAGAAACCGGGGGCGCCGAAACCGGCCCCGGGCACCAGCAGGATGTGATGTTTCTGGGCCAGCTTGACAAACTCCACATCATCAGCCAGTGGAGATTGTGGAAAAAGGTAGAAAGCACCATCCGGCTTGATAATTTTGAACCCCATGCCGCCCAATTCACGCACCAGCAGATCACGTTTGGCCTGGTACTCGGCGATATCGACCGATTCATCCTGTAGTTTGGCAACAAGCCGCTGCATCAGCGCCGGAGCATTGACAAAACCGAGTACCCGGTTACTGAAGACCGCCCCCTCGATAAACTGCCCGGCAGTTGCCATACGGGGGTTGGCGGCAAGATAGCCGATGCGCTCCCCCGGCAGAGCAAGATCTTTACTGTGTGAGGTGACAATAACCGAGCTTTCGATCAACGGGAAGATATTCGGCACCTGCTGGCCATCAAAAGAGATGCGCGCGTATGGTTCGTCTGAAATGACATAAATCAGGTGACCGGTCCGTTCGTGAATCGTCTTAAGTGCATCTCCGAGCCGCTTCAGACTATCCGCCGGATAGATAACGCCGGTCGGATTATTGGGAGAGCAGATGATAATGGCACGGGTTTTCGTGTTAATGGCCTTTTCAATTGCGTCAATATCAAGCTGAAATGTTTCACGGTTCGTCCAGACTTCTACCGGCACTCCCCCGTGGTTATCGATATAGAACTTATACTCAACAAAGTAAGGGGCCAGAATGATAACCTCCTCTCCCGGGTTGAGAATAGTCTTGAGCACGACATTGAGAGCACCACCGGCACCGCAGGTCATGATAATATTGTCCGCCGGCACAGTAAGTCCGGCATCTTTGGATATCTTTTTTGCAACTGCGGCACGTGTTTCTGCATAGCCGGCGTTATTCATATAGCGATGCATTCCCGGTAGCGGATTCTGCGCCAGCTCCAACAGTTCTCGACTAAATGATTCGGGTGGTTCCACATCCGGGTTACCGAGGGTAAAGTCATAGATTTTATCTGCACCGAATTCCTGACGCAGTCGTTCCCCCTCTTCGAACATCTTGCGTATCCAGGATGATTTTGATATTTGACTGGCAATCTTCATAGCAATAGCCATTACAACTTCCCTCCATTGATAATTTTTCTGATAGAATGCTTGGCAAAATACAGCAAATCACGGATAACTCAAATGGAAATTCCTCACTATCCAAAGTCACGAGCGCTTACTATGGCGGACAAACCGCTTCTGGACCTGCTCTGTTCTGACGTTCAACCACGCATTTCAGAGCTTACTTTTGCCGGTTTATACCTTTTCCGAAATGCTCACGATTATCGGCTTTCCACTCTAGAGAATGCACTTGTCGTGCACGGCAAGGGCTATACGGGGACGAGATACTTCCTGCCACCGCTCGGCGGAGATATCCCGAAAGCTCTAAAAATCATGCTTGCAGACGGTCAGAGCCTCTATGGTGCTGACGACCTCTTCGTACAAAAACACCTCGGCGTCAAAGAAATACAATGCACCGAACTGCGCGACTCACACGACTATCTCTACCTGCGTGAAGAACTTGCAATGCTACCGGGAAGCCGCTTCCACAAGAAGAAAAACCGGGTCAGCTATTTCACAAACCGCCATGAATACACCGTTAGCCGTTTTTCCAGAGAGCATATTGATGGCTGCCTGAACGTTTTGAACAAATGGCTGGATAGCTCCATGGATGGAGCAGGAAGTTCCCTTTCTATGGAGATGGAAGCAGCTTCCGAGGCGCTGAAGTCAAGTGAAGCCCTTGGTCTTGAGGGTGTCGTCGTTATCGTGAACAGCTCCGTCGCCGCTTTTGCGCTTGGCGAGCGTCTCAACCGGGATACCGCTGTGTGTCATTTTGAAAAGGCGGATCCGTTTATGGAAGGCTTAAATCAAATGGTAAACCGTGAGTTTGCGAGAATGCTGTTTCAAGAATGCACCTATGTCAACCGTGAGCAGGATCTGGGTGACATGGGGCTTCGTAGTGCAAAATTATCCTACCATCCGGTGGAGCTGATAAAAAAATATCTCTGTCACAAAGCGTAATCACAAAGATTTTGTTGCACTTTATTCAAATACATAGTAGAAGGATTGTTCTTTTAAAGACGGCATTTTTGCCGAAATCTCCTTGTTCCGGCTAGGACCGGGGCTCGAATCCGTGAGGAGGATTATCAACATGAGGAAGTACGAAACAATTTTCATCCTCCAGCCTGAACTGAGCGAAGACGACATCAAGTCAGTCACCGCAAAGGCGCAAGACGTCATTTCGACGTACAAAGGCGAGTGTTTCAGGATGGACGACTGGGGTATCAGGAAACTGGCCTACCCAATCAAGAAGTCTGCAAGAGGTCGTTATTACTATCTCCGTTTTGATGGAGACAGTGCTCTTATCGCTGAACTCGAGCGTCGTCTGAGACTTGACGACAAGGTACTGCGTTACCAGAGCGTAAACATCACCAACGTCCCAGAGCGTATTGCACCTGAGAAGAAAGTCGATGTGCCGGAAGCAGTAACTGAAGAGACAGTGGAAGAAACGCCAGCCGCTGAAGAAGCAGCCGAATAATTTCCTGGAGGAGATATACTCATGAGTGACGAAAGACCAGCTACAACTTCAACGTATCAGCGTCCAGCCAGTGCCGGCCAGCGTCCTGCAGGCGGGCCTGGACAGCGTCCAGCAGGAGGCCCTGGTGGACAGGGTGGTCCACGCAAGAGACGCCCTTTCCAGCGCCGTAAAGTATGCCGTTTTTGCGCTGAGAAAAACCTTACCATAGACTACAAAGAGCCACGTACACTTCGTTTTTTCATTACCGAGCGTGGCAAGATTGTTCCTCGCAGAATCTCCGGAAACTGTGCAGCTCATCAGCGCCACATTACTGAGGCGATCAAGCGCGCAAGAAACATCGCACTTCTGCCGATTGCAGCCAATCACGCAGTCAGCTGATATTAGCTGAATGAATCAGAGATCACCAACCGACCACAACCTGCAACTACGTATAAAATCGTCTTTGCTTGGTGTGGTCGGTTCATTTGTTTTATTTGCGGCATATCTGGCAATACCACCTATCGGTATTTTTTCCGGGATACTGGCTCCATTTCCTGCCGCATATAACCGCTTGATTCATGGCCGGATTCCGGCACTGATTGTTATGTTCGGCACAGCTACCGCTGTAACAGCCCTGTTCGGAATTTTGGCAGGGTGCCTGTACCTCGGCATGTGTGGAATGATCGGTTTGTTGATGCCGGAACTTCTGCTACGTGGTGTCAGTGGTAGCAGGGCAATTTTCTGGACTACAGCAGCCAATGTGCTCATTTTTTCAGCCGGCTTCATCGCCTACGGAACTATTTCCGGAGTCAATCTGCAGCAGCTAATTTCTGCGGAGATTTCAGATAGCCTGAAGCAGGCGGTTATCATGTATGAAAAAGGTGGCGTAACGGGCGAAGATCTTGAGGTCATCAAAAGTTCGATGAACACAGCGGCTGATATGCTCCAGCGTCTTTACCCGGCCATTGCAACGTCAATGCTGACTGTTATTGCAGCCTTTAATCTTGTCCTGTTAAAAAGGACTACTGCTAAAACAGCTGTGAAAGTTTCTATTGGCGACTTCAGCAGTTTCAGAAATCCAGAACTGCTTGTTTGGGTTCTTATTGCAGCAGGTTTTTTACTGTTGCTGCCAGCCTCTTCGGCAACAACTACAGCACTAAATATTCTGTTACTTATCACTATGCTCTATTTTTTTCAGGGCATGGCAGTTATCACGGCACTGATTACAAAACATTCGATTCCGGTTTTTGTGCGAATACTTTTGTACACAGTACTGATCATTCAGCCGTACCTACTGGCACTTATTGCCGGCATTGGATTATTTGACCTCTGGGTTGATTTCAGAACCCCAAAAACACAGGAAAACCTGTAAATACTTGACAGGCTCGAAAGGAGAAAAGATGAAAGTTATTCTGAATGAAAACATTGAAACATTGGGTCACATTGGTGACGTTGTAAAGGTAGCACCAGGCTACGCACGTAACTACCTGCTCCCTAAAAAGCTTGCGGTTGTTGCCACAGAAGGCAACGCCAAGGCGCTTGAACATACAAAACGTCAGATGGCTTACAAGAAAAACAAAGCCCTTGATTCCGCAAAGAGTCTTGTAGCAAAACTCGAAGCATTATCTATTGTTCTCTCACACAAAGCAGGCGAAGAGGGTAAACTGTTCGGTGCAGTCACCAACATGGAAATCGCTGCCTTCCTGAAAACTAATGGCTTTGATATTGATCGCAAGAGCATTGTTCTTGCTGACGCCATCAAGCACATCGGTGAATTTTCTGTAGTTGTGAAGATTCATCCAGAAGTATCAGCTACATTGAAGGTTACTGTCGCTGCTGCATAATCAGTACGTAATTTAATAAAGAGCCCGCATTTAAATCATGCGGGCTCTTTATTTATCAATTGCCCTCCGTTTGTTTCCTGCTTCAATGTTTCTGCATTCCCAATCATCATATCTATTGAAACCGGCTAAAAACAGTTTCATGCAAAGTAATTATCCTGATTACGCGGGCTTACTGACTTGTGGTTGTGCCCATTTATGGTATGCTACACGCATGCCTGTATCTGCCATAACTGCACATATTCTGCAATCACTGAGAAACCCGGCGGCATACCCGGTTAAGACACGAACCGTTGAGCTGCTTCAAACGCATGTTTCCTGGCTATTTCTCACCGAGTCACATGTTTTCAAACTCAAGAAGCCGGTAAACTTTGGTTTTCTGGATTTTTCAACACTTGATCTACGCCGTTTCTACTGCCACGAGGAGATTCGTCTGAATAAGCGCCTCTGCCCGGATATGTATGAACAGGTGATTGAACTTCATGAAACCGATTCAGGTGCATCTTTTGTCGGCAATGGTAATGTGCTTGAGTATGCAGTCATGATGAAGCGGCTTCCCGCCGACAGAATGCTGGACATACTCGTTGACAGCGGAGAAATTTCGCGGGATGAAATACTTATTGTGGCGCGCACAATAGCTGATTTTCACGCCAACGCCGCCACTTCACCATACATTTCAGCATTCGGCTCTCTAGACCTGATCCAGTCAAACTGGCGGGAAAATTTCGAACAGTCGCTACCATTCCGCAACTCAACTCTACCTCCGCATGTCAGCAAAACCATCAGTAGCTACGTAGATGACTTTATCAATTCTCATGCTGCTCTTTTTACCGGGCGCATTGAAAATGGCTATATCAGAGAATGCGATGGCGATATTCACCTTGGAAACATCTGCCTGTTTAACAACACCGCTTATATCTTCGACTGCATTGAGTTCAATGAACGCTTTCGTTACTCCGATACGGCGGCAGATATCGCATTTTTTCTTATGGATCTTGATTTCCACCGTCGCCCTGATCTGGCTGATGCGGCGCTTGCAACCTATATTACTGTGTCAGGCGATACCGGTCTTGCACAGCTGGTCACCTTCTACAAGGTGTATCGCGCCTTCGTGCGCGGCAAGGTTGAATCCCTGCAACTCCAGGATGCCGGTATTGCTTTGGAGGAGCGGGATGCCGCACAAAAACGAGCTATCAGGTACTTCCGCCTGGCGCAGGGGTACTGCTTGAGAGACCGGCTCTCCCCTACCCTGTTTATAACCTGCGGCACAATGGGATGCGGCAAGAGCACCCTTGCTCATCAGCTTGCATTTGAGCTTGGACTTTCGGTCTACAGCTCGGATATCGTGCGCAAACAGCTGGCAGGCTTGCAAACCGACTTATCGGTTCAAGTTCCGTTTGGAGTTGAGCTCTACTCGAAAGAGATGAGCCAAAGGACCTACCATCAGCTGGAATATTTGGCCACAAGTGAACTTGCCTTGGGACATTCCGTGTTGATTGACGCATGCTTTGGTACAGCCGCCGCTCGAGCCGGATTTGCACGATTGGCGGCCTCCCGTAACGCACATTTTGTCATTTTATTCGTACAGTGCGATCCGGATGAGCAGCGACGAAGATTGCATAAGCGGGCTCAATCTGGCACGTCTGTTTCCGATGGAAGGGTTGAACTGCTGAACGAGCAGGAAATAGTTTTTGAGCCCCCAAACGGCTCTGAAGGCGAAATCATTCCGGTCTCAACACGCTTGTCGTCAGAACAAGCTGTAGATGCTATTTACAAGAGGATGTTCCGATCATGAGGCGACTTCTCATTCAAATTACCCATCGCATGCAACTACGGGAGTCATGGTTAATTTTCTTCATTCTCGGCATTATCATGATGACATTTCCATTTTTGCATATTTTTAACAAGCCGGTGCTTCTGTTTGGCCTGCCGTTACTGTTTTTATATTTCACCGCGGGATGGATAATTTCCATTATTGTCATCTACCTTTTTATGCTGGCCAATCGTAATGAAAGTAAATCTACCGATGAGAAGAACAAAATATGAACAGTGTTGTCTCTTCAGTGGCTGCCATATCCATTATCTACATCGTACTGATATTTTTTATCGCATGGTACGCACACCATCGTAAAGAAACCGGACGGAGCATAATCAGCAATCCGATCATCTATTCTCTTTCACTGGGAGTATACTGTACATCATGGACCTTCTTTGGCAGCGTTGGTAAAGCGGCCACAACCGGGATTGATTTCCTGATGATTTACCTTGGCCCCTCATTAACCGCATTCTCCTGGCTTTTCCTTCTGCGCCGTATCGTCAAGATAAGCAAGGAACACAATATCACCTCGATCGCTGACTTTCTCAGTCAACGCTACGGCAAGTCGCCATGGCTTGGCGCACTGGTCACGACCATAGCCTTCCTCGGCATCATGCCCTATATTGCCCTGCAGTTAAAAGCGGTCTCCACCAGTTTCTTTTTGCTCAGCGGCGTCCCGCAAGACCCCACCGCTTTTGTAAAGATAGGCTCTACAACCACCATTCCGATCGCCCTGATGCTGGCGTTGACGCTGGCGCTTTTCAGCATTATTTTCGGAGCGCGAAGACTTGTATCATCAGAACGGCATGAAGGGCTGATTGCAGCTGTCGCCTTTGAGTCAATGGTTAAGCTGGTCGCACTTCTGGTGGTCGGGTTATTTGTCACCTACGGTCTCTTCGATGGTTTCACCGATATATTCGATCGTTTCCTGGCAACAAACCCTGAAAAGTTTTCGCAGCTATTCACCTTCAACACTTCAAAGAGTGATCCCAATTACATATCAACTTTTACGCTTCTGTTTCTTTCAATGGGAGCAATCATGCTCCTGCCACGTCAGTTTCATGTCATGGTCATTGAAAATTCCGATGAACGCCACATAGCTACCGCGATGTGGCTCTTCCCCGTCTACCTGTTCCTGATTAATCTATTTGTCATGCCGATCGCCATCGGCGGCATCTTAACCACAGGGAGCAGCAGCGGCGCCGACTACTTTGTTCTTTCGCTACCACAATCAGCAGGATATCGCAGTATCGCCCTCCTCGCATTTCTGGGTGGTTTTTCAGCGGCAGCAGGCATGGTTATGGTTGAGTCAATCGCCATCTCAACCATGCTGTTGAACCACATTTTCATGCCGATTATTGTCAGTTGTACACCACGGTCCTGGTTCCCGACCTTGCTTATCAACCTCAAGCGGTTCGGAATAGTTTTAGTCGTACTACTGGGGTATTTTTACTACCAGATGATTGGTGACTCGTACACGCTTGTCAATATGGGGCTCATCTCATTTTCTGCCGCAGCACAGTTCATGCCGGCCATGCTGGGCGGGCTTTACTGGAAACGAGGTAACAAGGCTGGCGCTATCAGCGGTATCCTGCTTGGCTTTATGGTCTGGCTCTATACTCTGCTCCTCCCCTCTTTCAGCAAATCAGGCTGGATTCCGGATACTCTGCTTTCAAATGGTCCCTTTGGCATTACACTGCTTAAACCAACTGAACTCTTCGGCCTTACCGGTATGGATCTATGGAGCCACTCCCTTTTCTGGAGTATGCTTTTCAATATCAGCTCCTACATAATTTGCTCAATACTCTTAAACCAGAATGAACAGGAGCGTGACCAGGCACATAAATTCATAGGCGTTTTCGGGGGTGATGAATCACATCGCCGTACCGAGCGAAAACGGCTTTCAAAACCGGTTACCACAGAGCAGTTTGTCATCCTGATGAGTAAGTTCATTGGTGAAACGGAGGCCAGACAGTCGCTGGCCCAATATGCAAGGGGCAGAGAGATTTCAGGAGATGGGTCAGTTTCCGAATTTGAGCTACCGGATCTGAAACGTTTTACCGAAAAGACTCTGGCCGGGTCAGTCGGTGGTGCAGCAGCCAGAACCATTGTAAACCACTTCCTCTCTGATATCGGCTCAAGCATGGAGCCTGTTTACGACATTTTCAGCAGTGTACGCACAAATCTTGACCAAAACCGCGAATCGCTTTTTGTACGGCTGAGAGCCTCCGAAATCATAACCCGTACGTTGGACCTGCATATAATTATGGATGACCTGCTCAGGCTGCTGGTGAAGGAGTTCAGGTTTGACATTGCACTGATTATTGCGAAGAACGAGGCTGGCTCTTTTTCAGTCAGCAGCATTCAGGGAGAAGATCTTCAGGCTACCAACATGCCGCACTGGTATCTTGAAAATGTGCCGTTTTTGCATCTGGTCTATCGCGATAAAAAAGCCCATTTTATAAACGACCTCCGTCACGAACACGCAGTCCCGACTCTTGATCGTACTGTGGCTGAGGGCTTTATTTCCTGCGCTCATATTCCGATCTATCGCGAAGGAGAGCCTGTCATAGCCGTACTTTCGCTGTTTTCAAAATCGATAGCCGGCCTCTTTACCAAAGAATTCATAGAGTTGCTGTCAAGTCTTGCCGGTCAGCTGGCCCAGGCAATCACAATTGTACATGAAATTGAAGCAAAACAGCTCGAACGAAGCCAGAAAGAAGCAGCTCTGCTACAGACTGCCAGAATAACCCGTGACATGGAAATTGCCCAGCAGATCCAGAAATCTTTTCTGCCCGATTCGGCGCCCATAATAGCCGGCATTGACATTGCCGGGCGGTGCATTTCAGCCGCTCATGTCGGAGGAGATTACTATGATTTTTTACTGAGGAGCGACCGGGTAGTCGACATAGTTATCGCCGATGTCTCCGGCCATAGTGTCGGTGCGGCACTGGTCATGTCGGAGGTCCGTACACTGCTAAGGTCGGAAGCCAATTCAGGCCGCACCCCAAGCACCGTCCTTGAGACCCTCAACGACCAGTTGCATGACGACTTAACCAGAGCTGAACTGTTTATCACCATGTTTTATGCAAAATACAATTCTGACACCGGTATACTAAATTATTCAAACGCAGGCCATAATCACCCGCTGCTTCAGCGCAGAGACGCATCACTCTCTATGGAACTGGATACGGAAGGATTGATACTGGGGGTTAAAAAAAGTGTCCTTTTTGAAGAGCGCAGTGTTAAACTTACAAACGGTGATATCCTTCTTTTCTACACAGACGGCCTGACAGAGGCGTGCAACAGTGAAGGTACCATGTTTGACATATCAGGAGTGTACGACCATCTCAAAACGTGCACACATCTGCCTGCAACCGAAATTATTGATTCGTTCTACGCAAAAGTTCACGAGTTTACCGGCTCTCAGAATCTTCAGGATGATATTTCGCTTGTTGTAGTAAAAATACTCTGAACAAATGGGGATTATATGGATATTAAGACTGAACAATCTGACGGCATTACCGTGCTTTTCATCAAGGAGGACCGCCTTGACGCAAACAACTCTGAGGAGCTTAAGGCAAAATTACGGCACCTTTTTGATAGCGGCACAAAAGACCTGATCATAGACCTTAAGGAGATTCTATTTATCGACAGCTCGGGTCTAGGGGTACTGGTTTCAGGATATAAAAACGCCTCGACCTCTCATGGGACACTCAAGTTGTCGAACTTGCAATCACAGGTGAAGTCCATGTTTGAATTGACCAGACTTCACAGGGTTTTTGATATTTTCACATCAGTTGATGACGCATTACAAAGTTACAGCTGATTTCTGGAGTTAAACTTGGAAGCGATCACAGTGACGGGAATAACATGAAAAACGACATCGATATTGACATCACAATACCAAGTCATACCCGCCACTTACGCATGGTTGGCACGATTGGCGAGAAAGTGGCAGAGGAACTGGACTGTCCTGAAGAGCTCCGCGAATCATTATCCTGCCAACTTGCAGTTGTGCTGACCGAAGGGCTTGTCAACGCAATCAAACATGCTAACCGCGCAGATCCAGACAAAGAGATCCATATCAGGATCAATGTCTCCGATAAGAATCTTCTGGTCCGCATCTACGACAACGGCGTTGGCTTTGATCTGGACTCCGTACCAGCTCCCAGTTTCAATTCACAGACATTGGAAGATAAGGGGCGCGGCGTCTTTATTCTCAAATCGCTGATGGACACGGTAAAATACAAACGATCTAATGGCGGGAATGTGCTGGAGATGAGAAAGAAACTGGCCTAAACTGGTACCGCCTCAATTCCCCAGGCGGCTAATTCTGACAGGACACTGGATATCATGGCACTAAGCTGAGCCTGAACTTCAGCTGTAAGACCAATTTCCATTTCTATCGATCCGGGTTGCACTCCGATCAACACCATCTCTTTTGGGGAATGCCCCATCAACTCTGATACAGCCAACAGGTCCTTCAGTCCCATCTGATGAGGTGAAACTTTGGTCTGCAGGGCAATAGGCAGCTCCTCTCCGCACAACCGAACACATGTCCCCGCCTTCTTACCGGTCTCAACAGCGTCTATCATGATAAGATTTGTAATATTTTCAAGCTTGGGGAGCAGATCCAGCCCCAGTGTCCCTCCATCCATGATCTCAACATTGCCGGCAAACCGGTACTCCTGCTGAATCCTCTGCGCAACAAGAACACCAACGGCATCGTCACCCATAACAAGGTTACCGATGCCCAGAACCAAAACTGAAATTTGTGGAGTAACTACCGTCATGAGCAAACCCTTTGTATACGAACGTTGTGGGCAGCTAATTGAAGTTTATGTACCAAGGGCGCATTACTGCGCCCTTGGTATCCGTTTGCTACATGAATCAGTAACGCTACTCGCGAACGAATGTATCAATATCAGTCTCGTGAACCATCCCCATCAAACGGGCGTATTCAGATTCAATTAGCTGATAATGATGCTGAGTTTCCTTGGCATTCAGAAGATAAATTTCTTTTATCTCCGCGGCATCGATCTTTGAAGCGGTCTCCAACAAAACCTCTTCCAGATTTTTCTCACGCTCCATAGCAAGTTCAAGCGCCTTCTGCTCAGAAAAATCGGCAGAGATCAAACGAGCAATTGTAGAAACCCAGCTTGATTCATTATCCGGAGGAGAATTCAGGAACGTTTCCAGTGAAGGGATGTCTGTCCCCTGATAAATCTTGTAGAACTGTGACGCATGCTCCCGCTCCTCTTTTGCAAGCAACTCAAATGTGCGGCGTGCATCGGCATTGTTCATTTTCTGTGCGCCAAGCTGATAAAAGTTCATCGCGTTTTTTTCTGTCTGGATGGAGCGTTTGATCGCCTCCTGAATATTTATACTCATGATATTGCCCCCTATTTAGGTAGTGTTTGATCGAAAATAACACATCCGTCATACCTGTCAAGAAAATGCGCATCAGCGTCGGGGATGTATAGCAAATCAGCAGTAATACTCCCAAACACAGCCTAAAATAAAACAATGTGTAGGTTACAACCCCCTTCCAAATACCATCTGCTTCTGCTAGAAGTACCTAATTGTTTAATTTGATTGTTGCTAACATGACTTTATTAAGAAGGAGACACTATGAATCGACTGTTGCCACTACTAATTCTCGGATATTTGTTGTCAGCCGTCCCACTCCAAGCCCAGGAGGGCATGCAGGAGAAAATCAGGCTGCTGGAACAGCAGATTCAGGAATTAAAAACGCTCAGAGCACAGCAAGCTGTCGGAAAGCAGAAAGCTGAACAATGTTTGAAGGCCGTTGGACGAGACAATTTCTGTACCTGTATCGGGGAAAACCTTCCCGCGGCAGTAAGCTTCGAGCAGTATATTCACACGACGATAACCTCAAAAGAAGAAATCGGATACAACACCATGCTGCCAGAGCAGCAGAAAATAGTTGATCACATCTTGGAAACCCGAGAAAAATGCATCGAAAAGGGTTTCTTCTAATAAACATGTCCACTTTCAGGGAACGAAGCGGAGATTCCGCTACACTGTCATTATAACTATTTTGACCATGGAACAGTAACACCCATAAGATTTTAAGTTTATATGTAGCTGTATTAATACTAAATTGGGGGAACAAATGGCCGTTGAACCAAACAAAATTATCTATTCCATGATGCGGGTCAGCAAATTCTATGACAAGAAACCGGTCATCAAGGATATATCACTTTCATATTTTTACGGCGCCAAGATCGGCGTACTGGGCTTGAATGGATCCGGCAAGTCTTCTCTGTTACGTATTATGGCGGGAGTTGACAAGGAATTTAACGGTCAAGCTGTTCTGTCACAGGGATACAGCGTCGGCTATCTGGAACAGGAACCACGACTTGACGAAGCAAAAACTGTCCGACAGATTGTTGAAGAGGGGGTTCAGGAGACTGTTGACCTGTTGGCCGAATTTAACGCCATAACCGACAAGTTTTCCGAACCTGATGCAGATTTTGAGAAGCTGTGCGACCGACAGGCGGTACTTCAGGAAAAACTTGATCATCTTGACGCCTGGGATCTTGACTCACGCCTGGAAATGGCAATGGACGCCCTGCGCTGTCCGGACGGTGATGCATCTATTAAAGTGTTGTCCGGTGGTGAAAAGCGCCGTGTCGCGCTCTGCCGCCTGCTGCTTAAAAAACCTGACATTCTTCTTCTTGACGAACCAACCAACCATCTGGACGCAGAGACGGTAGCCTGGCTGGAGCATCATCTGCACGGCTACCCCGGGACTGTTATCGCCGTTACCCACGACCGCTACTTTCTGGATAATGTCGCTGGTTGGATATTGGAGCTTGACCGCGGTGAAGGCATCCCCTGGAAAGGGAACTATTCATCATGGCTTGAGCAGAAAAAGAACCGCCTGGCGAATGAAGAAAAACAGGAATCTGACAGGCAGAAAACACTGCAGCGCGAACTCGAATGGATCAGGATGTCTCCGAAAGGTCGACATGCCAAATCTCAGGCGCGTATCAGCGCCTACGAGGATCTGGTTGCACAGGAAAGTGAGAAACATGCCAGGGAGCTGGAGATTTACCTCCCATCCGGTCCCCGCCTTGGAGATATCGTCATTGAAGCCGATAATGTTGTCAAAGCCTACGGTGACCGGCTCTTGGTGGAAAACATGACTTTCCGCCTGCCGCGCGGCGGCATCGTCGGAATTATCGGCCCGAACGGCGCCGGCAAGACGACCCTGTTTCGCATGATAACCGGTCAGGAGAAAGCAGACTCAGGCTCTTTCAGGATTGGTGAAACCGTCCAACTGGCCTACGTCGACCAGAGCCGCGACGCGCTCAATCCGGAAAAAACAATCTGGGAAGAGGTTTCAGAAGGTCAGGAAATGATACAGCTTGGTAAAATTGCTGTGAACTCCAGAGCCTACGTTTCCCGGTTCAATTTTTCCGGCAGTGACCAACAGAAAAAAGTCGGGATGCTTTCAGGCGGAGAGCGTAATCGCGTTCATCTGGCAAAAATGCTTAAAAGTGGTGCCAATGTTATTCTGCTGGACGAACCGACCAACGATCTGGACGTTAACACGATGCGGGCTCTTGAAGAGGCACTGGAGAACTTTGCCGGCTGTGCCGTGGTCATTTCCCATGATCGCTGGTTTCTTGACCGTATAGCCACACACATACTGGCGTTTGAGGGTGATTCAAAAGCGGTCTGGTTTGAAGGAAATTATTCAGAGTATGAAGAGGATCGCAAAAAAAGGTTGGGATCTGCCGCCGATATTCCTCACCGTATCAAGTATCGCCAGTTGACACGATCCTGACCCTGCTGAACGGAATTAAGTGCTCAGCTGAAGTTGTTTTCTGCAATAAGAAGGCAGAAAGCAACTTCTAATAGACCGATCCGATCAGCCCGGCTGCTCCATGCTGGCCTTCATAAGTTCAATGAACGCCTGTCGGGTTTCCAGGTCTTCAATGGCGGCTGATTGTGTTTCAATTAATGACAACTGTTGCGCTGTAAGAGGCCGGATGGAAATAATTTCCTCCGGAACTTCAGCAGGAGGCTTCTCAACCCTCCCCGCCTTAAGAACAATATCACGAACGACCTCGGCACCAAGACAGCTATTGAGTTTTTCTTTCATCATAGAAGTCATGAAGCGCAGTTCCTGCATCCATGGTGCACTTGAAACAGCGACCGTCAACGTGCCGTTGATTATCCGCAATGGACACGCCCGGGAGGCAAGCGCCTCCCCGACAACATTCGGCCATATACGCCAGATTTCAGCTTCTCTCAGCCGTTCAGCCAAGCCAAGACTGACAAGACTGTCCTGCACTACCCCTGACAAGGGGCGCGGAAAAGGCATTCTAGGCCGCTTTGACATTTTGCTTTCTCCGCCGGCTTAAGACACCACCAAGAATCTGCCCGGCAACTGAACCACCCAGCGTCAAAGGGATAAAATGCCAACTGAGCCCCGCTTCAATACGCAGCAATACAATAAAGGGGATCGGCAGATGAATTAGCAGAAACCACATGAATGAATATTTTTTATAGTTTTGCCGTATATAACCACACGGTACACTTATAATCAGAGCCATAATAACCAGCCCGATAACGAGGATTGTGCCTTCCATGTACAAGCTCCTTTTTTAGTATGAAAAGATTTGCGCGTTTATCAAGCAGAAATCAGCTCAACGACGCACCTATCTAATATTCATCAGGCCTGCGCATAGTAGAAACTCATATGATTTTTGTCAATTAGCTTTACGCTCATTAAGTCCGAATTACAGGAGTTCTGTACAGTGATCCAAAATGGCCAACTACTTGCGGTATTCAACTCAGCACATCGAGTCATGAAAGCTGAAAACATTCTCAAAAAGTGCGGACTTACTATTCTGCTCATACCGGCACCACGAGCCATTTCAACAGACTGTGGGCTGGCAATTCGTTATGACAGCGATCTTTCTGACAGCGTATTAAAGACCCTCACAGCTGAAAATATTATGCCGGACAGTATCTACTGTAAAATCAACGACTCTCACTACGATCTGGTATGGAAAACAGAAGGGAACAAAGAACCAGGAAATCAGCAACCTGTAAATTAGTATGTCAAGGCATGGAGATGGTCGCAGATTAATGCCGGCAACCACAGAGAAACAGACCCGAAGTACAGCCCTAATAGAGCTTTAAAAACAAATAGTTCTTGACAGCAACGACCGCACACCTTTATAGTGACCCCCTTTTGGAACAACTCTGTATTCGAGGCATTATACCCAACGATGTTTGACAGCCTATCCGACAAACTGGAATCAGTCTTTAAAAAACTTCGCGGTCAGGGAGTGATGACTGAGGAGAATATCAAGGAGGCTTTGCGCGAGGTTCGCCTGGCTCTTCTTGAGGCTGACGTCAACTTCAAGGTCGTTAAGGATTTTGTTGAGAATGTCCGGGTCAAAGCGGTTGGCACAGAGGTCCTAACCAGCCTGTCTCCCGGCCAGCAGGTTATCAGAATCGTCCATGACGAGCTGGTTGCTATTATGGGTGGCGGTGAAGACAATTCACTCGACCTCTCGGCAAAACCACCTGTTGCTATTATGATGGTTGGACTGCAGGGTGCCGGTAAGACAACGACGTGCGGTAAACTTGGCAACCTGCTCAAAAAACAGAAACGACGACCACTGCTGGTACCAGCTGACGTGTATCGTCCGGCCGCTATAGAACAGTTAAAAACCGTTGGCCGCCAGCTCGGCCTTGAAGTCTTTGCATCAACCGCTGACCAGAAACCGCTTGATATCTGCCTAAGCGCCATGAAGTTCGCAGAATTGAACGGCTATGACACCGTAATACTTGATACCGCAGGTCGTCACCAGATAGATGACTTTCTGATGAATGAACTTGGCGAGATCAACGCGGCCGTACAGCCGCGCGAAATCCTGTTTGTTGCAGACGCCATGACCGGCCAGGAAGCGGTCACAATTGCCTCAGGCTTTAATGATCGCCTTGAGATAACTGGTGTTGTCCTTTCGAAGCTGGATGGTGATGCAAAAGGTGGAGCAGCACTTTCCATCAAAGCGGTTACCGGTAAACCGATAAAATTTGTTGGTCTCGGCGAGAAACTGGATGCGTTGGAAGTTTTCCATGCAGACCGGCTTGTATCACGTATACTCGGCATGGGTGATGTCCTTACCCTTGTTGAGAAGGCTCAGTCGCTTTTTGACGACAAAGAGACAACACTTCTTCAGCAAAAACTGAAGAAGAACCAGTTTGATCTGGAAGACTTTCTTACGCAGATGCAGCAGATCAAAAAACTGGGATCAATCGAATCCATAATGGGAATGATTCCCGGTATGGGCAAAATGATGAAACAGATGAAGGGCGCCCAGCCGAGTGAAGATGAGATCAAACGCATTGAGGCAATTATCCGTTCAATGACCCCTGGTGAGCGCGCAAATCATGGCATAATAAACGGCAGTCGCCGTCTGCGGATATCTAAAGGGAGCGGCACAACGGTACAGGAAGTAAATATGCTCCTTAAACGCTTTACTGAAGCACAGAAAATGATGAAAATGATGCAAAAACTCGGTCCGAAGGGCATGCTCAAAGGAATGGGTGGACTTGGCGGGGGCGGCAAAGGAATGATGCCGTTCCGTTAATTCGATGTGTGACAAATATTCACAAAATACAATCCAAGAAGTACAAAATCAGGAGGAAACACCAATGGCTACAAAAATCAGGCTTGCTCGTGCAGGCGCTAAAAAAAGACCTTTTTACCAGATAGTTGTTGCTGACGAGCGCAGCCGCAGAGATGGCAGCTTCATCGAGAATGTCGGCACATACGACCCGACCAAAAATCCTGCTGTTGTTAAGCTGAAAACCGAAAAAGCAGCAGAATGGCTCAGCAAAGGCGCACAGCCTACCGATACTGTTCGTCAGCTTCTGAAGAATGCCGGACTTCTTGGCAAGGCGACTGAAAAGGCAGCTTAACAGTATCCAGCTCCTCCGGTCCGCCGGTCACTCTATATGACAGCAGAGGATACCTTCATGAAAACTCTTGTTGAAAGCATTGCAAAGGCACTGGTTGATGACCCGACTCAAGTAAATGCAACCGAGGAGACAGAAGAGGACACTCTCGTCATTAGTTTGACCGTCGCCAAGGAGGACATGGGGCGCATCATTGGCAAGGAAGGGCGAACCGCAAAGGCTATTCGCACCATTCTTAATGCTGTGTCTACCAAAGATAACATGAAGGCAATCCTCAAGATTGTAGAGTAAATGACAGTTAAAGATGAATTGATTACAGTTGGCAAAATAACCGGTACACACGGAATTAAGGGCCTGTTAAAGGTCTACTCCTATTCCGGAAACGTAGAGAGTTTGCAATCTGCGGGGACAGTTTTCCTGAAAGGGAAGGACGGTTTACTCAGTGAGTATTCAGTAAAAAGTGTTGCTATCCACGGTGGCGGCTTCATTTTAGGCTTGAATGATTTTTCTGACATAAATCAGGTACTGTACTTAAACGGCTCTGAACTTTGCCTGAAGCAAAGCCAGCTGCCGATCCCAGAAGAAGATGAGTATTACTGGCGTGACCTGATCGGTCTATCCGTTTGTACAGATCAAGGCATTGAGTTGGGTACACTGGTTGACATTTTCGAGACAGGCAGCAGCGATATCTACGTTGTGCGAGGCAGCTCCAAAGAGTACTTGATTCCGGCTATTGCCGATGTAATTGCAAACATTGATCTGGCAGCTAAAAAGATGATTATTACCCCTCTTGAGGGCTTGCTGGATCTATGATATTTGACATCCTGACCCTGTTTCCGGGGATGTTTTCCGGCCCATTTGATGAGAGCATCATCAAGCGAGCTAAAGAAAAACAGCTCATTGACATTTCGTTGCATAATATTCGCGATTGGGCGGTTGATCGCCATCAAACTGCTGATGACGCCCCTTACGGTGGCGGCGCTGGTATGGTCATGAAACCGGAACCACTGGCAGCGTGTATTGAGTCAGTAAAGGCTCTGCACCCCGAATCAACCGTTGTGCTGACATCACCGCAGGGACGCCGACTGACCCATAGAGTTGCCACTGAGCTGACCCAAAAACCCGGATTGATTATAGTTTGCGGCCGGTATGAAGGGATTGATGAGAGAATCCGTTCAATCTACGCCGAAGATGATATATCGCTTGGCGATTTTGTTCTTTCAGGTGGCGAGATAGCTGCTATGGCAATTGTAGATTCCGTAACGAGATTGATTCCTGGAGCTCTCGGCAGTAGTGATTCGGCTGAATCGGATTCTTTTGGTGACGGCCTGCTTGAGTACCCGCATTATACTCGTCCACCGGAATTTAAAGGTCTGTCGGTACCTCCGTCGCTGCTTTCAGGAAATCATGAATTTATCAGAAAATGGCGGCGTAAGGAGTCACTGCGCAAGACCAGGACGTTGCGACCTGATTTGCTCTCAAAAGTCACGCTGACACGGGAAGACCGAAAGCTGCTGGCAGAGATTGAGCAAGAGGAAGCACATGGAAGATAAGTCCTTGGTATCAAATAATCTGGCCATTGCCCTTGTGCATTATCCGGTTTACAACAAGCACCACGAGGTTGTCACCTCGGCTTTAACAAACCTCGATCAGCACGACATCGCCCGTTCATCAAAAACATTCGGTCTTGAACGTTTTTATATTGTGACCCCTTCTGAAGAGCAGCGAAAACTGGCTGAAAGAATAAGTGGACACTGGCAACAAGGGTGGGGAGCAGACTATAACCCGGACCGTAGGCAGGCTCTTGACATTGTCAGAGTGACTCCGACGATAGCATCCGCAGTAGCTGATTTTCAAAACGGATTCAGTAAGCCTGTCAGAATTGTTATAACCGGTGCAGCACGTAGATCCGGTTCAACCTCACTGTTAGGTTTCAGGAAACTTTTAGAGGAGACTGACCAACCCTACATGCTACTGCTGGGTACGGGATGGGGCTTGACAGATGAATGTTTTGAATCCGCTGACATCATTCTTGAACCAATTGCAGGAAATGGAATATACAACCACCTCTCTGTTCGTTCTGCAGCAGCAATAATGCTTGATCGACTCAGAGGAATTGAACGCGAAGATACACAAACTCACAAACCGAGCAACATACAGGAGGAAGGTAACCAATGAACACCATCGATTTTCTGGAATTTGACCAAATGAAGAAGAATGTAATCCCTTTCAAAGTCGGGGATACTGTAAAAGTACATGTAAGAATCGTCGAGGGCGACAAACAGCGTATCCAGGCATATCAGGGCGTTTGTATTGCCCGCCAGAACGGTGGCGTTCGCGAAACCTTTACGGTTCGCAAAATTTCCAATGGCATTGGAGTTGAAAGAACTTTCCCACTTCACTCACCAAATATTGAAAACATTGAAGTTATGGTACGCGGCCATGTCCGTCGCGCCAAACTCTATTACCTGCGTCAGTTGCGCGGTAAGGCAGCCAGGATTCGCGAGAAAAAATACGTACCTGTTGCCAAATAGTTCTCAAAAAGCCCCGCTCTTGCGGGGCTTTTTGTTTTAGTGGATCAGAAATTGTTTTGCGGAATCTCATCACTAAGAAAAGTTTACCACCCAATAGTTAACTGGATCTATTATGACACTTCAAGGTGAGCTGTTTTCGGCAGCGCCTCTCTCTATCGACACTCTGTTGTTTGAAAAATCAGCATACAACAGCGGTTTTACATGTGTAGCAGGAATAGACGAGGCGGGGCGCGGACCGCTGGCTGGTCCGGTAACCGCTGCAGCAGTCATACTGCCAGTCGGTCTATTACTCCCCGGAGTAGATGATTCAAAGAAGCTTTCTCCCGACAAACGCGAGAAACTGTTTGACACCATCATGGCACAGGCGCTGTCAGTCGGAGTCGGTAGTATAGATCCAGCCGTAATAGACCAAATCAATATTCTGCAAGCCACACGATGTGCCATGCTGGCCGCAGTCAAACAGCTTATTCCTCAACCGGACTACCTTTTAATTGACGGCATCAGCACCATAGAGAGTACCATTGCCCAGAAAACCATAAAAAAGGGCGATTCTTTAAGTCTATCCATAGCAGCGGCCTCGATTATAGCAAAGGTAACGCGTGACCGTCTTATGATAGAGATGGATTCAAAATATCCGGGTTACGGATTCTCGGGGCATAAGGGGTATGGAAGTGCCTCTCATATGGATGCTATCAAGAGACTTGGCCCATCCCCAATTCACCGACTTACTTTTCGTGGTGTTAAGGAGTACGTTGATTGTACCTCTTCCTGAGACCATTTATCATGCTGTACGGCGACATACATCTTTACGCCTTATTCAGGCTGCGAAATACTTTCCAGCCAAAGCTCCACCTGCAACGGCTCCTGATTTTATGGATGGTTGTCATGACATTCATCCCACTCCTTGTCCGTGCAGCAGAACTATTCGGGATGGATACGGCAGCACGGGGTATCGCATGGGCTGGCTACACTGAATGGGTTTCTTTTTTATCTTCTCGATGTTCATGCTCTTCGCCAACGTAACCAATAACTTCAACCATCTTGTAGTATGGCGAATATCCAGACCTTTTCCAGAGGTTATATCATCTGAGGTACTGCACAACAGCCCGGTTATGTTCTTCAAGATTACGTGAAAAGTGGTGGGTACCATCCTGTCGGGCGACGAAATAGAGATAGTCCGTATCTGCCGGGTTCATTGCCGCCTGGAGAGCTTCCCTTCCCGGGTTGCCGATTGGACCTGGAGGCAGACCTTTATTCAGATAGGTGTTATACGGTGACACGCGTTCAATATCGCCTTTGCTCACTTTGCCGGTAAAAGCCCTAACACCGTAAACTGCCGTTGGATCGCTCTGCAGCGGCATGCCGATCCGTAAACGATTGTAAAATACAGATGCTATTATCGGTCGCTCTTCCGCTGTAACAGCCTCTTTTTCTATAATTGATGCCAACGTCACAATCTCATGTCGGGATAACCGGTGCTCTCCCTCCGCACTTTGAATCGCTGCATACGCCTTATTGAAATGTTCTACCATCTGCACAAGTAAATCTTCCTCACTCCCTCCCCGCAAGAGGTTGTAGGTGGCAGGAAACAGATAACCCTCGACGCTACTTTCTTTGAGACCGAGGTGCGATACTACTTCCCTGTCACGGCACTTCTCAAGAAAAGTATCTTTACTGAAATACCCCTTCTGTTCCAGTAGTTCGGCAGCTTGATATATGGAGTACCCTTCCGGAAGGGTAAATTTACGATAGTCGACGTCCCCGGAAACAATTTTACTCATAATCATGCCGGGAGTCATATTGTCGCTAAAACGGTATTCGCCTGCTTTCAGACGATGAGCATTTCCCCGCAATCTGGTCATAAGGACAAAATGCCACGAACTGCGAATGACGCCACCTGCCTTAAGTTCATTGGCAAGTTTGCGTATACCGCTTCCTGGAGGAAACGAGATTTCAGCCACCACTGAGCCTTGACCTGGAGGGATAAAAAGGCACACGAGATACCAGAGGAGACACATCAACAGAAGTGCGCGAAGTGCGGAGATACCGAGGTGTCTGGTTAAGAGACGGTCTATAAACATAAATTAAATATCGCCGTTTGAAAAAAGACCCAAACCACAGAGAACAGTACACGTGGCATGCATCACCAGATATAAAGGTAAAAGTCTGAGAGTATAAGAGACAAATGGAGTGGGCATCCGCAAATTGATGGATGCCCACTCCATTTCAGGTTATAGCCATATCACAAAAGCAGTGCCGGCATCAGGTTATGACCTTCCATAACCAAACCGGTTGCTTTCGCCTGGGCCTCATCATAGGAAGTTGCACCGTTGCCATCACCTACCCTGTTACGATAGATGACAAAAGGAACCGGATCTGAAGTATGGGTCATCAACTTAATTGGTGTCGGATGGTCTGGCATGCAGAGAACAACATAATCATCGAATTTCTTGATACCCTCAAGTATTGTTCCGACCAACTGAAGGTCGAAATCTTCGATAGCCTGCAGTTTATGCTGCATAATGCCGGCATGTGATGCTTCATCGGGGGCCTCAACATGAACGTAGACAAAATCGTGATTTTCCAGGGCAGCAAGAGCCGCCTGTGCCTTACCAAGGTAATTGGTATCGATATAGCCAGTGGCGCCTTCAACGTTTATGATGTCAAGACCGGCGCAGACACCGATGCCCTTGATCAGATCAACCGCAGAAATAACCGCCCCGCTCAACCCGAACTTTTCCTTATAGGTTTCAATCTGCGGAGTTTTGCCATGTCCCCAGAGCCATATCGAGCTGGCGGGCTGAAGCCCCTGTTCCTTGCGCTTCACGTTGACCGGATGGTCGTGAAGCACCATCTGTGCATGATTCATGATATTGATAAGCATATCCGCGCCAGGGCCGCTTGGAAGATGTTCAAGTATCGCCTTGCCGGTAATGTCATGGGGAGGGGTAGCACACATGCCATCCTTTCCGCCACGCCAAACCATGAGGTGACGGTAGCCTACGCCGGCGTGAAATTCTATCGCTGTGTTACCAAGTTCATTCTGGAGCACTTCAATCAGCTCACGCGACTCGGCAGTAGAGATATGACCCGCAGAAAAATCCTGCATGTAAATCGAACTCCCCTGCGCCTTGAGCGTAACCAGATTCATGCGAAAAGCAACATCATCGGGACCGAGTTCAACTCCCATACTGATGGCTTCAAGCGGTGAACGACCGGTGTAGCAACTACGTGGGTCATAGCCGAATACCGACAGATTCGCGACATCGCTACCGGGTGGCAGACCGTCTGGTACTGTATGGGCCAGGCCAACCTGGCCATGCTGAGCCATAAAATCCATGTTGGAGGTAACGGCGTACTGCAGAGGGGACTTATTATCGAGTTGGCTGTAGGAAATGTCCGACATGCCATCTCCGAGCAGAATGATAACCTTCATAACGACCTTTCAGCGTAAAATGTGTTCTGATTCAGACTGTAACAAACTTAGCCAGTCACTTCAAGACAGATAACGGATAAACAGAGAGTTTGGCAAGATTCGGCTTAAAAGCACCTTCAACCTTGGGAGCATTAATTCAGGTTCTTCAAGCTGCATGGTACATTTTTCCAGCGTCGCAGCTTCATACGCAATTTCCAGAGGAAACTCAGCCGCCTCTACAGCAGAAAAGCTATCATATCAGACTGCGCAATAGACACTAGAGGCTGTAAAGGCAACACACAGGGGCTAATTTGCTATACAGATTTTTCTCACTTATAATCAAAGCCCCTCAAGACGATGAAAGCCAAATCCGTATGTAGCTCCCTTCCCTGCATTAAAATAACTTCCAAGCAACAACAGGGAGAACATTGGCTCAAGAAGCCCGGAACATTTTACAGTACCGACAAGACCAGCCATATTCAACCGCTTGGACCAAGCTGGCTGAGTATAGTGTATTCTATCGTCAAAAACGGTAACGTTTTGAGCTCCATCCGAGAGGCCTGTAAAGTCCAGGTCAAACTCACCGGCACCATAATAAGCACACAACGAGGAACAACGCCTCAATTGTGAGCGAAAGAACATTGCAAAATCAAACTGGTGGGCAATGGCACCATTATTCAACAGGCGTAACGGTGACTGCAGAACCAGTCTGATCGTATTACAATGAACCGTATTCTGCAGGATATGCTGAGCAGAAAGTAGAATCGCGTCGACAGCTATCGAAGCAGGATATGTAATTTCATGCCTGCAACTCTGATAATCAAGACTATAGGTGCGAACTTCATACTTTGAGGGGTTCAGAACTGCGCACATAATCGCATCAACCATCCGTATCAGCGTTGTATGAAAAAGCTCAATATAATTTAGCGCACTACCGACAATAACAAGACCGACAGTACACGTTGATGTACCGACACCGGCTTTATGTATATACAAGGAAAATGGTAACGATGGCTTTTGATGGCGTCTTACTGTTTCAGGATCAGACGACAACCGTTGATCAAACACAATCCGGTAAGGGCACGTGACGAGACAATCGCAGCGGGCACATGATTCATTTGCATCAGCACAGCTTGATGACCTGAAATGTTGTTCAAAATCACGCAGTGCATTGTGTAGTGCTGTGCTTAGCTGAGCGTTAACTTCTGTCACTATTTCGCATTCAATGCGGACAAAATCCAGTTCCACCGGCAATCAACTCCCAAAAAAAAGCGGGGCAGCCAAATGGCCACCCCGACAGTAACGTTCAAAACACTGCTTAAAATCAGGCGAACTGTGCCTTGAGGAACTCACGGTTCATTCTGGCAATAAACTTTACGTTTATCCCCTTCGGACAGGCAGCCATGCACTCGTAATGATTGGTGCAATTACCAAAACCACATTCAGTCATGGTTTTTGTCATATTCTTCACACGCATAGAAGCTTCACCTTTTCCCTGTGGCAGAAGTGCCAACTGGGAAACTTTTGCTCCTGTGAACAGCATGGCAGCACCGTTAGGGCAACCAGCAACGCATGCACCACAACCGATACACTGGGCAGCATCCATCGCCTCATCAGCAACAGCCTTAGGGATCAGAATGGCGTTACCGTCAGCAACACCACCGGTATGGCAGGAGGTGTAACCACCGGATTGAATAATCTTGTCCAGTGCGGAGCGATCAACAATCAGGTCACGGATGATCGGGAAAGCGCGGGCTCTCCACGGCTCAATGTAGATTGTGTCGCCGTCCTTGAATTTACGCATGTGCAACTGGCAGACAGTTGTACGTTCCTGCCCTCCATGTGCTGCACCGTTAATTATCTGTGAACACATACCACAGATACCTTCACGACAGTCGTGATCGAAAACAATCGGATCTTTGTCGGCGTGGATCAAGTCTTCGTTAACACAGTCCAGCATCTCCAGGAAGGAGTGATGCTCAGTTATATTTTTTGCTGTATAGGTCTCGAATTTTCCGGGATCGTTGGCACTTTTTTGGCGCCACACGATCAGTGTCAATGTCATGGTCTTGTGATCGCTCATTATTTGTAACTCCTTACGGCGAGATGTACATTGTCGAATTTCAATGGCTCTTTATGCAGTTCAGGTGTTTTATTGTCTCCCTTGTATTCCCATGCGCCAACATAACAGAAGTTGACATCATCACGCTGCGCCTCACCGGCATCCTGGTATTCAGCACGGAAGTGACCGCCGCATGACTCGTTACGGTGCAGGGCATCGCGACACATAAGTTCACCGAACTCAAGGAAGTCTGCTGTACGTCCGGCATTTTCCAGCTGCTGGTTGAGTTCTGCACCGCTTCCGGTAACCTTAACATTCTTCCAGAACTCTTCACGCAGAGCGGGGATTTTCTTAAGGTTGATTTCAAGCGATTCCTTGGTACGTGCCATACCGCAGTTTTCCCACATCAAGCCGCCAAGTTCACGCATAAACTCAAATACGGTCTTTTTACCGTTGATGGAAAGATACTTGTTCTGTTCAGCCTTGACATCTTCAACAGACTTTTTGAATTCAGCGTGATCGGTTTTAACCTGACCAGGTTTAACTGTGGCCAGGTAACCGCCGATTGTGTAAGGAATAACAAAATAGCCGTCGGCGAGACCCTGCATAAGTGCAGAAGCACCCAGGCGGTTGGCGCCGTGAACAGAGAAGTTGGCCTCACCAAGCACGAACAGACCAGGAATGTTACTCATCAGGTTGTAATCAACCCAGAGACCACCCATGGAGTAGTGCGGGGCAGGATACATACGCATCGGGCGCTTGTAACCATCTTCGTCAGTAATTTTTTCGTACATTTCAAACAGGTTGCCGTAACGTTCACTGATAGTATCGGCCCCAAGACGAGCAATAGAATCAGCAAAATCGAGATACACACCACGTCCACCAGGTCCGACGCCGCGACCATCGTCACACTGCTCCTTGGCGGCGCGGGAAGCGATATCACGTGGTGCCAGGTTACCGAAGGATGGGTACTTACGCTCGAGGTAATAATCGCGATCATCTTCAGCAATCTCGTTTGGATGCTTGCCGCAATCTTCCTTCTTCTTTGGAACCCATACGCGACCGTCGTTGCGGAGCGACTCGGACATCAGAGTCAGCTTGGACTGGTAGTCGCCAGCCTGAGGAATACAGGTAGGGTGGATCTGGGTGTAACATGGGTTTGCGAAGAAAGCGCCTTTTTTATGGGCTTTCCAGTTAGCAGTGACCGAGCAACCCATGGCGTTAGTTGAAAGATAGAATACGTTGACGTATCCGCCGGTTGCCAGACAAACAGCGTCGGCTGAGTAGCTTTCCATCTCACCTGTCACCAGGTTGCGCACGGTGATGCCGCGGGCAACACCGTCAACGACAACCAGATCAAGCATCTCGCGACGGTCATACATCTTGACAGAACCGGCTTTAATCTGACGTGAAAGAGCTGAGTAGGCACCAAGCAGAAGCTGCTGGCCGGTCTGACCACGAGCAAAGAAGGTACGGGAAACCTGAGCGCCTCCGAAAGAGCGGTTGTCAAGATATCCGGCATAGTCACGGCCAAAAGGGACACCCTGCGCTACGCATTGATCGATAATGTTGTTGGACACCTGAGCAAGACGCCATACGTCTGCCTCACGGGCACGGAAATCGCCGCCTTTGATAGTGTCATAGAACAGACGATAGATTGAGTCGCCGTCATTAGGATAGTTTTTGGCAGCATTGATGCCGCCCTGTGCTGCGATAGAATGAGCGCGACGTGGGCTATCCTGATAGCTGAAAGCCTGTACGTTGTAGCCAAGTTCACCAAGGGAAGCAGCAGCAGCACCACCAGCGAGGCCGGTACCGACAACAATAACACTATACTTACGCTTGTTTGCAGGGTTGACCAACTTCAGATCGAAGCGGTGCTTGTCCCAGGTTTGTTCAATAGGTCCGGTTGGACATTTTCCATCAAGTATCACAATAACCCCCTTAACCTTTCAGAATGCCGGCAAAAATTGTCAGCGGGATGGTAACATAGCCCAAGAAGAGACCGAGAGCGACCAGAGTACCTACCTTAATAATAACAGGCTGACTCTTGTCACAGCTCCAACCCATAGTTTGGAAAAAACTCTGGATGCCGTGCGAAAGATGCAGAAACAGGGCAACCATTGCGCCAGCGTAGATGAATGACACAAAGAAGTTCTTGAAGCCGGCAACGACCATTCCCATTACGTTGGGAACCATCATGTCATGGAGTGGAACGAGGTTGCTCAGAGCAGCAGTTTCAGGATTAATAACCTGGAATGTAAAGTGAGCCAGATGATAGACGAGGAAAAGCGCCAGAAGTGACCCGGTCCAGATCATGTTTTCGCTGGCAAAAGTTGCTTTCTGGGTAGACTTGACTGCGTACTCCTGTGGGCGTCCACCACGGTTTTCAATGGTCAACTGGATACCAAACCAGATGTGAACACAGACAATAGCAAGCAGCACCAGACGAAAGCCCATGATTATAGGCAGTGGCATGCTGTGGAGGTGTTCGGCATAGGCGTTGATACCACCATTGAGCCACCCGAAGATGGAGCTGTTACCGAGCAGATGTACGACAGCGAACAGAACCATTGCCTGGCCTGTGATCGCCATCAGGATCTTTCTGCCGATGGATGACGAGGTGAATTGCATAGCGTTCCTTCCTTTTCAGATAGTATTATTCTTCACAAAGTGAATTTCTTGAGACGACAGGGGCCTTTGCAGTACGGTCAAATCATGAACAGGAGGACCGCGCCAACAGAATCTGGAGACAACTTTCATTCGTAAACCTCCTTGAGATGTATTATGTGGATGCGTCAACCAAAAGTGGATGCGCAGTCATACATTACCATTTGATTCAACCGCGGTGATACTAAACATCGTTTTAAGAAAATGCAACCATTTTGTGTATACAGTTTGCATTTAACAGCGCTGCAAACCGTTATCAGGCACTGACAAATTGCTTTTTAATGCCCCTTCTGATAGTAACTATACTAATTGATATACTACAATAGACTCTGGCAGATTGTTTGAGTCATAGTTTCGGAGAATTTATGGAATTCAAGCTTCTCAAAAAAGACCCCCATTGTTCAGCACGCCTGGGGGTTGTTTCTACTGCACGCGGCGATATCCAGACTCCTATTTTTATGCCGGTGGCGACTCACGGTGCGATGAAACCGCTTACTCCGGCACAGATTAAAGAGACCGGTTCACAGATCATCCTGTCCAACACCTATCACCTGCACCTCCAGCCAGGAGAGGGGCTGGTGAAAAAGGCCGGCGGCCTGCACAAGTTCATGGCGTGGGACAAACCGATCCTGACTGACTCAGGCGGGTTTCAGGTTTTTTCGCTCCCCAATAAGCGCATCACCGAGGACGGTGTCTTTTTCAAACACGAGATTACCGGGGCGGAAATTTACCTCGATCCTGCAACTGCAACCAGAATCCAACAGGATTTGGGTGCCGACATCATCATGGCGTTTGACGAATGCATCCCCTACCCCTGCGACCGATCCTATGCCGAAAAATCGACAAAGAAAACCATCCGCTGGCTGAAAGAGTGCCAGAATGCCATGACTGATAATGGCCAGGCCCTGTTCGGTATTGTTCAGGGAAGTGTGTACGAGGATCTGCGGGAAATGTGCGCAAAAGAAATGCGCAAGCTGGACCTCCCTGGCTACGCTATCGGGGGTGTCAGTGTCGGCGAAGGTCTCGAACTCCTGAAAAAAATTGTCGGTTTTACCACCCCGCACCTCCCTGAAGACAAACCGCGCTATCTTATGGGAGTCGGCCTGCCTGAGGATATTCTGGAAAGTGTCGAGCGCGGTATCGACATGTTTGACTGCGTCATCCCAACCCGCTACGCGAGAAGCGCAACCCTCTTTACCCGTCGCGGCAGAATCCGCGTAACCAACAAAAACTACAAGCGTGACTTTTTCCCTATCGATCCGAGTTGCAGCTGTTACACCTGCCAAAATTTTACCAGAGCCTACCTTCATCACCTCTTTGTCTCGAATGAAGTTCTCTCGGCAGTACTGGCGGCTATTCATAATGTCCATTTTTATCTGGCAATGATGGCGGAGATTCGTCACGCAATCGGTGAAGGAAACTTTCCCGCTTATAAAGCAAAGTTCTTGGCAGAGTACCAGCGCGGCTAGGTCTAAGCGCATTTACTGTACAGGAGCAGCAGTGCAGACAAGACATTTATATTGTATTTTTTTTTCAAAATGTTAGATTTGCCTATAGTAACCTTGACTGGGCAGTCATTCATCCAACGGAGGAGCTATGGCGGGATATGAACAGACCTTCCTGGAGCAGATTACAAATATTCATGGTGTTGACTTTTCAACCTGGACCGGCTGGGAGAAGCTGATGTCATGGACAAAGCGACAGGCGTGGTCAAAGGATTTTCTCGGAGAAGACAAAATTCCGGCCCGTTTCCTCCATCCAACCACTCTGGCTGACGAATTGACCAAATATCTGGGCGGTTAAACCTTCTTCTCCATCTCTTGATATAAAAACAGCCGGCACCATCAAAGTGCCGGCTGTTTTATTTTTAATCCACAATAGATCTGGGGGATCTATTTAAACAGCGTCACCGTCCCGTCATCCAGATCGTACTTGGCAGCAACTATTTTCAATTTTTTCGCATCGGACAGATGCTTAAGAATTTTGGATTGTTTGGTCAAACCCGCAGCAACAGTTTTGGCGTTAGCATCAACAACACACTCCACGAAGGCATCTTTCTTTGTTACCGAGCATTTTGTTTCACCTTTACAGGCTTCGCACTCCCTGGCAGCCTTTTTCAGATTAGGGGCGATGGCCTTTACAATTGCATCGATGTTGACACTGCCGGTACTCTTACCCTTTGCGCCAACAGCCGCAGACACGGCACCGCATCGTTCATGACCTAACACTACCACCAGCGGTGTGCCAAGATGTTCGGCAGCATATTCAATGCTGCCAAGTACAATGGGATCGGGAACATTACCGGCTACCCGAATGACAAAAAGTTCACCAAGCCCCTTGTCGAAAACAATCTCTGGCGGGACACGCGAATCCGAACAGGTAAGAATAATGGCATACGGTTTTTGAGACTTTGCCAAGCTTGCGCGGGTTGCGCTGTCGCTTAACTTGCTCCCGGTCATCTGATTTTCGATGTAACGTTTATTTCCGTCCATCAGCTTTTGTAACGCCTCGTCGGCCGAAATTTCCGGACCATTACCGGCTGTAGCAAAAGCCAGGCCTGCCGCAGACGCTACAAGGCTAACAACAGCAATAAATCTTCCCAACATACCATTCTTAATCATTACACTACCTCCCATTTTTAGTTTCATATAAATCTAATGCCTATTAAAATTAAGTCAATGCCGATGGATAAATTAGATTCATAATAAATTTTGTACACCAATAATCCTTGACGTATGACTTCTCCTGAATTATAAACAATAGCTCTGGCGGAGTGATGGAATGGTAGACATAGCAGACTCAAAATCTGCCGAGGGCAACCTCATGCCGGTTCGAGTCCGGCCTCCGCTACCAAAAGTTAAGACAAGAGGGCTTGCAGATTAATCTGCAAGCCCTCTTTTAGTTTTCAACAATCCCATCAGGCAACAGCACCTTTAGAATGGACCGGCAGCAAAACCCTGTTCAAGAAGTACCGCCAACATCTCGGTACGCAGCATATCGACACCATGTTGCCTGCCATATCCAAGCGGGACACGGAGAATCGCCTCTATTTCAAGAGTTCTCCCCTCTTCACGGTCTATCTGCATGGACGGCTTGTACTCACCCATGCCATCACTAAATTCAAGCATTTCATCGGCATACGCTTCAGGTATTACCTGACTAAGATCCTGAGTATTGGCCGCTGCTATTACCTCGACCATCAGATCGCGCACAAGCTTCCTGCAACCATTAACCTTCAAAAGTTTATCTACCGATTGTTGCAGGAGCGCACAAAGTCCATTGAACGGAATATTCCAGACCAGTTTTTCCCACCGGGCCTTTTTAAGATCGCCCGTTGCTTTACACTCAATTCCGGCAGATGAAAATGCGGACACTATCTGTACCAGACGCACATTGTCGCGCTGCTCATATTCACCAATGATTATCCTGCCGCCACCCAGATGATGAACATGGCCAGACTCACCACGGTTTGAACAGAGGAAAGCAACACCGCCAAGAATCCTCTCCGCGCCAAACAGTTCAGCAAGGAGTTCCTCATTACCCAGTCCGTTCTGCAAGGTCAGAATCTGTGTCTCCGTGGCTACCAGCGGGCTTACAAGGTCGTACAGGTGATTATTGGCAAATGTCTTAAGTCCGACAATGACCAACTCCACCGGCCCTATCGTATCGGGAGTTCTATGCCCTGACACCACCGGGAGGCAGAAATCACCGTTAACCGAGTGTACCGTCAAACCGTTACTGGTGATGGCTTCATAGTCTCTGCGCAGCAGAAAATGCACCTCATGCCCGCTTCTCTGGAGCATGGCCCCATAGTATAGCCCGAGAGCACCGGAGCCGATTATCGCAATTTTCATGGCAATTCCTTTTACGTTTCAGTCAACGTCACTTCAGCCTCACGGCACTATATTCACCACGGTCCCGACTTTGATCCTGCGCGCCAAGGCCAAACCATCCGAATTATTCATAACGAAGCATCCACCGGTTACCCGGCGACCGACCCGCTGCGGGTTGTTGTTGCCGTGTATCCGGTACAGAGCGCCTTTCCACGTCCTGTGCGACAGGGCAATCTTGAACGGCCCCATATAGTTTAACGGGTGCCCGGGCGGGACCGCCGAGGGGAGGTCGATGCCGCGCTCACGGAACACCTGTCGGGAATAGGGGGTGGGATACCACCAGGGATCAAAGTAGATGCCAGTAACGACACCGGGCCCGATCGGATAGGTTTTAAGTCCAGCAACAACGGTACCTACCGAATACTCCGCTACCGCAACCTGTTTTGCGTCGCCTTTTTTCTCATAGAGGGTCAGCAGATTACGGCTCATGCTGATTTCCACAGAGAAGGAACTCCCACTATCCGGCTTAACGGTAACCGAGCTGATTGGTTGATTGTTCGGAAGTGAATCCGCACAGAAGGCGGAGATGGCAGACAGGGTTGAAATAAGCAAAACAGCAAGAGCTTTTTTGGAATTCATATAAACCGTTAAATGGTTATTTTATGCAAACTAATACCTCGGCAAACCTGGTAGATACCGACTATATTTTTACTCCCGCAAAACCTGCATGTCAAGGGACTGTCAATACCACATCCAGACGACATCGTCATCGGTAACAGCCAGATAGATTCAAGCCCTGCGGGGTTATTCGAATCAGATATACAGCGGCACGCTGGCACCAAGACCATGGACAACACTGGTAAAGGCATCCCGTTTCTCCAGTTTATCAAGACCAAAGCGCTCGGCAAACAGAGCCTGGATATGGGGTATACGTGAGGTACCACCGGTAAGAAAGACGGTGTCTATCTGCGCCGACAACAGACCGGACCCGGCAATAACGCCGTCAATGCACGTCGTAATCTGCTGGAAGTTTTCCGCATTGAGCATCTCGAATTCTCCCTTGCCAAGATCCTCACTGATACAGAGATCGCGCTCCGTAAAGCTGATGAGTGCCCGATCCCGGTCAGACAATTCGCACTTGGCCTTTTCAATAGCTTGAAAGAGGAAAAAACCGTAGTTATCACTGATGATATTCTCCAGATGTTCGAGGGCTCGGCAGTCGTCTGTTGTACCCTTTATCACCCGGATAAGTTCCCTGGTTTTACGCGCCCGCAGAAGCGGAATGCGATGCCACTGACAGAGGGTATAGATAATGCTCTTGGGGATACTGACCCACTCTTCCTTTCCCATGGTTTTGTAGCGCGCATAGCGCCCGAAATGGTGCGCCACCTTATCCCACATGATCTGAGAATCGAACTTGTCTCCAGCCACGTATACCCCGCCGAGCGAGAGCACATCACTGCGCCGATCGGATCTGGCAAAGTCTCCCCCCTTGACGCGGATAACTGAGAAATCGGAAGTGCCGCCGCCGAAATCGCCGATGAACACGGTCCGTTCCTGTCCGGCCTGCAGTGTACTTTCAAATGCCAGCGCCGCCGCTACCGGCTCATACTGAAACCAGATATTTTTGAATCCGGCCTTGCGGGCAGCCTTTTCAAGGCGTTTTTCCGCCACGGCATCCTTGGCGGCATCGGTCGAAAACACCACCGGCCGGCCAAGAACGACACTATCAACCGGGCACCCGACATGAGCTTCTCCGCTGGCCTTGAGTTTCCTGAGGATGATAGCCACCAGATCATCGATCATATAGCGTTTACCGAAGATCTCGGTGCTGTCAAAACTGGTGTTCGGGAGAAATGTCTTGATAGACTGCATAAATCGCCCGGCCGCCCCATCGCTGACATAGTGGCTGATGGCCTCATGCCCGGCATAGATTTCGTTTTCTTCGCTGAAATAGAGCACCGAGCGCATCAGTTCCCCGGCACCGCCGTTGCCGTCAACAGCTAGTACCTCGACCGTACCGTTCCTGTAAACTGAAAGCGCTGAATTTGTTGTACCAAAGTCAATACCGAATACGATCTGCAATTTCAAACTCCTCCAAAAGGTCAATTAAGACGTTACCGGCGCTGCCCAACCTCAATCAGGTAAACTTCTCAGTAACAAAACAGAAACCCCCGTCAGGGCATGCCCAACGGGGGTTCGTACATTACGCCATCAGCCTCCCGGCTTCAAGCTATTTCACGCGGCATTTCTCAACTTAAAGCCATCCCCGCCATCACAGTGAAGTAGTCCCGGAGGCCGGGGACGAGGCAGAACTTTCGCTGGTACTATCAACTGCTGTTACAACATAGTAATAAGTGGTCCCGGCAGCCAGCCCGGTATGTGTGTACGGACTGCTGACGCCGCTGATTTTTGTCCCGTTGGCGGGTGTAACGCCGGGTACGGTTGACCAGTAGAGGTTATAGGATGTAGCGTTTGCAACTGCGTCCCAGGCAAGCGTAAGCTGTTTGGTTACCGGCGCACTGGTTGTAGCTGTTACCTGAGCCGAGGCGACGCTTTCCCCGACACTGTTGACAGCCGTGACGATGAAATAGTACGGAGTGCCAGCAGCAAGACCTGTCTTAACATAAGGGCTGGTAATCCCGGACACTTTAGTTCCGCTGACAGTAGTTACTCCTGATGTTGCTGACCAGTAAATATTATACGAGCTTGCCCCCGCAACCGCTGTCCAGCTCAGGGTTACCTGATTTACGCCACCAACAGCATTCAGCCCGGACGGCTTTGTCGGAACGGTCGGACTGGGTACAGGGCTGAGCGTGGTTGCGGCAACCTGTACCGAGGCAGCACCTTCCCCACTACCGTTAACTGCCGTAACAATGTAGTAGTAGCTGGTAGCATCAGACAGATCGCTATGAACGGCAGGACTTGTGACATTGGCTATTTTAGTGCCGTTAGTAGTGGTAACTCCCGGGCTGGTTGCGTAATACACATTATAGGAGGCGGCCGTACTGACGCTGTTCCACGACAATGTCACCTGTTTGGTGCCACCTGTGGCGATAACACCTGACGGGGAAGCCGGCATGGCCGGTGCTGCAGACGCAGCCGGTACGCTGGCCGAAACCTGTGCAGAAGGATTGCTTTCACCGGAGCTGTTTAATGCGGTAACGATGTAATAGTAGGACGTACCGGCAGCAAGACCGGATTGCAGGTATGGCGTTGTTGCATTGGATATTTTCGTGCCGCTGACAGTTGTCACCCCTGGTGTCGTTGAATAGTACAGATTGTACGAGCTCGCCCCGCTGACTGCACTCCAGGAAAGAGTCACCTGGCCTGTGCCTACAGCTGCCGAAACAGCGGTCGGTGAGGCAGGCACCGCCGGCGGTTGCGGCAGGCTTGCCGGATCGGTAGAAAACTGGCCATTAGTTATATCCACAACACTGGCTGTGAAAATCACGGCACCGCTTTGAGCATTAACAACCGCGACAACACCGTTGGTGATGGTGATAGTTACGTCATCAAACATGCCGTCCAGGCCCTGGTGATCGGCATCATAATGGTCCGTGATCGGGTTCTTGCCGATAGCATTGTACAAAGCGAGCAGAGGCTGGAGCTTATTGAGAATTTCGCTGGTTACGACAGGTAGTCCGGTTTTAATTTTATTGAGGGTGAGTGCATCAGGCGCTGCGTACACCTGTTGCGGATCACTGACACCTGCAGCACCGGCAACCACGACATTTGAAAGGGGATTAACATTCGCAATCCCGGTACCGCTTGCAAAGGAGTGCAATTTATAGGTAACTCCCGAAACGGTGCCGTTTCCCTGCAGAATATAGGGTGCTTTCAGGCCGGTAACGTCGAAAGCAAAAGAACCGTCACTGCCAATAACCGTTGTTTTCTGCTGTGGCGGAGACGAGGAATCCTTGAGACTTACTTGCCCTGCCAGCGGTACACCGACAGCGGCGTTGCCGCTAACAACCTGGGACGAGACCCCCCCGCCTCCAGAACCGCATCCGGCCATTATCAGTACGGCAACAACCAAGGTTAAAATAATAAACATTAGAGACGTACTTCTTGCAAACATTCTCATAGAGGCTCCTTTTGTTAACATGCGACACCCTCCGTCAATTTGGGCGTTACAGCACACAAAAAAGCCGGGGCCGAATATCGATCATGATATTTCGGCGACCCGGCTGTCTCGTTGAGACCCTATAGGCTTTCCGTCCCATTCTCACGAATGGTTTAGTATTATCGTGTACGCATGCTAACCGATCTGCTTGTAATTTGTTCGACTTATAACCGATAAAAATCAATATATATGTGATTCAGATCACAAAAAACACTGTGATGCAATTTCACACTGACATTTATTCCCGCTTACCTGTGAAGAAGTTCCTTATTCCACGCCCTGCTTCTTTGAACACTTCACCGGTTTTTCTGCCTGCATTCGAAAACCATCCACCTGTCGTATGTGCAGCTTTTTTGGCTTCTTTCCCCGTCTTGCCCGCAGCTTCCTTAACCCCTTGCCCAACCTCTCTGCCCGCCTTTTTAAAAGCCTCTCCCACCTCTGTCGCTTTTTCGTTGATGGAGGTGTCAGCCAACACCGGCGTAACAAGTAAAAGTGCCATAACAACACCCAACAGTACTTTCAGTCTCAGCATAAAAACTCTCCGGTCATGACTCGTTTAATAGATATCCTGGTTAAACTCTATTCATGTGGTCCGGACGCCGATCAATACGGGAGAACAACCCCGCCGGAGACAACAAACTTCACCGCATCCTCGACGCTCATGCCACTCTCGTGCACATCGCACTCACGGAACCAGAGCGCAAACCCTGATGTCGGGTTTGGCATGGTGGGAATATAAACCACGACCAGACGTTCGCCTTCCCGCTCCACTTCAGCGGTGACAAACCCCACTGCGCGCACACCGGGACGGGGCCATTCGACAAAAACGGCACGGCGGTATGATGACCCACCTTCCCTGAAAACCTTGATCAGCTGTTTGCTTGAGCTATAGATCGACTTGACCAGAGGTATACGCGTCATCAGATCGTCACCCAGCTTCAATAGACGGTTGCCGAGCACATTGGTTGCTACCAGACCGGTCAGATAGATCACAAGAGCACCAATTATCATACCGATGCCGGGAATATGCCCACCGCTCCAGCCGTAGTAGGACATCAGGCCATCAAGGTAACTACCCAGAATACCATCGGCAAAATTAAAGAGGAATTTAAGAATGAAGATAGTGATCCCGAACGGGATGACGATAAAGATTCCTGCGAGAAAGACCCCCTTCAGATGCTTGACCACTACTTTCATACTGCTGTTTCCTCATGTCCGTAAATATGAGCCGGATGGCACTGCGCTTCATAATAAGTTTGTGTGGTACCCTATCTTCAAGCTAATGGCAAGCATAAACCCCCGCCCGGGCATGCCCGAACGGGGGTTTATTAGTATGCCGTCGGCCTCACGGCCTCAAGCTTTTCATCCATAGCTTGTCTTACTTGTAGTCCGGCATCTCATCAAACTGCAGGTACTTGTAAATCTTGTCCTTGTTCGGCTCAATTTTCTCTTTGTAGACTTCGAGGAACTCAGCCGGTGTCGGCAGTTTACCCATCAGCGCAGTAACTGCACCCAGTTCGGCGGAACCGAGATATACCTTGGCGCCGTTGCCGATACGATCATCGAAGTTACGGGTCGAGGTGGAGAACATGTTGACACCATCAGGTACGCGAGCCTGGTTACCCATGCAGAGCGAGCAACCGGCGATTTCGATGCGGGCACCGAAAGCGCTGTAGACTGAGAAACAGGCTTCGTCTTTCAGCTTCACCTGATCCATGCGGGTCGGCGGGCAGATCCAGGTACGGACAGCCGGATTGAACTTCTGGCCGCGCCAGATCTCGGCAGCAGCACGGAAGTGACCGATATTGGTCATGCACGAACCGAGGAAAACATCCTGGATCTGTGTGCCGGCAACATCTGAAAGCAGCTTGACATCATCAGGGTCGTTCGGGCAGGCCAGAATCGGCTCGGTGATCTCAGCCAGATCGATCTCGATAACAGCAGCATACTCGGCGTTGGCATCAGCCTCGAGCAACTTGGGAGCTTTCAGCCACTCGTTGACGGCATCGATGCGGTTCTGCAGTGTCTGCGCATCCTGATACCCTTCAGCGATCATCTTCTTCATCAAGGCCACGTTGGAACGCAGGTATGTGGCCACGGAAGCTTCGGAAAGCTTGATGCAGCCGGCAGCGGCAGAGCGCTCTGCAGCGGCATCGGTCAGTTCGAAAGCCTGCTCTACGGAGAGGTCAGGCAGACCTTCCATTTCGAGAATACGGCCATTGAAGATGTTGATCTTGTTCTTCTTAGGAACTGTCAGATGGCCCTGTTTGATGGCCCAGTAAGGAATTGCATTAACAGCGTCACGCAGGGTGATACCGGGGTTGAGCTTGCCCTTGAAACGAACCAGAACGGATTCCGGCATATCAAGCGGCATGAAGCCCATGGCGCCGGCAAAGGCAACCAGACCGGAACCGGCCGGGAAGGAGATGCCGATCGGGAAACGGGTGTGTGAATCGCCACCGGTACCAACGGTATCAGGGAGCAGCAGACGGTTCAGCCATGAGTGGATAACGCCGTCGCCCGGCTTCAATGGAACGCCGCCACGCTCGATGATGAACTGTGGCAGGGTCTTGTGCATCTTGACGTCAGCAGGCTTCGGATACGCAGCGGTATGGCAGAAAGACTGCATGAACATCGGCGACAGGAATTTGAGGCAGGCAAGCTCTTTCAGCTCGTCAGCGGTCATCGGACCGGTTGTGTCCTGTGAACCGACCGTAGTCATTTTCGGCTCGCATGCTGTGCCAGGCAGGATGCCGGCAACGCCGCATGCCTGACCGACCATTTTCTGAGCCTGGGTGTATCCCTGGCCTGATTTGGCTACCGGATTGACCGGCAGAGTAAAGATGTCAGTTGCACCAAGGCCAAGCGCCGTACGGGCACGGTCAGTAACAGCACGACCGATGATCAGTGGGATACGACCGCCGGCACGGAATTCGTCGGCAACGGTGTTAGGTGCGATCTGGAATGTGGAGAGCAGTTCGCCGCCTTCGCTCTTGATCTCGCCTTTTTTTGTATCGATAACGATCACGTCACCGGTATTCATCTTGGTAACATCAGCTTTCAGCGGCAGAGCGCCGGAATCCTGAGCAGTGTTGAAAAAGATCGGGGCGATAACGCTGCCGATGATAACGCCGGCAGTTTTCTTGTTAGGAACGCACGGAATATCCTGGCCGATGCACCAGAGTACCGAGTTGCAGGCAGATTTACGTGAAGAACCGGTGCCAACAACATCGCCGACAAAGGCAACCTGGAAACCATCTTCACGGAACTTGGCAATAGTTGCCAGTCCATCGGGAAAACGGGTTTTACCCATGGCCAGAGCGTGCAGTGGGATATCCGGACGGCTCCAGGCATCGCCTGCAGGTGAAAAATCGTCGGTGTTGATTTCGCCTTCAACCTTGTACACCTTGACCTTGATGATCTCGGCCAGGCTTGGCTTGTTGGTGAACCACTCAGCATTTGCCCAAGAGGTAAGAACTTTTTTCGCGGCAGCATTAGTTGCGGAAAGTGCAACAACCTGGTCAAAACCATCATAGACAAGAGTCATGCCGGACAGGGCACAGGCAGCTTCGTCAGCCAGGGCGGGGTTTGACAGTGCGGCAACGAGCGGAGCCACGTTGTAACCACCCATCATGGTGCCGAGAATACGAACGGCATCAACCGGAGTCACGAGCGGAGACTTCTTTGTTCCAGCTATGATTTCGGCAAGGAAAGCAGCTTTTACTTCGGCAGCAGGATCAACACCTGGGGAAACACGCTCTTTGAGCAGGGTCAGCAGGAAAGCTTCCTGACCGGCAGGTGGGTTAACCAGTTGCTCGCAAAGGCCGGTTGTCTGTTCAGGGGTCAATGGGAGTGCGGGAATGCCTTGAGCCGCCCTCTCCTTCTCATGTGCTAGATACGCTTCAATCATTTTTGTTCCTCCTTCGTGGGGTATATTCTGCGATGGATACAAGTTTAAAACGCGAGTGTAAATCGCATACTGTATACACTTTTCAGAAATGTATTGTCAAATCATAATTATGGCTCAAAACGAAACCGGCCTCCGACAGGAACAATGCGGAGACCGGCGTTTTTTACTTTAACTGAACAGTTTCACCCGGCTCCCTGATGATACAGGTACTGTACCAACAGAATAAGCCCGATAACCTCAAAAGCTCAATAAGCCGCGCCAGCGGCCACGACATTAATCAGCTTAAAAAACAAACTCTTCGAGCGTTAAGGAGCCTCACCAGCCATGCAGACACGATTGCGGCCACCCTCCTTGGCCTGGTAGAGAGCAACATCAGCCCTTGAGATAGCCGTTTCAATGGTATCAGAGTGCTGTAACATACTCACTCCCATACTGACAGTAACGGCAACATCTTCGGCATCGGTGCTGAAATTGGCTTCAGAGACAATCATACGCAGCCGTTCAGCAAGTATTACTGCTTGCTTTAGGTCGGTTTCAGGCGCCACGACCAGAAACTCCTCACCGCCATACCGGCAGGCAATATCATAATCACGCAAGGTAGACACCAGCTTGGCCCCAAGTTGTTTCAAGACCATATCACCGGCATTATGGCCATAGGTGTCATTCAAGCGTTTAAAACAATCAATATCAAACAGGATAAAAGCAAGCGGCCTGCCTGTTCGTGCCGAGCGTCCCATTTCTTCCTCAACCTGCCGGTAGGCCTCGCGGCGGTTAAGCAGACCGGTCAGGAAATCGTGGTTGGCCATCTCCCGCAACTGCTGTTCTGCCCGATTCAGGTCACCGACAAAGACCCGGGCAACATAGCGGATAATTGCGTAGATAAGCCCGACGATACAGAGGGCAATGAGAGTAATATAGTAGCGGTTTTCCTTGATCTGCTGGAGCATATCGGTCGCAGGAATACTGACACTGATACCGCCACGCACATCACCCTCTTTGTAGCCCTGCTGTGCATGACACTTGAGACATGGTTTCATGGTAGTCAATGGGGCCATGTAGCGGAAGTAAACCTTGTCGCCCTCCTGCTCGAAACGGTAGTACTCCTTTACACCATGCGCGAATGAGGTTAACGCCGCCTGTTCAAACGTGTCAGCCGTATTGGTTGGATTCAATGGGTCAAGACTGGTAATTTTAAACTTAAACATCCCTTTGGCCGCCGCAATTTCAGACAACTCACGCGTCATCAAAGCAGGATTTTTCAGGGTGTAGGCAACACCGTCCTCATCCTTGATGACGACCTTAAGTCCCGGTATTTGCAAAAGATACGGGTTGACTACCGTTTCCGGAGTGATCTTGACATAGACACCACCATGTTTTGCCGCCCATGAACGAGTAATTACCACCTCCCCGAAGAAGGCTTGTCCCTGCTTCAACAACTGAGTCTTGATCAGGGCATTGGAACGGTAACTGAACCCCCAGAAAACGGACAGTACAATCAGACATAACATAAGAAAGATACCGGTCAGGTACTTTCTGACAAAATCAGAACTCTTCGGCAGTTGTGGCTGGTTGTTCTCTCGATCATTGAGCATTCACCGCTCCGGTAAGCAATAGTTAAAGATACATAAATTACTACATTACGTTGGATTTTGGTTTAAATTCGGGACGTTCGCAACCGGTTCTATCTGTGGCAGGCCAGGTCAGACAGACCTCCTACTGCTGGCAACCGCACTCCTCAGCGTTTCCGGCGTTTCTTACCCTGCTGCCCCGGCGGCAGAGCGGCAGTCTTAAATTCAGGTTCATAGCCGACACTGAAACCGGCAGTGGCACTGTTACGCATACTCAGAAAATGCGCATTGTCTTGGTCAAACGGACAGACCGGCTCCTTGCAGGGCTCGAAGCCGAAGCGCTTGTAATAGCCAGGTTCACCAAGGACAAACAGCGGCTGGTTTTTGATCGCCTCCTGACGCAGGGCAAAGCGGAGCAGCTCCGCCCCTACCCCCTGCTTTTGGAAATCGGGCGCCACGGCCATAGGCGCCAGGTGCAGGCCGCAGATTTCTTTTCCTTCATAGGCAGGGGAAAAGGCGATGTAGGCGATGGCCTTGTTGGTATGAATGCAGACCCATTCGTACAGAGCCCGCTCATGCTCATGAAGTTTTTGCACCAGAGTTACTTCGTAGACGCTGTCGGGAAAAGCATTCTGTAGCAACGCGTAAACCTTGGGGCGATTCTCGACTGTTAGTTTCTGTATTTTCATAAGTGGTCTTCCGCTGAGAATTTTATTTGAATGAAGATGCTGTTGTCGACAGCCTGCCTATTTTGATAATATACACTACTATCAACGGACACCGAAACGACAAAAGTGGCCCTTTACCCGCTTTCTGAGCCTAGCAGCATATCCCGGCATCCACCGGACGCGTTCATTCACCTTTTTTGCTGATTGCCGCGCCAGGACATTTCAGCTACTATGCCGAAAATTTTTTCACTCATTTAAAGGAGCCCAAACCGATGGCAGCGACAACAGACAATTCTCAGGGAATAACCGAACTCGATCAGGCGCTGCATGCACTGCGTCTGGATATGGATGACACCAAGCTTCAGTCGAAATATTACGATGTTTTTCTCAATATGACCTTTTGCGTCCCTACTCTTGACCAGCAGGAGTCAGACATAAAATCAGAACTCGAGGAGGGTCAGATTCTCCCCCTCGTCATCGAATCGGAAGGAAATGATTACCTGATGCTTTTTGATACGGAAGAGCGCTTAAAAAGTTGGGCAACAAACGATGTCAAATGGGTTGATGTGCCGGGATATATACTTGCCGCTACAACCATGCCGCCGCTCCACTGGGCGCTGAACGTCGGCACAGAATACTCGAAACAGTTTCTTCCCGATGAAATTGCCTGGCTTAAAGAAGTTGTGGAGCGCTGCAATGCTGATGCAGCAGAGCAGGAACAGCCACATCCATAAGTGCTACCATAAACGTGCCTGTACATTAACAGGCCAACATACTGATACGTAACTATTCTTGTATGAAGATAAAGCAGTAAAGGGCGACCGAAAGGGCGCCCTTTACATTTGTAAACAAAACAGAGAAAACCTGCATAACGTATCAGTTTTCCGGCAGATTGGTATTCAATGTTTTAACATAATATTTACTTCATGAAACGGAAAGCATCCCTCACCCATAGACGGTATTCTGCCCAAACTCCTCAACTTAAAAGCTGCATACGAGTTGATCCGATAAAGTCTTTTCTTGAATCGATGACATTAACTGGACTATACTTCAGCAATTCAGTAACCGTCCATCTCCCCAAAAAACTTGAAAAGAGGTCGCATCAGACGTGACAGTCAAGACAGTCAAGCTTTTTGTGATTCTTCTGTTCCTCTCCATTCCGCTGCTTGGCAACGGCCTTGTTTTGGCAGAAACACCAAAAACAGAGTCTAAACGTATCCTTATTTTGCACTCCTACCACGTTGGACTCCCGTGGACAGATCAGATAATGTCCGGCATGCAGTCTGTTTTTGACAATACAGACATCAACCTGACGGTAGATGTCGAGTATCTTGACACCAAACGCTACCACGATTCCCGTTATTTTGCCCGTGTTCTTGACGCGATTTTGCACTACAAATTCAAGGATCGGAAATTTGACGTGGTCCTTCTTTCTGATAACGCAGCACTAAATTATGCTTTGGAACACCGTAACAGCCTGCTTCATTCAATTCCGATCGTCTATTGCGGCATTAATTGCGACAGCCAGCAACTTGCCCAAGGAGTGCCGGACATAACCGGCGTCAGAGCCGACCCTGACTATGCCGGGGTCATCCAGCAAGCTCTTTCCTTGCACCCAAAAGTCAGCAAGGTCGTTGTTATCGGAAGCCTCATGGATCTTTCCGACCGGGTAAATTACCAAAAACTTCTTGGCTTGTCCCGGAGACTATCCGGTAAGCCGGAGTTCTCCTTCTGGAACGACATACCTTCCGAAGCTTTGCGCGAACAATTATCCGAACTGAGCGACGACTCGGTTGTAGTCATTAACGGTTCGATCAGGGATCAGCACGACAATCTACTTTCATTCAAAGAGAAGAACCTGCTGGTGAGACAAGCAACCAAACGACCACTCTACAGCTTCTGGGACGTTTATCTCAATCAGGGTATTGTCGGCGGATCACTGCTTAATGCCAGACAGCAGGGCGTTCAGGCAGCTGAAATTGCATTGCGCATCCTTCAAGGCCAACCTGCCGGCTCAATTCCCGTTGTAAAATCAACATTTGACACCCCTGTATTCGATTACAATGAACTTGAACGTCTTGGCATATCCATTAACCACTTGCCGACTAAACATCGACTTGTTAACACACCACCTGCTTCATACGAGATAACCAAATCCCAACTCTGGATTTCTGCCGGAGTGTTATGTAGTTCACTTATTATCACCCTCTTCCTTACAAGCAACAATATCCGTCGAAGGCGTGCCGAAGCGCAGCTGCGCCTGAGTACGGAGAACTACAAAAACCTCTCGCAACAGTTTCAGGTTATTCTTGAAGGCATACCGGAAGGGCTTGCCCTCATTTCAAAAGACATGAAAGTCATCTGGACAAACTATCATGCCGGCACGCACTCCAACAATGCCCTGGGATCCATACCTGGTGAATACTGCTGCACATCGCTCTACAGTCGCCTCTCTCTCTGCGACAACTGCCCGGCAGTAAAAACACTCACGTCAGGCCTCAATGAAGAGGCTATCATAACGACTCCGGATGGGAGAGCCCTTGAAGTCAAAGCCTTTCCGATCAAGTCCGCCAGCGGAGAAATAACACATGCCATTACACTGGCTAGTGATGTCACGGAAAAAAGACGTTTAATTGAAGAGAGTCACAGAAACGGACGGTTAGCTTCTCTAGGAGAACTGGCAGCAGGAGTCGCCCACGAAATCAACAACCCCAATGCACTGATCATGCTTAATGCAGAACTACTCAGAAAAGCTTGCCATGATGCTGCTCCTATCCTGCAGCATCATTATGAGAAGCATGGAGAATTCTCACTTACGGGCTTTCCCTACCAGGAAATCCGAGGAGAGCTTCCGTTTCTATTTACGGAGATGTTTGAAAGTGCTTGTCGTATTAAAAGAATCGTCAACGACCTTAAGGATTTTTCCCGTCAAGACGTCCCAACAGATCTTGAACCGGTTGACCTTAATAAAGCGGTAAGGGCATCCATACGACTTACAAACAATACAATAAAGAGTTCTACCAACAAGTTTTCTGTCTCCTATGCCCAACAACTGCCAACGTTTCAAGGAAATTTACACCGGATTGAGCAGGTGATAGTCAACCTGATCCTGAATGCCTGCCAATCCCTTCCCGATAAGAATTCCGGCGTTGAGATCTCCACCATGTACGACTCAGACCGTCAGTCATGTGTGATACGCGTTCAGGATGAAGGATGCGGAATCAGCGAAGAAAATCTTTCCCACATAACTGATCCTTTTTTTACAACAAAACGGGAAAGCAACGGAACAGGCCTTGGCCTGTCTTTATCTCACCGAATAATAAAGGACTACTCCGGAACATTGGAGTTCAGCTCCGAAGTCAATAAAGGCACAACCATCAGTGTCTATTTGCCGGTCAATGTGGAGGCGAACGCACATGAGTGACAAACTTTATCCTGATAAGCCTGTTTTACTCGTCGATGATGAGGCCCCATGGTTGCGCAGCCTCTCCATGACGCTACGCGGAACAATCGGCTTTAACAACATCATCAAATGTTCTGACAGTCGTGATGTCATCCAGATACTGAAAAACAACGTCATCAGCATCGTACTTCTTGATTTGACCATGCCACATTTTTCAGGCCAGGACCTGCTGCAGATGATCACCAAAGACTTTCCGGAAATCCCCGTAATTATCCTCAGTGGGCTGAATCAAGTCGATACAGCGGTAAATTGTATGAAACTCGGCGCATTTGATTACCATGTAAAGACGGTCGAAACGGAGCGCCTCATATACAGCATCCATCATGCTCTCAGCACTCGGGAAATGCATGATGAAAACCTGCGTTTAAAATCATTATTCCTCGAAGACAAACTGGAATACCCGGATGCCTTTGCAGACATCAGCACCTGCAGCAAAAAAATGCGCGCAGTGTTTCAGTATTGTGAAGCTGTCGCCCACAGTTCTGAACCAATTCTTATCTATGGAGAAAGTGGAGTAGGCAAGGAACTTATAGCAAGAGCAATCCACAAAATACGCAGTCCTAACGAGTCATGGCTGGCTGTCAACGTTGCCGGCCTGGACGACAACGCTTTTTCAGACACTTTGTTTGGGCATACCAAAGGCGCATTTACCGGAGCAGAGCGGGTACGTCGTGGAATGATTGAAGAAGCAGCAGGCGGCACGCTCTTTCTTGATGAAATCGGCGATCTGAACCCGACCTCACAGGTCAAATTGCTACGCCTGCTACAGGAGGGGGAATATTTCCCACTTGGTGCCGACAGACCTCGCAGGCTTAGAGCCAAGCTTTTTTTTGCAACCAACAGTGACCTTACCTGCCAAACAGCAAAAGGAACATTCAGAAAAGACCTCTACTATCGTTTAAGCACTCACCAAGTCCGGATTCCTCCCCTACGCGAACGGCTGGACGATCTCGAAGTCTTGATCCACAAATTTGTAAGTGATGCCTCCACCTCTTTCGGCAAAAAAATCCTCAGTATCCCGAATGGCTTGACCGGCCTACTCTCAAACTATAACTTCCCCGGCAATGTGAGAGAATTACGTGCCATGATCTTTAATGCTGTCAGCCTTAGCAAGTCAGACCTTCTGCCTCTGGATAGCTTTAAAGATATTATTTGCCCACACCAAAACCCGGGGGCATCAGGAACATTAGACTCAGCATTGACCGACAACAATCCCGTGACCTCTCCACAAAACACCGTCTTCCCCGAACTTCTACCCAGCCTGGAGGAAGCAGGACATCAGCTGGTGTCCGAAGCAATGCGGCGTGCACACGGGAACCAGACTCTTGCCGCGTCAACACTCGGCATTACACGACAAGGGCTGGCTAAACGATTGAAAAAACGACCTGACTCCGTCTGACATTGCCGCCTGACGATAAAAATAACGTGACATACTGTATCGACAAAATCAGCATGCAACTCTAGTTACCCCGCAACTCCGGTTGCACCCACCACGCTTACCACACTCAAACAGCTTTACAACCTTTCACCAACAAGACAGCACACCTCATAACAGTCTGTATTTATGTACTTTTCCCACACTAAGCCCTCAGATCACAATAACATTCCTCATCACAGTACATATTCACATCAGCACTTACGTCATGGCAACTGTGGTTGCAGGAGACGCCCCACTCATTCACGCCAAAGAAATATAGTAAATTATTACGGCAAGTTACAAACAAGATATGACTTGGCATCCATATTGCTCAATAACAACTCTGATAGCTTTTCAATCCAGCAAAAGAGATCGAGGAGGAGTACGATGATGAAAAGGATGAGAAAAACCAGAGTTACCTTGGCCCTAGCAGCAATTATTGCAACGGCTGGCCTCTCCCAGGCCGCACAAATCACCAGTTGGGACATGTCAAAGGTAACCTATGGTGTCCCGACCAGTATCACCAACCCGGAGCTTGTGTTTGATCCATTCAACTATGTAGTCCCGGGCTCACTGGTTGACCCAAATACGGGTGCTGTAGCAACTGGCGGTTTCATGCCAAGTGGCTGGTCAAAGTATGCAGGTGGCTATAACCTTATCCCCAATGGTGCTATGACGTGGAAAGAGCGTGACACGCAGGGCCCCGGCCTAAGCATTGTCAACATTGACGATGTAACCGGCGAGAACTGTGTAATGTCAGCCGGGTGGAACCCTGACTCAACACCTACCGCCACTCAGATGAGCGACTGGTGGGGCGTAGATAAAAAGCAGTGTTCTGACCCGTTCCAATCAAGTAAACGGTTTAAAGTAGTCACCAAGGTTCTTGATGCTCCGGTTGACCTGACTTTTAACGTTTTAGATGATGCCAAGGAGACCCAATACCGCATTCTGCAGAAGCTTGGCAACCAGACCGGAAATCGTGTAACCGGCTACACCACACAACTCGGCTTTGTTGACGCAAATGGCACTTTCACTGAAGCCGCCCCCGGTCAAGGCGTCTCGTTCAGCCTGAGAAACGGCACCAAGTTCTCCAACACGAACCCTACCTCCAGCACCATGGCTAATCAGGGCGAGCTAGACTCTCTCGTAGCTCACGGCCTGTTTGGCGCACCCGACAAACACCACCCGGCCCCTGGCTACTTCAACCCCTATGTCCGTGCAAACTTCGGCTTGCTGGCCGGTGAGACACACATGTCCACCACCGGCATGGCTCAGGTTCACCGTGACCTGTTCGGTGAATGGATGCCCTCAAACCACCTAAAAGGCGGTTATTACTTCGACATGGACCTCATTTCCTATACCGACAACGCCCTGATGGCAAACTGCGATGGCGTATTTGACGAAGCTGCCGCCCTTGCCGGTGCAGCAAACGCCGGTTGTACCGGAACATGGGTAACCTACCGTGAATCGCTCACCCCAACCTTGAATCCTGATGGCACCTGGGCAATTCCGGCTCCAGTCGGCACAGATATCCGTCAGCCGGTCCCGGTTGATGCGGCAACTCTTGCAATGTGGAAGGCCGACCCGGCGCGTTGGATTCCTGGAGATATTGATGATTTTGCCAACGTCAACATCAACGAGTTCATCGTCATCAGCAACGTCAGCAACTGGCCTACCTATGATGGCAAAGGTAATGCAAAATTCACCATCCGTACGACAGCTACCTTTGATGACGCTGTTGCTCAAGCAGAGCCAGGCACAGCCACTGCAGCTGATTTCCTTGTCGCAATAACGGCACCGACCACGGTACTGCCATAGGCATCCGCTTAACTAGAACATAAACTTTAGCCACTAAAACTGGAGGAAATATGAAAACAGTAACTTTATTTGTAATGGCGCTGCTCTTCGCCTTCACCACTGCCACCGTGGGACATGCTGGCACCAGTATTCAAAAGAGCCAATCTACGACTGTCAAGGCAGCGGTAAAAAACATGACCAGCAAAAGCGTTCTGGCTGCGGTCAAGCTGACAGGCTATGATGATGCCGGAACGGCAATCGGTAAACTGTGCAAAAGCGTATACCTGGGAGCAGGTCGCACAACCAATATTGACTACTACTGGAAATCCCCGAATTATGGAACCGGTGTCTACTGGTCGTCAAAAGTTGAAGTGGGCAAGGCGTGCCCAAGCACTGTTGTGACAACTACGACGTATGATGATCATGATGACGATGATGACGAGCACGAGCACGACGGCGACCATGACGATGATTCCGACGACTAACCACCGTCACAGCTGATACGGTAAAGAATGATCTGTGGCCCGATAGTTATAATTATCGGGCCACAGCCTTAAATCTACAAAAGTGGCGATACAATTTTTATCTAACCAGGTAGTAACAAGCGCATCTCTCTGAACGTGCTTTGAACGAAAAGTGCCGCATCTTCCTCAGGCATTCCATAATGGCTACCCACTTCTGCCACAAAACATTATCCCATGGAGTTGCATCTATGAAAATTGAAGAATTTGCCTCTGCTGTTGCCAGTCAGATGGGTGTGGAACTTCTGGAGGTGGCACTGGTTGATGGCCAGGGGTTGGGTTGTATCGATTCATACATCCTTGATATAACCACTATCAATGAAAAAATTGGTACATTAATATATAAGAGAGACGTTGATAAACTGAATATTGAAGGAGAATGCGCACGATTGGAGATTAGAATAAGAACTGCTCTCCTACGGTTACAAGCAATGATTAATGCCTGAATACGGGCTCATATGGGCGTCTATGAAGGGTTAATCCTGGCAGCCTGCACGCATAAGAGTAACCGTGGCCAGCCAAATGTATGGATGCAGATTATATACTATAATTTTTGTTGTTAATTAGAACAATCCCTGCTAGGTGTTTACTCCTACTTAACCTTTGTTCCATGGAGTGACATCTATGAAGATCGAAGATTTTGCCTCGGACGTTGCCTGTCAAATGGGTGTGGAGCTCTTAGAGGTATCACTGATCGATGGCCAGAGGCTCGGTTGTATTGATTCATACATCCTCGACATGACCACTAAAAACAAGACTGTTGGAACATTGATATACAAGAGAGATATAGATAAATTGGATAACGAGGATGAATGTGCCCGGCTGGAGATCAGAATACGGGCAGCTCTCTTACGGCTACAGACAATGATTAAGGCTTGAGTGTGGACCAACTTTGAGCTTTGCTTTATCACGTACAAGAGCCGGATATTTACTATACAATGCACCACATCAACTTTTAAAAATCAGTTTTTTATGCTTCACCTGCCCCATAGCCACTTAACCTGCCGAACGGATTTTAGCCGGAAAGAACCATCTCTATAACTGTGCCAGTAATTGCCTTTTTCGTTCCTTATATTCGCTTTCATCAATTAGACCTTTATCAAACAGTCCTTTCAGTTTCAGCAGTTTCCCTTCAACATCTCCGTCTGATACTGGTGTTTGGCTATTTGCGTTTTGCGGTGTAGCCATTGAAATATTAGTACCGCCGGCAACAGCACGCTTTTCTTCAAGCTCCAGTTCCCGCTTTTTTTCCCACCAGTTTCTTTCAATACCTTGAAGTTCTGTATAAAAATGCTTCGACTCCTGCAATGGCAAATCAGTTATTATTACAGAGCCTGCATTATTTCCTTTATCAGCGTTTATCGTTATTGTGCCGCCACTCAACACTGACGTGTCAAACCGTGCATCTTTCATATCTCTGAAATAATAGTCTTTAAAGCTGGAGTTAAGCATCCCGTGGTCATAGACGATGATTCTTATGTTTGTCAAAATCAATGTCTTTGCACTGGTAGCAACGGCTTGAGTTATTGTAGACACAAGCGACTCACCCTGTATGAGCAATTTTTTCAGTTCTTCTTCTGAAACAGACAAAAACTTCGGACGGATATCATTTTTTGTTTGCTGGATTTTTTCAGTTACTTTATCGAATATTCCCATTGCAGTCCCCCACTAAAATAAGTTCTTCTATTAAGTATATCATTTATGGGGTTAGATCAGTTTTTTAAATTTGAGGGTCTGTTTAAGGGTCTGGCCGCGTACTCACTACCACTTCTATTCTACTCCTGCGAATCACGGAGTCAGGTTAAAACTCTCGGAGATTTCGTCTCCGGCTTCCGGCACTCCTCCTGTACCCAGAGCTCCCTCATCAAACATCTCCGTTTTTTTGTGGCACAACGGGCACGGCTTTGACCGGCCTGGTTTTCTTGAGCAGATCATACGCCTTATTGATTTGCCTAACCATGCGCTACTCCGGTACACTACAGCGCAATCCGGATTGTAATCAGCCGGTGCTGGAGGTATCACAATGAAGAAGCAACTCGGCACTATCATGTTTAAAGGACTGGTGACGATGCTCCCGGCCCTGCTGACGTTCTACATTCTCTTTTGGCTCGTAAACTCTGCGGAAATAGTGCTCGGCGGCATGCTCAAGGTGCTGCTTCCGGGCGGCTGGTACATCCCCGGCATGGGTCTTTTGGCCGGACTCGCAGCGACCTTTATGTTCGGCTTGCCACTCAATGCCTTTCTGGTGCGCTGGCTGCACAGCCTGGGCGAAAAGCTGGCTGACAACATACCGCTTGTCAAAACACTCTACGGCTCGCTCAAAGATTTCATTGGTTTTTTTGCCAACCAGCGAGACTCCCAGTTCAACCAGGTGGTTACTATGGAGCTGGAATTCGGCGGCAAGTCGATGCGTATGATCGGTTTCGTCACGCGCAGCGATTTCAGCGGACTGCCGTCGGGAATCGGCGAGGAGGGGGAAATTGCTGTGTACCTCCCACTGAGCTTTCAGATAGGTGGTTATACGGTCATTGTCCCCCGATCCTCCGTGAAACCGATAGATATCCCCGTCCACCGCGCCATGGGCTTTGTGGTCACCGGAGGCATGAGCACCGACAAGGGGCACAACGTAAATACTCCGCCGGAAGACAAACATCCGCAACAATCTACGCCTACAGGTTAAACAGTTGTTCGTCAAACAACAAGTCTGTTTTCTGTTACAACAGGCTCCTCATGGCCCCATCAAGGCTTTTTGCACTGCTTCATCGTACGGAGTCAAACGCAAGGGAATCAGGTCACGGATTGCACTTTCGCGGCATATCACCTCGTTTTTCAAGCCCTCAATCAGAGGAATCGACACCGATGGCGATACCGGAGTTATAAAACCGACCCAGTATGATGACAGCTTCGGTGTCAACACCGGTACCGGCATAATATAAAGCTTTCTCCCTTCGATGCGTGCCAATCGTTCCATCATCTCCCGATAGGTCAGCACTTCGGGACCTCCGATATCGAAGGTCCTTCCGCTTGTTCGCTCATCGGCCGGACAAGCGGCCAGATAGCTGATGACATCATCAACGGCGATCGGTTGGCAGCGGGTTGACACCCAACGGGGAGTAATCATAATCGGCAGACGTTCCACAAGCGCCCGCACCATCTCAAATGAAGCGCCTCCGGCTCCTATTATTACGGCAGCCCGGAGAAAGGTGGTGGCAAACGTGCCGGTTTTGAGAATATCAGCCACTTCGAGACGGCTTCTGAGATGTTCTGAGAGATCATCTCCGGTTTCACCCAACCCTCCCAGGTAGATCACACGCCTTACGTTAGCCCTGTTGGCGGCGGCAACGAAATTCCGGGCCGCTTCCCGATCGCGCCTCTCAAAGCCAGCCCGGCCACCAGACATGGAATGAACGAGATAATAAGCAACGTCTATCCCCTCCAGAGCTTTGTCGAGTGTCGCCGGGTCAAGCAGATCCCCGCGAATGATCTCGGAGCAATCCGGAACGACTGAGGCGGTTTGACGCACCAAACAGCGCACAGATGCGCCGCCCTCAACAAGTCTCTGAGCCAAACGCCTGCCAATGAAGCCGGTGGCGCCGGTAACCAGTATTGAGCCGAGAGACGTTTCCATGCAGTACCTCCCCGATAATTTTCCGTTCAGCTAGCGGCATCCAACTTCAGAATTTTACTCTGGTTACAAAATAAAATTGCCGATTTCTTCAATTTTGCGCCGCTTAATTTGAATGTGCAAGCGAGGCATTTTTTTAATTTTTCACCAGTGTCGGAACATCAACCCTCGGAAACAATGGGGACAAGGCTTTTACACTCCGGGTAACCGGCACAAACCCAGAACCATTTACCGGCCTGTGCACCACTGTTTGCGCGACGTTTCTGCATAACTGAACTGCAGGCGGGGCAGGCCTTTGCATCATCGGCTAGAGACACAGCACCGGTGTTGGCCTTCGCCTCCTGGAGAGGTGCCTTTGCAGAAGAGTCAGGCATCACGCGCCCCAGCCTGACATAGGCCCTTTGCGTAACATCTGCCCGTGGGAATTCATTAACCATGATTTCATAGTACCCCAGTGCAACCTCTTCAAATCCCATCTTGTCGAGCATGGCAGCACACTTGGCCAAAGCCATCTGGCGCACTTGCGGGGCGGCACCGGAAGCTGCGATGACAATATCGAGACAACGGCTCGCGGTATCCAGATCACACTTGCGCTGAAAAATATCTGCCAGGCCAACCATGACCTCAGGCGCCAGCAGCTGCCGGTAGGAGTTGCAGTACTCCAGATAGGCTTGAGCCGCCTCCTGAGGGTCGCTGGTTATCAGCAACGGAATAGCTTTGCTGTACAGTTCCTGGCCCTCGTCACAGGGGGTGTACTTCGATTTGATTCTTGCCAGCATCAACATGGCCTCAACGTTGCCGGGATTGCGTTGCAAGACCTGCCGCAATGATTGCTCACCCTCGCCATAGCCAATCTTTGCTCCGGCCGCCTTGACACCTATTTCCAGATGACGCTCTTCGACAGCCCCTGCTCCCAGCTTGAGAAAACCAGCCAGAACAATCCCCGAAACCATCCCGCCAAGATGGCACCAATGGCCAATCATTGAGGCGCTCTCGCCAGAGAGCTGACCAATTCCGCCAGACAGGTCGGCCAAAAAAAACAGGCCGATGATCACCAGCGAGTTGAGCCTAACTTTAAGGCTGATGGGGAGAATCAGGGAAAATATTCCAAGGATGGGTACAGGAAAGATCATACTTTTGAAGTAACAGCGCACGGCAAAAATCCCCATGATTCCCGCGATAGCGCCTGATGCGCCAAGGGCGTGCCCCGGCTCACCGGTTGCAAGATACCAGGAGAGAACAAAGACCACACCGCCGATCAGTCCGGTAATGATATACAACAGGGCAAAGCGGTCATGCCCTATCCGCCGCTCGACCGAAGTACCAAGCACCCAGAGAAAAACCATATTGCCCCAAAGATGTCCTCCGTTGGCGTGCAGGAACATAGCCGAGAAGCCGCTGACGGCAACATTCCACAGATTGGGCTTATGGGGCAGAAACACCAGATTGTCCGTAATGAATTGCACATCACCCCAGGGAGATGCTTCATAGAGGTAGAAGACCAGAACATTGAGCAGGATAATGCTGTAGGTGGCCCAGGGAACGACCTCTTTCTTGCGCTCCGCTTCGGTATACATGATCGGGATAAACGTGATGTTCTGTTTAAGCAGTTCGTAGGGGCTCACCCCATCTGAAGCTGCTTTCAGCCGGATATAGATCAGAAAGATGACCGGAAAGAGTATGAAGAGCAGCATGAGGAGGCCGCTCAGATATTCGCGTACAAAGATGATCGTGAAAATCAGCAGAAAGGCTTTGGCGATAAACAACTGTTCCTCGTGGCGTTCAAAGTACTCGGTTAAAGCCTGCATGAAAGAGCCCCCTGTGAGGTTTTTTTGAATTATTCAAGCTTGTCAGGATATCACCTGACGGCTTATGCTCAGGAGCATCTATGCCATATGGTGTCACGTCCAATGTGAAGGCCTGACGCTATTTAACCTGGCGGTACAGAGGAAACAAAAGGGGACTGGCTGTTTAACAACCAGACCCCTGATGTTCCAGTTATAGGTAAGATGCGTTATTTAGGTGATCCAACGGCCATCCTATCGCCGGTAAACACATAATTGACATCTCCAGGGCCGCTGTACGTACCTTCGACCCCCACACCAGACAAAGCACCGGTCATCACACCGTAGCCGCAAGGAAGGGAAAACTCGCCAGTCAGAACATCAACCTTCCCAGAGAGCGGAGCAACGCTTGTGGAAGCACCTGCCCAGCCAACAACATTTCCGGAAACATTGACTCCGAATGCGAAACTAGCCACATCGTATTCATCTGTGAACCATCCACGATACAAGCCTACATATCCGTCAAGCGGATTTGCGATCCGCCGGAGGACAAACGGGAAGGTTTTCTCGCTGAATGGACCTTGTTCAAGAACAGTCCCGGTGATGGTTCCTTTGCCGTCGCTTGTCCCAGTACTCAAGGTCAGGGTGCTCGGCGCGATAGCCATAAGAGTTTTACTAACTGCTTTAGCGTAATATTTATAGGAATAATCTCTTGTCTCAAATGAGACATCCCCGGTTGGAAGCACGTCACCTCGAATGGAATAATAAGCACCCTTGGCATTTGTGCCAGCCCCATAGAGGCTACCGTCAGGAGACACAAAAACCTCGATAAAGGCTGCGCCGTTCCAGTCTTCGGCTATATATGTGCCCACATGAGGCAATAGCGCAACATTTGCCAGAGTGCTTTCCAGATGCGTTCGCGCATCTTCCGGGGTTGAAAGAACGAACGTTCCCAAGCGATCGAGAAGTGCTTGCAGCTCCGTGTCGGAAAGACCAAGGAGATCGACTGAACCGAAATCCCCCCCCCTTGCCGCATCGAAAACATCCCGTCGAATTTCGAGGAGTTCTTGCTGCGGGGCACCCCCGATTGAAGTCAGGAATCTGACTATATTCAAGGCTGCATCCTGGGCCTGCTGGTCGGTGTACTCGGGATGCCTTGACTTGATCAGGTCAACAACCGTAACGAGAGGACTTCCTGTCGCTGTCCCGATAACGATATCACCCACCCTGAACGTGCCCCGCATGCCGACTGGATAGGAAAAAGTCCCTCCTGCACCGGTGAAGCCGGAGTAGTTACCGAAAACATACTTCACGCCCTGCACGGGAGCATCTGCAAAAACACCTGTTGCGGTCGGTGTTGATGATCCGCTCTCACCGCATCCGCCAAGCATTGCAACGGCTAAGAACGCCATGCTAATCCATTGAACTAGAACTCTCATTTTGCACTCCTTTTGGAATACATCGACTGGCCGCGGTAACAAACGGCTTTAGGAAACTTCAACCACAAACACTTAATTAGAATCGCATACTAAGACATGATTCACGAAACATCAAGTGCATTGTTTTAGCAAGATAAACAAAAAACAAAGGGGGTAAGGTCAGCTGGAGAAGATCAAATAAAACAGCCCGCCGGTTTTAAAATCCGGGGCCTGTTTTGGAATGAACTACCAACGTCATGTACGCATGAGCTTATATGATATTTGTATGACTAAGGGGAAGCTTTGGGGGCGGACCAAGGAAACCACCTGAAACATAACGTAATTGTTGCATAACAAGGCTATGTTTTGGCCTTAAAAACACTTTTTTACCGGTAAAAAAAAGTAATCGGGGGTCAGGTCTACAGATCACAGAATCTGTGTTCTGTAGACCTGACCCTTCTGTTTCCTCTTCTGCTTGCTTCATTGCTTGAGTCATCTCTTCCTTGCGGAACATCACTCGAATCATAATGTTCTGTAAGATGCTTATGAAAGTCGTAAACCCGCCAAGGACAATAAATATCCACGCAAGGACATTTACAAAAGTTGAACGTTGAGGCGGAGTTGGTTTGCCTTCAAATTCAAAATCCATCTTTTTCTCCTTTTTGCCAACGGGCATGGCTTTGACCTGCCGGTTTTTCGGGCGGGTCGTAAGCCTTGTTGGAATGAGTTTTATTATTTTATGGAGCCCATTAACGGAGCGTAGCAGAGATTTTTGAGGCGCGTTGTTCGACGGCTTGTCTGAATTCTGCTAGCTTCTGTTGGGACATCATGTAATCTCTTTCTGACTTTGCGAGTTCATGGTGTAACCTGCTCAACTCCATCTCTGCCATTTCGGAGTTCTTTTTGAATTCAAGAAATTTATCCAAGCTCTCTTGATCTTCGCCCGCTGAGGCAGCCAATCTTTCATAGCTGAGATTCTTCCAGAGTTCCATCTCAGTTACCTTTTTTTGAAGATATTCCTTTTGGGCACTCGATACAGCCATGCGTTCCTGAACCTCATGGACTCTTGCTCGAAGCATTGCTTCTTCTTCATGCAGTCGGATCAATTTATGCTGTCGTGCGAGGTCAGACCTGCTTAGATCACGGATTTCATCTACGCTTGCTGGGGTGATTTTCTGCTTGAGATGTTCGGCAGCAAATTCGAAGAACCGATCAGCTTGGTACATATAAAAATTTTGACTACATTTTTCGATAAATTCACTTATAAGTTCTGGCCGAGGGCCTAATGTTTTCCCCCTAAAAATAAGCCACCAGTCCTCTTTTTTATCGTCATTAACAAAAATGATGCCTTTCTTGACTTCATTGGCTTTGTCGATTACCTGTTTCCAAATGATGAGATCGCCATATTTTCTATATTTTGCAAGGCCCGGTGACGAGGACTCATCTTTCCCATCATCTTTGTAACCTGGCGGAATCTTACGGTTATAACGGTCATCTCCCTCCTTGCAAATTTCATCTAACTGTTCTTCTGAATAAGAAGTACCTACCCTACCATTAAACAAGTCACCAATTGCTTGTTGAATTTCGTCTCCCTGTGTCCGTTTAGCATGAATGTCTTTGTTGTCGCCGAGTTCACTCACGACTTCTTTAATCACAGTAGAGAGCTTCTGCATCAGTTTCTCACTTAAAAATGGGTGCTGTCTTGCATTACTCAAATCGCTTTGCAACGTGTTTAAAGTCTTTATTGCTTCTTCATATGCCTTTTCTTGTTGCGAAATGACGCCCAAGCGATTATTGAAATATTCTTGTGCAGCGCGGTGAGGCAGCCATAAACGGTCCTTCATTGCTTTCAAAATTTGTAGAACTTCATTACGGGTAGAATCCGAATATCTATAAAGATTAAGCAATATGTTGGTATCTACTGTGAATAGGCTGTTTTCCCAAAGTCGATCAATTTCACGTTTTGAAGGTTGAAAGTGACCCGGAAAGTTTTTCTTCATAATTTCTCCTAGTCCAACTCGGTTATATGCGGTTTCCCTATATAGGACATTTATTCCCTATATAGGGAACATGTTCCTTGTATAGGACATCTGGTTGGTTACTTATATAGGGCACTTTGTAGGTTGGGGAAATTAGGGAAATCAGGAACACTCCCCAATAAAATCACCCCGCCTCCGATTTTCTTCCCAAAAAACAACGCCACTCACCACAAACAAAGCAAGGAAAAGTCCTCCGGCATTAAAAGGTCTTTCTCGCAGAGCAAAATCCAAAGGATAACTATCACATTCACAACAAACAAACGCACCAATTGCGTACAGGAAAGTTCTTTAATGAACAAGCCGAAAGGTTATTGCTGGTGAATTTGTGTTCCAAATACAAACGGAGATACTACGAAGGTGGGATAATTACTTGACAGGTTTATACGGGAGAAGACCAAACAAAACAGCCCTCCGGCTTTTGAATCCGGGGGGCTGTTTTGGAAGGAACTAGCAACGTCATGTACGCATGAGCTTATCTGATATTTGTATGACTATTCATCGAGCAACCACTTATCTGCATCAGCTTGATTTCTAAAAACATATATGTTTTGAGGCATGCTATTAACCTCTGAAAACGTTTCATACATTCTACTTAAACCAAAAACAAGATCACTGGGTGCTACTATTGCTACCTTGGCATTACGTCTTTGTGGATATTTCTGACGAATCGATATCAATTGTTTCATGACTTTTTCATTTATTGCACTATGGTCTAATTTTTCCATGTTCCATGAGCTTTTCACATCAGGCGCATATTCTGTGGAATGAGTAATCGCATACAAGGTAGACTCTAATTCCTCTAATGAGAAAGAATCGCAAAAAGAACAATAGAGTATTTCTTTTGTTTTATCATAATTGAGGTGGATAGACATTTTCTCTCTGCTCCCTCGACAACTATCAGCGTCATTTACGCAGAATGATCTGCGTAGCATCTGATCGCTATTTCAACTTAGCATATTTCGCAAACCGGTCGCGCACACTTACCAGCGACGAATAACCGGGATATTTCTGCAACTGCGCCTGAAGCCTTGCAATTCGCTCGTTAAGCGGCGGGTGGGTTGAAAACCACGACCCCTTCTTATCCTTGCTGGTCGCTTCAACCTTCTGCAGTTTCTCCAACACCCGGATCATCCCTGCGGGATCGTAACCGGTGCGATAGCTCGTCTCCATCGCGGCTGCGTCTGCTTCGAACTCCATCTCTTTATCAAGACCCTTGTCAAACAACACCGCCTGCATGTCGCCTATGGCCGAAGCAAACTTCTTCCCCTTGTCGCCTCTGACACTGGCGGCGGTGATCGTACCGACACCCTCAAAGAACTGGGCGCGCTGGGTGCTCTTTAATGCATGTTTGGCCGATACATGCCCGACTTCATGCGCCAGCACGGCAGCCAACTCGGCTTCATCATCCAGAATCGAAACCAGGGCGCGACTGACGAAGATGACCCCGCCAGGAACGGCAAAGGCGTTTTGCACCGGGCTGTCAAGCACCGCAAACTGATACGGAATGGTCGCACGCTTGCTGTTAACGGCAACGGCATTTCCCACCAGATTTACGTACTTTTGCAACGATTCGTTCTTCACCGGATTTCCGAAACGCTGCAACCCTTCCAGCGCCAGACTCTCACCGATGACCCGTTCGGTCGGATAATCAATCTCTTGTGAACTTGATAAAACCTGGGTTGCCCCGGAAAAGATCTTGCGCTCTTTCGATTCCGGATCGGCCAGTTTCTGTAACTTGTCAAAGAAACCTGCCGAAGCGGATGAGGCGGAAACTGCTAAAGCCAACAGTACAAATAAGAGTAAATGTCTCATTTTCCACCCCCGTTAGCCTGGGCGTATTCGCCTATTTTTCCAGCCTGCAGAAATGCCTTCAACTCCTTAGGGCTGACTTTTCGTGCCAGTACGACATCAAGAGACTTCTTGTACATTTCCGGCGTGCCGCGATCTTTTGCGTACTGGGTTGCCCCGGGCGAAAGGCCGCGAATACTGCGGGCACTGTCCGCCTTGGCGGTGCTGATCTGGCTCTTCTGCATAGTGCCACCGAAGATACCGCCGTCATCACCGGCAACCTCTGCTGCCGGTGGCGTGTCGGAAACACGGCCCGCATACACCCATCCCTCTTTACCGGCAGCCGTCCTGACTTTCAGCCAGCGACCACCCGATTCGACAAGCGTTACTTCGGTGCCGACCAGCACATCGGCGACATTTTCGGACGTTGCTGACGCCTCGGCTTTCAGCGTTGTCCCTTCGCTGGAAACCCAGCGTTTTTCTTCGGCCATTGCCAGTGAAGTACACAGCATCAACGCCATTACTACGACCAGACTACGTGCCATTCTCATCGTGAACCTCCTTTGCCAACTATGTCATCTCGGTTTAATTCAGATATGAACACAACATACTGAGAAGCTTGACTCACGCAACGCCGCTACGACGCAACGAAAAGCCTGTAAATGATTATCCTAAAGCTGTAACTACCGATACACGCCGAGAAATCAAATCCTGAAACAAATCATGGTTTAAAACCAAAAAAGATTTGTTTTTTTGAGTCTAACGCCTGGTTTTATCCAACGGCTTCCGGTTAGATTCTTGCATTTAGCCTCCCCTCCCTTGACGGGAGGGGATTGAGGGGTGGGTGAGACTGCCGTCAGCATCAAGTATGGCAAATTACCCCACCCCCTAACCCCCTCCCGCAAGGGTAGGGGGACTTTTAAGACAAGTGCAATAACCAAACCGGACATCGCTGGGTTTTATCCGCTTTTATCGGCGTTCATCGGCGCGTTCGGCGGTTAAATGCCGTTTCCAATAGTATTTTTCTCAAACGTTGCGCCGTGGCGTGAAACAGATTTTTGAACCACCTTATCAAACACTAAATAATCAAAGACCACCTGCACGTTACCATACGACCAATGCCTGAATCAACCTACTGATAATCTCCGGTCAGTACAAACGCACCCCAGTAACCGGGATGTGGGTAGCGGTTTTTTACATGCTGCATGGCTCGGGTCAGACTCTCGGCTTTGTCGTAGGTTGTATAATTGCGGTAGAACTGCTTCATCATGATCGCCGTCGAAACGTCGCTGACGCGCCACAGGCTGGACATCAACGAGTGGGTTCCGGCAAAGATGAACGCACGGTTCATCCCGACGACATCATCGCCGCTGCGGATATCACCAAGCCCTGTTTGACAGGCGCTCAACACCACCAGATCGGCCTTGATATCAAGGCCGAAAATCTCCTCCGCCTGCAGTTTACCGTCGGCTTTGCCGTCTTTTGCCAGGCGTATCGCCGAAAAGAGCGGGTTGACCGGATCAAACTCGCCGTGGGAGGCGATATGGATGACACCGAACTCGCTGATATGCTCGCGAATCCAGCTCTCGGTGGCCCGCTCGCGCGTCAGGGTCGTGACATCCGGATAATTCCAGCGCAGGGTTCCCGCCTCACGCTCGGCAAAGGGAAGATCGAGCGAAGGGTTGCCCAGATCAGGGTTGCCGACCGCCAGAATGTGCTGCTTTTTCACGGGAGAACGTCTCGCCAGCGTGTATTTCAGAACGGAAGCCGTCGGCAGATAAAACAGCTGCTGACGGTCCACCAGATAATCGCGCCCGTCGCTTAACGTTGCAAAGGCGAGGTAGTGAAGGCTGCCGTGCGGAATTATGCCGAGCGCCCGGATCGGCCCGGCACCGGCCAGCTGCTGACCGACCAGCAGGTCATACAGTTCGCGCGACTGTTTTTCCAGCGGCTCCAGATTCTGCAGCATGCGACGATAGGAGGAGATCTTCGCGCCCAGATCCTTCGCCGTGACATCTTTGATTATCAGCGTCGCTCCGTTGCTGTCGATCTTCCAGCAGAGGAGCCGATCAGCCAGCTGGTAGTAGGAAAGCAGGACGACCCCCGGCTCAAGGAGCTTGCGGATGTCAGCGAGCGTCGTCGGGTTAACCTTCACGAGGGCAAGTAGCTCCGGGCGTTTGCGCTCGATATCAATCAGCAGATCCTGATAATCACCGCGCAGCTTTTCGAGCGCCTCGGTATAACGCGCCCGCTCTTTCGGGTTCACCGCCTGCACCGACAGGTTCTCCTGCTCCAGCATCTGCTCCTTGAGCCGGTTCTGCCGGTCGTACAGCTCCTGATCAACCGATCCGGACAGCGACAGCCGCTGCCGCCCGAGAATGTCGATCAGGTTGCGCGAGCGGGAGCGCTCCGCCACGGCAAATGCTTCGTCACTCCGCTGCAGATCAACGAGCAGGCTGACTAGTCCCGAATAGACATCCATCTTGTCGGCAAGAAAACCGTCTTTCAGCTGGTCCAGCTTTATCTCGGCCCGCAGCCCTTCAACCGTTTCCAGCGCCTGTTGGTATGAAGCAACCGCTTTGGCCGTGTCGCCGCCATTTCTCTGCAGACGGGCAAGCCCGAACAGCGCCCGCCAGCGCACTTCACGCAGCAGCAGCGCATCGGCAATCTCAAGCGCACTCCGGTAGCTCCCCTCGGCGGCGACGGCCTGCTTCAGCTCTGTTTCGGCATCGCCCCGGGCGAGATAGATTTTGGCCAGATTGACCTTGTCGCCGATCTCGGACGCCATAACGGCGGCCTCGGAGAACTGCTGCAGTGCGGCGGTTGCATCCCCCATCTTCAGGCGGGTCTGCCCCAGGTTGCGCAGATCGTAGGCCATGGCCCAGCGGGAGCCGAGCGTGCGGTCGATGGCAAGCGCCTTTTCAAGCGTTACCAACGCCTTGGCATATTCTCCCGATTCGCGCTGCACCAGGCCGATGTTGTTGAGTGTCGTCGCGACTTCGTCACGGCGGACCGCCAGTTTTTCGGCCCGTTCCAGCGCCCCGTGCAGCTCCTGCTGCGCCCGCTTGTTATCGCCCAGAGTCCACCAGATCAGGCCGCCGCTGTTCTTCGCCATGACCTGTTCAAGCGGCCATTTTTCAGCGATGGCGTTCTTTTCCACCTGTTCGCGCAGATCAAAGGCGTCCTGATAGCGCCCCTGGAACCAGGCGTTATTGGCCTGTTCCAGCACGATGCGCATCTGCGTGCGCAGATCTTTGCCACCGACCTTTGTCAGGGCATCGCCGTAAAGTTTGTCGGCGGCCGGGAAGTTGCCGAGCAGACGCTGGCAGCGCCCCTGTTCGAGCAGGGTCTCCGCTTCCAGAGCGGCATTTCCGCTCCGGGCATAGATTTCACCGGCCTGGGCATAATAGCGCCCGGCAACGGCATACTGGTTGAGACGCAGGTCGTAGATTCGCCCAAGGTTCCGGTACTGCTCCGCCAGCGGCATCTCATCCTTCAGGGTACGACGCAAACCGGCCGCCTCTTCGAAGAAGGTGCGCGCCGCGCTGAAATTGACCGCATTTTCCATCACGACGCCAAAATCAGCCAGCGCGGCCGCCTGTTCCTTCGCCATGCCGAGATCGGCAAAGATGCCGACCGCTTCTTTCAGGGAAACGGCAGCGGCGGAGAAACGCTCGGCATTCGCCTGCAGCAGACCGAGGCGCAGCAGGGCATCGGCATGTTCAGGCGAATACGGCTTCTCCTTGGCAAGCCCCTTGACCAGTTCATCGGCGTGAATGATCGCCCGCCCGGTGAATCCGGCGGCAAAGGCGCTTTCGCGGGCATAACGGTGCAGCTGGGTGCGGTGCTTTGCCAGCGAAGGATTTTCGGCGACGATCGTCAAGGCATTCTCAAAGTAGGAGAGCGCCTTTCCATAGGCCCCGGCGTTATGGGCCAGCACACCGGCTTTGCCGTATTCGTTGAAACGGCTCTTACCAAGCTTTGCCGCCTCGGCCGCATCCGGCCCCCAGTCTCCGAGCAGCAGCCAGCCGGGCTGAAGCTTTTTACGGGCGTCGCCGAGCGAGAGCTGCGCATACGCTGCAACGAATTCTTTGGAGTCACCCTGGGCGCCCGCGCCCAGCAGCAGCGACGGAACCCCCTGCAGTGCCGCCAGCTGCCCCAGGCTGTAAGCCTGACGGTAACCGGCACGCGGCGCAACGATCAGCGAAAGATTCTCGGCCCCACCCAGCTCGGCAAAGGGGTGGCGCTGAAGCTTCTCATCCTCCCACAACGGCAGTGAATAACCGCTGCCGCCGCTCCGTGACGGCACTTCGGGCAGCAGTCCTGCCGTGGCAGGAAGTACCAGCGTATGGACGTCCGAGAGGCGATCGGTCATCGCTGCCGACGGGAGTTTGGTAAACGGTGCGCCACCGCTCCACCAGCCGGCCGGATCAAGGACCTGGCGGCGGAACGGCTTGCGCTGGGAGTACGATTGGACAAGGTGCGTGGCGCTGAGTCCCCAGCTGACCACCGGCGCGGCGGCAAAGCGGGACGGTTCCTCGTAGGCGGCCAGTACCGGCGGCAGTGTGGAAAGCCGGGCGTCGAGCGTCTGCCGATCAAGCGTCTCGGCGACGATTCCGCTCTTGCCGCCGAGCGTAAAGAGCAGCCAGCGTTCACTGTCCAGTGGTGTGAAACGGAGCAGCGTCTTACCCGGCATGCTTTCGAGGACATCGATCAGCTCGACCGGTTGTGGTGAAATGAGGCGGCACAACGTCCCCCCCTTGCCGGAATAACATTCTTTGTTGAACTGACTCTGGAGGGAGCTGAAGCGCTGTTGTGCCGTTTTGAGTGCAGCAGCATGCTCCGGCGAAGCGGTCTGCCGGGAGAGTGTGCTCAGTTCAACCGAAGCCGCCGCGAGGCGCAGCGCGCCAGTTCCGGCCGTTGTGTAATATGACGGAATACGTCCGAGTTTTGCGCCGAAAAGATCGTCAACAACAGCCTGTTCCTGTTGAAGGCGGAGCTGCAGATAATCCTTGTCGGCAGCAGCAGCCTTGGCGGGCGCATCACGAAGCCGGTCGATCTCGGCAAGGTGAGGTGCCGCAGCCCGGAACTGCCCGGCTGTAGCAGGATCATCCAGGCCGAGGGCGCCACGCCCCAGCAGCTGGACCCGTTCCAGCTCGCTCAACCTCTCCAGCAGTGCAAACGCCTGCTCGGGGTTTGTGGCGGCAAGGCTCTCAAGGTGTGGCGCAAAACGCTCCATCAGTTCGCCGCGTTGCAGATCATACTCCGTCAGCGGCAGGTGCTCGACCATGCCGAGCGCTTCGTCATAGCGACCGAGCGCGGCAAGAGCGCGCCATTCGAAGGAATATGCGGCGCTACCACGGGCTTCTTCAAGGGCTGCAATACGGGCCGCTTGCGCCGCATCGGCCAGACCCAGCGCCGCCAGGACCGCGCCGCGGTTAAGCTGTGCCGCCACCCGCTGACGCCGCTGTTCGTGGAGCACGTCCAGATCGCCACTGTCGGCGGCGACCTGCAGCGTCCTGTCCCACTGCCCCAGTGCTTTGTACAGCAGTGCCTGACGGCTGCCGTCATCAAGCGCAAGCGGCGTCAGACGGACGAGAAGAGCGCCGGCGTCGTTGTGGTAGCGGCCATAGACGAGCGGCGGCAGGACGGTTTTTGATCCTTCGGCAAGCCGGGAAACCGCAGCTTCGGCGCTGAGAAAATCGTCGACATCAGCGGCTTTCGCTTCAACGGCCAGCAGTTCCCCCCAGTTGATCAGGTTGAGCATCGCGCTGATCGGATTACCCCCCTCCAGCGACAGGAGCGTCGAGCGGTGAAAACCGGAGGCGGCCTTGCGCAGATCGCCCAGCGCATAATCCACATGGGCGCTGCGGTGTGCCAGCAGCGTGACACCGTACAGATCGCGCACGGCAATCTTAGAGGCATCGGCAGGGTAGCGTTGCAGCTGGTTTGTCAGCAGCACGGCGGCAGCGGCCGGATTACCGAGCTCGGAATTGATACGGGCCAGATAGATCTCGGCGAGCCGTTTTTCCTGCTCGGCGGAAAAACCGAACGCAGCGGCGGTTGAACCTCCCTTGTCGAGCGCCACGTTTGCCGACAGCTCCACGAGGCCGCCGCTCCGTTTGGCCGGTGCTTTCGATTTTGGCGGATGCGTCTCGATCAACTTCAACAGCTCGGTAAAGCCGTCACGGCTCAGACGGAGCAGCCGCATCTGTTCTTCACCGGAAGCCTCATGCGCCTCCTTGTAGGCGGCGATGCTGGCGGAACGGCGGTTTGAGACGAGGTTGCCGGTAAAACCGAGGCCGCTGTTCAACGTGAAAGCGGCGTCAAACTGTTCGCGAGCGGCGCCAAAGCGATCCGCTTCAAGATACGCCAGCCCGAGCCGGTCATGAATCTCTGCGGCACTCTCCACCAGGCGCGGCACGGCATCCAGCTCCTTTTCCACCGCAGTGGCCATACTGTTCAGCTCTGCCGAACTCTTACCAGCCGCACTGTTCCATGACGGAGCGGAGGCCACGAGAGCCCGTTGCCGCTTCAGTAACGCGCGAAGGGTTGCATCGAAACCGGTCCATCCGGCAGATGGCGGCGCCTCCGGCGGTGTTGCCCCCAGCCGTTCCAGCTCGGCGTTAATCGCCTGATGTTCGCCCAGTGCCGCTTCAGCGGCGGCGTTGCGTTCCGGTTCCGAAAAGAGCCGCTCAACGACCCGTCGCGACAGTCGGCCAAACAGCAGGAGCGGACGGGACGGATTGAGGCGCTCCTCCGCCAGCTGAAGTGCCCGCTGGTAGCCGCTGATCGTCGCTTCTTTCTCACGCATCTGGAACGCGACGGCGCCATAACGCTGCTGAAAGATCAGTTCGGTATCAGGATTGTCGAACGGTATGCCGGAGGCGAGCCTCTGGCTGTAGAAATTCCAGGCGGTCGCCTTGCTACCAAGGAGAAAAGCGATATTACCGATATTGAGATTCAGGTTAGCCCGGTTGTCCGGCTGTTCCAACGGCCGGTTGAGCAGCCAGGCGCGCCGGTAGAAAGCAAACGCCCGTTCCAGGCCGCCCCGTTCGCCATGTACCGTCTCGGAAATCTCGGCGAGATACCCCCTGGTCTGGGGTGGATATTCTGATGACGGCATCCGCTCCGCCGCCCTGGCAATCAGGCGGTCAGCCTCCGTCAGATTTTCCTTGCCCGGCAGATAGGTCTGGGTCAGACCGGTTGCGTAGAGGAGCACCGCATCATCGGGATAGGAGGCCAACATTGTACGGTACAGTTCCAGCAGTTCGGCTGTCTGTCCCATGGCGGCGACCGATTTTATATAACCGCGATGCGCTTCGACGCTGCGTCCGTCATAGCGGATAAGATCGAGAAAGGTCGAACGGGCGGCGGCAATTTCGCCGATACGGTACAGGCTTTCCCCGGCGGCAACCGTTTTGCGGATATAGGCGGCCCGGGCCAGCTGATAGAGCGGCGTATCCTCAGGCTGCAGCTTCATCTCCGTTTCATAGAGCGCCTTCGCTTCCGCGTAGCGTTCCTCGCGGTAGAGCACTTCCGCCAGGGCAAAACGCGCTGCAGCGGTTGGAGTCGGCAGCGCGGGAAACTTTTCCAGCACCGTGCGATAGGCATCTTTGGCCTTGGCCCACTCGCCAGCCCGATAGGCAACGTCCCCCTGGCGGTTCCACGCCCCCATCGCCATGCGGGGGAGAGATGTCCGATACCGCTCCGCCAGCGCCGACAGGGCGGCCTGGTCCGGGCGGTCACGGGGAGACACCTGATCAAGTACGGCGGTGATCGCCGCTTCGGCCCACTCTTCCTGATCGGCGTAGGTCGTGGCGACCTCGACGAGAGCCGCAATCGCCCCCGCCCCCTTTTCCAGGCGGGAGAGCAGCACGGCGCGGCGCAGAGCCGCCTCCGCCTTGAGCGGCCGTGCGGCATCCTTCAGCTGCGCGACCTGTTCCGCCAACCCGACTGCAGCCAGCAGATCGGCAGCGCCGCCGCCGAAATCGGCCAGCAGCCGTGCACTATCGATCAGGTAGCGGGCGGTGGCGTCTGCCCCTTTCCCCGCCGCAACGGCCTTCATCGCCTGCTGCGCCGCGCGGATTATCTCCTGCCGCTGCGGCTGCAGCACGACATCGCCGCAGCGCTGCGCAGCCTGAACCCTGATCCGGGCGATTCCTGCCAGGGCCGCCTCGCTCAGGAAACCAACATATCGCCGAGCCACCGCAGCATACTGATCTTCGGCCTGTGCGTCTTCACCGGCCTGTTCCATAAGTCCGCCCAGCGCCAGTCCGGCCAACGCCCCTTCAAGCGTCGGAGACTCCTCCCGCGCCAGGACACGGGCACAGGCCAGGCGGGCGTGGGGAGGGTCGGCGGGCTGGCGCTCCAGAAGTATGCGCGCCACCCCCCACTGCTCGGTAACGGTCGGACGATCAGGGATTTCACCGGAGGCGGGGAGGTACATAACCTGGCCGCCACCGGCCAGTCCGGCGACAAAGTAAAAGACATCCCCCGCCGGCAGCGGCGCCACCGCCATCAGTGCGGCAGAGGTCAGCGGAAATGCAGCCGGAAAGCCGTCATCATTGCTCATCTTCAGCTGCAAACGGTAAATCTGCCCCGGCTCCTGGCCGGTCGCGCTGTTGCCACCAGCAGAGGATTGCCGGGTAAAGAGCAGCGTGTCCGCGGTTTCCCAGGCGGGATAGAGGTCGCGGGCGGCACCCTTTGTCAGCTGGGTAACCGCCCCGCCTCGCTCATTCCACATCCAGAGATCGCCGTTTGCATCCGATTTACGCGAGACGAACAGCCACCTCTGCCCATCCGGCGCCGGGGTCGCAAAAGCGGCATCGATACCGATGTGAAGCGGTTCGCTCCGGTTATCGCCTAAATGAAGCCGCACCAGTTCACGCAGTTCCACTCCCGGCAGCTGCCGGTGATAGACAACGGACGCTCCATCTACAGTGAACACCGGAGCATCGTCGGCGGACTCCCGGCCGGTCAGTCGCCTCGGAGCCGCATCCTGCCTGGTCAGATCCAGCAACCAGATATCACCCTTGACGTCATCCTGGGCATCGACAAAGGCAACCAGTGTTCCGTCGTGATTAAGGGCCGGGGCGGCAAGGCGCACCGGGCTTGCATGAAGCAATCGGGGCAACTCGGGAACGGCCCCAAAGGAATAGAGCCAGAGTTCATCACCCTTGTCCCCCCGCTCAACAGTGACCATGCGTGTGCCGTTTGCGGCGCGGGCGGCGTACAGAACCTGGCGGGAACTGAATATGGCCGGTTGCGGGGCGATTTCGGGACGCGAGCGCGGCGCTGAACGGGGCGCCGCCGGAGCCAGCAGTTCATCGCCAAGCGGCAGCGCCGCAGCGACTGAAGAGCAGGTGAGCAGAACGAGGGCGAAAAGGGGAAACAGCTGCCAACCGTGTTGCCGTTTCATAGCGAGATCCACCGACCGTCCGGTTCCTGCACCCTGGAGCCGGGAGCGCTGTTCTGACGGTTTATCTTGGCAAAAACCTTTCTGATGGCCGGAAGATCCTTGGCCGTAAAGTTTTCATTGGTCTGCACCACCCGCATCATCAGGGTTTCCCGTGCAGAATTAACCTCTTTCACCACCTGCTGAAACTCGGCTTCGCCGTAATTATCGGCAAACGCCTTAAGCTCCTTGGACGCACCCTTCGGGGTTTCACGGGTAAACGCGGTAAGCAGCCCCTCCTGGTTCTCGCCAACCCAGCCGAAACGCTTGAATGACTCGACATCATCGGCATGAAATGCGATCGTCTCCAGCGCCCGGGTGGCATCGGCCTGCTCCGGAGTATGACGGGGCGGAGCTTCGATCTTACCGGTCGGCGACACGCCCCGTACCGAGGCGACCAGCAACATGTCTTCGTTCAGACTGTTGTAGGTACCGAGTACCTGATTTTCCAGCGACGTCCGCTCACTGACAACATTGACATCAAGCTTGGCAAGGGTGCAGCCGGAGACGAGCAGAACCAGGGATAATCCGAGTGAGAACTTCAATATGTTAGTGTGCATAATTCCTCCGTTTTAAAGATAGTTCACCTTTCGGTCCGACCACCAGGGTATCGGCCCGCACCAGATCGAGAAGGGTGCGCAGTGCCAGGATCGCCCCCCTGTTCCTGGCCAGCTCCTGTCGCATCGGCAGTTCGGAGATACGCAGGCGTTCAACCTTGGGCAGTTCAACCGCAATACCTTTAATCAGCGCCTCCCCCTCCATACTGAAGGCACCGTCAACCGCATTGGCCCTGAGTCCGAGCAGGCGACCAAGCCGCAGCATCTTGCGCTGGGCAACCACCTGTTCGTTCCGCTCGTACGGGTCAAGGCTGAAGAGCGCCCGTTCGAGCGTATCGGCCCCGATCTTGCGCACATTAAGCGCCAGCCGCAGCTGTTCAAACAGCTCACGCTGTTCAGGCGTCAGCGGCGCCGTAAGACTCATCTCACCGGTGATCTCCGCATCCTGACCCGCACGCTGCCCCCTCGTTTCCTTCGGCAGCAGCAGGGTAACATCAAGATTGGAAAAAGAACTGGCAGTGTCGATGACCGGTATTTCCGGCCGCAGGTCAAACAGTCCGCGCGCCAGCAGCGTCCCGCCGAGCAGATCCGTCTGGAAAAAGCTGAGGCCGCTCTTTTCCGTGGTGAGTAGCAGATCGCCCTCCAGTGCCGTCAACTCAAGCGGTACGCCCGACCTCTTGACCGTGACCTTCTTGATCGAGAACGAACGCCCTCCGCTGACATCACCGCGCAGGTCATCATGGATGCGGCCGACAATCTCCACCGCACCGGGGTTGGCTCGAATAACCGGCACCGGCCGGACAAGTGACGCCGAGAGCGGAGTCCAGCGTTCACCTTGTGCTGCCGCCAGGGCATACACGCGGTTAACCGCGACATTGGAGCGCATCCCCTCAACCTTTGTCCCGTTGGCGAGTTGAACGCCGAAATCTTTCGTTTGCAGAGAGCAGCGGACGGCAAGTTCGCGAGCGGCGCTTAAATCCACACGGATAGCGGCAGTGGCGTTCCCTGCCACATCAATGCCGGGGAGGAGCTGTTTGAGTTGACGCGAAAACGCTCCCTCCATATCGACAAACAGCGTTGCATCGAGACGTTTGATCAAGGTCGCCGTGCTGAACGGCTCTTTTTCTTCCAGCAGCGCATCGATGCGGCTCACGTTCAGCTCGGCCTCCTGCGACACCGTCAGCGGCTCGATCAGCAACTTTTCGCTCAGACGAAACTCCCGCCAGGATGAGAGTTCGCCGTTAAAGGCAAATGAACCATGTTGCGGTGGTAGTTTGCCGGCGGCTCCGGGAAGACCGCCTACTGTTGCGAACTGCACGCCCCCTTCGAAGCGTACGGATTTCCCTCTTTTGGTAGAAACCACGCGCAGGTCCGGCTTGGTCTGCACCCCTGTCACGGTAATCGTCCCTTTGGCCGAAGGGAGTGTGGCGGAAATGTTATCAAGTTTGACACCCAGTTCAAGCTTGTCAATCAGCGCCAGTCCAGCCTTGGCACTGCGCAGTGGATGTTTATCGGCAGAAGGCGCTTTTTCCGGCAGCGGTGCGGCCAGGTCCCACCGCGCGGTCACGACGCCGTCAGCCTTCAGGCCGGGCGGCATAAACGGAGCGGCAAACGGCATGGCGTGCCGCAGGTCAAGCCGCGCTGTGCCGCTGGTGGTTGCCTGTTGGGGAGACGCAGCGGAGAGGGCCGCCTCGGCATCAAGGTGCAGAAAATCGCCCGCCAAGACACGTGCCGTAGCGCGCTGCAAGGCAGGTTTACTCCCCTTGTCGGCCGGAATACGGACTCCGGCAACGGTCATGGAGGCGGAAAACGGGATCGGCGCGATGCGCTTCCCCCCCTGGTTGCCCTGCAGTGACGCAGCGGTCACGCTGAACTCCGGCAGATTAACCGCGATATCGCCGTTGGCGGCGGCACGGACCAGCAGGCGGAGCTGTTCATGAGCTTTGTCGATAATCAGCTGCGTGCCGAGCGAAGCGCGATCAAGGTCAGCTGATTGGATGATGACAGCGGAGGCGGCAACTTTACGCGGCGAGGCGCTCTTCAGGTCGAGATCGGTGACCGTCAGGGCAACTTTTCCACCGGCACCCAGAATGACGAGCGGCCGGTCTGCGGAGAGCGCAACTTTTTTGATGCTCCAGAGCAGATCCGCCGTCACTTTTGTCGGCAGCTTGGCGGTCAGCGGGCATTCGACCTTTTCGAGAAGCAGGTCGATATTCTCCGCTGTCACGTCACCCTTTTTAAGTGCCAGCCTCAACTGCGGGAGTTTAACGCCCAGAGCGGTGAGAGTCACATTGCCGCTGTTTGCAGGCCCCTCCAGATGCAGCGCAAGTGAACGGAGCGCAAGCGTGCCGCTGATCTCTTTGACGGGAGAATCGGGGGGGAGAAACGGGGCCGCCAGCGCCAGTGCCTTGGCTAGTTCAAGGCGCAGCGGACCAAACGTTACCTCCAGCGACCGTTCCGGCACGGACGGACGGTTGACCACTGCGTTCCACGCGGCATCGAGGAGGCCGGGGATCACCAGGGTGCCGCCGGAAAAATCCACCCGCTGGCGGACATGGTCGGTGGCTATCTGCTGCTGCAGTTTCAGATCAAGAGGGCCAACCCGCCGTGCCTTCAGCGAACCACCGCCGGCGGCGAGTCCGGCACCGTCAACGGTCACGGTGGCGTGAATATCGCGGGTGGCGTCAACCTTAGCCCGCAACCTGAAATCAACAGTTCCTGTAACATCCGGCACCCCGGGAGGGACAAACGGCTGCGCAACCGCCAGCAGTGCGGGCAGATCCAGCTTGCAATCGGCAACAACACCGTCAGGCTGACTGAGGCCGCCTGTCAGGGTGAGCTGTGCGCCCGGTGCCACCGCCTCGACGGCAAAGAGCGCGCCGGCAAGATGAATCCGCCGCTCTTTTGTCACCAGATCGCTCACCCTGGCGTCGAGAGTGATTTTGCCAACCTCGTGGCCATCAGATGAGACACGCCCCTTGATCACCGCCGTAACCGGTTTTGAGGCGAGAGAAGGCATCGCCAGACGGAACGAGAAATCATGAAGCCGCACCGATTTCCCCGGAACCGGAACAGAGTAGACGACATTCAGCGGCGCTACTTCGGCGTTGACACGCAGATCCAGCGGCAGCGGAACGTCTAGTCCCTGAAGCTTTTGAATCGCTTCCGCCAGCAGGGTCAACGGATCTTTGGCTGATGGAGGTGGAGGAGGTTTTGGCGGTCCGGGGGCAAGCGCGGCGCTGACATTACTGATCTTGAGGGTGAGGTCGATACCGAGGCGCCCATCGTCCCCGCGACCAAGCGACGGGTCGATAATGATCTGCTCTATATCGGCTTTGAGGAGCGGCGCCGGGCCGTCACCGAGGTGAAGACCGGAGAGCGTCAGTCCATCGGACCAGCTCATGGCAAACTTCGACCAGGAGAGCTGACGTTTCATGGAGGCGGAGAGGGATTGCTGGATGCGGCTCTGCACCGCCTGGCTGCTGACCATTGCCGGAAGAAAATAAAGGCCGATCAGCAGCAGCACCAGGAGGCCAACGACTGTCAGCGCCGTTATTTTCAGGATTCGTTTGATAGGTATTTTGCGCAGGAGATTTCTCATAATGTACTTTCAGGTCACCTACTGCCATAAATAGGTTCGGACGATGATCTGCCGAAGGGTTGTTGCCGGGCCGTGGCCCATCCCCTGCCGAACGCTCGTTACTATTTCGATTTCACATCTGACTTCTCTGCACCATCCGGTAACTTCTTCAGAGCGGCCTGAAGCAGGCGGTCATATTCATCGCCGTCGGCGTAGGGCACAATCGCAAAGACTTTGGTCATATCAGAGTCAGTTATAATGGTCTTCGGGACGAAGCGGCCGGCTTCAGGTGAGCTCAGCGCATTCTGGGCAGCTGCAGGTACCTTGCGCCATTCATTATCAGCATTTACATAGACAACAACAGTCTTCACACCAAGTGTTGCTGCGGCTTTCAGGCTGGCTGTTTTACAAAGGCTGCACGATGTTTTCTCGTGAGTAAAGATGATGGTGATGGCGCTGCCGTTATGTTTGGCAGCAGTTTTTGCTTCTTCGAGCCTGTCCATACGATAGACGCTCTCCGGCATCTGGAAGTCGGCCCTGGCGGCAACAGCAATCAACAGGCACAAGCAGACGGTTACAATCGTTTTCATTTTCACTTCTCCTCCAACCATTGGTTATATAGTAGAGCTGCCATTAAAGGATCGTGTAGCGCTAAGAATTCCCAGCGGTTGTACCGTATTGGGTACTTTTACGTCAATCATCATCCATCATGCGGTGTTTCGGCCGCTCCACATCCTCAAACTCGCCTTTTTTGACCGCCCAGATGAACACCAGCCAGCACCCCGCCCCCAGGCAGAACGACAGCAGTATGAGAAGAATCAGGGTTTCATCCATGGTGTTTGAACCTCATCAGGCGCAGCGAATTGAGTGAAACCAGCAATGAACTGGCGGTCATGGCGACGGCGGCATAGACAGGGGTTAAGAGACCGGCGCTCGCCAACGGTATGCCGATGATATTATACACGAAAGCCCAGCCAAGGTTCTGTTTTATGATCGTCATCGTCGCCCGGCTGATCCGGTAGGCGGTCGCGATTCGCGCCAGATCGCCGCCGGTAATGATCAGATCGGCATTTTCAAGGGCGATGTCGCTTGAGCCGGAGAGTGAACAGCTGACCGTTGCTCCGGCCAGGGCCGGCGCATCGTTGACGCCGTCACCAACCATCAGCACCCGGCGGCCCTGCTGCTGCAGTCCGGTGACTGAGGCCAGTTTTTGATCCGGCGTCAGACCGCCATGAACCGCCGCTATGCCGATGTGCCTGCCGACCTGCTCGACCGTGGCCTGATTGTCGCCACTGATGATACGCACATCCAGCTGCTCGGCGGCAAGGGCGGAAACGACCGCCGATGCTCCCTCCCGCAGCTGGTCGGAGAGCAGAAAGTGCCCGGCAAGGATTCCGTCAACAGCGATCAAAACAGCGGTGGCAGAGCTGTCGCAACAGCTGTCAATGTCCACCGCTATCCCCTGTTCAGCAAGAAACGCTTCGCTGCCGCACAGCACCGGAACACCGTCCGGCAGCAATGCTGAAATGCCGCGCCCCGGAATTGAGCGGAAATCACGGCAGGTTTCCGGGCGATATCCCTGTTCGGCCGCGTAGAGGACGATGGCCCGTGCCAGCGGATGAGAGGCCTGCTCTTCTGCGCTGGCTGCCGCCTGGAGGACAGCGGACGCGGAAGAGCCGCAGCAGGTTTCAAAGCGCGTGACAACCGGATTACCGGAGGTTATCGTGCCGGTCTTGTCGAACAGCACCGTATCGACCGTTGCCAGCCGCTCAATGACATCCCCGCCACGCAGGATGATTCCGAGCGAGGCCGAGCGACTGCAGGCCGCCAGCACCGCCGCCGGAACCGCCAGACCCATGGCGCAGGGACAGGCGATCAGCACGACCGACAGCGCCGCCATGATCGCTGCACCAACACTGTTGCCGAGCAGCAGGACTCGCCCCGCTCCGACGAGCAGCGCCAGCAGAATAACGGCCGGCACGAACCAGCCGGAAACCCGGTCGGCCAACTGCTGCAGCCGCGGTTTCCCCGCCTGTGCCATCTGCACCAGCGCGGCAACCCTCATCAGATAGCTCTGACCGGCAGGCCTGAGCGCCTGGACCGTCACCGGAGCAGCCACATTGACACAGCCGGAACGGACCTCCTCACCGCTGACAAGCAGCACCGGCCGGCTTTCACCGGTGGCCAGCGACTGATCGACCTCGGTCTCCCCTTTGATGACCAGGCAATCCACCGGAAAACGTTCCCCCTGCCGCACCAAGAGCAGGTCACCGGGACGGATATCCTCGACATCGACCTCACTACCAGCGCCCCCCTCGCCCACCAGCGTCGCCCGCTGCGGCGCAGAGGCATAGAGGGTGCTGATGCCGGAGATGGCGCGGCGGCGCACCGAAAGCTCGATAAGACGGCCGATCAGGACAAAGGTCACGATGGTCGCCGCACTTTCAAAATAGGTTTCTTCGCCGGTAAAAGTCGCCCAGACGCTGTAGAACCATGCCGACAACGCCCCCATGGCAATGAGCAGATCCATGCCGGGGGCGGCGGTCTTGAGAGAACGCCAGGCGCCGACGATGAACGGCCAGCCGGAGTAGAACACCACCGGAGTCGTCACCAGCAGCGAGATATACTGGAGAAACTGCTTCATAGGGGCGCCTATCCCCTGGAAATATCCGGCATAGAGGGCATAGGAGTAGGCCATCAGCTGCATCGTCAGGAAGAGCGCCGTACCGAAGCGGAGCAGCAGGTCGTCCCGCTCGCGCCGCGCCTCCTTTTCCGACTGGTCGGCTGAATAGGGGCGCGGCACATAGCCGAGGCGGGCAATGACGGAGAACAGTTCCAGCGGCGTGACCAGCGCAGGATCAAAGCGGAGCGAGGCGACCCCGCCGCTGTAGGAGAGGCTGACATACTCCACCCCGATCGTGCGGAGCAGCATCCGCTCCAGCAGCCAGACACAGGAGGGACAGGTGATGCCGCCGACCAGGATGTCAATGCGGCAGAGATCCCCCTCAGGAATCAGATGGCGCGCCAGATCGGCATCGCTGAAGCTGCCGGGAAGCGAACCGGCCACCGTCGGCGCGGCACGCCCCTCGCGCTGATAAAACCCGTCCAGCCCGGCCTCACAGATCATCAGGTAGGCCCCCTGGCAGCCACGGCAGCAGAAGAGCTCGCGACCGCCGTCTGTGCCGCCCGCGACGACCGCTTTCCAGCGAAAGCTGATGCCGCAGTGACTGCAGATCTGTTCCGGGAGCAGGCTCATGGCGAAACCGCCACCGCTGCCGCCGCATGGTCACCGTCAAACAGTTCAAGGTGCACTTTTCCGGCCGGAGGAAACTCTTTTGCCAGGCGGATCATGAAGGTGACTTCGCGATGCTGGTTGGGCGCCACGCTTATGTCGCGGGTCTGGCCGAGCAGCTCGACGCCGCCAGCGGAATCAGCGGCGACCCTGAGGGAGTAAACCTTGGTGGTTTCGGAACGGTTGCCGATGGTTGCCCGCCACGGCTCTGCCACGGAACCGTCCGGCAGCAGGCGCGGGGCAGCGGTTGCGACACGCCGCACAGCAAAGGCGCTCTGGCTCCTGTTCACAACTCCCCAGAACAGCCCCACCGCCAGCAACAGTGTTACGAGCAGCAGCACGCCGGTTGTTATACCGAGCCGAAAGCGGGTTCCCTTGACGACACCGAAACGGTAATCGATCAGCCCCACCCCGTCCGGTTTCTTTTCCATAACGGCACGACAGGCATCTATGCAGCGCCCGCAGCCGATACATTCGACCTGAAAACCGCTGCGGATGTCGATCCCCATCGGACAGGTACGCACACAGGAGTTGCAACGGATGCAGCGCTCGCGGAGTTCTTCCAGAAAAGAGAGGTTGAGCGTCCCGGCATCCATAAGGGCGGTCTGAAAGCGTCCATACGGACAGTAGCTGCGGCAGAAGCTCCGCTTGACCAGCATCAGGTTCAGATAGCCGCACAGGGTCAGCAGCAGAAAGGTGGCACACATGAGCTTATGTTCGGAGAAATGAACAAGATTTGTTGCCGCCTGGAGCGGCGACATAAACCAGCAGAAGAGGTTGAAGGCAATCAGCGTGGCTATGACCAGCGCCGCAAAATGCTCGATCAGGCGCACAGCGCGCTGAGAAAACTTCTTTTTTGCTTTCTGCCCCAGCAGATCAAGGAGATCGTTGAACACCGTTTGCGGACAGAGCCAGCCGCACCAGACCCGTCCAAGTACGGAGGTCATCAACAGGAAAACGCTTACCAACAGCAGCATCAGCAGCAGCACGAGATAGAACTGGTCGATTCTCAGCGGCATCCCGGCCAGAAAGAGCGTCATCGTCGCGATGTCCATGCGCAGAAACGGCTTGCCTGCTATGGTGAGAAACGGGAGCAGCAGTGCGGCAGCGATCAGAACACCCTGCACAAACTGGCGTTTACGGGTTATACGGGGAAGAGGCATATCGTTAACATCCTTTGGTATTCACGTGCGGCACAGCATACTGCATCCCGGCACAACACGCATCATCAGAATGGTAACATCAGGTGCAAAAACAGCAAGCTGAGTTACCCTCTTGTTTTTTAGCCGTTGTACAAAGCCGGTAGCGGCTGTATATTTTATTGTATTTGATTTAAACAGGAGAGAACAAATTATGAAATGGTTATATGTCATTTTGGCTGTTATCATCCCGTTTTCAGCGATACAGGCATCCGCCGACACCTTCCGCTGCCCCAATGGTCAGCTTGTCTCTACCGGCGACCGGATCTCCACCGTCTCGGTCAAATGCGACCCACCTGACAACATATTCAAACGTGAGGAGCCGATGCAGACCGTAACGAGTGTCGGCAGCGCCAGAACAGGGACACGAATAATCTACATCGAGGTGCAGGAGTGGACTTACACCAAGGGTTCAACCCTGTTGCATACCCTGATCTTCCGTAACGGCATCCTCTCAGAGGTTATTACCGGTGATTTCATCCCCTGAGAGACATTCAACAACGTGTGCCGAAGATAATCTCCAGAGAGGGTTCCCATGTTGACAACCGAATGCTGCAGCATCTCAGAACCAATGAAAGAGCCGATCAGGCATAACACCTTCCTGCAGCTTCTCGAAACGTCCGCCACCATCCTTGGCGAAGGGGCGGTCATCGAGCGACTGCGACGGATGCCCGGCATCTGCCTCGATGAACATGTGGTCAACTCGGCGCTTATTTATGACGAGGCTGGCCGAAGTGCACTGGAGACGATCTGTCGCCAGTATCTGGAAATCGGCCGCACATACGACCTGCCGCTCCTGCTCTCCACCCCGACCTGGCGTGCCGCGCAGGAACACATCGCTGCCGCCGGTCTGTCCGGACGCGACCTGAACGGCGACAATTTTCGTTTTCTGGATGCCCTGCGCCGGGAATACGGCAGCTATGGGAGCAAAGTGATCATCTGCGGCCTCATGAGTTGCCGTGGAGATGCTTACAAAGCGGCAGAGGCGCTGACCACCGCCGAGGCACGCACATTTCACGCCTGGCAGGCCGAGGCCCTGGCGTCTTCCGGTGTCGATCTGTTGCTGGCATCAACCCTGCCGGCCCTGAGCGAGGCAATCGGTCTGGCCCAGGCGCTGGCCGCCACCGGGCTCCCCTATCTGATCAGTTTCGTGGCCAGACCGGAAGGTACTCTTTTGGACGGCACACCGCTCAAAGACGCCATCAGTGCAATCGACAACCAGACGTCACCGCAACCACTGGCTTATCTGATCAACTGCACCCACGCCTCGAACTTCCGCCGCGCCATGTTTAACGAGCAGAATTCGTCAGCGCTGGTCAGAAAGCGGGTGATCGGCCTGCTGGCCAACACCGCCGCCCTGAGTCCGGAAGAGCTGGACAACAGCAGCGTGTTGGTGGAGGAGGAGCCGGAACTGTTCGCCGCAGACGTTGCCGCGCTGCAAAAGGAACTGGGGTTGCGCATCGTCGGCGGATGCTGCGGCACCGACGAACGCCACATCGACAGACTGGCACGGCGGCTGGTCGAGAGTAAGACTTGAAAAGTATGTAGTTGCGAGAAATCATGTAACATGTAATTTTGTGCCCCCAGCCTGACCCGTATAAACAAGGAGAACCACCTATGTTGGAAAAAAGTCTGACCACAATAGAAGCGGGAACAACAAAGAATGTAAGAATTAGTGACAAGGAATTCCGCAGACTCTCCTTTGCCGACAAGCGCGCCTATCTTGACACCGTTCTCCCCAAAGAGAAGATGGCCCTGATTCTGGATGACCCGGATGATAAAAAACTTGCCCGGGCCATGCAGCCACAAGAGCTGTATTGGCTTTTCAAGGAAAACGGCGCTGCCGACTCCGTTGAATTATTGGCGCTGGCGAGCCCGCAGCAGTGTGTTTTCATTCTGGATATGGAGTTATGGAGAGGCTGGTCGTTTCAGGAAGAACAGGCGGTCGAATATCTCGGCTATATCCTGAAAGGTGGTGAGGAGCACTTTCTGGAATTGCTCTCCCATCTGGATTTCAACCTCCTCTCCCTTCTACTCGGGAGAGAGATTTTCGTCGCCGGTGGTATTGGCGACCTTAACACGGATGAAGAACGTCAGACCGACTGGGACCACACCTTTGACGATGTCTTCCTCATAAAATTCAAGAACCCCGAACACGCCGTCATCATCGGTTTTTTCCTCGAACTTGTCTGCCGTTTTGACAACTCCCTCTACGTAGCTTTAATGGAAAGTGTCAGCGGCGAAGTTGATATTGAATCCGAGGAGGAGTGCTATCGTATAAAATCGGGTCGCCTCGCAGATCTCGGCTTCCCTCCCCATGATGAGGCGATTCAGATCTACTCCCGCGTCAACCCGGCCACTTTTACACCGGCGACTGATAAAGAGCTGTTGCAGACCGGTGAAATGGGCACACTTCCCGAAATGTCTGTGAGCGGCAAAACGTTTCTGGAGAGGGTTATCGCCCGCATGGATTCTGACCTGTTTCGCCAGGAGCTGAATTACCTGATCAACACCGCACTCGTCGCCGACGAGGCCCCGTTCGCCGACATGGAATACATGGGATCGGTGGTGGAAAGGGTTCACGGCTATTTGAACATCGCCCTTGAGTATTTAAGCAAAGGTGACGAGACAAAGGGTGTGGAGATCATCACCGGCGAACATCTGAAAAGACTGTTCCAGCTGGGGTTCAGCATCATCATCGCCCTGAAGATCAGGGCCGATAAGCTGACAGAAGCTGATTATGCTGCCGGCAAAGTCCTCTCAGGCCTGAAAAGAGCCAGACCGGCTTTCTATCGCGGCCTGGACAGTGACGGCATCGATGCGTACCGGGAATTCCGGGAGTTGCAGGATGTGACGACAACGGCCGATTTTCTCACTGAGCTCGAAGGTTGAACCTTTGCCATTGCCTGGTAAAATGCTGCAGGTAACTTAATTGCACACAAGGAGAATCGCAATGAATAGGACTTCTCATGTTTTAATCGCACTGCTGGTTTTGGTATCGGCATCAATAGCTGCAGCAAAAGACGCCCCTTCCGTGGAACGTGGCAGCAAACTGTTCAACAGCGACGTACTCGGAACGAATGGCAGAAGTTGCGCAACGTGCCATCCTGGCGGCAAAGGACTGGAAGATGTTGCAAACGCAGAGGCAAAGGAACTGGTAACGCCTGTAAACAACTGCATTGTAAAGGCGATGAAAGGAAAGGCGCTCTCCGGCAACTCGGCAGAGATGCATTCGCTCGTCATGTATCTGAACAAGCTTGGCAAAGCAAAACCTCAATAACCGTTTACACTAAGCTGGAATGCTGCATCTGTAGAGGGCAGGTCACCCCTGCCCTCTTTTAAACATCCGCACTCACCCCGCATACGACATCCCCCCTTTCGTACATCAGTAACTAATACGTTATATTCAACATATTTAATTGTAAGCCACGACAGCCAGATGCTATAGTTTCGCGGTTTAAAAAGCTGGTGAGTGGGGCTGTAAAATATTGTGTGCAAAGGAGTGCCGGTATGAATGAAACAAAAACACATATTCTGGTTGTTGATGACGATCCTTTAACCGCTGAGATGATCGGCATGATTCTCGATGAACCAGAGTACGACATAAGTCTGGCACTTAGTGGTATGGAGGCTCTGGCAACGCTTGCCTCCGACCCTCTTGTCCGCATTGTTATTTCCGATATGAATATGCCGGGGATAAGCGGAATTCAACTCTTTGCGGCGATGCGGGAGCGGGGTTTCAAGCTCCCGTTTGTACTCTTAACCGGGGATGAGTCCCCACCGCTTCATTTAGAATACCCCATGGATGCCATTATCACTAAAGATGAGAATATCGAGGTGATTCTGCCGGAAACGATAGCTTCGTTACTGGCAAAAATGGGCGCACAGCCGTGTGAGATAGCCTGATAAAACAGATAAGATACAGAACTATTTGGAGTATCTCGAAAAGTCTAAAGGGGTCTGCCGTTGACACGGGACAACAGTTAAAAAGCAGAAAGCTAAAAGGCGAAGTCCCAACCAGGCGCCGTGCTTGACGGAGGGAGAGCTAGAGGTCCCAACAAGAGAAACCCGGTGCCAGGTTTACACATTGACGAAAAGATTCCCAACAAACGTCAACGTGTAGACCTGACACTGGGCAAATACTATTGTCTTTCTAACAGGTTATTGGTTGGCCCGTTGACGGTAGGCGATCAAGTCGGCAACCGTCACAACCGGAAAGTCCTGTTGTCGGGCAAAAGAGATGATTTCCGGCATCCTTGCCATACTGCCATCCTGATTCGTTAACTCACACAAAACTCCAACGGGCTTGAGACCGGCAAGGCGCATAAGATCGATTGTTGCCTCAGTATGCCCGCCCCGTTCAAGGACACCTCCGGGACGCGACCGCAGCGGGAAAACATGACCGGGACTGCACAAGTCCGCCGGGCGGGCATGATCGGCAATGGCTGCCCGAATAGTGGTTACCCGGTCCGTGGCGGAAACGCCGGTGGTCACCCCTTCTACCGCTTCGATGGAGACCGTGAATGCAGTCTGATAACGGCTGGAATTGTCTACCACCATCATCGGCAAGCAGAGTTCCTCAACTTTTTCCGGTGGCAGGCAGAGGCAGACAATACCGCTGCACTCCCGGATCATGAGTGCCATCTGCGGTACTGTCAACGCTTCGGCGGAAAAAACAAGGTCACCCTCGTTTTCCCGTTCCTCGTCATCGGTGACCAGAACACCCGAACCGGCGCATAGCGCGGCCAGGGCTTTTTCTACACGTTCCATGGGGGGACCAAAAGATAGCAGCAGTTCCTGAGACATGACACAACTCCTTAACAGGGGAATTTGGTCTCAGGGCGGCAGGACGGCAGACAAACGCACTAACACAAAGAAGTGTGTCAGCAACAAGTGGTCACCATTGGGAGAGTCTCTGCCTTATCCTCTTTCATCCGGACTATACCGTCGGCTCTGGCATCTCACCAGATCTGCTGACCTTCTTTACCGCTGCAAAGAAGCGCTCGCGGGCTCCCCGGTAAAACCGGGATACCGCCGGTGGGGAATTTCACCCCGCCCCGAGAATAAGTGGCGATACCATACGAGTGCATCGGTGACGTTGTCAAGTGACTTTATCCGTGCAAGAGAACAGAAAGGGGTCACCAAAATTCAAATTTGAGATTTGACCCTTTAGGCATGTTTTTTTATTTTATGACACCTTGAAGGACGCCTTATTTCATTAGCCAACATTCTGCCGCACATACTGCCCCGGCGATGCCCCAAGTGACTGTCGAAACATTTCGATAAACGCACTGAGACTCTGATAGCCTAAATCCAGTGCCACACTTGTAACATTTTGCCCTTTCCCCAGCCGGTCAATAGCATCCTGCAAGAGAAGCCGTTTCCGCCAGACACCAAACGTCAGCCCAGTCTCACGGACAAACAGACGTGCCAGTGTACGGGAACTGGCCCCGGCAATCAGAGAAAAACCATTCAGATCCCGCCGGTCCCCGGGATCTTTCAGCAGCGCCTCCATTACTCGCAGGAGCCTTTCATCACGTCCCATCGGCAAATGAAGTTCTGTCTGCTCAGCCTGACACAGTTCATCAATAACAACCATCATCAGCCGATACCCCGGACTGCCCGGCACATAGCTATCTCCCACCTGTACCGCTTTCACTATTAATTCCCGTAACAACGGCGACACCTTGAAAACAGTGCAGACCTCCGGCAAATCGACAGATGCGGACGGATCTATAAACAGATTGCACAACGAGACCTCTCCCGGGAAATAGACCTCATGTTCGATCTGCGGTGGAACCCATACCGCCTGTGACGGCGGGACAATCCAGATGTCGCCACCGCAGACAACCTTCATGACACCACTGCTTGCGTAGATGAGTTGCCCGCGTGGGTGAGCATGTGGAGCAGCGCAGCCAGCCTGGCTCACCTGCATTGCGAGCGGTATAACCGGCAGCGACGGATCAATCCGGTAGCCGACTTCGATCGGCGGTAATTTTGTCAGTTTATCGGTATTCATTGGCATAATATAGCAAGACAGCCACGCGTGCTACAAGGTAGAATTCCTGTCAAACTTAGTAGTAAGGAGAAACCGGTATGAACCGTAACGATGAGCAGAGGCATCAGGCAAAAATTGTCGAGCAGTTTTCACGTCAGGCTATTCCATTCACCAAAGTCCCGGGACACTTTGATTCCCTGCAAATTTTGATTGAACTTTCTGAAGTGCGCCGAAATGACACGGTACTTGACGTTGCCTGTGGTCCGGGTCTCGTCGCCTGCGAATTTGCCCGCCATGCCGGGCATGTGATTGGAGTGGATATTACCCCGGCAATGATAGAACAGGCTGAAAAACGTCAAAAGGAGCTGAAACTTGCAAATGTCGAATGGGCTGTTGGCAACGCCGTTCCCCTCCCCTACCCTGACAACTCTTTTTCGCTCGTGTTAACCCGCTACTCTTACCATCATTTGCAGGCACCGGCAGAAGCGTTGTCTGAGATGATCCGTGTCTGCAAGCCGGGAGGCCGGGTAATGGTTGCTGATGTGGCGATGGAATCTTCAAAATCGGAGGCTTATGATCGTCTGGAAATCATGCGCGATCCATCCCACACCCACGCTCTGACGCACGAAGAGTTTGCGTTGTTATTCCAGAATTCAGGTTTGATTGACTGCCGCCAGAGTGCTTATGGTGTGGAGATCGAACTGGAAACTCAACTACGGGCTTCATTTCCGAACCCGGGAGACGAACTGAAACTGAGAGAAATGGTAACAAATGACATCGGCGTTGGCTGTTTCGGCATTAATGCCAGAAGAGAAATTGACACGGTATGGTATACTGTGCCAATTGCGGTTTATGTCGGGAGGAAAAGGGAATAGAAGGTATCACCTGGAAAAACTGTGAACTAAATGGAGACCCCCAGTTTTGATAGGTAATTCGGGAGTCTCCCTATGTAGCTCAATAGCTGTTTATCGCACTGCTTTATAACCAAAAAGCTGATAAAAAAGGAAGCCTCATTCAAAAGCACGGAGGGTTCAATGAAATATCTTCTATTAGCCTCGCTGGCCCTGCTATTCCTGACGGGGTGCGCGTCCAACGCGAGTCTGGTCGGCACAGGATACGACACGGCGTTCGTTTACAAACCAGCCGAGCCCGTAGCAAACGGGCCAAAGCTCCCGATAACGGTGGCGGTCCTTCCCTTCAAGGACGGCACAGGAGACTTTACGAAGCTGGGAAGCATCTTTGACCCGGAAAGTTTGACGTTCAACCTTGTTAAAAGCGGCATTGACGGCATTATCAATGCCCTGCCGCCGGAACTGTGGGCGCAGGCCTTTGCCGACGACCTGTCGGCCTCGGGTGCTTTCCGGGCGGTCCGGTTCGTCTCCACCCCGGCGGATCTGCACGACGAAGATTTCTACATCAAAGGAACAGTAAAAAAGGCCTATGCCGCCGGCGGCTGGACCCGCCCGAGCGAATACGCTTTTGGATTCCAGCTCATACGGAGGTCGGATAACCGGCTGGTTTTGGAGAAGGACGTTGCAATGGAGTTAATGGCCAAAAAGTCCGACTTCGAGGGATGCGGCACAAATATACGGTGCATGGCAGAGCGATCTCATGCGGCGGTGAACCGCGTGATGCAAAGCCTCTTTGCAGATGCCAGAGCAGGCATTATAGTGTCGATCAGTTCTCCTTCAGGAGGGCGGACAGGACAGGATGCGGCAAGAGAGGGAGATTCATTACCTTCGGATCAGGATTCAATCGAGCAGACAATCGACCGGATTCTTCAGGGGAAGTAAGCAGGAATCATAAAGCAAGAGAATCGAATAATGTGGAGTTCCGGGAACAGTATGTTGATGAACCATACTGCCCCGGAACTCCCGTCCATAACACGGCCAAAAGAACCAGCCCCACCCCGCGTACAGCATTTCCCCCCCTCATAAATCAGATAACCATTCAGCATATAATCTTTTTTATTCAGCATATTTAATTGTAAGCCACTACAGCCGGATGCTATAGTTTCGCGGCTCGACAGAAGTCAGCAAAGCCTGACTACATGGTATGCATATTTTTTTAATGTGCACTGACGAAACATTCCATTTAGGAAGATTACCTGTTCACGCGCACGTGCGTGAACAGGTCAACGATGAGTTATGCACAAACAAGAAAGAAACATAATCGCTAACTTAATAAAGCAGATCAACCGAGGCGTCGGAGTCCGCTATGGGCATCGTGCGGTTTTAGCTGATTTCGATGCATTCGCTAGTCTAGGAAGGTCATGCCAGAAGGAGGCAAGACAACAAGTAAATAATTACCTAAGAAATGAATTATTTCTTACAAGATTAGCTATTGAATCATTTGCTTCGCTGACCTTGGCAATAGGGTCACGTAATAAAAAAGATCTACATTTTTTACCTCTTAACTTTATATCCGAAACTGGTCTGCCAGTACCTGATGTCATTTTACAGTCTTTTCTAGTACAAATTTGTAACTATACTGACTCGGTAATATCCTTAGTTGAAAAAGGTGTCGACAACCCAGCTAGGGCATTATTGAGGACAACGAATGAATTATTATGGCAGTCTTTAATCCTGCTAGCGAATAAAGAGTTATTGAGTGGGTACGTAAAAGCGGAAACTCAAGAAGATTCTACACGAATTTGGTATCAGCTATTCGGCAAGGGGAAGCTTACCAAACAGTTACATGAACTCGAAAAGACCCTAGGCTTGTCCGAAAGAGATTGTGACGAAATGAAGACATGGAGGTCTAGTTCACAAGAGTTTTACTCACAAGCCATTCACCACTCTTTCATAGCTGTCACGGTTGGTGCTTTTCCAAGGAGTTTCGAAGACAGTGAGTATTGCAATACAGCATTGCTGGGGCATGCATCTATGAATTCAAGATCAACATTGATTCATCTTAATTATCAGCTGTACTTCTTTTTCTTATTCTTCGACATGATATTTAAAAGAATATATAAGTTAGAATTTCCTCTAGAGGACGAGTTTTGGTATCACTGGTTTGTTTGCAAGGAGTGCTTCATCTGCCTGTTTCAAACTTCCAAAAGAGCTACATAACCAACGGGTAGAGCAGTTATAAATATACTGCTTACCCTTTTACCGCTAGGCGATAAAAATAAATCTATAAACAATCTGAGGACAGAATTATGATTCGAAAAATTAGTGGGGCATTTACCGGTGGCGCCATTGGAGGGCTTGTTGATAGCGTCAACATCACAATTTTGGGAAAGGTCGGAATTTGTGATCTGCTGGGGGTCAGCATGAAGCCGGAATTTACTGCCCCTTGGCTTTATCAACGCATGATCTGGGGTGGCATATGGATGCTTTTGCTACTTCTGCCATTATGGAAAAAACAAACAATTCTTCGTGGATGCCTATTCAGTCTGCTGCCATCGTCGATGATGCTTTTCATGGTCTTGCCAAGTATGGGTAAAGGACTCTTCGGTCTTGGGTTCGGTACTCTGACACCCGTGGTCGTCATTGGATTAAACTTTATCTACGGCATTGTTGCTTCTTATTGGTATGAGTCTACTGGAAAAGCAGCCTAACAGGCACTCAGGTAAAAAGGGGGCAGGCTACTACTTTCCTGTTCAGAGCCACCACCAAGGAGCGCCACAATGAACAAATACAGCCTTTGGAGGATATACCTCATGCTGCTGGTGACCGCATGGTCTCTGGTCGCCTGCGGCGAAACAACCAGCGAGCAACAACCGCTACCTGACGGCGTGGCACAATATATACTGACGCAAGAGCCGGGTGCACCGGTCTATTACAACGACGTGGCTACCGACGGTATGAACTGGATCAATTACCGGCGCGCGCAGATTGGTCTACCAATACTGACACCCAATAGCCAGCTGGGCAGCGCCGCCCAGGGGCATTCCAACTATCTGAAAACCAACAACACGATCACCCTCTACCAGACCACCGGCAACCCCGGATTTACCGGAGTCACCCCGTTAAACCGCCTTGCAGCTGTCGGCTATGTCTTTGGCGATGCAGACTACGCCTACGGCGAATTGAACTTCAAAAGCTCAAGTACCGGTTTTCGTATTGCCGAAGAACTTATCACCTCAATCTACACGCGCTTCGTGATATTCGAACCCTGCTTCAAGGAGATCGGTACCGGCTCGTCCAGCACAAGCAATGGCGACAATTATTTCACCTCCGATCTTACAGCCAATAACGGCTATGGCGGTGGCATTGGCACCGGCCGTATTGTGACGTGGCCATACAGTGGACAGACCGGAGTGCCGGTTAATTTTTTCAGCGATTCCGGGACGCCGGACCCGGTACCAAACATGAACGAGGTCGGCTATCCAATCAGCGTGCATGCCGATATCAACGTGCGGCTCAATGTGTTTAGTTTTACTGTCTGCCCGCGTGGAGGAGCCGCTCTGGCCGCCAGATTACTCTCAACTGCAACCAATCAGGAAACTCCGCAATCGGCTGCCGCCATCATCCCGCTCGCCCCCCTCAAGTCAGTGACAACCTATGACGTGACGTTTGCAGGGACCACCGACGGTAGCTCCATAATGCGAAGCTGGTCTTTTACCACAAGGTGAAATGAAGAGCGAACGACCCCTTTCACGTTCAGGACAAATGCCGCAGCTGAACGACAACTAACTGTTAGAGGAGAGCGACCATGAAGATCAGGAAGAAATTTCTCGATTATGAGTATGAAGAGGTGCTTGACGTTAAGGTACGCGAGTTGATCAGAGTCGGATGCGCGATTGCTGTCGGTTGCCCGACCTGACTCAAGAAACACTTCGCGGTCGCGAAGTCGGCAGGGGCCACCGAGGCGGAACTGCGGGAAGCTATCGCGTACGGCATGATAGCGCCGGGCGGACGGGCTAAGAATTTTGCCCTGGACATGCTGACGGATATTCAGGATGAAAAGCCAGCTGAATAAAATCGTATTTTTGGGGGGCACCAATTCATGCTGGCGTTAGACACCGTCCAGCGGAGGCAGCCGCACCTCAAGGCAGAGGCCGCTCAAGAGCCATATTTTTTTCAAGATGAAGTTTCTTTATTAACAGTTGTTTTTTGGGTGATCATACATTAATATCGCAGCCTACTTTCATTAGTGATTCGGAGTTCATACATGGCCCGCCCAGCACACATTCTCGTCGTTGATGATTCCCTTTCCAGCTGTAATAAACTCACCGAAATATTAGAAGCACAAGGGTATCTTGTTGCCGTTGCCTCTACCGCCGAAGAGGCCGTTCAACTGTTCAGCTCAAACAAATTTGACGTTGTCATCAGCGAACTTATGCTCCCGGGAATGAGTGGCTTGAACATGATGAAAATCATCAAGGAGCGGTCTCCGGATACTGAGGTGGTAATCGTCTCCTCGAACGCCTCCAGCTTTAATACAGTTAAATCACTCCGCCAGGGGGCGTATGACTTTATTGTAAAACCGATTGATGATGAATCGGTTCTGTACAATGTCGTCGAGAAAATTTTGGAGAAACAGGAAAACAACCGTAAAAAGCAGCTGATGGTCGCTGAGTTGGCTGAAAAGAACAAGGGGCTTAATGAATCGCTGGCGATGATGAAGATTGTTAACCAGATATGCCTGCTTCTCACCTCAACGTTTGATGTTGCCGGCATTTTACAAAAGCTCACCGAGACCGCCACTGAACATCTCCAGGCGACACGGGGCTATCTGCTTCTGCTCGATAAAAGCGGCACGAACCTGAATGTAAAAGTGTGTACCGGCATAGATACGCTTAGTACGGCAAAATTTCAGCTGGCTCCTGGCGGCGGAATCTCCGGCAGGGCGGTATCCAGCGGCAAGCCGATAATTATCGCCGACACCTCCGACGACATCTTCCTGGCCGGCATCAAGGAAGAGGACCCGGATGGCGTTATGCTCGCAAATCCCAGCATTCTTTCAGTCCCGCTTGTGGTGCAGGGGCGCGTAGCCGGAGCACTCACTATTTCCGGCGGCTGTAACGGCAAGCCGTTCAATGAAGACCATCTGGAATTTCTTTCAATGCTGTCGCGTTATGCTTCGATTGCCGTCGAAAACGCCGGTGTGGTGCACAAGCTCAAAAAGCAGCAGTAGCTTTATACTCACCCACACCATAAAAACCCCGTTCTCTGCATCTATTTCAGAGAACGGGGTTTTTTTATTGCTACTACTCATAAGGTATAAGAGCATACTAATCAGGTAGTCTTTACTCTCATTTAGTTAGAATGTGACTGTATTTGATTTTTTTACACATATTGTTAATTTTATGATTGAGTAATAACAGAAGGATAGGCTAATGTGTTTCGAAAACAACGTGACATTCTGGACAGGTCGTCAATCAGGAGGGTTTAATAATGTCTCTCGCAAAACAGTGTAAGTTTTTTGGTCATATCATTACAATTGAGAAGGCGTTGGCAATCAGAGACGCTGCGCAGGCTAAAGAAAGAAAGACACTTGCCTTTGAATGCGTAAAGTGCGGCAAGGCCGTGCGACCGCACAATTCCGGTGACAGATGTGCAGCGCATTTTGTGCACCTGAGCCGCAATCCGGAATGCATTTTCATTGATCCCCCCCGGGACTGTTAGAGGTTAACTGCGCTATTCACCGTGTTGCGTTGATTAGTTGACATATTATATCAATCACTCTGAAACGAGCAGGGACACGCCAGTATTTGACGTGTCCCTGCTCGTTTTCAATCAGCACAACGGTAAAAACGTTCCTCAGGCAGATAAAGCGGCATAAAGAGATGACGTGGAAAGCAATTACGGGTACATTAAAACCGCAACAGATCAATAGAATCGGCGAGAAGCTGGCAGTACGCCGTCAAAAGAGACTATCACATGACCCAAAAAGCTTTTTCAACCCTTCATCTGAAGAGCACAATGCTCAAAAACCTGGCTTCACTCGGCTATGCCGAGATGACACCGATTCAGGCCCACGCCCTGCCGCTGATTCTCGCCGGCAAGGATGTGATCGCCAAGGCCAAGACCGGTAGCGGTAAGACTGCTGCGTTCGGCATCGGACTGCTGACAAATCTCGAGGTGACATCGTCACGCGTGCAGGCGCTGGTACTCTGCCCCACCCGTGAACTGGCTGATCAGGTCGGCAAAGAGCTGCGCCGCCTGGCGCGTTTTACCGATAACATCAAGATCCTGACGCTTTGCGGCGGCGTACCCTTCGGACCTCAACTCGCCTCTCTGGAACATGGCGCCCACGTTGTCGTCGGCACGCCGGGGCGCCTCCTTGACCATCTGCGCCGGGGGAGTCTCAACCTGACCTCTCTGCAGACGCTGGTCCTCGACGAGGCTGACCGTATGCTCGATATGGGCTTTCAGGACGAAATCAGCACACTCATCGCCGCGACCCCGAAAAAGAAGCAGACGCTACTCTTCTCCGCCACCTACCCTGATGCAATTACGGAACTGAGTGCATCACTGCAGCACGAACCGGCCGAGGTTAGTGTCGATGAGACCCATGACGAAAACGCCATCGAACAGATTCTCTACGAGGTGGACCAGAACGAACGAACCGCCGCCGTCGCGCGGATTCTCGGCCACTTTTCTCCTGAATCAACGCTGGTTTTCTGCAATACGAAGATCGAGTGTCAGGAGGTGGCTACGGCCCTTATTGATAAAGGCTTTACGGCGCTTGCTATCCACGGTGATCTGGAGCAGCGGGAACGCGATCAGGTACTGACCCGCTTTGCCAACAAGAGTGTTTCAGTGTTAGTGGCTACCGACGTGGCCGCACGTGGTCTCGATATCAAAGAGCTATCCTGTGTTATCAACTATGAGTTACCCCGCAACCCTGAGATTCATACCCACCGTATCGGCCGGACCGGGCGGGCCGGAGAGCAGGGGTTGGCACTGAGCCTTATGACGGCGCATGAGACAAGACGGGTGCAGGCGATTGAAAGCACTCTCGGCTGCAGCATGACGCGCGGCGACCTGGCCTCGTTGACTGTCGCTGCAGAAAAACCGGCGGCACCTCCGATGGTGACCCTCTGCATTGATGGCGGACGCAAGAACAAGTTGCGCCCCGGCGACATCCTCGGAGCCCTGACCGGTGAGGGAGGAATTGCAGGAAGCGAGGTCGGCAAGATTGATGTTTCAGATGCGCATACGTATGTGGCCATTGTCCGCTCAAGCATCGACCAGGCTCTCTCCTGCCTGGGCAGGAACAAGATCAAGGGACGCTTCTTCAAGGTCAGGATGGTACAGAATTTTTTATGAGCTTTGAGCACGACAGAAAAAGGGATGGTGCTTGCGCCCCATCCCTTTAAAAACCATTCTGATATCTTCACCTGCTTATCACACCCTACTGTACAAATTCCTTCGTCATATCAACTTTGGTCCCGCCTTTGCCGTCAGGTTTCAGAATGCAGAGTGCTTTATGTTGCGGCATCGGAATGGTTGGCGTAAGAGTTCTGCCAATCTTTATGTATGAGTCGTTGAGAGCTTCGATAACATCTACGTCCGAGACGCATTCGTCACCCTTCTTGGTGTACACGAACCAGTCGCCACTCTCTTTTCTGATCAGTTTCTTCTCCGGAAGTCCGTTTCTCAGCTTATTCAGTTTTTCAAGCACCGGTGTTACCGCCACCGCAGCAACCTCTGTCGTTGCAGCGGCCTCATGGGATGGCTGAGCCGCCATCGCCTGGTTCAGCCCGGCATGCTCCTCTTGAGCCGATTTTTCCAGGACCCGGGTGATATTTTTGTCATATTCAGCCAATTTATTGTTGAGACCGGTAACATTTTCCAGAACTGATGAACCTGCCGCATTCTGCAACTGCTGAATTTTGATCTGGGAGACGAACATATAAATCTGCAAAACAACCAGCGAAGTGACGAGGAGTGATGAAATGATCAAAAACGTTTTCGAGAGGACGCTTTTAGTGTGGGCTTCGGATGACATCAACTCCATTTCCGCGGTCAGCATTTCATAATTGTTTGAGATGTTGTTTATCTGTTTTTTAAGTTCATCGGTGGTGCTTGAGATCGCATCAATCTTTACTGACACGTCGTGTGTACCGGACAGTGACTCCTGCAGCGTTTCCATGATAATTTTTAATTCATTGCCGTTATCAGGCGCTTCCTGCCGAGGGGGAAGCTGATCGACAACGGCTGCCAGCAGAGCGTCAAAGTGATCAGTAGCGGTAGCGGCAGCCTCTTCATTCTGCAGCGGTACAGTTTCAGACTCCTCACTCTCGGCAGTTTCAGTTCCACCGAGGAGTTCCATAACCTCCTCTTTGCGGTCGTGAAGATGCTCAGTCCCATCGGCAGGCACGGCTGCTTCAGAGACTGGCACACTATCCTCAGCCGGGAGACCTGCTTCGGCAACATCCTGATCGGTGCCAGTAACATCCTCATTAGTACCGGCATTCAGCTGATCAGTAATTTCAGCATTGCCGGCGTCTTGTACTTCCTCTGGAACGGAAGCTTTCTCTGTTGAATCATCGGTTGGAATTGCCATAATGTTCACTCCAATGCATTTCTGGTATTGATAATTTCACCCTGACAGAGCCGCCAGCAACATGTTATTCCGACATCTTATAGCGGAATATGAAAACTGCGGCAGCAAAGGCGACGACTGACGAGAGTACCACCTGCAGCGCAGGTAGCGGCATCAGGTCTCCGGCGACAAGTGCCCGCCTGGCGCCTTCAAAAAGAGCCGTGGTCGGCAATGCACGCACCCATACGAGCAGTGACGACGGATACGAAGAGAGCGGGAAGAACAGCCCGGACATGAAGATCAGCGGCATGACCAGCACCGCCTCAACCTTGCCGATAGTCTCCGGTTTGTCCATAACGGTGCCGCCGATGATTCCGGCACAGGAAAAGAGCGCCGACCCCGGTATCAGAAAGAGCAGATATTGAAACAGGTGTTCCATGGGGAAACGAAACGGGGTAATCGCGAAGATCACCATGCCGACGACGCATCCCTTGATGAGCCCGTGCATGAAACCGGTAAATATCTTGGCAATGACTATTTCGGAGACGGAAACCGGAGTTACGCGATACGATTCAATCGTAAACTGAACCCTCCGGTGGAACCAGAGACTCCAGACGCTTTCGTTATAGGCGGCGCTGACCGCAGTCATCGTGATCAGGCCGGGTGCGATAAAGAGTGCGTACGGCGCGCCATCAACCAGACCAATGTAGCTCTGCATGCCGATACCGAATGCCAGGTAAATTGTCAGCGGATACGCCACAACCGCTACCAGTTCGGAGATGATGCTGCGCCGCAGCACCTGCATGTCGCGCTGCCAGATTGCCATGGCTCCACGTAACATCATTCCCTCACCTTCTGGCCGGTCAAAGAGATAAAGACGTCTTCAAGCGTGCGTTCCTGCAGCGAGATGCGCCGTACCGGCGCGCCGTTCAGGGCGGTGACGATTTCGGAGAGGCACTCCCAGCACTCAAGTGTTACCGTGACTTTATGCCCCACCTGCGTGACATCCAGAACACACGGCATTGAAGCGAGCAGCGCCGCATAGTGTGCAGCACCCTGGCCGGTAAACTCTATTTCGTAGACGGTCGCCCCGCTCAAACGGTCCTTCAGCTCCTGAATACTTCCGAGAGCGATCAGGCGTCCGTGGTCCATGATGGCGATCCGGTCACAGAGCTGTTCAGCCTCTTCCAGATAGTGTGTCGTCAGAAAGATGGTCATACTGCCGGCCAGTGAACGGACATATTCCCACACCGCCCGGCGTGATTGCGGGTCGAGGCCGGTGGTCGGTTCATCAAGGAAAAGCACCCGCGGCTGATGCACCAGAGCACGGGCAATCACCAGGCGGCGCTGCATGCCGCCGGAAAAGGTATCAGGAAAGTCTTTCTGGCGCCCCGCCAGCCCCATAAGCTCGAGCAGCTCGTCTATGCGGCGCTTGTACAGCTGCTTTTCCATGCCGTGCAGACGGGCATGCAGCTCCAGGTTTTCACGTGCTGTCAGGTAGCGGTCAAGGCTGTTTTCCTGGGAAACCACCCCGATCATGGAGCGGATCTCACACCCGTAACGCTGGATATCCAATCCCTCAATAAAGGCATCACCGCTACTCTGACGCATCAGGGTGGTCAAGATACGGATCAGGGTAGTCTTGCCGGCGCCGTTGGGGCCGAGCAGACCAAATATGGTCCCCTGCTCCACCTCAAGATCAAAGGAATCCAGCGCGGTTAATGCGCCATAGGACTTGGTAAGCGCACGGATGGCTATCGAAACGGTGTGCATATCAGATGATTCCGTGCAGTGGCCCACCCGGGGCGGCGAGCGCATCTAGTTTACGTTCCACCACCGGATCATCCACCAGTGGCGGGGCGTGGAACGGCTTGATCCGGGCGTCGATTACCAGAGCACCGGCACAGCCCCAGTGCCTGCCGCGCGTTTCGGGACGGATGCCGTAGATGTCGGTCGCCGGATTGGAGCGGGTGAAGGTGACCCAGAGGAAGTTGTTGAGTGTCGCCGCCGTGAAGGCGCTGTCATCGCAGATCACGATCAGCGGAAAACCGCCAAAGACATCGCGATCGCGGTAGAAGTTACAGAATTCCTCAAGCTGCGGATCGCCCTCTCCCCTTCCCTGCTGCGATGGAGGGCCTTGAATGGCGAGGATACCGGGCAGACAGACGGTGGCAGGCCCAAATCCGGCCGGAAGTTCAAGCCCGGCAGGGAGTTCCGTTGCCAGCTGCTGCCGTACCGGACCGGCAACTGCGACAACCAGTTTGGAGCCGCTGTTAAGCCCGGAACCGCTGTAATCCAGGGTATCGACCGTGGTCGCGGTCTGGAAGTGCAGATTATTGCGCCAATCGGCCCGCTCCAGGATGTGCCGCAGAAACGCGGCGATGTCGTGGGTGTGCAGCATCGGCGCATCTTCGTGAGCTGAGATCAGCAGGTATTTCGCGAGCGAGAGCTGTCCCTGCCCGAGAATGGCGTTGGCAACGGTCAGCAGTTCCTGCGGCTGGCGAACAGCGGCGTAGGGGACATAGCGTTCGCTGGCAATCGCCAGCAGCAACGGATGGACACCGGCAGCGTCAACCGCGTGCACCTCTTTTACTCCGGAGACGACGGTCGGAATCAGCGGGCCGGTCAGCTCATGAATGAAGGCGCCGAAACTGGTATCCTCCTGCGGCGGCCGGCCGACTGTCGTAAAAGGGAGGATGGCATCGCGGCGGTGATAAACCGCATCAACCTCAATATAGGGGAATTCGTGGGTCAGGCTGTAGTAACCCAAATGGTCGCCAAAAGGCCCTTCCGGCAGAGTCTTGCCCGTGTGTACAACGCCGCTGATGCAGAAGTCGGCCTCTGCGGAGACCGGCAGGTGTCCCGGTACCCGGGCCATCGGAATGCGGTGGCCGGCCAGCAGGCCGGCAAAGGAGAGCTCCGGCATCCCTTCCGGTAGCGGCATCACCGCCGCGACCGTCATGGCAGGTGCCCCGCCAAGGAAGATGTTGACCCTGAGCTGGTCCCCCCGCTCGATCGCCTCGGCATGGTGGGCGCCGATACCGCGATGGATCTGGTAGTGAAGTCCGGCCTGCTTGTCCGGCTGGTAGCTGTTACCGGAGATCTGGATGCGGTACATCCCGAGGTTGGACGTGGCAAAACCGGGTACTGCCGGGCTCTCGCTGTACACCTGCGGCAGGGTCAGAAACGCGCCGCCATCCATGGGCCATGAAACGATCTGCGGAAGAGCGGAGAGGGTCGTGGAACACTCCAGCACCGGAGCCTTTGAGGTGACTGACGGCAGGAGGTGATAGGCCGCAACGGGCGCCTTGACGATATCAAGGGGATGTTTGAAGATTGAAAAGGGGTTGATCTTAAGTTCGACGAGACGGCGGATATCATCCAGCGTATCGCGGAAGATAAAACGGGTCCGCTCCAGCGTACCGAACAGGTTGCCCAGCAGTGGAAAATTGCTGCCGACCGCATTGGTAAAGAGCAACGCCGGCCCACCGGCCTGATACACGCGCCGTTGCAGCGCGCCAACCTCCAGATATGGATCAAGCGGCGCGTCAATCCGCACCAGCATGCCTCTTTTCTGAAGATCCACCACACATTCCTGCAGATTTCTATAACCCATAGTGCGTACCCGCCCGGCGAATTTCGACCAGTATCCTTATGCGCTTGAATTCGGCGGAGAAACCGCCTGAAAACAGCCTTTAAAAGATAGCTTGACCCGGTGCAAGGTATCATTGTACTCGTTGAAATACAATCAGGATTGCACCAATCGGAGCCGGGATGCCACGCCTTACCCTCTTTAAAAAAATCCTCGTCATAACGCTGCTGCTATCGCTGCTCCCGTTAATGGCATCATCGCTGATCCTGTTTTTAAACCTTGAAACAACCAGTGCCCGTCTTACCTCTGAAATCAGCGATACAGCCGACATCCAGGCGTCCGAATCCCTGCGCATGCGGGCAGTACAAGTGGCCGAGAGCATGGCGGATTTCCTGCGTCAACGCGAGAGCGACCTTGTTTTCCTCTCCCGCTCACAACTGGATAAAGCAACACTCCTCAATTTCTACGACAGCAGGCGCGGCGAAATATGGTATCGGAGCGGCAGCTCGGCAGTCACGCCGGAAACTCGTGAGCTGGTACCGCTGTACCGCAGCATTGCCATAATCGACAAAGAGGGGCGTGAAAAACTTGTCATCAGGGACGGCGCCATTGTCCCCGCAGCTGAATTAAGGAATGTCGCCGACCCGGCCGGGACAGAGTTTTTGAGCGAAGATTATTTCAACAGGGTGCGCAGCCAGCCGGGCAAAATCTACGTCTCCCATCTCACCGGTTTTCATATATCGAAACAGGATCAGCTAAACGGCGCCGACGAACCGGAACACGCTCTTGACGGTAAATTATACCGTGGCGTTATCCGCTTTGCTGCGGCCCTGTTTGATGCGCACGGCTCCTTTAACGGCATGGTCGTCATAGCACTCGACCATCGCCATCTGATGGAGTTTACCCAGCATATCGATCCGGGACACAACTTTTCCACGGTATTTCCTTCCTACAAAAGCGGCAATTATGCCTTTATGTTTGACGATGAGGGATGGATCATAACTCATCCTAAATACTGGGATATTCGCGGGTTTGATGCCCGCGGCAAGCTGGTCCCCCCTTATTCTGAAACCTCTACCAAAGCAGACATAGAGAACGGGCGGATACCGTTCAATCTTGACTATGCAGGATTTATTCACCCCAATTACCCAGTGGTTGCCGAGCTGGTCAGAAAGCGCAAGGCCGGTTTCGTCGATACGACCAATGTCGGCGGCGCCAAGAAGATCATGGCATTCGCACCGATCCTGTATGATAGCGGCGATTATGCACGCCATGGCGTTTTTGGCGGTATTACCATCGGTTTTCAGCTCGATCAGTTCCAGGATGCCGCCCGCAAAGGGAGCCGTCTGATCAACCAGCTGCTTGGTGAACACCGGACAAGAAGCGGTGTCATCCTTCTGATCACCTCATTGCTGGCAGCCCTTTCCGCCTGGGGATTATCACGCGGCATCACCCGTCCGCTGCTGCAATTGACCGAAGGTGCCCACAAACTTGCAGGAGGTGATATCAGCAGCCGGGTGCAGGTCTCCTCTTCCGATGAAGTTGGTGAACTCGGTCGCACCTTCAACTTGATGGCTGACGAGCTGGAAATCCGCAAGAACAGCCTGCTGGCCACACTGGACGAACTACAGCGATCACGGGTTGACATACTTGACGAGCGGAATTTCAAGACCAGTATTCTGGAAAGTATTTCAAGTGCGATCATCACGATCTCACCTGCCGGGACACTGACCTCTATCAATGGAGTCGGTCAGCAGTACCTTTCCGGTGCCGTTTCCCTTGGCATGGAGTACCACGAGGTGTTTGCCGCCTGGCCTGATGTCTGCGCGCGGATAGAGGCGGTACTGCTGTCAAAACAGGGGTATGGACGGGAGCCGTTGAACAGGCAGATTGACGGCGAAAGCACCTATTATGATGTTGGCATTTTCCCAATCGGAACCGACGCCGAGATGGGGCTGACCGTGACACTACGTAACGAGACGGAGCGCGAACACCTGCGTGAAGAAACGGTACGCCTTGACCGCCTGGCATCACTGGGCAAACTTTCCGCCGGCATAGCTCATGAAGTTCGCAACCCGTTAACCGGCATTTCGCTCCTGCTGGATGATCTGCACGACAAACCGGGCTTTAACGCAGAAGACAAAGAGATGCTTTCCAAGGCGTTATCGGAGATTGAACGGGTTGAACGGCTTATCAGTGCACTGCTCAATTACTCTTCACCGGTGCGCACCGCTTTCAGGGATGGGGATCTCACACAGATTCTGAAGGACATTCTGCTATTGATGCGCAGACAGGCCGAGAAACAGGGGGTTGAGCTAAACGTAAGATACACGGACCTGCCTCACTTCCGTTTCGACCCGGAAAAAATCCGCCAGGCACTGATCAACATCCTGAAGAATGCCCTGGAAGTGCTTGACTCCGGCGGAGTCATTACGATTACAACCGGCTGCCACGACACAACCGTCACCGTGACCATCCATGACAACGGCCCCGGCATACCACAGCAGGACCTGCCGTTGATCTTCGAGCCGTACTTTACCCGTAAAGGGGCGGGCACCGGACTGGGGTTATCAATCACCCAACGCATCATCGCGGAACATCACGGAACATTGTCAGTTGAAAGCAACGGCCCGTCCGGTACGACGTTCCGTATTACGCTGCCGCTCGACAACCGGCCGTTCTAACGGACTCGGGTTTTCCGGGTTTAATCAATAGCTGTTTTTATCAACATCGTGGCTATTCCGGCAGAGTGATGTGTCATTTCAAGCTTCCGGAACAGCATTTCTGCCACCATTTTCATACCGACATTTACTGATTCACATTCACCTTAAAAAGAAGTACATTCTCGCGCGTGAGTATTTCATGATAACTGCACCGGTACTGGAGGACGTATGCAACAAACTAAAAAAGTCCTGATTGTTGACGACTCTGATTTTCAAGCCGATATGCTGGCGTCTATTCTCGAAGATATGGGCATCAGCACTATAACAAAAGCTATAAACGGCAGTGATGCCCTGAAGTGTTTTGAAGAGGCGTTGCTGAGCGGAACTGCCTATTCTCTTGTGTTTCTTGACATTGTTATGCCTGAGATGGACGGACAAGAGGCTCTGCAGCGCATGCGCGCCTTGGAAAAAAAGGCGGGGATTAGAGGGGAGGACAAAACAACCATTATAATGGTTACTTCGCTCAGTTCACCAACAGATATGATTACCGCACTCATCCAGGGAGATTGCACCGATTATGTTGTGAAGCCTGTGGCTGAGAGTATCCTCAAGGCACTGCTCGTCAAGTACGGCTTGATAAGCTGACCGCTGTATTCTGTAATTGTAGGCGCAAAGACAAAAGAGAAGGGCATCCAACTACTGCGGGTGCCCTTCTCTTTTTCACTATTTCAACAGATCACCGTCTGCTGCAACAATATCTGCATGGTGGTGAGTTCGCAGTTCTTTCCCCCATACTTCAAGATACCGCCACCGCCGCATAACCAACCACCTGAAGGTCGTCTCCGCTGACATCACCGCTGGTACCGTACGCCACCAGCTCCGCCGTGCTCGCACCCAGTTGAAGAGCTGCCTCAATCATGACGGTCGCCGGTACGACGCCGCACATCGTTATCCGCCGGCTGTGACAGACGTCAAGCAGCCCTTTTCCGTCCAGCGCCAGTGCCCGCTCCAGCGCCATTTCGTCCTTAAACCGGGCCGACACGGCAGATTCGTAGTGAGTCATATCCGAACTGGCCACGATCAACACATCCTCACCGTATTCTCTGACGGCGGCAGCTATACCATGGCCAATGTCGCGCAGTTGAACATAGTCGCCATGACCAAGACAGATAGCTGCAATAGTTACATCGGGACGGAGATACTGGAGAAAGGGGAGCTGGACTTCGAGGGAGTGTTCGAGCTGATGGGCGGCAACATCAGGCTTGATATAGGGGGTGTGCCGGAGCAAAAGCGCGTTCAGAGTGGCGTTGATCGAGACGGATCCGAGTGGGGTCAGCCATTCGCCATCCGGATACAGTGCGGCGGCGGCCCCGGTCCCGTGGTGATTCGGACCGATAATCAGAACCGTGCGGGGGATTGCAACCAGTGAAAACAGCTTACCGGCAATAGCACCGGAATAGACGTAGCCGGCATGAGGGGAGATGACACCTTTTACCCGCTGCGGAGACCGATTTTCTGTCATCAGCCGGGACAGTGTCTCGCGAAGCTTGCTTTCACTGCCTGGATAGAATTGCCCCGCTACGGCTGGCTGTCGCTGCATGATCCACCTCCCGCCGCTATTCCAGCGGCAACTGGTTCTCTACCGGCACAGACGTTCCCGGTTCAAGCTGCAATTCCTCCTGACGCTCGTACTGCGGCTGTTCGTCCAGCGCCTGAATTTCACGGAGTGTCGGTAAGGATTTTAAATCCTTAAGCCCGAATATTTCAAGGAATTCTTTTGAGGTGCCGTAAATGAGCGGGCGCCCCGGAATATCCTTTTTCCCCAGAATCCGTACCAGATGTTTTTCCAATAGCGACTTGAGAACGCCGCCGCAATCGACTCCGCGCAGATGTTCAACCTCCACACGGGTAATCGGCTGGCGATAGGCAACGATCGCCAGGGTTTCAAGGGCTGATTGGGAAAATTTGGCGATTCTCGTTTTGATATGACGGGTGATATAGCTGTGAAAGAGAGCACGGGTCCTGAATTGCCAACCGCCGGCAACCTCTACCAGCTCGAAGCCCCCTGCCCGCCCCTGATAATAGTCAAGCAGTTCCGCCAACGCGGATTTAATCTCATCCCGCTCATGCTCCGGCAGCAGTTCACAGATGCGATCCGTTGAAAGCGCCGCTTCGGCGGTAAAGATGAGACTCTCTATGATGGGAGACAATTCAGAATTCACTTGAGATCAAACCTCGAGGGGCTCGGCAGCTACTGCCGGAACAAACCATATCGAGCCATGGTCGTTCCCCTGAAAAATACGGATCAGCTTGAGACGACACAACTCAAGGAGCGCAAGAAAGGTGACAATCACCCGTTCGCGGGTATGTTCACTCCCATAGTCATCCTGCACCAGATCATCAAACTGGACGGTTTCCCGTTCCTGAAGCAGGGAGAGGATCTCGTTGATACAGTCGGCAATACTGAGGGAGTCTCCGGGGGCAACATCATGGAAACTCTCTGCCGGAATCCGCTGCAGCAGCAGGCGGAAAGCATCCACCAGTTCAAACAGCGACACCTCAAGCGGCCCTTCCGCACTTTGTGCCGCCGCCAGCAGCGGTTCCACGGCCGTACGTTCAAAAACCTCACGCCCCAGTAGCGCCCGAGCACCAATTACCATTCCCGCGTCCTTGTACTGCTGATACTCCAGCAGTCGCCGCACCAGCTCGGCACGCGGGTCGGCATCTTCCTCCAGCTGCTCCTCCTGATCATCCAGCGGCAGCAGCTGACGGGACTTGATCTGCAGCAAGGTCGCCGCCATGACCAGAAAGTCGCCGGCAACTTCCAGGTTCAGCTCCTTCATCAGCTTGATGAAATCAAGATACTGGCGCGTGATAACCGCGATAGAAATATCGCAGATATCCAGTTCATTCTTCTTGATCAGGTGCAGCAACAGATCCATCGGCCCATCAAATTTATCGAGATGGACACTGTACTGTTCGTGAAAACCATCCAGTAGCGGCAGGTTTTCATCATGGTGATGCTTTGCTTCAAGCGACATTTAGAACTTAAGTGCCGCACGGACTTCTGTCATGACAGCATCCGAAATCAGTGATGCCTTGCGGCTCCCCTCTTTCAACAGATCATCGACAAAACCGGAATTGGCAGCCAGTTCTTCACGACGGGCACGGGAAGGGGCCAGACGTTCGTTCATGCAACCGACCAAAATCTTTTTGCATTCCACACACCCTATCGTCGCATTACGGCAGGCCGGCATTATTTCTTCCAACTTCTCCTGCGGCACGTAGATGCGATGCAGGTTGAAGGCCACGCAGACGTCGGGATCACCCGGATCATTGCGCCGTATCCGGGCCGGGTCGGTCATCATCCCCATGATCTTTTTGCTCGTTTCCTCAGCAGTGTCAGAGAGATAGATTGAATTGTTATACGACTTGCTCATCTTGCGGCCATCCAAACCAGGCAGCTTGGGAGTTTCAGTGAGCAGCGCTTCCGGCTCGGGAAACACCGCACCATAGAGATGGTTGAAGCGGCGGGCTATTTCACGGGTAATTTCCAGGTGCGGCAGCTGATCCTGTCCGACCGGAACCCGCAGCGCCTTGTAGAGGATAATGTCAGCCGCCATCAGCACCGGATAGCCGAGGAAGCCGAACGTGGAAAGATCCTTGGTTTCCAGGTTATCCTGCATCTCCTTGTAGGTCGGGCAGCGCTCCAGCCAGGAAACCGGGGTGACCATGGAAAGAATCAGGTTCAGTTCCGAATGGTGCGGTACCATGCTCTGGCGGAATATAATACATTTTTCGGGGTCAAGTCCGAAGGCAACCCAATCAAGCACCATTTCACGGATATTCTGGGCAATCCCCGAGGTATCGGCATATTCTGTCGTCAGTGAATGCCAGTCGGCCACAAAAAAGAAACAGTCAAAGGAATCCTGCATCTTGATCCAGTTTTCCAGTACTCCGTGATAATGGCCGATATGCAGTCTGCCGGTTGGTCTCATGCCGCTTACAACGCGTTGCTTCATGGTAAAACGCTCCTTGTGTCCATCAGATAAACTCTGCTAAAATGTGCCGCACAACTCATCTTAAGACGGGAAATTTACATGATGCGACCTAAAATTGAAACCAAAATCATAAATCCGCTGATTGGCACAACCATTCCGCTGCCTTCCTATGCCACCGGCGGTGCCGCTGCCATGGACCTGCGGGCCTGTCTCGAAACTCCAAAAATTGTGCAACCTGGTGAAACCGTGCTGATTCCAAGCGGTATCGCCATCAGCATTCACGATCCTGGACTGGTGGCGCTGCTGGTGCCACGCTCCGGCCTCGGCATCAAGCACGGCATCGTCCTGGCTAATACGGTCGGAGTTATCGATTCCGACTATCAGGGAGAGATCGGCATCGGCATCGTTAATCGCGGTGCGGCTCCCTACACAATTGAGCCTGGTGAACGGATCTGCCAGGTGATGTTCGTGCCGGTACTGCAGGCCGATTTGAACGTGGTAACATCATTCAGCCAGGAAAGCGAACGTGGAGCAGGCGGGTTTGGCTCGACAGGGAGTCACTGACATCAATCAATCAATCAATCCATCAATTTATCTATCTTGTCTCAACGATAAATACCTGCTTCAGCACATTATTTTTTTTACAAATTCTGTTTCAGCTGGTATTTATAGTAAAACAGTCAATAATTCCGACTGGCCCAGCCTTAATTGAGTACATTCTAAGCATCTTCATTGCATGCTTGCCATACCAATCGTCCTGCTTCACACACGGTTATTAAAGGGGATAAAATGAGTTTTTCTCTTGACCTCCGCTACCATATTTGTCTGCAACCCATTGAATTGCCGGTTTTCAATCCTGTTGCCCTGGAACTTCTTCAGCTGTTGGGCGATCCGGATGTCGATTTTGACATCATAATCAACACCATCAATAAAGATCAGGCCCTGTCAATCCAGATCCTCAGAATGGCCAACTCCCCGGTGTATGCAGGTCGCGCAAAATCAGATACGATCAAGGAGTCGGTCAACAGATTGGGAGCAAAACAGATAACCAATCTTGCCATGGCAGCATCACAGGCGGCACTCCATGCTTCTGAGAATCCGGTGGTAAGCGGTGTGATGCAGGACCTCTGGCTACACTCCCACGCCTGCGCCATTGGCTGCCGGTCACTGGCTATCAATACCGGTCATCGGGAACTAGCTGATCAGGCCTACCTGGCAGGACTGCTCCATGACATCGGCAAACTGTACCTCCTTAAGGCAATGGAGCGAATCAGTACGAATGCTGAAACCAGCTTTGAACTTGACCGGGAGACATTAGTCGATGTCTTTTCCGATATGCATGTTGAGCAGGGCTGCCGCATTATGAACCACTGGGACATCCCTTCCGTATACTACAACATTGTGGCCGATCATCACTCAGAGCAGCTTGATCCTCATGACACCCTGCTGGCCATTGTCCGTCTGGTCAATTTCAATAGCATGAACTATAAACTAAATCTTTACCCCCAGTTTATCCAACCGCAGGATGTTACTCCGGAAATCAGTGTACTCCATGCAAATGAAGTGGCCTTGGCACAACTGGAGACGGATATGACCGGCTCCTCCGCCTAGGCAGGTAATCGACAAGAGAAAGACCTTCATTCACCAGCAACCAAACAGACACAGGGATACTATGAATATAACCGACCTCTACAGCACCCGCATTCAAAAGACCTTTGATGATGATCAGGCGGAAATTGTGTCGATACTGAAAGCAAACCCAAAGGCTGCGCTCAAGCTGATCAGCTACTACAAGGGACTACCGCTCTCCTATCCGGCAAAAATTGTTTCCATCGACAGAGGCACGCTTGACCTGGATGTACAGGCGGAGCAGGCCTTTGCCATTGAAAAAAGTCGCTCGGTCTTTATACGCAGCCCTCTCTTCAAACACGACGTATTTGCTCAGGCTCAGTTTGTTAACATCAAAAAGAAAGCTGCCAGTTTTGTGAAGTTTTCTTATGTGGAAATCATGGCAGAGCGGAGAAATTTCATCCGAGTGGCGACTGAGTCGCAGCCGAATACGGCTATTACATCGCCGCTTGGACTGATTGAGGGGCAGCTGGCTGACATTTCCCTTTCAGGGATGAATATAGTGATTCAACATTCTGTCCCGCTGGAAATTGACTGTGAAGCGCCGACGAGCTTTAAACTTAGAAACATCGAGCAGGGCTTGAGTCTCACGATCAATACCCCGGCCAGACTGGTCAATATTACCGGCGACAAGCTCCCCCGCAATTATAAATTCACCTTCAACCCCGACAGATCGCTCGAGCGCCAGTTGTCACAGTACATCTTCCAGCGGCAAATCGAGATTATCAAAGAGATAAAGGACGCCATCGAATAGAGTTACAACAACAGTTCCGTCTGCCAGCTGGCGCGCCATCTCAGATGTGGCGCGGCATTATATACCGTTCTCAACAGCATGACTGGTAACGGCAAGTCTGTTGCTATACTTCAAGAACCACCTCTCCTCCGAACGCCTTTTCAAAAAGATCCTTCTTGGCATTACCACCAAATATTTCGACGGAGATATCCTCCGTGCCGAGCAGTTTAACAAGAAACGACAACCCATTCTGCTTGAGAGCCACAACTTCAACCAGCCCGCTCCGGCGCCGGTCAAGTCCGTCTGACAGCCGCAGTATGCCGCCAAGCCGCCGTACGGTTTCCTGGTCTTTTGGCTCAAGACGCTCATATTCAAGGTGTTTCTTCTTCGGCAGTGATTTGCGGTGATAACGGGCTATCAAGGCCATCATTTCACGTTCCCGCGGCGAGAACCCCAGTAGTTCGGCGTGCCTGATCAGATGATGGGAATGCTTGTGATGGCTGTTATAGCTGATAAAATAGCCAACATCGTGCAGTAACGCCGCGGCCTCAAGAAGCCTCCGGTCGTTTTTTTTAAGCCCGAAACCTTTTGCAAGGAAATCGAAGATACTTAGAGAGACCTTGGCAACATGACGCGAGTGCGGTTCATCATAATGGCATGAACGGGCAAACTCCAGAACCGACTCCTTCCAGTTGCGCTGGGCTGTTGATTCCGGCAACAGTTGCAGGCGCTTCATGCAACGTATTATCAGCCCTTCACGAATACCACGCTCGTTGACCAGCATCATATTGGCCCCGAAATACTTCAACAGCTCATCCAGGACAACAAGGCCGGCAATAATTATATCGGCACGATCAGGATTAAGGCCGGGTACGCTTCTGAGCGATTTGATATCCTTACGCACCAGCATCGCCAGCAGATGAACCACCTCCGAACGAAGCACCTCAAAACCGTGTGAAGTGGTGTATGCCTGCTTGCGCATACTCATAACCATACTTGCCAGAGCTGTTATTGTTCCGCCAGAACAGATAACGGTCTGCACAGTCGGCCTTTCTTCGGTAAAAACCGCCTTCAGCTCAGTGCGGACAAAGCGCCTCAGCTTGGCCAGCTCAGACTCACGAACAGGATCAGACGCCATAAATCTGTCGGTCATGCGCACGGCACCCAATTCAAGCGAGAAGCAGCTTTCAACGTGATTGCCCACAGCGCTCATGATCTCAACACTACCGCCGCCGATATCGATAATCATATAGCGCTTGCCGCTCATATCGAAGTTGTGACGTACCGACAGCGCCACAAGTTCGGCCTCTTCATCACCGGAGATGATCCTGATCTCCCGCCCGAGCTCACGGGTAAGTACGCCAACCAGTTCCTCCCCGTTTGATGCGCTGCGCACGGCGCTGGTGGCAACAGCTTCGACATCGGAGACTTTCAACCCGTCGATAAGCTTGCGGATGCGCGACATGGCGTCCACCGCTCTGGCAAATGCTGCCGGCGATATTTCACCGCTTACAGCCAGGTTTTCACCGAGGCGCACTGTCGCTTTTTCATCATCAAGGACCATATACCGCCCCTGGTTATCTACCTCAACCACGATGCAGCGAATCGAATTGGTTCCTATGTCAATGGCAGCAAGCCGTCTCTTGGTCATTCACGCACCTCCTGATAATTTTGCATTTTTATACTATGCATCAATCATCGGCAAAAGAAAAGGCGGAGCCGTTACCGGATCCGCCTTTATCATTCAACATGTTCAAACTGGTTTAGTAGTTACGCAGCGTCAATCTTGGTACCGTCGAGGTTAAACCCAAGTGCTTCCTTGCGGGAGAGCTTGATCTTGCCGTTTTTATCAACGCCGATACATTTGACCAGCACTGTATCGCCTTCGTTCAGAATTTCAGTAACAGTCTTGACCCGTGCAGTATCAAGCTCTGAAATATGAACCAGGCCATCGGTACCGGGCATGATTTCAACAAATGCGCCGAAATCCATGATCTTGCGGACGGTACCCATGTAGAATTTACCTTCTTCAGCCTCATCGGTCAGACCGCGGATCATCTGGATAGCCAGGTCACAGGCTTCCTTGTTGGTACTGGCAATGTTGATACGACCGGTATCATCGATATCAATCGTAACGCCGGTTGTCTCGGTGATGTTACGGATATTTTTACCGCCGGTACCGATGACGTCGCGGATACGATCCGTTTTGACATAAATTGTGGTAATACGCGGTGCAAAGGATGACATCTCAGCCCGTGGTGCGGCAAGAGTTTCAGCCATTTTACCGAGGATGTGCAGTCGACCTTCACGAGCCTGCTTAAGAGCCAGCTCCATGATTTCCTTGGTCACGCCACCAATCTTGATATCCATCTGCAGAGCGGTAACGCCTTCTGCGGTTCCGGCAACTTTAAAGTCCATATCGCCAAGATGATCTTCATCGCCAAGAATATCGGAGAGGATGGCGAACTTGTCACCCTCCTTGATCAGACCCATGGCGATACCTGCAACCGGAGCAGTAACCGGAATACCGGCATCCATCATCGACAGGCAGCCGCCGCAAACGGCAGCCATTGACGAAGAACCGTTACTCTCAAGAGTTTCGGAGACGATACGGATCGTGTACGGGAAATCGTCGTGAGCCGGCAGAACAGCGGCAAGTGCACGCTCAGCAAGCATGCCGTGACCGATTTCTCTGCGACCCGGTCCCAGACGGAAGCTGGTTTCACCAACAGAGAACGGAGGAAAGTTGTAGTGAAGCAGGAAGCGCTTGCGCGAAGCGCCGTATAATGAATCAATGCGCTGTTCATCGCTGGAAGTACCAAGTGTGGCAGCAACCAGAGCCTGTGTCTCACCGCGAGTAAAAAGCGCCGAACCGTGAACACGCGGCAGAAAACCGGTTTCAGTGGTGATCGGACGAATAGTGTTGGTTGTACGGCCATCGATACGGATACCGGTGTCGAGGACATCAGCGCGGACGCAATCGTACTCGAAATCACCCAGAAACGCTTTGATCTGTTTAGCGGAGCCTTCGAATTCATCCTTGAGGGCTTCAATGGTTTCAGTCTTGATCAGATCAATTTGATCATGACGCTCATTTTTTGCCTTGAGCTTAACCGCTGCGCTGATGCGACTGTAGGCAAGTTCTTTAACACGTGCCAACAGGACTTCGTCAACGACAACCGGCTTGACCGTTCGCTTGGCCACTCCAGCCAACTTCTGCAGTTGTTCCTGAGCTTCAATCAAAGGCAGCATAGCTTCCTTGGCAAAAAACACCCCTTCGAGCAGATCAGCTTCGGAGACGAACTTGGCTTCACCTTCAACCATGATTACGGCATCACGGCTTGCTGCAACAACGATTTCAAGATCACTTTTTTCCAGCTCTTCAGCGGAAGGATTGCAAATAAACTTGCCGTCAACACGGGCAACTTTGGCACCGGCAATCGGCCCCTGGAAAGGGATGTCTGAGATCATCAATGCAGCCGAAGCTCCGAGCATTGACAGAATACCGGGATCGTTGTCCTGATCAGCTGATACGACTGTCGCAATAATCTGGGTATCGTTAAGGAATGTTTCCGGGAAAAGCGGACGGATCGGGCGATCAATAAGACGACAGGTCAGAGTTTCAGGATCGGAAGGACGTGCCTCACGCTTGAAAAAACCTCCAGGAATCTTGCCGCCGGCATAAGCCTTCTCGGTGTAATTGACTGTCAGTGGGAAAAAATCCTGCCCCTCTTTAGCTTCTTTTGATGCAACGACCGTAACCAGCACAACAGTATCGCCACAGCTGACAACAACTGCGCCACTGGCCTGTTTTGCCATTTTACCGGTGGAGAGCGTAACCGTTCTCCCGCCAAACTCAACCTGAACATTTTGTTCCATAAACTATTCTCCTCTTCGGTTGCGTTGGGGCCGTCGTTACAACTTCTGCGGTAATTAACGACAGGAGTTCCAACCACGTCCCCAACAAATGATAAAAGGGCCGCAAAGCCCTTTTCTGAAATGCAGACGGTAAACAGAGCAGCGGCATACCTGCATTGACAGATATACCGCCGTCTACTATCTACGAATGCCGAGTCTTTCGATAACTGTCTTGTATCTGGCCACTTCTTTACCCTTAAGGTAATCCAGCAGGCGCCTTCTCTGACCAACAAGCTTGAGAAGACCACGACGACTATGGTGGTCTTTCTTGTGGGTCTTGAAATGTTCTGTAAGGTAGGTAATCCGGGCGGTCAGAATTGCGATCTGAACCTCTGGTGATCCCGTATCACTCTCATGCTTCTTGAACTCATTAATAATTTCCTGCTTTTTTTCGGTTACCAGCACTGTACACTCCTCCATGAAACTAATTGATAAGATTACGAAATCAGGGGGGGAACCCCAAAACGTATATAACTGAGTTGTTATGAGTATCACAGTGACGACTCATTTGTAAAGTACTAACTCACATAAAAACACGCTTCAAAACAATGGCAGCAACGGAGTCACCACTCTCTACCAACCGGGCAACTGCAATCAGAATTCCGTCATGAGAAAGGCGCACCAGTTCAGTTCCAACCGGCACGTCATCTCCTTGAATACGAGTATCATTCCAGAGTGGCGAGCGACCAAAGGAGACTTTTGCCACACCGGAATCCGCAAGCGGAACATCCGGGAGATGCGCCAAAGAGCTGAATGGTGAAATACAGAGTGACGTCAAGCGCTGTTCATCAACCGCACATTGCAATGACTCAAGCGTGTGCGCAGCACCGATCACGAACGGTCCGCTCGCTGTTCTGCGCAACTCCTTCAGGGCGGCGCCGCAGCCGATCATGGCGCCAATATCATCTGCCAGAGTGCGAACATAGGTCCCACGTGAACAGGTGACTCTGATTGATACAAAGGGGAGTGCAAAAGAGAGGAGTTCTATGGAGTGAATATCCACCGGACGGGCTGCCCGTTCAACCTCCTGCCCCATCCGGGCTAATTTATAGAGAGGTTGCCCACCCTGCTTTATTGCAGAATACATCGGTGGAATCTGAAATATATGACCGGTAAAACTTTCAAAAACACCCAGCAACTGCTGTATTGTAACAGAATCAAAAGCGCTTTCACGCAACACTTGACCGGTCATATCAAGGGTGTCGGTTGCGACCCCGAGTTGCATCAGTGCTTCATAGCATTTAACCCCCTCATCAAGAAAAGGAATTGCTTTTGTCCCGTCATTGACCGCAACGGGCAGAACTCCTGTGGCAAAGGGGTCCAATGTCCCGGTGTGACCAACCTTTCGTGTCCCCAGAATACGACGGACACGACTGACTACATCATGGGAGGTAATTCCGGCCGGCTTGTCAATAACGACAAAACCGTTAATCAAAGGGATTCCTCCACGATACCGTACACCAGTGCCTTAATATCGTCCAGACTACCGTCCAGGGTACATCCGGCAGCGTTATGATGACCGCCACCGCCAAATGCCGCCGAAAATGCGGCAACATTCACCTTCCCCTTTGAACGAAAACCGACCTTAAATTTATTCTCTTCCAGCTGGCGGAAAAAGATGGCAACTTCAACGCCACGAATAGAGCGGGGATAATTGACAAAACCGTCCGTCAACTCGGCATCAGCACCGCAGGAGGCATACATGTCACTTGTCACGGTGACGGAAGCAGCCTGGCCGTCTTTAAACACCTCTAGTGTAGGCAGACACTTGGCCAGCAACTCAAGGCGCCGTTGCGGCTGGTTTTCATAGAGTTTCTCTGCTACATCCCAGGCATTGACACCGCATTCTATCATTTCACCGGCAACAGTAAAGGCCTCACGATTGGCGTTGGAGTAGCGGAATGAGCCGGTATCGGTAATAATTGCAACATAGATACAGAGAGCCGTCTCCCGGTCAAACTGGTAACCGAAAGCGGTGGCAATTCGATAAACGAGGACACCGGTTGCCGCAGCCTTTGTATCAATGAGATTGTAGTCAGCAAAGTTATCGCAGGAAAGATGATGATCAAGATTTACCGTGGTAGTTACTCGAGAGAAAGAACAAAATTCTGCTCCGGCCCGTTTCCGCTCACCGATATCAAGCACGAAGGAAACGTCGTACTGTTGGTCAGGAATATGTGGGACGACAGAATCTGTCGCAGGGAGAAAAGCATAGAGGTCGGGAACAGGATCTTTGTAATGCACGGTAACATTTTTGCCGATTTTGCGAAGGAACGAAGCAAGAGCCAGCGAAGAGCCTATTGCATCTCCGTCCGGCCCCTCATGAGTTGTTATTAGAAAGGATGCGTTGGAACGAATGACTTCAGTGATCTGTTGAATTGTTTCCGTCATGCTCAGTGTGTATCTCCTTCAGAAGAGATTCTATTCGACTGCCGTAATCAAGAGATTTATCGTATTTGAAGACAAGTTCCGGTGTATGACGAATAGTAAGTTTTTTGCCGATGTCGCGGCGGATAAAACCTTTAGCACTGTTCAGGCCGGCTTCCGTCTCTTTCTTGACCAGGTCATCACCAATGACGGTAAAATAAATGCGGGCAAGACTTAGATCGTCAGTCACTTCTACCCCGGTAATGGTAACAAAACCGATGCGAGGATCGTTAAGTCCTCTGGATAGAATAGTACAAATTATTTCGTGGATAGTTTCAGCTACTTTATCTGATCGTTTGTGCTGCATAGATTTCCTCAACGGTACAGGGTGCTGAAATGAGGATACATGGTTTAACTAGCCACGGTAAACCTGCACTCAGCACCCTTGTCCCTACAGTTTTGTGGCTATTTTTTCCATTTCAAATGCTTCGATTATATCGCCGACTTTGATGTCATTATAGTTCTCAAGGCCGATGCCGCACTCATAACCGGAGGCAACATCTTTGACGTCATCTTTAAAGCGACGCAGTGACGACATCTTACCTTCGTACACAACGATGTTATCACGCAGCAAGCGGACCTGGGCGTTACGAACCATCTTGCCATCGGTGACGTAACAACCGGCAACATTGCCGAACTTAGGTACACTGAAAACGTCACGGATCTCAACGCGACCAAGGAACTTCTCTTTAAAGGTCGGATCCAGCAGACCTTCCATAGCTTTTTTAACATCCTCAACGGCATCGTAGATGATGCTGTACATTCTGATATCAACACCTTCGCGTTCTGCATGTCCCTGTGCCTTGACTTCAGGACGGACATTAAAGCCGATAATGACGGCATTTGAAGCGGCAGCGAGATTAACGTCAGTTTCAGTGATCGCGCCAACGGCAGAGTGGATAACATTCAGACGGACCGCATCAGTCGACAGCTTGCGCAGCGTTTCACTAACAGCCTCAACTGAGCCCTGAACATCACCTTTAACAACGACATTGAGATCTTTGACTTCACCACTCTGGATCCGCTTATAGAGATCTTCAAGAGACAGCTTGGTATGCTTGGCAAACTCAACTTCGCGCTGTTTGATCTGACGTAGCGTGGCAATTTCCTTGGCCTGTTTCTCGTCCTTCATCGCCACGAAGATGTCACCTGCATCCGGCACGCCGGATAAACCAACCAACTCTACCGGCATGGAAGGCCCTGCCTCCAGAAGCTTGCCACCGCGATCATTCTGCATCGCCCTGACACGCCCGGAATGCACACCGACAACGCAATAGTCACCGGTTTTCAGCGTTCCTTCCTGCACCAGCACAGTAGCAACCGGACCACGTCCCTTGTCGAGTCGACCTTCGACAATGGTTCCCTTGGCCAGCTTATTAGGATTGGCGGTTAACTCCATCAGGTCCGCCTGCAAGAGAATCATTTCAAGCAGTCCATCGAGATTAAGGCGCTGTTTGGCAGAAACTTCTACCATGGTGACGTCGCCACCCCACTCTGAGGAGACAATGCCCTGCTCTGTCAGCTCCTGCTTAACCTTTTCCGACTTCGCACCCGGCTTGTCGATTTTATTGATCGCGACAATGATTGGAACTCCGGCGGCTTTGGAGTGGTTGATGGCTTCCTTGGTCTGTGGCATAACACCGTCGTCAGCGGCCACGACAAGAACAACGATATCGGTGACCTTGGCGCCACGGGCACGCATAGCGGTAAACGCTTCATGTCCCGGTGTATCAAGGAAGGTAATCTTGCGACCGTTCAGCTCGACGTCGTAGGCGCCGATATGCTGGGTAATTCCTCCAGCCTCGCCGGCAATAACATTAGCTTCCCGGATTGCGTCAAGCAATGACGTTTTACCGTGATCAACATGGCCCATGATCGTTACAACCGGTGGTCTTTTTTCCAGTGTTTCCGGTGCATCAACAGTGGATTCAAGAATTTCATCCAGGTCAACCGCTACGTTTTCAACTTCATAATCATACTCAGAAGCAAGAATAACGGAGGTGTCATAGTCGAGCTGGTGATTGATGGTAACCATCATCCCCATCTTCATCAGCGACTTGATAAGGTCGTTAGCTTTTATACCAAGGCGCTTGGCAAGCTCGCCGACTGAAATGCTTTCCGAGATTTTGATAATACGCTTGATCGCTTTAGGTACGGTAATTTCCGTCTTGTTGGCGTTAAATACCTGAGCTTTACCACCACGCTTCTTTGAACCCTTATAGGCAGGATCAAAAGCGCGCTCACGTTTTTCAATGATTTCATTTTTACGCGGTTGCTCTTTTTTCTTGGCTGGTGGGGCTCCTTTCTTGGCACCCTTCCCCGCATCTCCGTAGCCAGGACCTTCTTTCTTACCACCACGTCGATTGTCACCACCAGGAAGTGCTGCCGGAGCAAGCTGTACCTGCTTCATACGTGATCTATCAAGCTCGGTTGCCGGAGCAGATGGAGTAGCAGATGCGGGACGTTTCTGATCATACCCCGGTGATGGACGCCGTGTGTCAGAACCTGGTGCCGGCCTTCTCTGGTCAGTTGCAGGTGCAGGCCTTCTCTGTTGCGAAGGATCCTGCCCAGGACGTTGCGGAGCAGTTCGTGGCGTGACGGGTGTGTCTTTTGTTACAACTCTCGTAGGACGATTTGTAACACCCGGGATTTCCATCATACCAAGGATTCTTGCCTGGTTCGGACCGGCCCTGACAGGCTCAACAGCTTTCACCGGCTCTGCGATTTTTACCGATTCTGCAACTACGACCGGTTCTACCGGTGTCACAGACACTGCAGTTTTCAGTGGTTCTGCAACCTTTTCTGCTTCAACCTTGACAGGCTCTGCAGCTTTAACAGGCTCTGCAACTTGCAGCGGCTCTGTAGGCACGACAGGAGCTGCCATGATTATTTTCGCAGTAACGTTGGTTACATTCTCGCGCGGAATGACAGCAACAGGTTTCTCTGGAGATAAAGTCTCCGTTGGAGGCGGTATCACTGGTGTCTGGTCTGGAGTCACTTCAGCATGAGCCTCTTGTTCACTACCTTCGACGGCCGGAACCACCTTGGCACGACGACGAATGATATTTGAAGCTACCCTGACCTCATTAGTACTGGTATCTTTCTGCTGGGGGGCTGTCAGACGCGCAACGACACCCTCATCAACCTGCGATGTAGCCGTTTTTGCGTCAACACCAATTTCCTTAAGCCTGGCAATAGCATCCTTGGGCTCTACTCCCAATGTTTTTGCCAAACTACCCACACTAATTTTACCCATATCCTTTATACCTCCCCCAGGAAGTTTCTGTATCTGTCAATAGCGTTTATCAGTTGCGCCACAAAACCGCCCGATGCTACAGCAAGCGCGCTTCTCGGTGCCTTACCCAAAATCATTCCGATATCATCTTTGGTTATAACTAGCCTAAACGGCACATGGTTTGCTGCCGCAGTATGTATAATTTTATCGCTAATCGGTTCCGAGACATCTGTTGCAACAATAACCAGCCCCGGCTTCTTCTTGCCCCGTAACGCGTCGCTTACCATGGCGCCACCGGAAGTAATCAACCCAGCTTTGTTGGCAAGCCCGATCAGACCGACAATACGACCATGTAACTGCTGGCGAACATACTCAACCAGTTGTTCTGCCGGCATAACCGACACGTCGTGTTTAAAAGAGCGCTTGAATTGCCGTTGATCAACCGCAGCAGCAAGACAGCGCTTGCTGATACAGGTATATGCGCCCCTGCCGGGAAGCCGACTCTCGAGATCCGGCAAAATTTCCATATCAGGCGTCTGGACAAAGCGCAACAGAAGGCCCTTGTCCTTGCTTGTTCTGCAACCAAGGCAACTACGCTGCGGAGGCTCTGTATTCGCTTTACTGACCATGCCCGGTACTACTCGGCAGCGACTTCGACATTAGTATCGGCGACGACAGCATCGGTTTCCTGAAGCGGCTCTTCTTCAATTTCATCAACGTCAGTGCCATCGAACGATGAAAACTCCTGCGCATCTGCCTCAGAAACCTTCGACTCGCTCTTGATATCAATCCGGCATCCAGTTAAGCGGGCAGCCAGACTGACGTTCTGACCTCGTTTACCGATAGCGAGGGAGAGCTGATCGTCTGCGACAACAATTTCAAGGGCACGTTTTTCTTCGTCAACAAACACCTTGGAAACCTGAGCCGGGGAAAGAGCATTGCAGGCGAAACGGGCAATATCTTCCGACCAGGGAATAATATCTATTTTTTCACCACGCAGTTCAGAAACGACATTCTGGACACGTGCTCCACGCATACCGACACAGGCACCAACCGGATCAACATCGCGATCATTTGATGAAACTGCTATTTTAGCACGACTACCTGCATCACGTACAATAGCATTAATTTCAACTATCCCTTCAGCAATTTCCGGAACTTCCGCTTCAAAAAGCTTGGCAAGCATACTGGGATGGGTACGGGAAAGCATTATCTGCGGTCCCTTGGTCGTCATGCGGATATCAGTGATGATTGCTCTGATGCGGTCGCCTGGCCGATAAACCTCACGCGGCATCTGCTCCTTGGCGGGCAAAACTGCCTCGGCACGTCCCAGATCTATGAGCAGTTCGCCTTTTTCAAAACGACGCACCATACCGGTAATAACTTCCCAGATACGATCACTGTATTCATTGTATATTGTCTCACGCTCAGCATCGCGCACTTTCTGGATAATGACCTGCTTGGCAGTCTGAGCAGCGATACGACTAAAGCCGCTGGAGTCAAGCTTTTCACCCAGCGAATCACCGATTTCGGCTTCAGGGTCAATCTCATGAGCTTCATCCAGACAGATTTCCTTATACGAATCTTCAACCTCTTCAACAACGGTGACAAACTCGAACAGCTCAACCTCACCGCTTTCATGATTATAATGAGCTTCGAGGTCGCGGGTATTGCGATATTTTTTATTAGCTGCCGTCAGAACGGCCTGTTCCATAGCTTCAAGAACAACCTGACGGTCAATGCCCTTCTCTTTTACAAGCTGGTCAATAGCATGTTTGAGATTAATAATTGTATCCACGGTTACTTCTCCTTGCTGGCATGTATAGGTATTTCAGATCAGAGTTCAAATTCAAGATTGGCTTTGGCAACCTGCTCAAGCGGAATTGAGGCGGTCTGCCCTTCCGTGAGGGTCATTTTAACAATGCCGTCCACAAGCCCGTCAAGCTTCCCCAGAAAAGTTTTACGCTTGTTGCCACTGTCATCCAGGAAAGGCTGATAGGTACGCACTTTAATGAGTCGGCCAACAAAACGGTCGTAATCCGCCTGCTTTTTAAGCGGACGGTCAAGACCCGGCGAAGAGACTTCCAGAGTATAGTTACAGGCAATGACGTCTTCTACATCAAGAACCATTGACAGTTCACGACTAAGAGCAGCACAGTCGTCAAGCAACACGCCGCCCTCTTTATCAATAAACAGACGTAGTACGGCATCAGGGCCGACTCTTCCGAATTCAATATCAACCAGTTCAAGCCCAAGGGACTCAAGTATCGGCTGAGCAATACGACTGACAACGGTACATGTATCTTCTTTTTGAGTGGCCATACCAATCCCGATTGGACAAAAAAAAGTGAGCCTTGCGAGCTCACTTACTGAGTGAACATAAATTGTCCTTCTACTTAGCATGATAGAGCAAGTAATGCAAGTAAATTTTTGTTTCAAACGGTTATTTTATGCAGACTCGACGGACTTCAAGGATATCCGTCAAACCGGAAAGGACCTTAAGAATGCCATCCTGTTTGAGTGTCGTCATTCCATCCCTGGAGGCCTGTTCGCGAACATTGTCTGTGTCTGCACGATGCTTGATGAGAACTTTTACAGCGTCTGTACACTCAAGTACCTCATGGATACCAAGACGGCCACGATATCCGGTATGGCCACAGCGGTCGCACCCGACCGCACGGAACATGACAACATCCGAGAGACCCAACCCAGTACCGGCAAATTCACTTCTGCCGTATTCGTCCACCAGATCGTCAAATTCAGTCGGTGATGGATGGTAACTTTCCTTGCAGTCAGTACAGAGACGCCGCGCAAGCCGTTGGGCGAGCACACAGACCAGTGAATCAGAAAAGCTGTACGGGTCAAGCCCCATTTCCAGCAGACGCGTAACCGTTTCGGGCGCTGAGTTCGTGTGCAGCGTTGAAAAGACAAGGTGCCCTGTCAGAGAAGCCTCAACAGCCGTACTGGCGGTTTCCTCGTCACGCATTTCGCCAACCATGATAACATCCGGGTCAAGGCGGAGAAACGAGCGGAGCGCTGTGGCAAAGGTAAAACCGATACGCGGGTTTACCTGAACCTGACGAAGGCCAACCTGGGTAATCTCTACCGGGTCTTCTGCCGTCCAGATTTTGCGACTTGTTTTGTTTATCTGGGCAAGACCGGAATGAAGGGTTGTTGTTTTACCCGAACCGGTCGGTCCAACAACAAGAATCAACCCATGGGGACGCGTCAGCGATTCACTAAAAATACGCAAGTTGCGCTCTGTGAGTCCAAGGTCATTAAATCCTATCGGATCACCACTTGCGAGCAAACGAATGACAACATCCTCAAGTCCGCCGACCGTCGGCATAGTTGCAATACGCAGTTCAATGTCAAGCGGGCCGAATTTCTTGAACTCTATTTTTCCATCCTGTGGCCTGCGCCGTTCAGCAATATCCAGATCACCCATTATCTTAAGACGTGACGGAAGCGCAAATTTATACTTGTAGGGAATCTTTTGATAAATTGAGCACTGGCCATCAACCCTGGTACGGACGATAACATCATTTTTTCCCGGGTATGGCTCTATATGGATATCCGATGCTTTATTCATATAAGCATCATAAATTATCTTATTGACCAACTTGACGATGACGCTGTCTTTTTCGGTAACTTTCCTGGTTTCTTCCTCCACCTCCGGCTCATCTCCTGCTGAGTTTTTACTCAGCAGATCAACGATACTGTCCGGGGTCAGGTCAAGATTAACCTCATCATGAGCGCTCTTCGTAGACACAATGTCGATATTATACAGGCGCTTCAACGCTTTTAAGACATTAGTCTCGGTGGCGATAGCAGAAATAATTCTCAGCCGGATGTTGTCTTCCAACTCACGAATATCATGTGACTTAAGCGGCTGGGACATAGCCAGCGTGAGCGTATTGCCGATTTTGGAAATCGGAACAATGCGCTGTTTTTGCGCATACACGGCACTAATGTACCCGGAGAGGGAAAGGTCAAGGTCTGCAGCATTAACCTGGACATACGGCATGTCATACTGGCTGGCGATAGCTTTTGAAATGGCCTCTTCATCAACGTAGTTCAATTTTAAAAGCGCATTTTCAAGGGATATTTTGTTCTGTTTGCTTACTTCGCTGGCGTGCACCAACTTCTGCTGGTCAACAAGACCGCCTCCCAGCAGTATATCAGCCAGCTTACGCCGTTTATCCTTCTGATCAAGTACGAGACTAAGGTCGCTTTCCTTTATAAAACCAAGCTTGCAAAGCAGCTGACCGACCGGCTGATCCGGAAATACTTTTTGAAGCTCAAGAGCTTCAAGGAGTTGTTCCCGGGTAATCATTTTTTGCTCTACGAGTAGCTCTCCAACTTTTTTTGCACTCATGTCCAACATGCTCCCTGAGCTAAAAAAATGCTCGTCCTTTGATAAGGTACGAGCGTTATAACAGATTAATCAACAAAAACAATATGTTTTCACCTGGTATCGACACTAATTCCATTTTCAGTAAGCAGCTCCCTGATAATCCGGTCCATCGGACGATCGGTCAGAAAGATTCCACCCCCGGGAAAAAGAGGATCATCAAGCTTGAAACCGGACATCTGCAAGGAATATCCGGCCAACCTGTCCTGCAACAACTCATGTTGAGCAAAAGTACCATTTAACTTCATTTGAGAGATTAATTTTTCAGCAGTCTTGCGAAAATCGTCATGGGGCTCGGAAACGACAACCTTATACCCCTTGGTCTCAAGAATCCTGAACAGGGTGTAATTTATAGGATCACCATTGAAGCTTGTTACAACATATTTCTGCCCATCACGTTCAAAATATCGCTCCGCCTTGACCGACAGAGATATGCCGTTATTGTCAGACGCAAAAACATCGACCGGGCGATCACGTTCCGGTGAAATTGAAAATGCTGCTAAAATGGAGTCAATCATCTCCGGTGTTGATTTTGCGGATACGTAATGGATGGTGCGTGAGTCACGCTGTGCAAACGGCTGGAGAGAAGCAAACGGCTCATACAGTGAGAAGCCCTCTTTTTTAAGAAACTCACCGAGTGAAGGCGGCAGCAAGGTGCGCCTGCTGTTCACAAGAATGACATCCTGCTTGATAAGACTTTCGGCCGTTTTTTCAACCTTGAAATCAGCGTTAATAGTAAGTTTAGGATCGACGCCAAATTCCATGCTGAAATTTTCCTCAACAGAGTAAAATGCGGCCGCTCCAAGCATAGAGGCCATAAAACGTTTTGTCCCGGACGGTACTTCAGTCACAATCTTCACTGAAGTGTCTTTATTTTCAATCAACGACTTTACAAGCGGCGGAATGCTGCCATCCTGGTCCAGCACAATGCGCCCGCCGTCCATCCTGGCGAACGTGGGATAGCGTTCCGGGTCAAGCGTTAACGAAAAAGTTGACGTTTGAAATGACAGCGGCCTCAGCTGATCTTTTTTCGACGGGACAACCTGATTCCACACATTATGTAGCATCGAAACGGCTTTTTGCTCAGAAAGTCCCTGCAGCGGAGATTCAAGTTTAAATGCCTGTTCCGGAGCTGCTGTTGAACCGGAATCGTCTCTAACCGGTTGAAGCAACTTCAGAGAACCATCAGAACTACGTCGAACCGGAGGTATAATGATTTTCTGACCAATTTTAAGACGTCTTATGTCGTAAATATTATTTTCGCGTTTGATCTCTTCAATAAATGATTCAGCTTCATTATTACTCAGGCCATAATCACGCATGAGGATTTTAAAAATATTATCTGCAGGCTTTACTATGTAGACGCTGTCTTTTGCAGGCACCGCCGATGAGGATTTGACATGGATACGGGAAGAGCGTTTTACCCTTACCTTCCGGGGTTTAACACTGGTTACAGAACCGCCCAGCGCCTGCGGATCAAGCTCAAAGCGCGGATCCATGGCCGAATATGCGCCAGACACACAGAACAGCATCCCCGTGCATACGGAAACAAAAAGGAGTACGCGTATTTTCAAAACAAGGAACATTCCGTCTCCACACTAGATACCAATATACTTAAATTCATATACATATCGGTGAGTTTGAGTACACTAAAGTTTAGATTCAAAGCGGATAGTATTTATTCAGACTCAGTTAATTGACACTACAAAAGCCTTTATATCCCTGTTTTTCCTGTATATGACAATTTCAGCTTTATCCTGAATTGTACCGTTTTCAATATGGATACCGGCATTTTTACTTCGAGAAGTTATCTTGTAATCCGCACTCCCTGCTAACTCCTGCAGTACAGATTTCAACAATGACTCTGAAACGGGTGCGTCTTTAACAGAAAGGACCTGAACCGCCTGTATATGTGCAGCTGTTTTGAACACCCTGAACTCATTGTCTTTACCGACATAGCGCTGCCAACCGGGATTTTTCACTGCAAAAGAGGCGTCATAGCCGTTTTTTGGTATAAATGCAGGCAAAGACGGAACTGGCGTCGAAACAGGCTTTTGCACGGGAACAACGAGAGTCACCGGCGTAGACAAAGTTTCAGGTTTGGTCACAGATGCGGGAATTAAACGCTGCTTCAGCGAGTTTACCAGCTGCGGTTTTTGATTAACAAGATACCAGACTGAGGCAACGCAGATAGCACAACCAAGCGCAATAACAACACCACGCCTCAGACCGGCAGATGCAGGACGGTAACTTTGCTCAAACTCCAGCAGCACATCTTCCGGAATGTGATCGTCTTCCTGAATCGTATTCCGGCTGATGCGGAATTCAGCAGCAGCTGGCGCTGCTGCTGGCTGCGGCTTGGCAACTGGTGCTGCCGGTGACTTGGCACTAACAACAGGCTGTGGCTTTACGGCAGCGGCTTTAGGCTTGGGGATCTCTGGTGAAACGGTTTCCTGCAAGGCGTTAACGCCGTCAGATACCGCAGCCGAACGTTCATCCTGCCAGGCTTTGCCTGACTCCAGAAGAAGTAATTCAACCAAATCATCATTGATAGCTTTAGCCCTGTCCGCCTCAGCGTTACCAAGGCCATTTCCGGGTTGAAGCGAACTGACATTTGGCGGTTTAACGATAAGCTCATCAGAAACGGATTGAGCCTGTGGCTGGTCCTCTGTAACTGCAAGGCCGGACATCTTAAGATCGGACAAGAAACCATCCACCAGTTTGTCGGCATTCTCACGCGACTCTGCGGTAACAGGGAGAGAAGGTTTAGCCGCAACAGGTGCTGGTTTGGGAGGAATATAAATCTTATCCCATTTATCACCGAGCAACAGCTTGATAGAATTTTTCACCTCTTCCGCAAGTACGTTGCCCGGTTGTCCCAGATCTATTACACTCTCATAGAGTCCCTTGATCGCCTTAGCTTTACTCTTTCCGGTGTGAAGAAGAATAAACGTCGGCGCACCGCTTCCGAGAAGCATCTGAATGTGACGGGCGACGCTCTCACCGGTAACAGTGCCGATCTGATCCTGAATACAAACGACCGTAGGGCGTTTTTCAAACACATCCCTCAGACCGCTATCGAAATCAGTGACGACATCAATAATGACCTTGAGAAAGGGCTGAAGCTCACTTTTGATGCTTTCAGTTTTTGGACTATCTGAAATAAAAAGCAGGTTAAGCATGGATAGCCTTTATATATAAAGTTTTCATTATCTACACGGGCTTAACCTCATTTGTCAACTGCAATGGGTTGCAAAGCCAGATAAATGGAACCTTTTCTCTTTTTATGGAAATGCCAGGCGAATAATTTCCGACTGCTGCTCAGCATGAATATGATGAGATCCAACGGCAGGGCAAGCATCTGCCGGACGACCGATATAACTGACAGAAGCTGATAAGCTTCTGAAGTAACGTTCAATATAATGCCAGGCGCCCATATTTTCCGGTTCTTCCTGAACCCAGCACAACCGGCAGCCAGCCGTGCACAGATCGATGACACCCTTTATTGACGCGAGATCCAGCGGATATAACTGTTCAATTCTGACAATCACGCTATCATGCCGCTCCAATCTGGCGCGCTCTTCCTCAAGCTCGTAATAGATCTTACCGCTACAGAACAGAACCTGTCGGGCTACGGAAAGGTCACCAGGATCGACAATGCAAGGTTCAAAAGCTCCACTGCTACACTGGTTAACGGTAGAAAAACAAAGCGGATGCCGAAGCAGGCTTTTCGGGGTAAACACTACCAGCGGCTTGCGAAATGACTGCAGCATCTGGCGCCGAAGCAGGTGGAACATCTGCGCCGGAGTTGACGGGCAGACAACTGTCATATTTTCTGACGCACAGAGTTGCAGAAACCGTTCGATGCGGGCGCTGGAATGTTCACCTCCCTGCCCTTCATACCCGTGCGGCAGCAGCATTACCAAGCCGCTGGCACGATTCCATTTAGTTTCTCCGCTGGCAATGAATTGATCGATGATAACCTGAGCGCCGTTGGCAAAGTCGCCAAACTGAGCTTCCCACAGCGTCAAGCAATCAGGTGTTTCCAGGGAGTAGCCATACTCAAAACCGAGGACGCCGAATTCGGAAAGCAGGCTGTTCCAGGCCTGAAAAGTAGCTCCATCACGAACAACTGTTTCCAGCGGCGTGTAATTACGCTCGTCATTATTATCGACCACGACACAGTGGCGATGATTGAAAGTCCCTCGCCGTGAATCCTGACCAGAAATCCGCACGGAATATCCCTGGTCAAGCAGTGTCGCATACGCAAGCGTTTCTGCATTCCCCCAGTCTATCCCCCCACCTTTAAGAACAGCCTCAAACCTCTTCTGAATCAGGGCACCGATTTTTGCATGCGGTATGAAACCTGAAGGGAGTGCAGCCAAACGCCGGGCCAGCGTTACCAGCTTCTCAACTGATACGGCAGTCTCTACAGGCGTAGTGTTATAAGCGGTAGTGATGGCGCTCCATTTATCAGAAAATCCGACCGACCGTTCTACAGGAGCTTTTTTGAAAGAAGATTCCAACGCTTCGCTGACACGCTGTTCAATCAGTTCCAGCGCATCCGGAGAAATCCCGTCCTCTTCTGCCAGACTGTTTGCATAAATACGATTTATCGTTGGCCGCACCGCAATCTGCTGATACATTTTGGGCTGGGTGAACGCCGGTTCGTCACCTTCGTTATGGCCATGACGGCGATAGCAAATCAGCTCTATGACAACA
>JAQUIT010000033.1 GCA_028681335.1 Desulfuromonadaceae bacterium | reverse complement strand
GTCCTATAGATAGAAACCACGATGCAGTCAGTATCACCGGAAACCGTGTAATCCATGAAGGCGAAAGTAATAGGCGCAATCTGGCCCTACGGGTTAATTTCATGAAGACTCACTCCCGTTCAAGGGGTCGAAGTGTGGCGTAAGTAGGGGTAGGAGAGAAGAATAAGAGCAAAAACTCGGAATTAGAGAAGCGCGACAGGCTTTGAACAGCAACAGCAAGAAGATAGGCTTGGAAGCAGCCGTACTATAATGAAAGCGTAATAGCTCACTTGCTTAGTTCACGGCCCTTACATATGTTCGGGAACAGAAGACTGCCGAAGCACACAAAAGAATACGGAACGAAAAACACCCAAGACACTAGAAGTAGAGAGATCTTCTATAAGACCCGAAGCTAACTGAGCTACCGTCGTGCAGGCGTGAGAGAGTCACGGCCGAACCAGTGTCTGTAGCAATAGACTTGGGTGACGCGGCGGTAGGGGTGAAAGGCCTATCAAAGTTAGGGATAGCTGGTTTTCCGCGAAATCTATTTAGGTAAAGCGGGGTAATGGGACCGCCAAGTGTATCTGCGAGAAGATTGGCGGATCCGATACTCTAGTCAGACTGCCGGTGGTAAGGTCGGTAGTCGAAATGAAAAGAGTCACGATGTGTTGCTAAGGTCCCCAAAGTCCAAAATGACCGAATACGTCTTATATGATTGTAGTGGAAGTTTATGCACACTAGGAAGTGAAACGAATAAAACGAGCGAAACCGAAGGCATGGCCACCGCAGAGGGTAAGTCCCGTAGGATCTGAAATGTTTGTAGAGAATTCCTTTATCCTGCTGCTGGCGCTGCTGGCAGTACTGTCAAGTTGGACCCGCAACGTGTTTATGTCCCTGATGTACGCGGTGATGATGTACGTGAACGCGTCCGTGGTGCTGTTGATGCTGGGGTTCGAGTTCCTGGCGCTGGTGAACATGCTGGTGTACGTGGGTGCGCTGGCGGTGTTGTTCCTGTTCGTGATCATGCTGCTGGAGATCCCGTCAGCTGAGCTGCGCGCGTACTACCGCGGCTTTAGCGTGCTGGCGCTGGGCGGGTTGCTGTGCAGCCGTCTGTTCCTGGGCATCTCCCCGTTCTCCTCCACCCTGAACGTGTACAGCTTCTCTCCGACCATGGAGTCCATTAGCGCGATCGGCCACGCGTTCTACATCCGCTTCGCCGACGTGTTGATCTTGAACAGCCTGGTCCTGACCATCGCTCTGTTCGGTGCCTTAGTCCTCGCACACACTCGCTCTCTTTAGACTCAGATAAAGTAAAGTTTACGGCTACTTTAGGCTTTCATGAAATTACGAAATCACATTATTCCAGTCTTCCTGCGTCAGACTGGAAGAATTTCATTAGAGAAAAAGCACCACAAGAAACTGAATCGTTACTACTCGTAATTGATCTGTTGTACTGGGGCGGTAGCCTTCATTAGGGTAACGAGGGTAAGCAAACGCCGGCGCTGAGTTCGAACTGAAAAGTGCCGGTTGACTGCGAGAAACACCATTCAAGCAGACGTGCGCCTCTACTTCCGGTCCTCCTACGTCAGACCGGAAGGAGTAAACTGGCAAGCGGGCAGTAGTGACCGGGTTCGCGAGCGACGCGGATCCATCAATGGACTAAAGATACGCTAGGGATAACAGGCTTATCTGGGAATAGAGTCCCTATCGACTCCCAGGTTTGGCACCTCGATGTTGGATTATCCCGTCCTGCTGCTGAAGAAGGTAGCGAGGGTTAGGCTGTTCGCCTATGAAAGGGGTACATGATCTGAGTTCAGAACGTCGTGAGACAGTTCGGTTTCTATCTACCTACGCCGTCCAGACCCGCCAAGGTTGGTTAGTACGAAAGGACCACACCAGCCGAAACCCCTGGTTCACCTGTTGTGAGCAGCATCGCAGGGAAGCTAAGTTTCTACGCGGCGACGGACACACGCGGGATTCGTGTGCACGCAACGGATTGCCGACAGTTAATTAGAGAAGTGCCACTTAATAGGAATATTACGTATACTCGCATCAAATTAGGAGGATGGAAGGAGATAACAATGAGCAAGGCCCCCCATTCCTTATTTGCAGCCCAGGGGGAGTAAGTTAGACACTCCCGCCGAAACTGGGTCACAGTGGCACTGGAACAAGGGCCATCGCTATTTAGCGCAGCAGTAAGAAGTTTTTGGCAATGCGTTAAAGGACTCGAGAGAGTGACGTACTTCGGTGCGTGCGCGACCAGGACGTCATCCAACTAGAATAGCTCCGGCAAATTCCGTGCCAGCAGCCGCGGGAAGACGGGAGGAGCGAGCGTATTGCGTGAGGATTGGGTAAATCGAGTGAGGGTGGGAATAAATCTCATTATTATTCCGGTCTTCCTTCGTCAGACCGGAAGAAATCATTGGCGCACGCGAAGCTTTGCTTTATTATGCATGGAACGGTCAAATGTTGAGATATGTGTAGGACGGCCAAAGGTGAAGACAGCAATTCGAATGCGACCGCAACTGTAGCTCGGAAGGCTGGGGATCAAACCGGATTAGATACCCGATTAGTCCAGCCCGTCAACGAAAGAATGAACAATTCTGAACCTGGTGATACGTCCGCAAGGATTGTAATCATAGAATCTGGTAGACATGGTCACACACTGTGGAGCATGCGGTTTAATGCGATGATCCGCGTATAACCTTACCACTTTAAAAAACCACAAGAAATTAGAGAAGCCGCATTCGTATTCTTAGGTAGCGGAACGTCCTGTAGTGAAACTGTGCAAACGTAACAGGAGCGAGCATGCACACATGAGTAACAAAGATGAGAAAAGGCATTGCCGCTCCTCTAAAGGAGGAGCGGCGATCCCCCATTGCCGAATATTCAAGGGTTAAAGCCATGTGAAACGACAAATTAGAGAAGTATCATATACGGCGCGATTCTAATGCCGACGGTGTGAACATCGCTCGCCGTAGTCAGAATTCTACGAACTAAGTGAAAGTTGAATACTCTACGCCCTTTGGGGCTACTACCGTCGTCTTCAACTTTCACTCAGTTTGGCAGAATAGATTAGAGAAGCGTCAAAAACGAGGGTTTGATTCATGCTCAGCTAGTACGCGAGGGATGAAGGATTATACATGCGAGGGGTTCGCCCCGCACGGGTGAGTAGTGTGCGAGTACAGTTAAGAAGAAATTATTCCGGAAGTTTGTCATATAATAGCCCTATGGGCAGACCGAAATTATTCCGGTCATCCTACGTCAGACCGGAAGAAAAGATTAGAGAAGCGGCAATAGTGTGAGAAATAGTGCAAGAGAGTACAGTGATGGAACAACACGAAACTGCGGTCTGAAGCAGATAGGATTTATCGTACTTTTTGCATTACGGGTGTGCGAGTTTATAGGAGAACACCGAGGTTACGCTGTAGGGTCAAAAAAGTACTTAGCTTAGTGGTTAAAGCATCGGTCTCATAAGCCGACTATCGCTGGTTCAAATCCCGCAGTACTTAAGTCGTACCTTAAACCGCAACAGGTGAATAGGAGTATAGTGCTCCAAGGCAGACAAGAGAAAACCGCGCTAAAGGAACTCGGCAAAATGCTTTCGTACTTATCGATAAGAAAGGCCGCGAAGGTCTCAGAAAATAGCTGGCAACGACTGTTTAACAAAAACACAAGGCTCTGCGAAGAACTCGTTTTTCGAAGTAAAGGGCCTGACATCTGCCCAAAGGCGAAGGCAAACGGCGGCTGTAACTCTAACGGTCATAATGTAGCAAAATCCCTTGACATTTAATTGGTGTCGCGCATGAATGATGGAACGATTGCCAGGCTGTCTCTAGCGCGGGTTCTGTGAAATTGAATTCTTTGTGCAGATGCGAAGGAGCGTTGGTGGGACGATAAGACCCTATGCATCTTAACAGAATCATTACGACACGCATGTAATCTAGGCAGAACGCTTAGAAGTAGTTCTTGTGGGACAAAAAATTATTCCGGTCTTCCTGCGTCAGACCGGAAGAATAGATTAGAGAAGCGGCAAGAGCGTTGCATGGCTAGGAAATCCCCTTAGCAGAAGGGAGCAGTAAGTCCTCATGACGCCGTATTATAGTGGGCCACACATGTGCTACATTAGGCAGGCCAAAAGTCAAACCTGTCCTTGTCCGGATTAGGCCATGAAACGGGGCCTATGAAGGTGGAATAGTGAGTAATCGGGGATCATACACGCTCCGGTGAAGTTGCCGGCCAAACAACCGTATCGGGCTGCGGGCGCGCCGTGTTTTTGCGCGACGCCAACCCCAGACTACACCAGTTCGGTTACGGCCGCTATTGTGTAATGCCAATAGATACAAGACCATGTTGCACACATTGCCCGTCACTGTCCGAGATTGCGCGTGGCCATGAAGAATGGGGAGCCCAGTGCGCAACCCAAACCAGCGGTCGCGGAGAGATCGGATAAAAGTCGTAACAGGTAGGGGTTGAGGAATCAGTTCCTGAAATGAATTACAAAGAGATGTTTAGCAATTTCGTGAATCTTTGCCTTTCCCCGGATACCACCGTGTTGGCCATGCTCGTGGTCTTCACCTTGAGTATCTTCGGGGTGACCTGCATCCCGGCCAGCAGCCACGGTCTGTTCCGCTCCGCGAGCCTGGTCGTGTCCATGATCCCGCTGTTCTGGAGCCTGTACCTGTGGGCCCTGTACGACGCGTCCGGCCAAGTGTTCCAGTGCGTGGTGTACCTGTCCCGCCTGCACCTGAGCTTCGGCATCGACGCGGTGGGCCTGAGCCTGGTGGTGCTGACTGCCGCGCTGTTCCCGCTGTGCGTGATCCTGATGCGCACCGTGACCGGCATCCTGACCTTCCTGCTGCTGGAGGCCGTCATCCTGGGTTCCCTGCTGGTACTGGACCTGCTGGGGTTCTACATCCTGTTCGAGGCGTCCCTCATCCTGCTGTTCCTGCTCATCGCGCGCACCCCGTACGGCTCCATCGACGCGGCCTACAAGATCGTGCTCTTCACCATGGCCGGTTCCCTGTTCTTCCTGCCGATCATCTTCGCACTGTACAGCGAGTGCGGTTCCACCAACCTGCTCGTGCTGACCACTGCGCTGGACAACGTGCTGAGCTACGACCGCCAAATGCTGTTGGGCTGGGGCATGCTGGCCGTGTTCGCGGTCAAGATCCCGCTGATGCCGGCGCACCTGTGGCTGCCGGAGGCGCACGTCGCCGCGCCAACCGCGGGTTCCGTCCTGCTGGCGGGCGTGCTGCTGAAGTTGGGCGGTATCGGCTTCATCCGTTTCATGATCCCAACCGTGCCGGCTTTCACAGCAACCATCTTCCCGCTAGTAGCCTGCCTGTGCCTGGCCTCCTTCCTGTTCTCCACTTTAAGCACAATTCGTCAAATTGACCTTAAAAAGATTGTTGCGTATTCTTCAATCGCTCATATGGCCCTCGTGACCCTGGCGATCTTCAGCATGTCCGAGTACTCCGTGTTCTCTTCAACCTTCATGATGGTAGCGCACGGTCTAGTCTCCCCGGGCCTCTTCCTGCTGGTCGGCCTGCTGTACGAGCGCGCGCATACCAAATTCCTGATGTACTTCTCTGGCCTCGGCGCTCACATGCCGGTCTTTGCCATCTTCTTCTTCCTGCTCACCTGCGCGAACCTGTCCTTCCCGCTCTTCCCGAACTTCGTGGCGGAGGTGCTGTGCTTGGCTAGTCTTTTTGCGGTTCACGAGCTCTATGCTTACGTATTCTGCGCTGCTCAAGTACTCGGTGCTGTATACGCCTTCTGGGGCTTCAACCGCGTGATCCACGGTTATCCAGGGGCTGGTGTAGTGAACCTTTGCGATCTGAGTCGTTTCGAGATTGCGCTGGTGGCTCCACTGATGATGGGTGTAATGTGGCTGGGCATCAAGCCGATGTAAACCCCAAATTGCTAAGGACTTCGTAAATGCTATTCCCCACAAGCCGTAATGTCTTGAAGACTTCGTGGCCTTAAATGTTATCTCGTTTCTTATTTTCCACTAGCCACAAAGATATTGGCCTTCTTTATCTGGGGTTCGCTCTTTTCGCGGGCCTCATTGGCACCTCTCTTTCTATGTTCATCCGCCTTGAGTTGGCTATGCCGGGCCGCGGGTTGCTCGATGGCAACGGCCAACTGTACAACGTGCTGATCACTGGCCACGGGCTTATTATGCTTCTGTTCATGGTTATGCCGGCTCTCTTTGGCGGCTTCGGCAATTGGTTGACTCCGATTCTCATTGGGGCCCCAGACGTGGCCTTCCCGCGCCTTAATAACATCAGCTTCTGGTTCAACCCGCCGGCTTTCTTATTGCTCATCCTTAGCACCCTGGTTGAGCAAGGTGCTGGTCTTGGCTGGACCGCCTACCCGCCGCTCTCCATCCAACACAGCGGCGCGGCTGTCGACCTGGCCATCCTGAGCCTGCACCTGAACGGCATGTCTTCTATCCTGGGCTCCATCAACCTCTTGGTGACCGTTGCCGGCATGCGAGCAGCTGGCATGAAACCGAACCAAATCCCGTTGTTCGTCTGGTCCATCGTGCTGACCGCCATTCTGGTCATCCTGTCCGTCCCGGTCCTGGCCGCGGCTTTGATCATGCTGCTGACTGATCGTAACCTGAACACCTCTTACTTCTGCGAGAGCGGTGACTTGGTCCTCTACCAACACTTGTTCTGGTTCTTCGGCCACCCAGAGGTCTACATCCTGATCCTCCCGGCCTTCGGCATCGTCAGCCACGTCATCAGCTTCTTCTGCAACAAGCCGGTCTTCGGCGTGCTGGGCATGATCTCCGCCATGTCTGCCATTGCCGTGCTCGGCTTCATCGTCTGGGCCCACCACATGTTCACCGTCGGCCTCGACCTGGACACCATCGCCTACTTCACCTCCGCTACCATGATTATCGGCGTCCCGACCGGCATGAAGATCTTCTCCTGGTTGGCCACCATCTACGCCGGCCGCGTGTGGTTCACCGTCCCGATGTGGTTCGCTATTGGTTTCCTCGCCCTCTTCACCATGGGCGGCGTCACCGGCATCGTCCTGGCTAACGGCGGCGTCGACATGCTCGTCCACGACACCTACTACGTGGTCGCTCACTTCCACTACGTGCTCAGCATGGGCGCCGTCTTCGGCATCTTCGCCGGCCTGTACTTCTGGCTGGGCCTGATGACCGGCCTGTCCTACCACGAGGGCCGCGGCATGCTCCACTTCGTCACCCTGTTCATCGGCGTCAACCTCACCTTCTTCCCGATGCACATGCTCGGCCTCGCTGGTATGCCGCGTCGTATGTTCGACTACGCTGACTGCTTCGCGGGTTGGAACAGCCTGTCCTCCTACGGCTCCCTCGTGTCCTTCTTCTCCCTGCTCCTGCTCGCCGGCCCAGTCGCTCTGATCCCGCAAGACAAGGTGACCGTCGCTCCGTCCTCCGCCACCACCCTCGAGTGGCTCCTGCCGGCCACCCCAGCCAACCACACCTTCAGCCAACTGCCAGTGTTGCGCACCGCTATCGCCGCATAGTGCTCGCCAGTTGCAAACTCATATAATCTACCCTACGGGCCAAGTGCGCGGGGGCCACCGCGCAATCTGGCCCTATGGGTGGATTTAGCCTATGGCATATAATCGGGAGCTCTCGATTTGGCTTTGCGGAGTCGGACATAGAAGATTAGCTCAACGGTAGAGTTTTCGTCTCCAAAACGAACGGTTGTGGGTTCAAATCCCTCATCTTCTGTACAATAACGTGAACTTCTTGAGGGTTAGCCAAGAGGTAAGGCACCTGGCTTTGAACCAGGCATGCACGTGTTCGAATCACGTACTCTCAGTCTCGGGCAATAATCCACCCGTAGGGCCAAATTGCGCAATCTGGCATACAAATGTACGGCCAGTACCCTTCATGATTTTAATTACCATTCTCGTGATTACAGTGCCAGTGCTGATGTCAGTGGCTTTTTTCACCTTGGCGGAGCGTCAAGTGATGGGTTCCCTGCAACGCCGCATGGGTCCGCAAACCTCTGGCTTCGGCGGCGTGCTGCAACCGTTCTGGGACGGCCTGAAGCTGGGCGTGAAGGAGCCGGTCTTGCCGGAGTCCAGCGCGAGCGGTGCGTTCTCTGCCGCGCCGATGATCGCGTTCATCCTGAGCCAAGTCTCCTGGTGCGGGATCTTCATCAGCGACGCCGCCTACCAAGGGCTGGTGTTGATGGCGCTCAGCTCCCTGGGCGTCTACGGCGTTATGCTGGCGGGCTGGGCGTCCAACAGCAAGTACGCGTTCCTGGGCTGCCTGCGCTCCGTGGCGCTCATGGTGTCCTACGAGTTGGGCTTCGGCGCCGCGCTGCTCAGCATCAGCCTGTTCCTGACCGACAGCACCGGTGCCAAGTCCCTCAACTTCGCCGACGCCTCCAGTTACGTCCAACTTGGCCTGCTGCCGCTCTTCTTCATCTTCCTCATCTGCATCCTGGCCGAGACCAAGCGCGTCCCGTTCGACCTGCCAGAGGCCGAGGCTGAGCTGGTTGCCGGCTTCAACGTCGAGTACTCCTCCCTCGGCTTCGCGCTGTTCTTCATCGCCGAGTACGCCAACATGGCCGTCATGTCCGCCCTCGCCTCCATCTACTTCCTGGGCGGCTTCAGCGCGCTCAAACTCACCGCCATCTTCTTCGGCTTCGTCTGGGTCAGAGGCACCCTGCCACGCTACCGCTACGACCAATTCATGCGCCTTGGCTGGAAGGCCCTGCTCCCGCTCAGCCTCGCCCTGTTCAGCATGTACGCGAGCTTCGACTACATTTTCTAAGACCGGAATAAGGCTAAGTATTCGGCTAACTTTCACTTTAGCATAGCCTATGAATTAAGCCTCCCTTTAAGAGTGAAAGTTGAATACTCTACGCCCTTTGGGGCTACTACCGTCGTCTTCAACTTTCACTTAGTCGAATACTTGTACGCCGAAGACTCAATCAAAGCCGTAAACTCTCACATTGTTTATTCTCGCGGCGCGCCAAGTCACCGAACGTCGCCTACTAACACATGGTGATTACGAAAGCTCCGTGGAGGGTATTGATACTGACTGCAACGTAGTTTTCTATCTGTTTCCCGTAGGGCCAGATTGCCCGCAGCAAAATTAA
>JAQUIT010000027.1 GCA_028681335.1 Desulfuromonadaceae bacterium | reverse complement strand
GCTGGGCGGCATACTCCGCCAGCGTCAGCGGCTCCGGCAACAACCCTACTCGACCGATCCCCAATTTCTCCCCGTCATTGTGAAGCGGGTAGACATCAAAAGCCGGTTCTTCATAGGGATGGGCTGCCAGCAACACCTTAATAGCTCGCGGCAGTTGCGTCCGCTGCAGCAAAAGCTCAAGTCTTTTTTCATGTACCTCTGCCAGCATATTTATCGTCCCGGCGAACGGCTCTGCCCCGTCAAGTGGGGTAAACGTCCCGACGCCATCGGCAGCAAACGAACAATCACGATAATTTCCCTGTGCTGCCGCAAATGGCAACAGGACAGAACGTAGCTGTTCAAGCTGTTCAGCAGGGACAAAAACAATCAGTTTGACCAGCTCAGAAGTATTTGTCACTTTGAGCGGCACGCAGCTTGAAAGGCCAATCTTACCCGCCAGCAGATCATTAAGTCCACCGCTGGCAATATCATAGTTGGTGTGCATTGATACTATCGACAGCCCCCCCTTAAGCGCCTTTTGAATGGTAGCACCGTGCGGGTTTGCCGTTGATATGGACTTAAGCGGTTTGAATATAAGGGGGTGGTGAGTTACGAGCAGTTGACAGGAAGCTTTGAGGGCAGAATCTATTACGTCGGGTGCCGGGTCAAGAGCAACCATAACGCGGCTCACTTCGGCGGCGGGGTCACCAACCTGAAGCCCCGGGTTATCCCACGCTTCCGCCAGCCCCACGGGAGCTATTTTGTTAATAATTCCAACGATGTCCGCTACTTTAGGATTCTTCATAGGCTACAATTAAAAAGAGTGCAACCTTTCGGTGTGCACTCTCGTTGTGAGGTATGGTAACAGGACGTTCCCAAATATCTGGCCGGCATCCGGCGTATTCCCCTTATTTGTTTTAAAATGGTGGGCCCACCAGGACTCGAACCTGGGACCAACCGGTTATGAGCCGGTGGCTCTAGCCAACTGAGCTATAGGCCCGTAGGGGAGTTGCATAATAGAGGACAGCAACACCCATGTCAAGCATTTTAGAATATCTTTGAGCAAGCTATGCACGCGAGAGAAAGCGACCATCACGTGTATCAACCTTGACCTTCTCGCCAGACTCCAGATAAGGAGGAACACGAATTTTCAACCCGGTTTCAAGAATGGCTTCCTTTGTTTCGGCTGTTGCGGTAGCATTTTTCATGACCGGCGGCGTTTCTGAGACCGTCAGCTCAACAGTCATCGGCAAATCAACATTAACCATACGCCCTTCGAACAGCCCCAACACAACTTCAGTGCCATCAAGCAGATAGAGTGAGAGTGGCTCAAACTCGTCGGCAGGCATCTCGAACTGCTCATAGTTTTCAAGATCCATAAAAACGCCGTTGCCGCCATCGGCATAGAGGAATTGCCCTTTATGGCGCTCGAAATCAGCTTCATCCACCTTGTCGCCCGAACGGAATGTTTTCTCCAATACCTGGCCGGTAATCAGGTTGCGGTATTTGGTTTTTACCATTGTGTTGGCGCCGCGCGCAGTGGGTGAGCTGATGTTGATATCAACGATCAGGCATGGAGCTCCGTCCAGCTGAATGACGAGCCCCTTTTTGAAGTCGGACGTAGAAAACATAAAAACTGATTCTCCTTGGTAAGTTGTATAAAAAAACAGCTGGCGAGCTATTTCTTTCTATATTCCGCCGTCGGCCAGAACGGGATACCGCCACGCGGGGTAAACTCGCCACGCACAGTCAGACACACCGGATCAAGCAGCGTCACAAGATCATTACAGATGCGATTAACGCCGGCTTCGTGAAATTCACCGTGCATCCGGAACGAGCCGAGGTACAATTTCAGACTTTTGCTCTCGACACATAACTTGCCCGGCTGATAATCAATCACTATTTTCCCGAAATCAGGCTGCCCGGTCATCGGACAGAGACAGGTAAACTCGGGACATTCAATATGCAGCGTCCCGACGGCTCCGGCAGGGTTAAGTTCTGCCTTGGCAAAGGGACTGGGAAACGCTTCCAGCAACCCGGCATCCGGCTTGTCGTAGCAATAGGCGGTAGCACCGGAGCCAAGAGTTTTCAGTTGATCGTGTAATTCCATGTATTCACGTCCTGAGTCAAACAAGTTAGATTAGGCAGGCAAAAGTGGCACCATAGCAACGAAGGAAACGACGAGCAATCATTTTTTCTTACCGGCTGTTTATTCCGCGTCATCCACCGGCAGCAGACTTCCGGCGTCAGGCATCAGGTAACAGCACCAATCCGCGGGCAGCATGCCGGCGGCACATTCCATAGCTTCATCAAGCGTACGTGCCGGGATCATGCCCATCTGCTCAACCTGTTGCGCGGGAAACTCCGACACAAGGACAATCCGGAAACGGAGCGCTTTCTGCAAGACGGAGTAGGCGGTCTGACCGTTGATCTCATAGTGTGACCGAAGCGCCGCTTCAAACACCTCCAGAGTTTTATGGCGGAACCAAGTAAAAAAAGTCCCGTTGCCGAAGCCGTCCCGACACTCCGCCAGCAGAATCATCACCCCATCGTCGCGAAGAGCCTGCACAGCATATTCCATTGCCTTATGGGCCTGAATCAGGTTGATATCTTTCGGGAAGCCGCCACAGGAAGCAACCACCAGATCAGCTTTTTCTGCAACCGGGAAGGCAAAACGCTCTCGATAAAAGCGGCATCCTGTCTCGTGTGCATCGCGCCAATGGCCGGCGAATGCCGCAACGATACGCTTATCCGGGGCTAGCACGGTGTTAACGATAAAAGCCGGCTTGGCCATGGCACATCCTTCCACCATTGCACGATGCACCGGGTTGCCCTCCAGATTCCCGGTAGTCGCCAGCGGGTTCTTGCCGCTCCCCTCACCCGGATTCAGAACGGAAAAATGACTGGCCATACAGGACTCTCGGCTGGCTATACCGGGCAGGACACTCTTGCGACCGCCCCCAAAGCCGGCAAAGTAATGAAAACCGATAGTACCGGTCAGAATCAAGTGATCCGCTTCTACTGCCTTACGGTTAATATCAACCCTGATGCCGCTTGAAGTCGTGCCGACAAAAGCCAACTGCTCCGGGTCGTCGCATTCGTGGTCTACAACAGGTATCCGGCCATACAGTGAGCCAAGGATACGCTGATGTTCATGCTCAGTTTGCTTGCGATGAATGCCGAGGGCGATCAGTATCTCAATATCACTATCGGCTACTCCCAGACGGTTCAGCCGTTCCACCAGCAACGGCAGATATATTTCACTGCCGGTGTAACGGGTAATGTCTGAGGTTATTATAACGACTTTATCACCCGGACTGACAGATGACAAAAAATGGCTACAACCGTCCAAGGCGGCTTCAATAATGTCTACGGGGGATTCATCTACAACAATCGGCGAGGGGGCGACTACTCCCGCCAGACGTTCCGGCGGGAGGTCGAGATCAAATGAAGTTGAGCCGTATTTCAGTTCCATTAGCAGCGGGTCCGGTTATATCCAGGCATCGCCGCCGTCGTACTCATAGTCCGCACCTTTTGTGCGTGGGCCTACTTTGAATTTAGCTTCACGAGCGAGACGTTTTACACGCTCGGCAGCAGTTTCTCCCAGATCGGACAACTTTTCACGCATTTCACGGCCCGGCACCGGAGCAAGCAGAAGGGCGGCAGCCACACCTATGATGGCACCTGAAGCAAATGCGATGACAGCAGCGGCGGCATTATCATTCTTGGACGACATGACAGACTCCTTTTATCTATAGTCTCAGAGTATTATTATAAGCGAACTTTATTTTTAGCACAGCATCCAGGCGGAATCAAAGCAAAATTCACAGCCAAGCAGTGTACCGGTACAGACACCAGGCACAAATCAGCACACCCCATGTTTGACCAGAAGATCACTGAAACTCTGCTGCATCAGCGGCTTGGTGAGATAATCATCGCAACCGCCGTTAATCAGGGCATCAAACATGTCGTCAGGCGAACTGCTACCGGTTACCATAAAAACAGTTGCCCGCTTGCCCCCGGACAACTCCTCTGCCTCTCTGATCTTTTTGAGGGCTTCATGGCCATCCATACCGGGCATTGAGATATCCATACATATCAGGTCGAAATATGCATCCGTTTGCAGCGCATCCTCAACCAACAGTAAGGCCTGCTCCCCACTTTCGGCGAAAACAGAAGTTCCACGCCCTTCGAGAAAAATGGCAATCAGCTCACGGTTCATTTCCACATCGTCAACTATCAAGGCTTTCATGCCCCAGCCTCCTGTATATTTGATCTTACCCTTTGTTGTTCAAGCTGCTGCTGCTGTTTGAATGTCTGTTCTATCATATGGGCTTTGAAAGATAGCGGAGTCATCCCAAGAAAGCGAAATCCCCCTTCGATACTATTCTCAATTATACTGACAGGCCCCTTCCGCTCTTCAAGGATATTATCACTTATCATCCCGAGCGTTATACTGACGCCTTCGTAAAGCACTTTTTTTACATTTATCTTCGGATTGCACTGTTCATAGATTCTTGAACGAACCTCCTGGGTCCGCTCCGTAACGAGGGCACGTTTCTGAGCAAATGCCTTCATATCAACGGTCCCCTTTGGTGCAGCAGTGAACTCCGCGACCAAAGCCTTTAACTCATTAAACAGACAATTAAGCTCTTCGAGGTCAGCATAGTGAACCCCCGCAACAACGCGCGTCCTAAGTGCAGTCCTGCTGCCCAGGTTGGCACACTCAACACCTGCCAGCGCGAAATACTCACCACCGGTCAGCCCCCCTTTATTAACGGAGATCGCACCCAGGCACTTTATGTGGGAGCTTCGAATTTCAACTTCAGCAGTAACATCTCCGGCACACTCAATAACTGCGTCTGAAATAAAATTCGCTGTTATTGAGCCTCCGCAAAGCACCTTCCCTGTACCCTGTCCACTCATGCCGCAAAAGGAGATATCACCATCGGACTCGATCGTGCAGACCCCGATATTTCCCCGCACCTTGATCCCTTTAGTCGCCTTGACGAAAAAACCGTCAAGAACGTCCCCCTTAACTTCAACATACCCCTTGAAAGCAACGTTGCCGACCTTGAAATCGACATTACCGTCTATTTCGTAGACATCCTCTACCGAAATCACATTTTCCCGCAAACAGACACGTCCGGTAGCGAGAGATAAAACAGTCAAACCATCGTCACTCAAACGGACGTTTTGCCCGATTTCAAGCTTGACCGGGGCACCCGCCAACGGCGGCACTGTTTTCCCGGTAACTGTCTTACCCGGTGTTCCGGGGCCGGGAGAGATAATCGTCGCGACCAACTCCCCAGCATCGACATTCAGGAATGCTTGTACGCGGCGGAAATCTACGATCCCTGCACCCTCCTCCGGCTCCGCTTCCGCAAGTTCATCGGACACACCAATGGCAATGTGCCCATCTTCGCCGGGAATCATTGGAATCCCGCGCGCAAGGAAAAGACGGCTTACAGACTTTGCACTTACCGCGGAATTAAGAAGAGAGCTTACCGCTTCAGGGACAACACCGTCATTAATTTTGAACTGGGCCAGATGTGCCTGCAACTCTGCATACGTGAGCGGCGTCCCGCCGATAGTCGAAGGTTCATAGTAGCAGTAACATTCCTGTTCATCAGGACTGATCTCAAGCGTAAGGGTATAGCCATAGCGCTTTATTTCAAAGCGACTAACGGACTCAGCTCCCTTTACAAATTGTTTTCCAGACACATGAAACCTCTTTTGGAAGGATCTTGTAAAACTGTACTAACATACACCCGGCTGATGCCAAAGCAAATTTAATACCAGACCAGACCATCATATGCAGCCAGAGAACCCGCAAGAGTCATGGTTGGCTCTTGCACAACCCCAGCTTATTCATGGCCCCAAGCAGTTTATCCGGCTGTACCGGCTTTACCAGGTGTGCGGCCGACTTAGCTGAAACGTAAGCCTGGATAACATCGCCCGGCGTATTCAAAGAAGAGAGAACTATGATACTAAGCCCGTCGTTAATCGACACGCCCCACTCCTTCTCGATCAGACGAATCTCTTTAGCTGCGGCGTAACCATCCATTTCAGGCATCACAATATCAAGAATCATCAGGTCATAAGGGTTCCCCCCCTCGAATGCAGTGCGAAACATCTCCACAGCCTTTAAGCCGTTTTCCGCCATATCGCAGACGGCGACATTTTCAAGATACTGGGCAATCAGCTCACGTCCCAGCTCATCATCGTCAACAACCAGACATTTCACCATATATTTCACCTCCATGGAAGCTTATTTGGCTTCAGCCATGAACCCCAAAGTAGTAGCGACCGCGATAAATTCATTGTACTCCTGTTGCAAAACAGCAAGTCGCTGTGGCACATCAGTCAGGTCACCTTCCTTGGCAGCCTTTTCCATCATTGCAGCAGTCCGTTGCATCCGCAGAGCAGCAATATTCCCGGCCGAGCCCTTGATGGCATGGGCATGGCGCCGCACTCCGTCTGCATCCTCCGTCTCAAGTGCCGTACCTAACCCCTCAAGCTGAGGTAAAACCCCCTTGCAAAAGAGCGTCACAAAACGAGGGACCATCTCCAAACGCCCCCCAAGCCGTTCCAACAGCACGTTTTGAGCAAAGACCACCAGCTCTTCGTCGGGGGGGCTCGGCGCTTCGCTTGCTTCAGGGGGCAGCGACTGGACTATGCTTTCCGCTTCTGCTGCAGGCGCCTGACAACCGCACAATGCATCCAGCAACTGCAACAACTGTTCAGGCTTGATCGGCTTGGGCAGATAATCAGTCATCCCCGCATCCAGACAGACCTGACGATTTTCATGCCCGGCAAACGCGGTCATTGCAACAATCGGCACGGCCACACTCCGATCCATAGCGTGCTCATATTCACGAATTGCCCTGGCAGCTTCAAGCCCGTCCATCTCCGGCATCTGGACATCCATAAGGACAATATCAAAGCGCTTGGATTTGTAGGCATCAAACGCCTTCCGCCCGTCCTCGGCAAGCGTGAGCCTGTGGCCGTATGGCTCCAAAACAGCCTGTACCAAGGCCCGGTTTATTTCCACATCGTCTGCGAGAAGAATATCCAGCGGCGTTTGCCGCAGCCTGCCGGGAGCAGAGACCGTGTCTGTTTCGGTCAACAACAGAGCTTCGTCCCCCGACTGGAAGCGGGCCGTAAAATGAAAGCAGCTCCCCACCCCCAAGCGGCTCTCCACCCAGATGTCACCCCCCATCAACTCCACCAGTTTCTTGCAGATGGCAAGACCGAGCCCGGTCCCTCCGTATTTCCTTGTGGTGGAACCATCGGCCTGTTCAAACTGGTTAAAGATGCGCTGGCAGGCTTCTTCCGCAATACCTATTCCGGTGTCAGCCACACGTACATGGAGAACAACCTCATCCCCCTCAATGGATGCAAGGTCTATTTCGACAGAGATCTGCCCCTGTTTACAAAATTTGACCGCATTTCCGACAAGATTACTAAAAACCTGGCGCAGCCTCCCATAATCCCCCACCAGACAAGCCGGCACAGCAGAGTCAAGGTGGCGCGTTAACCTGAGCCCCTTCTCCTCGGCCCTCACCTGAAGGCCGCTCAGACAGTTTTCCAGCACGCTCCTGAGGCTGAAGGGTTTTTTCTCCAACGTGAATTTACCGGCTTCGATCTTGGAAAAGTCCAGAATATCGTTGATGATCATCATCAGGCTGTCGGCGGAGTCCTTGATGGCAAGCTGATAAACTTTTTCTTTCTGCGGGGTAAGTCCCCCTTGCAGAAGCAAGTCTGTCATTCCCATCACCCCGTGCATCGGCGTGCGGATTTCATGGCTCATATTGGCCAGAAAATCACTTTTTGCCAGACTGGCCGCTTCTGCCTGTCGCCTGGCCTCTTCAAGATCGCGCGTTCTCACCTGCACCCGCTCTTCCAGGTGCTGTGTATGATCATGCAGCATAGCGTACAAAATGGTGCTTTCCAGAGCATAGGCACATGAATACAGCACTATCGAAAGGGCATTAAGCGATGGCGCATCCAATGCAGCGGAACTCCCGTGCAATGTACCGACAAACATCCCGCGAATGCGGGATTGAGTAGCCACCACCTGCAGCAGGAGCGTCTCCCCGGTCTCAACCGGGACAAGGACAGCCTGGTTACGGTTGAGCGCCCACGCAAATGTTCCGTCCATCATGCATTTCTCAACCATCTCCTGCAGTGCGCCATGCGCAGAGACGGGATCAGCCACCAGCAGTTCAAAACTGCCGTCAGGCTGACTGTCAAGAAATCCCATGGATTGAAACGAAAAAATACGCCTTAGCTGGCTGGCCGTCGCTTTAAAAATCCCCTCGCCATCCTTGGCACGACTGAGATCACCCTGGAACTCGCTGCTGGAGGCGAGCATTTCCAGAATCGACATGAAGCGCCGGTTTGACTCCTCAAGATAACTGACCCGTTCCTGAAGAAACTCCGGAGATCTGGGTTCTCTCTCATCAGTCATCCTCCCCTCCTGACAGGATGGCAAATGTCTCGGCTATCTGGGATTCCGACTGTTTAAGGACAGACCCAAGGACATGTGGCGACAGCCCCAGGCGGTCCCAGGCAGGCTCGTCAAGCGGCGGCACCCCCCACTCAGCCCCCTGGCCGAATTCCATGGCCTGACAGATGATGTCGGAAAAGTGTACCAGGGCCGTTTCAAGACGGAACTGTTCTGCCGAGCTGGGACGATGATGAAAAGCCACTGGCTCTCCGATACTGGAGGGAATTTTCCACTTTTTCAGCAATGCCCCCCCAAGTTCGGCATGATCAAAGCCAAGCCGTTCCCGCTCCAGGTCCAGATAAAGCCTGCCGGTATCACGGTGTTCCTCCAGAAGCTCACGAACCACTTCAGGCCGGGCCGCAGCCAGCACAACTTGTCCCACATCGTGCAGCATGCCGGCAACAAAGAGCCGTTCCACGTTCGACTCGCGCATGTAGACCGCCAGACTGCGGGCAATGATGCCGCATGCAATACAGTGCCGCCAGAAGGAGGTCATATTAAGAAGCTCTTCAGGAATCCCCTTGAAGACCCCCATGACCGAGGCCGCTAACGCCAGATCACGCAACTGCTGGGTCCCAATGATGGTGACCGCTTTTGTGATGGAGTCAACCTTTGCATAACAGCCGAACATCGGGCTGTTTGCCAGCCGTAGCAACCGTGCGGTGAGGCCCTGATCCTCGGTGATAATTCTGGAAATGTCATCAATAGAACTGCGGGGGTGGTTGATCGTCTCATTGAGGCGTTCATAGAACAGGGGAAGTGAATAAACCGTGCTGGTCTCTTCAACAATACGGTCGATAGTTGTCGCCTGATAATCAGAGAGCGTCATGCTGAACCTTTCTTAGCGCCGCAAGCCGCATCAGCTCGATAATGGCCGGATGGGTCCGGTTCGCATGCTGGAAAAGATGTGCCAGTTCCTGTTCGGCCGCGGCCAGTTCAACGGGGTCTACATCCGCAGGTATCTGGCTGGCGGCATCATCATCCCCCAGCCCGGCGATGTCAGCCTCCAGCACCCCCCAGGTACGAAAGATGACCAGATGTTTTTGGGTCAGCTCTGCCCCGGCACCGAGAAGCATGCGCCCTGTCCGGTCATGGACATCACCCGCCAGAACCATACCGGTTTCAATATTTTCTATGGCAACCTTTCCCACACGCCCCCCTGCAAGCTCAACAGTAGCGGGCCGGCCCAGAACGCCGCTCCGGCTGAGAACGTTTGCAACAAAACCTTATTTCTCCGGATTACGGCAATCATTCCTCCTCCTGCATGAGACTAGCCCCACCCAAACGGTTCAGTTCAATTCTCTGCACCCCGGTAAGCTCAATGAACTTGACACCTACCCCAGGCAGGACATGCTGCTCACCCCATAGCCTAACAGAGCAAACCTCAACCGCTATAGGCGTTTGGTCTTCCAGCTCCGGGAGGACAAGCCAGCCACGGTCTCCGACAGCCCACTGTTCGAACCAGATCAGAAAGCAGCCCCCACGGGATACGTTGATAGTCACGGACCTTGTGCCGGAAACATTTTCTACAGGAAGAGACCTGTTCAGCAGTGCCGGCATATTCAGCAACGACCGCTCACTGGTCCGTATCTTCCGTGGAGCGGCCAAGGCACAATGCTTTTGCACGAAAACGGCAGGTGGCGTATTGCCGGGATACGCCGTACCAAACGGGAGGGTGCGTACCTCACCGGTGGCTTCCTGACACCTGAGGCGCAGGGCTGGAAAGAGAACGACCAGGTCTGTCAACAGACGCTTCTCCTCTTCACTGCTACGCATATAGGTCGGCATATCAACCAGAATCCCGTGCAGAGGACAGTACACGCCACGGTGGAAAAATCCCATCAGTGCCTGAACGCAAACCAGCGACACTCCCGGGAGGTCAAGCTCTGCCTGATAAATCTGGCGGCTTTTCCCTTCTCGGCATATCAGCAGGATAGTTGTCACCGCACTACAGTTATCGGTCAAATTTTGTCTCCACTTTTTAATTGGCATCTCAGTTTATAGCACAGGGGGCTTCATTTCAAAAGCCTGTTTTTAATGAGATTAGGAATCTTGCCCTGCTTTTTTTCGCACTCAATTCATCGTCACAACACCCGCGCCAAATGCCGCCGGATCATGTCCTCAAAATCAGTATCACGACTCCCGCTATATACCAACGAAGAGCCGATCTCTGCGGCCAGGATCGCACAGAGGTATTTCTGCGGTAATTTCCTGACCCGCTGCCGGTAAGCCGCTGACTCCTGCAGCATACGCGGCAGGTGGCTTAAAATTGCTTTACGGAAGGGGAGTTGCAGGCAAAGTTCCGGACGCGCCGAAAAGAATTCGAACAACCGCGTGTACAGGCTATTGATGTTCTGGCTGATGGTCTCAGAAATCTCACTATAGAGGAGAGCGCCGCCCGACTCCATGTGCCGTCGCAGGATCAGACGGGCCTCGTCTGCTGCTCTCTTCTCCAGGATAGCCAGAACATCACTGGCATAGCGTTCCTTATGCTCCATAAATTCACGTTCAGAAAGCAACAGGTTGGCAATTATCTCATAGGATGACGAGATAACGCCGCATTTGTTCGCCGAGGCGTCCCGCATCAATACCACACCGCCCCTTTGCAACTGGATCCGTGCCTCAGGAGTAATGTAGGAGTTGGCCCCTTCAATTATTACCCGTGATGACGGCACGCCATCATCATCGAGGAAAGTATGCCAATTTTGGCCGTCGATCGTCTCCGGTCGGCCACCGGCAGGAATAAAAAGATCCGCCTTGACCGTAAAAACCAGACTGTTGTAGAGCCTATTAAAATCATCGACATCAAGCCACTCCTCAACAAGCCCTCCAGAACCACGCATTACTTTACGATGCGACTCTTTCAGCCCTTCGAGGCGTCTCCCGGTCCGGTAGATAATAGAGCCACCTTCTCCAATAAAATCTGGATTGAAGACATCCAGGTCATCCTTAAGGACAATACGACGTAATTCGTCACGATCAATGCCATTAGGATCGTACAGTGCCGCCGTGCCGTCAAGAATCAGGCGCACCTGAATTCCGGGGCAGCGCTCCAGCATAATACGGAGGGAGTTACCGGCAACGTCGCCGTTCGGACCACCGGTCATCTTGAGCGAAAAGTGGTCGCGACGGATGTCAACCCCGGCCGCTTCAGCCATGGTGATTTCTGCAAAAGCAACCACACCGGTAGAGGTGACTCCATACTCCTTATGGTTGATACCGAAGCGCTTGCTTGACATGATACCGACACCGAGGAGATAGCCGCGCTTTTTGGACAGAGAAGCGATGGCCTCGATCATGACGTCATGCATGTTCTCATCGGGACCGATCTCGATCGGTTCGTCATCACCGTAATAATCAACAACACGCCGGTCTCTGGCCACTCCGTTTGCAGTGATAAAGATATCTAGAAACGCATTGGCAATACTGTATTGCAGCTTGTAAAGACGGCAGTTTTCAGCATCACTCCCGGCCTGTTCCAGATCGGACGCATCCAGAACAACCGCCAGCTTGGACCCACCTTCGTAGATATCCTTGTTCTTCAATTGCTGAGTATTAGCCAGGACATATACTTCGCGGAAGATCGTGTTGGCCGAGGTGATATAATCGTCAGCACTGCGAGCGATGACAGTACGCCAACCGCCACGGGCGATGTCAGAGAAACCGACATGATATCCGGCACCGAAACGGCTGAAGAAGAAAGTAACTCGGAACGGGAGAGTTTCAGGAAGATCCGAGGTAAACTCACGGCCAAGCAGGCGTAAATATCCCGGGTCAAGCCGGAAAGCCAGTGCCTGCTTCTCTACCACAAAAAAATTGGTCTTAAGGGTATGGGTGACCAGCAGCAGACAGCAACGATAGACCGCGCGACGGATGTCATCCAGCCAACGATGTCCGGTATTATACCCCTCTACAGCATCCCGAACTTCGGCGAGGGCATCTGCATAAACTTTTTCCCGCCCGGGCACATCCGGTTCAAAACGCACCCGGAAGAGGCGGATGAGGAGCTGTGCCATTTCCGGGTGATCATAAAACGCACTCTGAACATCCTCCAATCCAAAACGGTCCGGCTGCCCGTGAGCGAGACTGGTGTGGCAGAAAGAGATAAAGGCGTTAACAAGCGCAGCATCCTCGCCGGAAAGAAGACATTCAACCACATACTGGCGATATACCGGTGATGACGTGGAAAGAATCTGCGTCGTACAGAGTTCTCTTTTCAAGAGTGAAGCCAAGGGACTCTGAGGAGAAATATCATCGCCCTTGCGACTGATAACAAGAAATGAACCGAGAAAATAGGGGTGTATTCCGTTTGATATGGTCTGACAGTAAGCCCTTCTGATACCGATGCCCAGACGATTAAAAACCTCCAGCAACTGCAGCAGAAACTCTCCCTGAGGAGGATTGCCTACGCCCAGCAGCACCCGGGTCTCGATGCGTCCTTCTCGCTCAACCTGGGAGATATCAAGGAAAAGACCTCCTGAGGCGTTAGCGCTATCGTACAACCAAACCAGGTACGCAATCCGTGTAACGGGTGACATCCGGATATAATCCGGATTATTCAGCCAGAGAATTTTAAGCAGCCGCTCAAGTCGTTTCAAGTCAAAGGCCGGGAACGATGTGCGCAGCTCAGCCCTCACTTTACGCACCAGCGCCGCCGGAATATCAACCTTCAGGTTAAGGTCTATTTCATTATTTTCGCGCCGATCGAACTCAAAACGCTGAATTTCAAGTTCAGTGTCAAGACCGGGCATATCGGCATTGGAGTGGGAAAACATCGCGTATGAGATTTCGCGCTCACCTATGTGGCGCAGAGTCCCGTACAGGGAACCGGGATGGTTGACGCAGGCAATCACCAGCCGTTTCTCCTGATCAGTCAGAATCAAGTGCCGGTTCTTCCGCAAGCGCCCCATCTCGCGGGCCAGCAACTCCAGCGCATCCTCCTCATCTGCCATGGCCTGGAAAAAATACGGGCTCATATGCTGCTGGAGCCAAGCGGCGTTTTCTTTTGCAGCGTTGCGGGACGCATGGGTTCGGCGACGGACAAGCGTAGGCAGATGCATATCTGTTCTCCCGGGAGCAAAGTTTTGATGCCGCAGTATAGCGCCATAATTGTATTCGGCAAGTTTTTACAAGTCGAGCAAATTGACTAAAGCTTTTCTTGACCGTATACGATTTGAATTGCTATAGTTGCACGCTTTTTATTCTTTGTACGCGAACAGGAACAGCCGTTGCCAGAGAAACTTTGCACGATCCAGACGAAGACAGACGGCATAGCCGTCCTCACCATCCCCGGCAACAAGTCAGCTTCTCCAGGAGAACTTCTGGAAGCACTGCAACGCCAGATATCCTTTATCTCAGGTAAACACGAAATAAAGGGACTGCTTTTGACAGATTCTGGCTGTGGATTCTGTCAATGCCATACTGACATGAGTATGTCGGGCCATGACGCCGCAACTCTCTCTGATCTCGGCCAACAGGTAATGTTCCGTCTCGAGAAAAGCGGCAAGCCATGCATCGCCGTAATCGAAGGCGAATGCACCGGGTTAGGGCTGGAAGTTGCGCTGGCCTGTGATTTTATTGTGGCATCACGATCAGCCAGCTTTGGGTTTCCGGGCATTGCCGCCGGGCTCATCCCCTTCTGTGGCGGCAGCCAGAGACTTGCACGTCTGATAGGCAAATCAAAAACAAAAGAACTGCTCTACAGCGGCGACATTATCGATGCCGGTGAAGCCCACCGCATTAGATTGATAAACCGTCTTTACGACCAGGGCCATGCACTGACGCAGACAGAAGAACTGCTTACACATATATGCACACGCAGCCCACATGCAATCCGAATCGGGGGCGAGGTCGTGAACACCGGTTATGATATCGACATGCAGGCTGCCTGCATGCTGGAGAGAGATGCATTCGCCCTCTGCTTCTCGAGTTTCGATCAGCGCGAAGGGATGCAGGCTTTTCTGGACAAACGCGCAGCGCAGTTCAAAGGAGAGTAACAATGCCTTTGGGACAGGGATGTGTTCAGGTTTATACCGGCAACGGCAAGGGCAAAACGACAGCCGCACTGGGGCTTGCGCTACGTGCGGTCGGACGGGGCTTCAAGGTCTGCGTATTCCAGTTCATCAAGGGTGGCGGCCGCTATGGCGAGCACCTGGCCGCCGAAAAACTGGCGCCTCTGCTAACAATTATCCAAACCGGGAGACCGGGATGGGTCAACACCAAAGACATCACCGCAGACCGACAGGCCGCACAGGAAGCCTTTGTTCGGGCCCGGGAACTACTGACATCCGGTGACTTTGACCTCTTTATCTGTGACGAGATCAACGGCGCCGTCGGCTTCGGCCTGATCGAAGTTGAACAGGTACTTGAACTGATCAGCTGCAGACCGGTGAAGACGGAACTGGTACTGACCGGCCGCAACGCCCACGAACGGGTGATCGAAGCGGCCGACCTCGTCACTGAGATGAGGGAGATAAAACACTACTACAAAGCAGGTGTACCGGCCAGAACCGGTATCGAGATGTAGAACGAAACTCTGAAAGCTTCTTGTTTGTCAACAGTACTTGAAACAGTTTAACCACTATACAATTGGGGGTAATTACAATGGCTGAAAGAACGTTGCGCGTACTTGTCGGAAAACCTGGATTGGATGGTCATGACAGAGGTGCTAAAATAATTGCCAGGGCTTTTCGCGACGCCGGTTTTGAGGTCATCTACACCGGTCTGCACCAAACCCCCGAGCAAATTGTAGCAGCCGCAATTCAGGAGGACGTAGACTGCGTTGGCCTGTCGATCCTGTCCGGCGCCCACAACACACTGCTTCCGAAAGTTATGCAGCTGTTCGCGGAGAAAGGCGCCAGTGACATTATGGTGTTCGGCGGTGGCGTCATCCCCGAAGATGACATTCCAGGCCTTAAAGCAGCCGGCATTTGCGAGGTATTCACCCCCGGCACTTCAACTGAAGATATCGTTGCCTGGGTAAAAAGCAACGTCCACCCGCGGGCCTGATGCCATACAAAAAGCTGCACATAGAAACCAGGAACCGGGTCGGGTATATTCTGCTCGACGCCGGTTCCCGCTTCAACAAGCTCTCCATCACCACCATCAGAGAACTGAAGCTTGCTTTTGCCCAGCTCGCGGCGGATGTGGAGACGAGCTCAGTCGTTCTCAGCGGTTATCCGGGAGAATCTTTTGCCGTCGGGGCCGATATCGGTCAGATGGTACATTTTTCTCCCAATGACGCTTTCCACTTTGCAGAACTGGGACAATCGCTGTTCGACCAGATTGAGTCCTGCCCCAAACCGGTGATCGCCGCCCTGAACGGCATTACCATGGGTGGGGGATGTGATCTGGCCATGTCATGCGACATGCGCATCGCCTCTGAAAACCTGCGCATCGGCCACTCAGGAGCAAAACTCGGCATCATCACCGGATTCTGCGGGACACACAAACTTCCCCACATCGTCGGCAAGAACCATGCCCGTGAAATCTTCATGACCTCAGACATATTCAGCGCAGGAGAAGCACTACACATGGGGTTGATTGACAGGCTTTATCGTGAAGACGAATTCTGGGGCGGGGTCTCTTGTTTTGCCGAGCGGATAGCCAGCCACCCCCTGACCGCTCTTTCCGCAACGAAGCGGCTTGTCAATGCCTCTGAAGACACCGACCTGCGCACCGGCTGCCTGCTGGAGCGGGAGATGGCAACACACATCAACGCCACTCACAACAACTAACCGGCCAAAGAGGCCTTTCCACTTGCGTTTAAACAACTCCACCACCCTTCCCCCCCCTTTTCACCACCAAATCCAGAGACACCCCGCTCCACTGAACAACCTGAAACAAAACGCAAACGACTCCATTGCATAAAAAAGGGAACCCTATAACAATTGCCCCCTCAACACAGACCCACAAGGCCGTTTGACACAGCAAAAGACAACTGACTAGTTTTGCAGCACTGTCTGCACAATTTAAATGCAGTTATTGCTATCAAGCCGGAATAGTGCTAACAATACAGGCACAAATTCCACATGCATGCACATTTATTGCTCATACATGCGGTCCAATTTACCTCCTGGAGGCACCATGTCAAAGGTCGACGTAAAAATTGAAGGAATGTATCAAGAAGTTCTAAAGCGCAACCCTGGCGAGACCGAGTTCCACCAAGCCGTGCTTGAAGTGCTCGAGTGTCTTGGGCCTGTTGTAGTTAAGCATCCTGAGTATCTTGAACGCAAGATCATCGAGCGCATATGCGAACCGGAGCGCCAGATCATCTTCCGGGTGCCTTGGCAGGACGACAATGGAATTGTCCATATAAACCGCGGGTTCCGGGTAGAGTTCAACAGCTCGTTGGGCCCCTACAAGGGCGGCCTCCGCTTCCATCCTTCCGTCTACCTCGGCATAGTCAAGTTTCTCGGCTTCGAGCAGATATTCAAAAACTCACTGACCGGTCTGCCAATAGGCGGCGGCAAAGGAGGCTCCGACTTCGATCCAAAGGGAAAATCAGACGACGAAGTCATGCGTTTCTGCCAAAGCTTCATGACTGAACTGTATCGCCACCTCGGCGAACATACGGACGTCCCTGCCGGTGATATAGGGGTCGGTGGCCGCGAGATCGGTTACATGTTCGGCCAGTACAAACGCATCACCAACCGCTACGAACCGGGCGTGTTGACAGGCAAGGGACTTACCTGGGGTGGTTCACTGGTGCGCACCGAAGCAACAGGGTATGGTGCAACATACTTTGTCAGCGAGATGCTTAAGGCCCGCAAAGATTCCTTTGAAGGCAAAACCTGCTTGGTCTCCGGTTCCGGGAACGTTGCGATCTACACAATCGAGAAGATCCACCAACTTGGCGGTAAGTGTGTCGCCTGCTCCGACTCCAACGGAGTAATTTACCACGAAAAGGGCCTTGACCTTGACCTGATCAAGCGACTCAAAGAAGTGGAGCGTCGCCGCATTTCAGATTATGTTGCTACACACAAGGATGCCAAATACATTGCCGGCGGAAACATCTGGGATATTCCGTGCCACGTCGCCATGCCATCTGCAACACAGAACGAGATCAACGGCAAGGATGCTGCAACGCTGGTTAAAAACGGCTGCATCGCTGTTGGGGAAGGCGCTAACATGCCAACCACCCCTGAAGGGGTCAAAATATTCCTTGAGGCAAAGATCTCCTACGGCCCAGGCAAGGCAGCAAATGCCGGCGGTGTCGCCACTTCCGCTCTCGAAATGCAGCAGAATGCCGGGCGGGATTCTTGGAGTTTTGAGTACACCGAGAAAAAACTGGAAGACATCATGATCAACATCCACCGCAATTGTTTTGAAACAGCGGAGGAATATGGTGCACCGGGCAATTATGTCCTCGGCGCAAACATCTGTGGCTTCATCAAAGTAGCCAATGCAATGGTCGCTCACGGCATCATTTAGCAGACAACGTCAATAGCAACACAAAGAGCCCGGCTTCTGCCGGGTTTTTTTGTATCAATGGGACCACAACAGTAACACGAATCTACATTTTTAGTGCTTGACACACAAACTACGGTCATGTATTTGAATCGTGTTACTAATTAAAGATTTAAGCACGACAGCACGGAGGACACCCCATGCATATGGCAGACGCTCTACTGTCACCTGCCGTTGGCGGAACAATGTGGGCCGTTTCAGCCGCGACCATTGCCTACTGCTCGAAAAAAGTTCGTACAGAAATGGATGACCACAAGATTCCGCTGATGGGGGTTCTTGGTGCATTTATTTTTACGGCACAGATGATCAACTTCACCATTCCGGTCACCGGTTCCAGCGGACACCTTGGAGGCGGACTGATACTGGCAATCCTGCTCGGGCCGTATGCCGCCTTCCTGACTATCGCCTCCGTACTGGTTGTTCAGGCATTCTTTTTTGCCGATGGCGGGTTGTTGGCACTTGGCTGCAACATTTTCAATCTTGGATTTTTCCCTGCTTTCGTCGCCTACCCTTTTGTCTATACAAAGATTGCCGGCGATGCTCATTCAGGGGCCAGAATGTCGGCGGCATCATTATCGGCAGCAATAATCGCTCTGCAGATGGGCTCCTTTGCAGTCGTCCTGGAAACGGTTTTATCTGGCATCTCATCACTACCTTTTTCAGCCTTTCTCCTTATCATGCAGCCGATTCATCTGGCTATCGGCGCAATCGAGGGCATTGTGACAGCTTCCGTGATCTCTTTTGTGTACAAAGCCAAACCGGACATACTATCGAACTCATTACAATCTCCATCACGCGACCATTCACCGCTGCGCAACACAATATTAGGCTTCATGACAGTAACATTGCTCATAGGCGGCGTTGTTTCCTGGTTTGCCTCTGACCTGCCGGATGGCTTGGAATGGTCGATCGCCAAAGTGAGCGGCCAAGAAGAGCCGCATGTCACCAGGCAGGGCATCCACAGCTCTCTAGCCGCTCTGCAACAGCAGCTCTCTTTTCTACCCGATTACTCGTTCAGAAAACCGGCCGGGCTCAAGCCGGCTGAAAAGGCGGTGGTTCCATCAACCAACCAGGCCCAGCTTACAGAGCGCAAGCAGATAGTCAGCAGATTCGGCACCAGCGTTTCGGGAGTAGCGGGAGGGGCACTAACGCTGGGTCTACTGTTTTTAATCGGCTTCATGTTGAAGCAGCGAAAGCGGATGATATTAAATAGATGACTACAGACCGGTAGGATGTTAATTTACAACAGCAATCACCCTTGACAGGAGGCAGGGGGCGTGGTATCCACACTGCACGTTTTATGACAACTGAATAACAGATCAAGGTGCCCTCACGGGCTTGATAGGGAAGAGGGGTGACGCTTTATCGGAGCTACTCCCCCGCGGACCCGCCGCTGTAAGCAAGGACAAAGGGCATTATGTCACTGGTTTGAAAACCGGGAAGACGCCCGGAGGATGAATTGCGAGCCAGAAGACCTGCCATGATCTCTACACTCAACTGTTCCCCCTGGTAAAGGGAGAGTGACGTCATTATCAGACTTTGAATACGAAAAGTCCGTATACTGCTATTGCAGTTGCGGACTTTTTTATTGCCAACTTTATCAGCTCATGACACGGCCCTGGCTAGCTGGTTGCCGCTAACCGCTATCCCATAAAAAGGAGAGGCCACGTGAGGATGTATCGGCACATAAGCAGACCGTATTATACACAGACAGAACACGAGGTCGGAAACAGGGAAGTGGAGTGAGATTCTCCCGCTGCCCCGCAGCCGTAAAGGGAACGAACGTCCACAACAAGCCACTGTGATGGATAACACCATGATGGGAAGGCGGACAAGTAGGCTGCCCTGAGCCGGAAAACCTATTCAGACCATTAACTTCGAGGGAGGAACGAGTAAATGAAACGAATTGCAGTAATGCTACTTATGTTGTTAACGGCAACAGAGTCATTCGCGGGGCCACCACTTAACACCGATGATACGGGAACGGTAGAGGTGGGCAAGGTGGAAGTTGAACTGAACGGTTCATTCACCCATGACAGGGAAACTATCGCCGGGATCTCCACCACAAACAGCAGCGCTGATGCCGAGTTGAAACTTACCACCGGCATAGGCAAAGATCTTGGTGCATCTTTGGCCATCCCGTACATAATCAGCGAACGGGTCAAGGAAGATGGCGACTTGGCTGGCACGGCGGAGGGTTTCGGCGATATGACCGTTGAGCTGAAGTATAGATTCGCCGAATTCTCTGGGGTAAGCTTTGCCGCCAAACCGTCAGTCATTCTACCTACCGGCAGAGACAGCAATGGGCTATCCGAGGGGCGTTGGCAGTTTGGTGGCACCTTGATTGCGACCAGAGAGTTTGCGGAGGGGAAATATGCTCTGCACTCCAATCTCGGCTATGAGCATCACAACTATCGCAGTGAGGAAGTAACTGCTGAGACTCGCAGCAATCTCTGGTCTGCATCTATTGCCGGAGAAGCCGGCATTGGCAACGGATTTTTTGTCGTCGCCGACATTGGCGCAAGAACTAACCCTGACAGGATTTCAAGCGACCGGCCTATTTATGCCTTAACCGGCGTGCGTTATGAAATCAATGAATTTATGGCTGTCAACGCCGGGGTCAAGCTGGGACTTAACAAAGCGGAAGATGACGACAGCTTTCTATACGGCATTGTCCTTAAATTCTAACTGACAGCAACGCTAATTAATAAACAGGAGAACACCTCATGCACATCATGGAAGGTTTCTTACCAATAGAACACGCCATAGGCTGGACCGCAGCTTCAGCACCGTTCGTTGCCTACGGACTCTATACAATCAACAAAAGAATCAAGGAAAAACCTGAACAGCGGATGCTGCTCGGGGTTGCCGCAGCCTTTACCTTTGTCCTTTCGGCTCTGAAAATGCCGTCCGTCACCGGTAGCTGTTCCCACCCGACCGGCACGGGACTCGGGGCGATACTGTTTGGACCTGCAGCAATGGCCCCCATCGGCATGGTGGTGTTGCTGTTTCAGGCGATCCTGCTGGCCCATGGCGGCCTGACCACCCTAGGCGCCAATATTTTTTCCATGGCGATCGTTGGGCCTTTTGCTGCGGCCGCTATCTATCGTCTTGCCAAAGCAGCAAGAATCCCTTTCGGAAGTTCAATCTTCCTCGCCGCATCCTGTGCTGACCTGCTGACCTATGTCACAACTTCGGCACAACTGGCACTGGCGTTCCCTGATCCTGCTGGCGGGTTTGCCGCATCTTTTGCCAAGTTTGCCACGGTGTTTGCCGTTACACAAATTCCACTGGCTATTAGTGAAGGCCTCCTGACAGTAATCGTGATGAACGCCCTGCTCCGCTTTAATCCGCTCGAGTTGCAAGATATGAATGTCATAACCGCACAGGAGGCACAGGCATGAAACGCTACCAAAACCTTCTGATGATGTTTGCTGTGGTTGTGCTGGTGGCACTCCCCCTCTGGATGGTGCAAAAGCCGGCTCCGGGACCGGATGGAAAAGATGTGGAGATTTTTCTGGGAGCTGATGATCAGGCAAAAAATGTCATCGGCACTATAGCACCGGAATATCAGCCATGGTTCAAGCCGCTGATGGAACCGCCAAGCGGTGAGGTCGGTTCACTGCTGTTTGCGCTGCAGGCGGCGCTCGGCGCCGGGTTTATTGGTTATTGGTACGGCAGCGCTACTGCTACCGCCAGGATACGCCGCGAACAGGGTAATAAAGCACCGTGCTGACTGAACAATCCGCCTATAGCAACCGCTGGCGCCAGGTATCCCCTGTCGCCAAAGGGTTCTTTAGCCTCTGCGGCATGGTTGCCGCATTTACCTCAAGCTCACCACGGGCAGCCTTGCTGGTTAGCCTTACCATGACTGCGGCAGCGGTCCTCGGCGCCGGCATCCCTACTGTTCGTTATCTGCGCATTGCTACTACGCCACTACTCTTCTTGCTGGCGAGCGGCCTGTCCCTGTTGGTTTCGCTTGACTTTGGCAATCCGGTCACCGGAGTATCGCTGCATATGGCACAATCAGAAATTCCCCGGGTCCTGCAGGTCAGCTGCCGTTCACTTGCCTGCTTGACGGCACTACTCTTTCTTGCCTTGAGCACACCGCTCTCAGACATCATTGCACTGCTGCGCCGCTGCAAAGTGCCGGCTACCCTGCTTGACATGATGACCCTCTGTTACCGCACCCTTTTTGTGCTGTCAGAAGCTGTACATGAGACAATGACCGCACAATCTGCGCGCCTTGGCTATGTCTCCCTCCCGATTGCATTGCGTTCACTCGGCGGACTGGTCTCCAATCTTATCGTGCAGGTCTGGCAGCGCAGCATGGCACTGCACACAGCCGCCGAGGCACGGGGCAACGACGGCGCACTCCGCTTTCTTGAAAACCGCTACGCCGGATCACCACAGCATATAACCATTGCGGTTGCTTCCGGCGTAGCAATGATTGCCTTGACAGTGCTCCTGCCATGACCGACGATATTTTAACATTGGACAGCGTTTCCTATCGCTACCCTGACGGCACACAAGCCCTCGACAACTGCTCCATCAGGATCCGTCGGGGGGCACGCATCGCGGTACTTGGTACCAACGGTGCCGGCAAGACCACCATGTTTCTTCATCTAAACGGCATCTTGCGACCCTCCACGGGCCAGGCGTCTCTGAACGGAGTGCGACTTGATTACAGCCGGAGCGGCCTGAAGAGCCTGCGCTCACAGGTTGGCTTGGTATTCCAGAACCCTGACAGCCAGCTTTTTTCGGCCAGCGTGCGAGAGGATGTTTCATTTGGTCCGATGAACATGGGATTGACAGAGTCCGAGGTGCGACGGCGCGTCGAGGAGGCTCTGCTGGCAGTGGGTATGACAGAAAACGCTGAAAGGCCGGTCCACAATTTGAGCTATGGCCAGAAAAAGCGGGTCTGCATCGCCGGAGTGCTTGCCATGCAGCCGGAGGTCGTCGTACTTGATGAACCGATGGCCGGCCTGGATGCCACAATGCAGGAGGAGCTGACTGCGATACTTGATTTGCTGCACAAAAGCGGAATGACGATCATCATTGCAACCCACGACCTTGATTTTGCCTACGGCTGGGCGGATGAAGCGATAGTTCTCCAGTCGGGTCGACTCCTGGCCAGCGGTAATGCGACTGAGATACTCACCCAAGAGAACGTATGCAAGGTTCTGGGCGCCAAGCCTTTGGTTGCCGAAATCAACCGGCAGCTTTCCTTGATCGGCATTGATCTTCGTGATATTGACTATATGCCACGAACGAAAAGAGAACTGTTGCAGGCAATTAGCGCACAGACAAGACAGGAGAACTAGATAATGATCATCGTAACCGGTGGTGCAGGTCTGATCGGCAGCGCAGTGGTTCAGCAATTGAACCAGCTTGGCAGGGAAGACATCCTGATTGTTGACCACTTGGGCCATACTGACAAGTGGCGGAACCTGGCTGCACTCCGTTTTATGGATTACATGGAAAAAGACTCCTTCGAACAGATACTTGATGCCGGCACCCTGAACGGCCGCTTGCCTGGGGGGCGCCCGCTTGAGGCAGTGATCCACCTGGGAGCATGCTCCGCAACCACCGAACCGGACGCAACCTACCTGATCAGGAACAACTTTGAATACTCCCGCAAACTGGCCCTGACATCACTTGCAGCTGACGCCCGCTTCATCTACGCTTCCAGCGCCGCTACATACGGTGACGGGGAACATGGCTTTGCCGACAACGAGCAACAACTGGCACAACTGCGCCCAATGAATATGTACGGCTACTCTAAACAACTCTTTGATGTATGGGCTCTACGTCAGGGGATTATGGACAGGATTGCAGGCATAAAATACTTCAATGTTTATGGCCCCAATGAACAGCATAAAGGCGAAATGCGTTCTCTCGTGCTCAAGGCCTATGAGCAGATCGGCGCTACCGGCACACTCCGGCTCTTCAAGTCACATCGCACGGAGTACGGAGACGGCGAACAATTGCGCGACTTCATCTACGTCAAGGACGCAGCAGCCATGACGCTCCACTTTCTCCACAACAGGGAGGCGGGTGGCATCTATAATGTCGGAGGCGGCACCACCGTCAGTTGGAACCGTCTGGCCCGCGCCGTTTTTAATGCCATGGAGAAACCGGTCACTATTGAGTATATCGACATGCCGGAATCGATCCGCAGTACATACCAATACTTGACCTGTGCAGAAACGGCCAAAATTCATGCCACAGGCTATGAAAAAGCTGTAACTCCGGTAGAAGAGGCGGTTTCAGATTATATCAGGAACTATCTTGTCCCAGGAAAGCGGCTTGGCGACTGACCGCAACACCAATATTCCGTGACCGCTACTGTCGGCGAATCAAGCTAAATAATTACAGCTTCGTGTAGTATATCCCACATCTGACAGGTATCCCATGTCCCTCGCAGAGCAGGTATTAGAAGGTAACATCCGCGCCGCCGCAAGATTAATGCGCGACATTGACGATGGCCGCCCCCAGGCGATTGAAGAGCTGAAACAGCTCTATCCACGTACCGGCAAAGCCTATATCATCGGCATTACCGGGCCTCCGGGCGCCGGCAAATCGACCCTGGTAGACCAACTGACCGCCTCATTCCGTAAGCAGGAAAAAAAAGTCGGTGTAGTTGCGATAGATCCGACCAGCCCCTTTACCGGCGGTGCTATCCTGGGGGATCGTATCCGCATGAACCGCCACTCCTGCGACGAGGGAGTTTTCATCCGCAGCCTGGCCACGCGCGGATCGCTGGGGGGACTCTCGCGCTCCACGTCGGATGTCGCTCTGGTAATGGACGCCCTGGGGATGGACATTATCATCATCGAGACAGTCGGCGTCGGCCAGGACGAGGTGGACATCGTCAAAGAAGCACATACAACCTGCGTGGTAATGGTCCCTGGACTCGGTGACGACATCCAGGCAATCAAGGCCGGAATTCTTGAAATCGGCGATATTTTTGTCGTCAACAAGGCCGACCGGGAGGGTGCTGACAGGACAGCCAGAGAACTGAGCACCATGCTGGACATGCGTCATCCAGCTGAAGATCGATGGAATCCCAAAGTAATGAAAACCGAGGCCCAACGTGGTACCGGCATTGACGAACTAACAAGCGAGATACTGGCCCACCGGGATTTTTTCCTGTCAAGCGGCACCATCCACGACTTCATGCGCCAGCGCAAACAACGCCACTTTTTGTCAATCCTGCGCGACACCATGCTAGAGAAGGCCATGCAGTATATGGCAAAGAGCAACTACCTGGAGGGGATTGTGACTGGCATGAGCGCCCACGAGATCGACCCGTATTCAGCTGTTGAAGAGATTGTCGCGACAATGATGCCCGGCTGTATTGACTGACCTCAACCAGCACGAAACTACTTTTACAGGTTTATACGTTGAATTTTTTCCTGATTGCTCTATACTTGACCTAGCGGATTGATTAACAACGGAGAACAAAAATGCCACTGACTGCAATAGCACTTATAGTAATCACCGTAGCATTCTGCATTCTGGTGCTGACCCTTATTCCCACCTTGCTCACCATCAAACGGACTGCCGCGTCAGTCGGGGAGCTGGCGGAGATGGTTCATGGAGAACTGAAGCCGACCATACAGGAGTTGACCGGTGTACTGGCGGAGTTAAAGAGCGTCGGCGGAGCTGTAGCTGAGTACAATGATGACGTCAAGCGCTTCATGTCGGAACTGGGAGCAGCCGGCGACAACCTGCACACAATCAACCGTACGGTCGGGGTCGCAGCGAACGTGCTTAACAAGACCTCGGTCTGGACAACCGGGGCCAAAGCGGCTGGAAAGTATGTTCTTGAATGGTATCTAAAAAAAAGAGGGGGTATGTAATTATGTCTGACAAATGTAACGTATCAGCAGGAACTGTATTGGTCTCCTTTGCAGCAGGCGCAGCAATAGGGGCAGGTCTGGCTCTCTTGTACGCACCAAAAAGCGGACGCGAAATGCGTGAAAACATCCTTGACCTGACGGAAGACGCCGTAGACAAGATCAAGGAATACGCCAAGGAAGCGCAGGAAAAGATTAAAAATGCCGTCGAAGATGGCAAGGAAGCTTTCGTAGAAAAGAAAACTATCCTGGCATCGGCTCTTGAGGCTGGTCGCGAGGCGATGCAAAAAGAGCGGACTTCCGGGCAGTAACAGGAAACTGCAATTCACTTTAAGCCCACTCCGGTGGGCTTTTTATTTTCTGCTGAAAAGACGTTTTCAAACTCCGTTCAATCCTCACCACAGCACACTATCTACAAGCAGAGGCCCGTTTCAAGGGGGTTTACGAGCCATTGACTTTCAGGGCCGCTTGATTTATACTCCCCGCCCAATGAAGAAGACCCAGCTTTTTACATACGCCGTTATCTCTCTTGCGGCCATATTCTATGTTCTCCCGGTTGCCGCAACAGAGGTAACACAACCACTCTTGGCCGAATTAACAAGCCCTGGCGCACCATTACTGAAGCCAACAGAAACCACTGCGCTGCTTTCACTTAACCAACAGGAAACGACAAACAACGCAACACCAGCTACCGCACTTTTTTCCCTTGAAGAACTTCGAAACTCCGCTGACGTCGGTAGTGACCTTGATTTACCGGATGTTGACCTGTCTATTTCAGATATCCCGCTGACTCTGAACAGCAAGGTTGAATATTTTCTTTACTATTTCCAGACGAGCGGCAAACAGTCCTTCTCTCAATGGCTGTCACGCTCTTCCCGTTATATCCCCATGATGAAGGAAATCCTGAAACGCGAAGGGATGCCGGAAGATCTGGTCTATGTTGCAATGATTGAGAGCGGGTTCTATATGCACGCACGCTCATGGGCAAGCGCAGTTGGCCCCTGGCAGTTCATCTCCGGCACCGGACGACGTTACGACCTGAGAATTGACCAATGGATTGACGAGCGAAAAGATCCTGTCAAGGCGACAACCGCTGCGGCACTGTACCTGAAAGAGCTGTACGGCATATTTAACGGCGACTGGTATCTGGCTGCGGCTGGCTACAATGCAGGCGAAAACAAGATTCTGCGTGCCATCGATATGTACAATACCAGCGATTTCTGGGAACTATCCAGAGGCTCGTACCTCAAGCGTGAAACAAAGGAGTATGTACCAAAACTTCTTGCAGCGGCGATAATTGCCAAAGATCCGGCCCGCTACGGCTTCACAGACATTGCATATCTGACGCCAATCGAGTTTGACACCGTCACGATACCATCACGCACCGATCTTGACCTGATTGCAAAACTGAGCGGCACAACCTATGAGTCGGTCAAAGAGTTGAACCCGGACATCCGACACTGGTGCACCCCCCCCGAGTATCCAGATTTTCAGATCAAGATCCCTAAAGGGAGCAAACAGTTATTCGAGGCTGGATATGCGAAGATCCCGGCAGACAAACGCTTTACCGAGCGCACATTGTACAGCCACTACAAGGCGCGCAAGAAAGATACGCTGAGAAGTGTTGCGCGTCGTTTTGGGACCTCACCTGCGGTGCTGGCAGAGCTTAACGGGCTTAATGTCAAAAAAAGTCGTATTGCCGGCAAGTCACTGCTTGTACCGGTCAAGCAGACCGTTGACTTCGCCCACGAAGGACAGGCTCCACAGGCTGTAAAAGAGAGTTATGCCAAATATTACACCATCAAAAAGGGCGACACCCTCTCTGCTCTGGCAAAACGTTTCAGTGTAACGACCAAGATGCTCTCCACATGGAACAACATCAAAGCAAAAGTTGCCCTCAAACCGGGCCGGCGCATTATTATCGCTAAGTTTACCGAAAAAAATGGAAAGATGGCTTAGCCAACACCCAAAGCCTGATTTTTGTTCATCCAACCGTCTCAATGTATGAAAGGAATTCCTGATGTATAACATTCTTATCTCCGCAGCTGCTGCAGTTGCCGTGCTGCTGATTCTTGTTTTTGTGCTCAAGCTGGTCTGGTGGGTTTCGCTCATAATCGGCTTGATCATCTTTGCACTGGTTTTTGTCCTGTTTTCACGTATCACCATGAAGAAGGTCATGGCTTCGATCGAAACTGCCGGCAAAGACCTCCAAGCCCAACCGCCACGTTTTGAAAAAGCAATCCGAGAGCTGAAAGACGCTCTCCAGTACAGCAGATGGCAGCTGTACGTAGAGGGTCAGTTACACTCCCAGATCGGCATGATTTACTATATGAAACGGGACTTTTCTAACGCCTTCCCGCACCTGGAAAAGTCTTTCTTTAAAAACTGGGCTGCCACCGCCATGCTGGCTGTTTCATATATGAAACGCCAGAAAAAAGACAAAATGATCAGTACGTTTGCCCGAGCAGTGCAGTGGAACAGCAAAGAATCTCTTCTTTGGAGCCTTTATGCTTACTGCATGAACGAGAGCGGTGAATCGGTAAAAGCAAAAGAGATCCTTGCCAAGGGGCTTAAAAAACTTCCAGGGGACGAAAAATTGAAGGACAACCTGGAATGCCTTGAGAAAGGCAAGAAAATGAATATGCGAGCTTATGGAGATTTATGGTTTCAATTCCACTTGGAAAGCCTGGGAGCCCTCCAGAAACACCAGATGGCATCCATGGGTGGGCGCATGCAGAGACGCACGGCCGTAAGAAGATAATACGCAGTTATGACACTCATTATCCTTAAAGGAGCCCCTTATGTCCTCAAATGCCCTTGTAAAGCTTGATGATGGCGTACAGCATGACGAACTCATCCAGTTGGTCAGCTTTATGCTGGCCGATGAAGAGTACGGTGTTGAAGTCCTGAAGGTACGAGAGATCATCCGCATGCCAACCATCACCAAGATGCCCAACGTGCCACAGCACGTCGAGGGCATTATAAACCTGCGTGGAAAGGTCATCCCTATTATCTCCATGCGTCGGCGCTTCGGGCTGGTTGAGAACGAGAACAGCAACCAGACCCGCATAATCATCATGGATGTTTGCGGCAGTCTGACCGGATTTATAGTCGATGCCGTCTCAGAAGTCATCCGCATACACAGGAGTGAAATTCAGCCTCCCCCGTCGATGGTACTATCCGGCGGAATTGGGCAAGAGTTTATCACCGGCGTATTTAATCATGCCGAACGCTTACTGATTATCATGGATGTTGACAGGATGTTTTCAGAAAACGAGCTGGAGAGCTTTGGGGCAATCTAGTCATCATTACGCGGTTGTTTAAATAATGACACAAAAGGGAGGCTCTAATAAGAGCTTCCCTTTGCTTTAAGTGGTGGAGTTGAAGTGCACTGCACAGTTTGCAGTTTCCGTGCAAAGGAGCGGAGAGCTTTATAACAACCTTCAGGAGTTGATTCAAAGATTATTACCGGACAACCTATCCGCCGCTGTAGCTCCTCCCATGAGACATCATCCAGAAACACACCCTCTCCCTCTTTCAACATGACATCCGGAACAAGCAGGCACGAGCCGATATCGTAACCAGACAGTGCGGCAGCAATGTCATTGCCGGTGACCAGCCCGCTTACAGTAATACTTGGCCCGAAGAGTTTATTTTCAACAGCAAGCGCCACAAGATCCAATCCACTCCTCTCTGCCAGCTGCACCAGAAAATCTCCTACGAAACCAACCGCAGAGACACCAGTGACAACTGTTGCCCGAAACGACCCAATTGGCCTGATCCTACGCAACAACCTGGCTGTTTCCTTCATAAAGAGCGGCACCATTCCGACGCCGTTTTCGATCTGCGGAAAATCACCATATTCTTTTGCCGGCGGAAAGGGCAGTCCAGCTTTGAGGTAGAATTCGTCAGCCAGAAAGAGAAACGGCTGACGTAGTTTTCGACGCAGCGCCTCTGCCTGTGGCTGCCAGATGGAAATAAACTCGCGAGCATAGTCTGCATCCACGGGTGCCAGCGGTGGCAGTTTCTGGCGATGCGCTGTAAGCCCGAGTGGCACAACCGCCAGCGATTGCACCGCAGGGTAGAGAGCAGCCAGGTCAGCAACAGTCCGCTGCAACTCTTCTCCGTCATTCAGGCCCGGGCAGAGCACGACCTGGGTGTGCATGGCTATTCGCGCAGCAGCAAGCTTCTGCATCTGTTCCAGAACAGGTGGTATCCCGGATTTACCGAGCAGACGCTCCCTCAGGAGAGGACTGGTAGCGTGTACAGAAATGTATAGAGGGGAAAGATGCTGTTCAATGATGCGATTAAGCGCCGGAGTTTTGATATTAGCCAGCGTGACGTAGTTGCCGTTTAAAAAGGAGAGACGATAGTCTTCATCTTTGACGTAGAGCGGTTTTCGTAGCCCCTTGGGGAGCTGATGTACGAAACAAAATAGACAGTTGTTGGCGCACCTGGCAGGAGCAGGAGTAGAAAAAATCAGCCCGAGCGGTTCTCCTGGATGACGTTCTACCTCCATTTCCCACAGCTCGCCATCCGGTTTCTCAATTTCAAGCAGTAGCTGTTCTTCAGATGCGGTGTAGTAACTGTAATCAATCAAGTCACGCAACGGCTGACCATTAACAGCCAACAAACGGTCACCGGCCGCTATCTCCAGCTCAAATGCAATCGAACCGTTGGCAACTGAATCAATCTGAAGCCCCGTCATCATCCCTCCCGGTAAAATTCGGAATTACGATAGTAATCTCCCAGGGAGCGCATGAACACCTGCAACACAGCGGTTGCAGGCACCGCCAGCAGCATCCCGACTATACCGAAGAGCTGTCCACCGATCAGCAGTGCCACGATAGCCACCAACGGGTGCAATCCGACGGTGTCACCGACTATTTTAGGGGTAATAATAGTGCCCTCAAAAGCCTGGACCAAAGCGAACCAGCTGAGACAAAGCAGGGGGTGAAGAATATCATTGAATTTAAGCAATGCCATAACGACTGAAAGACCGATGCCGATGATGGTGCCGACATAAGGAATGATAAAGGTGACACCTGCCAGAGTACCGATGGCAATAGCCAGATCAATGCCGATTACGTACAGTCCGGCACTGTAGAGCAGCGCCAGAATTGCACAGACCGACAGCTGCCCACGAATAAAACCGGAAAGGACGGCATCAACCTCAGAAAGCTTTTTCGTGTATGCTGGTAGAAACCGGTCCGGGATATACGATTCGATAAAAGCTTTAAGTTGTGGCAGGTCGAACAACAGATAGAACAGATAGACCGGGATGATCAGATATCCGAGAAGAGCCAAAAGCACACCCACTGTTGAAGAAAGAGTCTTCTGCAGGAAGGCCAGCAACGGCTTGAGCAGGTCAGGGGCGGCACTTCGCACCTGCTGTGCAAATTCGGTGAGACGCAGAGTAAGCCGGTCTGGAGTTTCAACACCGAGATACCCCTTTATAGATTCGGGGGTAATCTCGTAAAGGTGCCGGGCATACGCGGGCAGATTTAGTTGCATATTTGAAAATTCACCCGTTATTGAAACGACAAGAAAGACGGCAAAAGCCACGCCAGTCAGGGCCGTCAGACAAAAAACGATTACAATTCCATAAAGACGCTTTACCCCTTTGCGCTCAAGGAGCTCAACTGCGGGGTTAAGTATATAGGCTAGGGAAAAAGCAATGAAAAGCTGTAGAAAGACGGCAGAAGAATAATACAGTACGGCCACAGCAGTTATTGCCAGCAGTAGCGCTGCAACCAAAAGAATTTTTGTACTTTTTGACATGGATAGTTTTCTGGGAACCCCCTGAAGGGTCAGTAGAGTGGTTACTGATGCAGGCGGAAGGCACCATCCGTAGAAACAATAGTAGCAATAGCGTGTTTGTAAATCAGCATATCACTTCCAGAATCAAGCAACACTGAAAAGTTATCGAAAGACTTTATAAATCCTTCAAGTTTATCTCCGGACATCATGATAACAGTGACCCGTACACGCTCCTTACGGGCTTGATTAAGATACTGATCCTGAATATTAAAGGGTGCCTTAGACATGGTTGTTACCTCTCGCGTTGCTCATAAAATTCAATTGCATGTTCCAATATTTTATCAAACTTCTCAGGATATTCAAACCACAATATATCTGGATCGGCTTTAAACCATGTCAACTGACGCTTTGCATAGTGACGTGTGTTACGCTTTATCAGCCGGACAGCCTCTTCAGCAGATATCTCACCAGCTAGATGGGCAACCACTTCCTTATAACCGATTGAGCGCATTGACTTGAGATCACGCCCGCAGCCACTTGCCAGCAGACTCTCCACCTCTTTCAGCAGCCCGGCAGACATCATCTGCTCTACCCGATTATCTATCCTCTCGTACAACACAGAACGCTCAACCGATATGCCAATATGCCTCGTATCGTAACGCCTGCAGGAAAAGGCATGTTCTTTTTGATAGCGTGAAAGGGGGATTCCGGTCAGTTGATAGACTTCCAGAGCGCGTATGATGCGAACCAGATTGTTGGGGTGAAGTACCGCAGCCAATTCGGGATCAACCTGGCGCAGCTTTTCAAGCATAGCGAGATTGCCGATTCGTGCTGACTCATCGTGCAAATGCTCTCGCAACTCGCCATCCCCGCTTGGAGAATCAACCAGGCCCTTAACGAGAGCCCGAATATACAGCCCGGTACCGCCTGCGACAACAACCCGTTTCCCACGACTTATTATGTTGCGGATAGCGACATCGGCAGCATTTGAGAAATCGGCTGCAGAGAAAAGCTGAGCAGGATTTGCCACGTCGATCAGATGGTGTTTTATGTCCGCCTGCTGATCCGGTGTCGGCTTAGCCGTCCCAACATCAAGCCCGCTGTAAATCTGCATTGAGTCGGCATTGACGATCTCGGCATCCAGATGATGTGCCAGACGCAAGGCAAGATCACTCTTTCCTGAAGCGGTCGGCCCACAGATGATCAGTAGCTTGATCGGTGTGGTGTGTGTCATGTGCGTTTAAAAATCTTCTGCAGTTCTGCCAGAGTGACAACATGCGATACGGGACGCCCGTGCGGACAACTCGCGGCAAAATCAGTCAAGTCCATCCTATAGAGCAACTCCTTGATCTGTCGGTTATCCAGTGTGTGGCAACCGCGTATAACAGAATGGCACGCGATACGCGACAGCAAACTCTCAAGTACATCATTAAAGGCGGCACTCGTGCCGAATTGAACCAGATCAGTTAAAATATCCCGAACAAGAAGGAGCGGGTCTTTTTCGGCGACAATACGTGGTATCGAAGAGATCATAATAGTTGTTCCGCCGAACGGTTCCAACTCAAATCCTATTCCGGACAAATCCTTGCTAAACCTGTTCGCGACCGCCACTTCACTAAAAGACAATTCAACCGTCGCAGGAAACAATAAACGTTGAGATTCAATACCACCATCCAGGCACTGCTGTCTCAACAATTGATACGCGACTCGTTCACTAGCTGCGTGCTGGTCAATGACGACAAGTTCGGGGCCTGATTGACAGAGAATATATTCACTGTGGAACTGCCCGATAACGGAGAGTGACGAGAAATAACCGCCAGCTTCTCTTGGAGTCTGGCCCTGTTGAAACGGCGTGGCTGGTTCACGGACTATTACATTATTCTCCGGAAGTACATGAGTTGTCGGCTGCATACGACTCAATTCTGCCTGCGGAGACACGTTCATGGGGCGTGACGGCAGGGTTAGTGACGCTTGTGCAGCGGCAGCATCCCTCTCCCGAGAGGCATAATTTACAGAACTGTCCCGGGTATCTAACTTTGCAGGCTTGTCAATCAACCATGGTGATCGGCGCAGTGTCTCTTCAACCGCCTTCTGAATAGCATCGTGTACAACAGACTGGTGTCTGAAGCGAACTTCATGCTTGGTTGGGTGCACATTTACGTCAACCTCCTCTGGTGGAAGCTCAATAAAGAGGGCCACAACCGGATAGCGGCCACGATCGATGACTCCCCGGTAAGCTTGCATGATGGAGTGCTGTACAACCTTGTCGCGAATAAAGCGGCCGTTTATGTATGTATAGATAGACTGTGTTGCTGACCTGGCCAGTAGCGGGCCTGAAACAAATCCGGTGATTACGACACTGCCGGTTTCGCTTTGGACCGGGTACAAATGCCTCGAACTCTCTTTGCCAAGCACCTGTGCCAGTCGGCGTTGCAAATCGCTTCGTTGCAAGCGCAATAACTCCCTGTCATCACATGAACAGAAAAAAGCTATATCCGGGCGGGATACAGCCATACGGCTTACCGTGTCCGCGACATGACCGGTTTCAGTCTCAGCACTCTTCATAAACTTTAGTCTGGCCGGCAGATTATAAAATAACTGTTCAACAGTAATCACCGTTCCTGATGCCATGCCGCAGGCCCTGACATCACGCACGCGCCCCCCCTCTACAACAATCTCCGTGCCTTCGGGAGATGCCGGCTCACGTGTTGCAAGCGAAAACCGTGATACAGAAGCAATTGAAGGAAGAGCCTCACCTCTGAAACCAAGTGTAAGAATTTTGTCGAGATCACTATCTACACCTATCTTGCTCGTGGCGTGTCGTTCCAACGAGAGCAGGGCGTCCTCGCGTGACATACCATGACCATTATCTGTAACGCGAATGCGTCGTCTGCCACCAGCATTAATTTCTACCGAGATATCAGTTGCTCCGGCATCAAGAGAGTTTTCAATTAACTCCTTAATGACCGAGGCTGGCCGTTCGACAACTTCGCCTGCAGCAATTTTGTTGGTGAGAGATTCGGGGAGAATATTTATACGTTGTGACATTACAGCTCCGGCTTGTACGAAAAAAGAGCGGGATACCCCGCTCTTTTTGTTATGGCTTATACTTAGGGATATACTACTTCTGATTATTGCTCTTCGTATCTCCGAAGAGCGAATCAAAGTCATCGGTCTCTTTACTATCAGTTGATGTCGCTGCAGCTGGTGCCTCATCCCATGAGAAGCTTTCAAGATCAAACTCACCAGGGCCAGCGACTGGATTCTCAACCTTCTTTGCACGAGTTGAATCACCAGCTACTGGAGGCGTAGCAAACGTTGATACTTCGTTCTGCGATGTTGACTCCAGAAGATCAGCAAACGCGTCATCTTCTGCCATTAAGTCTGCTGACTGTTTAGTATCTGAAGCTGGTTCATCAAAGTTAAAAGGGTCATCATTATGTTGATCTGACAGCGAAGATGGATCCTCGGGAAGATCGAAAGAGAATATATCATCATTCGTTTGTGCGGCATTAACCGTCTCGTCAATCACACTTACATTTGCCCTATATTCTGCTGCCAGCTTTTCCCTTGCTTCAACCGGCAAGATAAGGGAGGTGATATTAAAAGTTTGTTTGTATCCAATCAAGTCGTCAGAGCATTTTTTACATCTGTCATAGTATTCAAAACTATTATATCCGCACTTTGGACATTTCATTTGCGGCTCCTTGACCAAATAGAATCACATTTCGCCCCATATATACTGTATTACCGAGAGAATAGCAATACTTGCCGTCTCTGTCCTCAATATCCTTGATCCAAGAGAAACTGGCAGATACCCATGCTGTGAGAAATGCCGGACTTCAAGAGGGTCAAATCCACCTTCCGGCCCAATTGCTACAATGATCGACTGTGGCTTTTCTTCTACTGCAAGGACCTCTTTCAGAGAATGTTCACGTTCTCCTTCCCAGAGGATCAAGCGCAACTGCTGACTCGTGTCATTAGCTGCTTCGACGGCGCTTGGCTTCAAGGATACCAGTGGAATATCGGAACGGCCACATTGCCTTGCTGCCTCTGCAGTAATGCGGTTCCAGCGCTCAAGCTTCCCATCTTGCTGATCAGCACGTATTTTAGCAACGGAACGTCGTCCGCCAAACAACCAGAAGTCGTGTGCACCAAGCTCTGTTCCTTTTTGTAGAATTAAATCCGTCTTATCACCTTTTGGCAGCCCCTGACATATTGTCACACGCGGTACTTCAATTCCACTTTCAGCGGCCAGACCGGAAGATGTTATTTTAATTGCTACCCAATCTTTACCTACCTGATTGATCGTACCATAATGAACATTGCCTTTTTCATCAGCCAGCTGAACGGCATCACCTGTACCGAGACGAAGAACACGCACCATATGATTATGAATATCACCGTCAAAAGAGGCATATCCGTCACGCACGGCACGTGAGTTTATCATAAAACGCCGCACACTCATGATGCAGCTTCGTTACGGTAGAGCATGGCAACCCACTCACCATCAGTGCTGGTCTGACAATATGTAATCGGCAGAGGATCAAAACCTTCACGTACAAACTGCTCTTTTTCTGCCAGAATCCCGGACAGGATCAAAGCTCCACCGGGCTGCATTCTGCCAGCTAGATAAGGTGCCAGACGTACAAGTTCCTCCGCGAGAATATTGGCTAGAATTATATCATACTTTTCAGTAAGTGACTCAAGAGGAGTCGTACCGCATTCGATATAATCAGAGAGATTATTCAAGGCAATATTTTCTCTCGCTACGGTTACAGCCTCCGGATCAATATCTAAAGCCAGTATACGCCCACATCCTAGCAGGCTTGCTGCCATCGCAAGTATCCCGGAACCGGTACCAAGATCAAGAAGAGAAGGTTGCGCAAGCAATGCTCCACCATCCATTACAGATTCCAACAATTCAAGACATAGCCGCGTTGTTTCATGCCCGCCGGTTCCAAATGCCATACCAGGATCAATTCGCATAACCAAATCATCCGGTAATTCTATAACGTCCTCCCAAGTCGGAACGATAAGAAGACGTTTACCAACTCGGAGTGGTTTAAAATGGACCTTCCAGCTACTGCTCCAATCCTCAGAGTTAACGTCGGACGTAGTGGGAGCGCAATAAATGTCCCCCGGGTGCCTTTCGTTTAATTCTGTCAGAAATACTTTAAGCTCAAGCACCTTAGACTTATAGTCACTGTCTGCTGACATATAGGCCTTGACCACAACACGTACTGAATCAGGAATTTCGCTAGTTGAGAAGGCATCTACTGAGAGATTATCGACACAGACTCCATTTCCGGTCAGATGTGTCATAAAATCGGCAACTACATCACTTCGTTCTTCTGGAACATCGCATGCTATTTCAACCCACGAGGAATTCATATAAACACCTATAAATAAACATGTAGTAATTACGTGATAGAAGTAACAGAAGCGTACATAACTGACAATAAAAAACGCCAATCATATCATTTTAGAACGTAAAACGCCCCGCATCCATTTCTGGTTGCGGGGCGTTTTGTTTAAAATTCCCGGCGGCGACCTACTTTCCCACACAGCTACCCGTGCAGTATCATCGGCCCAGA
>JAQUIT010000015.1 GCA_028681335.1 Desulfuromonadaceae bacterium | reverse complement strand
GAATGCTATGATGGGTCCAAGTGGGTAAAGAGCTGGGATACCGCTATTAATAGTGTTCTTCCGAAGAGTGTGCGCGTGACGGTGCAGGTTGAAGAGGAGGGGACGCTTGTAACCTTCACGATGATCTCTGTGCCGAGAGTTGGTTTACTGTGAACGGGCGGCTGAAAAATGAGTCGGGTTTTGCGCTGATTCTGACGCTGGTTATAACGGCACTCATGGTGGCTGTTGTTGTCGAGATGATCCATCAGGTGTACGTAGATACTTCACTGAGCCGTGGCTTCCGAGATGGACAGCAGGCTTCTCTACTGGCCGAATCAGGTGCTGTTGGCTCTGCCCGGCTTCTGCAAAGCGGGCTTTCCGGCCGTACGTATACATCTCTTTCCGACCCCTGGGCAACGCCGATAAAACTGGATGACGAAGCTGGATCACTTCAGATTACAATTAGCGAGGAAAGTGGTAAAATCAACATCAACGCGCTGGTGCAACCAAACGGAGAATACGAACAATTCACGTTAACGGCGCTTCAGCGACTCGGCAAACGCCTGCAACTGCCGGTAGAAGTCTGGAGTGCCATTGCTGATTGGCTTGACAACGACAACCTGCCACGATCAGGTGGAGTAGAGACACCTTATTATCGCACGCTGAGTCCAGCCTATACTGCCCGAAACGACAAGCTGGTGACATTGACGGAGCTGTCGCTGGTCAAGGGGGTCACACCTGAAAGTGTCGCTCTACTGAGACCTTATCTGACTATCTATCCGGATCAATCCGGTTCACCGTTGCCGACGGTTAACGTAAATACAGCTTCTAAAGAAATCCTGGCAGCGCTTGATGATCGCATTGATGATCGAATGGCAGAGCAGATTATTGAGGAGCGCCGTCTGCAGCCCTTCAAGACAACGGGAGAGCTCTCTCGAGTGCCGGGCCTGGATGCGATTGCTACCGGACTCGGCGGCAGGATAACCGTCAAAGGGAATCTTTTCAGGATACTATCTGTAGCGACGGTGAAGGAATCTCTCAGAACTGTTGAAGCGGTCGTACGTTTGTCTGGTGGCTCACCGGAATTGTTGTCGTGGCAGGAATACTGATACCTGAATAAATAATTTAAGCAGGTGAGGACGCAGCGTACCATGGACTATCTGATTCTGCAGGCTGAAGAAAAATTGCTGACAGTTGCCCGTTTCGGGGTAAGCAGGCGCTCTGCTGAACTGATCGCCGCCGCCTCTATTGTCCTCAACGAAGAGCGACCACTTGCTGATGCGGTCAGGAATGTTGCAGAGAATCTGACCGGTTCTCCGCGCGTGGTGCTCTGCCTGACGCCGGCGCTGTTTGCGCAGCGAACCATAACCCTGCCGTTCAATGACGTCCGCAAAGTGAAGGCGGTACTTCCGTCTCAGTTGCAGGGTGACATTGCTCTGCCTGTTGAAGAGCTGGCGTTGGGGATCCTGCCGGAAGAAGAAGGGGCTTTCCTCGCCTTATGGACTCGCAAGAGCGATATTGGCGCGGCGATCATACCCTTCCGTGAAGGGGGCATAGAGCCGCAGGTTGTCTCCTCACTGCCGTTCGCACTGGCCGATCTGCCCGGAGTTCCACGTGACTGTGCCGTATGTGCCGGAAATACACTGGCGATTATAAAGGCTGGTCGGCTGACCTATTTTCGCGCATTTACTTCAGTTTTGACAGCTCCTCTGATAGCGGCAACGCTGTCAGCTATTGAGCTGTCAGCCGGGGCTCTCCCTCCGCAAATATGCCTGACAGGAACGTGCAGGGGGCTGGCTGATGCTCACACGCTGCCGTTACCAGTCGTAGAGTTGGAAATGCCGCCGGAGTTGGGGCACCTGTTCAAGAACGCTGAAACATTTCACCAGCTGGCAGGGCTCTATGCTGTGGCCCAGGCATGTCATGCCGGGACGCTCCCGGATTTTCGGCAGGGTGAACTGGCCTGGACCGCCGGAGATGCCAGACTGCGTCGGAAGCTGCTGCTGACAGGAGTGTTGACAGCGGTCATCATACTGCTGCTTTTTACAAATAAAGGGTTCCAATACCGAGTAGCAGCAGCTGATATTGCGTCACTTAACAAATCCATTGAATCCATCTATCACGAGATTTTTCCGGCGCGGGGTAAGGCGGTCGACGAAATCTCTGAAATAAAGGGAGAGATGAGGAAAATGGGCGGTGCCGAAATTTCAGGCGGTTATCTTGATATTTTGAAAAAGTTGGCAGAAGCGAAAGGAAACAGCATCAATTCTCTCTATGAAGCAGAGCTTGAGGGGCGTTCACTGAGAATAAAAGGGGATGCAAGTTCTGTCCAAGCTGTCAATGAATTTAAAGCAGCAATTGCACCACTGATGGCAGTTTCCGAGTTGGGAGAGGTCAAGAGTCGCCCCGATGGGACCGTTACCTTCAGAATCACAGGGACGCTGAAGGAGGTGGCAAAATGAAACCTCTGGAGATCATTCGCGAGAGATGGCAGGAACTTGATGGCCGGACGCGTCTCTGGGTCGGCTATGGCGTGATTGCGCTGCTGGCTGTCGCCGTTGGGTGGTCGGCACTGAGCGGCAAAGTGCAGGCGCTTGAACAAAAGCGTGCCTCGCGTGAAGCTGTTCTGAAGGAACTGTTGCCGCTTAAGCTTGAGTACATGACAGCCAGACAATCATTTTATCAGCTCAGCAGCCGCATGGCTACACTGCGATCGGACGACTCACCGGCAAAAATAATTGAAGATACCGGAATTAAGGGGAAATCCATCAAAATCGTGCCGCTGAAGGGCGAAGAGCGGAGTGGTTTTACCGAAGAAGCGGCAGATATCCGCATTGACGGCCTGACTCTCAACGAAGCGGTAAACCTGCTGTATAGACTCGAAAAAGGGAGCCGCCCGCTGCTTATCAAAAAATATAATCTGCGAGTCCGTTTTGATGATCCCTCCCGCTGTGATCTGACACTGATTCTGGCGCTCCTCAAGCCGGTACCGGGGCAGGCAAAGCCTTGAAGGGAGCGCGGCTTGTACGGGTAAGTGCTCTTATTGCCACTGGCCTGGTGCTTTTTCTGTTGTTCTGTTATCTGCTGTTCCCAACGGGGAGAATCGATTCCGTACTTGCTCAGGCTTTGTCACAACAGGGATTGACACTTTCTCCGACAGTTCATAAGACTCTTCTCCCCGGTCTGGCATGGGATGATATGCTGTTATCATCAGAGCAGGGGCCGCTGCTCCGCTGTCGGCGGCTGCAGGTCAGGGCGTTGCTGTTGCCGCTTTTTGTCGGGAGGGCTGTTCTCTCGGGTGAGGCAACAATCGGGAAAGGGCAGCTGGATATCAACTATGCGTTGAACGGCAAAGATGCCATGGATATAGATTCAGAGGGTATATCGCTCGCCGACATACCATTTATCAAGAGCGTCATGGGGGCTCAGGCTGGTGGTAATGTCTGGCTCCATGGTACGTTACAGCGCGGACCAAAAGGGTTAAGCGGCGACCTGAAGCTGGAGATAAAACAGCTTGAGTTTTCGGGTGTGAGGCTTGGTGCCTTTTCGCTGCCGGACGCAGCCAACCTGAAAACACAGGGTATGGTACGGGTCCGTGACGGTAAGGCACGTCTGGAGAGTTTTACCATTGAAGGGGATGGCATTTACATGCGGCTTTCCGGCGACATCCCATCGGATGCAAACGCTGCTGTGACACCGCTTAATATGAGTTTGGAGATTATGCCAAAACCTGACTTTCTGGAAAAACAAAAACTGGTGTTTATGTTGCTGGCCAAGTTCATGGCCTCTCCGGGTGTTTATAAGGTGCCGATCAGGGGTACGCTGTTGAAACCACAGATAATGTAGTGTTGAATGCAACGAGGGAAAAGAAATGGCAATAAAGCTGGGCCAAATGTTACTGAAAGAAAAGCTGATTACCACCGAGCAGCTTGATGAAGCACTTAAAAATCAGGGAATATTCGGAATTAAACTGGGAAGCAGTCTGGTTGAGCTGGGAGTTATCTCTGACGAGCAGTTATGCACCTTTTTAAGTCGCAAGCTGGATGTTCCTGCGGTGACGCCACGGGCCATGGCGTGGATATCTCCGGAAGTCCTTGCGCGGGTACCCGCAGAACTGGCTGAAAAGTACCGCGTCGTTCCTATCAGGGCCGAAGGCAAAAGACTCTCACTGGCCATGGCTGATCCTACTGATTTTAAAGCGATTGATGAGGTCGCGTTTGTTACCGGATGTGTCATTATTCCTCATATTATCCCTGATGTCCGCATTACCTCGGCCCTGTCGAAATATTACAATATCCGCGGTGATGTACGTTACTTGCGAATTGAGGGAGAGCTGGCGGACCGGCGGAAAAACACTCCTGTTGCGGCAGCTGATAAAAAAACAGAGACAATCAAGATTCCCATGGCGACAGAGAGCGGGGAGCTGCTCAATATTGAAATCCCGCTCGAATTCGAAGGATTTGCCAACCTTGCCGTCCCTGAAGGCGGTTATGAAACAGAAGCTGGCGGGGTTGAGCGCTATACGATAGACCGGCTCTCAATTGAGTTCGCATCGGCAAAAAATCGTGACCAGATTGCTTCAATATTCATCAAATACCTGGGGCAGGAATTTAACGTGGGTGCTCTGTTTATTATCCGTGGCGGTACGGCCATCGGTTGGCGCGGTATCACAGCCGGAAAGCGAATAGACCAGTTTGAAAGCCTGGACATCCTGCTGAACAAGCCGTCGGTTATCAGGGATGTGCTCGAAACAGGCCAGTTTTCAATGGGTTCTTTGATTCAGACGGCAGATAACATACAACTTCTCAAGGTCCTTGGGGTTGGTTTTGGTACTCCGCTGCTGGTACTGCCGATCATCATGCTCAAAAAAGTCGTGGCCGTAGTCGTGGTGTCAGCTGAAATGGATGCACTTGGCAAGAGGTTACAAGAGTTGCAGAAACTGGTATATAAGGCGTCTCTGGCATTTGAGATGCTGATTATAAAAAACAAGATACTGATGACATGAAAATCGGCCTTCTGGGTGGCAGCTTCAATCCAATTCATAATGCACATCTCCGTATTGCCGGAGAGGCGCAGATTGCCTGCCTGCTTGAGAGGGTTATCTTTATTCCGGCAGCCGACCCACCGCACAAGATGCTCGAAGGCAACGTATCGTTTGCATGCCGCTCAAAAATGGTCAGTATGGCTATCGCCGGGCGACAGAATTTCGAGATGTCAACCATTGAGGGAGAGCGGGGTGGCAAGTCGTATTCAATCGATACAATCCAGGCATTGAAGGAGCGCCTGCCTGATGACGAGCTTTTTTTTATCATCGGGGGGGATTCTTTTCTGGAAATCGGCACCTGGCACCGCTACGGCGAGATCTTTCCTCTGTGCAACCTGATCGTCGTCGAGCGCCCCGCCTGTTCAATACGTAACCCTTTGGAAGAGCTGCCTGACGCGGTCAGGGATCTCTTCACCTTTGACGGCAAAGCGGGGCGTCTGATGCATGCATCAGGAACCACGATCTCTTTTATTACGGGCTCGCCGTTGGAGCTTTCTTCGACAGAAATCCGCCGGCTTGCCGCTCGCGGAGCCGATATAACCCGGTATGTACCACACGACGTAGCAGAATATATCTCGCAGCAAAGGATCTACGACCAATGCCAGTAAAAACAACGGAAACAACCGAAAAAATGACCCTGACCCCTGCCGAACGCGCTCTTAAATGCGCTGAACTGGCGTATGACAAAAAGGCCTATGATATCTGCGTACGCAATATCTCGCGGGTCTCATCAATTGCCGACTATATGGTGATCATCTCAGGCTCTTCGGACAAACAGAACCAGGCTATTGCCGATAATATCCGTACCGGACTGAAGAAATACGGCAAAGTCAACGACATCGAGGGTGCTAATGACGGTAAATGGATCGTGATGGACTATGGTGATGTGCTTGTGCACATCTTCCATGACCAGATTCGCCGCTATTATGACCTGGATGGTCTCTGGGGAATGGCACCGGAGCTTGAGCTCCCTGCTGAAATCAAAGCGTCACGCAGGGAATCGGATTATTGAAAATCCGGGTTCTATGGGTAGGGAAGAGCCGTGATCCGTGGGTCAAGGATGCGATCGACGAATACGCCGGTCGTATCCGGCGCTATTCACCGCTGGAGCTGGTCGATATCCGCGACGAGAAGGGGGCGGCGGCAGAAGATATGCGCCGCCGCGAATGCGAACGACTGGAGAAACAGATTCCGCCAGGCGCAACTCTGGTCCTACTGGATGAACGGGGGGACCAGATGGATTCTCCCGGGCTGGCCTCCTTTGTCGGTAAACAGCGCGACAGCGGGATCGGTGAGCTGGTCTTTGCCATCGGCGGCGCCTACGGATTTTCCGAAGAGTTCCGCCGCCGCGGCAAGCTGCTGGCTCTGTCAAAGATGACCTTCACCCACCAGATGGTGAGGGCTTTCCTGCTGGAGCAGATCTACCGGGCATTTACGATTCTTAATGGCGAACCGTATCATCACTGATCCGAAAGGCACATTCATGAAAAAACCGCTGCTACTGATGATCCTCGACGGCTGGGGGATTAACCCCAACCCCGCCCACAACGCCGTTGCCATGGCAAAAACTCCCAACCTGACCAGATTTCTGAACGAATACCCGCATACACAGATCCGCACCTCCGGGATGGCGGTCGGCCTCCCTGACGGGCAGATGGGGAACTCAGAGGTCGGGCACCTGAATCTGGGAGCCGGGCGGGTTGTCTATCAGGAACTGACGCGAGTTACCAAGTCCATTCTGGATGGCGACTTTTTCACCAATCCGACCCTGCTTGACTGCATTGCCAGGGTGAAAGCGTCCGGTGGAAGATTGCACCTGTCCGGACTGCTCTCGGACGGCGGGGTGCATTCACATAACACGCACCTCTACGCACTGCTTGAGCTCGCTAAGCGTGAAGGGGTGAAAGAAGTTTTTATTCACAGTCTGCTGGATGGGCGCGATACGCCTCCCCAGAGCGGCGCCGACTATCTGGCACAGCTGGAAACAGAGATTGAACGGATTGGCGTCGGGACGATCGCAACCGTTATGGGGCGTTATTACGCCATGGACCGCGACAACCGCTGGGAGAGGGTGGAGAAGGCCTATAACGCCATCGTCTGCGGTGAGGGAGTGTCAAGGGTCTCCGCTAAAGAGGCTATTGAACAGAGCTACGCTGCCGGGGTACATGATGAATTTGTCGTGCCTGCAGTAATCGCAAAAAATGCGACGCTCAACGACGGCGACGGTTTTATCTTTTTCAACTTCCGTTCCGACCGGGCCCGCGAAATTACCCGGGCACTCGCTCTGGACGCCTTCGACGGCTTCGAGCGCCGCTGTCGACCCAAGTTGGCTGATTATGTCTGTCTGACCGAATATGATGCAACCTTCGGCCTGCCGATTGCCTTCGGTTCCACGGAGCTGACCAACATTCTTGGCGGCGTGCTGGCTGATGCCGGATTAAAGCAGCTGCGTATTGCCGAAACGGAAAAATATGCCCATGTTACCTTTTTCTTTAATGGCGGGGTGGAAACTCCCTTTGATGGTGAAGAGCGCGCTCTGATCCCGTCACCAAAAGAGGTTGCCACTTACGATCATAAGCCCGAAATGAGTGCTTATCAGGTCACTGACGAGCTGCTGGCGCGGCTGGGGAACGACACGTATGACGTGATTATCCTCAACTTTGCCAACTGCGATATGGTCGGACACACCGGTGTTGAAGCGGCGGCTATCAAAGCGGTCGAGGCGGTTGATACCTGTGCAGGAAGAGTTGTGGCCAAGGTACTGGAACTGGGTGGGGCGGTGCTGATCACCGCCGACCATGGCAACGCCGAACAGATGTGTGATGAAAACGGCGAGCCATTCACCGCTCACACGACCAATCCGGTCTGGCTGGTGCTGGTGGATGACAGCCGTAAGGATGTGACCCTCCGCGAGGGTGGCCGCTTGGCCGATATCGCGCCGACCATGCTGAAGATGCTGGGGCTTCCCCAGCCGCTGGAGATGAGTGGGGGGAGCCTGCTATGACGATACGTAACGTGGTCGGTACAGACCGGGAATTTACCATCGGCAAAATTGTCTGCCTGGCGCGGAACTATGCCGAGCATGCGAAGGAGCTGGGTAACGAAACCCCTGCGGCGCCGGTGCTGTTCATGAAACCGGCCTCTTCGGTTATCGGTGACGGCGATACGGTGCGGATACCCGCATATTCGCAGGAATGCCACTATGAAGTCGAGCTGGCGCTTCTGATCGGTTCACAGTGCCGTGGTGTCTCTGCTGAAATGGCCATGGAGCATGTTGCCGGCTACGGCGTGGCTATCGATATGACGCTGCGTGACGTACAGAATCAGTTGAAAGCCAAGGGGTTGCCGTGGGAGATCGCCAAGGGATTTGATACCTCGTGTCCCCTGTCTGATTTTGTTCCGGCTGCTGCCGTTGCCGACCCCCATGCCCTGAGTCTGAAGCTTGCGGTTAACGGCGAGACCCGTCAGGATGGCAATTCGTCCGACATGATCCACCGCGTTCCACAGATCGTTGCCCATATCTCGGCAATCTTTACCCTGGAGCCGGGTGACGTGATTCTGACCGGTACGCCTGCCGGGGTCGGTCAGGTCCTGGCAGGTGACGTCATGACGGCGGAGATAGGCACGATCGGGCACTTGATGATACCGGTGGCATAATGGAGCGAGAGGGTGGGACACAAACACTCCAAACATAAAAAGCGTCTCTCCAGGATAGTCCGTCTGCTGGGGAGACTGCGCCCTTTTGCGCTACCGGTGACTCACCGCCACAACGGCGTCGAACTGTTTCAGGAGGGGCAGCAGTTTTTTAAGTCGCTTTTTGACGCAATACGTTCTGCCGAACAAACACTCCTGCTGGAATACTACCTCATCCATGATGACCATGTCGGTGCAGAGCTGGCGCTTGAATTGGGCGCCGCGGCCAGTCGCGGCGTCAGGGTCAAGTTAATTTACGATTACATCGGCTGTCTCGACACCCCCTCTTCCTATTTCAAAGGGCTTGCCCGCCAGGGCATCAAGCTGCTTCCATTCAACATCCCCTCATTCAAGCGCGGCGTTTACTGGTTCGACAAGCGTGATCACCGCAAGATGACGATTATCGACGGCAGGTTGGCATTTTTGGGGGGCTTCAATATTGGTGACGAGTATGCCGGCTATGTGGCCGGTAAACAGAACTTTCGTGACCTTGGTTTCAGTATCCGCGGTGCGGCTGTCGGGGAGCTGGAAGCTATTTTTCATGAAACATGGGACTGTGAGCGGGGAAAGTGCGACCGCTACAGGGCGGTTGAAGAGCAGCCACATGCGGGCAGCAAACAGGGTAATGCGGCTGTCAATATCATCAGCGGTGGTCCCCATCAGCGCCGCTCCATCATCAGAGAAGCGTTTCTTGTCAATATAGCGTCTGCCGCCGAAGAGATCCTGATCGCTACCCCATACTTTGTCCCCGGTCCCCGTATTATCCGCTCGCTCCTGCGAGCTGTGCGCCGTGGGGTGAGGGTGAAGCTGCTGTTGCCCGCCCGTAGTGATGTGCCGCTGTTCCTGCTGCTTGGTAGAAGTTCGTACGCCACGCTGCTGCGGGGCGGAGTAGAAATCTTTGAACTGGATCGGGAAATTCTGCATGCCAAGGTTATGCTTATCGATGAAGAGCGAACGGTCATCGGTTCGGCCAACCTTGATCAACGCAGTTTTCACCGTAATTACGAGATCAATTGCCTGGTTAATAACGTCCCGTTCGGTGGGCAGATACGCACGCTACTGATGGCGGAGATCACTATGGCGCATCCGGTGGAACTGGATGTCCATGAACGCCGCGGTCCGATGGTCCGCATGATGGAGCGGGTGATTTCTCTGTTTGGCTGGTTTTTATGAAAGAGGGTATGATCGACAGTCATTGCCATCTGGATCTGGAGCCGCTCAGGTCGATACTGGCCAGGATTCTGGATGAAGCTGCTAATGAGGGGGTACAGGGCTTTGTCGTCCCGGGAGTGCATCCAGATGGTTGGGGCGGGATATCGGCGCTGTCAGCAGCTGATCCCAGGATTATGCCTGCCTATGGCATCCACCCGATGCACGCGGGATGTGCCTCCGCCGAGGTGCTTGAACGGCTGCTTGCTCTTTCAGCGCATGGGGTAGCCATCGGTGAAATAGGACTCGATCCAGCGTATCCGGTCTCTTTAGAACAACAGGAAAAGGTTTTTCGAGAGCAGTTGCGGATCGCTGTCACGCGTGGTTTGCCGGTACTGGTCCATTGCCGTAAGGCTTTTCAGCGGGTTGCAAAGATTCTGCGCGAAGAGCAAGCTGAGCAGGTTGGAGGGATCATGCACGCCTTCTCCGGTTCTTTGGAGATGGCCCAGGAGTTTACCACGCTTGGTTTTGCCATCTCTGTTTCCGGAACGGTTACCTGGCATAACGCCGTCAAGCCGTTGCGGGTGGCAAGAGAGCTGCCGCTGGAGCATCTGGTTCTGGAAACCGATGCCCCTGACATGACTCCCGAGCGCTATCGCGGTCGCTTCAACCGCCCGGCCTGGATAGTGGAAACTGCGTTGCGCGTGGCTGCGGTCAGGGGGATGTCTCTGGGAGAAGTTGCCCGAATTACCTCGGGCAATGTACGGCGGGTCCTGCGGCTGTAAAGCGACGCTGCTTGAGGCTGTATTTTAGACTGCTGCTGTGTTATTGTCCTCTCCATTACGTTTTTATAAGGAGCGACACCATGAAATATGCACTTTTACTTCTCTCCGGATGTGTTGTTACCATCAGTGGCTGCGCCATGTTTACCGCATGGAAAAGCATTCCGCCTCCAGGCGGATGTGAACAGTGCCATACCGTGGAGATCAACGCCAACTGGCAGGCAACCTACAAGCCGGCCATGGTGTCAGACGAACGCGGACGCCTGTCGTTCCAGACTCCCGAATACAATCAGCCTACTCTTGGTGGGCAGCAATCGCCGCTTGAAGCCAAAAAAGTTGAGGAAATGGCCTGTTTTGATTGCCACAAGTCCCCAACTCCTGCGCACAAAACGCGTAAAGGCCGCTTCCATCATTAACAACGGTTACGTCCTAATCACCCTCACGGCTAAAGCGGTAACCGACACCACGAACCGTCAGAAAATGTTTCGGGTGGGACGGGTCAGGTTCGAAATATTTTCGTAACCGGACGATAAAATTGTCCAGCGTTCTGGTCTCGGTATCGCTGCTGTAGCCCCATACGGAGCGCAGCAGTTCGCTGCGATGGATAGCCTGTCCCTCTTTCTGGAAAAAAAGTGACAGCACCCGTACCTCCATTTCGGTCAGGTCGATCTCTCCCTGTGCCGTTCTGGCCCGGTACGAAAGCAGAAACACCTCGTTATCGCCAAAGCTGTACCCCTCCTCCACCGGCTCCGGCCGGTACCATGAAGAGCGTCGCAGCATCCCTTTGACGCGCAGCAGAAATTCCACCAGATTGAACGGCTTGGTGAGGTAATCATCGGCACCGTTTTCCAGCCCTTCCACCCGGTCGGCGTCCTCTGAGCGGGCGGTCAGCATCAGAATGGGGACGCGCGGATCGGCTGCCCTTATGGCACGGCAGGCCTGAAAACCATCCATGCCGGGGAGCATGACATCCAGTATGACCAGGTCGAACCGCTCAATTTCCAGTGTTGCAAGGGCCCGCTCGGCGGTTTCGAAATGGCTGACCCGATGCCCGTCTTCTTCCAGATTGAAACAGATGCCGCGTGCCAGATGGATTTCGTCTTCAACCAACATTATATGCGGTTTGTCATCAGTCATTGCGCTCTCCTCATGCCGCTGGAAACTTTACCGTAAACGTACAGCCTTTGCCCGGTCCGTCGCTTGTGACCCACACCGTCCCGCCATACCCGGCAATTACCGATTCAACAATATAAAGACCAAGCCCGGTACCGCGTACATTGTCTCCCGGAGGCTGAACGCGGTAGAAGCGGTCGAACACGTTTTTTAGCTCTTTTTTGTCAAGCCCTCGCCCCCTGTCCTGCACCGAGAGTTGCAGCCACATCCCCGTTTTAACCAGTTGTACAGTGATTTCGGGGCTTTGTGGTGAATAGAGGACGGCATTCTCAAAAAGGTTGCGAATGACCATACTCATCTCTTCGGGATCGACCAGGGCTTTCAGGGTTGGGGCCGCTTCGAAGGAAATGCTTCCCCCCTGCGGAAGGTTAACCCGTTCGCGTTCCACATGCTCGCTTACCAGTTGCGTCAGATCGGTCATCCGTCGCTCCGGCTGTTTGCGGCGCTGTTCGAGTCTGGCGGCCATCAGCAGATTATTGATCAGATAGTGGAGCCGCTCGGTATCAGCAAGCATGGTATCAACAAAAGAATCGAGGCGATCTTCTGTCGGCTTGCGTAGACGAATTGTCTCCAGGTGCAACTGGATGGAAGCAAGCGGGGATTTCAGCTCATGTGTTACCTGGGAGATGATGTTGCGTTGCTGTAGATAGAGGTTGGATTGACGGTTCCAGTAGACAAAGATCACATACACGCCGATCAGGATCAGTACCAGCATGGCCAGACCTTCTACCATGATCGGCCAGTTGGCCCCCTGGCCAAGCAGCTCCGGACGGTATTTTTCCGCCAGTTGGCGAAATTCGCGATTCTTGCCGATAAACCAGTAGATCCAGAACACGACAGCGGTGATCCAGATGAGCTGGATGGCGATCAAAGCCATGATCGGATGGAGTATGCGACGGAAAATGTTCATTGTTTATCCTTAAATGTAATGTACTCCGGGGAGATGTGCGGTAAACAGATCGTGCGAGGGTTTTGTTAACCCTGAAAAATCCATTAAGGGCCCCCTTCAGGCCCTGCGGGAAGTATATTACTTCAGCAATTAATCCCCAACGTGTAACTATGTGCCCTTGTGCATCCCGATGCTTTCTGCTATTGTATATTCAAACAGAGTTATAAATATCTTGCGGAGCGTATCAATATGCCAAGCATTGATTTCAAAAAACTTAAACGGCAGATGATGATCTACCGGATCGTACAGACAATATTAACCGGGCTGCTGATCGTGATGGCCATTGTTTTCCAGGGCAAGTTTGCCGCACTAGACAGATCGGGTCAATTTGTCAGCAGTATTGTCATGGCTCTCGCGATCCAGTTATTACTGATATATCCGGTCTACCGTTTGGCCTGGCGCGATGCTGGAGTCGAAATAGATGGAAACCGGCCGAACCTGTCACCTGAACAGCTGGCTGCTCTGCGTAAAAAACGGTTAATTGGCGATATGTGGAAATTCTGTGGTTTTGCTTTCTATGTTGTCTTTGTCGCACTGGCACCGGATGCGAATAAAGCGGTCGGCGCGGTACCGGTTCTTGCCTCTACCATTTTCTCGTTTTTGCTGACCTGTCTGATGTATTTCCAGTGTTTCAACTTTAGCGCCAGGAAGCAGATGAAACAGGCTCTTTCCTTGTAACAAGAATAAATTGAGACGCCGGGGAACCGCGAGAATCTATTCAAAAGGTTTATTTCGCTCTGCCCTTGGTGTCTCTCTGTTTGATAGTCCTGCCATCGTTAAAGAATGTTTCCATCCTTGCAAAAACATCAGCTGAATCCCCTCGTATAATCTCCGTGTCCGGTAACGAGCGGAGAAAGATCCTGCCGTAACTTTTATTAAGTACGCGACGGTCAAGTATCAGAACCGCGCCGCGGTCATCGCGGCTCCGGATCAGGCGTCCAAACCCCTGCCGGAACTTTATGACCGCCTGCGGTACGGAGAAGTCGCGGAAGGGGTCGCCGCCGTCCGCCTTGATCTTTTCCGCGCGGGCCTGTTGTACCGGCTCTGTCGGCACCTGAAAGGGGAGTCGGGCGATGATTACCAGTCGCAGTGCATCACCCTTAACATCAACACCTTCCCAGAACGAATCGGTACCGAACAGCACGGCATTGCCCTCCTTGCGGAACTGGGCCAGAAGAGCATGCCGGCCGGTTTCACCCTGTTTGAACGAGGTGAGCCCAAGACGTGCCAGCAACGGTGACAGTGACTGAAACACGCGATTCAACAGGTCGTAGGAGGTGAAGAGGATAAAGGCTCCACCTTGCGATATCGTAACCGCCTTGAGGATATGATTCTCAAGCGCTTCACGATAACCGGGGGCAGTCGGCTCCGGCATCTCTTCCGGCACGGCAACAAAAACCTGGCGGGCATAGTCGAACGGCGACGCCAGCTGCAGCTCGGTAACGCGATCTTTGGGGAGCAGGGCAAAGCCGGTACGCTTTTTCAGGTAGTTGAATTCACCGCCAACAGTCAGCGTTGCAGAGGTGACGATAACGGTTTTGAGCTTGTCGAGCACGGTCTCCTTCAGCTGGGCTGAAATGTCGAGCGGTGCGGCGGTGAGTCTGGCCTGGACGCCGCGGTTACTGCGCCTCGTCTCGATCCAGCGGCAGTAGCCTTCGGCATCGGTCGTAAAGAACAGCAGCGCGTCGGCCATACCCTGCAGGCGTCCTTCAATGCCGCTCGTATCGAGCAGTTGATCGGCCAGTTTGTCCTGCAGTTTTTCCGGCAGATCCTTTGAGCGCCGCACCAGAGTCCGTAACGAAGAAGTGTAATCATTAATGGCATCAGCCAGGGCGTGCAGACGCTGGCGGCATTCGAGCCAGAAAGGGGTTCGCTCCAGCTCCGCAGTAACCCGCACCTTTTGTTCCCTGTCGGGCGTAGCCCTTCCTTCATGCTCTACGCTATAGGCAAGCCAATCCATGGTCTGCTCGGTCTTTCCCGCCAGATCGTGAGCCTTGGGGAGGAGGTGGCTTTCGAGTAACCCCGACAGCTCGGTGTAGAGTCCTTCCTGCGATTCCGGCAGGTCCCGGGTGATGCGGGCGGAGATGATCGTAAGCAGTCCTGCCCGTCCCGCCTTTTGCGGCACCAGCCGCTGTAACTGTTTGAGGATGCCGCTGCGGGCAATGGTCAGCGACAGGTGGCTGGTAGCGACGTCTTCCAGATGGTGCCCTTCGTCGAAGATCAAACGGGTAAAAGGGGGGAGAATCGCGGTGGCATCGTAGCCGGTCTCGCGGCGCAGAACGATATCTGATAGCAGCAGGGCGTGATTGACGACAAGTATCCGGGCGGCGGAAGATTCGCGTCTGGCCCGGTAAAAGAAGCAGCGGTTGAAATGTTTGCAGCGTGAGCGCCCGCACTGGTCGGCTTCGCAACAGACCTCTTCCCAGGTGCTGCCGTGAGGTATGAAGGCCAGGTCGCTGCGGCAGCCATCCTGACTGCTGTGACTCCACTCGATGATCGTTGTTAGCTCTGCAGATGTATCGTCAGGAAAGAGCGACGGTTCAGCCTCGGCATGCTCAAGTTTACGCAGGCAGGCGTAGTTGCTGCGCCCCTTGACCAGCGCCGCTTTGAACTCGACCGCAGAGTTGCGTGCCAGAAAGGGGAGGTCCTTTCTGATCAGCTGTTCCTGGAGGTTGATTGTGTTGGTGGAGACCACTACCCGCTCGTTATTGCGCACCGCCCAGAGAATGGCAGGAATGAGATACGCCAGCGACTTGCCGGTACCGGTCCCCGCCTCGACCAGCGCGACTCTGTCCCCGTTGAATGCCTCAGCCACTGCAAAGGCCATGCGCAGCTGTTCATCACGCAGCTCAAATCCTTTGAGGTGGGCCATCATGCCATCCGCGGCAAAGACGCGGCTGATCTCTTCCAGAGAGAGAAGCTCACCCTTTTTCTCCGTGTAGGGGGCGACCACCTGGTAATAGCGGCTGCAGTCGTTGTTGATGATGGCAAAGCCGATGCCCTGATTGCCGCAGACCGAAGCAATGTCCATATCTGCTGATGAGGGGGTCAGGTCGCCGGAGGGGTGATTGTGAATAACAACATCTCCGCTGGATGCGCGGGTGATGATGGCCGGCACCGCCACCTTGCTGCCGCGGGCGATGGTCTCCGCTTCGCAGACGACAGCATCGACGTTGGTGCGGCCGATGAAGAAGACCTCGTTGCCGCCGGAAGCGTCAATTTCGTGGCGCATCAGGGCGCGGCAATCAGAAGTAAAATGAGTTTCCATAAGGTCTGTATCTATAGCATAGATGGACGAAAAAAGGCACAGGGGAAACCGGTGCCTTTTTCCAATCACGCATGTTGAGTAATAGTCAGTTTCTAGTGTGCGCCGACATGGATTGCGACCAGAGCAACGGCAGCGCCAGCCCACCAGACCCACCGATAGTCACCGAGATGAACTTCAGTGAAATTATCCCAGTTGAAAGAAGAATGTCGAGCCGCTGGTTTCTGTTCCGGAGCGCTTGACATCGTCGCATCCTTGGGTGTTTCGGCAGCTGCCAACAAAACGGTACTCGATCTTTCGGCGGGTAGTGACAGGTTAACTGCCGCACCGGGTGTGGTTGGCGCTGCAATTGTAGATTCCTGGGCGGCAGGTGACGCCGCAATAGCAGCAATGGATTGAGCACTGGCGGCAGCAGGGACAAAGGAGACGAGACAGACTAACACCATGAGTTTACGCAACATTGAAATTCCTCCTTGAATATAGTTGTGGAAAGAATAGCAGAAATTGAGAAAAAGAGGCAATTTTTGTTGAGTAAATTGATGGGGATGCAGCTGGCTTTGACGCCCCTGCGAGCAGATCTCGCTGTTAGCCCAGTAAGAGTCCGACCAAGCCGGCTCCCATGATAACAACCATCGGGCTGATTTTTGTCCATTTGAAGAGTGCAAAACCGACGAGCAGGATCAGTACCTCCTTTATCCCCGTGAGAGATGACACTCCCAGGTTCCAGGCGGCTGCCGCCACCATGCCGACGACTGCTGGAAGCAGGCCTGCCAAGGTGCTACTGATGATGTCGATTCTTTTCAGGCGATCGTAATTCCGTCCGACAACCAGCATCAGTGCTACGCAGGGCATAAAAATGCAGACAGTGGCCACTAAGGCACCCGGAAAGCCGCCTGCCCGGAAACCGGTGAAGGTGGCCAACATCGCCAGCGGGCCGGGGGTCAGCTGTGAGAGGGCCAGTCCGTCTAGGAACTGCCGCAGCGTCAGCCAGTGGTACTGCTCGACCATAATGTGATTGAGGAGCGGGATCAGCACATAGCCGCCACCGACAAAGATGAGGCCGATGCGGATGTAAATCCACGCAATTGTCAGCAGGGAGGTCATCAGGTGAGCCTCTTGCGGAAATAGGAGAAGCAGAGCGACCAGAGAGCCGCCCCGAGGAGTATCCAGGCGGCATTGAGTTTGAGGAACACCGAAGCGGCAAACGCTACAAGTGCCATCAGCAAGCCGCCGCTTCCTTTGATCTGTTTACGTCCCATGTCAATGGCAACGACGACAATCAGTCCGATGACTACCGGGTTGGTACCTTTGAGAGCCGCTTGCAGTTGCGGTAATTTGTTATAGGTAAAGTATATCCAGGAGAGCAGGGTTACCAGCAGGAAGGAGGGGAGGATAAAGCCAATGGCCGCAATAACTCCGCCGCGGATGCCGCGCAGATGGTGGCCGGTAAAGGTACAGATATTGAGAGAAAATGGTCCCAATATCTGCCCGAAAGCAAGGCCGTGCATAAACTCCTCTGCTGAAACCCAGTTCTTTTCACGGACACAGACGCGCTCCACCAGGGCAACGATGGCCATACCGCCGCCAAAACCGGTCAGGCCAATTTTGGCAAAAGTCAGGAAAATATCGGTCAAGCTTACTTTTTGAGTGTTGTTACTCATAGAGAATGTATAGCAGGAACACTAAAGTGGCGGCAAGGAGAAATGAAGGGGGAAAATATTGCCTGAACTGGAGTGGCATGGTACAAGATAGACCATCAACCCGCAGAGCAAGGAGCCCTCATGTCCTTTCGTACTATTGAATGGCTGGATGACGCCGTGGTCATGATCGACCAGACCCGCTTGCCGGGAGAGGAAGTCTATAATACCTATACTGATTTCCAGTCCGTTGCAGAAGCGATCAAGGGGATGATTATTCGCGGTGCGCCGGCCATCGGCGTAGCGGCCGCCATGGGGGTCGCGCTGGGGGCGCGGGCTATCATTGCCGATACCCATGAATCCTTTTTCCGGCAGCTGGACAATGTCTGTGACGTGCTCGGACGGACACGGCCGACCGCGGTCAACCTCTTCTGGGGGCTGGAGCGCATGAAGCGGGTTGCTGAGGCGAACCGGAGCAAGAGTTTTGATAAAATCCGCGAAGCACTCAAAAAAGAGGCGATCCTGATTGAACAGGAGGATCTGACGATTTGCCGGAATATCGGCAAGTGGGGTGCCACATTGATTCCTGAGGGAGCAACGGTTTTGACCCACTGTAACGCCGGGGGGTTGGCCACGGCTGGGTATGGTACCGCGCTCGGTGTTATCCGTGCCGCGCATGAGGCAGGAAAGAAGATTAATGTCTTTGCTGACGAGACCAGACCATGGCTTCAGGGAGCGCGTCTGACCGCCTGGGAGCTGATGAAGGAAGGTATCGCAGCGACGCTGATCTCGGATAATATGGCCGGTTTTTTCATGAGCCGCGGTGAGATCACCTGTTGCGTTGTCGGGGCTGATCGCATCGCCGCCAACGGTGACACCGCCAACAAGATCGGCACCTATTCCGTTGCGGTGCTGGCCAAGGAGAACAACATCCCTTTCTATGTTGCTGCCCCGGTTTCAACCCTTGACCTGTCGCTGTCCGATGGTAGCAAAATACCGATTGAAGAGCGTCCGGCTTCTGAAGTAACCCACATCCGGGGGGTTGCAATTGCGCCGGAAGGGATCAGGGTCCGCAACCCGGCGTTCGATGTTACGCCGGCCCGTTACATAACCGCCATTATCACCGAAAACGGTATCGTCACCGGTGACTACCGCAGTGGCCTGCGCAAGGTCGCAAGTTTCTCATGCACATAGAACGTTTTACACAGGAGTTCAGCCGCATCATTGCCGACTTGGATTCTGATTCCGCCGGACAGTTGCAGGAACTGGCGGTTTTTCTTGAATCCCACGGTTTCCAGTACGGCGCCCGCTCCGCTGAAAATATACTGCTGCTTAAACCTCTTTTTACCTATCAGGCGCTGCACCGCGTCGTTATAAACGCTCTCATGACCCCTTCGCCGGATCTGGCACTGAATGCGTTCGAACGGTTGGCCGGAATCCTGCCTCCAGAAAACATTGCCCAACTGGCAGAGCGAAAGAAGCCGCTTGCACAGTGTGTGCTGCTCTGCGGTTCCTCCCCGTTTCTCGTCAACCTGATGTACAAATCTCCCGATATTCTGCGCTGGCTTTTTTTAGAGAACGGCATCGAACTTGCCCGCTCTGCAGAAGGAATGCTGGCGGCTGTGCAGGGGGCGGCGGACGAAGCAACCGATTTCGCCGCACTGCAGAAAGCGTTGCGCTGCTTCAAACGGCGTGAAATTGTGCGGATTGCCGCACGTGACCTTAATGGGCTGGCCCCGTTAGAAGAGGTGATGAGGGAACTTTCCGACCTTGCTTCGGCAACGCTGCAGGTCGCCTACCAGGTCTGCCGGCGCTGCCTGATCCGTGACCATGGCATTCCCTTGCTGACGGAGGACGCAGCCTCCGTGCGCGAAGCAGAGATGACCGTGATCGGCATGGGGAAGCTGGGGGGGCGTGAGCTTAACTTTTCTTCTGATATCGATATCATCTACTTCTATGAGTCGGACAAAGGGGAGACCGCCGGCGTTGAGAGCGGTTCCGGCGGAAGGAGAGGGGTGGTTTCACTGCACGCTTTCTTCAACAAACTCGGGGAGATGGTCAGCAAGGCGCTTTCCCAGGTGACGGAAGATGGTTTCGTCTTTCGTGTGGACGTTGGACTCCGTCCTGAAGGGAAATCAGGTGATATGGCAGTTTCGCTCCGTTCAGCCGAGGTCTACTATGAATCATGGGGGCAGTCCTGGGAGCGCACCGCGATGCTGAAGGCCCGCCCGGTGGCGGGATCGCTGGCTCTTGGCGAGCAGCTGCTCAAAACCCTGCAGCCGTTTATCTACCGCAAATATCTCGATTACAACCTGATTGAGGATATGAAACAGATGAAACAAAAGATTGATGCTTCGCTGGCCCGTTCACGTGAAGCGGAGATCAATCTTAAGCTCGGTCGGGGGGGGATCCGTGAGATCGAGTTCTTCATCCAGGCCCTGCAGCTCGTGTATGCCGGGAAAAACCAGAAACTGCGGGAACGCAATTCGCTCTGCGCGTTGGATACGCTTCTCGCAGCCAGTCTGTTGGGCGAGGACGACCACCGCAAATTGAGGGAGGCATACCGCTTTCTCCGTTCAGTCGAGCACCGCATCCAGGTGGTGCAGGAACGCCAGACTCACAACCTGCCGGCCAAGGAGGAAGAGATGCTGGCGCTGTCACGGCGGAGCGGTTATCTGCGTGCAGGCGGGTTGGAACGTTTTCGTCAGTCACTGGAAGAGCATCGCGGTAATGTTTCCGCCATCTACGGGGCACTCTTCCATACCCGGGATGAAAAGCTGGCGCAGGATGTCAACCCGCAGACGTTGTTTCTTCTCGACCCCAAAGCGGACTCCGACCTGGTCAAGGACATGCTGGCCGAACACCATTTTGAGGATGTCGACCGGGCCTATGATAACCTGATATCCCTGCGCCTGGGTCCGGTAAAATCCAACCTGACTGAGCGGAGCCGCCGCCTTCTACAAAAAATAACGCCGCTGATGATCCAGGAACTCTTCGAATCGCCGGATCCGGATCTGGCCCTGACCCATCTGGAACGCTTCCTGACAGTTGTTGCCACAAGGTCGTCCTATTACGCCCTGCTGGCAGAAAACCGCCCAACGATCAAGCTGTTGGTATCACTGTTCGGTATGTCCGAGTTTCTCTCCAAGATCCTTATCAGCCATCCGGAGCTGCTTGACAGTCTTGTCGTCCGGAGTGGTTTGTCCGCCATAAAAACAAAAGAAACGATGCTGGAGGAGCTGGATGCTCTGCTCGACCAGAGTGATTATTTTGAGGACCGTCTGAACATACTTCGTCGTTACCGCAATGAAGAATTTCTGCGTATCGGCCTGAATGATATCCATGGCAGGCTGCTTCAGGGGGAGGTTACTTCGCAGTTGAGTCTGCTTGGGGAAGCCTGTCTGGCAGCAGCGTACCAGCTGGCGGTTGACGAACTACAGCGTTTCGGCCGTCCGGTATGGCAGCGCGAGGGGATGGCTGCCGAGGCGAATCTGGCGATTATAGCTATGGGGAAGCTGGGGGGGGAGGAGCTCAACTACCACTCGGACCTGGACATTATCTTTGTCTACGACCATCAGGGGGCTACCGATGGCGAAAAACAGATTTCCAACCATGAATATTTTGCCAAGCTGGCACAAAAGATCATATCAATCCTCACCATGCAGACGCGCGAGGGGTATGTTTATAAGATAGACACCCGTCTGCGCCCTTCAGGCAATGCCGGTCCGTTAGTTACCTCGCTGGAATCATTTCTCGACTATCATCGCAAGGAAGCCCAGATATGGGAACGTCAGGCTCTGACCAAGTCTCGTGTCGTGCTGGGTGATGACAGGCTGGCCAGCCAGCTGCAAGACGTTATTCGCTACACTATTTATGGCACAACAATAGATGGTGAAGGGCGTCGGGAGATTCACCGCCTGCGGATGCGCATGGAAAACGAACTGGCCCGGGAGAAGGACGGCAGTTACAACATAAAAACCGGCCGGGGCGGCATGGTCGATGTAGAGTTCGCGGTTCAATATCTGCAGTTGCTGGAGGGGCATCGTTATCCGGAGCTGCGTACTCCCAGCACTCTCGTCGCCCTCAAGGAGATCAGTACGCTCGGACTGTTACCAGAGGAAAGTGCCCAAACATTTCTAAACGGCTACAAGTTCTTGCGCAAGCTTGAGAACCGTCTGCGCATCATCCATGACTATTCAGTCAACGATCTCTCCGGTTCGAGGCTTTATATGAACAAGCTGGCACGCCGTCTCGGTTACGACCCCAAGTTGAAGAACCCAGGTGCCTTACTGGTCTGCGATTATGAGGAGATGACCGGAAAAATAAGGGATGTGTTTGACCGTCTGTTTGGTGCGAACGAATAGCGAACGTTATGGCGTCGCGCCTCAGTTTGAGCCGGTTATTTTTTCTGCTCCAGTACCTGGAGTAATGCCTCATCAATCTTGGCTATATCAACGACGGTGTTGAAGCAGGGGCCAAAGGGGCGTTCATTGAGGATGCCGATCACCGGCAGCGGGTAGCAGTCTTTGATGCCGGAAGTGAGGTCCCGCTCACAGGCGACAGCCAATACCAGTTTCGGCCGCTTTTCTACAATGACCTTGCGGGCGAGTGTCCCACCGGTTGCAACCGAAATATCGATACCATACTTTTTACCGATTTCTACCAGCCCCTTGATGCTGCAGCGACCGCACAGCACGCACTTATTGATATCACCGGTCACTTTTATTTCACAGTCAGACAGCTGGATGCAGTGTGGCAACAGGACAAGAATCCGGTCCGGTTTTACCTTTATCCGCTGTGAAGTCACGAGGCTGTTGTTCATGGCGATAAAAGATTGGCGGATACGATCCTTGTCGAGTCCCATCACCCTCCCCACAAGTTCAATAACCGGCAGTAAAAACTTGATAACGACGAGGCGCATGAAACGGGTCAGGAATATGTCCTTGCCCAGTGCGGTGGTCAGCACCAGCAGGCCGGTGCCTAGAATTGCAGTCCCGGAAAGAACCACCATGATGATGCCGACAATGTGTGGCAGTCCCGGGTGAATGTTGGCCAGACCGCGATTGGGAATCCACCAGACAAGAAAGATGGCTGCGACGACAATCAGGCAGGTTACCCCCATCAGGGAGACAAACAGCCGTTTACGGGGGGGAGTCGCTGATGTTTCGTGGGTATTATACACGATCGCTAGACCCCGGGTTGCCCGGTTCCCAGCAGGGTGCCCACGGAGACGGGGCAGCCTGCTAGAAAGCTGGCGCAATCAAGACGCTTCTTGCCGGCCAGTTGCAGCTCATGGAGAAAAAGGCTGCCCACGTGGCAGGCCACCTCAAGGCAGCCTTTAGATGCCTGAAGTACCGTTCCGGGGGCCCCGGAGCCATTGCCAATACTGGTACGAAAGATTTTAAGCACCTGTCCGTCAACCACGGTACAGGCGCCAGGCCAGACCGCCAGGCCGCGCACCTGATTATGGATGGTGCGGGCGTCAGTATGCCAATTGATAATGCCGTCATCTTTTTTGAGCATCGGCGCATAACAACTTGCGCTGTGGTCCTGCGCTTGGGGGACAATATCATCAGCCAGGAGTCTGTCCAGTGTTTCTGCCAGCAGATCAGCACCCATGATTGACATGCGGTCATGGAGCGACTGGATGTCTTCGTTTTCATCCAGAGCGGTTTTTTGGATCAACAGCATGTCACCGGTATCGAGGCCAACATCCATCAGCATGGTAGTTACGCCGGTTTCAGGTTCGCCGTTAATAATGCACCAGTTGAGCGGTGCGGCGCCGCGGTAGCGGGGAAGTAACGAAGCATGGACATTTATGCAGCCATGTGGAGGGATCTCCAGCAAGGCTTTCGGGAGTATCTGTCCAAAAGCGACGACAACGATAACATCCGGTTTAAGCTCACGGATGATGTCAACAAAGCCGGGGTCACGTACTTTAAGTGGCTGGTAAACCGGTATGCCATTCTTTTCTGCCAGCTCCTTGACCGGTGGAGGCATCATCTTCTGTCCACGCCCCTTGGGGCGGTCCGGTTGGGTAACCACCGCTACGAGGTTTTCACCACGTTCAAGCAAATTCTGCAAGGTCGGACAGGCAAAATCAGGGGTGCCCATAAATATAATGCGCCAGCCTGTCATCGCTTGTCCTCTGCCGCTTTGCGGGCTTTGCGCTGAAATATTTCACGTTTTAGTGACGAGAGGTGGTCGACAAACAGGATGCCGTCCAGGTGGTCGATTTCGTGCTGAAAAGCAATTGCGAGCAGATCTTCCGCTTTCCAGGTGCGCTCAACCCCATCAATGTCGAGCGCTTTGACGACTACGCTGGCGTGACGCCTGACGTTGGCGGCGTAGTCCGGTACTGAGAGGCACCCTTCTTCTTCGTAGGTCTCACCCTCGCCATGAACAATGATCGGGTTGATGGCGACAATCAGGTCGGGTGGCTCATTCTTGCCCGAAATGTCGATAACAATCACCCGCTGGTGGACACCGATCTGTGGTGCTGCCAGGCCGATGCCGGGCGCATCATACATGGTGTCGGCCATATCCCGGACGAGTTCCCGGACCGAATCAGTGATAATGGTTACCGAGGCTGATTTTTTTTTAAGCTCAGGGTTTGGGTAGGTGAGAATAGTCTGAATCATTGTGTATCCTTTGTTGCAAGTTATAAAGGCGTAATGATACTATTTTGCACTGATAAAATCAATTTTCATGTTGAAGCGTAAGCCGGAGCGAGTGAATGACAGATCCGATCGAGCGAGTAAGCGGAACCCAGGGGCCATCTGCCGGTGGTAGTTACAGCGGCGGTTATCCGGAACATCATAAAAAGAGAGCGTCGCCGGCACCGCAAAAGGATCTGGTTGAGATATCCCAGGATGCCCGCGATCGTTTGCAAGGCAAAACAAGGAAGAGTCTTCTGGAGTATCTGAAAGAGCTGTTGTGGTAACCGGCGGGAAAGAGTTGCAATCGTGGCAATCAGCTGAAGAAGGTCTTATCGTTTTCATACGCAGCCACAAAGCTCTCCAGCAGAGCGTCTAAGCGCTCTGCCGTCAGGCCCAGTCTCTGTGCCGGCACTGACAGCGAAAGATCAAGCTCGTCATTAGGTTCGCGCATGCCGATCCCCGCTTTGTGACAAAACAGGTTCGCCAGCCCAACAACACATGTCAGGTTGACCTGATATGCATCTTCATCCTCTGCAAAATCGAAGGTGTGATGTTTCAGTACGGCATGCATCAGGATGTCGGGGAAATTCCATTTTTTGAGGACGAGTCCGCCGACTTCGGAATGAGTGTACGGATACACCTGTTGTTCAGCCGTCTCAAAGGTTATTCCATCATTATAACACCTCTGCATGGCCTCCTGGAATTGCTGATTGTTTCTGTTATTCATGATGATCTTGCCGATGTCATGGAAAAGTCCCCCTAGAAAAGCCTCTTCTTCGCTCACCAGGCGGGTCTCTTTCGCGATAATGCGTGAGGCCAGACCGGCGCCGAAGGAATGTTCCCAGAGCATCTTTTCCGTAAGCCCGTAGGGCTGGTATACCTGTTTGACAGAGGCGGCAACGACAAGGCTTTTGAGCGTGCCGAAGCCAAGAACGATAATCGCATGGGACAGCGTCTGGATCTGGCGCTGACAGCCGTAGAAAGATGAATTTGATATTTTCAGTACACGAGCGGCGACGGCCGGGTCAGAAGCGACAACCCTGGCCAATTCATCTGCAGTAGCGTTTTCATTCTCGATAAGCTGCATGACCTTCGTGGCAACAACCGGAATAGTCGGCAGGTCGCTGGCGGTCATGATCATTATTTCCAAGTCTCTGTTCATCCTATTCCTTGATCTGTCGAAGTTTGTGATGCCGCAGTCAACAATAAAGAAGAGAGGCGTCATTATCCACATAATATGGCAATTAATCAAGTATTTAGCCTAAATTATTGAAATATTGTCGGATGGTGTGTATAATCCGGCGAAAATTCCGACAGAAGTTGAGGAAACACCCGTTATGAAGATCCTGAAAACATACCTGTTGTTGATGAGTGCCGCACTCCTTTTGACCGGATTTAGTTGGGGATTCGGCTCTGAGCCTTGTAAAGAGGCACTAAATATTGCAGATAAGCTGGGTAGTATCCGTGATGAGGAGCAGTTGCGGCTTGCTGAGGCTGGAATTGTCGCCCAGTGTCCGGATGGCGCAGCCGCCCACTTTGTTGCCGCTCTACAGCTGGAACGGGTCAGTAACTTTGATGGTGCAATTGAAGAATATCGCCGGGCTTTGGCGCAAGCCCCAGCCTTTGCCCGTGCGAGTGGCAATCTTGGATTGCTGTATGCGCGGAAGGGGATGAACAATGAAGCCTCTGTTGAGCTTACCCGTGGACTCGCTTCGATTTCCGATCCATCCTACCACAAGGCAATGGCAGCAATTTTTGCTTCACAGAAAGTTTATCCGCTCGCAGCATATCATTACAATGAGGCGGGCCGGGAGTTGCCTGGTGATGCCTCTATCTTTGTCGGGTTGGCGGAAATATATGCCGAATCAAACCAGCCTGATAAAGCGCTGGCTGAGTACCGAAGGGCTCTGGCTGCTGACCCCGCTTCGGTTAAGGCTCATACCGGTATTGCAGCGATCAATCTGCAGCGTGGCGAGTTGGATAAGGCACTCGAACAGCTGAAGAGGGGTGAGGCTGCTGCACCGCAAAACCGCGAGATACACCTGATGCTGGCGGATGTCTATGAGAAGAAGGGAGACGGCAAGCTGGCTGACTACCACCTGTTGCTGGGTGGCAAGAGTAAAGTGCCACAGGCTCAGGCAGCGGAGAAAACAGCCCCCAAAACAGATTCAAACGGCGCCGAGAGCGAGATAGAAAACCTCACTGCTGCCATCAAGGAACGTCCGGAAGACCCGCTTTTATACGAAAAGCTTGGACACCTCTATCGTGCCGCCGGAAAAGATGCTGAAGCTATCAAGGCTTATCGTGAGGCGGCACATTTCAATAGTACAAGCAGCGACGTGTACCTCAATCTGGGAATCCTGTACGAAAACAGATCTCAGCTCGATGAGGCGGTGGTCGCCTACAAAAATGCAATTAAGGCTAATCCGGCCAGCGCTGAAGCTTATCTGCGTCTGGGTGACATTCGTTTCAAGCGCGGCCTGTTTACTGAGGCTGTTGGGCAGTATTCTGAGTTTCTCAAACTTCGGCCTGAAAGCCCGGATATCCACCTTAAACTAGCCCGGATATTTGCCAAGAACAAGGAAGCCGGACTGGCAATTTCATCATATAATTCAGTCTTGGGCTACAGCCCCAACGACGTTGAGGCAAACAGGGAGATTGCCGCTCTCTACGCGCAAAAAGGTGATACCGAGAAGGCCGTTGCCCACTATAAAAAAGTGCTTACCATTCGCAAGGATGACAGCGAAGCACGGACAGCGCTTATTTCAATCTTTGTTAAAAGCAAGCAGTACGATGAAATTACTGATCTGCTCAAAGAGGCGGTCGAGCTGAACCCGGATGATTCGGTAAATCACTATAAGCTGGGATTGATGTATGACTTTAAAAAAGATTATGACGCTGCTATAGCTGCTTACAAAAAAGCGATTGAACTGAAGCCTGACAATGCCAGAGCACTAAATGCACTTGGCCGGCTATATATGAAGACAGGCCGACTGGAAGAAGCCAAAGAAACGCTGGAAGCGGCAAAAAAAGCCGACCCTACACTGGAAGAGGCCTCTATTCTGCTTAATAATATTCGGGACGAATTTAATCCTGAACCACATAAGATAACGAAAGGGAAAAAATATAAAAAGAGTAGGTCCAGCAAAAGCAGGAGCAAGAACAAGAAGAGTTCGGCCAAGAATAAAAAGAAGGCAGCTGGCAAGGCTACTTCTTCAGTGCCCAAGAAACATGTAAAAAAATAACGCACTTATTAAGTGCGGCAGGCAGACAATTTGTATCAAGAGCTTCCATAAAATATTTCTGACATCCCGCATTCCGCGACTGGAAACATTATGACAGATCCGAGCGGTACAGATTCCTACTTTCCCTACGACATCCAAATTTCCAGCCATCACTGGCGCTCCCTTGGCTTGGGAGCGCTTTCACGCGGTATTAAAGAGCGTGGCATCCCCAATATACAGTTTTTTCGGCAACTGGCCCTCAAGCTGAACAGTACCCGCTTGCCGGGAGTTGCTGTTGTCCATGCCGGTGAACTGAACCTGTACGCATCTCTCCAGAAGGCGCTACGCTACCTGATTGATGGTGTCGCGCACGCAGCAGAAAACTCTGTCCTTATCAATGCCGTGGAATCTGGAGGATTGGGCCTCTCAGGTGACAGTCTCCGTTCGACTGCCCAGCGATTTGTCGAGTTGTTTCCGCCCGCACCGATCTTACACGGAGACATCGAGCCTGAACGCTGGCTTGCTGACAGCCTTACCAGCCCGCTGCGCACTCATCAGCTACTGCGGGAGATGCTGCTGCTGCGACTGGCGTCTGTCAACCCGGCTATAGAGAGTTTTCGTGAACTCGTTGATGACCGGGAATTGGCGTCGTCTTCCCACTACTCTAACATCATTAAGGCGTTTGATAGTGCTCTGAAGGATGGGCCGATTCTAGCGGAAAAAGGGTGCAGTCTGATCGAGGCCATAATGGCGGCTATCATGGCGGCACCCGAATCCATTGCCGGACAGGTTGCCTATCTGCGCGATCAGTGGCGCAATGTGTTGCCGGCTGAACTGCTGCATGAGGTTGAAACCGCTCTTGATATCATCCAGGAGGAACAGCGCAGTCGCGGTGGTGGTGGCGCTGGGCCGGCCCCTGTTCTGGAGTTCGGTCATGCCGCCAACCTGAATGGTGATAATGTTGCCCCGGCCGGCGTAAATGCGGTTTTTCATGGTTTTGATTACCCTGCTTATGAGGCCTTTTCATCTGATGCCGGCTGGATGGCACACGTAGTGCTGATGGCCAAGATGGTGTATGTCTGGCTGGATCAGATGAGTCGTACATACGGCTATCCGATAACAAGACTCGATCAGGTGCCTGACGCTGAGCTGGATCGGCTTGCAGCCCGGGGGTTCTCGGGTCTATGGCTGATTGGGCTGTGGGAGCGCTCTCCGGCCTCTCAGCGGATTAAGCAGATCTGCGGCAATCCTGAGGCTATCGCATCGGCCTATTCGCTCTATGATTATGAAGTGGCCGCAGATCTTGGCGGCTGGGAAGCGCTGGCAAATCTGCGTGAACGTGCCGGAGCTCGGGGCATAAGGCTGGCCAGTGATATGGTCCCGAATCATACCGGCATCTACTCACGCTGGGTCATCCAGCACCCTGACTGGTTCGTCCAGACCGATTATCCTCCGTTCCCGACCTACCAGTTCACCGGAGAGGATCTTTCCCATGACAGCAACGTCTGTCTGCAGATCGAGGATGGTTATTGGAACAAAAGCGATGCTGCCGTCGTTTTTAAACATTATGAGCGGGCCACGGGGCGCACGCGCTACATCTATCATGGTAACGATGGCACAAGTATTCCCTGGAACGACACCGCCCAGCTCAATTACCTCATACCGGAACTGCGTGAGGCTGTGATCCAGACCATTCTGCACGTTGCCCGGAACTTTCCGATAATTCGTTTCGATGCGGCCATGACGCTGGCCAAAAAACATTATCAGCGTCTCTGGTTCCCGTTGCGCGGTCTGGGCGGCGGTATACCGTCGCGTGCCGAGCACGGCATGAGTAAAGAGGAGTTTGATGCGGTCTTCCCTCTGGAGTTCTGGCGCGAGGTCGTGGACCGCGTGGCGGCCGAAGTTCCCGGAACGCTGCTGCTGGCTGAGGCTTTCTGGATGATGGAGGGGTATTTCGTCAGGACACTCGGCATGCACCGCGTCTATAACAGCGCCTTTATGAATATGCTCAAGGCGGAAGAAAACGCCAAGTACCGCACAACCATCAAAAATGTATTGGCATTTAACCATGAGATCCTGAAGCGTTTTGTAAACTTCATGAATAATCCGGACGAAAAAACGGCTGTTGCTCAGTTTGGATCGCAGGGTAAATACTTCGGGGCCTGCATATTGATGGCCACGATGCCTGGTTTGCCGATGTTCGGCCACGGCCAGATCGAGGGTTTCCACGAAAAATACGGCATGGAGTACAAGCGTGCCTACTGGGATGAGCAGGTTGATGAGGGGCTGGTGCGAGGCCATGAAATGTGGATATTCCCTCTGCTGCGCCGCCGCTGGCTCTTTTCCGGTTCCGAGAACTTTGTACTGTATGACTTCCATGCCGGTAACGGCACCGATGAAAACGTGTTTGCCTATTCCAACCGGGTAGGTGAACACCGGGCCCTGGTACTGTACAATAACTGCCATGCGAGAACTTCCGGCTGGATCAGTGAATCGGTTCCTTTTCTGGCTGCCGGTGAAGGAGAAGGGGGCCGGCTCGAAAGGGTCTCCTTTGCCGCAGCAATGGGTTCACCTCATGAAGATGATTGTTATCTGGCTTTCCGTGACCAGGCGGACGGGCTCGAATACCTTCGTTCAGGGCGTGAGTTGCAAGACCGTGGTCTTTATGTGGAGCTTAAAGAGTACCAGTTTAATGTTTTTATGGATTTCAGAGAAATCCGCGATGATCTTGAGCGCTCATGGCACTCGCTGTACACGCATCTGGGCGGTTCAGGTACGGTCTCTCTCGAAGAACAGCGTAAACAGCTGCAGTACGCCGAGTTGAATACTGCGTTCCGAAATGTCTTTGATCTGGCCCGTGACGGGGAGGTGGTTGCAACGAATAAAAAACTGCTGAAAGCGGTGGACACTTTTATCCGCCTGGCTGCTGCGGAAAAACCGGAGCAAAAGCAGGCCAAAGCGCGCACAGCTGCCGGCAAAGGGCAGTGGAAGATACCAATGGCAAAAAGCCGTGCCATCGAACTGTTTACGCAATTCAAGAGACTTAAGGAACACAAATCCTCAGCCAGTGATCCCCTTTTGTTCAACGAGAGGATTACCAACCATTTTTCAGACCCGATGGGTGGATCACTCCTGCTTGCGTGGTTGATTCTTCGTGAGACAGTTCTTGATCCGGTCAGTTTAGGGCTTGATTACACTCTCAGGAACTATCTGCAGCGAGAGGGTGATCCTGCTTTCAGCGGTCGTGCTATTGAGCTGTTGTCGGCGCTGCTGGAGTGGTGGCGGTCAGTCGGGCGTGATGTCTCTTTGAGTACCTTAAAACAGATGCAGGGACTGTTTGAACTCAAAGCTTGCCAAAAATTTCTGCTGAACCATGAAAGCGATGGGGTCGATTGGTTTAACAAAGAGCGTTTTGAAGAGTTGGCAGAGTGGCTAACGCTGCTGTTGCTGGTTGAAGCATGTAAGCCACAGTCAACAAATGGGGGCGTCTCCACCATGATCGGGAGGGCAGAGCGCTCTCTCCGCCTGGTGTCGACAGTGGCTCAGGATGTTGGTTATAGAAGCCGGCTCTTTGCCAGAATGCCGGATAAAGCTACCAGTCGTATCGCCATCTCAAAATAAAGCTGATTTAAACTTGTTTTCAATACAGAAAGGCCGGCAATCATGCCGGCCTTTCTGTATTGAAAATGTCTGCTTATTCTCTCAGGCAAAAGGGTTCCTGATGGTTATCGTCTGATCACGTCGCGGTCCAACAGATACGAGCACGATCGGGCAACCGGCCAGCTCTTCGAGACGGTGCACGTAGGACTTGGCAGTAGCAGGCAGCTCTTCAAAGCTGCGCACAGCAGTGATATCCTGTTTCCAACCCGGAAGCTCTTCATAAACCGGAACACACTTCTCGAACAGTTCCAGTTGAGCAGGCAGGGTCTCTAGTGTTTTGCCGTTACAGGTATAACCGACGCAGACTTTGATGGTGTCGAATTCCGACAACACATCAAGCTTGGTCAGTGCGATGCCGGTCAGGCCGTTAACTCGAACCGCATAGCGTACAACCATGGCGTCAAACCAGCCACAACGGCGGGGGCGCCCGGTTGTAGCGCCAAACTCGCCGCCGATTCTGCGGAGTTCTTCCCCGTCGGCATCAAGCAGTTCGGTTGGAAATGGACCACTGCCCACGCGGGTCACATAGGCTTTGGATATGCCGATTATTTCATGAATTTCACGCGGGCTTACACCGGAACCGGTGCAGGCACCACCAGAGCAGGTTGATGATGAGGTGACGAAGGGGTAGGTGCCGTGGTCAATGTCGAGCAGAGTTCCTTGAGCTCCTTCAAAGAGGGCTTTTTTCCCGGCCTTAAGGTCATTATTAAGAATCAGGGCGGTGTCGGCAACGTAGCGCCGTAGTACATCGGCATAACCCTGATACTCGGCAAATATCTCATCATAATTGCAGGGTGTCTCACCGAGGAAATTTTCGAGCAGAAAGTTTTTCTCGATGAGAAATTCTTTCAGCTTGCGGGCAAAGGTGTCGGCGTCGATCAGGTCCATCAGACGAATCCCGCGACGACCGATTTTGTCCTCATAGCAGGGACCAATGCCGCGGCCGGTGGTGCCGATCTTTTTGTCGCCACTTTTTGCTTCACGCGCGATATCAATGCGTTTGTGGTACGGCATGATAATATGCATGGACTCGGAGAGCAGCAGACAACCATCATCTTTGATCCGCCCGGACTCCTTGAGTTTGGTTATTTCTCTGATGAATACTTCGGGATCAAGAACTACACCATTGCCGATAATACAGCGCTTTCCCTCATGCAGAATGCCGGAAGGGATAAGGTGCAGGACGACTTTCTCATTGCCGACTACAAGTGTGTGACCGGCGTTGTTCCCGCCCTGATAACGGACAACATCATCAGCATGTTCAGTGTAAATATCAACAACTTTACCCTTGCCTTCATCGCCCCATTGGGCCCCTACAACAACCACGTTTGCCATGTTCAGTTTTCTCCCTGGCTTTCTTCGATATAGTTCATAAGTCCCGGTCCGGAAAGCATACTGTTCTCGATCGGTATCACACATCCATCAATGCTGCGTATGGCTCGGCATGGTTCCTTATCGTCACCGACAACCAACATGCAGCGGATATTCATTTTTTTTGCATATTCAAGCGATTGCTCATAGTCACGTCGAATGATGTCGCGGGCCGTAGTGTACCCAAGCGAACGAAGCTGGCGGGCAATCAGCAGCACGTTGCGGCGGTCGCTATGGGTGTTGAACAAAAGGAAATCTGTGGCGGCGGACACATGGAGTTCCGGTCGGCGCTCGATTGTCTGCAGCAGATTGAGCAGATTGAACGTAAAACCGGTAGCGGGTGCAGCAAAACCGTAGCGTGCGGTAAGGTTGTCGTAACGCCCACCGCTGCAGACCGGCTCACCAAAGCCGGTGACAAAGCCTTCAAAGGTGATCCCGGAGTGGTAATCCAGCCCACGTGTTTCACCAAGGTCAATTGAAAGAAGATCGGCGACACCGTGAATATCGAGAATTTCAAGAACCTGGCGCAGATTGTCGAGAGCTGCCTGTGAGCGGCTATTCGTAACGACACCCTGTGCGATGTCCAACACGTCACGTCCTCCGAACAGTCGAGGGAGGGCGCTCAGTTCACGAGCAGATTCAGGAGAGACAGTATGCTCCTTGAGCAGTGACGCCACTGCCGAACTGTCTTTGCGCGAAACGGCCTCACGCATTTGCCTGAGCGGCTCATCGCTCAATCCGGAGGCCTGAAAGACGCCTTGGCAGAATTCGACCTGCCCAAGGTCAATGGTAAAGTTATCCAGACCCAGTACCTTCATTGCTTCAATCGCCATGACGATCATTTCGGCATCAGCTTCTGGTGAATCCAGGCCGATCAGCTCGACACCTGTCTGAAAAATCTCACGACTACGTCCAGCCTGGATTTCTGTCTGGCGGAGGACCCGGTCGCTATAGCTGATACGGTGTGGCAGTGGAAGTGAAGACATGCGGGTGGCGGCTATCCTGGCAATCTGAGGGGTTATGTCTGGTGGGATAGCGAGTAGTCTGCCGGATTGACGATCATCAAATCGGTAGGTTTTGCCTTTAAGTTCCTCGCCCATGCCGGTGGCGAGTACATCCTCATACTCAAGCCTTGGAGTAATAATACGGCGGAAGCCCCAAAGTTCGAATACGCGTAGCAGGCCAATTTCAATAGAGCCGATCTTTGCCGCCGCTTCCGGGAGCAAGTCACTTACGCCTCGTGGAAGGGCTATGTCACTGGGTGAAAGTATCATGCGTTCTTTCCGGTTTTCTTGATTTCAAAATTCAGTACAATAAGCTGACATTTGAGCAAGCGGTGATTGTCGCAAAATCCGCTTGCCATGTCAAAATAAAAGGTTAGCGGGTGCTGTTGGTCGCCGGAACTATTTCGTTTGGGGCTGCTGCAGGACTCTCCGTGATCTTGACAGCGCTGTTCGGCGCAGCTGGTTGGGCAGGCGCTTCAGCAGCAGGGGCAACCGGTTTGGTTGGCATATCAGGAGATGCCGGTTTAACCTTGTCATCAACAGTTGATGTTGAATTTTTTTGCTTATCGCTGTCGTGCTTGATTAATGAAGTCATTTCGTCAAACAGTTTACCGTAAACTTCCGGTTCCTGTGTTTCACGGAGCAGCCAGTCGTTTTTCTTCTGTTCAAGGGTGCGGCGTATCCCGTCGATGGATTTAAAGCGCACAGCCGTTTCTTTGGACAGATTTGCCTCGGACTCGCTGAAATCCGGATATTGAAGGTTTACCAGCGGGTAGTAGGTCAGTAATCTGGCACGGAAATTCGGATATTCCCACAGAACTGTTCCGTCGGGGCCGATTATCTGGGCTGTTATCATCAAATAGTTGTAGTTGGTTTCAAGTGATGTCAGCAGATTGCTGGAATATATCTTACTGTTTTTGCTCAGGCCGTTGACAACGATCAGCATGACGGAATCAAGGCGGTTTTTCTTTATATATGCAACGACTTCATCGTTCTTCCAGAAGTATTTATTGTACTGAACGCCTGCATCGTCGCGCTTTTCCCGTCGTGCTACCAGCCTGCTGAACAGTTTTTGCGGATCATCTGCCAGAGGGGAGACTGCATAGAAGTTGCCGGTGCTCTGGAGCTTGCGAATGAGTAGTGGTTCGTATTTGCGGTTGAGATCAGCGATGAGCGGTATCAGAAGATCTTTCTGAGGGTAATTAATGTCGGAATCGGCATCAATGAGTATCGGTGCTACTCCGATGACCCTTACTTTTTCTGCAAAGTTTTCGGTCGGGATATTGAAATGATTCTGGCTGCATCCCAGCATCGTTACAGCAACAAAAAGGAGACAAACGACAAATCGTTTCATGAGTAATACTCCGTGTGCGCGTAGTTTGGATAACAGCAGCGGTTATCGGTCCGGTGGGCCGGGCCGGATTTAAGTCATTAACAGCCCATGTTTTCTACAGCAGGCTTTGAACGAGATTCGTCTCGTGTCAATTGCCAAGCATGACTTATACCAGAAAACAGGGCTGTTTTCTACTCAAATTGAGTACGTTAGAGAGAGCAGTAGCGACGTGCTGATACTCAATTCTATTGACAAAATAAGCCATTATTTCGTATCGTCCAAACTAAACCTGCTTATCAAGAGTGGTGGAGGGAAAAGGCCCTGCGAAGCCACAGCAACCGGTCATCATGGCGCCAGGTGCTAAATCCTGCCGAAAGGCAAAGATGAGAGGTGTGCTGCGCAGTTTTTCAGCCCCTTCTCATCTTATGTGAAGGGCTTTTTAATGTCTGAAGGTTATATCACTGAACAATCTAAAACCTTTGAATCCGGAATTCGTCTGGATAGCGGGAGGATACTTGCTCCGCTTACCTTGGCGTATGAAACCTACGGAACCCTCAATGAGTCGAGATCCAACGCGATCCTGGTGGAACATGCATGGACCGGTGATGCACATCTGGCCGGGAAACGTAATGAAGAGGAAACCAAGCCGGGATGGTGGGACGCCATTGTCGGTCCTGGCCGTCTGCTTGATACCGACCGTTATTTTGTCATATGCTCGAACGTAATCGGCTCGTGCTTCGGTTCTACCGGGCCAACGTCAATAAACCCCAAAACCGGCAAGCGTTATAATCTCTCTTTCCCTGTTGTTACCATCCGCGATATGGTCCGCGCCCAGAAACTGCTGGTTGACTCCCTTGGTATCGAACGTTTGCTGACCGTCATGGGCGGCAGTATGGGAGGAATGCAGGCCCTGGAGTGGGCGACACAGTATCCGGACAGTATCGCTTCGGCCATTGTCCTTGCTACGACGCCGCGCCCATCACCGCAGGCTATTTCTCTCAATGCCGTTGCAAGGTGGTCAATCTTTAACGATCCTACCTGGCGTAAGGGTGAATACAAGCATAATCCCAAGGATGGTCTGGCTCTTGCCCGCGGTATCGGTCATATTACCTTTCTTTCCGACGAATCGATGAACGCCAAATTCGGGCGCCGATTTTCGGCACGGGATGGTCAGTTTGATTTCTTTGGTCAGTTTGAGGTCGAGCGATACCTGAATTACAATGGGTACAATTTTGTTGATCGCTTTGATGCCAACTCATTTCTCTATCTGGCAAAATCCCTGGATCTCTACGATGTTGCCTGGGGATATGAATCAATGGCCGAAGCCTTCAGCCATGTTCAGGCGCCAATCCAATTCTATGCGTTCAGCTCTGACTGGCTCTACCCACCGTATCAGACCGAAGAGATGGTTAACTGTCTCAGGGAACTGGGGAAAAACGTCGAATACCATCTGATTACGTCGGCCTACGGGCATGACGCCTTTCTGCTTGAGCATGAGACTTTTACTCCGCTGGTGCGCAGCTTTCTTGAGCAGATCTGAAATCGTGAATATTAGTGAGAAGAAAAATCCAGCGGAAGAGTTCAGGGATAGCCTGCTGTTCAGGAAATTGCGGCATGGTGTTGGCAAAGCGATTGCCGATTTTTGTCTGATCGAAAATGGTGATCGTATCGCTGTCGCGGTTTCGGGCGGTAAGGATTCTTACGCGATGCTTCTGGTGTTGGAAGATCTGCGCCGCAGAGCCCCGGTATCATTTGAGCTGGTCGCTGTAAATATAGATTCCGGATATCCTGGCTACCGCGCCGACGTCATCGAAGATTTTTTGCGAGAAAATGGTTTCGCGTACCGGATGGTGCCGAGCGATCACTATGACATTATAAAAGAAAAACGCCGTCCGGGCTCTTCATACTGCTCTCTCTGCTCACGTCTGAAGCGGGGGGCTCTGTACGAAGCTGCCAGGGATTTGGGATGTAATAAGCTTGCGCTGGGTCATCATCTCGATGATTTTATCGAAACACTGTTGCTGAACCAGTTCTTTGTCGGTTCGCTCAAGTCGATGAGTGCCTCCATGCTGGCTGACAACGGTATTACTACCGTCATAAGGCCGCTCGTCTATCTTGCCGAAGAAGATATCGCCGCATTTATTGTTCAAGCGGGGCTGCCGGTAATTAGCTGTTGTTGCCCTGTTGCCGGCAGTGCCGATTTGCAACGCAAACGGATGAAGGAGTTGCTGGTAGAATTGCAGGCAGATATTCCGCATGTAAAGAGCAGCCTCTTGAAAGCACTTTCAAATGTTCACCCCCGCCATCTGCTTGACCCTGCGTTGTGCCGGAAGACTACAGGAGCGGTTAAAGCAGCCGCAGTTCGTGCGACTCTTGCGTCTCTTCCTGATTTGAATCCCCATGTCTCCAAGGAGATCAAGGGCTGAATACCATCCGCCAATCGCAACCACTGCGACTCCTGCAATCATTATCGCTTCCATAAAATATATTCCTCTCGTTATAGTATGGTTCATAGTATAGACGAGAGGTGAGACAGAATATGTCATGCGTGAGTTGCTATTGCTTGCCGTCGTAATAAGCCTGTTAGAATCCACTCTCTTTGCAAGGAGCTGTTGTGAAGAATGAACAGCCTGAAAATGTATTGAAATGGCTGCGGTCTGAGCCGTCACTGGATGAGCTTGGAACACACTTTCCGCAGTTACGGGAAGTTGTACGCTGCGAAGTCGCTGAAATTGTCGGCCGTGGCGCCACTGAAGAGCTGCCGGCGTACCTCAAGCGGATGTTACATGCGGAACAGCTTCTTAAAAAAAAATATCATGGCAGTCGTGGAGACAGAAAGGTTGGCACTGCTCTGGTTCTGCAGGCTATGCACACACGTATGGCCCATCTGACAATCAAGCAGCATCTGATTGCTGAAGCGACCGGTATTGAGAAGGGTAAAGTCCGCTTTAATCTGCTGAACGGATATGTCGCTCAAAAACTGCTGTTTGCTAATGCTCTTGAGCGGAAGCCTGTTTCAATGTTTCTGTTTCGCCTGCTCTGGCCGCTACTGTGGCAGAGACGGTTGTTGATGCCGCTCGTTCAGCCGGAGGGGATTTACTGCTTCTATTCGCGGCAGCTGGTAAGTAAGCTTGCTGCGCTGATAGGGAGGCAGACCTGTCTAGAGATCGCTGCCGGAGATGGTACGTTGACGAGATTTCTGCTGGATAGCGGTGTTAGAATTACGGCAACTGATGATTACAGCTGGAAATATGAGGTGAAATATCCTGAATTCGTGGTCAGGAAAGAGGCCCGGGAGGCCTTGCGTGACTATGCGCCCGAGGTCGTGCTCTGTTCCTGGCCGCCTGCCGGAAATATTTTTGAGCAGCAGGTGTTCAGAACGAAAAGTGTGAAGCTGTACATTGTTATCAGCAGTCGCCATAGGTTTGCTGCCGGGAACTGGGAAGACTACCTGGATCAGTCGCTATTTGAGTGTGTGGAGGATGAGGCGCTCAGCCGCCTCGTGCTTCCTCCGGAACTGGATGCTGCAGTGTATGTTTTCAGAAGAAGGTAGAAGTAGGTGCGATGGGAGTGGAGAGTCAGGGTTCGCCGCGTTCGCCTTCTCCAGAGAGCATGACAAGGTCGACCCGCCGATTCCTGGCGCGTCCCTCGGCCGTGGCGTTGTCGGCAATAGGACGGAATTCGGCATAGCCGGTTGCCGAGATCTTGTTGGGATCAACATTAAAGTTTTTCAGCAGATATTTCAGGCCATTTGTTGCCCGTGCCGTTGACAACTCCCAGTTGGATGGAAATTGGGCCGTATTGATCGGGATGTTGTCCGTATGCCCCTCAAGGCGCATTGGATTATTGTACTGGGTCATCACTTCGGCAATGGTGTTAATCAGATCATAGGCCTCGGGCTTTATATTTGCCTGACCTGAGTTGAAAAAACCTGCCTCTTTGAGACTTACGATCAGCCCCCGTCGGGTTATTTCCAAGGTGACCTTGGATTGGGCCCCCTGCTTAATAAGGTACGCCTCAACAGCTGACTTGATCTGGCGAAAATCCTTCTCTTCTGCCCTTGTTTTTGCCTGTCCGCTCCGTGTGCGGCCCATCGGTGATATTTTTAGTTCCGGTTTCAAGGAGGGAATTACGGTGATTGTCTGTGAGGCGATGACGTTGACTTTCGGGGCTGTTGCACCTGCGGAAGCCATGCCGAAGGATTGTTGTATGGCCTGCATAACCTCTTCAACCTTCTTCTTGTCGCTCTGTCCCATTGCATAAAGCACAACAAAAACAGCAAACAGCAGTGTGATGAAGTCGGCGTATGAAACGAGCCAGCGCTCGTGATTGACGTGTTTTTCCGGTTCTTTTTTTAGTGCCATAGATTGTTAGTGACCACCTACGTAGGCCATCAGCTTTTGCTCAATGAAGTGCGGATTCTCGCCATTCTGGATGGCGATCAGCCCCTCCAGAATCATGATCCTGCGCAGCATTTCCTCCTTCATCCGTATTTTGAGCTTTGTCCCAATCGGCAGACAGATAACGTTGGCAATAATCAGGCCGTAGATGGTTGCAACAAACGCGACAGCGATACCGCCACCAAGTTTGGAGGTGTCGGAGAGGTTTCCCATGACGTGGATAAGCCCGAGAACGGCCCCGATAATACCGATTGTTGGTGAGAATCCGCCGGCCGCCTCATAAAATTCAATCGAATGCTTGGTATGGTCTTCATACGCCATAATATCGGCTTCAAGGGTTTCGCGTAGTTTTTGTGGGTCTATGCCGTCAACTACCAGCGATATCCCTTTTTTTATGAAGGGGTCGCGTGCCGACTGAGCCTCCTGCTCCAGTGAAATCAGACCGTTACGCCGGGCTTTCGTGGCGTAGTTGATGATATCCTTTACCACCTGTTCATGGTCAACCTTTGCCGGCAGAAAAGCGACTTTGACGCTTTTAAGGGCACCAATAATTGCAGGCAGCGGAAAACAGACGAACGTGGCGCCAAACGTGCCGCCCAAAACGATTATCGCTGCTGTCGGTTGTATCAGTGCGGATATGTGGACACCTTCGAGTGCTGCACCACCAAAAACGGCTCCGAAGGCCATCAACAAACCAATAATAGTAGCTAAATCCATACGCTAATAGTCCAGACTGTGGAATAGAGTGTTGCTATGCTCGCTGTCAGAAGGCACGGTGGCATAACCCTGTAGATCCTTGGACCGATCAAACTGCGGATCGCGCTGACGTCGCAGATAGCGCCGTGCTGCCGGAAGTGCGGCCCGACGTGAAATTCTGGCGCGAAAGGCGACCACGCGACTTATGATTGTGCTGGCCCTGTCAATTACAATATACCTGTTGCCGTTGAAAAGAGTAATTACCGTATCCGGAGTTTCCTCGATACAGATAATGTGGTCCGGGTTCAGATACATCTGCTGTTTATCCAAGCGTGTCACTAAGATCATGCAAACCCCGAAAAAATAATGAGCAGTTTTCTATAAATATCAAAAGCTGTATAAGGTCAAGAACTTTTTGCTCTTTTGGGGAGCTGTGTCCTGCCTGCAGGTTAGATCATCGCATCAATTGCACCGAAGTCAATATAGCGCTCAGCAATCGAGTTGATCAGGTTGATTTTCTCAAGATCTTCGGGTCCGATTTTTGAGACGTGCTCACGTAACTGATAGAATATTTCCGAGGAGGTCTCTTCGATACGAATATAGGGTATGTTGCTGTCATCAAGAATCCGCTGGGTAATGTTAGAGACCGGCACATGTCCGGCAATAATGAGGCCTGCCAGGCGCGATTTGAACTCCGGAATGTGGTGCAGTGATGAAGCCGTAACCAGCAGCTCGTCACGTGAACTGGTAACTATTAACAGGGTTGATTCTTTCAAGTGGTCAATAACAATCTGCGAAGAGGCTGCACCAAGTTGAATTGTATGGCATAGGCGGCTCCGCTCGGCCGGGTCACCGTTAAGAGGTCGCCCAAGTAGTTCGGACACATGGAGCAGAGTAGGGTCCGCCAGGATAGGCAGGTAGTCGAAGGCGCTCGTTACCATGAGATCGCTCTTTGCAAATGCCTTAACAAGGTAGCCCAGAGTATTCGCCCTTTTCTCCGGGACCAGTTTGTTGGCCATTATTATACGTACATCGGCGCCTTCTCTCTGGTACAGCGCCAGATTAAGCTCGACAGAGTCTATGACATTCCCGATACCCCCACCAGTTACCAGCAGAACAGGAGCGTTAAGCTCAGCTGCTATCCTGGCGTTGTTCATGCCGACAACAGATCCGACCCCCCCATGCCCGGCGCCCTCAATGATGAGGAAATCATATTTTTCTTCCAATGTTGCACATGCAGAGCGGATCAAGTCACGGGGAACGGAAACAGCTATTTCATTATCAAGATAACGCCGCGTAACTCCAGGGGTCAACGTAAGCGGCGACATCAGTGTTACGTCTTCTTCGACACCAAAGACGCTGGCAAACATTGCCGCATCTTTGTCTACAATCGCGCCGTTGAACTCAACCCATTTGGGGCCGAGAGGCTTCATAAAACCAACACGAGCGTACTTTTGCCGGGCAAGATGCATCAGTGAAAGACTGATGGTTGTCTTTCCGCAATGTTGCCCTGTGGCACCAATAAATATTTTTCTGCACATGGTTGGGTGTCTCCTGCAAGCTTCACGAGAGTGAAGTCGCTTTGTTCTCTATAAAAGTATTGAAAGCACTTTCGCCGGACTGAAAGTGTAAAAAGCGGACCCCCATGCCGCTCTTTTTAACAAGATGGAAGAGGTTGGCCGGAACCTTTTTGGCCCACATAACCCGGGCCTCCAGCTCTACTCTGCTTCCGTCATGGAGTATAAACATGATTTTTATCCTGGAGTTGGGGGGGACGACATTAGGGGTCTTGATAAACATGCCGGTTGAGGAGATGTCTTCGGTAAAGGCGACCCTGACGGCCTCGTCGAGGCCAAAATGTAACGACATACGCTTCTTTATACGGCCAATACTCCGATTGTCTGCCACAATTTACGCCCCATGGTGCTTGGCTGGAATAAGAAAGCTCTGAATATAGACAACAAGATGCCAGAAACCGACGGGGATATCAATGGATAGCAGGTAACAAGCTAAAAAATATCGTCATATCCGGACAAAGTGCGTGTCTAAAATTGAATTGACAGAGTAGCTTCAATAATCTACTTTGGGAAAAAGCTAGGGGAGTTTCGACTGAGAGCGGCTTGACCGCGACCCTTCGTACCTGATCCGGGTAATGCCGGCGTAGGGAAGCGCGACCGATTGTATTTTAATTAAACAAGCCGCTGCTGCGGTTTTTTTTGTTTTAGTAAGCTAGAAGAAATATTCTGCGCTTTTTATGCGGAAAATTTCTTCGTTAACGCACTTATCCTGCTTATCAGGGTCAGGAGGTTGCTATGCGGATTGTGTTGAACGGTGATTGTATGGAAACAGCAGATGGGGCTACGGTTGAAACGCTGCTACAGCAGCTTGGAATCAGCCGTGAGCGGGTTGCGGTAGAACTGAATGCCGATATTGTTCCGAAAGCCGGCTATGAAAAACAACTCCTTTCGGATGACGATAAAATTGAAATAGTCCAATTTGTTGGTGGAGGATAACCGGTATGGCAGAGACAGCGGACAAGTTGATTATTGGCGGGCGGGAGTTTACTTCGCGCCTGATGGTGGGGACTGGAAAGTACGCCAGTTTCGAGCAGACCGCTCGGGCGCTGGAAATATCAGGGGCAGAAATTATCACAGTGGCCGTGCGGCGGGTAAACCTTGACCGCAGCAAGGAGTCGCTGCTCGATTACATCGACCCTAAAAAATATACCCTGCTTCCCAACACCGCCGGATGCTATACGGCTGATGATGCGGTGCGTACCTGCCGTCTGGCCCGCGAGGCGGGGATGTCGGATTTTGTCAAATTAGAGGTATTGGGTGACGAAAAAACGCTTTTCCCTGATAATGAAGAGCTGCTTAAAGCCGCAAAAATTTTGGTAGCTGAAGGTTTTACCGTGCTGCCGTACTGTAGCGATGACGTGATCGTCTGCAAAAAGCTGGAAGACCTTGGCTGCGCAGCTGTTATGCCACTGGGAGCTCCGATCGGCAGCGGGTTGGGCATCCGGAACCCTTACAATATTCGTATCATTCTTGAAAACGTCAGCATACCGGTAATCGTCGACGCCGGGGTCGGTTCGGCCTCCGATGCTGCCATCGCTATGGAGCTGGGCTGTGCCGGGGTTCTCATGAACACTGCCATCGCCGGTGCGCAGGATCCGATAGCTATGGCGGAAGCGATGAAACTGGCGGTGATCGCCGGCAGGTTGTCCTTCAAGGCCGGCCGCATACCGCGTAAGTTATATGCCAATGCCTCCAGTCCGCTGGATGGATTGATCGGTTAAATACGCCGCATGGTGCGGATGACCGATTTCTCTTTGTACCTGATCACCGACCGGCATCAGGCTGGCGGCAGGCCGTTGACAGAGGTCGTGCGTGCTTCTCTCGAGGGTGGCGTCAGGGCAGTTCAGTTGCGTGGTAAGGATCTTCCCGCTGCAGAGCTGTACCGCCTGGCTAAAGAGCTGAGGCGTCTAACCTCTGATTTTGATGCCACTCTTATCATTAACGATCGGCCGGACATCGCGCTGGCGGCAGATGCCGATGGTGTTCACATAGGTGTCAGCAGTCTGCCTGTCGCTGCTGCTCGACGTATACTGGGGGGGGGTAGAGTTATCGGCTATTCCGCCCATGCAATTGATGAGGCTCTTCGTGCCGAGGCCGATGGGGCTGATTTTGTAACATTTGGACCGGTGTATTACACCCCATCCAAGGCCGCTTACGGTGCCCCCTGCGGAGTCAAGAAGCTGGCGGAGGCTGTCTCTGCCCTGAAAATACCTGTTATTGCCCTTGGTGGGATTTCACCGGCAAACATCACCGAAGCGTTGTCTGCCGGAATACATGGCATTGCAGTCATATCGGCCGTACTGGCCGATGCCAACCCGCGCGTCGCCGCCGCATCCCTGCTTGAAAAGATTGAAGAGTATGCCCAGCACCCCTGACCAACGAATTCACCCACAACTTCACATAAATTCCTACGGAAGCTATCTGCGCCGCCGCTTTGGCATGCGGATCAGCAAGGTAAACGTGGATGCCGGCTTCACCTGCCCCAATCGCGACGGCAGCAAGGGAACCGGCGGCTGTATCTACTGTAACAATGTCTCTTTTTCCCCCAAGGAAACCCTGGCTGCTGTGCCTCTGGAAGAGCAGATGGCGGCAGGCATCGCCTATCATCGCACCCGTCTTGGCTCTGAAAAATTCATCATCTATTTCCAGAAATACACTAATACCTACGGTTCGGTAGAGTTGCTGGCCGATCTGTATCATCGGGCTCTAAACCATCCGGATGTGATCGGCATCTCAGTCGGAACACGTCCCGATTCGCTCAGCGATGAAGCCCTCGATCTGTTAACCGACATTGCGCGGACAAAATACGTCTGTCTTGAACTGGGTTTACAGTCGATGGATGACGCTATTTTGCATCGTATCAACCGCGGGCATACTCTCGATGATTTTATGGTGGCGGTTAATCGTGCCGCCGGTCGTAATTTTGATATCTGTGCCCACCTGATCCACGGCTTCCCCGGGGAAACTTCAGAAGATTTTTTAAAGACCGCCGGACTGATGGCCGGTTTGCCGGTAGACTCGCTCAAGCTGCACCAGCTGCATGCCGTAGAAGGAACCGAGTTGGCGGCGTTGTACCGGCGGGGTGCGTTCGTTCCGTTGACGCTGGAACAGTACGTCGCAACGATTGCTGATTTTCTGGAGCTCCTTCCGCCGCGGATATCGATTCAACGTCTCTATGGTTCGGCGCCGCTGGCTATAAGTGTTGCCCCGCAATGGGGGTTGAAGAATAACCAGATGTGGTACGCTATTGTTAATGAACTGACAAGGCGTGGCAGTTGGCAGGGGTGCCGGATGGCGGAGAATTAAGAGAAGAAATGCAGTTGTTTTTTTAAAACGCCGTGAAGTCATTTGATGATAGACTTCACGGCGTTTTTACGTGCACGGATTATCTCGTGGCAGCTTCTGTCTCAAGGGCTGCATGATATTGTGCTGCACCGTGGCTGCATTACCTGGCCGAGCAGTGGCGGTAATTACTACGGAGGTTGTGAGTATGGCTCAAAGTGTGGTGTTTTTCTAAAGTCTGTCTGCCCTGCCGATTTCCTCTGTCTGTTTTACACAATCGCACTATGGAATGACAGCAACCGCTCTGGGGGAGACCCCCACGCCTATGGTGGCAATTACAGAGTTGTTGCTGGTATCGATGATGGTGAGTGTGTTGCTATTGCTATTCGTCACATAAGCCCGGTTTATGGCAGGATTCATTGACACCGCCTGCGGTGTACTTCCCACGGTAATGGTGGCTATCGACGTATTGTTAGTCGTATCGATGACGGTGAGTGTATTGCTGCCGCTATTCGTCACGTATATCCGGTTGACATCGGGATTTGCCGCAATGCCCTGTGGTCCGGTTGCTGTTGGGACAGTGGTCATCACACTGTTACTGCTGGTGTCAATTACTGTTAGCGTGTTGCTATTGCTATTTGTAACATATGCACGGTTGGCGGTGGGGTGTAGCGCCACCCCCTGCGGGGCAAGACCGACGGGAATAGTAGCGACAAACGAGTTGTTGGCCGTATTGATCACGGAGATATTGTTGCTGTTGCTGTTTGTCACGTAGGCGCGGCTGGTGGCGGGGTTCAGCGCAACGCTCAGCGGTCCGGATCCGACGGCAATGGTGGCGATCACTGTGTTGTTGGTCGTATCCATCACAGAAAGTGTGCTGTTGTTTTTATTTGTTACATATGCACGATTAGTGGCGGGGTTTATGGCTATGCCGGTTGGGCCGGCCCCGACTCCGACTGTCGCGAGGATCGTGTTACTGTTTGTGTCGATGACTGAAAGCGAATTGCTGCCGCTGTTTGTCACATAAGCCCTGTTTGTGGAAGCATTCACCGCTACTCCCTGTGGCCCGGTCCCTACCGGGATAGTGGCAATAGTCGTGTTGTTGACGGTGTCAATTACGGTGAGAGTATTGCTGCCAAAATTAGCCACATAGGCGCGGCTCGACTGATTAACCGTCAGTGTGGTTGATGTTGAAATGCTGCCAAAAGTTGCTGTGATGGTGGTTGATCCTGGAGTGTTGGCCGTTATCAGACCTTTTGTTCCCGCTGTATTGCTTACGGTGGCGATTTCTGTATGTGTAGATCCCCAGAGAACTGAGGTTGTTAAGTCCTGGGTGGAGCTGTCCGAAAAGGTCCCTGTTGCCGCAAGCTGGAGGGTGGATCCCGCTCCTGTGGTAGGAAATGGAGGCGTTATGGAAATTGACACGAGCGCTTTTGCGGTCATTATTGACGAGCCTGAAACGCCCAGCGTTGCGGTGATTGTGGTAGAACCGGCTGTTTTGACCGTTGCCAGTCCCCGAGAACCTGACGTATTGCTGATAGTTGCAACTCCGCTGTTTGATGAACTCCAGGCTGCCAGTGTTGTCAGGTCGTGAACTGACGCATCTGCAAACGTGCCTACGGCGGTGAATTGCTGGGTTGAACCGGCAACTACACTTGGGTTTGCCGGTGTCACGGCAATGGATACAGGCCCCTGCACCGTCATTGTGGTGGTGCCGGTAACAGCGCCAAAGGTTGCATAAATGGTGGCTGAGCCGATTGAAAGGGAAGAGGTGATTCCGAAGGCGTTGATCGTGACAACCCCGGTATTTGATGAGCTCCACGTGACAAGCGATGTTACACTCTGGGTCGTAGCGTTTGAAAGTGTGCCTGTTGCCGAGAACTGAAGCGTGGAGCCAACGGCAATAGTGGGATTCGCAGGGGTAACGGCTATGGATACCACTGTTGCTGTGCTCAGGGTCGTTGTCCCGGAAATCCCGCCAAACGTTGCACGTATGGTTGTTTGGCCTGCAGTTGCGGCGAAAGTGATTCCTGCGCTGCTGATTGTGGCAACTGCGCTATCAGATGTGTCCCAGGCAACCAGGCTGGTTAAATCCTGTGTTGCACCGTTTGACAGTGTTCCGGTCGCTCTGAATTGCCGGGTAGTCCCCACGATGCTGGTAACGTTCGCAGGTGTTACCCCAATGGATGCCAATGCCGCCGATGTGAGTGCTGTTGTTGCGGATATATTTCCCGAAGTTGCGGTAATAGTCACCGAACCGGCGGTAACCGCCGCAGCTTCCCCTTTTGAACCTGCTGCGTTGCTTATGGAGGCAACACTGCTATTCGACGAACTCCACACGACAGATGTTGTCAGGTCGCGAAAAGTGCCATCCGAAAACGACCCTACCGCATTGAACTGGGTGGTTGTGCCGGTGGCGATACTCACATTTGACGGGGTTATCCTTATGGAAGACAGGGTAACGGAAGTCGATTTCCCTCCACATCCGGAAAGTATCAGCGCTGTCGTGAGTACAATAAAAACTGATAGCAGGCGCATCGGTCGTAGTAATGATTCTGAATTCACAGTTTTCTCCATTTTGAACAGGCGTTGAATTTGACAAAATGCGATACTTAAGAAAAGAAGGCCGGTGAGCCATAACCGACAGCAATGGTATTTCGGGTCACTCTCCAGAAATATTGGTATACAGTTTTGCTTCGCCATTTCAGTCCAACGTTGCCTGTCCGGCGGCAATCCCGATAATTCGACAGAAAACATATTTAGAACTAAAAATCAATATATATTGATGTGAAGCATTTTAATTATAATATACAAAGTTGTATTGCTTTAAAATAGTTCAAGAAGAGACTCTCAAGTGCCTTCAATATTTTTTACCTTGGCGCTCTCCATAAGTTCTGCTGTTGTCAGTTCTTTAGTCAGAAAATCCTTTTTCACGGTAGCCGTGAATGCTATAGTACCGACTTAACAATCACCTCAGGTAGAGTCTATTCCAAGGAGTAACTATAAATGTCTGAACTTCGTGTCCGATTTGCCCCCAGCCCAACCGGGTACCTTCATGTCGGTGGTGCCCGTACCGCCCTTTTTAACTGGCTCCTGGCCAAGAATAAGGGTGGAACATTCATTCTGCGTATCGAAGATACCGATGTGGAGCGCTCCACAAAAGAGTCTGTGGACGCTATTCTGGAAGGGATGCAGTGGCTCGGGCTGGAGTGGGACGAGGGGCCGTTCTATCAATCGGATTCGTTTCCGCTTTACAAGGAGCATGTCCAGAAGTTGCTGGATGCCGGCAAGGCCTACAAATGTTACTGCACGGCTGAGGAGCTGGACGCCAAGCGCAACCTGGCAATGCAGGAAGGGCGTAAGCCCAAGTATGACGGGACCTGCCGCGAGCGGGCCGAACAGCCGGAGGGCCAGCCGTATGTTGTGCGCTTTCGGGCGCCGCAGGGAGGCGTGACCGCTTTTGATGATCTGATCAAGGGGACAATTACCTTCCCGAATGAAGAGCTGGATGACCTGATAATCCAGCGTACCGACGGCACACCGACCTACAACTTCTGCGTGGTGATCGATGATGCCAGCATGAACATCACGACCGTCATCCGCGGTGATGATCATGTCAATAACACCCCACGTCAGATCCAGCTCTATGAAGCTCTCGGGTTCCCGGTGCCGCAATTCGCCCATGTGCCGATGATCCTTGGTTCAGACAAGGCGCGCCTCTCCAAGCGACACGGCGCCACCAGTGTTATCGCCTACCGCGATATGGGCTTTTTGCCGGAAGCACTCCTCAACTATCTGGTGCGGCTGGGGTGGAGTCACGGTGATGACGAAATCTTCACCATGGACGAAATGATTCAGAAATTTGATATTGGCAATGTCGGGCGTTCAGCCTCTGTATTCAATACGGAAAAGCTCCTCTGGCTGAATGCTCACTACATCAAGAACAGCGACCCGGAACGGTTGGCCGACCTGCTGTTGCCGCATCTCTCCTCACGTGGGGTGACAACGCTTGGCGGCCCTGATCTGATGGCGGTTGTCAAGACGCTGCAGGAGCGGGCCCAGACACTGGTGGAGATGGCGGAGCGGGCGGTATTCTACTACAACGCTCCGGACAGTTATGACGAGGCCGCGCTGGCCAAGTTTGACAAGGAACAGCTGCTGGCGGTACTCAGTGCGGTCACTGAAAAGCTCTCGTCTTCGGCTGTGGGTGATGCCGCTGAAGTTGACGGGCTTTTCAAGGAGGTCTGCAGCGAGAACGGCTGGAAGATGGGGCAGGTTGGGCAGCCGGTGCGCATTGCCCTCTCCGGGGGCACGCAGGCGCCGGGAATCGGTGAAATCGCGATAACACTCGGGGTTACTGAAACGGTCAGGCGGATCAAGAGGATGCAGGAGTTTGTAGCAGGAAAATAGTTAAAGAAAGTTTTCCTGCATTTACGTCATTACTGATGCCGATATTTAATCTTGCAACATCATACACCCCGCGCGGCGACCAACCACTGGCTATCGATGAGCTGGTGGCCGGAATCGAGCGCGGGGACAAACATCAGACCCTGCTGGGTGTGACCGGCTCCGGCAAGACGTTCACGGTTGCCAACGTCATCGCCCGCACCGGGCGACCTGCACTCGTGCTGGCTCCTAATAAAACGTTGGCAGCCCAGCTTTACGGCGAGTTTAAAGAGCTCTTCCCGGACAATGCCGTCGAGTACTTTGTCTCTTACTACGATTATTACCAGCCCGAAGCATACATCCCGACCAGTGACACCTTCATTGAAAAAGATTCCGCCATCAACGATGAAATCGACAAGATGCGCCATTCGGCAACACGCAGTCTGTTGACGCGGCGGGACGTTATTATCGTTGCTTCGGTCTCCTGCATCTATGGCATCGGGTCACCGGCGGCGTATCAGGCGATGCATATCTTTTTCCACCAGGGGGAAGAGGTTGGCCGCGACGATCTGCTCAAAAAACTTATTGAGATCCAGTACGAACGTAATGACATGGATTTCCATCGCGGCACATTCAGGGTGCGCGGTGATGTCATTGAGGTTTTTCCCGCTTATGATAGTGAGCGTGCGCTGCGAATCGAGTTCTTTGGTGATGAGGTGGAGGCGATCAGTGAGATAGATCCGTTGCGCGGTGTCGTACTGCAGAAACTATCCAAATGTTCCATCTATCCCGCATCACATTACGTTTCTACCAGAGAGACGCTGGAGCGGGCGGTGGAGCAGATCCGGGTCGATCTGGCGGAGCGGATCAGATATTTCCGCGGGCAGAATATGCTGCTGGAAGAACAGCGGATCGAGCAACGTACCTTCTATGATATCGAAATGATGGAGGAGATGGGCTTCTGTCATGGTATCGAAAATTATTCGCGCTATTTCGATGGTCGGCAGCCTGGTGAAGCCCCCTATACCCTGATTGATTACTTTCCGGAGGACTTTGTTCTCTTTGTTGACGAGTCACATATCACCATCCCGCAGACGGGCGCTATGTACCGTGGCGACCGGTCGCGGAAGGAGACGCTGGTCAACTATGGATTCCGCCTGCCTGCTGCGCTTGATAACCGGCCACTCAATTTTCAGGAATTCCAGGCCCGCATCCGGCAGGCGGTTTATGTCTCGGCTACCCCAGCGGATTATGAGCTTGAGGCGAGTGACGGCGTATTCGTCGAACAGATTATCCGCCCCACCGGGCTGGTTGATCCGGTCATTGAGGTTCGTCCGGTGACGGCGAAGGGTGAGCGCTTCGGTCAGGTTGACGACCTTCTCCACGAAGTTCGGGAAACTGTTGCCCGTGGTGAGCGTGTGTTGGTGACGACTTTAACCAAGCGTATGTCCGAAGAGCTGACAAACTATTACCGTGAGTTGGGGGTGAGGATAAGATATCTTCATTCGGATATCGTCACAATTGAACGAATGCAGATTCTCCGGGATCTCCGTCTGGGGGAATTTGACGTGCTCGTCGGGATTAACCTGCTGCGCGAGGGTCTTGACCTGCCGGAGGTCTCTCTGGTCGCAATTCTTGATGCTGACAAGGAAGGTTTTCTCCGTTCACACCGCTCTCTGATCCAGACCTGCGGTCGGGCAGCCCGTAATATCAATGGCCGGGTGCTGATGTACGGGGACAGTGTGACCCGCTCGATGCAGGCATGCATCGATGAGACTGCGCGTCGTCGCATCAAGCAGCTGACCTATAACGAAGAGAACGGCATTACTCCGGAAACGGTCAAGAAGGGGCTGCGCAGCATTCTGGAATCAATTGAGGAGAAGGATTATGTGACAGTTCCGGGAGTTGCTGAAGCGGGAGAGGAGTACATTGCGCCGAAAGAGATCCCGAAACTGATAAAAAAACTCCGCAAGGAGATGTTGGCGGCGGCAAAAGAGCTGAATTTCGAGAAGGCTGCCGGGTTACGCGACCGGGTGAAGAAATTGGAAGGAATGGAGCTGGCGTTGCGCTAGGCTTGAGGAGTTTGGCAGCGTTACGGCAAAGTTTTATGGTGAAGCCGGAGTGGGGTGAGGAGAAACGCAACCGGGGGCAACGCTGACGCTCCCCCCGGTTGATGCAATCTATGATTTAAGGCTTATTTCTTGTGGCAATCTTTACAGCCGACAGGTCCTTTTTTCATTTCAGCGTGGCACCCTTTGCAGGTTTTGTGAGCCCAATCCTTACCGAGTTCTGCAATTTTGCCAGGAGCGCCTGTATGGCACTTTTTGCAATCTTTCAGAACTTCCTTATGTTTTGCGTGAGGAAAGGTGACTTTGCCAAAGGAGGCTGGCAATTCAATTACGTCGGCTGCGAAGGCTGCTCCGGCAAAAGCGGTTACGGCAAACATTGCTACTACTGCGCTGATTTTTTTCATCTGGTTTCTCCTTGTGGATTTTTTACTGCGTCAGGACGCAGAGAGTACAAGCATTTCATATTCCACTTTATTGAAAGGTTGTCATGCAATTAGCATATTGGATGCCAATCTGCAAGCAGAATATAACTATTCGAATCCAAAGAGGTAACGTATTTTGTTGGTGTAAAGCTGTCACTGTTTATACCTTAATTGAGGCAGAGGTTGTATCGTTTGGAGTGCTTTACAGCTTTAAAGAGCTTGCCATGCAGGGAATCTGTTAGTAAGTTAGAGATGGATTTGCGGAGAATTATTTAGTCAGTGCACTCATCTGCGCTTAATCGGGGTGGCTAGATTCCAAATGGAATTAACAAGGGGGGAAATGCATGAGGTTTTTAAACAATAAAAAAGGTTTTACACTGATCGAGATCATGGTTGTGATCGTCATACTGGCGCTGTTGGCAGCACTGGTTGGGCCGAAGTTGATGGGGCGTACCGATGATGCCAAGCTTACCGATGCACGTGTACAGATCAAAAACATCGAAACGGCCCTGAAACTGTACAAACTTGACAGCGGTAGTTACCCGTCCACTGAGCAGGGGTTGAGCGCACTGGTTGCAAAGCCGACCGTCGGCGTCATTCCGAAGGGATACAAGGATGAAGGTTATCTGGAGAGCAAGAAGGTGCCCAAGGACCCGTGGGGCAACGACTATCTGTATGTTTCTCCCGGTGAGCATGGCGACTACGACCTCTTTACCTATGGAGCCGACGGTGCCAAGGGTGGCGAGGGGAAGAATGTTGATATTACGAGCTGGGATACGAAATAGGACATTTATTTCGCACAATATGGTTGATATTTTGTGAATCTGCGCTATAGTCTGATCCGCTAAACTGTTATTTTCATTATAAATAAATCTTTTTAGTGCCTTTAAAGCGCATGTAATTATTCTATGAAAGAGGAGACGGTACTATGGCGCAGAAGTTCGTGTATTTCTTTGGTAATGGTCAGGCTGAAGGTCGGGCTGACATGAAGAATCTATTGGGAGGGAAAGGTGCCAATCTTGCCGAAATGACCAGCATTGGTCTTCCGGTCCCGCCTGGATTTACCCTTAGTACTGAAGTATGTACTGAGTTTTACAAGAATGACAGTAATTATCCGGCCTCGCTGGCTGCTGAAGTTGCCGCAAATCTATCCAGAGTTGAAACACTTATGAACCGTAAATTCGGCGATGCGAACAACCCGCTGCTGGTTTCGGTCCGTTCCGGTGCCCGCGCTTCCATGCCGGGCATGATGGATACGGTTCTCAACCTTGGCCTTAATGATAGTACCGTGCAGGGGATCATCGCCCAGAGTGGTGACGAACGTTTTGCCTATGATGCGTATCGTCGTTTTGTTCAGATGTATTCGGATGTCGTCATGGGGATGGACAAACACTCCCTTGAACATCTGCTGGAGCATAAGAAGGAAGAGAAGGGCGTTCATCTCGATACCGAATTGAGCGCTGCTGACTGGAAAGAACTGGTTGCCGCTTTTAAAGCAAAGATTAAGGAAGAGCTCGGAACAGCGTTCCCGGAAGATCCGATGGATCAGCTCTGGGGAGCGATCGGCGCCGTCTTTGGTTCGTGGATGAACCAGCGGGCCATTACGTATCGTCGCCTGAACAACATCCCGGCTGAATGGGGCACTGCAGTTAACGTCCAGTCAATGGTCTACGGCAACATGGGTGATGACTGTGCCACCGGCGTTGCTTTTACCCGTGATCCGTCCACCGGTGAAAACTACTTCTACGGAGAATATCTGGTCAACGCCCAGGGCGAAGACGTCGTTGCCGGTATCCGCACGCCCCAGCCGATCAATCGTGTCAAAGCTACTACGTTGCCGCCGATGGAGGAGGTGATGCCGGAGTGCTATCAGCAACTGGCCTCTATCCGTTCAATACTGGAAAAGCATTACAAGGATATGCAGGACATAGAGTTTACCATTGAAAAGGGTAAACTTTTCATGCTGCAGACGCGCAATGGCAAGCGTACCGCCCCTGCTGCAATCAAGATCGCGGTAGACATGGTCGCCGAGGGGCTTATTGATGAAAAAACAGCGGTAAAGCGCGTGGCCCCGGAACAGCTTGATCAGCTGCTGCACCCGTCGCTTGATCCAAAAGCCGTTAAAAATATCATTGCCAAAGGTTTGCCGGCCTCTCCTGGCGCGGTTTCCGGTACGGTTGTTTTCACCGCAGACGAAGCCGAGTCAGAGGCGAAGGTTGGCCGTAGAGTGATTCTGGTTCGCGTTGAAACCTCACCGGAAGATATCCATGGCATGCACGCCGCTCAGGGCATTCTGACCGCCCGTGGCGGAATGACATCGCATGCTGCGGTTGTTGCCCGCGGTATGGGCAAGTGCTGCGTTGCCGGTTGCGGCGATATCAAGGTGGATTACGCCGGGCAGAGTTTCACCGCTAAAAATGGTGTCGTTGTCAAAAAAGGGGATATGATTACCCTCGACGGTACCCAGGGTGAAGTAATGCTCGGTGCGGTGCCAACCGTAACAGCACAGTTAACCGGGGATTTTAACACTCTGATGGGTTGGGTGGACGGGATCCGTCGCCTGAAGGTACGCGCCAATGCCGATACTCCCTATGACGCCAAGGTGGCTCGCCAGTTCGGTGCCGAAGGTATAGGCCTCTGCCGCACCGAGCATATGTTCTTCGATGCCGAGCGAATCGCCGCCGTGCGTGAAATGATTCTGTCCGAGGATGTTGAGGGACGTGAGCATGCTCTGAACAAGATCCTCCCGATGCAGAAGGGTGACTTCGTTGGTCTGTTCCGCGAGATGAAGGGGCTTCCGGTGACAATCCGGCTGCTCGATCCACCGCTGCACGAGTTCCTGCCGCAGGAAGAGAAGGACATCGCGGAGCTGTCCAAGACGATGAAGGTACCTGTCAGCGCTCTCAAGCACAAAATTGAATCGCTGCACGAGTTCAACCCGATGCTGGGGCACCGCGGTTGCCGTCTTGGCATCACTTACCCTGAAATCTACAACATGCAGGTCAAGGCAATCATGGAAGCGGCCTGTGAACTGGTCAAGAACGAAGGGTTCAGTATCGTCCCGGAGATCATGATTCCGCTGATCGCGACGGCCAAGGAGCTGTCGGTCCTCAAGCAGAATGCCGTGACCATCTGTGACGAAACCATCGCCCGTTACGGTGTCAAGCTGGAGTACCTGATCGGTACGATGATCGAGTTGCCGCGCGCCGCCCTGACCGCAGACGAAATTGCCGTCGAGGCCGAGTTTTTCTCTTTCGGCACTAACGATCTGACTCAGACAACTTTTGGCCTGTCGCGTGACGACGCCGGCAAGTTCCTGCCGTTTTATGTAGACAACGGTATTCTGCCGGAAGACCCCTTCGTTTCCCTGGATCAAAGCGGCGTTGGCAAATTGGTCAAGATGGCCTGCGAGCTTGGCCGCTCAACCCGTCCCGCCATCAAGCTCGGTATTTGTGGTGAGCATGGCGGTGATCCGTCTTCAGTTATCTTCTGTCACAACGTCGGGCTGGATTATGTCTCCTGCTCACCGTTCCGGGTGCCTATCGCCCGACTGGCAGCGGCTCACGCGGTTTTAGGCTAGCCGTAGCAGTTCCAAAAAAGAAAAAGGTCCGTTCACCAGCTGGTGACGGACCTTTTTTTGTGGGAATGTATTGATGGTTACGGTGCCGACTTGATGATCAGCAAGGACAGGTAATCCGGGGAATGGGCGGCTATTTCGCCGAAATCGGTCAACACCTTCTGGCGCGGGGAGCCGACCCGCTCGACAAAGACGGTGCGCTGTTCTCTTCCGGTTGTGCGAAGAAGTTGGATTATTGCGCCAAAGAGCGGCTTTACCTTTAACAAAACGACAGTCTCATAGGTTTCCAAGGCCGCTTTTATCCGCTCTATCCCTGCGGTGGCCGGGATAACCACCATCTTCTCATCCCCCTCAACCAGCGGCAGGGCCGCTTCAGCGGCTGCAGCATTGATACTGGATATGCCGGGAATTATTTCGATTGGAATCTGCGGCCATTGTTCGCGCAGAAGGCGCTGCAGATAGATAAAGGTGGAGTAAAAGAGCGGATCTCCAATCGTGATGAAGGCAACGGAGCGTCCCGCCTCCGCATGGGTGGCAATGAGCTCTGCCGCACCCTGCCAGGCAGGGATCAGGAGGGCCTGATTGGAGGTCATAGGGAACTGATGAACGATGATCTCCTGACGGCTCTCGTCAATAAATTCCCGGATTGTCCCAAGCGCAACGCTGGCATCGGACGGATTTGATACGGGGGCCAGAATCACATCCACACTGCGCAGGATTCGCTCCGCCTTACGGGTCAACAGTTCCGGGTCACCCGGCCCGACTCCGACTGCATAAACAGCTGCCACTACTCGCCACCCTTCACAGCAGAAATGACATACACCGGATTCTGGGCTTCAAACATCTTGTATTCAGTCAGATTGCGGGTCTTGGCGACATTGATACAGGCCGCTTCAACGCTAAAACCATGGTCTTCAAGAAACTCCACCGCTCTGGTGAGGGTGTCCAGTGTCACAGCATTGATAACTACGACACCGTCCGGCTTGAGGCGCTGAGAAATGATGTCAATGATCTCGTCCAGTTTGCCACCGGCTCCGCCGATAAAGACGCGATCAGGATCGGGCAGATCATCCAGTCCCTCAGGGGCGTAGGCTTCGATAAGCTTGATATTGCGGGCACAGAACTTCTTCAGATTTTCGTTTATGAAGCCGATGCACTGCGGGTTCTTTTCCACGGCAAAAATCTTGCCGTCGGGCATCAGATTCGAGGCTTCGATGGAGACAGAACAGCTGCCTGCACCGATGTCCCACAGCACCAGATCATCCTGAAGCTGGAGTTTGGCCAGGGTAACCGCACGCACTTCCTGCTTGGTAATCAGTTTCTTGGAAGTGTGAAACTCGTCGTCGTCGATGCCGATTAATGGATAATGAACGAGGTTCGGCTCATAGGTGCGGATCAGAATGAGGATATTAAGTTCGGATGCCTCAATATCGAGCAGTCCGCGTACGGTCGTCTTGGTAAACTTTTCCGTAGGCATGCCGAGATCTTCACAGAGCCACGCCTCGTAACCTTCGGCACCCCGCTCAATCAGTTCGGCGGCAATGGCGGCGGGGGTGTTGATCTTGTCGGTCAGTACGCACGCTTTTTCGGCAGCGATGATCTTGTCTATCGCCTGGTGCATGCCCCGGCCATGTACCGAAACAAAGATGCCGTCATCCCACTGTTCCTTGATCCGGGCAAAGGCGTACTGCATGCTGGTAACATTGGGAAAAATCTCGATGCGCTCTTTGGGGAGATTGCGTAGCAGGAAACGTGAGATACCGAAAAAAGTAGGATCACCCGAGGCGAGCAGGACGACACGCTGCTCGGTTTTTTTGAGAAATTCGATCAGCTCGGGAAGATCGCCGAGTTCTCTCTTCTCGCCTTTAAAATCAGGGAAAATAGTCAGGTGTCGTTGATGGCCGATCATGATGTCGGCCTTGCCGATAATCTCCAGCGCCATGGCCGGGAAACCATCCCAGCCGGTAAAGCCTGCCCCTATCAGATAGATCGTTTGCTGTGGCATGATACGTGTCCCATCCCGTAAGTCTAGTGTATTCCTGCGAACTATAGCACCCGGATGCCTAAAAATCATCTGATTACTTTAGTGGTTGTGCAGTTTTCACAAGACCATATTGATACGTTCAAGCAGCGCTTCGGCAGTAAAAGGTTTCTGCAGATAGTTTACTTCATCGTCGAGTGTCCCGCCCCTCAGACTGGGACTGATAGGGTAGCCGGAGATGAAAACTACTTTGAGTGATGGACACTGTTCAGTGAGTTGCTCGTACAGTTGCGTGCCGTTCATGCCCGGCATGACGATGTCAGAAACCAGCAGGTCTATGCGGACGGCTCCACACGCAAACAGTTCAATAGCATGGTGCGGATCAGTCGTCGAGATGACGCCGAAGCCGAACCCCTTCAGCATTTCCTGCACCATATCCCGGACCATTTCGTTGTCTTCAACCAGCAAGATGGTGATATCACCGCTAACTGTTTTTACCGGTGGTAATGCTGTTTTTGTCTTCATGGCCGGGGCCTTGGCACCGCCGGGAAAATATATATTGAACGTGGTCCCTTCGCCTTGCCTACTCGTGACAGAGATATAGGCGTCATGTTGCTTGACAATGCCGTAGACGGTTGCCAGTCCCAGCCCGGTGCCGTGACCGACCTGCTTAGTCGTAAAAAAAGGTTCGTAGATGTGACTGATGACTTCGGCGCTCATGCCGCAACCATTATCGCGGAATGACAACAGTACATATTCCCCCGGTACCATGCCCGGGTGCAAGCGGGCGTTTTCTCCGTCCATCAGGATATGGCATGTCTCAATATAAATTCTCCCATGGGATCCTTCAAAGGCATCCTGGGCATTAACGGTCATATTGAGAATAATCTGTTCGATCTGGGACAGGTCTCCTTTGATGAACGAGCCTTCAGGGTCAAGTGCCAGGTCAATGCGAATGCTTTCACGGATAGTACGGCGAAGGATAGTATTAAACGACAAGATGATTTCGTTGAGGTCAACGATCTCGGCAGGTGCCGATTGTCGGCGGCCAAAGCTCAGGAGCTGCTGTGTCAGTGTCTTTGCTTTGTGCGAAGCGGCTATGATCCCTGCCAGTTTTGGTGCAAGCGGATCGTTATTGGGAATAGCCGCCGCTGCCATTTCAGCATACCCCATGATCGGCGTCAGGAGATTATTAAAGTCGTGGGCGATTCCTCCTGCCAGATGGCCTATCGCCTCCATCTTCTTGGCCTGGCTGAGTTGCATCTCGAGCTGATCTCGTTCATCTTCAGCCTGTTTACGTGCGGTTATGTCGCTGAAAACGCCATGGGCAACGAGGACGCCGTTCTGTAGAACCGTTGAATAAGCAAAATCGTTAATCCAGATCCACTGTCCGTTTTTATGTCTGATCCGGTATTCAACATCATAAATACCGGTCCCGTGAAAAAGTGATTTATACATGGCAACAACGGCATCACGCTCTTCATCGTGTATCCTTGAGGACCAGTGAGTGTCGGTGTCCGCATAAATCTCCTCAGCAGTATAGCCATAAAATTTTTCTATGTTGGCGCTGATAAACGTGGTTGTCCAGAATTCGTCAGACTGCCAGGTTACCACCGGCAGGTTGTCAACCAGCAGGCGGTAGCGCTCTTCAGCTGCCACGATCTCTTTCTGTTGCTCCGCTTGAAGTCGGTAGGCCGTCTCTATGCGCTTGATCTTGCGCAACAGTAAAATCATCAGCAAAAACAGTCCTGAACATGCCACGAGAGTAAGCGTACCCTGCAGGATCGTGGCGGAGCGCCACGACTCCAGGGCTTCATCCATGCTCATGTTGGTCAGCGCAACAAGCGGATAATTACTGAGCGATTCATATGAGACAAGCCGACTATCGCTTTCCAGCAGGGAGTCACCCCTGGCGACACGAAATGTTCCATTAGGTTTGCTGGGGAGATAGGTGCGGATCAGAGCTGACTTCCTGAAATCCGTAGAGAAGTTACTTTCTCGGAACGGCTCGGTCAGCATCAGGTGCCCGTCTCTGCGCACCAAAAGAATCCGCCCCTTTTTTCCAATGTTGAGGGACGAGTAGAATGAACTGAAATATTCGATATCAAAGGCTACCGCCGCAATTCCATCAAATTTTCCGGATGACGAGTAGACCGGACGCGACAGTGTAAAACGCCACTTGTTGTTCACTCTGCTCTTGAAGGGGCGTGAAATGTAGGCGGTTTTGTCCTCAGGGTGGTCGTGATGGTGGATGAAATAATCGCGGTCGGCCAGACTGGTCTGCAAGGAGATGGTTTCCACAGAATGAGCCACCAGCAGTCCATCGCGGTTAATCAGGATGATGGCGCCTACCTGTGGCATATTATGTGGGTGGTTGTTCAAAAGCTGATGCAACTGCCGGCTGTTTACTTTGTTGAAGCCGCCATGAGTCTTGATGTGATCGATCGTGTCGAGCAAAAGACCGTCAGCCTCTCCAATTGCCCGTTCAGCGTGTTCCCGAAGTGCGCGGGAGTAGCCGCGGAGCTGCTTGTCCGCGGCACTGACCGTCAAGCGATATTCTGTTGCCGATTTCCAGACAGAGAAAGCTATCAACAACAGTATCAAGGCGACAACGGTAATAACAATGTAGCGTTTGAAGGCTTTATAATCGGGGATTACAGCACCCAGTTTAATGCGGTTCACCAACTACTCCTGCAGATATAACGGGGGGGATGAAAAATCCTAATATATATATCGCGATACTGCGATTCATGCAAATTATTAAAAAAAAGGCCGGGAAAATTCCCGGCCCAAATAATAAATTTTTTTATGTGACTACAGTTTGCCGGAGCGCTTACGGCGGGTAGGGTCGAGCTCTTTCTTGCGCAGACGGATTGAAAGCGGTGTAACCTCTACCAATTCATCATCCTCGATAAATTCCAGTGCCTGTTCAAGCGTCATTATCTTTGGAGGAGTAAGTTTGATGGCGTCGTCCGTACCGGATGCGCGTACGTTGGTCAATTTCTTGCCCTTGCACGGGTTGATTTCCAGGTCGTTATCCTTGTTGTTCTGACCGATGATCATTCCGCCGTAGACTTCGACGCCGGCGCCGATAAACAGGGTGCCGCGCGGCTGCAGGGCATCCAGTGAGTAGGCGGTGGTTTCGCCATGGTCCATGGCCATCAGCGCCCCGTTTTTGCGGCCGGGGATATCACCCTTGTAGGGGGCGTATTCGTGGAATGTATGGGTCATGATGGCGGTGCCACGGGTATCGGTCAAAACCTCACCGCGCAGGCCGATGAGGCCGCGTGCCGGTATGATGAACTCGAGACGTACCATCTCTCCCATCGGAGCCATGGCGACCATCTCGCCCTTGCGAGGGCCCATCTTTTCGATGATTGCACCCTGAAACTCGGAGGCGACGTCTACTACCAGATACTCCATAGGTTCCATTTTGACGCCATCCTTGATCCGGACGATAACTTCCGGCTTGGACACGGCAAGCTCAAAACCTTCGCGGCGCATGGTTTCAATGAGGATCGAGAGATGCAGTTCGCCACGGCCTGACACCATGAACGTATCGGCACTATCGGTGTCGTCAACCCGCAGGGAAACGTTGGTGCGCAGTTCCTTGGTAAGGCGTTCACGAATGTTACGCGAAGTAACCCATTTACCTTCACGACCGGCAAACGGGGATGTGTTGACCATGAAGTTCATTGACAGGGTCGGCTCATCAATAGAAACATAAGGGATTGCAATCGGATTTTCGGCAGACGCCAGAGTCTCGCCGATACTGACCTCTTCAAAACCGGCGACGGTAACGATGTCACCTGTTCCGGCCTCATCAATTTCAATCTGCTTCAGTCCTTCGTAACCGAGCAGTTTGGTGATGCGCCCCTTTGATATTGTGCCGTCCTTCTTGATCATTGCCACGGTCTCGCCGGCCTTGACCTTGCCGTTAAAGATACGGCCGGTAGCCATGCGGCCGATGTAGTCGTTGTAATCTATATTGGCAATCAGCATCTGGAACGGAGCGTTGGAGTCTCCCTTGGGAGGGCGGACATTGGCCTCTACCACAGCGAAGAGCGGTTCCATGTTGTTTGACTCGACGCTGATGTCCAGTTTTGCATAGCCCATCTTGGCGCTGGTATAGACAACCGGAAAATCGAGCTGATCGTCGGAGGCGTTCAGTTCGCAGAACAGGTCAAAAACCATGTTGAGTACTTCGTCTGGGCGGGAGCCGGGACGGTCGATCTTGTTGATGACAACAATCGGTTTCAGATTCAGGTCGAGCGATTTTTTCAGCACGAAACGGGTCTGCGGCATTGGGCCGTCCAGAGCGTCTACCAGCAACAATACGGAGTCAACCATCTTGAGTACGCGTTCAACTTCGCCGCCGAAATCGGCATGGCCGGGGGTGTCAACGATATTGATTTTGTATTGGCCGTGGTGAATGGAAAGGCTCTTGGCCAGAATGGTGATGCCGCGTTCTTTTTCAAGGTCATTAGAGTCCATGACGCGCTCGGTAATGGCTTCGTTGGAACGATACACTCCGGCGTGTTTGAGCATGGCATCAACAAGGGTTGTCTTGCCATGGTCGACGTGGGCAATAATGGCAATATTTCTGATCCGTTCCTGCATGGGTAAAACTCCTCAATTCTGCAAAATAAAACGACGGGCATTAACTGCCCGTCGAAGATTGTGTACTATGTCAGGTTATTAACGATATGGCAACTATTTACTCGTTAGCACAAATTAATGCCATTGTTTCCTAACTAAAGAATCCCCTGCCGGTCACAACTTCAACCACTACCTGGTCACCGTCTTTGGCTTTAAGCGATTGGAGCAATGACGGTGATGGAGATATTTTGCCATCGTAGACGCCTTCTCGATCATGCGGAAGCACTGACGCGGATACGCTCTTCTTGATGCCGTTAGAGAGGTTTGTTATCGTTAACTTTTTAAACGACTCAGTTTCAAAAAAATCACTGATCGCAAGCGCGGTGGCCTTGTTGACGGTGGCAGACTCTACCCCAAAAAAAGATTCTGCATTTTTCATGGTTTCACACGTCAGGAGAACTCCTTTTTCATTGGACAGGGCACGATAGCGATTGGACGAAGGGGGGGCTGGGTGTGGAGTCGCGGCAACTGGCGCTGAAGGTGGTAACGCAGCAGTCGCTTGTGGTGGCGCTTGCGTAGCAGGAAGGTCTTTGAGGAGCTTTTCAATTTTTTTGATGGCGACATTCAGTGATATAAAAAGGAGCTGAAGGTTTACGGCCGGTTGACAGAGTACGACAAGAAACATCTGCGGCAGAGGCTTGATAATTAAGCGCCCAAGCTCAAAGCGGATATCAAAAAGTTTTACGCCGCCGGTTACATCCTGGAGGCCGACGGTGTTGTCCTGAAGCAGTTCCGCGGCTCCCTTTATTGTGGCGGCATCAAAGTAGGGGGGGAAGGAATGCGCGAGAATGCTTCCCTGCTCATCGGATAGCAAACCTCCCATGACTCCGGGAACCGTGGTTAAGCCGAGCATTATTGCCTGCATGTGAGCCCCCTATTTCTGCGCCAATACCCGGCGGATATCGGAATCAAGTGAGTTTGCATTGGCGCTTCCTCTCGCTGAAACACAGAGCTGGTGGCGCTTTGAATCGAACAGAAGCAGATGGTGCTCGTTTCCGTGTACCGTGGCTGTTTTGAATTCCCCTATGCCGAACTGTGACCCGACCTGCTTTGAAAAAAAAGCCAGAAATAGGCCGTTAGCTGCGAGAAGTTCGGCTTGGTATGATGAGTCATCTATGACTACTCCGTCTTTGGTCATAAGGAGCGCCTGCTCAATGTCCGGGATAACCGAAAGCTTCGTGCTGATGTCACTCATGCCTGTACCCTCCATGGAAGAGTTGCTGACGTGCGGCTTTATACTCTGTTTTGCTTCATCCATGCGGCGAAGGGCTTCAAGGATAAGAAAACCGGTTGGTTGGTCTATGGTCCGGCTGGTCGTTAAAATCTTTGGTTCGCTGCGGAATGTCCCGCCCGCCCAACCCATGATAATATAGAAGGCCTCTTCACCGTCCCGTTGTCCCTGCTCGGCATGAACCACGTCACCATCACGGAAAAAAATTACCCCACTGTTGCCCGCGTGCTCTACAGCCAGGCATCCGGAGTAGCGGTTGCCGCCTTTTACCTGGATAATGTCGGCCAGCGATAAACCACTGACGGCACCTACAAAGCCATCCTGCTCACGACTTAATGCTGGTTGTCCCATAGAACAGTTGTTCCTTTCTGCGGCATTAAGCCGAGAAGTGCGTGTGACTGTTAGGGAACGATATATCATAATCTCTATTATTGCAAAACATTTTTATACAATATGAATTTAACACAACCTACTAAAAAAATTACTAAAATACTTGATACTGCTATTTGATGTATGGCTGGAAATGACATGATAAGCCAATAGCAAACAATCATTCTATCAACAATAAAGCCACCTCGAGAGACGAGATGGCTTTATTGTCGGCTTTTTAAATAGTAAGCGGTGCGTCAGTGTTCGTGGTACCCCAGTACGACAAGCAGGCAACTGCCGTCGGCAATAATATTGATTCCCTGTTCCCGGCAGAGCGCAACCGCATCGGGGTGTTCGGCTCCCGGTTGCATCCAGATATTCTTGATCCCCTTTTCGATAGCCATGGGAACCAGCTTCGCCGTTACGGCAGGCGGGGTAATCATGGAGAGGCTTACTGCTTCTTTCGGGAGGTCGTTGAGCGTCGCCGCGCATGGTATTCCCTCAATTTTCGCTTCATTGGGGTTGACCGGGATGGCCGTTTTGCCGTTTTGCAGGTAACAGCGCAACACCTTGTTGCCGTACTTATCGCGGTTAGTTGAGGCGCCTGCAACCCCAAAAGCGGGGGAAGCAAGGAACTGCCGGATCTGTTCTTCAATTGTCATGATCTACTCCTGATGTGAAAGATGGTTATTCCCTGATCTGTCCATCGCCGTAAACGATAAACTTGGTTGTCGTCAGATCCTCCAACCCCATCGGGCCGAACGAGTGCAACTTGGTGGTGGAGATACCGATTTCAGCCCCCAGGCCGAGCTGGCCGCCGTCGGCAAAACGGGTCGAAGCGTTGACCATCACGCAGGAGGAGTTGACCTCGCGGATGAAGCGTTGAGCCCGGCTGTAGTCACTGGTGATGATCGATTCGGTGTGCAGTGAACAGTAGCGGTTAATGTGGGCGATGGCGGCATCGATATCGTCAACAACGCGGCAGGCAAGGATCAGCTCCAGGTATTCGGCGTACCAGTCCTCTTCCGTTGCCGCAGTGGCGGTCGGTACGTAGCTGCAAAAGGTAGGATCGCCGCGTAGCTCCACACCCAGTGCCGCCAGTGTCGCGGCAATTCTCGGGATGAATTCGGCGGCCACATCGCGGTGGATAAGCAGTGTCTCCAGGGAGTTGCAGACGCCGGGGCGCTGAGTCTTGCTGTTGACGATGATCTGTTCGGCCTTGTCGAAATCTGCCGACTGGTCGACAAAAATGTGGCAGACCCCTTTATAATGCTTGATGACCGGGATGCGTGAGTTCTCGACGACAAAGCGGATCAGGCTTTCACCGCCGCGAGGGATGATCAGGTCGATAGACTCTTCCTGCTTGAGCATCTCCAGCACCCCTTCGCGTTCTGTGAAAGGGATCAGCGATAGCGCTGCCTGGGGAATACCCATCTCTTTCAGTACCCCGCGCAGGATTGTTGCAATGGCCAGATTGGAGTTGATAGCTTCGGAACCGCCGCGCAGGACCACGGCATTGCCGGCCTTGAGGCAGATTGCTGCGGCATCAGCGGTCACGTTTGGCCGTGATTCGTAGATGATCCCGATCGTGCCGAGCGGGATGCGCATCTTGCCGACCATCAGCTCGTTGGGGCGTTTCCACATCTTTGTAACCTCGCCAACCGGGTCAGGGAGGGTGGCGATCTCGCGCAGGGCAGCGGCAATTCCACGGATACGCCCTTCATCAAGCATCAGGCGATCCAGCATTGCTGTGGAAAGTCCCTTCAGTTCTCCGGCGGCAAGATCTTTGCTGTTTTCTACGATCAGCTCTGCCGATGCCTTTTCGAGGGCCGCTGCCATTTTCAGCAGCATATCATTTTTGGTGGTGGTAGAAAGACGTGCCATGGCAAGAGATGCCTGACGGGCATCCTGTGCGATTTTTACGACCTGTTCTGTAATACTCACGGTGTCAGCTCCAAGGATCAAATAAAGTGAGGTAAATACTACGCAAAAACATGCCTGCCAGCAAGAAAATTGACAGTGTCGGTAGCCCGATGCTACAAGAACCGTCTTATGCAGACCACTTTTCCCACATCAAGGGCGCTCCGGCCGGTTAGATTAATTTTCTGCACGACCATGTTGATGGTGGCCGGCTGCACCAGCTACATCCCCCGGGACATCGGTCGCCCTCCCCTGACGGGCTATTCCGCCGAAGAGACGATGAAGCTGGTTACGGTGCCGCTGCCGGTGATCGCTTCAAGCCCTAACGAAGGTGTCACGACCGGTGCCTTGACGGCGTTCCTTGGCCATAACAGGCAGGATGAGGTTGCAGCCCTGCTTGCACCGCAGCTCACTTACAACAGAACCTTCGGCGTGACCGCTTCATTGTACGGTGCTTTCTATCCGGCTCCCGACAGGAACTTCGAGTTCAACCTTTCCCGGTCGGAAAGGGTCAATCATGATTACGAGTTTCGGGTCAAAGATACCGCTCTGCTGGGGCAGAAGTTTGAGCTGAACGGGTTCGTCTTTAAACTGTCCGACGGTTCCTCGCGTTTTTTTGGTTTTAACGCCAGAAGTCCGCAGCAGATGGAAACAAATTATGCCAACGATGAAGCCGGTTATAATATTTCCGCCGGTTACCACGTGGGACGACACTACCAGCTCACCATCGGTGATCGATATCGCAACGTCCGCATCCGTCGGGGAGCTTTTAGCGGGATTCCGGACATCAATGATAAATTCTCGGCGGCAACGGTACCGGGCATTGACGGATTTACCACCCATGCACTGCGTGTTTCATTTTCATACAGTACGCTTGATGACCCGGAAACCCCATCCTATGGCGGCTATGCCCGGATTGCATTCGAGCCGACCATGAGAGAGTGGGGTGGGGCAGGCAACTACCGACACTATGAGGTAGAGGCGAAGGGTTTTATCCCGCTCAGTAACGCCAAATATATAAGCGTGTTTCGTCTGATGTATAACCAGACACTGGGTAACGATGTCCCGTTTCTGGAACAGAGTATTCTGGGGGGGGAGTCCACTCTGCGGGGGTACGGTCGTAACCGCTTCATCGACAACAGCTTCATGCTCTGCAACCTTGAGGAGCGTATCCGGCTCTTCCGTTGGGAGGTGTTCGGCGTGACGGCCGACTGGGAGCTTGCGCCGTTTATTGACGTGGGTGCGGTGATGGAGTCGTTGGAGAAGGTCAGCGTTTCTGACGTCGAGTTTAACCCCGGCGTCGGCTTTCGGGCCGTCGTACGCCCGAATATTATCGGCAGGGTAGATCTGGGTATCGGCAAGGATGGGCCGGCGGTGTTTGTTGGCCTGGGGTATCCCTTCTAATAGCTACCTTGCCCGTTTATCCGGGCGTTCTATTTCAAACTTGTCGAGACGGTACTGCAGTGTTTTGTAACTCATTCCCAGAAGCGGCGCGGCCTTGCCGATTACCCATTCGGCCCGTTCCATCGCCTTGATGATCAGCCCTTTCTCGAGTTCCTCGAAATCAATCCCCTCTGCAGGAAGATCAAAATTAATGCCACCTGCCAGCGAAGCGCAGGCAGTTATCTCGCTTGGCAGATCTTCCGGCTCGATGTAGTTGCTTTCGGCCATCAGAATTGAGCGCTCGATCACTGATTCAAGTTGGCGGACATTGCCGGGCCAAGTGTAGTTCATCAGTAGTTTCAACGCCTGCTTTGAGATGCCGTCCAGCGTAATCCCGGCCGCCTTGCTGTATTTTTCCAGAAAAAATTCCGCAAGGGTCTTGATGTCGCTTCCCCGCTCACGAAGGGGGGGGAGATTGACGCGGATAACATTCAGCCGGTAGTACAGGTCCTCACGAAAGGTCCCTTTTTTTATCTCCTGCTCAAGATCCTTGTTGGTTGCCGATACCACGCGTACATCCAGGCCTATATTAACCTTGCCACCCACCCGGCGAATCTCCTTTTCCTGGATGGCCCGCAGCAGCTTGGCCTGCATGGCTACATTCATTTCACCGATTTCATCGAGAAACACCGTGCCGCCATCCGCCGCTTCGAAGATGCCGATCTCGCGGGCATCAGCGCCGGTAAAACTACCCTTTTCGTGGCCGAACAGCTCGCTTTCGATCAGTGTGTCCGGAATAGCGGCGCAGTTGATCGCGATAAAAGGCTTGTCGCGTCGCGGGCTCCCTTCATGGATTGCCCGGGAAATCAGCTCCTTGCCGGTTCCTGATTCACCGACGATCAGGACGGTGGAATTTGAAGGGGCAATTTTGGCGATAATACGGAAAACTTCCTTTATTTTGGGATGTTCGCCCTGCATGTTGGGTATCGTTGCAATTGACTGTACCCGCTTCTGCAGCACCCGGTTTTCACGCACCAGTCCGATGCGCTCGAAGGCTCGCTGCAGGGTCAGTATCAGATTGTCGCGCTCCAGCGGTTTTTCCAGATAATCGAAGGCACCTTTGCGCATCGCCTCTACCGCAGAATCAACCGAACCGTGGGCTGTCATCATGATGATGCACTGCTGCGGGTCATCGGCAAGGACCTTGTCCAACAGGTCAAGCCCACTCTGTCCCTGCATCTGCAGGTCGGTCATGATCAGGTCGAACTCGCGTTTTTCCAGCTGAGCCAGCGCTTCGCGCACACCTGGCACATCCACGACATCGTAGCCATCTTTTTTCAGGATCAGGTTAAGGATGTCCCGCTGCCCTTTTTCATCATCGACGATCAGTATGCTGCCCTTGTTTTTCATGGTTCCTCAGGTTTCCATTGATTGCAGCGGTAACGCTACGGTAAAGGTCGTGCCGCTGCCAACGGCGCTTTCAACGGCTATCCCGCCGCCGTGTTCCTTGATTATCCGTTCGGTAATGGCGAGTCCGAGGCCGATGCCGACATCCTTGGTGGTAAAATAGGGCTGGAATATTTTACTGACGTCGTCCGGAGAGATGCCGCTCCCCTGGTCGCTGAAGGTCAGCTTCACCTGCCGTTCTTCAAGCTGTGCGCCAAGAGTTATGGTGCCCCCCTCCGGCATTGCCTGGGAGGCGTTGGAGACAAAATTAAGAATGCAGTTGCGGAACAGCTCTCCATCTACCCAAAGTGGCGGCAGGTCCGGCGGAATCTGCTGATCGATGACGATATGCTGTTCTGTCAGTCGGTCCTGCAGCACCGGCAGTACCTTGGCCAGCAATTCCCGGTATACGACCTGTGTCCGGCGCAGTTTGAGCGGCCTACCGTAGTTCATGAAGTTCACCACCATATAATTGGCGCGGCGTACCTCTTCCTTGATCTTGTCGGTCAACTCAACCAGTTCCGCGCAGTTGTCTCCGCAGTGGGGGAGCATCTCGGCTTTGAGGTGATCTATCGCCAGGCTGATATAATTAAGTGGATTGCGGATTTCATGGGCGATTCCGGATGCCAGTTGCCCGACGCGCGACAGGTGCTCGGCTTCATAGAGACGCTTCTCCAGTACTTCGCGCTCACGCAGTTTTTCAACCATATTGTTGAAGCCTGCAGCCATCTCTCCGATCTCGTCGCTGCTTTTAACCGGAATGGTCACCGACAGGTCGCCCGCGGAGACCCGCTTGAAATCCTCCACAAGGTTCTGAATCGGAGTTGTATAACGGCGGGCGAGAAAAATAATGAGGGCAATGCCGACCGTAAATACCATGCCTGTTGCAAAAAGCCGGTGGATAAAATTGGCCCGTTGAATGTCACGGATATTGTCCAGCAACATGTTGATCTGGACATAGCCGAGCCGCTCGTTACCGACGATAACCGGCACTACCACTTCATACGGCTTCTGGGAGAGCACCCCCGCGCCGACCGGTCGGGGGGCTGCCCGCACCCCCCTCTCAAGTTTCTTGAGCTCACGTTTCTTGCCGATTTTAGCCGGGTCGGAGGAGTCAATGATCTCTCCCTCCGTGTTGATGATGTTGATCTCGTTGATGCCCTTATCACGGGCCCTGATCAAATAATCGGTCAGACGGGAGGTCTCGGTATCAGAGGTGAGGTCCTCGATACTCATCTGGATCGCCTTGGATATCTCCTGTGAGCTGTCCTGAATCTCGTTCACCAGCGCCGTCTGGGCGGACTGGTTGAGGATGAAGAGGGCCAGCAGCGTCAGCACCAGCAGAGAGAGCATGATGATAATCAGCTTGGTGTTAAGCTTCATGGCGACCTTTGTACAGAAGCGTTTATCAGCATTGAAACGGGACTATTCCACCATTTCGCCGATCAGGTCGTAATCAGACGAGTCGGTGATCTTGAGCGTGACGATATCGCCGATATCAGCATTTCCGGAGGTGATATAGACCTGGCCGTCGATGTCGGGAGCCTGGCGTGACGAACGCCCCTTGAGCAGCAGTTCGGTCTCCTCGCTGTATCCCTCGACAATGACCTGTTCTGTTGTGCCGATGAGGGTGCGGTTGTGACGGAAGGAGAGGCGCGCCTGGGCACGCATCAGTTTGCGGTAACGTTCGCGCTTGACGCGTTCCGATACCTGCTCCGGCATCTCTGCTGCAGGAGTTCCCTCTTCGCGTGAGTAGCAGAATACGCCAAGGCGATCAAAGCGGGTCTGCTCGACAAAATGAGTCAGCGTGGTGAAGTCTTCGAGGGTTTCACCCGGGAAGCCGACGATCAGTGACGTACGCAGGGCGATGCCTGGTATTTCACGGCGCAGCTTGAGGATCAGATCGCGAATCTGCTGCTCAGAGCTCCTCCGCTTCATCGCTTTCAGAACCGGGTCGGAAATGTGCTGGATCGGAATATCCAGGTACTTGCAGACTTTCGGTTCGTCACGGATCAGCTCAATAAGGCTGTCGGTGATGCCGTCCGGATAGGCATAGAGCAGACGTATCCAGCGCAACTCCTTGATTGCGGCCAGCCGCCTGACAAGCTCTTCCAGTGTCGTGCCGTCGGTCATGTCGCTGCCGTAACGGGTGATGTCCTGGGAGATGACGTTTATCTCCTTGACCCCGCGGGCGACCAGCCGTTCAGCTTCCGCCACCAGCGCTTCGAGCGGACGTGAGCGGTAGGAACCGCGCAGCTTGGGGATGATGCAGTACGAACAGCAGTTGGAGCACCCTTCACCGATCTTCAGGTACGAGAACCAGGCCGGTGATGAATTCAGACGCGGCAAAGTTTCGTCATAGATAAAATCGGGATCACCGATATAGCGGAGTTGGCCTTCCGCGCCGCTTTTCTCTGCCAGGATCTCGGCGATACGTGGGTAGTCACCGGTGCCGATGAAGATGTCCACCTCTGGCAGTTCCGCTGCCAGTTCTTCCTGATAGCGCTGCGGCAGGCAGCCGGATACGATCAGGGTGTGACAGCGACCGTCATGCTTCCGTTCGGCCAGGTCGAGGATCGCGTCGATGCTCTCCTGTTTGGCTTCCTTGATGAATGAGCAGGTATTGACGATGATTACATCGGCCTCCTTCTCGTCCATGGTAATTTCGTAATTCTGCTGCGAGAGTATCCCCAGCATGACTTCGGCATCTACCAGGTTTTTCGGGCAGCCGAGGCTGACCATGCTGACCTTCTGTTTTGCTGTTTCGCTCAAAATATCCCTCGATCCTACTCTCTGAAATTAGTGAACTGCATCTCTACATCAAGATCTTTTCCTTTAAGGGTGGCAATAGCTTCCTGCAGATCGTCACGATTTTTGCCGGTCACCCGCACCTGTTCGTCCTGTATCTGTGCCTGCACCTTCAGCTTTGATTCCTTGATAGCGGCAATAATCTCTTTGCCCTTCTCCTTGGAAATGCCCTGCTGGACGGTGATGATCTGGCGCACCATACCTCCCGAAGCCTGTTCGACCTTGCCGTATTGCAACGCTTTGATCGAAATGTTGCGCTTCATGAATTTGGATTGCAGCACATCGATGACCGCTTTCAACTTATAATCGTCATCCGCAAGGACCTTGACGGAGTCTTTCTCAGGAGTGATTGAGCTCTTTGATCCCTTGAAATCATACCGCTGGCTGATCTCTTTGGCAGCCTGGGTCACAGCGTTGTCAACTTCCTGCATATCTACCTTTGATACGATGTCAAACGACGGCATAAGTAACCTCCCAATTTAAATTAAAATAGAAACAATTCTCTACCGGTTATGGCAGAAAAGCAGTTCGTTAATGTCCTTGTTCCGTTGAACAGGCTACGGTTTTATTACATTGACCCCTGCCGGGACCTTGAAGTTGAATTTCGTGTCGGATATTCCTTTGTTGACCCGCGCCTGGCTGTAGTCGATGCGGGTCCGGTTACCGCCGGCATCGTGGATTACCGACGAGATGATCGGGAAGAGGTTTTTTACCTCTCCGGTCCGCTGCACCTGCGCAACCGCTTCGGATGACACCGTCAACTGGAGCCGGATGAGAACCGGGCTCGGTTTTTTCGGGGTCAATTCGAGGTGGTAATTGCCGTTTTTGTCCTGCGACTCAGTTGCAAAAGCTATATCAAAATCACGTGAAACGTGGCCGAGGCCGGTAAGGTATGACAGGGCAATGGAGTTGCCCCCCGCAAACATCGCGGCAACACTGTTGACCATGACCTGCTTGTTATCCGGCGTATAGAACCAGACCTGCTTGCCGTTGGAGATGATCTGCTGTTTAGGCTTGGAATAATTGAAACGGAACATGGCGGTTGCCGATGCGGGGCGCTTCAGTAGAACTTCGCCGCTCCCTTTCTGCTCGCGATTGATGGCGCTTATAGACGTCTTCTGGGAAAAGTCGGCCTGCACGTCCTGCAGCCCGGCATACCCTTTTTCGAGGGCAGCGACAACGTTTTTAAGTGTAGCCGGGGTGGATGCTGCTGATACCGGAAGAACAAAAAGGGTCATGGCCAGGCATAATGTACCTATTTTCAACATAAGGGACTTCCTTTTGCAACGAGGTTGATTACGTTCGGACTGTTTTACAACCTGTCGATTCTGCCATATATGGATGATAGCCGCAACCGTTTCAATGTTCGGTTCCTGTGCACTCAGCCATTGCTTGATCAGAGCGGCCTGTCTGGCGGTCTCAGGCCAGGGCGCTGACATCGACGATAAACAGTACCCGCCCGTCCCCGGTGATAGTTGCTCCGCTCACTCCGCGCAGGCGTGAAAGGGGTGAGCGGAGCGGTCGGACAAAAATTTCCTGCTGGCCGGAGATGTGGTCGACGCTGAAGGCGAGCAGGGTCCCGCCGACATCGCATAAGACCGTGGTGGTCAGAGCATCTTCTGCCTCTGCTGGTGCCGGCAGGCCCAATGACTGCCGCAGGCTCCGGAGCGGGATCTGTGCCCCGTCAACCAGGATGGTAGGGCTCCCGGCGTTCTCAAGGATTTCGGTACGTTTCAGTTCCATTGTTCGCGCGACAGCGTTCAGTGGCAAGGCCAGATCAAACTGGCCACACTGTACAATCAGGGCATTGATGATAGAGACCGTTATGGGCAGCCGCATGACAAAACGGCTTCCCCTCCCGCTCGTGGAGTGAATGGTCAGAACGCCGACCAACGTCTGTACCGCTTCGCGCACGGCATCCATGCCGACTCCACGGCCTGAAATATCCGTAACGGTTGCGGCGGTAGAAAACCCCGGCGCGCAGATCAGCTGGTAGGCATCCTGAGTCGTCATCTGCGCGGCCCGTTCCGGTGATATGATGCCACGCTCGACCGCTTTCTGTTTCAGTCGTTCCGGGTCCATGCCGCGTCCGTCGTCGGCAATGATAATTTCCACATGGTCCTGGTCGCGGCAGACAGTCATGGTTACTGTGCCGGCAGCGGATTTGCCTGCAGCCACCCGTTCAGCGGCCGTTTCCAGCCCGTGGTCGACGGCATTGCGCAGGATGTGGATGATCGGTTCGGCGATTTCTTCCAAAATACCGCGATCAAGTTCAATCTCGTTTCCGACAAGTTGAAAATCGACATCTTTCCTCTGTTTGCGGGCCAGGTCGCGCACCAGTCTGGGGAAACGTTCGGCAATAATGGCGAATGGCAGCATGCGTGCCTTGAAGACTTCATCGCGCAGGGCGCGTAGCAATCCGGTAAGCTGGTGCAGCGGCTCGCGGCATTCGGTTGCATCAGCCAGGCCGATGGCCTCTGCCAGACGATAGCGGTTGGTAATCAGCTCTCCGGTGATATTGACCAGATGGTCAAGGGTTTCTGTTCTGATGCGGATGCTTTTGAAGGAGTCTGTCTGGCGGAATTGGTGTGGCGCTGCAGCTATGGGCTCCGGTGGAGCCTCTGTCCCCTCGTGTGGCGTTTTTGAAATGGTGGGAGCTTTGGCTGACGGGTCGAATGTCGCCAGCCGACGAATCAGGCCGGTTGTATCTTCAGATGTGCTGCTGCCAGCTTCAATCTCTGCTACCAGTCGTGCCAGCGTGTCACTCCCTTCGAGCAGGAGGTCGGCAATAACAGACTGTAGCGGAAATTCGCCGCTGCGAATCCGGCTCAGCTGATTTTCCATGATGTGGGCCAGCGCGACAATGTGCTCATATCCCATAGTCGCAGCCATTCCTTTCATGGAATGGGCATGGCGAAAGAGCTCATCAAGTGCGGCGGGGTCGGCGGCAGACTTCTCAATGTGTACGATCAGTTCGCCGAATGCGGAGAGATGGGAGCGGGCTTCGGAAACGAACAGATCCCGATAGGGGGACATGTCCATTGGTCAATCCTCCAGACCTTCCAGTGCTTCAGCAACTTTTTCGGGGGTGAACGGTTTCTGGATAAAGGCCCTGGCTCCCAGATCGAGCGCTTTACTGATGACCAGCGGTTGTGCAATCGAAGAGCAGACAACAACCTTTGTGTTTGGACAGGTGGTGATGATGGACTCCAGCAGGTCGAGACCGTTTGAGTCGGGCAGAACGATGTCCAGCAGGATGATGTCCGGGTGATTGCCGTGCAGGTTCCTCATCGCCTCTATGCCGCTTGCCGCCTCGGCGGAGACGATATACCCTTTATCAACGAGTATTCCATGCAGAATCTTGCGCATGAAGAGAGAGTCATCAACAATCATCACCGTACGGCTCATAGCTGACTCCAATCCTACCCCTTTAATTTGTTCAGCAGCAGCTCGTTAACCACCGACGGGTTAGCCTTTCCTTTGCTGGCTTTCATGACCTGTCCGACGAAAAAGCCGAACATTTTGTCCTTGCCGCCGCGATAATCCTCCACCTGTGCGGCATTGGCAGCCATTATTTCGTCAATGATGCTTTCGATGGCTCCCGTGTCGGAAACCTGCACCAGTCCCTGCTCTTCGACAATGCTCTGTGGCGCTTTGCCGCTGCGCCACATCTCATCAAAAACAGTTTTGGCAATCTTTCCTGAAATAGTGCCGTTATCGATCAGTTTTAACAGTTCAGCCAGTTGGACCGGCGATACCGGACAGGATTCAATCGGTGTGCCGCTGTCATTTAAAGCCCTGGTTATTTCGCCCATGATCCAGTTGCCAACCGTTTTGGCGTTGCCGCCTGCGGCGACACCAGCTTCAAAATAATCAGCCAAAGCCCGGCTAGCGGTTAGCACTTCGGCATCGTAGGGAGGCAAGCCAAGCTCGGCCATAAAGCGCTGCTGACGTTGTTCCGGCAGTTCCGGCAGTTCCTGACGCGAGCGCTCCACCCATTCTTCACTGATAACCAGCGGCACCAGGTCAGGATCGGGGAAATAGCGGTAGTCGTGGGCCTCTTCCTTACTGCGCATCGAGCGGGTTGTGCCGCTGTTCGGGTCAAAAAGACGTGTTTCCTGAACAACCGTGCCGCCGTCCTCAATCAGGTCAATCTGGCGCTGGATCTCGTATTCAATGGCCTGTTTGACGAATTTGAACGAGTTGACATTTTTGATCTCAGCCCGGGTGCCGAATGTGTCTGAGCCGACCGGCATCACCGAAACATTGGCATCACAGCGGAAACTCCCCTCTTCCATGTTGCCGTCACAGATGCCGAGCCAGGTTACAATCTGGTGCAACTGCTTCAGGTAGGACACCGCTTCGTCGGAAGAGCGGAGGTCCGGTTCGGAAACTACCTCCAGAAGTGGCGTGCAGGCCCGGTTCAAGTCAACGCCGGAACCGTCATTCTGTCCGGATAATTCGCCGTGAACAAGCTTGCCGGCGTCCTCTTCCATGTGAATGCGGGTGATGCTGATCCGCTTGGACTCCTCTCCGTCAATTTTTATATCCAGCCACCCCCACTGGCAGATCGGGTCTTCAAACTGACTGATCTGGTATCCCTTGGGGAGGTCCGGGTAGAAGTAGTTCTTGCGTGCGAAGATGCTGCGCGGCGTAATGGAACAGTTGGTGGAGAGTCCGGCCTTGATGGCGAATTCCACGACTTTCTTGTTGAGCACCGGCAGAGCGCCGGGGAGTCCCAGGCAGACCGGGCAGGTCTGTGAGTTTGGTTCGGCCCCGAACTTTGTTGAGCAGCCGCAGAATATTTTGGTGTCGGTCAGGAGCTGGACGTGAACTTCAAGACCGATGACAGGTTGGTATCTCATTAGTGTATGCTCCGAAGATTAAATCGTTGCTTTCCTGGTGTGCCACTCGGTGGCCTGTTCAAAGGCATAGCCTGCACGCAGAAGGTCCTCTTCGCCAAACGGTTTGCCGATCAACTGCAGGCCGATGGGGAGTCCCGAGGCGGAAAAACCGGCCGGGAGTGACAGCGCACAGGTGCCGGCCAGGTTGACCGGAATCGTGAAAATGTCGGACAGGTACATCTGCAGCGGGTCGTTGACTTTTTCGCCGATCTTGAATGCCGGCGTCGGCGCGACCGGTGTCAGCATGACATCGACGTCGGCAAAAGCCTTTATAAAGTCATTCATGATGAGGGTGCGCACCTTCTGTGCCTTGACATAATAGGCATCATAATAGCCGGATGACAGGGCATAGGTGCCGAGCATGATGCGGCGCTTGACTTCAACCCCGAACCCTTCACTGCGGCTCCTGGTGTACATGTCCAGCAGCCCGTCAGCTTCGGCGCGGTGCCCGAAACGGACGCCGTCATAGCGTGCCAGGTTGGAGCTGGCTTCGGCGGTGGCGATCAGATAATAGGTTGCTACGGCGTAGTCGGTATGCGGCAGCGTGATGTCGACAAATTCGGCGCCGAGGCGCCGGTAGGTTTCGATGGCGGCATCCATGGCGCTCTGCACGTCAGGGTCGAGGCCGGCGATGAAGTACTCTTTCGGGAGTCCGATCTTCAGCCCCTTTACGCCATTTTTCAGGGAGGCCGTGTAGTCCGGCACCGCTGTGTCGACGCTGGTTGAGTCTTTGGGGTCGTGGCCGGCAATGGCTTCCAGCATGGTTGCGCAGTCGGCCACATCACGGGTCAACGGTCCTACCTGATCCAGTGACGATGCGTAGGCAATGACACCGTAGCGGGAAACCCGACCGTAAGTCGGCTTCAGGCCGACACAACCGCAGTGCGAAGCGGGCTGGCGGATGGAGCCGCCGGTGTCGGTGCCGAGAGTGGCAATGGCCTCACTGGCGGCGACCGCCGCTGCCGAACCGCCGGAGGATCCTCCCGGAATATGGGCCGTGTTCCAGGGATTGCGGGTAACGCCGAAGGCGCTGGACTCGTTTGAGGAGCCCATGGCGAACTCGTCCTGATTCAGCTTGCCCAGCAGTACCGCACCGCGATCGCGGAGTTTTTCCCAGGAGGTGGCACTGTACGGGGGGATAAAATTGTCGAGAATGCGGGAGCCGCAGGTTGTGCGGATACCCTCGGTCAGGAAAATGTCCTTGAGCGCCAGCGGGATGCCGGTCAACAGGTTACACTCACCCTCTGCTATCCGCTTGTCGGCAACCGCAGCGGTGGCCAGTGCCTGCTCAGGCGTTACCGTGATGAAGGAGCCGACCTGTGGTTCAACGGACTTTATCCGCTCCAGCAGTGCTTTCGTGGCTTCCACAGAAGAAATGCGCTTGCTTTTAAGTTCTGTGTGGAGCTCATGGATCGTCATATCGAAGATATTCATGGTTAACAATGTCCTTACTTATTCGATAACTTTTGGCACGGCAAAAAAAGATCCTTCACTCTCCGGTGCGTTGGCCAGGGCCTTCTTGACACCGATGGATGGCTGTACGACGTCTTCGCGGAAAGCATTTTCCATCGGGACCGCGTGCGAGGTTGGAACAATCCCTTCCGTATTCAGCTCTTTCAGTTTTTCAACATAGCCGAGAATCGCCCCGATCTGTCCTGCAAAGAGCTCTTTTTCTCCCGGGGTAAGTTCAAGCCGGGCCAAGCGCGCGGCATACTCTACATCTGCTACCGATATTTTCATGGTGCCAACTCCGAAAAATCTGATAATTGCCGCGTGGTTGTAACATGAAATCAGCTCTGATACAACATTGATCAAAGCAATTAGTTGTTCTGAAAATTTTTCACTTGACACGGCAGCACTCTTTCGGTACGTTACACCTCTTCAAAAAAATCATGGCCTGTATTAATCTACAGGTTGTACTGCGGATGGGGAAATTATGAAAACAGAAGTAGCTAAAGCAGCAGATGTAAAACGTGACTGGTACATTGTTGATGCACAGGATGCGGTTCTGGGTCGTCTCTCAACACAGATAGCCGGTGTTCTGCGTGGTAAAAACAAGGCTCTCTACACACCTAGCGTTGATACCGGTGATTTCGTCATCGTTATAAATGCTGAGAAGATTGCCCTGACCGGTCGCAAGTTAGCCGACAAGATTTATTACAGCCACTCCGGCTATGTCGGTGGACTGAAAGAGATCACAGCCGGTAAGCTGCTTGAGAAAAAGCCTGAAGATCTCATCAAGAAGGCTGTCAAAGGGATGCTCCCCAAGAACAAACTTGCACGCGCCATGCTCAGCAAGCTTAAAATCTATGCGGGACCTAGCCACCCACACGCAGCTCAGCAGCCTAAGAACCTGGCACTTTAATACTCTTAAGGAGAAAACGATATGGCAGCAGTCATTTATTATGGAACAGGCAAGCGCAAGAGCTCAATAGCTCGTGTATGGCTCAAGCCTGGCGATGGCAAGTTTACAGTAAACCACAAAACGCTTGATAAGTATTTCGGTCGTGAGACATCCAAGATGGTTGTCCGTCAGCCATTTGAGCTTGTTGAAAAAGTCGGCATCTTTGATGTGTACGTCACTGTTTCCGGTGGCGGCGATACCGGTCAGGCCGGTGCGATCAAGCACGGCATCACCAAGGCTCTTCTTATTCATGATCCTGAGCTTCGCGGCGTCCTCAAAAAGGCCGGTTTCATCACCCGCGATTCACGCATTAAAGAGCGTAAAAAGTACGGCAGAAAAGCTGCCCGTGCCCGCTTCCAGTTCTCCAAGCGCTAGTCGCTGGATTGCACGTCACTGCTATGGTACAAGGGGGGAATCCGCAAGGGTTTCCCCATCTTTTTGTTTTAAATTTGAGATATGATGAATATCGAAGTGCAGAGACTCCTTACGGACTTCAATCCGCTCTACAACCTCCTTGGTAATCTCCTGACGGGCTTCATACGACAACTCTGACCACAACGCTGCCAGGGTAGTTGCCTGACTAACTACATACTGCCGGCCCACATCCTCGCTGTTAATGAAGTCGATTTCTCCCTGCAAGCGCGGGACCTCCTTTGAGATATTTTCTCGCTGAGCTGTCAGAGGTTCGAATCGAGAGGCGAAGGTTTCTCTATCGATTCTGTTGTCGCCAACCAGCTCAATCAACGTATCGATCTTCTTATTGATGACCTTCAAATCCTTTTTCAACAATTCCATCCTGTTTTGTTTGTCCCTTAGATTAATTTCATTGCCATTATCGCCGCAGAGGCTCTCTGGTGACATAGCAATGCTTTTAAGCAGGTATTGCAGGGAATTCTCTACAACGTCCTCGTCAACTTTAATTTTGCAGGCACGACACGTATAACGCGGTACGGTCATTTTAGGGTGAGGATAGCAGTACATCTTGCCTCCACCGCAATGGCAGGTCAGCAAGCCACTGAAAAGGTATTTACCCTGTTTTGGTTCTGCGCGGTTAACGGTGAAACGCAGTCGAGTCGCTTCCAGTACCTCGTTTGCCCTCTCCCATGTATCTTCGCTGATAATTGGTTCAACAGCACACAGCACCCAATCTTCTTCCTTCTTCAATTCAAACTTGCCGGTACTTTTACTACTGTAATTAGATCTACGAATTCCTTTATAGATTGAATCCTTCAATATGAATTTGAGGGTACGAGGGCAAAATTCTGACTGGCTTGCCCGAAACCCTTCCTTGGTAAGCTGCTGACATGTCGGTAATACCTTACCCGATTCCAAAAACAATTCGAATATCCGCTTTACAATGGAAACTTCAGCAGGATTGGGAATGATTTCGCCTTCGACCCAATGATATCCAAAAGAACCTTGTCCACCAGTGGTTTTACCCAACTTGGCCCGGATCGGAATGCTTGCAGAAATTCGAGCGGAGATTTCTTCTCTCTCCCATTGCGCAAGAGCTCCTATAACAGTGTACAAAAGCCGGCCAGCAGGTGTTGACGTATCAATGCTTTCTTCAAGACTCACCAGGTTGGCATCATTTTTCTGGAAGAACTCTGAAATTTCCAGCAATTGCCGGGTGTTTCTCGCGAGGCGAGCAAGTTTTGAAAATATCAAGGATTTGATACGGCCTGTTTTTACGTCAGAGAGCATCCGTTTGGCTTCCGGGTGCTCCAACACGTCCTTTCCCGACACGCCGGACAAATCGTATGTTTCGACTACCTCCCAACCCTTGCTGCCGGCATACATTTGTGCCCGAGCCGTATGGTTCGAAGGGGACTCTCCCCGCGCTTGATCTTCAGTGGAAACTCGAATCCAAATTCCGACTTTCATAGTCCTCCCTTTTCCCAGTCAGTCGTTCCGACCGGACACACCCCTGATCAGTCCTATAGGGGTGATTATGCGGCAACAATCAAATAGTACCATCAATATTACATGTTCTTTAGTGCCAAGTGGCCGTAATCATTGCGATAGCAATGCTCGTTATCTGAGGATCGCTGAAATCATTCAGCGGGATTTATACAGGCAGAGAAATGCTTCTTTCCTTCAAGATGATCAATGCTCTCTTCCCACTTTAACTCAATGCTCTGAATACCAGTCTGTGGCCAAAGCTGTGACCGATGAGAGTTAAAGTCGCATCAAACAGTTTAAGTCGAGCCAGCCCGGGCGTAACTCATCGGTAATAAGCAATGAGCCGGAGGCTGGCACGGCACTTGTGTCAGACATTCACAGCTGCATAAGTCGGTTCATGTTCATCTAACCAACACAACTACAATGAATCACCACCAAGGTTGATCTTCATTGTGTCATAGCCTCAATGACAAAGGCGAACTATTATGGAAAACATTGCCGATTATAACTTCGTTCACGGTATTATCTATGGGATCAAATGTGCTGCTATCCAGCCTAACCCCAATAATCCACGAAAACATATCAGTCAGGACGCGATGGATACACTGGTTGAATCTATTAAGTCCTGTGGGCTCGTTCACGCCATTACTTTCACCCTGAGAGGTGATCAATTGGAGGTCGTATCGGGAGAACGGCGTTGGCGCGCATTTCAAAATGCTGGCATTGAATACATACAGGCAAAATATGTTGATAGAGATCTGGAAGCAATAGCACTGGCAGAGAATTTTCAAAGGGAAGACCTAACACCTCTGGAAAAAGCAGAATTTTTACTCACTCTGCAAACAAAGCACGGTTATGATCTTGCTCAACTCGCCAAATATGTAGGAAAGTCGGTAACAAGCGTATCGGAATTGCTCTCTTTGCGCCGTTTGCCAGAGGACATAAAGGAAGCCTGCAGAAACAGTAATAAATACTGCTTGACGCGTCTGGTTCAAATAGCAAAAACTCGTGACCAAGAATCCCAGCGTAGGCTCTTTAGAGTTTATCAACAAGAGTTAGACGGCGAAAAGTTCAGGGGCGAACCCAAGCGTTATCAAAGTGACATTACTAAAACATTTACTCGGCTCGACCGCATTTATGCAGATATTCTTAAAGTCGAAACCGAACACATGACTGAGAAGGATCTTTGCATCCTTTTTTCGAAATTCAATATTGTCGAACAAGTAATTAATAAAATAGCCCGAGAATACGGGGGGTAATGTCTTTCGATTTACCGAAGTAGTGATGTTTGTCACTATTGAAAAATCAAGAATACTGACATCAAGTTGGTCTTGAAATATTTCTCAGCATCATGCCCGCATTTGTTTTGAATCAAGGTGGGCATGATGCTGTGGTGAAGGTAATCACATGGAGTATCAAATCAAACCGACATGGTAGAAATTGTAGGAATCACATTCCATCCCACCACAGTTTCCTCAGTCGCAAGCCTCTCAGGATGGTTCGCTGCCAGTGATTCCTTTAACTTACTCAGAACCCAGTCTCGTGGTGACATGCTTCCGGTTCCAATCAGGAAATCCCAGGCTATTGTACCGAATTCCGGTTTAACAACAGACAGGCCGTTTTGCCCTGCCAACGTTGTCAGCACATTCAGGCACTCATCCATTGCAGAATGCAGCCTAAATTCGGTCTTACCTGGCCGGTCAAGATGACCAGAGGTGTGCGTAGCGGTAAGATTTTTTGCCCGGGCATCAATATGGCGTACTATTTTGGGTTCACCCAGAACATAGGCCAACACCCTGCGTACCTGGTAATGTCGTTTCCCGCCGATTTTTACCCGTTCTGGAGTACCTGATTCATCTTTATAACGGATGATCAGTGACAGCAACGCCCCGAAATCTCCGGGAATGGGGTGATTGTCATCATCAAGGCAAATGTGATGTTTAGTGAGACACCACTTTAACTCAACATTGCCACTATGCTGGTCGTAAACTTCAACAAGTGACAGGTATTGCTGCAATGGGTGGTCAATTATTGACTCTGAATCAGTTATGCTGGGGATATCATCTTCAAGATAATCTGTGCTGCTTCCGTCACACGCACCGATAAGCCAATCCAGAGATACTTTTGTTTTCAGACAAAAGTTGATGAGAGACTTGCCGTTGATTTTACCAAGTGCTACCTGATTATTCATTCCTTGCGTTGTAATCCCCAGTAATTTTGCAATACTAACGCCGGTGCCGCCACCCACAGACTTCATCTTCTCGTATATTTCATCATAGTCGAGTTTCTTAGGGCAATAATTCAGTCGCAGAACACCATTGGACTCTCTTCTTCCGGCCTTTTTAAATAAATACCTCAGTAGATCATTCCGTAAACTTTCATCCATCGCCGAGGCGAGAACTTTTTCCAGCAAATCATGATTTCCCATTTTTGTCCCCCTTCAAAATAACATCTGCATTCAACATATACACAAAAGAGTGTAAAGTAAACATAAATATGTTGTTAATTTGAAATTGCGCGATAATTATGTGGAGGCTTGTTGACGGATAGATATATATGACTCTATATTCACCTCAATAATGTGCCTGGATTGAGGTGGGAATATGGGACTAAAAGAGGTTTTTGACGATTACGAGGCATACGAGACTGCTGTTGCCGAGGATCTACGTGTACAGCGCAGGCGTGCAAATATTTCACTTAAAGAGATGTCGGAGAGAATCGGCCTTCATGCAAATACTATTGCTAAATGCGAAAGACACGAGTTCGGGCTTGGATTAGACATCCTCTTTGGCTATGCAAAAGTGCTGGGACGCCCCTTAGCATCATTCTTCAATCGATTGGAATCGAGGGTAAAGCCGGAAGGAAATCCGGTGGCAGAACTCACAGGGGAAGAGATGATTCTCTATAGTCAAATGCTCCAGAGTCTCTTCACCATGTTTGCTGAAAAGGGCATTAAACTTTCAGGGGAGAGTTCATTTGATGCCACTCGTTTAGTAGCCACAGCGATCATCGAACAGCGGCAGGAATTGTCATGAACTTTCCTGATATCCAGATGGAAGGGCAATCTATTGCCAGATCGCACCACAATGGATAGTTACACCAGTATACTGGTGCAACCTTTTTTTGAACTTGCACCACCATAGTGGTGCATCCTCATGTTTCAAGTTACACCAGTATGGTGGTGTAACCGGTTTTTGAACTTACACCTCTATACTGGTGCACCCCTACTTTCAGGTACATCAGTATTGAGTGATGTGTAAAACTTTGATCAAGGGCTTCAGCCCTTAAAGGTAAATTCCGTAAATGGCCAATAACACCCTTAAAAATATCGAACAAATCGAGTCCAGTCTCTGGGAGGCTGCTGATCAGCTGCGCGCCAACTCCAAGCTGACTTCCAGCGAATACTGCATGCCGGTGCTGGGCATCATCTTCCTGCGTCATGCCAGTAACCGCTACGAGACCGCACTGGCACAGATAAAGGCCGACCAGGCCGCCGGCAAGATGCCCAACCGCCCGCTGGTGAAGGGTGACTTTATCAAGCGCCGGGCACTGCTGCTGCCGGAAACCGGTCGCTATGACTATCTGCTGAAACTTCCCACTGGCTCCAGTCTCGGCACCGCGTTGGTGGAGGCCATGAAAGCGATTGAGGTCGAGTTCGAGCCACTGCGGGGCCAGCTCCCCAAGGAGTATGACAAGTTTGATGATAACCTGCTGGAAGTTATCCTGCGCACTTTCGATTCGGAGGCGCTTCGTACAGCCAGTGGCGATGTGTTTGGTCGGATCTACGAATACTTCCTGATGAAATTCGCCATGCAGGGGGCGCAGGACAACGGCGAATTTTTCACCCCACCTTCACTGGTGCAGACCATCGTCAATGTGATCGAACCTGACCACGGCATTGTCCTCGACCCGGCTTGTGGTTCCGGTGGTATGTTTGTGCAGTCCAGTCACTTCATCGAGAGCCATGGCCAGGATACCGGTCACAAGGTCACCTTCTATGGCCAGGAAAAGACTGGCACCACCATTCGCCTGGCCAAGATGAACCTGGCGGTTCATGGTTTGGAAGGTCATATCCGTGAGGCCAACACCTTCTATGAGGATGTCCACCCGATCTGGGGCGAGTGCGATTTTGTCATGGCCAATCCTCCCTTCAACGTGGATATGGTTGATGCCGACAAGGTCAAGGACGACCGTCGTCTTCCCTTCGGCTTGCCAGGGGTCAACAAGGCCAAGAAAGTAAGCAACGGTAACTACCTCTGGATTTCCTACTTCCACAGCTACCTCGGACCAAAAGGTCGGGCTGGGTTTGTCATGTCGTCCCAGGCGTCCAGCGGCGGGCATGGCGAGGCCGAGGTGCGTCGTAAGCTGGTTGAGACCGGTGATGTGGATGTGATGATCTCCATCCGCTCCAACTTCTTCTACACCCGCACCGTACCGTGTGAGCTGTGGCATTTTGACAAAGGCAAGCCGGAAGAGCGTCGCGATCAAGTGCTGATGCTGGATGCCCGCAATATCTACCGCAAGGTCACCCGCAAGATTTACGACTTCAGCCCGGAGCAGCTTGCCAACCTGACTGCTATCGTCTGGCTATATCGAGGAGAACAGGATCGTTTCCTCGGTCTGGTTCGGGAATACTTTGCCTCCCTCTGCGGAGAGGTAGCTACCATTCCTGCTGAGCTTGATGCCTTCGAAGCTACACTGAACGGTCTGCGCAAACTGATTGCCGAGTTTTCCAACGCTATAAAAAAGGTCGAAACTATAACCTCTGTGCAGCGGAAATCCTTGACCGATTTACTGGCGGAACTGACTGAGGCGACCACCGCCTACGAAGGAGACCGGTCAGAACTGTTGAAAGAGTTGATCTCCTTCCAGAAGAAATACCAGGCCGCCCAGCCGGAGAGCAACGCCGATCAACTCTTTGCCCGGCAAAACTTTGATTTGCTGGCGGAACGTATCCGGGGATTGGTGAAGCAGGTGGACCTCCTCTACAAACTGGCCGCTCGTGTCGGACAGGTGTCGCAGGAACTGTCCGGAGTGGAAGAAGCCGCCGAATTCTATGACCGTCGTGCAGTCAACAAACTGATCAAAAAACTGGATGAAGAGCGCAAGCAGGCCGTGGAGCAACTCAAACAGGCTGCCTACTATCATCGACAAATTTACTGGCTACAGGAGCGCTTTCCTAATGCAGTGATGCAAACCGTACCTGGACTGTGCAAGGTTGTCAGCCGGGTTGAGATAGAGTCTGCTGACTGGAGCCTGACTCCCGGTCGCTATGTGGGAGTTGCCCCAGCTGAGGTTGATGAGGATTTTGACTTCAAGCAGGCCCTCAAGGATATCCATGTGGAACTTGCTGATCTGAACCGAGAGGCGGTTGAGCTGGCAGCACTAATTCAGGAGAATTTTGAGGAGTTGGGGGTATGAGGTGGACTTCACGTCACCTTGATCAACTTGGGCACGTGTCTCGGGGGCGATCACGCCATAGGCCTCGTGATGCTGCCCATTTGTATGGTGGCCCGTTCCCGTTTATCCAAACTGGTGATGTAAAGCATGCGGGACTCTACATTACAGAATATCGTCAGACTTACAGTGAGGCTGGACTGGCTCAGAGCAAATTATGGCCAGCAGGAACGCTCTGCATAACTATTGCTGCGAACATTGCGGATACGGCAATTCTGGGGATAGACGCCTGTTTTCCTGACAGTGTAATTGGATTCATTTCAGATCCAACCGAGGCTGATGCAAGATTCGTAAAATACCTGTTTGATGCAACAATTCAGGAGCGGGTCAAGCAATTCACGCAGGGGGCGGCACAAGATAATTTGAGCCAGGAGAAACTACTCTCACTTGAATTCCTGGTTCCTAAAGTTGAAGAACAACAACGAATTGCCTCCATCCTCTCCACCTACGATGACCTGATCGAAAACAACCGGCGGAGGATGGCGCTGTTGGAGGATGCGGCGCGGCAGGTGTACCAGGAGTGGTTTGTGCTCCTGCGCTTCCCCGGTCGAGAGCATACCCGCATCGTGGATGGTGTGCCGGAGGGGTGGGAGAGGTTGCCTCTCGAATCAGCCCTTGTCCTTCAGCGTGGTTTTGACCTTCCAAGTCAGTCACGTCTGGAGGGCGCCGTTCCAATTTATGCCTCAACAGGTGTGAATGGTTACCACAATGTGGCAAAGGTTAAGGCACCAGGAATAGTCACTGGTCGAAGCGGATCCCTTGGCATGGTGCACTACGTCCATGAAGATTTTTGGCCGCTCAATACGGCCCTATGGGTTAAAGAGTTCCGACGAGTTTCCCCTCTGTTTGGCTTTTTTATGCTTTCGTCACTAAGGCTTGACCAGTATAACGGTGGCGTATCTGTTCCGACACTGGATCGGAAAGTGGTTCACAAGATTGAGGTGGTTGTTCCAAACGGCAAAATACAAGCGCTTTTCAGCGATTATGTTTTGCCGATGTTCTCACAGATACGGCGGTTGGGCATTTACAACAATAAACTCCGCACCGCTCGCGACCTGCTGCTGCCAAAGCTGATGAGCGGGGAGATAAGCGTATGACCACGCTCAACAAAGACCCGTGAACGCATGCAAAAAGAAGCGGCGCAATGACTTCTTTTCGGAGATATATTACCGAGACATAATTAGCACAAGGAGAATAGATGGCCTTACCGATAATATTATGGATAGTTGCCGGCGTAGTTTCTATGCTTGGAGGCACAGCCCTTTCTGTTTATTGGAACGACATTATCGTTGCTCTAAAGGGTAAGCGGATTGCCGTTCTCGGTGCTCGAGGTGTAGGTAAAACCCATCTAATCAAGTTCCTGACCTCTGGTTCAATTCCCTCAGAGTACAAGCAAACTTTGGCACCCGAAAAAGCGGCTGCTAAACGCCTACAACTCAAGGACCTGGACCTCAAGATCAAGGACACACTCGACTTGTCCGGTGACAAGGCAGCGTACGCAGAATGGAAGGAACTTCATAACAAGTCCGACTTGGTCTTTTACCTGCTCCGGGCAGACGGTCTAATGGCTGGCGATGTTGCAGTTGAATCGCGAGTAAGAGAAGATCTTCGCCACATCGGGGGGTGGCTTAAAGGCCTTAAAGATAAATCTGCTGCCCGACCGCGTTTCTTTATCATCGGGACTCACTGCGATTTGGACAACGAGTTCGCAGCTTTTGCGGACAGATTGGGGGACTATGCGGACAAATTCCAAACGTTACCTATTGTGAGTGAGCTTGTGGCGCATGGCGGCGGGTCCAAAGAAACAAAGGTAATTCTGGGCAGTATGAAGACGGTTCAAGACACTGAGGCGCTTGTCTATAAGATATTCATGCAGGTGAAACCATGAAAGAGTCGTTCATTTATTGGGCGCAGGCTCTCGACAATTCCTCACCAGACCACATTGAGGTTCATGGGCAAACCCTTCTTCCGGACGACACGGTGCGGAGGCAAGAGGCTGTGTCGCTTATCTCTGGTGTCGTTAAGGCTGGTTCGCGAGTTTTCGATCGGAGAGGAGTCCAACTTACCTGCGACGGGCTCCGTTTCGTCATGGAAGTTCCCTCAATGGAGCGCGATCGCTCGGGACGAACTGCACCAATCATTTGCAGTGGCGACTACGACTTAAAGATTAGCAAGGAACTCAGTGCTTCAGTCGTGGCCGGGCTTGATGACTTTGCAAAGAGGATCAGTCGGAACATCCTCTCCGAGCACTTTAATTTAGCGCGGGAGTCGTTCGAAGTCCTAAAAAAAAAGTCATCTACGAGGAGGCTCGTACGGGTTGTCGTAACAGGGATAATGGTTCTCGTTCTCTTGTCAATAGCGTACTGGCTGTGGACAATGAGGTCAGCAAATATGTAAACGTGGCACAACTATCATTGAATGTCGCATCCACTATAGATGGCCCGTCGATTCTGGGTGGGGCCACAAAGGAGTTCATGTCAATGGCAGCAGGTTCATTCCCATCAGATCCGTGTAACCGCAAAGTTATACTTGTTCTCAATCAGCATGATCTTGAAAAGTGCGCTTATGAAGTGGACGCAGCGCGGGCACTACTTGATGAGGAAGCCTACGTACTTCGATTCCCCGTAGGCATTCAAGATCACCCTCCAGCGGCACTCCAGAACCTTCTGGACGCCGGCCTTGCACGCTCGGGCGGGATGTTGGTCCAAAGCCCGTACGATGCCGATACGTACGAGGATGCATTACTGGCATCTCAGCGCTTTGCTCTGGCTAAGCACATGTACTTCTCAAATCTCTGCATGCTCCTCGGAGCCAAAGAGGTCAGCGTTGATCAAGTCGAAGTGCGAATGCGCTCCAGCGAGACTACAGTGGATGCAGGTGGTAAACGTCATGGTGTCGGCGCCCAGGTGACAGCTGAAAGCAAGGAAAAGGAAAAGGAAAAGTTCCAAGCTCAGATGAACCTGCGTGACGAGTTCGAGGGTGGGCCTCCCGACGTTACGGCAGCCGAGCGCTTGCTCCGCAGGACCGGCCTGTGGTCTGACCCAAATATGCGATCGCTACTTGAGATGCGGCGTGATGGTTCCAATCAGTTGAAGGCGCGTAAACTGGTTTTGAGCCTCTCCAGCGAGGCGGAGAGAAACTTGAACGTCGTTGCACGTCTCAATGTACCGACGTGCCTTAGCATCTCTGGAGAATACAAACGTGTGATCCACGAACAATACGATTACCTGCTCACAGTGCTGGTTCGATTCTGAAGTTGGAAAGTCGTTATTATTGATATGGCTAATCTATTTGGAGCAACAGATATGAGCCTTGAAGGTCAGACCATCGACAAGAAATCACTCCGGGCAGTAACCGGCAAGAGTGCCGACTTCCCCGAGCTTGCCAAAGACTGCGTTGCTTTTGCCAATGCCCAGGGTGGGCGATTGCAGATCGGCATTGAGGACGATGCTGTGATGCCGTCTGCCGATCAGAGGATCTTGCCGGAGCTGCTGGATACTATCCGCAAGCGAATTGCCGAGCTGACGGTCAATGTAGTTCTCTTGCCGAGTATCGTTCAGACAGAAAACGGCGGTGAATATATCGACCTGGCCATACATCGTAGTCAGGGTGTTGCATCCACAACCGATGGGCGCTACTTCATCCGAGTGGGTGACAGTTGTCTGCCGGTAGTGGGTGATGACGTGATGCGTCTGGCGGACGAGAGGCCAGGGCGACCATGGGAAACAATGGACAGCCGGGTGTCTCGTGGTGAGACTGATTCTGCCAAGTTTAGTGCGTTTGTGGCCGAGATCCGGGCTTCCGACCGGGCAAAGGATTCGGTCAAGGAGAAGAGTGCAGATGAACTGTTGACCCACTATGGATTGGCAGACGGTGCAACGTTGACTCACTTGGGCGTGTTGCTTCTTGGTACGTCTGTTCAGCGGCGGAATCTGGGCACGGCACCGATGGTACAGGCCATCAAGTATGATGAGCTGGGACAGAAAATCAACAAGTGGCTGTGGGATGACTATGCTTTGTCGCCTGTTGAGCTGGTAGATGCCGTATGGCGTGAGGTTCAGGATTTCCGGGAGAGTTACGAGATAGCTGAAGGGCTTTATCGCCGTCAAGTACCAGCGTTTGATGAAAAGGTTGTCCGAGAATTATTGGTCAATGCTCTGGTGCATCGTCCCTATACCCAAAGAGGCGACATCTTTCTCAATCTGCATCCCGACCGCCTGGAAGTAGTCAATCCCGGTCGTTTACCACTGGGCGTTACACCACAAAACATCCTGCATGCCAGCCGTCGGCGTAATGATGGACTGGCCAGCGTCTTCCACGATTTAGGACTAATGGAGAAGGAAGGCAGTGGCTATGATATGCTCTACGACCGGCTGCTTTCATCTGGCCGTCCAGCTCCAGTACCGGAAGAAGGGGCAGACTGGGTTAAGGTGACCATCAAGCGCCGAATTATGAAACCGGAGGTCATCAAGCTGGTCACCGATGCGGATTCTCGTTACCAGCTGGCGCAGCGTGAACGAATTACTCTGGCTGCGTTGGCTCAACATGAAGGGCTGACAGCGAGAGAGTTGGCAACGATCTTTGAAGTAGGCACGACCGATGAACTTGCACCATGGTTCGGCAGACTGCTTGCTCTGGGCCTGGTACAAAGTACCGGACGGACTCAAGCTACCCGTTACTTTGTTGACCCAAATCTTCTCCGTGATTCTGGAATCAGACTGCCAACGACACTAAAACGTATTGAGCCACATCGGTTATTAGAGTTGGTGCGCGAAGATTTACGGCGCTATCCAAATTCTAAAATAGGTGAAATTAGCGAACGGATTGGATCTGAAGTAAGTCGCTCACAATTGAAAAGAGCCTTGGCTGAGTTGGTAAAACTTGGTGCCGTATTGATGGTGGGAGAGCGAAATGGTGCTCGTTACAATTTAGCATCCAAATAACGATCATTTATTTGGCTCACTATCTGGCGAATTATGAGGTTTGTTCTATAGAATTGAGCCAATACCGTTGGGTTGCTGTTTGTAACTACCTATTTAATAAATAAAATTATTGATTATGTAATATTGGTAAATGAACCAAATGTGAGCCAAATGATTGAGCCAATAGGGGTCGAAATAACAAGGTAGAAGCTTGTGTAGCTGCGGAGGGCAGATGATCACTGATGTCAACAGCGAAGACCGACTGGTACAGACCACCTTTGCCGAGCACCTGGAAAAAGAACTTGGCTGGGAGAATGTCTACGCCTGGAACCAGGAGGACTTCGGCCCTGACAGTCTGCTGGGGCGGGCCGATACCCGCGAGGTGGTACTGAAACGGGATCTGCGCCAGGCACTTGTCACATTGAATCCCCAGCTTCCTGCTTCGGCTGTTGACGAAGCGATTACCAAACTTTCCTATCACGACTTCACCCGTTCCCTCCTGCAGCATAACCAAGCCTTCTACAAGATGATTCGCGACGGTGTTCCGGTCAGCTACCGGGAGCAGAACGGCACCCTGCGTCATGCTCAGGCACGGGTAATCGACTTTCAGAACGGGACAACCGACGGAAAACCGAACAACCGGTTTGTAGCTGTTCGCGAGCTGAAGCTCCAAGGGCTGCGAACACCCAACTACAGCCGCCGCGCCGATCTGGTCTGCTTCGTTAATGGGTTGCCGCTGGTTTTCATCGAGCTGAAGGCGGTCTACAAGAACATTCGTGCCGGATTCGACGGCAACCTGAAGGATTATATGGATGAGCATGTCATTGCGCACGCCTTCCATCACAACGCCTTTCTGATTGTCAGCAATGGCCACCGGGCCCGCTACGGTTCCATCACCAGCGAGTGGGATCATTTTGGTGAGTGGAAACGACTTGATGAGAAGGACAAGGGGAGTGTGGAGGCTGAAGTTCTGCTGAATGGCATGCTGGACAAGGATCGGCTGCTGGATATTCTGGAAAACTTCATCCTGTTCGATGCCAGCAAGCCGGGAGCTGTACGCAAAGTGGTAGCCCGCAATCATCAGGTAATGGGTGTCAACTGTGCTGTGGCCTCGGTTGTCCTCCAGGAGGAGTTGAAGAAACAGTTCCCACCGGAAGATCGCCTGAAATATAAGGTGATCGAGCTGCCCCAGGAACAGGCAATTGACAGCGATATGCTGGCGATGGTGCCGGCAGAAGAACCCAAGACTCTGCAATTCCCCGTGGCTGCCCATCCCGACCTCGGTAAGTTGGGGGTCTTCTGGCATACACAGGGTTCCGGCAAGTCTTATTCCATGGCCTTCTTTACCGAGAAGGTGCGCCGGAGCATTCCTGGCAACTTCACCTTTGTGCTGATGACCGACCGCAACGATCTGGACACCCAGATCTATCGGACCTTTGTCGGCTGCGGTGCTGCTGATGAACAGACTCCACGGGCAGGCTCCGGCAAGGAGCTGGAGCAACTTCTCAAAGAGAATCACCGCTATATCTTCAGCCTGATTCATAAGTTCAACCAGGGGGTGAACCCCGAGGAACCCTACAGCCGCCGCGACGACATCATTGTAATCTCCGATGAGGCTCACCGCACCCAGGCGGGCAAGATGGCTCGCAACATGCGACTGGCGCTCCCTAATGCTGCTTTTATCGGCTTTACCGGCACACCGCTCTTCAAGAATGACAACCTGACCAAGCGAATATTCGGTGGGTACATCTCCTGCTATGACTTCAAACGTTCCGAAGAAGATGGCGCAACAGTCAAACTGGTTTACGAAAACCGGGGAGAGAAGCTGGGCATCGCCAGGCTGGACCTGAACGACCGGATCGCCGAAGCCGTAGAGAAGGCGGATCTGGATCAGGATCAGACGGCACTGCTGGAAAAGCTGCTGGGCAAGGATTATGAAGTCATCACCGCTGACGATCGTCTGGAGAAGCTTGCCGACGATTTTGTGGAGCATGCCGCCACCCGCTGGGAATCGGGGAAATCGTTGCTGGTCTGTATCGACAAAATCACCTGCGCCCGGATGCATAAGCTGATCATTCCGAGGTGGAAGGTCAAGCTGGCTACCGTCAAGAAGGAAGTTCTGGCCCGTGAGGCAGCCCTGACTGTGCCGTGTGACAGTGAAACCAGGCAGTTGTTGACAGACCAGCGGGATCAGTTTGCCGCACAGGCCGCCTGGCTGGAAAGCACTATCATTGAGATAATCATCAGTGAAGCCCAGGGGGAAGTAGCTGCTTTCAAGGAGTGGGGTTTCAACATCATACCCCACCGGGCAATCATGAAGCAGGGCTTCGAAACCCCTGACGGTAAGCGGATCGATGTAGAGTCAGCCTTCAAGAACCCGGAGCATCCTTTCCGCATAGCGATTGTCTGCGCCATGTGGCTGACCGGGTTTGATGTGGAGTGCCTGTCCACGCTCTATATTGACAAGCCGATGAAGGCCCATAATCTGATGCAGGCCATTGCTCGTGCCAACCGGCGCTTCCCCGGCAAGGACTTTGGCTTGATCGTGGACTACAACGGCATGCTGAAGAGCCTGCGGGAGGCATTGGCTCAGTATGCCCTTGGTGATGAAGGCGGCAGCGGAGAAGAGATAGTCGCGCCTCTGGAGGAACGTGTTGTTGCGTTGAAGGATGTCATTGAGGAGACTGAACGGCATCTGCTGTCGCTCGGCTTCGACGCAATGCAGCTGGTCGGTGCACATGGTTTTTCTCGCATTCTGGTCCTGGCAGACGCAGTTGAGGCGGTCTATACTTCCGACGAGTCCAAGCGGCGCTTCGAGATCATGGGACGTCAGGTATTCATCCGCTTCAAAGGGTTGGTAACGGAACCGGCAGCCTGGTTGTATGCAGAGCGACGCGACAATATCGAGGCGATATACAAGAAACTGACCGAACGCCGGGATACCGCTGATGTGACGGCCTTGCTCAAGGAATTGCACCGCATTGTCAACGAAGCAATCCGCGCACAGACAACAGCCGCTGATCCACCCGCAGAGAGCACCTTCTACGATCTGAGCAATATCGATCTTGAAAAACTTCGGGACGAGTTTGCCCGCAAAGTGCGTCGCAAAGCCACAGCTATTCAGGATATACGCGAGATCGTGGAGCAGAAACTGGCGGATATGTTGAAGCGCAATCCGATGCGTGTGGACTACTACAAGCGCTATCAAGAGATCATTGCCGATTACAATCGCGAGAAAGATCGCGTCAGCATTGAGGATACCTTTACCAGGCTGGTTGACTTGGCTGCCAGTCTTGATGAAGTCCAGCGCCGGGTGATGGAAGAAGGATTAACGGAAGAGGAATACGCACTGTTCAGCATGCTGTTGCGGGATGATCTAAGCAAGGCCGATAGGGAACGGCTAAAGATTGCCAGCAGGAGCCTGTTGCGTGAGATACAAGCACTGCTGGCGCCATTGGAACAGTGGACTCAGAAGGAACAGACTCAAGCCGAGGTTGAGGTATTCATCCTCGACCACCTCTACCCACTGCTGCCGTCACCACCATTTACTGATTTTGATAAGCAGGTTGCTGCGCGAGATATTTACAGCTATATCTGGCAGCAAGGGACGTCATCAGCGTATATGGGGGCGAATGGTTGAGCAATTTCCAACCAGATCTGTTGTTGATGCTTGACGGGACATTCTTCTCAACTTTAATTGCACCAAAACGGAACAATTGAAACGCCAAAAAGTAACATGGAGAAAACAAGTGAAAACGAAGCCGTAATCAGTATGTGATTTCAGCTAAAATGATCTTAAAAATTGAGTCGAAATTAAAGCATAAGATGCGGTTATCTTAATTATTTTATTTGCTGATCAAAGAAGCTCATTCGTCTGGTGGAACTTGATAAAATGCAGTGAGTTTTTGGCTGGTATTAATGACGAGAATTCATCCCTATGGCCGGCGAAATAATACAAGAGGTTTTTCTGGAAATGTCTGGTGATCTTATAAAAAAATTTATTGTTGAGGATGGGATTTTTCCACAAAGTCACATGTGTGTCAGTGAAGCATTCGGTAGTAAGATCTTTAGTTCTGCCAGATATTCAAATGGGTCAGCTCAGAAAGAATTCAGGCTTACCGTTGTGTAACAAATCTGCACGGAGTAGTAGCCCAGTTATTGTATAAACATGAAAAAAGTGATTTGTTCGGCCATGCCTTGTGTGGTGAAGTGCGTGTAAAGGCACCCATTGTCTTCTGTGTGTGCTTAAGCGTGTAAAGGAAAGGTCGGGCTATGGGGCGAGACAGGCAAAAGGCATTAAGCGTGATTTTGTCGGTTTTTGATGTTTTATGGGTGCCTGCGCGAAATATACTCGAAAATAGCGAGATGTTTTTTTTGATTTAGTAAGTAATGAAGTTATAAAGGGTGTTACTATTAATTATTAAACGTCTTGAGAGTTTTTAAAAACAAGTGCAAACCCTTATTGGGACAGGGTTTGTTACTTTAAGGAGGTACTGCCATTAATTACTTAATTTAGAGAGAAAAATTCTTACTGGTCAGTATGACCAGACGCAAGCTTGCTAATCTCGAACTGTCATTTTTACCACTCGTGTTGGGGTCTCCAACTTAGCCCTTTTAGATGCTCCTGATGGTCTGATATTTTCAAAAAAACTCTGAATAAAAGCCTTCCTTCGGTGAGTATTGAATTTGACGGAGCGTAATTCGTAATTTGTTAAAGGATTATTGCCTTTTCATTGCGGCGGTTTCGTCTATTTGCAATAGTGAATTTCTTGACAAATTAATTGCCGGAATAGCACAAGTTTTCTCTTCGATTTTTCATGTTGATTTAAAAAAGTAGTCGTCTTGAATAGCTCTCCTACTATGTCTTCCAAGTAATCTCTCCCCTAATTAATCCAGTTGCTTAGAGTAGTAAACTAATAACAATTCTAATTAAGATATCAAACATAAAATATATTGATATTTGAATTTAAATATGTTATTTGGCAAATAAAATAAAACTCATCGAAAAGGCAAAGCTGGGGTGACCTGGTGACGCAAAGCTACCTGTCCAACAAATTTCGGATAGAGGGGCCGCCGAAATGACGCAGTTGTCATTTATGACTAAGCCCGCCTTGCGAATCAAGAGTGGGCTTTTTTTGTCAAGACGAATCATTCTAAAAAAACAGTTAACAGCCGATGAACGCCGATGAACGCCGATACACGCCGATAAATCAAAGACTTAGAACAAATCCTGGTTTAACCAAAAAGGTTAGTCGTTTATTTAGTCTGAAGCTTGTTTTTATCTGCGTTCATCGGCGTGTTCGGCGGTTCAAATGCCGTTTTTAGGATCATTCTTTTATAGTTGCGATGTTTAGTGTCAAGTTCTCCGTAAAAATATCAAGGAGGTTGTGAATGAAAGTGGTTAACGTTATGCGGTTGTTCTGTTTCATAGCTCTGTTGCTGATTGTGCCCTGTTTGGCCCAGGCAGCGTTTGAAAGTGGCAGTACCGGTGCGGATGGACCTTTTGAACCCACAGCAAGCGTGGCGGTTCAGATCCCTGAAGGCGGGGTTTTCAATTACACTACGGTTACCATCCCGACCGGGGTGACGGTTACCTACAAGAAAAACAGCCAGAATACGCCGGTTACGATCCTGGCCACGGGGGATGTGGCTATTAATGGCGCTATAAGCGTCAATGCCTCAACTGGTAATTATCTCATCCCCGGCGTCGGTGGCCCTGGCGGCTTCGACGGAGGCCAAGGCGGCGTGGTAAAGCAAGTTGGTAAGCGTGGTGAAGGGCCTGGTGGTGGGAGTGGTGGTGGGGCGAGATCAGATTCTACTATAGGTGGAGGCGGCGGCGACGGTGGGGGGTTTGGTACCTCCGGTGGACAAGGGTTATATAGTTATACCAGCAATATTGGCAGTCCTGGTGTCATCTACGGCAATGAGCGGTTAATTCCATTAATCGGCGGTTCAGGTGGCGGTGGCGGTGGCGGGACGTCCACTTACGTTGGTGGTAGCGGCGGCGGCGGCGGCTCAATCCTAATCGCTTCGTCAGGGACAATCACCGTTGGCGGTGCAATTACTGCTAATGCAGGCACAGGGGCTGTTGGCGAGTATAGCAGCGGGTACGGCGGGGGGGGCGGTGGCGGCAGTGGTGGTAGTATTCGTCTAATAGCCAATACCCTCTCTGGCAATGGGACAATTACAGCAGCAGGAGGAGCAGGTGCTTCCAGCTATGGTAGTTATGGTAATGGTGGTGGAGGAGGCGCCGGACGCATCCGTTTTGAAGCCTCCAACGTACTTCGAACTACATCTACCACTCCACCCATGTCCTTGGGATATCCCTACGCCGTGGCGCCACCCAATATGCCGAGCCTGACAATTTCTTCGATCGGCGGGCAGGATGTCCCGTCAGTCCCCAAAGGTGCATACGGCTCACCGGACGTCATGCTTCCTTTCAACACCCAAAATCCGATCACCGTTGTTGTTACCGGAGCCAATATCCCCACGGGGCAAACGGTTACAGTTAAGGCGTCGCCTTCTGTCGGTAGTACTACCAGCGTATCAGGAACTTTGAGCGGTACCGATACGTCGTCCAGTGCCACGGTCAGCCTTTCCATTGCCACGGCTTATCCCTCTCTGATTACGTCTTCGGTGACCTTTCAGGTTGCAGCTCTGAATGGTGCAGGGCCGATCTATGCCGCAGGAGAGAAGGTAGAGTTTGTGCGGGTGGCAGCGAATCTGGGCGGACGATCTACGGTTACATACATTACCGCAAGCGGCAAGGAAGTCCCGGCGGTGCTGTAGGGGTGACAACCCCTCCCGGCTCCAGTTATCAGAGGAGGAGAAAGACACCTCGCCTTCTGATAAGTGTTAATTAATGGAAAATTGAAAATAACGATTATCAATCGTACCAAGGTGAACTATGAACCCGATGCTGCGCGTCGTTCTCTATAGCTTGATTTCTCTGATAATCATCTCTCATGGACCGTCTGAACCGTTGGCCGATACCGTGTCCTGGCCGGTCAGTGTCACCATCCCTACGGGCATAGTTGGTGAGATGAACAGCATGCCGGTTAGTGTAGCTATTCCAACTGGCATGTTAGGGGAGATGAGCAGCAAACCGGTCAGTGTGGCCATGCCGACAAGTACTTTTGGCGGTGTCTATGAATCCCTACCTGCAACGGTGGGACGACAGTCGGAAAATCTTGGCGATTCTGACTTGGTGGGGTTGTGGCACATGGACGGGGACTGGACGGATTCGTCAGGGAATGGGAACCATGGTGTAGCCAACAATGGTGTTTCGTTTAGTACTGATTATAAATTTGGAACAAAATCTGGGAGCTTTAATGGTAGCAATCATTATATTTCAACAAGTAACAGCCTCCCTGATTTAGCTACTTGCACCATTGAAGCATGGGTCAAATATAGTGGATCAGAAGCTAGTACGATATTATCAGATTCGACACAAGTTTCAGGCAATGATTTTTTCATAGGTATTGACTCAACAAATATTTATATCAGAGCGGACAAAAACGGATCAAATCTTTCCGGTGCTGGTTATTTAGGAGCTGAAAAAATTGTATTGGACTCAAATATATCGAATACATGGCATCACCTAGCATGGACAATGACTAATTCAGAATCAAGAGTATATCTGGATGGTCAACTGAAATCGATTATTGGCAAATCTGGTTCAAATGTTGGTTATCATGCTGCTAATCCGTCAATTGGAAGTTGGTGGGATAATGGAGGAATGGCAAGGCAATCGTTTTTCAACGGCCTCATCGACGAAGTCGCCATCTACAAACGCGCCTTATCCGCTGACGAAATTGCCCAGCGATACGCAGCCGGAATCAGCGGCGATCCGAACGCTCCTGCGGTACCAGTACTCAACAATGTACCGGCCTATGCGGGTGCCAACAGTATAGCCCTTTCCGGAACAAAACCCGCCAACACCTCCATCTGGGCAAACAACAAGAAGATCGCCGCAGCCGATTCTACCACATCCTGGTCTGGCAGCTATGGAACCTTGCAGCCGGGCATCAATCTGCTCAACATTACCGCTCTTGATGAAGCGCAGCTTCTGCAAAGCACGACCGTTAGCAAGACGGTATTCTTTGACAACATAGCGCCGGTCATCGAAAGCTCTAGCCCGGCCAATAACAGCAGCACCGCCAAAGCCGTCAACGCCGTATCCATCAACCTGAACGATGCCAATGCCGGCATTGACCTGACCGCTAGCACTGTCGATGCCACCGTCAAGAACAGCGCCGGACAGACCATCAGCGGCACATGGATCACGGTTGCTCCTAAAACAATAATCTTTACACCCGGGTCTGCATTTGCATCCGACACCTACACCGTCACCATCCAGGCAACAGATCTTGTGGGTATCAAGCAACAGCAACAGATCGTATTTACCACCCACGACATCGACAAGCCGGTTACAAAAGCCTCCCTTGCCGGCACCAAAGACAGCGCCGGTTGGTACTCCACCCCGGTCACCGTTACCCTGACCGCCAACGATGGCGACAACGGCTCCGGTATTGCTACGATCGAATATTCATTCGATGGCGGCGACTCCTGGCAGACCTACAGCGCGCCCTTTGTAATGGATGCGGACGGCAAGCACTATCTTAAGTATCGTTCCACAGACAAGGTTGGCCTAACTTCCCTCTGGGGTTCCCTTGCAATAAACATCAATCTGCCCGGCCTGGTGGGTTGGTGGAAGATGGATGGGGATTGGAAGGATTCGTCGGTGCTTGGGAACGATAGCACACCGAATAATGGAGTTACATTTAGTACCGATGCAAAAATTGGTACTTCTTCAGGAAGTTTTAATGGCAACTTAAGCTATAGCATTATCAATCCATTTCAGGCCTTTCCAGAGAAAGAAACAACAGTATCATTGTGGTTAAATTCTAATGACAGCACAAAATTCGGGACATTTTTTTCCTATGCATTTCCAGGAAGTGATAATGAATTAATTGTTTATGATCAAAGAAATATACAGATATATATAGGTGGTTCCTATGTGACAACTGGCATAATACTAAACGATGGTGTCTGGCACCATCTTGCCTTTACGTGGCGCAGCACTGATGGGCAATTGGCCGTTTATCGAGATGGGACTCTTTCATATGCAGGAAATCTTAATGTTGGTCATACTCTCGGTGCGGGAGGCAGTCTGACATTAGGGCAAGAGCAAGATTCAGTTGGTGGCTCATTCGATGTGGGTCAGGCATATCTGGGTCTCCTTGACGACGTCCGCATCTACAACCGCGCTCTGTCGGCCACAGAAATAATGGAGCAGTACCGCAACATCTCCATCGATGTACCGGTGGTTGACCCGGTCGTTACCCCGGTCAATACCGCCACTATCACTCTCTCAGGCACTAAACCGGCCAACACCAGCGTCGTTATCAGCAGCGGCAGCACAGGTGTTGAAATCGCCCCTCAGTCCGATGAAGCAGCCTGGGCCGCCACCACCTGGTCCGGCCAGTACACTCTCAGCCCAGGCATGAACAACCTCAACATCACTTCCAAGGATGCGGATGGTTACCACAGCCAGCCGGCTACGGTAAGCATCGCCCTGGATCAGTCGGCTCCTTCAGTCGTCTCGTCTACCCCGATTGCCGGCGGGATCCTGAACACACCTGTCGCAACGATCACCATTAACCTGCAGGATGCCTTCTCGGTGCTGGATTTGCCGGCTACCATCGCATCCGCCACGGTCAAGACAAGTTCCAACTTGGATGTCACCGGCAGTTGGGCTACCAGCGGCAGCGGGACGACAGGCACGGCGACCTTCACTGCCGATATGGCGATGAACGAGGGAGGCTATACCGCCACCCTCACCCCCATGGACTCATTTGGCAACCAGGCGACAGCAACGGTTTCGTTCACGGTTGACATGACCGCCCCGGTTGCACCGGCCATCGACCAGGTTACCTCACCTACCAATACCACCAGCAAAATCATCAGCGGAACCAAGAGCAGCGACAGCTCCCGTGTGGTGGTTGCCAGCGTCGGCGCCACGACCGGCACCTACACCTATCCGACCGGCACGACCTGGAGCACCACCATTTCAGGCCTGCACGAAGGTCTTGTCACTGTAACCGCATACAGCGTTGATGGTGCAGGAAACCAGAGCGATGTCACCAGTTCCAGCTTTACTCTGGATCTAACCGCTCCGGCGAAACCGGGCATCACCGCCCCGAATTCACCCACCAACCAAACCTCCATTACAGTGAGCGGTGTCAAGGAAGCCAACAGCTGGGTCTATGTCAATAACAACAAGCTCTCGGCCCCCCTTGGCGACACCGCCTGGAGTGGCACCGTCTCCCTGAGTGAAGGCAGCAACACCATCACCGTGTTTGCCAAAGACGAAGCCGGTAATCAAAGCCTTAGTGCCCAGGTCTCAGTGGTGCGCGATACCTCACCACCAACCATCTCCGCTTCCACGCCGACGGTAAACGCCATCACCGGCTCGGTGGGCAGCGTATCAATCACCCTCAGTGGAGGCACGTCTCTGCCTGATCTGACGTCCTCACTTGTCGGCGCTGTTGTCAAGAACGCAGCCGGCAGTGTTATCTCCGGCGCATGGAACGTTTCCGGCGATGCCATCATCTTCACCCCCACGGACGCGCTTGCAGAAGGGGTTTACACTGTCACCATTTACCCGGTTGACGCCTTGGGCAACAAAGGTTCGGCATCTTTCAGCTTCACCGTGGATCGAGGACCGCCTACGGTTCAGAGTCTGGTCATCAGCCCGAACAGTCAGCTCAAGACAGGAAGTGCAACTTTTACCATTACTTTTAACGAATCAATGAACACCGGCGTCCAGCCATTGGTCACCTTCGGCAGCGCCAACTACGGCATCACCGGCTCCTGGATCAACACCAAGACCTGGCGAGGCAGCTTTACCATGACCGCTGCCCTGGGCGACGGCAGCTACAGCGTAACCGTCAAAGGGGCCAAAGACCTGGCCGGAAACATAATGGCCGATCAGATAGCCGGCACCTTCGTGCTCGACACCATTGCCCCGGCAGCACCCACCGCGGCGGAAGTAACCCCGCTTACCAAGACCGCCACCCAACTGTTGACCGGCACCAAACCGGCCGACACGGCCGTTGTCATCAACGGGACTATCCGGGTATCGCTCAGCTCCGCCACCACCTGGAGCTACAGCTATCCTCTGGCCGAAGGCATCAACACCCTGACTATTGTCGCCCGCGACGCCGCCGGTAACGACTCGGCTGCCATCGCGCCGCCTCCGGCCATTACCCTTGATACCAAGCCACCAGTCTTCACTATCGACGTTTCAAAGAGCCCCTCTTTGGAAGCCACCCAGATCATCTCCGGCACCAAGGAGGCTGGTTGCATCGTCAAGCTGAACGGAACACAGATTATTGATGCTGCGGATCAAAACGCCACCTGGTCCACCACGCTTACCCTGGTGGACGGTATCAGTAACCGCTTTATCTTCACCGTCAACGATGCTATCGGCAATATTACCACCAAGACCCTCGATATCCTCTACGACTCGGTGCCACCCACGGCTTTGGGGGCGGGCGTCCTGGTGGCGGATGGCAGCGGCAAGGGTACGGAAGTCACCCTCACCTGGCCCGCCTATCCCGAACCTGCAGCCCTGGCCTATTATCGGGTCTACCAGGCATCAGCCACATTCAGTTCGGTAAGCGGCCTGACGCAGATCGCCACAGTCAACAAAGGCACCAAGAGCTATAAAGTAACCGGTCTGACCCAAGGAACCACCTACTGGTTCGCCGCGGTGCCGGTCAGTACCAGCGGCAACAGCGATCCGGCTGTTACCAGCGTCTCCGCCGTTCCGAGCGACACTCTGCCGCCGGAAGAGGCTACGGGTCTGTCCGCCGTGGCCGGATATTCAGCTACCGATGGCAACACCGTTACCATGTTTTGGACGCCCAGCGTCAACAGCACCGGCGACCTCACCGACCAGATCCTCTACATGGATGCAGGCCAGGGTTACGAAGTCGGGACTCCGGTCGGCAAGACTGCCGCCACCTACATCAAGAAAGGTTTGACCGACGCCACTCTGTACAAGTTCAAGATAACGAGCAAGGACACACTCGGCCACGAAAGCAGCGGCAGCGTGGTCCAGGCCGTAACCCGTCTGGCCAACCCCACCGGTCTCGCCACCGTGCCGGGCAATGCCAAAACGACCCTCACCTGGTCCCCGGTCAGCTCTCCCTACGTCAAGTTCTACAATATCTACCGTCTCAAGAGCGATAGCGCCCAAAGCGATGTCACCAGCATGTCGCTGGTCAAGAGCCAGACTACCACCAGCTTCACCGACACCGGGCTTACCAACGACTCCACCTACCAATACGCCGTCACCGTGCTCAACACTTCCGGCGCTGAGCGGACCGGAATCCAGAGCGTAGCCGCCGTGCCCCGTGGCGACACCACACCTCCGGTCATCGGCGGGCTCAGCCTGACAGTCAACAAGGTCATCACCGCTCCCTTCGCCATCAGCGCTACGGCTACGGATGCTGAAAGCGCTCTGGACCGGATGGAGCTGTACCTGGACGATGTCAAGGTCGCCACCGTCACCGGCGGTACGCTTTCCTTCAACTGGAATGTGGCCGATACCAGCGACGGCAACCATACTGTCAGGATCGCGGCTTACGACGCCCCCGGCAACAAGACCGAGAGCAGCATCCCGGTTGTCGTCAGTCTCGCCGCGCCTCCTGCGCCGGTGATTACCACCACCTTCAGCGGCCCGATCAACCAGACGAGTACGACCATCACCGGTACCACCCAGGCTGGCGCCACTATCTCGCTCAGGGTTAACGGCGTTGTGGTTACCCAGCAGGTAGCCACAACAACGAATTTCACCTTCACTAACGTAGCACTGGTCGAGGGTGATAACTACATCTCGGCCAAAGCAAGCAACCGCGGCGGCGAGAGTATCTACACCGCCGATGTCAAGGCAACCGTGGTTACCACCGCCCCCTCGGCGCCGGTTGGTCTGTCTGTAAAACAACTGTCTGGCGGGAGTATCCAATTCTCGTGGCAGGCTGGGACAAGTGGCGCACCCATCGGCTACAACCTCTATGAAGTTCCGGCCACAGTTACCTCCCTGTCCGATGCCGGCGTCAAAAAAACCAACTCGGCGTTGATCGCCTACCTCCTCAAGGAATACATCCCGGCCGACGATACCTCCCGCAGCTATGTAGTAACTGCCGTGGACGGGGCCGGCAACGAGAGCGCCATATCCACCGTCGTAGCCATTGCTTCCGACCGGTTGGCCCCCGCAGCCACAGTCGCATTCACAGGAAGCGCCGGCATCGCCCCGGCTGATAACACCTACGGCCCCGGCGCTCTGAATATTTCCCTGACGGTCAGCGAAGCCCTGGGCGAAACCCCCTTCCTCAGCCTGGAACCCCAGTCCGGATCACCGTTGGTGGTCAGTTTACGCAAGGTTGACGACACCCACTACGATGGCAATCTGACTATCGACGCCATATCCCCCCACGGCTCTACCATCTGGAAATTCTCCGCCAAGGACCTGGTGAGCAACCGGGTCAACAGCCAAGGCAGCGGCCCGATTCTGGACGTCAAAGGACCGGTTGCCGCCGTCACCGCGCCCGTAACACTGCTCAAAACCACTGCCGGGCCGGTTGCCGTGTCGATAAAGCTCGATGAAGCCACGACAATTACCCCGGTTATCGTGTTGGCATCGCCGGATGGCACAACAACGCCAATAACCGCTCTGACGACATCCGACAATATCCTCTGGAGCGGTAGCCTCGATCCGTCCGCACTGGGTGAGGGTACCGGCAGGTTTAATCTCACCGACGCCCGTGACCGTTTCAACAACCGCGGTACCAGCGTCAACTCCGGCGCCACCATCATTCTTTACAAAACTACTCCGCCGGCGCCCTCCGTGCCCATGGGGCTGACCGCCAAGGCCTTCAAAGGTGGCAAGGTAACCCTGGCCTGGAAACCGGTCACAGATGCCCAGGGCTATGAGCTCTACCGCCAGGGAGCGGGCGACAGTACCCCGGTCCCGGTTGCCTCCTTGACCGGGAGCAATGGCCTCACCTACAGCGACACCACTCCGGCTGACGGCAGTTACGCCTATACCATCAGCTCCATCGGCCTGCTGGCTGCGGAAAGCTCCCAATCCGACCCGGTCAGCGTTGTCACCGATGCCACAGCGCCCCCGGTTACCGGCAGCCCAACCCTCAGCATGACCGGCAACGGTGTCAAGGCCGAATGGCAGGCAGGAGCAGGGGAGACCGCCGCCTACTACCGTCTTTACCGATCCAGCGGGCAGATTATCAACATCAGCGGCCTGACCCCGGTGGCCACGGTTAAGGAACTGACCGCTTTCGATCCGTCTCCCGACGCCACCAAGCGCTTTTACAGCATCACCTCGATGGACCTGCTGGGCAACGAAAGCGATCCATCGGCCAGCCAGGAGATAACCTTCCCGGTCATGCCGGTGCGTAACCTTGTCCTGACCCGCGTGGACAACGGTAGCCCAGCCCTCTCCTGGGAAGCCGGCGAAGCAAACTTGCAAGGCTTCCACATCTATAGGAACGGCAGCCGTATCACCACCACGCCGACTCTCTCCACCGCTTTCAGCGACGGCTACTTCTCAGGCGGCTCGGTCACCTACGGCATCTCGGCCGTCAACAGCCTTGGGAGCGAAAGTCAGGTGCGCGAGGCTACCCTGCCGGAGATCACCCTCGGTCTCAAAGACGGCACAGTCTTGCGCCGCGGCGTGCTGGAAAGCATGGTACTCACTGCCAGCCTGCCGAGTGGGGCCGTCGGCAGCCTGGACTTGGACAGCGTAACGGTCAAGATCGGTACCCTGCCGGAAAGCAAGGAGAACGGCCCCTTCACCATACCGACCGACAGCGTGCTGGAAATCACCAAGGTAGCTGCCAGTGAGGCAATGGCGCCGCCCCAGACCGCAGTGGTTGCAACTGCCGTCATGACTCCGTCTGCCGGCGTTACCATTAAAATCACCAAAAGCCTGCTGGCCGGGATCATCGCCGCCGGAGCACCACTGGAGATCTTCAACGAGCCGCTGATACGAGGCGCCCTGGCCTCTGTCCAGATCAAGGTAGCCAACAACGGCTCGGCCCGCAGCGAATTCGTCACCTCCGAGAACGGTGGCCCCAGTTCCCAAGTGCGCGTGCTGCTCAAGGACCAGGACGGCAACGTGCTGGCCCAGGGGCGGATGAACCAGCGCGCCGGAACAGCGGTGGTCGACTCCGGGGCGTACGCCACGGCAAGGCTGGAGCCGGGCGAAAGCTTCCTCACCGATCCGATCACCTTCAGCGTGCCGTCCAACGCCCCCTACAAGGTGGTGCTGGAAGCGGTCATCGACAACAGCTGGTATCACTACAAACAGGATGACCAGGTCATGGCCCCCGGCTTCAAGGCCGCCATCGACGGCACCATCGCCGATGTTTCCTACACCACCCGCGCTGCAACTGACAAGACGGTCTACAAGCAGGGCGAAAGCGTGGCTATCACCGGCAGCGCTACCTCCACGACCGACGGCAATCTCATGGCCAACGTGCCGGTCAAGATCGGTATCTCGGTTAAAGGCTTTGACCGTTTTGCCACGGTCAATACCGACTCGACAGGCGCATTCTCCTATACCTTTACCCCCGGCTCCAACGAAGCCGGCAGCTACAGCGTCTGGGCCATCCATCCCGATCTGTCCGATCGCACCGTCCAGGCCCAGTTTTCCATTATCGGCCTGCAAGTCTCGCCGCTTCAGGCCAACATCCGCCTGCTGAAGGGACAGTCCTACAATATTCCCGTAATTCTGACCAATCTGGGCGGCAGCCCGTTGAATGGGCTGGCATTCACCAGCAACAACTCCAGCGGTGTCACGGCGACACTTGTCAACGGTGGAAGCAGCGTGCTTAACGCCGGTGAGAAACGTACCGTCACCTTCCGGGTGGGGGCCGACCCAAGTGCACCTGAATCAGGTTTTGCCTCCCTGGATATATCCACACTAGAAGGGCTGACCAGCAGGGTTGATGCCTCCGTTACCACTATCACCGCTATCCCGGTCATCACCACCAGCCCGTCCTACATAGACACCGGCATTATGCGCGGCAACCAGAGCGTCGTCAGCTTCACTATCGCCAACACCGGCGCAAATACCCTGACTAATCCGCGCATCGAAGGCCCGTCCCTGTCCTGGCTGGCCCTGACCGTGGACAAGAACATCGGCGACATTCCGGCCGGGCAGTCCCGTACCATCGGTATCCAGATCAAGCCGGGCGAGACCATGGCCCAGGGGGTCTACGACGACCGGATCGTGATCTACGCTGACAACCACATTCCCTACACTTACAACATCCAGGTTACGGTCACCTCCAGCGCCGTGGGTAATGTGCAGTTCAGCGTGCTTGACGAACTGATGAAACAGGTGGGCGGGGCAAACCTCGCCATCCAGAATCAGAGCCTGCCGGAGTTGTACTACACCCGCAAAACCGCTGCGGACGGCACCGTTGCCCTCTTCGACCTGCCCGAGGGGCGTTACAGCTACAATGTCAGCGCAGCCGGCCACAAGGCCTATGGCGGCACCTTTATCATCGTTCCCGGCATAACCTCCAATGTGCCGGTAGCCTTGGAGGTAACCCTGGTGACGGTGGAGTGGAGCGTCACGCCGGTCATCATTAATGATAGCTACCAGATCACCGTCAGCCAGACCTTCGAAACCAATGTGCCCACGGCGGTAATCGTCACCGAACCACCGGCCATAACACTGCCCGCACTGGAGGTAGGCCAGGTCTTTAACGGCGAGTTTACTATCACCAACTATGGTCTGGTAGCCGCCGATTACAGCGGTATCAGCTTCCCGTCGAGCTTCGACGATTATGACATGGAAGTGTTGGCAACCTTCCCGTCAAAAATAGGCGCCGGCCAGAAGATCGTGGTGCCGTACCGCATCACACGCCGCATCCAGACCGCCTCAACCTCGATTAGTGAAGAGGTGCCAAGCTATGGCGGTTCCTGTTCCGGTTCCCAGACGATTACCACCTCCTTTACCCAGATCATCTGCCCCGGCGCACTCAACGAGCGGAAGGTGACGCGTACTTCGACCCATACGATTACCTGGAACAGTTGTCCGGCAGCCGCAGGAAGTATTGGCGGTGGCGGGCAACCGCCGGCGCCGGTTTATGGCGGCAGCACCGGCGGCACCGGCATCAGTCAGGGCGCCGGTGGAGCGGTGCCTTCCGCCAGCGGCGGTTCCGTTACCGCCTTGCCGGATGACGACGAAAACTGTATTTACCCGCGCCGTCCCAACGAGCCACCCCAGTGTCCGATAAATTAGGGCGATGACCGACAACCGACTTCACGAAAAAAGGAACGAGATCAACAATGCACATATCAACCACACATATCCGGCGCATCATTCCCGCCGTTATCCTTGCAGTCCTTGCCCTGTCCGTTGCGCAGCCGTCCGGGGCACAGGACGTTCGATCAGCCGTAAGCGCCCGTTACAGCAGTGCCCAATCATCTTCGGTCGTAGCATCCGACGACGACATCGTCCCCCTCCGCCCCGGCCTGTCGCCTGACAAGAGGATCAGCGTAGTCACCGGAAGTTCGGTAGACATCGGCAACGGCACGTACACCTTCGCCGAAACCGACCTGCGGGTACCGGCCAAGGGCATCCCGATCACCATGGAGCGCACCTACCGTTCCAACCAGATCATGAAGAGCCAAGACGACAGCAGTTGGCACTTTGCCATCCCCGCCGAGAACCCCCTGGGTTACGGCTGGCACTCCCCCTGGTTCGTGCGGGTCGGCACCGACGGCACCTACCTGGACGGCCAGGGCAACTACATCGCCTTCGAACGTGACGCCAACGGCGCCTATCTCCCCAACGCCTCGGCCGGATTGACCCTGATCAAAACCACCACCGGCTTTGAACTGCGCAAAAACGGCGACACCACCTCGATCTTCGACAACGACGGCTGGCTGCGCAAAATCAACGACAATGCCGGCAACAGCGTCACCATAACCTACGGCACCAACGGCAAGCCGGCCACCGTCACCGACGTCACCGGCCGCACCGTCCTCACTTTCAGCTACACCACCCGTGGGTTTCTGGAAAGCGTCAGAGACATAGCCGGCCGGATCGTAACCTATGAACACGACACCATCGACAACCTCACCAAGGCCACCCTCACCCTTCCGGCCGGCGCCAGCGTTGTCCTCGGCACCTATACCTACGACCTGACCGACTACGGCAAGATTCCCATGGTATGCAGCTATTCAACACGCTATGTCGGCGGCGTAAAGATCACCACCATGAGCTGCCTCAGCCAGGAACCGGACCCGGCCGACCAGTTCGGCACCGTCTGCAAAACCAAGGAATGGTACGTAGACGGCATCAGATACACTGAAAGCTACTGCTATGCCCCCCAGTACCAGAACAACTACCACAACCTGATCGGCAAAACCGACGCCGAAGGCGAAACCTACACCATCGACTACATCCCCAAATGGCGCAACAAAGGGATCGCACGGAGCGTCACCGACACCAACGGCCGCAGCACCACCTTCACCTACAGCTTCACCAGCGGCGACTTCACCTACAGCGACTACGACGGCCGCAAATACCGAAAGATCCTCAACGACAAGGGTCAACTGGTCTACTACGCCGAAATAGTTCCCGGCGCCAACGGTGAAAGCGAACAGCTCATCAAAAAGATCGACTACCTGGACGGCCGCGTGGAAGCCACCACCGACGCCCTGGGCAACGTCACCCAGGAACAGAAAGACGAATGGGGCAACGTCATCAAACGGACCGACGCCGACGGCAACAGCTGGCGGTACCAGTACGACTCATTCAGGCAACTGATAACCGTCACCGACCCGCTCAATACCTCCACCCGCTACGAATACGACCAGAACGGCAACCGCATTAAAGAAATCATCGCTTCCGGCACAACGGACGAAAGCGTCACCACCTATACCTACGGGCGCTACAAAGAACTGGTCACCACCACAAGCTACGGCGCCATAACCACCTACGAATACGACGACGCAGGCAACCTCAACAGAATCACCGATCCGAACGACAACATCACCACCATGACCTACGACGGAGCCGGTAACCTCACAAGCCGCACGGTCCCGCTGATCGGCACCACCACCTACGCCGGTCACGACTGGAAGGGCAACCCGAAAGCCATCACCGACCCCAACCAAACGGTAACCACCAACACCTACGACACAGCCGGCAGAATCCTCACCACCACAACAGACAACGCCGCCACCACCTACACCTATGTCACCACCGGCGGGACGTCCTGCACCTCCTGCTCGGCCGGCGGCAACGGCAAAATCGCCTCCATCACCCTGCCGGAAGGTAACCGCATTTACTACAACTACGACACCAACGGCAACCTGGCCACCATCAGCGACCAGGATGGCAACTATATCCAATACAGCTACGACGGCAAAGGCAACAAGATCAAGGAAGAGATCAAGGACGCAAGCGGCACGCTGCACAAAACCCAAAGCCACCAGTACGACATCCTCAACCGTCTCAACAAGACCATCAACCCCGACCAAGGCGAAACGACGCACAGCTATGACAAACGGGGCAACCGGGTGAACCTCACCAACCCCAACGCCAACAGCACCGGCTATAGCTACGACCAGGTCAACCGCCTGATCAAGGTCACCCAGCCGGGCAACATCACCACCGGCTACACCTATGACAAACGCAACAACCTGACCTCCGTCACCGACGCCAACGGCAATACCACAAGCTACGAATACGACAAGCAGAACCGGCTGATCAAGACCACCAGCCCGGACACCGGCATCACCACCTACAGCTATGACAAGAACGGCAACCTCAAAACAAAGACCGACGCCAAACAGGTAACCGCTACCTACACTTACGACGCAACCAACCGGCTGACCAAAATAGAATTCCCCGACCCGATCGACAACGTCACCTACGCCTACGACACCTGCCCCAACGGCAAGGGCCGACTCTGTACCATGATCGACCTGAGCGGTAGCACGACCTACGAGTACACAACCAAGGGTCAGATCAAAAAAGAAACCAGGACCATCGATAGCAGCACCTTCATCACCGAATACGGTTATGACAAGAACGGCAACATCACCACCATGAAGTACCCCTCCGGCAGGATCATCACCTATACCTATGCCAACGACAGGGTGACCGGCATCCTTAACAACGGCACCGCCATCGCCAGCAGTATCTCCTACAAGCCGTTCGGTGGCCCCAGCGCGATGACATTCGGAAACGGCATTCAGCAGACCAATAACTACGACCTGCAGTACCGGTTAACAAGCCTCGCAGCCCAGGGAGTGCAGGACCTGGCCTATGGCTTTGACAGGAACGGCAACATCACCTCTATTACCGACAATCTGGACGCAACCAAGACCAAGAGCTACGGCTACGACCCGCTGGACCGGTTGACCAATGCCATCGGTCCGTGGGGTAGTCTGGTTTACAGCTATGACGGGGTGGGGAACAGGAAGACGGAGAACCACAATGAGATCACAACCAACTACGGATACAAGGTAAACTCGAATCAGCTGGTATCAGCGTCAGGGCAGAAGAACTTTAGCTTCGGGTTCGATCAGAACGGCAATACCAACCTGGAAAACAACAAGAGTTACATTTACAACCAGAATAGACGCTTGATAACAGTAATAGAGGAAACAACTACTCATAATGAGCATGGAGAAGATGTACCGGTTTCAACCATCAATGGAGAGTATGTTTACAATGGTAATGGTCTAAGAGTGAAGAAAACTGCAAGAGGTCAAAAAACGTACTTTGTATTTGCTCTGCAAGGGAAACTCATTATGGAATCAGGAGTCACAAACGCAGAATACGTATTTCTGAATGGAGGGGCATTTGCAAAGCTGGAAGGGCAAACTTTATATTACATCCATGCGGACCACCTAGGTACTCCGCAGAAGATGACGGACAGTCAAAACCAGATAATATGGGAAATCAGTGAAATGCCGTTTGGAGAGACTATCGGTATCACTGGAGCAGCGACAAACAACTTCAGGTTTCCGGGACAATATTATGATAATGATTTGAAGATGAATTATAACATGTATAGATATTATAATTATAATTCTGGCAGATATATAGAGTCAGAAAGATTATTAAAAAAATATTTAGTATTTGATATGTATCCATATGCTCTTAACAATCCCTTGAAATATAAGGATTTCTGGGGGTTAGATGGCAGTAGAGAGTATGGTGGTGGTTTTGGTGTTGCACTAGGTGTAGTAGGGGTTTCAATATCAGTCTCAACTAAACAGTGCTGTGATGAGAGTAATGTGAAACATTCATTAACAATTCAATCTGTATGCTTAGGTATTGAACTAGGACTTGGTATTGAAGAAGCAAAAGGTTCAAGTTCAGGAGTTTCTGATAAATTGCCGGTAAAAAGCTGTCCTAATATGTTTGATCAGTCTGGATACTATGAAGAAAAACCAGTAGAAGCTTGGGGGGCAATAGTGGTTGGTAGATATGGCAATACAGATGGTGAGAGAGGATGGAGATTTGGCTTTGGAGGAGGAATATCTTTATATAGCGGGTGCAGAAACGACATCATCAAAAATTATGTCATAGGCAAATGCTGCAAATAACGTAAAAAGGATGGCAATATGGAGTATTTAGATACAATTGGACAGGTTTCAATAATAATATATGTAATTACGTTTTACTTTGTTGTTAGAAAGGTTAGAAAACATAATAACGCAGTCAAGGAAGCAGTTAGTAATGCTTTATTGCCTAATTTTGATCTAATGTTTATTCCTTGGGTGTATAGAGAGTACATAAATATAACTAATTCGAAAACAGTAGTCATTATATCAGTATTTTGTGGAATATTATCCTTAATAATAGCATTAATATCTTTTGTTAAATAAGGTAGAGGGAAGTAAAGGGGGGCACCCATTAAAAGGCTGCTGTCAACGGCAAAAACGTTCCCTGTGCAAGAAAAAAAGGTTTTTTCAAGCCTTGCTGCTTTCAGTCACCAATATCGATACCATTGCCGTAATTTCTATCTTTTCGATGT
>JAQUIT010000014.1 GCA_028681335.1 Desulfuromonadaceae bacterium | reverse complement strand
GTTTCATTTCAATGCGCCGGCGTCTACGGTATCGCCATCGCTGCCGTATCAATGCTCTCACTGACCGGCATAGTTGTCGCCATGGATGCTTACGGCCCGATTACAGATAATGCCGGTGGTATCGCCGAGATGGCCGAACTGGACGAATCAGTTCGCGCTGTAACCGATCCACTTGACGCAGTCGGCAACACAACCAAAGCCGTCACCAAGGGATATGCCATTGGCTCCGCAGGCCTGGCCGCTGTTATCCTCTTCACCTCCTACGTTGATGAACTAAACCACGCTCTACTGGCTGCCGGTAAAGAAATCATCAAATTCGAACTATCAGATCCGTATATCATCGTCGGCCTCTTCATCGGCGGTATGCTTCCTTATTACTTTGGTGCCCGTTGCATGGAAGCGGTCGGTAAAGCTGGCGGCGCTGTCGTTGTTGAAGTCCGTCGGCAGTTCCGCGAGATCAAAGGCATCATGGAAGGCACCGGCAAACCGGATTATGCCGCCTGTGTTGACATCGTTACCAAAACCGCTCTGAAAGAGATGGTCGTCCCCGGCCTCATCCCGATCCTGGCTCCGGTTATCGTCGGCTTTACTCTTGGACCAAAAGCATTGGGCGGCGTTATCGTCGGCACCATCGTTACCGGTATCTTCGTCGCCATCTCCATGACCACCGGTGGTGGCGCATGGGATAATGCCAAGAAATACATCGAAGACGGTCACCATGGCGGCAAGGGCGGAGAAGCCCACAAGGCCGCAGTCACCGGCGATACAGTCGGCGACCCCTACAAGGACACAGCCGGTCCGGCAATCAACCCGATGATCAAGATCATCAATATCGTTTCACTTCTGATCGTGCCGCTTCTGGCCAGAATGATGTAGTTCCAAAGCAATATCGTATCAACAAGGCGGTACGGGGATTTCCCCTGTACCGCCTTTTTCTTTGCTTTCAGCGCTAAAAGGGTTATAATCCGGCTGTTTTGTATCTTAACCAGCACCACCCACCTGAAAGGTTATCAATAGATGAGTTCACCAATAAGCAAGAAAATGCTGATCAACGTCATGCACCCCGAAGAGACCCGCGTAGCAATAGTTCACGACGGTCGCCTGATGGAGTTGAACATTGAAATCAGCGGCAAAGAGCAGATAAAAGGTAACATTTACAAGGGCGTCGTCCTCCGCGTCGAACCGGGCCTACAGGCCGCTTTCGTTGACATCGGCCGAGCCAAGCCCGGCTTTCTCCAGATTGGCGAACTACACCCGGATTACTGGGAGTGGCGCGACGACATCCCGGAAGAGCAGCGCAAACGCCGCCCGCGCATCCAGGAAGTATTGCGCCGCGGCCAGGAACTGGTAGTCCAGATTGAAAAGGACGAGCGCGACAACAAGGGCTCAGCACTTACAAGCTACCTATCGCTGCCGGGACGATACATGGTCATAATGCCAGGGAGTGATTCAACCGGTATCTCCCGCAAAGTAGAACAGGAAGGAACCCGCAAGAAGCTGAAAGAGATTGTCGGCGAGATGAGTATTCCCGAGGGAATGGGATATATCATCCGCACTGAAGCGGTCGGGCGTTCTCCTGAGGAGCTGCAGAAAGATTTTACCAACCTGACTGAGCTGTATGAATCTATCAAGCAGAGAGCTTCCGAAACAAAGGGGGCTGGAGAGATTTATCGCGATAGCGGACTGATCATACGCACCATCCGAGACTACTTCTCGGATGACGTTGATGAGGTTCTGGTGGACAGCAAGGATGCCTACCGTGAAGCAAAGGAGTTTTTCCGCGACACCATGCCGGCCTGCGAGAAGCGGGTCAAGCTGCACAAGGAGAAACGTCCGATCTTTTCCCGCTTTCAGCTTGAAGAGCAGATCGACCAGATCTATGAGAAACGGGTTGCACTGCCGTCCGGTGGGTCGCTGATCATCGAGCCGACCGAAGCTCTGGTTTCAATCGATGTCAACTCGGGAAAATCAAGCGGAGAACGAGGCATTGAAGATACCGCTTTTAAAACCAACATGGAGGCGGCCGAAGAGGTTGCAAGGCAGTTGCGGCTGCGCGACCTGGGCGGGCTGATTGTTATCGACTTCATCGATATGCGGGAAAACAAGCATAACAGCGAGGTTGAAAAAAATCTTAAGAATGCCCTCAAAATGGATAAGGCCAGGGTCAACGTCGGGCGCATTTCACAGTTCGGCATCATGGAGATGTCACGCCAACGCATCGCCAAGACGCTGAATGACGCCATCCATCTTGAGTGTCCGCACTGCGAAGGACGCGGTAAAGTCAAATCTGTTGAAGCGATGGCGGTATCCTTCCTGCGTAAGGTTCACGCTGCTGCCGCCAAAGGTACTGTCGCCGAAGTAATCGGGGGACTACCGCTGGAGGTGGCGTACTACCTGCTCAACCGCAAAAAACGTGAGCTGACCCAGATCGAAAACGATTACGAAATTGAAGTAACGGTTAAGGGAAAGACCTCTTTCCTCCTCAATCAGTTGGAGCTTGAAACGGTTAAGCGTGAAAAGCCGCACATGGATGATGTCATGAAAAGTGAGGCTGAAGCAGAAGAAGCCCACAAGCCGGTTGTCCCGAGCAGCTATGCTCCGCAGCTTACCGTCGATGAAGAGCAAAAAAGTGATGTGGCCGCTCCTGCCGATGGGCCCAAAAAACGGAAACGGCGCAAGAAGAAGAAAAAGGTTGCCGGTGAGATCCTGACGAACACAACTGAGCTCGAACAGTCAGGAGTAACGTTAGACCAGGACGACGATTCCCTGACAGAAGAGGCGCCTGAAACCGCCGGCAGTGATGTGACAGAATCCGAAGACGCTGCAGAGCAAGCGGCAAAACCCAAAAAGCGGAAACGCCGGCGCAGTCGCAGCAAGACCCATAAAGAACTGGAGCCTTCTGGTGAAGATCTACCCGCAGAACTGACTCCTGAACCTGTCAAAGCGGTTGCCGAACCTGCTGTAGCCGAGACAGGCACCACCGCACCCATAGTGCCTGAAACTGCCACGACAGCAACTGAAGCCAAACCCAAGCGGACCCGGAGCCCACGCAAGAAAAAAGCTGCCACATCCGAGGAACCCACAGAGACTCAAGCTGGCGCTATCATTGCAGCCACTCCTGAGGCCGTTCCAAAAGAAAAGAAAGCAAGGCGCGCCGCTCCCAAAAAGAGCACTACAAACGAATCTGCAGCCGCTGAATCGCTCCCTGCCGCAGCTCTTGAAAAACCAAAACCGGCAAAACGGCCAACAGCTGCGAAGCGGCCAAAAAAGGCCACGGAGAACCAGTAGAGGGGGAATGAGACGGCGCTTTATAAACAAGCATTTTTTCTTGACCTGAGCAGTCGTTGACGATATTTTTATCCGCTTGATTCCAATACATTACTACTTGACGTGAAAGGTTGAATCACCACCATGGAAGAACTCAGTGAACTCCTGCTCCAAAGACGCCGCAAGGTTGACGCGCTGTGGGAAGCAGGCATAAACCCATATCCCAATGACTTCAAACCACAACATACTTCGGCAGACATTGTTGCCGCGTACGGCGACGTAGAGCCGCTAGATGCCAAGGATGCAAAGATCGTCGTTGCCGGCCGTATTCTTGCGCGCCGCTCTTTCGGCAAAGCCGCCTTTATACAGCTTCAGGATCGCAAGGGACGCATTCAGCTTTACATCAAAAAAGACGAGATCGGTGAAGAGGCGTTTGCCGTTTTTGATTCGTTCGATATCGGCGACATTGTCGGAGCCGAAGGCTTCCCCTTTCGCACTAAAACCGGTGAACTCTCCCTCCACATCCGTTCTATACGCTTACTGGTGAAGTCACTTCTGCCGTTGCCGGAGAAGTTCCATGGATTGACCGACGTGGAAACCCGCTACCGCCAGCGTTACGTCGACCTGATTGTAAACCCTGAAGCACGTGAAATTTTCATCAAACGCTCACGCATCGTCAACCTGATCCGCAGTTTCATGACAGGCCGTGACTTTCTCGAAGTCGAAACGCCCATGATGCATCAGATACCGGGAGGAGCAACGGCACGTCCTTTCATAACGCACCACAACACGCTCGATATGGAACTGTATCTGCGAGTGGCACCTGAGCTTTATCTGAAAAGACTGGTTGTCGGCGGCATGGACCGGGTGTTCGAGATCAACCGTAACTTCCGGAATGAAGGTATTTCTGTACGTCACAACCCCGAGTTTACCATGATGGAATTCTATCAGGCATATGCAACATATGAAGATCTGATGGATTTCACCGAAGAGCTGTTCTGCCATATCGCCCAGGAGATACTCGGCACACTTGATTTTACCAATCAGGGGATTGATATCAGCTTCCAGCGCCCATGGAAACGTTTGACAGTGCGCGATGCAGTTTTGGAATACGGTGATATCGAGGCAAAGCAGCTCGATGACCGCGATCTTGCCCTCTCCTATGCCCGCAGTATCGGCCTGGCACTTCCGGATGAAATCAGCTATGGCAAGCTTCTGATGGAGATTTTTGAAGAGGTTGCCGAACACAAGCTGATCCAGCCGACCTTCATCACCGCCTACCCGACAGAGGTATCACCCCTGTCGCGCAAAAACGACCATAACCCGGAAATTGTTGATCGCTTCGAGTTGATCATCGGCGGGCGTGAAATAGCAAATGCCTTCTCCGAATTGAATGATCCGGTCGATCAGAAAGAGCGTTTCCTTGCCCAGGTTGCTGAAAAGGATAAGGGCGATGAAGAAGCCCATTATATGGATGAGGACTACGTCCGCGCTCTGGAGTACGGGCTCCCGCCGACAGCAGGTGAAGGGATCGGCATAGACCGTCTGGTGATGCTGCTGACAGATTCTCCTTCTATCCGCGATGTAATCCTGTTTCCGCAATTGCGCAAGGAAGTAAAATAAACGATGCCATTTGAACTCCTTATCGGCTTGCGCTATCTGAAAGCCAAACGCAGATCAACGTTCATATCAATCATCACTTTAATCTCCACCGCCGGTGTCACGCTGGGGGTTATGGCGCTGATCGTAGTACTGGCGGTCATGACCGGATTTGAAGAGGATCTGAAAGAAAAGATTCTCGGCACAAATGCCCATATAGTCGTAATCCGGAACGGTGCACCGATGGAGGATTACCGGGCGGTAATTGAAAAACTGAAACGCTTTAAAGGCGTTCAGGCGGCAACACCATTCATCTACAACCAGGTCATGCTCTCTTCCGGCAAGAATGTATCAGGCGTTGTTCTGCGCGGCATTGATGTCGCAAGCGACAAGCAGGTTACCCGCCTCAGCAGTTCGATCATAGAGGGAACTATTGATGGGCTTGATCCAAAAATGGGGCGGGGAGCAGACACAACACCAGGCCTGATGGTAGGCAAAGAACTGGCCAAACATCTCAATCTGTTTCTGGGTGACAAGGTTAACGTCATCTCGCCGATGGGCAACATTACACCGCTCGGCATGATGCCGCGTATGAAGCCATTCAGGGTTACCGGCATTTTCAACACCGGTATGTTTGAATACGACTCGACTCTGGCGTACGTCAGCCTTAATCAGGCCCAGCTTTTTTTCGATCTCGGCGATACTGTCACGGGGATACAGCTCAAGGTTGAGGACGTGTACCATACCGATGAACTGGCACGCAGCATCAACCGTGAGATGGGAGTCAACTTCTATGCTCGCGACTGGATGCAGATGAACAAGAATATTCTCTTTGCACTGAAGACAGAAAAGATCGTCATGTTCATCATTCTGACCCTGATTGTACTGGTGGCCGCCTTCGGTATCTCCTCAACACTTTTCATGGTTGTCATGGAAAAAACCAGAGACATAGCAATTCTTAAGTCAATGGGCGCGACCGGCGCCAGTATCATGAAGATTTTTGTTCTTGAAGGGTTAATTATCGGTATCATCGGCACAATTATCGGCGTTGTTTCGGGGCTACTCCTTGCGCTGAACCTTGAACCTGTCATCAACGTTATCCAGAACATCACCGGACAGAATTTTTTCAGCAAGGACATTTACTATCTTGACCATTTCCCGTCACTTGTTGTGCCATCTGATGTGGTGCTTATTTCCGTCACTGCGATATTGATATCATTTTTGGCAACACTCTATCCGGCATGGCAGGCATCCAGAATGCTCCCGGCAGAGGCACTGCGCTATGAATAATCTGCTTGAAGTACGTGGCCTTTCCAAAACCTACCAGAGCGGTGCGAACCAGCTTGAAGTTCTCAGCGGAATCGATCTTGATCTGCAGGCGGGCACAACAACGGCCCTGGTTGGTGCCTCTGGTGCCGGCAAAAGCACATTAATGCACCTGCTTGGAGCTCTTGACCGCCCGTCATCGGGAACAGTCTGTTTCCGCGGGGTAAACATTTTCAGTAAAAATGATCGCCAACTGGCGGAGTTCAGGAACCGGAGTATCGGTTTTGTTTTTCAGTTCCATCACCTTCTTCCGGAATTCACTGCGCTTGAAAACGTCATGATGCCGGCTCTCATCGGCCGCATTTCACGCGCAATAGCGCGCGAGAAAGCAGAATCACTGTTGGAGGACGTCGGACTGGCACAACGCATGACACATCGCCCCGGTGAACTGTCCGGTGGCGAACAACAACGCGTAGCCATTGCCCGCGCACTCGTTCTTGATCCTGAACTTTTACTGGCTGATGAGCCGACCGGCAATCTTGACATGAAAACCAGCGACGGCATCCATGCCATGCTGGCAGAATTACAGGTTAAAAAAGGGTTAACACTGGTTGTTGTCACACATAATGAACGCCTGGCGTCAGCCATGGGAACAACGATTCACCTGCTTGATGGCAGAGTGGAAAAAACTACATGATATCCGGGGGAAGAGTGCCCAGTTACAAGAAAATGGTTTCAACCATACTGTTAACAGTGATTAGCAGCTCGACACTTGCCTACGCTGAAGGTGATAAACTGGTGGAAGTTCGTATCCAGGGAAATCGGCGCATCGAGTCTGCATCGATTCTTAACGTCATCAAGACCCACGCCGGAGAAACCCTCGACGACAAAAAGACAGATGCAGATATTCGGGCGATCTACAAACTCGGTCATTTTCAGGATGTCCAAGCGTTGAAAGAAGAATCAGACAAGGGCATCGTATTGGTCTACTCCGTTCAGGAAAAGGCAATCGTCCGCGAGATTTCTTTTGAAGGTAACAAGGAGATTTCAACCGACAAACTTAAAGAAGCGTTCGAACTGCGTCAAAATTCCATTTTTTCAGCAAAAGATCTCGCCAGAAGCGTTGCCAAGGTTAAGAAGTTGTATGGCGATGAAGGCTATTATCTGGCAGATGTACAGGCCCAGACAAAGAAAACATCAACAAGCGACCTTACCGTTGCTGTCAAGATCGTCGAAGGGGAAAAGATCCTCATAAAAGAGATACATCTTGAAGGCAACAAGGAATTCAGCGACAGCAAACTGAAGAAGGTCATGGAGACCAAAGAGAAATGGTTCATGTCCTGGTTGACCAGCGCCGGCACCTACAAAGAAGAGGTCCTGAAAAATGATGCGCTGCTTCTATCAGACTTTTATCTCAACAACGGCTTTATCAACATTAAAGTCGGCGAACCGACCATAAAACTGAATGAGACCAAGACAGCTCTGGATGCGTATATAGGAATCACAGAAGGAGAACAGTACCGGATTGGTACAATCGGCTTCAAAGGGGATTTGCTTGATCCGGCCGCAGATCTTGAAAAGAAACTCAAGAGCATACCGGGCGAGGTTTTTAACCGTTCACTTCTGCGCGCCGACATAGGGACGTTGACCGACATCTATGGCGACAAGGGTTATGCCTTTGCAACGATCAACCCGCTGACCCGCCTTGATAATGACAAAAAGACGGTGGATATGACCTTTGACATGGAAAAAGGCGAACTCGTGTCGATAGAGCGCATCAACATCGCCGGCAACCCCAAAACACGTGACAAGGTTGTCCGCCGTGAAATGCGCCTTACAGAGGGCGGACTGTACAGTTCAACCGGGTTGAAACGCAGCAAGCAGAACATTATGAACCTTGGCTTCTTTGAGGAGGCAAACATCGCAACCGCCAAAGGAAGTGCCGGGGACAAGCTTGACATAAATGTGGATGTCAAAGAAAAGCCGACCGGAACGTTCAGCATCGGTGGCGGTTACAGTTCACTGGACGGATTTGTCGGTCAAGGATCGATTCAACAGGCCAACTTCCTCGGCTTGGGCTTGAAGGCCAATCTTTCCGCTTCTATCGGTGGTTCTTCACAGACGTATGCCGTCGGCCTGACAGACCCCTACTTTATGGACACAAAATGGACCCTTGGCGGAGACATCTACCGCTCCGAACGTGACTACGACGACTACACCCGTCGCCTCACCGGTGGTGACATCAAGGCCGGGTATCCGCTCAGTGATTCCGTCGGCACCTTTGTAATGTATAAATACGAGACTAAAGACATTTTCGACCCTAGCACTACCTATATCAGTTACAACGCCACGTATGGTAATGACAACTATCCGATTGGAAGGTCAACCACCAGCTCAATATACAGCAGTATCACCCACAACAACACCGACTACCGGATGGATCCGTCTATCGGCCTGATCGACTCTTTCTCGGTAGAGTATGCAGGCCTTGGGGGAGACAACAAGTATGCCCGCGTCATCACGGACCACACCTATTTTCACCCGCTTTATAAGAGGCTGATAGCCTCAACAAAACTGACCCTGGGGTATATCGGGGAGGTCGGACAACCGGTCCCGATCGATGAGAAGTTTTATCTGGGTGGCATTTACTCGCTGCGCGGCTACAACTCCAGAAGCGTATCACCGACAAACCCTGCGGCTCCTGCACCTGGAACCACTTATATATACCTCGGCGGCAACAAGGAAGTCTTCGGCAACGTCGAATTGACATTTCCGCTCATTCCGGAAGCCGGCCTCAAAGGGGTGCTGTTTTTTGACTACGGCAATTCTTTTAACGACAAAAAGGCTGTGTTTGACACAATGCTGATGAGCTATGGCTACGGAATTCGCTGGGCTTCTCCCATCGGTCCGCTGCGCCTTGAATACGGCATACCAATCAACCCGAGAGACGTCATAGACAGCACAAGCGGCAGATTCGAATTTTCTATCGGAAGCATGTTTTAATACCACCCGGACATTCCCTTCTCAGGGGAGAATTCTGATCGTGGCTTGATTGAGTAGTTTGGTTTTAATCGTTTTTAAGGGCATAGCGCCCACAACATTTAAAGGAGAAGCTTTCATGAAACGCATCATACTGGCAGGAATCGTAATGGCTTGCATTGCATCAACATCTGTGTTCGCCGCTGACCTCAAACTTGGCTATATCGACATGCAGCGCGCTCTGAACGGCTCTGAAGCGGGAAAAGAAGCCAAGGAGCAACTGGCAGCCAAAGTAAAGAAGTTTCAGGACGAGATCAATGTCAAGCAGGAAGATCTCAAAAAACTGAAAGAGGAACTGGAGAAGCAGGGCATGCTCCTCTCAGACTCCGCCCGAGCCTCTAAAGAGAAGGATTACCAAAATAAACTGAAGGACTTCCAACGCTTCACCAAGGATGCACAGGACGAGCTGCAGGGCAAAGATGAAGAGCTGACCCGCAAGATTTTTGAAGGGATGGAGAAGGTCATCAAGGAGTACGGCAGCAAGAAAGGGTACACCTTCATCTTTGTGAAGAATGACAGTATGTTGTTCGTCGATGAAAAAGCAGACCTGACAGAAGAGGTTCTGAAGCTTTTCAATGCTACCAGAAAGAAGTAACACGATGACACCAACACGTACAGTCAAGGAGCTTGCCGATTATCTGGGCGGAGTTGTACTGGGGAATGGCGAAACGATAATTTCCGCTCTGGGCCCACTTGAAACAGCCGGACCTGAAGCGGTGACTTTTCTCGCAAACCCCAGATACGCCGCCAAGGTTGCAGAGACATCAGCCGGAGCCGTTCTGATGGCACCGGGCGGTGAGCGCTATGGTCGCACTGCCATCGAGATGTCCAACCCTTATCTCGGGTTTGCCAAACTACTGGCCCTGTTCTACACCACACCTCATGAGGCGGTTGGTGTGCTTCAGGCAGCAAACATCAGTGAGACGGCGACTATCGGCAATGGAATCAGTATATATCCGGGGGCATGCATCGGCAGGAATGTTGTTATAGGCGATCGCACAGTCATTCATTCTGGCGCCGTTCTCTACGACAACGTTATTGTCGGTGAAGACTGCATCATCCATGCGAATGCTGTTATCAGAGAACGCTGCCGAATCGGCAGTCGCTGTATTGTTCAGCCTGGTGCGGTAATCGGCTCTGACGGTTTTGGCTATGCACCCGATGGCAGCGGTTACTACCGTATCCCGCAGATAGGCATTGTTGTGCTGGATGATGATGTGGAAATCGGGGCGAATTGTTGTATAGACAGGGCTGCCATCGAAGTAACGCGCATCCGCAGAGGAACGAAACTGGACAATCTGGTCCAGATCGCCCACAACTGCCAGATCGGTGAAGACTGCATGATCGTGTCACAGGTCGGAATTTCCGGCAGCACAAAGATCGGCAATCACGTCACCCTAGCCGGCCAGGTAGGCGTAGCCGGCCATCTTACTATCGGAGACAATGTCCTGGTTGGCGCCCAGTCAGGAGTACCAAGTTCGCTTCCGGCAAACGCAGCCTATAGCGGCACCCCGACCATGCCGCACAGGGAATGGCTAAAATCGTCCATGGTAGTACCCCGTTTGCCCGAAATGAAAAAAAACATTTCAGCTCTTGAGAAGCGCATTGCAGAGCTTGAAGCAAAATTGATACAGATCTGCCAGGAGAGATAACATGCAATTGGATGTCAACGAAATAATGAAAATTCTTCCGCACCGCTACCCCTTTCTGATGGTAGATCGGATAGTCGAAATGGAACCGGGCGTACGTTGCGTCGGCTTAAAGAATGTGTCTATCAACGAACCCTTTTTCCAGGGGCATTTCCCTGGGCACCCCGTCATGCCTGGCGTACTGATCATCGAAGCAATGGCTCAGGTGGCTGGACTCATGGCGTATCTGGCTTCAGACGAAAAAACCCGCGCCAAAGTAACCTACTTTATGGCGATCGATAACGCCCGCTTCCGTAAACCGGTATCTCCAGGAGACCAGTTACGCATTGAGGTCACAACCACAATGAACCGCCGGGGAATCTGGGGAGTCGCAGGTAAGGCATTTGTTGGCGATACTCTGGTAACAGAGGCCGATCTTAAGGCAACCTTTGCCGATTCACCCAAACCCTAATAAAGTTCTGAATTACTCATTACACTCTGCTCCCTACTTCTTGCAGGGATATTTACGGGAGAAACTTCATGATCCACCCGACTGCGATAATTGATTCAACTGCCAACCTGGCTAGCGACGTCGAAATCGGGCCATACGCAATCATCGGCAAACATGTCTCGATCGGCAAGGGGACAATTGTCGGCGCTCATGCAGTCATTGGCGACTGGACCGAAATCGGTGAAAGCAACCAGATTTTCCCGCAGTCGTCTGTCGGTGCACCGCCACAGGACCTCAAATACCGCGGCGAAGATTGCTGGACCAGAATCGGCAACAACAACATGATTCGTGAATTTGCCACCATCCACCGTGGCACAGTGACAGGAAACAGCGAGACGGTTGTCGGCAATAACAACCTCTTTATGTCGTATTCGCATGTGGCTCACGACTGCATTATCGGCAACGGTGTCGTTATGGCGAATGTTGCCACACTGGCGGGCCATGTTACCATTGAAGACAACGCCATTCTTGGTGGACTCGTTGCCGTACACCAGTTCACCTCCATTGGTACGAATGCTATGGTTGGCGGCGGCACAATGGTCAGCCTGGACATCCTCCCCTATACAACAGCTACCTCCGGCCGTCGGCGCGACACCAAACTGCGGGGACTCAACCTGATCGGCCTCAAACGGCGCGGATTTTCAGACGAGGCCATCGGAAACCTTAAAAAAGCGTACCGGACGCTCTTTATGGCAAATCTTAAACTCGCAGACGCGGTTGCGCGTATAGAAGCGGAAATAACCGGTTGCCCTGAAGTAGATTACCTGTTGGCCTTCATAGCGCGCTCCGAACGAGGGTTCAGCCGCGGATGATACCCTTGTGTGGTGCCACTGGAACAATGCCCTCCGGCACCCCCCTCCCCCGTCGTGTCATGATCGTTGCCGGAGAAGCCTCCGGAGATATCTATGGCGCTGATCTTGTGCAGAAGGCTCTTCTGCAGGACTCAGGGCTGCATTTTTTTGGTATCGGCGGCGATCTTATGCGCGAGGCGGGCGTTGAGACCTTGGTGGATTCAGCCGACATTGCGGTAATGGGTCTCGTTGAGGTATTGAAGCATTTTGGCGTCATCTCCTCCGCGTTTTTAAGGCTCAAGAAAATCCTGCGGGAAGACCCGCCCGAGCTGTTAATCCTGATCGACTACCCCGGTTTTAACATTCGTCTGGCAAAAGCAGCAAAAAAGGCCGGCGTACAAGTGTTGTACTATATCAGCCCCAAGGTCTGGGCCTGGAAAGCCGGCCGTATCAAAACCATAGCAGCCAATACCAGCCATATGGCGGTCATCTTTCCCTTTGAAATCCCCCTGTATGAAAAAGAAGGGGCTCCCGTAACCTTTGTCGGGCACCCCATGCTCGATCTGATAAATGTGACGATGAATCGGGATGAGGCGGCCGCAAGCTTTGGCCTGGATCCCTCCAGAAAGATTATCGGCATCTTTCCCGGCAGCCGTAGAAGCGAAATTGAGCGCATCCTGCCGGCAATAGTTGCTGCCGCAGAATCGTTGCAGAAAGAATGCCCCGAAGTACAGTTTGTACTGCCGTTGGCATCGACATTAAGTGAAGAGGATATACTTCCGCACTTAAAACGAAGCGGCATCTCAGCGACTATAACACGCAAAAGAATTCATGACCTGATCAGGGCATGTGACGCCATCATATCCGTCTCCGGCACGGTCACGCTGGAAATTGCCCTGATAGGCACACCGATGGTGATAATCTACAAATTGGCCCCGCTTACCTACCAGATTGCCAAGCGAGTGGTCAAAATTGAGCATATCGGACTTTGCAACATCGTCGCGGGCAGAAGTCTGGTCAAGGAACTGATACAGGAACAGGCCAATCCGGAGGCAATTACCGCCGAGATTATGAATATCATTACTGATGATGGCTACCGTGCAGCAATGACGGCGAATCTGGCAACAATACGAGACAAACTCGGTGGTGGCGGTGCCGCCCAGAGAACAGCGTCACTGGCGCTTGACCTCATCAATAGAAAACAGGATATTTAATGAGTAATAGTACCTTTGGACGTATAGTTCACTACAGTAAGAAGTACTGGGGCAGAATTGCCATTTCAACACTGGCTTCTGTTGCGGTAGGCACCATGGATGGCGGCTTTGCCTATATGGTAGAACCGCTGTTGAGAAAGACGTTTGCCACAAACGACAAGACCATATTCACCCTCCTGCCGATTGGTGTGTTGGCCCTGTTTGCCGTCAGAGCGATCAGCCGTTTCCTCAATGATTATTTCATCCGTACCGCAGGAGAACTGGCGGTACAGGATATCCGCAATGATCTTTACCGGAACAGCATGCACCTGGGTTTGCGCTTCTACCATCAGCATCCGACCGGATCGCTCATGTCACGCGTTCTTTCCGACGTGGCAGTGATGCAGAGCGGGATTGGCAATGTTGTTACCAGTGTCTGCCGGGACGGTTTTTCCGCAATATCGTTGCTCGTGGTTATCTTCTACCGCAGCTGGGAGTTGGCACTAATAACCTTTGTTGTCATTCCGCTTACAATTTATTCCGCACAGAAGATCGGCAAGCGTATCAAACGTCTTTCCGGGCAGAGTCAGGAAAAGATTGGCGATGTTGCAGCAATCCTGCAGGAGACCTATACCGGCATCAAAGTGGTCAAAGCGTTTGTGCTCGAGGATTGGGTAATCCAGCGTTTCCGTACAACGACAAACGCCTATTACAATTTTGTCCGCAAGGCCATCAAATACAACAGCATTTCAGCACCGGTAATCGAGATGATCACGTCCATCGGTATTGCCGGAGTAATCTGGGTTGGCGGCAGCATGGTCATGCGCGGTGAACTTACCTCGGCAGAGTTTTTTTCGTTTCTAACCGCCATGGTACTGGTCTACAAACCTGTCAAGAGCCTGAACAATTCGTATAACATTATCCAAACCTCAATTGGCGCCGCCGTGCGCGTTTTTGAAATAATCGACGAGAAGCCTGAGCTTACCAACGCAGAAAATGCCGTTTCAATAGAACGGGCAGCAGGCGATGTTGAATTCCGGGATGTCTCCTTTGCTTACGACGGGGAGAAGGTGCTTAATAACATAAACCTGTCTGCCAGTCGTGGGGAGATCATCGCTCTGGTAGGCCCTTCGGGTGGTGGAAAGTCAACGCTGGTCTCGTTAATACCGCGTTTTTATGATGTCACAAGCGGGGTGGTCCTGGTTGACGGCACCGATATTCGCTCGCTCCGCATGGCAGACCTCATGCGTCAAGTAGCGCTTGTAGATCAGGAGACAATGCTCTTTAACGACACGATTGCCAATAACATCCGCTATGGTAATTTTTCAGCTTCTGACAGTGAGGTTGAAGCAGCGGCCAAGGCGGCCTTTGCTCACGACTTCATCCTGGAGATGCCGGAGGGATACTCCACGAACATTGGCGACCGCGGTGTCCGTCTCTCGGGCGGACAGCGACAGCGGATCTGTATTGCCCGCGCCCTTATCAAGGATGCGCCTATTCTGATCATGGATGAAGCAACCAGCGCCCTGGACACCGAGAGCGAGCAGATGGTACAGAAGGCGCTGGATAACCTGATGGCCAACCGGACTACATTTGTCATTGCCCACCGTCTCTCCACCATTCTGCATGCTGACAAGATTCTTGTTCTCGAAGATGGCCGGATTGTTGAAAGTGGTTCACATAGTGAGCTGCTGAAAAGCAGTGGCCTCTACAGCCGACTGCACTCACTGCAGTTCAGCAACAGTGGCACTGCTGAAACACGTCAAGAATCATGAAAAGGACAAACTGGGTCATTCAGGCCGTTCTATTCTACCTCTTTACACTCACGATTGCCCTGCTCCCCAGCTGTCTTACACCTGGAACAGGCAAAGCCATCGGCAGGTTTCTGTATAACATCCTCCACTCGCGCAGGTCTATCGCACTAGACAACATTCGCCAGGCGTTACCATTTATGAAACGCCACCCCGCTTGGAGCGGCGAATTTGAAACTGCAGAAGAGATTGCCCTGGCAACATTCGAGAATCTTGGGATCTCCATCGTTGAAGTCTGTCGTCTGTACCACGGCAAGGGCGATGCCCTGATCAGTTCAATGGAGGTACATGGACTGGATAACTTTCAGCATGCCAAAGAAAAGGGTAACGGCGTTCTTTGCATAAGCGGCCATTGCGGCAACTGGGAGCTTATATCTCTTTCCTTCAAACGGCACCTGAATGAGAATGTCTGGGCAATTGCCAAAATGCAAAAGAATCCATACCTCAATACAATAATTGAAAAAATGAGAATGGGATACGGCAACAAGGTGATTTACAGTAAAGCCGCGCTGCGGCCGATTCTCAGTGTAATTAAAAGCAAGGGTGTTATCGGCATGCTCACTGATCAGGCGGTATTTGAAGAGAATGGCGCTCTGATCGAGTTTCTTGGCCGAAAAGCATGGGCAAACAAAGCCCCGGCCGTGATTGCACGAAAAACAGAGGCGCCGATTATTCCGGTTTTCGGCTACCGCAAGAATAGCAGGCACATTCTTACGTTCCACCCGGAATACAAGCTGTGCGGAGATCGCACGGATGAGGGAACCCATCAGGATATTCAGGCGTTATCCCGGTATCTGGAAGAGTTTGTCTGCGCCCATCCAGCAGATTGGTACTGGGTGCATCGCCGCTGGAAACGGGCCGGACAATACGTCTCTGACACCATCACAGACTGACCAATGTTCTTTTTCGTCTACAACATAGCATCCATTTTTCTGTTATTCCCGGTCATTATCTACCATCTCTACCGCTCCGTCAGTCGAAGCAGGCCACCAGCTTTCCGTGAACGCTTCGGCTTTCTTCCCGCAGCAGAGAGGGCAATTATCCGCAAGCGGCCGGTAATCTGGCTGCATGCAGTGTCTGTTGGTGAATCTATTGCCGCCAGGCCGCTCCTCAAGGCGCTCCGCGCACAGTACCCCGGCCACGCAATTGTTGTATCAAACACTACCGAAACCGGGAGAGGGGTCAGCTCCACCTTTCCGGAAATAGACCTCTGCATCTACTTCCCGTTCGATTTTCTGCCGGCAGTAAACTCTATCCTGAAAAGTATTAACCCCAAACTGATAATCATCATGGAGACAGAAATCTGGCCCAATTTCACGCGCGAAGCGACCCGCCGTGGCATTCCCGTGGTTCTGGCAAACGGGCGGATATCTGATCGTTCTTTCGGGCGCTACCTGAAATTTGCCTGGTTCTTCCGCCACGCACTGCAGCTGTTCTCTCGCCTCTGCATGCAAACCAACACCGACCGGGACAGAATTATTGCCATCGGGGCTCCGCATGAGAAGACACTGGCGACCGGCAATCTCAAGTACGATATCCCCCTTTGCGTTGCAAGCTCTGAGGAAAAGCAAGAGCTGAGAGATCGCTACAAGATCCCTGAGAACATGATTGTCGTGACGGCAGGAAGTACCCATAGCGGTGAAGAGCAGCATGTTATCACCATGTATAAGGAGCTGTCCGCCACCAGCAGAAACCTGTTTCTTGTCCTCGTGCCGCGGCATCCTGAACGCTCTACTGAAGTTGCAAGCCTCCTCAAAGAGTCCGGCATCACATTCACCCGTCGGACAACGCTCTCCTCGGCTGAGCCGTTTAAACAGGGCGAAGCGCTGCTGGTCGACACCATCGGCGAAATGATGAGCCTGTATGCACTCTCTGATATTGCCTATGTCGGCGGGAGTCTTGTACCGACCGGTGGGCACAACCTGCTGGAACCGGCATCGGCAGGGGTTGTAAGCGTCTTTGGCCCGCATATGACTAATTTCCGGGAGATTACTGAGCTAGTGTTGCAGTACGGAGCAGGTATTCAGGTTAATACGCCCGAAGAGCTGATAGTCTCCATGCGAACATTGGTTACAAGCTTCGAACTGCGCCGGATTCTTGGACAGAACGGTCTGAAATTGATGCGAGATAACGGCGGGGCCACCGAGCGGCACATGGAGACCATTGCCAGATATTTATGAAAAAGAGCTATTCCACATACTGGCGTGAACTCGCCAACGGCACACGCACGGCAACAGTCGACCAGATTCTGATACTCCTCCTGGCGCCATTCGGGCTCGCTTACTCGCTTATCCAAAAGCTGCGAGCCACCTTGTACCGGATTGGCATATTGAAAACACACCGGCTGCCACAGCCTGTTATTTCGATCGGCAATATAACCGTTGGCGGCACCGGCAAGACCCCGGTAACGGCCTATATCGCCCGCCAGCTGTTGGAGCAGGGATACAAAGTAGCCGTATTATCGAGGGGGTATGGCGGCAGCCTGGAGGGGCGGACCGTTGTCGTAAGTGACGGCGTCACCGTCATGCTGGGACCACAGGAATGCGGCGACGAACCATACCTCCTTGCCTCGACGGTGCCAGGACTTATGGTTGTAATCGGCACTGACCGGCATGACGCCGGCCAATTGGCCATGCAGCAGCTTGTCCCGGACATATTCCTGCTGGATGACGGCTTTCAGCATCTACGCTTATATCGCGATCTGAACATTCTCTTGCTGGACAGCTTACGACCTTTCGGCAACGGCTGGACCTTGCCTTCAGGACTATTACGAGAGCCGGCAGAAGCCGCCAGGCGCGCAGATCTGGTTATCCTGACTCGCTGCCCCGAAGGTGCTACCGTTGCCCCGCGTGTTTCAGGCAAACCTGCTTTTGCCGCGTCGCATCGCCTGGTTGATGCACTCCCGCTCCGGGGAGGAAACCCTGTGCCGTTAACTGAACTGCAGGGCCCTGGATTTCTGGCTTTTGCGGGGATTGCGCAACCTGACTTCTTTTTTTCCGCATTACGGGACAGGGGAATTAACCTCGTGCTTACCCTGCCCTTTCCTGACCATGCCGACTACGACCAGACCTCTCTCGATACGATTCGTGCGGCACTGCAGAACAGCGCAGCTGAATATGCAATTACAACCGAAAAAGACGGAGTCAAACTGAAACAGCTGCCGGTAGAAGTCGCCGCTGTTACCTATGTAGCCAGATTGGACATTGTGATCGAGAAGCCTGCTGAATTACAGGCTTTGATACGCAATTTACTTCCATAATAATATTTTTTATGGCATTTTGTTCAGCTTTTCAGGGTAAATACTAATGATTAAATCAGAGTTTCTTGACATACTCGCCTGCCCGACCTGCGAGGGGGGACTTACAGCACCTGGAGAGGCACCTTTCCTGGTATGTAGTCACTGCGGACTGAAATATCCAATACGAGACGGCATACCGGTCCTATTGAGAGAAGAAGCGGAGCCCACCACCTGAATGTTACACAATAATGCACGTAAAAAGATTCTGGTTCTACGTTACCGTTTCATCGGCGACACGATTCTGACGGTGCCGTTTTTGCGCAATTTGCGGCTTGCGGAACCGGACGCATACATCGCCTGGGTTGTTGCTCCCGGCACTGCAGCGGTTGTGGACGGCATTCCTTATGTGGATGAACTCATCTTCTGGGACCCGGTAACGATTCATGCCGACAGCACGGGAACTCACAAGACTTTTGGGGACAAGGTCACGTTTATCCGTGAGCTGCGTGCCCGGCACTTCGACAAAGTCTATGTACTGAAGCGTTCCTTCGGTAGCGCCTTGATAGGGTACTTGACCGGAGCGAGGAAACGGATCGGCTTTGCCACCGAGGGGCGGAGTTTCCTCTTGACCACCGCCGTACCGTATCGCCACGACCAGCACGAGGTGCAGAATTTTCTTGATGTGCTCCGTGCAGACGGAGTGCCGGTGGTGGATGACTATCTGGAAGCCTGGCTTTCGAACGAAGAACGCCGGTTTGCCGAGCATTATTTCCATGGAGCCGGAGTCGCACCCGAAGAACTGGTTATCGGAATTCACCCTTTTGCAGCCAACCCTGTCAGGGCCTGGCATCTGGACAATTTTATAGAACTTGCTCGCCAGTTGCAGGAGCGCTATGCCGCCCGTATTCTTTTTTTCGGTGGACCACGAGACACGGAGGCATTACCGGAAATTCGCGCCAATTTAACACAGCCACCTCTGGAAGCAGTAGGCACAACTTCCCTACGGCAATCTATGGCGCTTCTCTCCCGCTGCAACCTTCTCGTCTGCAACGACAGCGGCATCATGCATCTGGCAGCCTCGATGAAGGTGCCCCTGGTAGCCTTGTTCGGGCCGCAGTCTCCGGTCAAATTTGGGCCGTGGGGAGAAAACAGCCACATTGTCTATAGTGCTTTCCCCTGTAGCCCGTGCAAGCAGAAGTTTTTCCAGGAATGTGAACCATCAGAGCGAGGGAGACCACAGTGTATGGAAACAATTCCAGTTGAGCAGGTTATGGAAGCGGCACTTCCCTTTATATCAAATAAGAGGTCAGAAAATTAACATGAAGATTTCAGTCATAGTACCGACATACAATAGACCTGAAGCCCTGCTTCTTACCCTCAAGAGCCTTTCTAAACAAAGCAGGAATCCTGATGAGGTGCTCATTGCTGATGACGGAAGCACTGAAACAACTAAAGATGTTATCATTGCATTCAAGGACTCTTCTGAATGCAATTTCGAATTAAAACATATCTGGCAGGAAGATATAGGCTTCAGAAAGCCTCGAATAATTAATGAAACAGTCAGAAATTGCACTGGTGACTACCTGATATTCATAGATGGTGACTGTATTGCACATAAAGATTTTGTAAAGTCTCATGTTGAAAATTCAGCGCCGAATGAAATATGTGGAGGCAAACGAGTCGATATTGGCAAGACACTTACCGAAAAGGTTCTTAAGTCAGGCAAACCATTAGCGCTGTTTACAGTTAGGCTGTTGATAGATTCTGTACTTAATGACACACGAAAAGCAGAAGAGGCTATCTTGGTAAGAAATGCGAAGATCCGATCGCTTGCAGGTATGGATAAAATAAGCAATGACGGAATATGGGGATGTAACTTTAGCGTGTACAAGACACTCTTCTACAAGATCAACGGTTGTGATGAAGATTTTCTTGATGGCTCAATAGAGGACAATGATCTGGGGATAAGGGTTTTAAACAGTGGTGGTAAACTTAAATCTTTGAGATTTAAGGCCAATGTTTTTCACCTCTGGCATGAGTCCTCATGGAGCTTTACCAGCGAAAAATATCTCTTCAATCGCAACATTATGGAGCAAAGAATAATTAACGTGGAAACCGCCTGCGTAAATGGCATTGTCAGGAGTCCTTTGAAGCAATGAAAATAATTCTTGTAAATAATGGCAAGGGGTGGAGCGGCGGACAGGAACACCTCAAAGACCTGGCAATCGAATTGCGCAACAACGGGGTCGAGGTTCATTTTTTAGTGCGCGCGGACACCGTTAACGAGACAAGGTTTGCCGAGCTCGGCTTTACAGTCCACCTGATGCCTTACAAATACGGGTGGAACGGCATCAAGGCGATATCTAATCTGGTTGCCGTCATGCGCCGGGAGCGATTCGACATTGTCTCCATCAACCGCGAGCACGACCTGGCGCTGACCGTGCTGGCCTACAAACTTGCTTTTCCGGGCAAACGGCATGGCCGCTTGATGATGAGCTACCACCTACCTACTGAACGAAAACAACTCTTGTTGGGAGCGGTCGATGCCATCGTCTGCATCTCGGAGCATGTCAAAACCAAGCTGGTACAGAGCAATCCGGTTGCAGCCGATAAGACGACCGTTCTCTATTACGGGATTGTGCTGCCTCAGCCACCAGAGGAAACGAAGTTCTCCCGCAACAGACCCCGTCGTTTTCTTGCCGGACGACCATTCCCGGTCATCGGCATGGTAGGTGAGTTTTGGAAGAACCAGATCGAACTGGTCGAAATGCTGCCGCAACTTAAACAGGACTTCCCGAAAATAACTGTGGCTTTTATCGGCAACAATGCGGACCAAACCCTGGTGAAACCCCTCGACGTGCGAGCCCGTGAGCTTGGCGTCGAGGACAACATTGTCTTCACCGGCCTGGTGCCAAGGCAAAAGATCCACGATATGTTTTATGATCTGGACATCTCCGTTACCACCCATCGCAATGAAGGCTTCGGCATTGTCCACCTCGAAAGCCTGGCGTCCGGTACTCCGGTAGTAGCCTATAACGAAGGGGGCTTCGTCGATATTTTTAAGGGAGAAGATGTCGGTGTCATCATTGATGGCGGCTCAACTGATTTCGCGGCAGCGACGGTGGCCCTGCTGAAGGACGACGAACGGCGCTTCGTCATGGGCCGGGCCGGCTATAAGCTCGTGGAGAAGCGCTACTCTCTCAAGGCCATGGGACAGACCTACCTGAACTTCTACAACCAATTACTGGACACGACTATCGCATGAAGATAGCCCTTGTTAATACCAGCCGCGGTTGGGGCGGGGCCGAAGAGCAGATGCTGGCCATGACAAGGGAGCTGAAGCGGCGTGGGCATGAAGTTTCTGTTGTCGCCAGGCGTGGCGGGATGATTCACGACCGGTTTGAGTCCAACGGGCACCAGGTGCTTCCCGTACACCGCACGGGATTGAGTGTTGTTGTCTCCCCATTCTTGGTTGCATCCCAGGTAAGGAAAGAGCAGTTCGATATTATCCACAGCCACCGGGATCACGACCTGCCACTGGGCAAGCTTCTCTCATTGGCCGGACGAGCACCGCTGCTGCTCACCCAGCATTGCCTGCCAAACAAACCAAGCGCATTTCTTTATGGCTTGGCTGACCGGATTGTCGCCGTTTCCGAATATATTGCCGGCGGAATTCGTGCAAAACTCCCTGCCATAGGGACGCGACTCGGTGTCATCGTCAACGGGATTGATCCTCTTATGTTTGCCGATCCAGACCGGGATTTCTGGCACCGTCACCCGCTGGGTGGTGAACGTGGCCCGCTACTGGGAGTGGTTGGGGCATTTTATAAGGGGCAGGAAGAGTTGATTGCCCTGCTTCCCGGTTTGCGCAAGGTATTTCCGCAGCTGACCTTGATCCTGATCGGCGAAGATGATTCCAGAAAGCATCTGCTGGTTGAGCAGGCAAAGCAGTTGGGCGTCACGGACGCTGTTGTCTTTATTGGCCGGATCCCGCGTGAGCAGATGAAAGACGCCCTGGCCAGCCTTGACCTGAATGTCAGTACGTTCAGAAATGAAGGATTCGGCCTCAGCGTAATTGAGGGCCTTGCAGTTGGGACTCCCTTTGTCGGATACCGCGCCGGTGGTTATCCGGAGATCATAACAGACAGCTCAACCGGTTTTCTCGCTGATAGGGCGACGGAGTTGACTGACGCCGTTATCAGAATGCTCAGCGCAGATTCCAAATCCAGGCTTGAGCAGGTGGAGTCATGTGTGGCAACAACAGACAAGTTCAGTCTATCTCGCATGGTGGATACGTATGAAGCCACATACGTATCACTTAAAGGGGCGGCATGATGTGTTTAGATATTAGTTGATCAACCTGGCGAGTTTGCCGCTTATTTTCAAGACAACTAATGCCGCTTGGATGCTCATTTAACAATTACGAAAACGGTTACATCATACTTTTGTTTAGTGGAGACGCGTGTCTATGAAATTAGATCGAATCACAGCATACAAAAAATATCTATTTGATTATCTGAAATTTGCAAGACTTATGAAGGGGCTGAAGAACAGATTCTCTATGAACATTAGTGACCGCCTCCCATGCCTAAAAGATAATGTGGGGTGCACTCCTTTCGACAGGCATTATGTATTTCATACTGCGTGGGCAGCACGTATGTTGGCAAGGAGCATGCCTTTAAGTCATATAGACATCTCTTCTTCTCTGCATTTTTGTACGATTGTTTCAGCATTTATACCTGTAACATTTTATGATTTTCGCCCTGCTGAACTTAATTTACTCGGCTTAACTTCCAAATCTGCAGATATTCTAGCATTGCCGTTTGCTAACGATAGCATTTCATCCTTATCCTGCATGCATGTTGTGGAACATATCGGTCTGGGGCGTTATGGTGATCGCGTTGATCCTGATGGAGATCTGAAAGCTATCAGCGAATTGAAAAGGGTTCTAGCAATCGGGGGAAGTTTGTTATTCGTGGTTCCAGTGGGAAAACCTGTGATAATGTTTAATGCTCATAGAGTTTATTCATATGAACAGATTGTAAGCTACTTTTCCGAGTTAAAACTTGAAGAGTTCGCATTGATACCAGATAGCCCCTCCACTGGCGGGCTAATTCAGAATGCCACAAAAGATATGACCGATGAACAAAGATATGGTTGTGGTTGTTTTTATTTTAAAAAGGTTCAATAAACCAGCTAAACACTGATGTGTACTGCCTGTCGTGTAAAATGCATACGGAGTGTCCTATGGTTATAGCAAAAATATACGGTGGGTTAGGCAATCAGATGTTCCAGTATGCAATGGCACGAAGCGTTGCCGAGCGGAACGGCTTACAGTTAAAAGTAGACTTGTCATGGTTTTCAAGCCCCGTTGGAACAACCCAGAGAATATTTGGCCTAGACAGCTTCAATATTAAACTCGTAAATGCCAACGAATCCGAAATTGCCAACTGCCTAGCCCTACGTAAAATATTGGGCCGGAATTTGTATGAAGCTATTGTTCCTTTCAATTATAAAAAATATGTACGGACCAAAGACTTCCAGAGTTTTAGTGAAAAATACCTTAGACTTAAGGGAGATGTTTATCTTGAAGGCTATTGGACCGATGAACGGTATTTTGCAGACAATGCTGACATAGTCAGAAATGAGTTCACCCTGTTACGTGAGTTAAGCTCTGAGAACAGTAAGATTGCCTCTAGTATTGACACTACCGAATCTATTTCAATCCATGTCCGACGGGGAGATTATATATCCAATAGTCAATTCCACTCCATATTCAACATTTGTGACCAACATTATTACCACCGAGCTATTGAACTGATTTCAGGCAAAGTTAGTAGCCCGGTATTCTTCATTTTTTCCGACGATATTGATTGGGCTCGACGTAATATCAAAGTTGGCCATGACGTTGTGTATGTTTCTGGGCCAAAGAGTGAGTTACCTCACGAAGAGCTCATTCTGATGAGCAGATGCAAGCATAACATTATTGCCAACAGTACCTTTAGTTGGTGGGGAGCATGGCTAAATCGGAATCAGAAGAAAGTAGTGGTTGCTCCTGATAAATGGGTTCAAAAGACAGGTTCATACGGTACACAGATTGTGCCAGCAACCTGGACTACTGTATCGGCAGAACTACAGACTCGTGAAAACTGAAAGGCAAAGAATGCCAATAGTTAGTGTTATATTGCCAATTTACAACAAAGCCCCCTTTTTGCGCGAAGCAATTTCATCGATATTAAGCCAGTCATTTCAAGACTTTGAACTTATTATTGTGGATGACAAGTCTACTGACAATTCTGTTGCAATTGCAGAGGAGTTTAATGACCGCCGGATCAGATTTTTCAATAACACGCGCAACATGGGCCAGGCCAACACTCTGAACAATGGGATCGAAAAAGCAACAGGCAAATATGTGACATTCGCCCACGGAGATGACATATGGCTGAATAGTTTTCTTGAGCGTCACGTCACTCTGCTGGACCAACATTCAGGAGTCAACGTCAGTCATGCACGTGCACATTCTGTCGATGAAGCGGGCAATGTATCATCTGGGCCACTGAAGAATGAAAAACATCCGTATGCCATCACTGACCATCAAACTGCATTAAAAAGACTGATGAGAGGCTCTTACCTAACTACCCCCACTGCCTTTCTGCGAAAGAGTTCGCTTCCTTATTTCAACAACAGATTTGTCTTTGCCTGTGACTGGGAGTTGTGGCTACGGCTTGCAGCTGCCGGTAATGATTTTCTATACATTGACGAACCACTTATATACTACCGACATTCTCCTAACAACGTAACATCAACTGCAACTAAGACCGGGATAAATATTATTGAGGACTATCTAGTACTCACAACTTTTTTTGAAAAGAATCCAACCTACCAAAAATTTAAAGGTATGGCGCTTAGAAAATTATCCATGAGTACGTTGCGAAGATCCAGAGAGATAAAAGACAAGGAAACTTTTTTTCTATATCAAAAACTAGCCGTTGTTTTCTCTCCAACACTTCTAATAAATCCTCTCTTTTATATTTATCTGTTAATCGGTTTAGTTTACGGTCATCAGGGTTTCGGCTTGCTGAAAAAAGCCTCAAAAAGTATCCGTTCCGAAAAGCATCGATTTAGAGGTAAAGAGGCCTAAGCAGAGTTACAGCTAGTTAATCACAATTTCAATGTGTCGCATTTTACGGATTAAGAGTACATGCATATAAAACCACAAACCATCCTCATCATCAAGCCCGGCGCCATGGGCGATCTGTTACAGTTAACTCCAACGATCAGAGCCCTGCGAAGGGGGTGACCTTCCCCCTAGAAACTGAGCCATTGCAAACTTAGTGATTTCGGTCTATGACCTTACCCCGCTTTTTGGTCCAAAAGATGTGTTAGTTTTTCGACTTTTTGATTTTGGTTCCAAGCTTCCAGAAAAGCATTTAGAGCCCAGTTTTCAAGTGAACTGTGTGGACGATTTTCGTTGTAATCAATACGCCAATCCTCGATTTTCTTCTGTGCGTCTTCTATCGAAACAAACCAGCTCTGATCAAGGCATTCCTGCCTAAGTCGGCCATTGAAACTTTCGATGAAGGGGTTGTCGGTCGGTTTGCCCGGACGACTGAACTGAAGCTTGATTTTTCTGCGGTGAGCCCATTCGTCAAGCGCTTTCGAGGTAAATTCGGTGCCATTATCAACCTGAATCACCTTCGGCAATCCTTGAGACTGTGCCAGGCCTTCCAGCACCTCTACTACCCGCTGCCCTGTGAGCGACCTGCCAACCTCGATTGCAGGACTAACACGGCTTACGTTATCGACTATCGTTAAGGCCCGAAACCGCCTTCCATCGTGCAGGCAATCTGAGACAAAGTCCATGCTCCAGCACTCGTTCGGTACTCGTGGCGCTGGATGGGCAACCCTTAAAGCCGAAATTCGCTTCTTAGGCTTCTTGTGGTGCAACTCAAGGCATTCCATACGGTACAGCCGATAAACACGCTTATGATTAATCTGCCAACCTTCACGGAGTAGCAAAACGTGCAACCGCAAGTAGCCAAAGCGAGGACGGGCGGCAGCAAGCTCTTTGAGCCGAATCCGCAGAGCTATCTGTTCATCACGGCGGTGTCTGTAGCGTTGACTTGAGCGTTGCAATCGTATCAGCCGGCAGGCATGGCGCTCACTCACCTTGAAGGCGACCCTGAGAAATTCAACCAGTAGCCGCTTGCGTGCCGGCCTCACAGCTTTTTTGCGATGACCTCCTGAAGCATGTGCTTATCCAGGGTCAGATCGGCAACCAATGACTTGAGCTTGCGATTCTCGTCTTCAAGTTGTCGCAGCTTTCTGAGCTCAGTCACGCCCATGCCAGCAAATTGCTTCTTCCAGCGGTAAAAAGTGACCTCAGTGACTCCAAGACGCCGGCAGATCTCGACAACAGGAACCCCGGACTCTGCCTGTCTCACTGCCGCTGCTACCTGCTCCTCTGTGAACCTTGATTTCCTCATTGTGTCTCCTTTCGGATTCTGAAAGTCTAACACAATTTTTTGGATCAGTTTATGGGGGGAAGGTCAGAAAAAAGAACCAGACAAAATCGTCATTGATGGCATCAAGCAGGGCCAACGCGATGATCATCCTGTCGGTGGAGGATTGCACCGATCCCTGGGCGTCATGCGTTCCGGTGAATATGAAGCACATGACGAGCGAGTACTTGGTAATGGCGATTTTGTGGAGAGTTTATTGCGAGATACAAATACTAGCGAAATCCATGTTCCAAAAAGGACTCTTGACGGAATAATTAAAAGCATAGTCGAGATGCTTGGAATAAAACCGGAATTACTGCGTCAACGTAACAGGATTAAAGAACTTGTCGATGCCAGAGCAGTCATCTGCCATCTTGCTGTGAGGGAGTACAATTTTAATGGAGTTGCCGTTGCCAGAGCACTGAATATGTCACGTTCCGGAGTGAGTGTGGCAATAAAACGAGGGTTAGACATTATTAGCGTGCGTCCGGCTCTCAGTGCTACACTACTAATCGACAAATCAAGAACGTCCCGCTAGCCCATCTATTCAACTTGCAAATTTCATAAAAACATTACAACAGCCAGCTTCAAAAATCGTTTAGTCGGTTTTTTACAAGCCGCAACCACTGTTTTTACTAGACTAGCCTACCAAATAACACTATACTCCTACCATGCCTACGAGATACGAACGAGCATTCGTAACACACATTGAAAAACGCCTCTCCGATGATCAACCATTGATCCAGGTTCTCGTCGGCCCTCGCCAGGTCGGTAAAACTACCGGTATGCGGCAATTACTTGCTCGCTATCCCAAAAACAACCATTATGCCAATGCCGACGATTTGCTGGTTACTGACCGCACCTGGCTGCTGGAGCAATGGCAAAAAGCTCTGTTGCTGGGCGACAGCACTCTATTGATTATTGATGAAGTTCAGAAGATTCCTAACTGGTCGGAGACCCTCAAATCTTTATGGGACAAAAATCCACATCGGCTCCGCGTTGTCGTGCTTGGTTCCAGCTCACTGCAAATACAAAGCGGGCTGACCGAAAGTCTTGCGGGGCGCTTTGAACTTACACGCATAAACCACTGGACATTCACTGAGCTGAATCAATGCTTTGGCTATGACCTTGATCGTTTTCTTTTGTTTGGTGGTTATCCGGGCTCAGTTGCGTACGAGGGTGATTATGATCGCTGGTATGCGTACTTGAAGGACTCAATCGTGGAGGCGGTCATTGGCAAGGATATTCTCTTGAACCGCAAGGTAGGTAATCCGGCATTATTCCGACAGGCGTTTGAAATCCTCTGCCAGTATCCGGCTCAGGAAATAAGCTATACCAAACTGCTGGGACAGCTGCAGGACAAGGGAAATACTGATCTTATTAAATATTACATTGAACTGTTTACCGGAGCGTTTCTAATATATCCATTGGAAAAATATTCAGCAAAAGGGTGGCTTACCCGTTCCTCCAGTCCTAAAATTCTCGTTGCCTGCCCTGCCCTCTACACTATGACCGCAGGGCCGGGAGTATTGGAAGATCTTGACAGACGTGGCAGAGTATTTGAACTTGCAGTAGGAGCACAGCTGTTGCAATTGCCGGGAGAGCTGTTCTACTGGCGGGAGAAAAACGCCGAAGTTGATTTTATCTACCGCTATCAGGGTAAACTCTTCGCTATTGAAGTAAAATCCGGCAGAAAAAAAACGGCGAAAGGGCTCGACATATTCATGAAACAGTTTCCGGATGCCTGCCCGGTTATCCTGACAACGGACAATTTTCCGCTGTTCTCTGAAGACCCGAAAAAGTTTCTCGCCGCTCTCTGATGCTGAGAGCGGCCTCAAAAGAGATGCACGGATATTAAAAGACAAGGGCACCATGAATCAAAAACCACAAAACATCCTCATCATCAAACCCGGTGCCATGGGCGACCTGCTGCAGCTGACTCCGACGATCAGAGCCCTGCGCAACAGCTTACCCCATGCACGCATCGACATAATGGTTGGAAACAGTGCCTCCATTGATCTGTTTCGTCATCACCCCGACATAGCTGATGTTCTGGTATATGACCGCCGTGGTGAACACCGGTCGTTCAGTGCCCTGCTTTCTCTCTGGAAGCAGATCAGGAGCCGCTCCTACGACCTGGTCATCAACTTTCAACGCAGTAACCTTAAAACCTGGTTCCTGACGTCCGCCGCACTGCCTTGCCGAATTTTGACGTATCACAAAACCCGCAAGAGGGTCCTCCACGCTGTCTTGGATCACCTTAAAACCGTTAAACCGCTCGGAGTTTATCCAGACGGTGAAGAACTGGACCTCTACCTTTCCCCTGATGATCGTCAGTACGCGACAGAACTGTTCGAATCCCATGCTATGGACAATCGCCCGGTGGTGGCTATCAACCCTGGCGCCAGCCATCCGGTTAATCGCTGGAGCACAGCACAGTTTGCAGCCCTTGCGGACAGGATCAGCAATGAACTGAATGCTGCTGTAATCATTGTCGGTGGTGGCGGCGACACCCCCTTGGCGCACGATATAGACCGGCTATCAAGCTCACACCCATTGCTTCTCACCGGCACAACGACCCTGCTGCAACTGGGGGCGGTTCTGGAAAAATCCGCCCTGCTTGTCAGCGGTGATACCGGTCCGATGCATATGGCAACCGCAGTCAGAACACCTGTCATTGCACTGTTTGGAGCCGCCGACCCGGAACGTACCGGGCCTACCGGCAGTGGTAACAGGATACTTCAGGCAGCAGACTTGGACTGTGTCCCCTGCCGCAGCAGAAAGTGCAGCAACAGCCACCATATGGAATGTATGGAACGAATCACGGTGGACGACGTTTTTGAAGCCGTGAAAGAAATGCTGAACATGAGGAATCCATGCGTATCCTGATCGTTAAAATATCCGCCATGGGTGATGTTCTGCATGCCCTGCCGGTACTGGATTACCTGAAACAGGCGTCACCCGGTTGCGAAATAGACTGGGTTGTCGAAGAGGCTTTTGCCGATCTTTTAAGCGGCAACCCTCTGATTTCGCAACTCCATACCGTGCGTTTCAAAAAATGGAAGAAGAAACCGTTTTCCCTGGAAACTATAAATGATATTCTCAACGTCCGCAGAGGTCTGGTGCAACGGGCCTATGATCTGGTGATCGATATTCAGGGTAACATTAAAAGCGGCATGGTTGCCTGGGTAAGCGGCTGTTCCCATCGGGTCGGATTCAGCCGAGCTGCAGCACAGGAGAGTCTTAATGCGCTGTTCATCAAGCGAAGAATTGCTCTACGCCCCGAAGACCTCCATATAACCGACCAGTACCTGCGCGTTGCCGCAGCATCCTTCGACCTTGAGTTCAGCGGCCTGCAACTGCACACCGATATCTGCACCCGACCGGAAGATGATCTGGCAGTTGACGATCTGGTCAAGCGCTACCGTAAAGAGGGGCCACTCTTTTTGATCCATACCGGCACCACCTGGCAGACGAAATTCTGGTATGAATCCGGCTGGGTCGAACTTGGGCGCATGATTATCTCTACTTTCCCCGGTGCTGTCCTGCTGTTCTCCTGGGGCAATGACAGCGAGTACAGTGCAGCGGAACGGGTCACAACGGCACTGGGCGGACAGGCGGTGCTGTTGGAAAAACTATCCATCATGCGCCTGGCTGCGCTGGTAAAAAAGGTCAACATGGTGATGGGTGGTGACACCGGCATTATCCATCTGGCCGCAGCTGCCGGGACTCCTACCGTCTCGTACTACCGTTCCAGCGACGGCCTGCGCAGCGGCCCCAGAGGAGCGCAACACGCCGTTATCCAGGCACCTATGCCGTGTGCGCGCTGCTTCCGCACACGTTGCGAAAAGGACGGGGAGTGTCGTGAGAGCATTACTCCGGCGCTTCTAATGCAGGCAATCGAGAAAATACTTTGTTAGAGGCTGCCCGACCACCGCTACGACGTCTGGCTATTTAAGGGTTGTGATGTAGAATTACCTTCATCTAACTAAGTGCCGGAACGCAGCTACTATTAAATTTCCCCCGGAGGACACATGCCAAAGATACTCGTCACCGGCGCTGCCGGTTTTATCGGCTTTCACCTTGCAAAACGGCTGTTGGAGAGCGAATGCGAAGTTGTCGGACTCGACAACCTCAACGACTATTACGACGTAAACCTTAAAACCGCGCGACTTGCGCAACTGGAAGAACGGAATAATTTCCGTTTTCACAAGATGGGGCTTGAAGAGCGGGACGCCGTCAGTCGCTTCTTCAAGGAGGAGCAGTTCGATATCGTCGTCAATCTCGCGGCCCAGGCCGGGGTTCGCTATTCCATCGAGAATCCCTACGCCTACATAGACAGCAATATCTCCGGCTTCATCAATATCCTTGAGGGGTGCCGGCATAACAACGTCAAACACCTTGTGTACGCATCCTCCAGCTCCGTGTACGGGGCTAACACCAAGATGCCCTTCTCCGTGCATGACAATGTGGATCACCCCATCTCTCTCTATGCGGCGACAAAGAAAGCCAACGAGCTGATGGCCCACACATACTCCCACCTCTATAGCCTGCCGACGACCGGGCTGCGCTTCTTTACCGTGTACGGACCGTGGGGCAGACCGGACATGGCTCTGTTCCTCTTCGCCAAGGCGATTATCGAGGGGCGACCGATTGACGTCTACAACCATGGCCTGATGCAACGGGACTTCACCTATATCGATGATATTGTGGAAGGAATCTTCAGGGTAATGAATAAGGTCCCCGAAGCGAACCATGACTGGAACGGAGAGGCAGCTGATCCCGGCACAAGCAGCGCCCCGTACCGTATTTATAACATCGGCAACAACAACCCTGTTGAATTGATCAGATTTATTGAAGTGCTGGAAAATGCGCTCGGGATAAAAGCGATCAAGAACCTCCTCCCGTTACAGCCGGGAGATGTCTCCGCGACCTACGCTGATGTTGATGATCTGATGCGGGACGTCGGCTTCAGGCCATCAACCTCCATTGAGGAGGGAATCGGTGCGTTCGTCGCCTGGTACAGGGCGTTTTACGGAGTTTAATCGCTAACCAATTTCGTTAACGTTACCCACTACCATCGCATCAAACCGATGAGCACACATGCGGAATTACTTAACATATGAAAACATATCTTTTTGTTAATCCAGCGTCGGGCACCCATTCAGCCGGGCGCCTGCAGCATTCTCTGGAGCGATTACGCGCTCACACGATAATTCCGGAAGTTTTCCAGGTCCGCACCCCGGCTGAGATTAACATATGTTGCGCAAGGATCAATGAGGAGCACGACCCGCATCTGATCATCGTTGCCGGGGGGGACGGAACAATCAATGCAGTGGTCAACAGCCTGAATCCAGCCACGGCCACCATGGCTCTGCTGCCGTTCGGCACCTCAAATGTGTTGGCCGCTGAAATTGGCATTACGTCTCTTGATGACGCTCTCGAGCGGATAGTTGCCGGCAAAACCAGCTCTCTCTCCGTCGGCGTCATTGAACTTGATCACTGCTCCCACCGTTTTTTACTCATGGCCGGAATTGGCCTTGACGGGGCTGTCGTCAGGGACGTCTGGCCATGGGGGAAAAAAATGCTGCGCCAGGGTGCCTACGCACTGTCTGCGCTGAAGAGTGCAATCGCGTGGGATAGCACTCTTTTTGAAATCAGCACCCAGGAAAGCGGCGCAACATGCCACACGGCAATAATCTGCAACGCTTCCCGCTACGGTGGTAACTTCATCCTGTCCCCGGATAGCAGCCCCTTTTCACCAGGCCTTGCGGCAATCTGCATTACTGAGAACAAACGACGCACCTATTTGAGCTGTGCTCTTGATCTGTTTCGCGGCAAGGCGGAGACAAGCATGAATATGGTCCGGATGCACTCATCCTCCTTTGAGGTCCAGGGGAGACAACCGATCCAGGTCGATGGTGACTTCATCGGCTACGGTCCGGCGCGCATATCCGAGCTCGCGGATTTTGCTAAAATTATTGTGTAACCTGAAAAAAGCATTTAACCGCCGATGTACGCCGATACACGCCGATAAAACAGAGGCTTAAGAAAAATACTGGTCTAACCCAAAAGGTTATTCATTTTTTGAAGTAAGTCCTGTTTTTCTCGGCATGTATCCGCTTTTATCGGCGGTCAATTGCCGTATATGGTCTAATGAAATGATTACCTGCCAATTAATGCATAAAAATGAGACTCTATGCCACTCCATCGCTTTTCCCGGACAGAACTTCTCATCGGCACTAAAGGGTTAGCCACCCTAGCCGGTAAACACGTCATGATCTGCGGGGTCGGCGGAGTCGGCAGTTATGCCGCAGAAGCCATTGGACGTGCCGGCGTCGGGAAGATCACTTTGGTGGACTTTGATGATATCTGCCAGAGCAACATCAACCGGCAGATCCACGCTCTCTCCAGCACAGTCGGCCAGCAAAAGGTTGATGTGATGGCTGCGCGCCTGCGCGACATTAATCCCGCCGCCACGATCGAACCGATCAAGGAGTTCTTCTCCCAGGAGAACGCCGACCGGCTTCTCGCACCGCGCCCCGATTATGTCCTTGACGCGATTGACCATTTCACCGCCAAAACGGCGCTGATAACAATCTGCCGGCAACAGGGCATTCCGATCATCTCCAGCATGGGTGCCGCCAACAAGCTTGACCCGACAAAAATTGAAGTTTCCGACATTTCCTCCAGCAGAAACTGCCGCATGGCTCGCAGTATGCGGAGAATACTCAAAGAGGCCGGCATCACTTCCGGTGTACAGGTCGTTTATTCTACAGAACTGCACCGTGAGCTTGAACCTGCCACTGGCAGCGTCAGCGACACCAGTCATAAGCAAACGGACAATGACGAATATCGCCGGGTAATTCTCGGCAGCATTTCGTATATACCATCCATCTTCGGGTTAACCATGGCAGGAGTTGTTATCAACGAGCTTTTGAAGCCTACGTAATGCCTGTCGATAAAAGATTGCTCTTTCACGAGCAAGTTATGCTGTTTTTTATTGACAAGCCCCGAAAATAAAGGGTAACGTCACAACACCTCAGATTAAACATCGTGGCATCCAAACTGATCCCTATATTTCTTCATACGCACGTTATTAGAACCTCTGAAAATCATATTCTGTTTTTTTGAGCAACAAGCTTCCGACTATTGCAAATGTCATTAATAGAGCCGCGCTATGCCTTCCCCGGAAAATTAAAACCATCTATGTCAAATCCCCATATCCATGATGACCGCACGCAGGAGAACAGATGAATTTACAAGAGCTTAAAGGTAAGAAGATCAGCGAGCTTAACACTATTGCCCGCGATCTTAACATTGAAGGAGCTTCAAGCCTCCGTAAACAGGACCTGATCTTTGCGATTTTAAATGCTCAGACAGAGCAGAACGGTTCGATCTTCGGTGAGGGCGTACTGGAAACGCTTCAGGACGGTTTCGGTTTTCTGCGTGCCACTGACTACAACTACCTGCCGGGCCCTGATGACATCTATGTATCTCCGAGCCAGATCAGACGTTTTAACCTGCGCACCGGCGACACCGTGTCCGGCCAGATCAGACCCCCCAAGGAAGGTGAGCGTTATTTTGCGTTGCTCAAGGTGGAGTCGGTCAATCACGAATCTCCGGAAATTGCTCGCGACAAAATTCTCTTCGACAACCTGACCCCGCTTTATCCGCAGGAGAAGCTCACTCTTGAGACAACCTCTGAAAACATGCCGATGCGTGTTATCGAACTGGTTGCTCCGATCGGAAAAGGACAACGCGGCTTGATCGTTGCCCCCCCCAGAACCGGCAAGACGGTGCTGATCCAGAACATTGCCAATTCGATTGCCGCTAACCACCCGGAAGTTTACCTGATCGTCCTGCTCATTGATGAGAGGCCTGAAGAGGTTACCGACATGCAGCGCTCGGTTAACGGCGAAGTAGTGTCGTCAACTTTTGACGAACCGGCCACCCGCCACGTACAGGTTGCCGAAATGGTCATTGAAAAGGCCAAGCGTCTGGTTGAACACAAAAAAGATGTTGTCATCCTGCTGGACTCCATCACGCGCCTGGCCCGTGCCTACAACACGGTACTGCCGCCATCCGGCAAGATTCTGACCGGCGGCGTGGATGCCAACGCCCTGCAAAAACCAAAGCGCTTCTTTGGTGCGGCCCGCAACATTGAAGAGGGTGGTTCGCTGACGATTATTGCCACCGCACTGGTAGACACCGGCAGCAAGATGGATGAGGTCATCTTTGAGGAATTCAAGGGCACCGGTAATATGGAGCTGCATCTCGACCGGAAGCTGGTGGAAAAGCGCACCTTCCCGGCCATCGACATCAACAAATCAGGCACCCGCAAGGAAGAGCTCCTGATTGCCAAAACCTACCTCAACCGGATTTGGATTCTGCGCAAAATCATCCACCCGATGAATGTGGTCGACAGCATGGAGTTCCTGCTGGACAAACTTTCGGAAGCCAAGACCAACCAGGCTTTTCTTGACTCAATGTCGAAATAGCTAAAAAATGGTTGCAAAAAATATTCATAGTAGCTACACTCACACTTTACTGTTCATAATTAGATTACGTTTCGCCGTAAAGCACTATTGAAGGAGGAAGAGATGAAAGAAGGCATTCACCCAGAATATTCCGAGATTACCGTTAAGTGTCTGTGCGGTAACACATTCCTGACACGCTCCACAAAGAAAGAGATCAGCACAGAGATCTGCTCTGCCTGCCACCCGTTTTACACCGGCAAGCAGAAGTTGATTGACACTGCAGGTCGTGTCGAGCGCTTCAAAAAACGTTACGGCCAGGCTTGATCGATCGTTTCGTAAACTTCTGAGAGGGGCTTTGTCGCAAGGCAAAACCCCTTTTTTTTCTCCTGGCGCCATGCATCAGGAACACCCACTACAATCAGAGCATGCCAGTTTCTGGAACAACCATCGCTTAACCCTGAGCATGGCTCGAGCAGGTCACCATGAACGTCACCCTGATCGAACACACCCCCAATCCCGAACGCACGGTAGCACTTGCTGCCCGCCTCTGCTATTCACCCACTTCAATAGATGAATTACGTGAAAAACTGGCTGCCTCCGACATCGAGTCGTTTCTTGACAAGATCATGTCACTGGGACATCACTCCGTACTGGAGCACGCCTCGTTCACTTTCGGCATTGAGGGGATTTCACGCGTTACCACTCACCAGCTGGTGCGCCACCGCATAGCCTCATTCTCTCAGCAATCACAGCGCTATGTTTCGCACAAGGAGGAATTCACCTCCATTATGCCTGACACTATTGCCGAGAACCACGATGCCCGGCAGATTTTCGCCTTCATGTCGGAAACAGTTCACAAGGCATACGCTCAGCTGATAGAGATGGGGATTCCGGCCGAAGATGCCCGCTACATCCTGCCGAATGCAACCGAAACAAAAATCATTATGACGATGAATGCCCGTGAACTGCTGCACTTCTTTGCCCTGCGCTGCTGCCAGCGCGCTCAGTGGGAAATCCGTGAAATGAGTGTCGAAATGCTGCGACTGGTAAAAAACATAGCGCCAGTCATATTCCGCCAAGCCGGCCCCGGCTGCGTCGGCGGCCCCTGCCCGGAAGGAAAGTTCTGCTGCGGGCAGACGACCGAAGTCAGGGAGTTTTACAAGAAGCTGTAACAACCAAACCTACAAAAGACAGCTTAACCACAGAGGACGCAGAGACACGCGGAGAGAATCAAAACAAAGGTCATGAGATATTTGGTTTACATTTAAATCCATTTTATTGCTTTGACTCTCTTGTTTTCCTCGGCGCGACTTCGCCTCCTCTGCGGTACAATGTTTTTTAGATTAAAAGAGGTATCATGGATAAGATACATGTCGGCGGCCAGGCGGTTATTGAAGGGGTAATGATGCGCGCGCCACGCTCGATTGCCATTGCAGTCCGTCGCCCAGACGGCGAGATAGTTGTCAGAAAAGAACTTGCGGTACCGCTCTCCGAACGATTTCCAATCGTCAAGTTGCCAATCATTCGCGGCGCCGTGGCGCTCTTCACCTCGCTGATCATCGGCATCAAGGCCCTGAATTTTTCTGCAAACGAAGCGATGAGTGAAGATGAGAAGGAAAAAGAGAGCGTAAAAAACAAGGACAAGGACAAGGACAAGGACAAAGACAAAGACAAAGACAAAGAAGGGGGTGGCGAACTCTCTTCATGGGCTATGGCCGGCACCATGTCGATAGCCTTTGGCTTCGGCATCTGCCTGTTTTTCCTCTTTCCGCTCTACCTGACCAAACTGCTGACACCGGTCATTGGCGATAACAACATCGTCTTCAACCTGGTGGATGGCGTAATCAGGGTCATTGTTTTTCTTCTCTACATTTGGGCGATCTCACGAATGGAAGATATCCAGCGGGTTTTCCAGTACCATGGAGCCGAACACAAATCTATTTTTGCCTTCGAAGACGGGATCGAACTGACGGTTGAGAATGTCCGTCACTACAGCCGCCTGCATCCTCGCTGCGGCACCAGTTTCCTGTTGATCGTAATGCTGGTCAGCATAGCTGTCTTCTCACTTGTTCCCAAACTCTGGCCATTTTACCTCAAAGCCGGCTCACGGATAGTGCTGCTGCCGATGATAGCAGGAATTTCCTACGAGTTTCTTAAATGGAGCGCCACACACGATGGCCACCCGCTCGTTAAAATGATAATTACCCCCGGTCTGGCACTGCAGCGCCTGACCACCAGAGAACCGGATGACAGCCAGCTTGAAGTAGCTATTCGTGCCATGAATGAAGCGCTGGAGGTAAACGCAGGCTACAAGGATGACCGGATAGTGGTTTAATTCCGGATTCGCCAGCCTGTCACACGTATGCTCTCCTTTGTAATCACCCACGAAGACCACAGCCGCCGGCTGGAAAGTTATCTGCGAACCCGTATGCCTGCAGCGCCTTCCGGCTATGCACGCAAACTGATCAAAAGCGGAGCCGCCAAGCTCAACGGCGCTTCGGCAACAGCTGACACCCTGCTTTCCCTCCACGACACCATCACGCTCAAAGAGAGTGCGGCCACAACCGCCCAACTGGCAGATTCCCGACCTGACCTCGACATACTCTACGAAGACGGCCTTATCCTGATTGCCAACAAGCCGCCTGGGCTGCCGATGCATCGTACCGCCGAGTTCGAAGAGAACCTGGTAGAAGTTGGTCAGGCATACATGACCGAGCGCGCGACCCCTTGCAAACTGTATCCGGTCAACCGGCTTGATCGCGGCACCTCCGGAACCGTCATTCTGGCCAAAAGTTCCAGTTCTGCAGCAATCTATGGTCGGCAGGTAAAAGAGACCGGCCTCGACAAACTGTACCTGGCACTGGTATGGGGGACACCTGAGAGCAGCGGAATCATCAAAGAAGCGCTGGACGGCAAGGAGTCAGAAACCCGCTACAAGATTATTCTTGCCGGCGAAAACTGTTCTCTGCTGGCCGTAACCCCAATCAGCGGGAGGATGCACCAGATCCGCCGCCACCTGGCATCGATCGGACGACCGGTCATGGGCGACAAGCGCTATGGCGGCGGCGACATGCCGGAATTATCGGGTTTTGCCCTGCATTCGTTCAGAACGGCACTGTCTCTTGCCGAATCGGGAAGCTTAACTGTCTGCGCCCCCGTATCCAACGAGATGCTGAATCTCTGCGAACAGAGAGGGATCGGGCAGGACCGGCTGCTAGAGACGGTATATCAACAGGCACAGCAGGAGGTTGCGTGAGCGGAAAAACAGTTTTCATTACCGGAGCGTCAGCAGGTTTCGGCGCAGCCTGCGCGCGCATGTTTGCCACGGAAGGTTATCGTCTTGTTCTGACAGCACGGCGGGTTGATCCGCTTCTGGAGTTACAAAAGGAGCTGGCAACACAGAGCGAAGTGCAGATAATTCCGCTGGATGTGCGCGACCGCGCTGCGGTTCAAGGAGCGATCGAATCGCTGCCGGAACGCTTCCGCAGCATCGATGTCCTGCTCAACAATGCCGGTCTGGCGCTGGGACTGGAACCGGCTCACCAGGTTGAACTGGATGACTGGGATACCATGGTTGACACCAACATCAAGGGGCTGATGTACTGCACCCGCTTCATACTGCCGGGCATGGTGGAGCGCAACCGCGGCCATATCATCAATATCAGTTCAACCGCTGGTGCCTGGCCCTATGCCGGCGGCAACGTCTATGGCGGCACAAAAGCGTTCGTCACCCAGTTTTCACGCAACCTTCGCTGTGATCTCCTCGGTACGCGGGTGCGTGTTTCCTGCATCCAGCCCGGTATGGCCGAAACCGAGTTTTCAAAAGTACGCTTTAAAGGGAATGACGAACAGGCAGCAAACGTGTACCAGGGAACTGAGCCGCTGACGGCAGTAGATATCGCCGAAACGGTGCGCTGGGTCGTCAGCCAGCCACCACATGTAAACGTCAACACCCTGGAGCTGATGTCGATCGACCAGACCTGGGGCCCATTCGCCATCCACAGAGAACAGAAATAAATTAATTACAAGGATTATAGACATGGCAAAAGAACTCTACGTCGGACATATTTCGGAGCAGGCAACCGAAGAAGATTTACGCAAACTTTTTGAAATTATGGGGGTCGTTACCTCGGTCCACCTGATAGTTGACGAACAGACCGGTGAGTTCAAGCGTTGCGGGTACGTGCGCATGCTGTCCGAGGTAAATCTCGACGAGGTTGTTGAAACACTTGACGGCACGTATCTGATTGACCGCTGCATCGTCGTCAGCATTGCCAAACCGCAGAAAGATCGCCCGGCAAAGACACCATACGTGAAGAGAAAGCCGCTGGCTACTTCCCGGCCAGCGGGATCTGCCCGCCCGGCGGCGTCTGCACGACCTGCGATGGCTCCACGGCCATCAACTGGTGCCCGTACGGCAGCGGCAAAAGATGCCTTACAAGGCGAGCGACCGGCAGAGGTAAAACGGGCCAAAAGCTCGCGCCCGGTGATTAAAGAAGGGACAAAAACCGGGCGTTCGTCCGCAGCGAAAGAGGCGGTCAAAAAATGGCGGCCTGCGGCGGCTAAAGATGGAGCCAAAAGTGAACGTCCAACTACCTCCGCTAAACGTCCCGGCCGCCCGGCCGGAGGTAAGCGTCAGGGAGAAGGGGCACGCCCGCCTGCAAAAGGTCGCCGCTAACCAGCATTCTAAGCAACTTTTCAACACACCAAAAACATCCAATTTAACAGGGATGAAGGGGATACTTGGGATAACAGCAAAATCAAGATAAAAGCTTCAGATTTTTTGGGTTAAAACATAAAATCTTTACGTCTTCAAGATCTGATGGCTTTATCCCTTTTATCCCCTTCATCCCTGTAAAAAGGACTTTGAGTTTAGTCATTTGTTTTGATACGCTGAATCTTATAAACAAAGGGGCACCTCATGAAAAGTTTGCGTAATTTTCTGTTCCTGATTCTCATCCTGGCACCAACCATCTCCTCCTCTGCCGACTTCAAACGAATTCCCGCTGTTTCACGCATAAATACCGTTATCGTCTACACGGACCGCGCCCTGACGACTCGCAGCGCCACCTTCAACCTCAAACCGGGCAGCTACCTGATCGCCTTCGAGTCTCTGCCGACTTTAATTCTTGACGACTCTGTGCGCGTTACCGGGAAGGGAACAGCGGCAGCAACCATAGCTGGATTGGAGATCAAGCGGACTTTCCTCGAAGGGAGCGGCGAAAAACGCGTTCAGAAGTTGCAGGAAGAAATCCGCGTATTGGAGCGGAGTTCCGCCGGACTTGACGCCAGGAAATCCGGAATCACGGCACAAATAGCCTTTCTGGATTCTATCCGCGTCGCCTGGGGAGAGCGCATCTCGAAAGAACTGGCTGTCGGTCGCCCAACAACAGCAGAACTGTTGAACGCCTCCAGCTTCGTCGGCTCAGGAATCACGAAAGCTGAAGAACAGAGTCGTGATATTGAATTTGAAAAGAAGGGGATAAAGGACCAGATCGATGCCCTGCGGCGCCAGCAGAATGAAGCGACCGGTTCAACGCTGAAAGAGGTCAAAACAGTTGAAGTCACGGTGGAGGTCGCACGCGAAGGCAAGCTAACACTTGAGTTGGCTTCAATGACTCGCCAGGCAAGCTGGGAACCCTCCTACGATGCCCGTCTTGCCGCTGATGCCAAGAGTGCCGAACTGACTTTCCGGGCGATGGTACGTCAACAGACCGGAGAGGATTGGAACAATGTAGACCTGACACTTTCCACCGCCCGTCCCGCAGTCGGTGGCGCTCCACCGGAATTGTCACCCTGGCACATTTCCCTGTACCGGCCGCAGCCAACAATGCTGAGGGCGTTATCGGCTGCAGCGGCTCCGCGTGCCATGGCAAAAATGTCAAACCGGACGCCGATGGAATACGACGCCCTCGAAAGTGCAGCAGCTGAAGAGGCCCCGGCAGCTTTTGTCACCGCACAGGTCAGTGACGAGCAATCATCCATCTCCTTCCGTGTCCCGCGCACACTGGACATCCCAGCAGACGGCACCCCTCACGGCACAGTCGTAGCGGTAGAACAGCTGCCGGTAAATCTGGAATACATGACACTCCCGAAACTTTCACCATCGGTGTTTATACGTTCGGAAGCGGTCAACAAGGCGGCCTACCCGCTCCTGCCGGGCAAGGTAAACACCTTTGTCGGCAACAGCTACACCGGCAGCTCCCGAATGAAAAGGATCGCGACGGGAGAGAAGTTTGACCTGTTTTTCGGCAGTGACGATCAGATAACCGTTAAACGGGAAGAGCTGAAACAGCAAAAAGAAGCGGGGATGTTTGGCAAAAATCTGGTCAGCTACCGCTACAGGATTGAACTGGGTAATTTTAGGAAGGAACCGGTGCTGCTGACACTGCGTGACCAGCTGCCGATTGCGGCCAATGAAGAGATCAAGGTCTCACTGGAGGAACCGTCCCTCAAACCTGAAGAGATCAAGAGCGACGGCACCCTCACCTGGAAAATTCCGCTCAAGAGCGGAGAAAAGAAGGAGCTGACCTTCAGCATCCTTGTTGAATACCCGAAAGAGAAGGAAATTACCGGTCTGTAAAGTAGAGCCCTATATGTTAAATCCTGCTGAACTCACCCATCATTATGAAACCGGAAGCCTCAATCAGCCCACAATTGAGGCCTTCCGGGCAATGATTCTCACTCATTATGACAAAACAGCACGTTCAATGCCGTGGCGGGAAACCCGCGACCCATACGCCGTGCTGGTATCAGAAATCATGCTTCAACAAACCCAGGTTGAGCGTGTCCGGCTCAAATACGGTGAGTTTCTTACGCACTTTCCGACGCTTGACGCGCTTTCTTCCGCACCGCTGTCAGATGTTTTAAAGGTCTGGCAGGGCTTGGGGTACAACCGCCGGGCAATACATCTCAAAAGGTGCGCCGAAGAGATTGTTGCGCGGCACAACGGCATCTTTCCTGCCACGGTACCGGAGCTACAGGCATTGCCGGGCATTGGCCCCTACACCGCACGGGCAGTGGCCGCGTTTGCTTTTGATGTGGCGGAGCCACTCATAGAAACCAACGTCCGCACGGTGTACATCCACTTCTTTTTTCATGGCCATGACAAGGTGAGCGACCGGGACATCATGCCGTTGGTCGCAACAACGCTTGATCATGGCAACCCGCGCGAATGGTATTACGCCTTGATGGATTACGGCACAATGCTCAAGCAGCTCCACCCCAATCCGGGACAGCGCAGTAGCCATCACACACGCCAAAGCAGTTTTGAAGGATCAAACCGGCAGTTACGCAGCCGGATATTACGCCAAATAATCACCCAGCCAGGAATAACGGTGAAACAACTTTTATCAGGGATAACGGCTGAACAGAAAATGGTACTCGCAAACATCGAGGCGATGGAGCGAGAGGGGTTTCTTATGAAGAAAGAGCGTGGCTATCAGATTGCCGACAAAACGGCATAGGCTCTCCTGATTACCCTTTTCACTGCACTACCGTCACAAACATCTCAACTCAAGAGCCTTTCTCCCTCCTCAAAGACCCTGATCAACCCATACTCACCATCAAAGCCCGGTTTGCGGATTACCCGCCCGCTACGCATCCGTGCAAGCGCTTCCCCCAGGAGCGGGTTTTCATGCCTGATTTCGTCAAGCGGGGTATGCAGGAGCAGGTTGAATTCAGAACCGAAGCGGTCAATACAGCGGCGATACTGCTCCATTACCTTCTTGGAGGCCGGTCCGACACCGATGATTTCGCTCAGCAGCTCGGGGAGCGGAATCAGACTGAAAACCTGAGGCGAATCGTCGCGATACAGAGGCTGCTCACGGTCAGCCAGCTCCATGACCCGATGGGAGACCCCCACGGTGAGTGGCTTGCCGCACACCGGACAGCGCAGCCCGAGACGGCGCGTCTCCGCAGGTTCAAGACAGACCCGACAGGAACGGTGTCCGTCAGCATGGTATTTCCCCTCTTCGGGAAAGAACTCCACCGTACCCCGGAAGGTGTCACGCCGACCCTCGCGAAGAGCATCCCTCAGTGAGAAAAAATCCAGCCCGGTGGAAAAGAGGTTGGCCTCGCGCCCCAACTTGGACGGCGAGTGACAATCGGAGTTGGAAATCAGAGTGAAGCGGTCGAGCCCGGAAATCAACCGGTTCATGTCAGGGTCGGAGGAAAGCCCGGTTTCAAGGGCAAAAACATGCGGCGTCAGATCCCCAAAACAATCTTCGATGCGGTCGAACCCCGACCGGGAGCCAAACAGGGAGAACCAGGGGGTCCAGATGTGGGCCGGCACCAGAAAGCCTTCGGGCGCCAACTCAAGCATAATATCCAGCAGATCATGACTATCCAGACCGAGGATCGGGCGACCGTCGGATTTGATATTGCCGATGCTTCCCAACCGGGCGTTCAGCCGCTCGACCGAAGCAAAGTCCGGCACATAGAGCAGGTTGTGCACCTTGCGCACCACGCCGTGGCGTTTGTAGATGCTGCTGATCTCGGCCGAGAGCAGAAAACGCACCGGAGCCTGGGACGACGTCACCTCCGCCAACGGCGAGACAATGGCGGCCTCGTTCTTCAGCTTGAACAGCCCCGGTTCGGCCGGCTCCAGTTCATCCTTCAGACAGCCAAACCAACCGGGATGGGTAAAGTCACCGGTGCCGATGACCTGAATCCCCTTGACCCGCGCCCACCCCGCCAGACCGGCCAACGTGCTCTGCGGGCTCGTGGCTCGAGAATAGGGGGAGTGGATATGTAAATCGGCTATGTAGTCCATGTCACTCTCCCGACGGACCTACCTGTAAGTACATGAGAATACCAGAGACAACATATCAGATAGCCTGCAACACAAAACACTTCAAATATTCCGACTCCGGAAACGACAGCAACACCGGGTGATCCGCCGCCTGGCTGCAGGTTTCCACCAGCCTGACCTCGCGCTTGGCCAGACGGGCCGCCTGAATAAGCATATCGCGGAACGCTTCGCGCCCCATGTGGTACGAACAGGAACAGGTGATCAGGTAGCCGCCCGGCTCCAGCAGTTCCAGGGCACGACGGTTGACGGTCAGGTACCCTTTGGTCGCCTCGGCGATGTTCTTGCGACTTTTGACGAAGGCAGGGGGGTCCATAACGATCACGCCAAAGCGGCGTCCCTCCTGATGAAGCGAGCGAAGCCGTTCAAAAGCATCGCACTCCTCGAACTTGACCCGGTCGGACACTTTGTTCAGCTTGGCGTGACTGCTGGCCTGCCCTACGGCTCGTGCCGAGATATCGACCCCGAGGACCGCTGCCGCGCCAAACGATGCGGCATGGACAGCCCAACTCCCGGTGTAGCAGAAACAGTCGAGCACCTCCTTCCCTTTACTGATCCCCCGCAGCAGCAGATGATTCTGTTTCTGATCCAGAAAAGCACCGGTCTTTTGCCCTTCGCGCAGGTTTACCTGAAACGAAAGTCCGTTCTCTTCCATATCAACCCGCTCCGGTATTTCACCCCACAACGTTTCAATCTTTTCGTCCAATCCTTCCAGCTTACGGACGCTGACATCGTTGCGGGCAATGATGCCGAGGGGTTCAAATATCTTCCGCAGCGCGGCCACAATAAGCTCACGGCGGCTGTCGATACCGGCCGAAAGAAACTGCACCGACAGGTACTCTCCGTATCTGTCCACGACCAGTCCCGGCAGAAAATCGCTCTCTCCATAGACCGCACGATAGGTGGTCAAACCGGGATAGCAGGCCGTTCGATGGGCCAAGGCGGCGGCAAGGCGTCCTTCAAAGAATTCGGCGCTATCGATATCCTCCCGTTGCCGGGAAAGCAAGCGGAAGGCGATCAGCGAATGCGGGTTGTAATGACCAACACCGATAAAACCACCGGCTGCGTCATACAGCTCGGCGGCGACACCGACGGAACGGTCTCCCGTGATCTCGCGTATTTCATTGCTGAATACCCAGGGGTGACCTGACTTGATACGGCGCTCTTCATTTTTGTTGAGGGTAATTCGGGTCATAGCGGTTCCTCTGCTCGCGCAACTATCTGCAAGATTTGAATTATTTACGCTGTCAGACTTGACAGACAATGGTAATCCCTTGTACACCATTATGGCGAAAAATACTTTCACAAACAGCAGAAGGCGCACATGTTTGACACCACTATACTGCTCATGTTTTTTACCACTTCGATCCTGCTGGCCCTCGCACCCGGTCCCGACAACCTCTTTGTCATGACCCAGGCAGCCCAGCAGGGACGCAAGGCCGGTCTACTCGTTACACTGGGACTCTGCAGCGGGCTCCTGTTTCACACAGCAGCGGTCACTCTGGGATTGGCCGCTCTCTTCAAAGCCTCAGCAACCGCCTTCACCGTTCTCAAGTTGAGCGGAGCCGGCTACCTGCTGTATCTGGCGGTGCTCTCATTCAAGGCGGGAGCCGAAACCGGCCCGCTGGCTGCAGCCGACCGGCTGAGTGCCGCCGCCCTTTACCGGCGCGGCATCATCATGAACATCACCAATCCCAAGGTGTCGATATTTTTTCTCGCCTTTCTGCCACAGTTTGCCGACCCGTCCAAAGGACATCTCTCTGCGCAATTCCTGCTGTTAGGAGTTATTTTCATGATCGCAACGATAATCATCTTCGGTGCGATCAGCATTCTGGCGGGGGTATTTGGAGAGCATTTCCGGAAATCCGCTTTTGCCCAGAAGGTTCTTAATCGTGCAGCAGCAGGAATATTTGCCGGGTTGGCACTAAAACTTGCACTGGCGCAGCGATGATGGCAACCGCGACCCTCTACATCATATCCACCCCGATCGGCAATCTGGAGGACATAACCTACCGGGCGGTGCGCATCCTCGGAGAAGTCGACCTGATAGCTGCCGAAGACACCCGTCACTCGCTCAAGCTGCTGAATCACTTCGGCATCTCCAAGCCACTCACCTCCTATTTTGACCATAACCAGCAGCTCAAGGGAGAGCGCATCCTGAATGCGCTACGTCAGGGGAAATCGGTAGCACTGATATCGGATGCCGGCACCCCCTGTGTGTCAGACCCAGGCTATCAACTTGTACGCGACGCCGTTGCCGAAAACATCCCGGTCGTTCCGGTTCCGGGAGCCTGTGCGGCCATCACAGCCCTTACGGCATCCGGCCTGCCAACCGACAACTTCACCTTTGCCGGTTTCCCCCCATCCCGCCAGGGGAAGCGCCGCACGTTTCTGTCTGCAATAAACGCGCTGCCCGGCACACTGGTGCTGTATGAAGCCCCCCATCGATTAATTGACACCCTGAACGATATACGTGAGGTACTGGGAGAACGGCAGGTAATAGTCGCACGGGAGCTTACCAAGATGTATGAAGAGTTTATCCGCGGTAGTGTGTCGGAGGTTGTCGCAACCGTGTCGCAAGGTATCGTGCGCGGCGAGGTGGTGATTTTGATCGCACCGGGCGAGGCTGCAGCCGATGAGGCCGAGCCGCTGGAAAGCGTGCTCCAGCGGCTGATGGCCGACAGCACGCTTTCAATCAAGGATATTGCAAAACAGGCCGCGGTAATTTCCGGAGTTTCCCGCAGCGAAGCATATGCTGAAGCTCTACGACTAAAAAACAATTCATAACAACGCTTGAAATCATGGAATTTCAGGTACGCAGTGTGCTATAATTCGCCGATTTTATATCAATCTTTGGAGTAGATCATGAAAATATGTATTTTTGGCGCCGGTTATGTTGGTCTGGTGGCAGCCGCCTGTTTTGCCGAAAGCGGCAACAGTGTTATCGCAGTAGATATCGACCACACAAGAATCGACAACCTTAAACAGGGCATCATCCCGATCTATGAGCCGGGACTCAAAGAGATGATCCTGCGCAATCAGGCAGAAGGGAGACTCTCCTTCACGGTCGATATGGAAGAGGCGGTCAAGGCATCGCTGGTCTGCTTCATCGCCGTTGGTACACCTCCCGGAGAAGACGGCTCGGCAGACCTCAAATATGTCCTCGGCGTCGCCAGGGATATCGGCCGCGCCATGAACGGCTTCAAGATTATCGTCGACAAATCAACCGTCCCGGTCGGTACCGCCGACAAAGTTCGTAGCGCCGTTCAGGACGAATTGTCTAAACGCTCCGTTGACCTGGAGTTCGATGTCGTCTCCAACCCCGAATTCCTCAAGGAAGGGGCCGCGATCGACGACTTTATGAAACCGGACCGGGTTGTCATCGGCTGCGACAACGTGCGCACCGCCGAAATAATGAAAGAGCTCTACGACCCCTTCATGCGCAAGCAGAACCGCATGATCGTCATGGATATCCGCAGCGCCGAAATGACCAAATACGCCGCTAACGCCATGCTCGCAACACGCATCTCTTTTATGAACCAGATTGCGGGACTCTGTGAACGGATGGGTGCTGATGTGAAGGCAGTACGCGAGGGGATCGGCTCCGACTCCCGCATCGGCTACGATTTTCTTTTCCCCGGCCCAGGCTATGGCGGTTCCTGTTTCCCCAAGGATGTCAAAGCCCTGATCAAAACCGCCGAAGAATCCGACTACGACTTCCTGTTGCTGAAAGCGGTTGAAGAGGTAAACGAGCTCCAGAAGGAGGTTCTTGGCGACAAGCTGGTAAAACTGCTGGGTTCCCCGGATGAAGAACTACCCCTCACCGGTCGCATTGTCGCCTGCTGGGGACTTTCCTTCAAACCGCGCACCGACGACATGCGCGCAGCTCCGGCAATAACAATCATTGAGCGCCTGCTGGCTGCCGGTGCAACCGTACGCGCCCATGACCCCGAGGCGATCACGGAAGCCAGAAAAATCTTTGGCGACCGGATCGAATACAGCACCAATCAGTATGAAATACTGGATGGCGCCGACGCACTGACGGTCATTACCGACTGGAGCGAATACCGCAACCCTGACTTTGACCGCATCAAGACGGCCCTCAGAACGCCTAACATAGTTGATGGACGCAACCTGTACAAACCTGATCGCATGGCCGCGGGCGGTTTTACCTACATTCCGCTCGGCCGCTGCAGCGGCGGAATCCGTGGAGAGGTTATATAAATGAGAGTACTTGTAACAGGAGGCGCCGGCTTTGTCGGCTCACATCTCTGCGAACGGTTGCTGGGCGAAGGACATGACGTCATCTGCCTCGACAATTTCTTCACCGGCAGTAAAGACAACATCATTCACCTGATGGACAGCCACCGTTTCGAGCTTGTCCGGCACGATATAACCGAGCCGATTTTGCTGGAAGTCGACCGTATCTACAATCTGGCCTGTCCCGCCTCACCGATCCACTACCAGTACAACCCGGTCAAGACGACCAAAACCAGCGTCATGGGGACCATCAACATGCTGGGCCTGGCCAAACGGGTGAAAGCGCGCATCCTGCAGGCGTCAACGTCCGAGGTTTACGGCGACCCGCATATCCATCCGCAGACTGAAGATTACTGGGGCAACGTCAACCCGATCGGCATCCGCAGCTGTTATGACGAGGGGAAGCGGGTTGCTGAAACTCTGATGATGGATTATCACCGCCAGAACAACGTGGATATCCGCATCATCCGCATTTTCAACACCTACGGCCCGCGCATGGCCGAAAATGACGGCCGTGTTGTTTCCAACTTTATCCTGCAGGCGCTCAGAAACGAAGACATCACTGTTTACGGCAGCGGCTCCCAGACACGTTCATTCTGCTACGTCTCCGACCTTGTAGACGGAATGGTGCGCATGATGGAATGCGACGACTTCATCGGCCCGGTAAATCTGGGTAACCCGGTGGAGAATACAATCCTTGAGTTTGCTGAAAAAATCATTACAATAACAGGATCAAAATCAAAGATCATCTTCCAGCCACTGCCGCAGGATGACCCGAAGCAGCGCCAGCCAAACATCTCGCTGGCCCGAGAAAAGCTGAACTGGGATCCGAAGGTCGCTCTGAATGACGGTCTCATATCGACTTCGGCATACTTTGCCGAGCGAATCAGGAAAGGGTAACATTGAAACTGCCCCTTCAAAAAAAAATGTATGTCATTCCGGCAGCGTGCCTGGCATTCATTCTCTTCTTCACTGTTTTCGGTGATAAGGGGCTGCTGCGCATTTTTGAACTCAGACAGGATAAAAGCAAAATAGAAGAGCGTCTGGCTAGCAGCAGGGCTGACAATGAAAAGCTGAAACGCGAAATAGTAGCTCTCAAATCCGACCGCCGCTACCTCGAAAGCATCGCCCGTAAAGACTTCGGGCTGGTGCGTAGCAACGAAGTCATCTACCAGTTCCCCCAGGAAAAGAAGCAGCCTTAGGACGGATAACCATGACTCGACAAAACTGCGCCGTATGTGCCTGGCGTGAAAACTGCGCAAAAAAATTCTGCATCCCTGACGGAGGTTCCCGGTGTCCCGATTTTTCAAGGGATGTCAGCATCAAGGATATTGAAGAAGAGACAAATAAACTACCTGACCAGAAAGAACAGTAAACATAATGATGCGAAACAGAATAGCCCCCCTGCTCGAATCCGCACTGACCAAAGCTCACGCGGCGCATGAACTCACAACATTCCCCCTGCCATCTATTATCATCGGCCACCCTGCCAATCCGGACCATGGAGACTTTTCCTGCAATGTCGCCATGCAGTTGGCTAAGGGAGAGCGCAAAGCACCTCGCCAGGTCGCCGAGATCATCATCAAACATCTGGGTGACGGCGGCGGTTTGTTGGCAAAAACCGAAATAGCCGGCCCCGGCTTCATCAACCTGTTCGTATCCCAAGACGCCTGGCAAAAATCCCTTCTCGACATCGAGTTACAGGGTGACAACTATGGCCGGACGACAAGCGGAGGCAAGAAAAAAGTCCAGGTTGAGTTTGTCAGCGCCAACCCTACCGGCCCGCTGCACATCGGCCATGGTCGTGGTGCGGCAATCGGCGACACCCTCTGCCGCGTACTTGATGCCGCCGGCTGGGATGTCACCCGCGAATTCTACTACAACGACGCCGGCGTACAGATCAGCAACCTTGGCCTTTCCGTACAGCTGCGCTGCATGGGAATTGAACCGGATGACCCGCGCTGGCCGGAGGGCGGCTATCAGGGTGAGTATATCAAGGATGTTGCCCGGGCCTATCTGGCCCGCGAGACCGTCGAGGCCGCTGACAAGCACACGACAGCCTGTGGCGACCCCGAAAACCTCGATGATATCCGCACTTTTGCCGTTGCCTGGCTGCGCCGCGAGCAGGACCTTGACCTTGAGGCCTTTGACGTAAGGTTCGATGTCTACACCCTCGAATCGGCGCTCTATAGCGAAGGCAGAGTTGATGCGGTCGTCAAGAAATTGATAGAAAACGGCCACGCCTACGAACAGGATAACGCTCTCTGGCTCCGCTCAACCGACTACGGAGACGATAAAGACCGGGTCATGCGCAAAGCCGACGGCAGCTATACCTATTTTGTACCGGATGTTGCCTATCATCAGGCCAAATGGGAACGCGGCTTTACGCGAGTGATCAACGAGCAGGGTTCAGACCACCACAGCACCGTTACCCGTGTCCGCGCCGGGCTCCAGGCTCTTGATATCGGCATTCCACAGGGTTGGCCCGAGTATGTGCTGCACCAGATGGTGACCGTCATGCGCGGTGGCGAAGAGGTCAAGATATCAAAACGGGCCGGCAGCTACGTCACGCTGCGCGACCTGATTGATGAGGTCGGTCGCGATGCAACCCGCTTCTTTTTTCTGATGCGTAAACCTGACGCCCAACTGGTATTCGACATTGACCTGGCCAAACAGCAGACGAGCGAAAACCCGGTCTATTATGTCCAGTACGCCCATGCCCGCATCTGCAGCATCTTTGAAAATGCCGCCGAAAAAGGTTTCCTTGTACCGGAAAAACCGGCTGCTACCGATCTGACCTGCCTCTCCACCCCGGAAGACCTGCAGATGATTAAACTGCTGGCTGCTTTTCCCGACACAGTCGATGACTGCGCCGTACATTTCGAACCACATCGTTTGACCTATTACTTGAGTGAACTGGCCAGTTGCTTTCACAGTTTTTACAACAAGAACCGGGTTATCAATGAAGATCAGAAACTAACGGCTGCCCGGCTCTACCTGCTGAAACGGACCGCCCAAACACTGAAAAACGCCCTCTCCATCCTGGGCATATCGGCACCGGAACGGATGTAGCGGAGGCACCATGCGCATTGATTACAGTGAACCAAAAAAATCCTGCAGCTCTCTCCAGGGGGGACAGCTGCGCCCCCGCAAGGAATCATCAGGAGGGATGCTGATCGTTGTCATCTTTACCGCTTTGGTTTCTCTCGGGATCGGCTTCGGCAGCGGCTGGATGCTGTCCCAACGTTCAGCAAAAGAAGGGTTCAAGGCGGCGATGGCTCAACAGAGTCTTGAAAGTTCTCCGCAGCAGGTTACTGCACAGCCACAGCAACAAAAGATTGTTGCGCCCCCCGCAGAGCAACAGGGTGCCGCTTCGACCAATCAAACAGCGGTGTCTACAGGAACAGGAATGACACCCAATCCGCCACTCAGTTTTTACAAGACACTTCCCAGCGGGCAGAAGAACAACATCATGGGCAGCGGCATAAACTCCAGTGATGGCAAACCGGCAAAGCAGCCGCTCCAGGCAGCCATGCCAACCAACGTGACAAGACCTTCTCCATCTCAGGACACTGAAGGCATCCAAAAGCAATCAACCCCGCCACCAACAGCAAAACCTGCACAAAAATCGGATACAGCAGGCCTGACTGTTCAGGTTGCTTCCTATAGCCTCAGGTCAGAAGCCGAGGCGCAACGCAGCAAGTTGGTTGCCAAAGGGTATAATGTCAACATCGTAGAGTCCAATCTGAAGGAAAAGGGTATCTGGTATCGTGTTCGCGTCGGAAAACGGCTTGACCCAGAGGCTGCAAAAGAGCTGGCTGGAAAACTCGGCAAAGGCGCTATTTGTATTCCGGACAAAGATTGACATCAGACCGGCACTTATTCAATAAAAAGAGACCGTGGTGAAAGTTTTTATTGACAACCGGCAACGCATCCTGTTATAAGTTTATTCCACTTGACGCGGGGTGGAGCAGTCTGGTAGCTCGTCGGGCTCATAACCCGAAGGTCACAGGTTCAAATCCTGTCCCCGCAACCAAAATACTTTCGCCCCTTCGGTATTACCAACCTAAGGGGCGTTTTCAAATGGCGGTGTAGCTCAGTTGGCTAGAGCAAGCGACTCATATTCGCTAGGTCCGGAGTTCAAATCTCTGCACCGCCACCATTCTCAAAAACGCCCTGACATTTTTCAGGGCGTTTTTTATTTACATCAACTACATGGGGGTATCGCGTGATTCAGATAGACTTCGACAAAATGGGCGGGCTGATCCCGGCAGTCATCCAGGACTACCAGAACGGTGAAATCCTTATGGTCGCCTTCATGGATAAAAAAACCCTTGATTTAACCCTGAAGGACGGCAAAACCTGGTTCTTCAGCCGTACCCGCAACAAGTACTGGATGAAGGGCGAAGAGTCCGGGAATACCCAGGAAGTCATGGAAGTCCTGACCGACTGTGACGCCGACACGGTTGTCATCAAGGTCAAGCAGAACGGACTGGCCGCCTGCCACACCGGCAATCGCAGCTGTTTTTATGTAAAATGGGAAAACGGTGAGTGGGTGGAACATTCCAAACCACTATTCGACCCAAACGAAGTTTACAAAAAAGCGTAACGCGGAGAGAGTGTACTCATGTCAAACATACTAAACTTCGGCATCCCTAAGGGGAGCCTCGAAGACGCAACCGTCGGCCTCTTTAAAAAAGCCGGTTGGCAGATCAGCATCTCTTCCCGCAGCTATTTCCCGGGGGTCGATGACACAGAAATGAACTGCAAGCTGATCCGCCCGCAAGAGATGGCCCGGTACGTTGAACGCCAGACCATTGATGCCGGTATCGCCGGTCGCGATTGGGTACGCGAAAACGACGCGGATGTGATCGAAGTCTGCGAGATGGTGTATTCCAAGGTTTCACGGCGCCCGGCCCGCTGGGTATTGGTAGTCAACGCAGATTCAAAAGTACAAAAACCGGAAGACCTCCACGGCGCGACAATATCCACTGAACTGGTTGAATTCACCAAGCGCTATTTTGCCGAACGCAATATACCGGTCACAGTCGAGTTTTCATGGGGTGCCACCGAGGCTAAAGTTGTTGACGGCCTCTGCGACGCCATCGTCGAAGTAACAGAAACCGGCTCAACCATTAAAGCTAACGGCCTGCGTATCGTCTGCGAACTCATGGAGTCCGTACCTGTGCTTTTGGCCAGCAAATCTGCCTGGGCCGACCCCTGGAAACGCGCCAAAATTGATCAGATCGCAACGCTTTTGAAATCATCACTGGCAGCCGAGGGAATGGTCGGCCTGAAGATGAATGCTCCGTCAGACAAGGTTGATGCAATCACCAACCTACTCCCCAGCCTCAAGAACCCGACGGTTTCGCATCTGTATAACTCTGACTGGCTTTCAATAGAGAGTATCCTGTCGGAAAAAGAGGTGCGTCAGGTTGTGCCTGAACTGCTCAAACTCGGAGCCGAGGGAATTATTGAGTATCCGCTGAACAAGATTATCTGAATAGAGACACTGCCGCTTGCCCGGTGGTGATGGATTACTACGTATGATGATGGACAAGATCGAAGAACTTGAACGTCGCTACCAGGAACTGGAAGCGATGCTGTCCGACCCGGCTGTTATTTCCAACCAGCCGGAGTTCCGCAAGCTTTCGCGTGAGCATTCTGATCTGAGCGGACTGGTGGCGGCCTATCGCCGTTACCGGAGAGTCCTGGCTGAGATTTCTGACAACCGGGAGTTGCTGGCCGACCCGGACATGAAAGAGATGGCTGAAGATGAGCTGAAAAGTCTGGAGGCTGAAAAGGACCAGCTTGATGCCGATATCCAGCTGTTGCTGCTCCCCAAGGACCCCAATGACGACAAGAGCGTTATTCTGGAGATCCGTGCCGGTACCGGCGGAGATGAATCGGCATTGTTTGCAGGCGACCTCTTCCGCATGTATTCGCGCTATGCCGACACCAACCGCTGGAAGGTCGACATCATCTCCTCCTCGGAGTCGGAACGGGGCGGCTTCAAAGAGGTCATCGCCGCTGTCGAAGGAGAAGGCGTCTTTGCCAAGCTCAAGTATGAATCCGGCACCCATCGCGTTCAGCGCGTACCGGAGACCGAAGCCCAGGGGCGCATCCACACCAGCGCCTGCACCGTCGCAATCATGCCGGAGGCAGAGGATGTTGACATTGACATCCGCCCCGACGACCTGAAGATCGATGTTTATCGCTCCTCAGGTGCCGGCGGCCAGCACGTCAACACGACCGACTCAGCCGTACGCATCACCCATCTCCCGACCGGCACGGTTGTTGCCTGCCAGGAAGAGCGCAGCCAGATAAAAAACCGTGCAAAAGCCATGAAGGTACTCAAAACACGTATCCTCGACACGATCCAGCAGGCTCATGATTCCAAGCTTGCCGCAGAGCGCAAACAGCAGGTAGGCTCGGGAGATCGCAGTGAGCGCATCCGTACGTACAATTTCCCGCAGGGGCGCATGACAGACCACCGCATCGGCCTGACGCTGTACCGCCTTGATTCGATTATGACGGGTGATATCGCCGAGATAACCGACGCGCTGAGAGCGTATTACCAGATGGAAGCGCTGAAAGCACAGAGCGAAGGAAACTGATGACATACCACTTGGCATAAGTTTGTGGTTGCCTGAGAACAAGAGGTATACTACAGTAGCGTATGCCACATCTTCTTGATAACTATAAACAACTTGTAGCCAGGGTGGATGCTCTCTGCGATGTAATTTCATTATCGCTTGGCAAACAGATAACCTGCTCGGCTGGCTGCAGCTCCTGCTGCACATCAATAACTATTTTTCCGGTTGAAGCGGCGGCTATGCGGAAAGCACTTGCTGGCCTGCCGGGTCAGGAAGCCAGAGAAATCATCCGGCACGTTTCTGAACATGCCGATGGTGAACGCTGTCCGCTTCTGTTCCAACACCATTGCCTTCTCTATGAAGTCCGCCCGATTATTTGCCGAACCCATGGGCTGCCGATTATTTACACAAACAACGATCAGCGCAATAGTGACTGCTGTCCACTCAACATGAACGACACTGAAGCGGTATCCGGCTCTCACGTGGTCGACCTGGACAAGCTTAACACGCTGCTTGCTGCAGTAAATTCTATCTACCTCTCCCAGTCCGAATCCACCGACATACCCGAACGGCTCACCATTGCCGACGTTATAACAGGACCATCAAGCTGAAATCATGCAGCCGGCTGCTTTGCTAACATACCACCAGCCAGCCGACGGCATGCAAACAGCTCACACTTATATTCAAAGGAAGACAAATGATCCGGGTAAGTAAAAATACTGTTGTTACACTCAGCTACAATCTCACCGACACTGACGGGAACATGCTTGACGAGGGCAATGAACCGATCGTCTATCTTCACGGCGGTTACGGCGGCGTATTCACCCCGATAGAGGCAGCTCTGGAGGGAAAGGCAAGCGGTGACACGGTAACAGTAAAACTGCAGCCACACGATGCCTTCGGTGAATATGATTTTGATCTACTACTGGTTGAACCGGTTGAAAAGCTCCCGCAACCACTAAAGGTCGGGATGATGATTGAAGGCGATACGGAAGAAGGTTTGGAAGAAGGGGCTGTTTTTTACACCGTAACGGAAATTGCCGACGGCAAAGCGGTCCTGGATGGTAATCATCCCTTATCCGGCATGGCGCTGATATTTATTGGCACTGTCAAGGCGGTACGTGAGGCAACATCCGGTGAGATTGCCGCACGTGAACCTCTTGCTTCCTGACTCTGACTCAGGAATTATTCGTAACCGGGCAGTCTCACGCCAGAAAAATCATTTCAGACTCGTGATATAGCTGCGGACGCCCTCTAAGATTCCGTTTGCTGCCTGATCCTGATAAGCCGGGTCTTTAAGGCGGGATTCTTCTGTTGCATTGGAGAGAAATGCCGTTTCAACAAGGATACTGGGCATGGCGGCCCCAACCAGGACATAGAACGGACCCTGCTTAACGCCAAGATTTTTTACATCGCTATAATGGCCGCGGATTTTCTTATACAGTGACTTTTGAACTTCGTCGGCCAGATGAGCCGAATCGTTCAATTTATAGTTAGCCATCAGATCGAACAAAATCGCCTGCAGCACACTAACCTTCTCCAGTGACGTACCGTTCTCCTTGGCTGCCAATTGTGCAACCTTGTCGGTCTTGGCCAGATTGAGGTAGTAGGTTTCTATTCCGGCAGCGTTCCTGTTGGGTGCAGCGTTAGCGTGCACAGACAGAAAGAGGTCGGCCCCAACCTTATTGGCAATTGCGGTACGCTCCTCCAACGGGATAAAGACATCGGTTGAACGCGTCATAACCACGTCCACCCCCAACTCATCCCTTAACAACTCACTCAGCCTAAGCCCTATCGCCAGCACCACGTCTTTTTCCTGGATGCCGCTCGCCCCTACCGCACCGGGATCGTGCCCACCATGGCCGGGATCAACAACTATCCGCCTTATTTTTGAAAGAGCCGTAACCTTGGGGGCTCGGTGGGATTTTTCCACCGCAACCGGCACGTCAGAATGTTTCGGCACAACTGGCCGGAGTGGCGCGGCAGAAATCGACGGTTCAAGACTCGATATCTCCGTTGATCGTTCACCGCGGACATCGATCACCAATCTCGCCGGATCAGAGAGCGGGAATATTTTATAATCCTTGATGTTTTCAGTATCCAGCACAACCCTCACAACGTCGGACTTGTACTGACCAATCCGCGCGCCCTTAAGCAATCCATCTCCGATGGTGAGATCCTTGACGCTTTTGCCGAGACGGGTGTGTTTAAGATCGATGTAAATCCGCCCTGCAGCCCCCTTGCCGAGCTCATGTGCATCCCAGACAACGTCACGATCAAGATCCAGTACGATCCGGGTGTAGTCGGGGTTTGACCAATGTTTCATCTCGCTCAGAGTTGCCGATTGGTGCAATCGGTCTGTTGACTGTTCGTCGCTGACGGTATTTTTTGTCCGTGCCGAGATGGCCGGAAACGGCAACAGCAGCATGGAGATCAGGAGAAATGTTAGTATGTGCAGGGATTTATTCATGGGCTCCCTTTTTGTGCCTATTGAATCTGTGTGAGAAAGTAACGTCCTCTTTTAGCAGAAATCACCGTATGTTTCAACTTATTGGCCGCTAACGCCGGTGGCCACCGCCACGGTCACCCTGGCCACCGGGTTTTTTAAAAGATTTCGGGGGTGGATTTTTCACCGTGATCAGAAGTTCACCAAGCTTGGCCCCATTCAGCAGATCAATTGCCTCTCTGGCCTCTTCCTCGGTTGACATCCTGACGTAGCCGCACCCTCTGGTTTCGCCGGTAACAGAATCGACCACAAGATGCACCGATGTAACGGTACCCACAACGGAGAACAGTTTCTGCACTTCATCCTCCGTAACGGCAGAAGAGAGATGCCCGACATAGACCTCAACACCCATTTTATAGTTTCCTTTTCGTAGAGACCGGCAACTGTTTTGACAATCTATCCATTACTAATGAAGCTCCATGCATGACACCCACTCACACCATCCGCTTCAACTCGTCCAACAGGTTGAGCGCTTCAAGCGGCGTCAGGGTGGCGATGTTAAGCTTCTTCAGGCGTTGACGCAACTGTTCTTCACTCGTTTCAAACAGCGAAAATTGTGGTGACGGTTCACGAAGCGGCTTCTTGCTGCTTTTGGCCAGGCGTGGCGCACCCTCCTCGAACTCACCGTTCTCCAGGTTGCGCAGAATCTCTTTGGCCCGCTCGATAACATCGGAGGGCATTCCTGCCAGACGGGCAACCTGAATACCGTAGGAGTGCGAGGCGCCGCCCGGGATAATGGTGCGCAGAAAGATCACCTGATCGTTCCACTCGCGCACCGCAACCGTGAAATTCTTGATCCTCTCACGGGTCGTCGCCAGTTCAGTCAGCTCGTGGTAGTGGGTGGCGAAGAGGGTGCGACTGCGACAGGTTGGGGTATCATGGATATACTCCGCCACCGCCCAGGCGATAGAGACACCGTCAAAGGTCGAGGTGCCGCGACCGATCTCATCCATGATGATCAGACTTCGCGGGGTAGCGTTGCGGAGGATACCGGCAGCTTCCATCATCTCCAGCATGAAGGTGGACTGGCCGCGGGCGAGGTTGTCGCCGGCACCGACGCGGGTAAAAATTCGGTCGGCAATGCCGATGCGCGCCTCCGTAGCGGGCACAAAACTACCGGCCTGCGCCATGAGGGTGATCAGCGCCACCTGGCGCATATAGGTGGATTTACCGGCCATATTGGGTCCGGTAATCATCAGCAGCTGGTTACTCTCGGCATCCAGCAGGGTATCGTTCGGCACAAAACGCTCACCCAGTTTCATCGATTCGATAACGGGGTGGCGGCCGTCACGGATATCAATGACATCCGTATCGTCCACCAGCGGCTTGCAGTAATTCCGCTCACACGCCACAGTTGCCAGAGAAATGAGCACATCCAGGTTTGCCAATCCATCGGCGGTCCTGGAAATCCGCTCGGCCTGAGCGGCTACCAGCTCACGAATCTCCTGAAACAGACTGAATTCAAGACTGCAGATACGCTCCTCGGCACCAAGCACCTTTTCTTCGTAGTTTTTCAACTCCTCGGTGACATAGCGCTCGGCATTAGCCAGTGTCTGGCGCCGGATATAATCAGCAGGCACCGCCGCCAGGTTGCTCTTGGTCACCTCAATCGAATAACCGAAAACCCGGTTGTAGCGTATTTTGAGGGTCGATATGCCGGTACGGGCCCGTTCCTGAGCCTCCAGACGCGCGATAAAGCCCTTCCCTTCACTGCTGATAGCACGCAGTTCGTCCAGCTCCGCGTTGTATCCGGGAGCGATGATTCCCCCTTCACGAAGCGAGAAGGGGGGCGCCTCGACAACTCCTCGCGCCACCAGCGTACAGATATCATCCAGAGGATCAATGGCTACAACCAGCGACTGCAACAGGGAAGCCTGCACAGCGGCTAACAGCTCCAACAGCGGATGGAGATGAACCAGCGAATCGTGCAGCGCCCGCAAATCACGACCACCGGCACTGGCCATGCCGATGCGGCCGTTGAGTCGCTCAAGATCGGCGATATTTTTCAACCGAGCGGCCAGAGATTCGCACAACTCCTGCGCTTCCAGCAGCTCTTCCACCGCATCGAGACGGCGCCTGATCGGCTCTACCCCGACGAGTGGATAGCTGAGCCACTGTTTCAGACGACGCGCGCCCATAGCGGTGCCGGTGCGATCAAGACACCCCAACAGCGAGCCGCTCCGTTTCCCCTCGGCCATACTGGCGGTGATCTCCAGATTACGGCGGGTGGCAGGGTCCAGGGCAAGATGCTGACTGCGCTGTGCAACCAGGATATCGCGTATATGCGGCAAAGCCGCCTTACGGTTTTCACGCAGATAATAGAGAGCGGCGGCGGCGGCCAGCAGAGCGGCCGGCGCTGCATCCAGACCGAGCGCCTCGGGTGAAGCGGCGCCGAAGTGACCGCAGAGCAGCGTTGTGGCGTAGTCGCGATCATAGATCCAGCCGGGAGCCGTGGAAACAATCCGCTCCCCCAGAAACGAACGGAGATCCGGCGGCAGATCATTGCGCTCAAGAGAATCCGGGAGCAGTATTTCCCGGGGGTTGATCCCGACAGCTTCCGCCAGCGCCGCTGAGGCACCGGCCAGCTCGGTCGCACGAAACTCGCCGGTGGAGACATCCAGCCAGGCGCACCCCCAGTTGCCGCCGGGCACTTCGCAGAGTGCCAGCAGATAGTTGTTTTCGTCAGGGACAAGGCTCTCCGACTCGATCAGAAGACCGGGAGTGACGACCCTGACGACTTCACGCCGCACAATCCCCTTTGCCTGTTTCGGGTCTTCAACCTGCTCGCAGATGGCCACTTTGTAGCCGTTTTCAATCAGCTTGGCAACGTACGGGGCGGCCGAATGAAAGGGAACTCCGCAGAAAGGTATCTCATCGCCACTCCCCTTGTTGCGTGATGTCAGGGAGATATCCAGCACTCGCGAAGCCAGTAGGGCATCGTCAAGAAACATTTCATAAAAGTCCCCCATGCGAAAAAAGAGGATCGCGTCAGGATAACCCGACTTGATCTCAAGGTATTGCCGCATCATGGGAGTTTGTTCTGCCATGCAGTTAAGCCTTTCGCGTGCCGAAATTGGTTATTACTTTAATCCGTAGAGCTGCCGGTAGGTGGCTGCCGAAGCGTACACTTTTTTTACATAATTACGGGTTTCCTGATAAGGGATACTCTCGATAAACTCATCCTTTTCCAGCCCCTTGAAGCTCTTTTTCCATCGCGCAAGCGCCCCCGACCCGGCGTTATATGCGGCCGCCATAGAGACAAGGTCGCCATCAAAATCTTCCATCAGGTCATGCAGGTGTTTCGTCCCCAGGCGGATATTATATTCAGGAACGGTCAGCCGTAATGGATTAAACTCCCCTTTTTCATGTGCCGTCATCTTGGCTGTTGCAGGCATCATCTGCATTAGCCCTATCGCTCCGGCTCCAGACTTTACAGCAGGGGAGAAAGCGCTTTCGGCCCGGATGAGAGCAAATACCAGCCCCTCTGACAACCCGTTAAGAAGGGCATTTTCGCTGACAAGATCAGCATAGGCACGGGGGTAACCGGCAGCCCAGAACGGCAACGTGCCCTTTTCCCACGCCACGGGACGGTTCTGCATAAACAGCGATATTGCCGAGCCATAATCACCGATTTCCAGATAGACCCTGGCAAGAGCAGGGAGCGACCCCTTTTTTTCACCATTTTTTTTGCGGGCGACCGTCATCTCAGCCCGGGCTTCGTCCAGCATCCCCAGCGAAGCCAGCAGACGCGGTTTGTCAAAACCGGCCGATGGCGGCAGCTCGGCCAAGGGGTCACGTTTACCGAGCGACTCACGAGCATCTTTCACCCCTTTCTGTTCACGATACCAGGTAGCGTAGAATCCGGCCGGAAATTCTGCCAAGAGGGTTTGATAATACGAAGCGGCAGCGGTATCACCGCTCTTTTCCAGCGTCCTCCCCAGCCAATACAATACCTTCTCGCGCTGGTTTTCATCGACAATCAGCCGTTTGAAGATCTCGGCAGCGGCGTTATAGTCACCCGCCAGATAGCGGCACCACCCCGATTCCCAGGTCGGCCCGGCAACCTTTGACCCGGACGAAAGCATGGCAGCCTGATCAAACAGGTGAGCCGCTTCGGCATACTGCCCGAGACCACGCTTTAATGCAGCCGCCTCGATCAGGGCATCATCGGCAAATTCCTGTTTTTCACCCTCTCCGGCAAGTTCCATGTACATCGCCAGGGCACGCTCTGTCAGATCCTGCCGATCAAGCGACTTGGCCAGCCAGAAACGTGCTTCGGAGCGCACTCCGGCCAGAGGAGACGCCGACGCCTTTGCAAACTGTTTTTCGGCCTGCTGATAGCGCCGCAGACGATACAGGGCCATGCCGGTACGAAGATCAATCCGGCTGGTGTTGGCCTCTGATTGCGAGGCAACAGGGATCATCTCGAGACTCTTCAGGGAACCGCTGTAGCGTCCCTGCGCATATTGAGTTGAAGCCCGCTTGAGAAGTTCTTCAACACTGTACGGTGCCAGTTTGAACCCTGATGTTTCCAAGAGGGCGAGTCGCACCTGCGACTTGTCAGCAAGCTCTGAAGCCGGATTGTTGAGCCAGATACTCCGGTAGATCGTCACTGCGCCAACGGTATCCGTCACCTCTTCCCGACAGCGCGCCGACTGATAGTTCGCATCTACGGCGTCGCTCCCTGATGGGTACTTCTCTATGAAAGAGCCATAGGACTTGAGTGCTGCCTTGTAATCACCGGACTCATAGAGGATATCGGCATACAGCTTTTCCGAGAGGCGCACCAATCGGGAAGAGGGAAATGCCGACTTAATTGAAGCCGCCTTTGCCGCGGCATCAGGATATTTTTTCAGCTGCAGGAGTGCCTCTGCCTGATAAAATGCCGCGTAATCGGCAACCAGCGGCAGCTTCTGCTCCGCGTCTGCCAGTAGCGGCACCGCTTCTTCAAACCGGTCCAGCCGAAACGCAGCCATGCCTCGGACAAAGGAGCGCTGCGTCTGATCGGAAGATTTACCGGCTGACGTATAAGCGCCCCCGAAATCCTTGCTACGGTACTGGGCGGCGGCAAGGTTCAGGTAATCATCGGCCTGCAAAGATCCGCTGGTTGCAGTTAAAAGCATGACGCCGGCAACGGATAGTCGCAACGGCTTGAAGCGATAGAGCATAAATGCGCCTTTCGTGAAAACGGCCGCGAGCTACTGCTCATGGCCGAAAAGAATGAGTGATAACAACCAAGGGGGCTTGCCAGCAGAATTTTACAGATTTCTCCGGGCCATTTCATCGTGGTAGAACTTCTGGTAGAGGGCTTCGTAGTCTCGACTACCGGGATCCTTGTTGCGCAGCTTTGCCCTGACCGCCGCTTCGACATCGTCAACCGCCCCGAAGAAAGCCTCCAGAGACTGTTTGACCCGCTTCAGGGCCCGGACCTCATCAGACACATCCGCCAGGTCATCCCGCCAGATGCATTTGATTACTTCATGGGCCATTGTTGAAATACGGTCTTCTGATAATGACATAAAAACTCCTTCCAATTCCAAATCAAGGATGAAATCAAGGCGGTAAGGATTGAGGCGACGAAGACGTACGATAGGTACGTGAGGTACCGAAAAGACGAGCCAACGCAGATAGCGCCTTTATTTGGGATTTGGAATCACAGGACTATATTTCGTTCCTTGGCCAGCTTATCCTTAACCATCTTCAGCATCCGGCGGCGGTCAATCCCGGCGGCGCCGCTTCCCATGGCTGCCATGGTTTCATCCAGCAGCTTCTCCGCATCCCGCTCCAACTGCTGCTCGGCAGCAAAGTTCTGCGAAATGGCACGCACAATCCCGGCAACGACTTCGCTACGTTCACCGCTCGGAGTTATCAACCCGTCGGCCACCAGATCACTGTATACCTTTTCTGCCAACCCGCGGATCTGTTCCTCTTTTAGTCGCATAACGCCTCAAATGAAAAAGGCCTGCTATCCTGCAGACCTCATCTATGGGATGATTTTACTTTTTCCGGCGGAGATTCATGAGAAAAGTAGACTTATTGTACTCAATACGCGTAAAATTGCAAACGTTAAAGTTCACATCACACACGCGGAGACCCCACACCATGCAACGTAAAGCGGTAGTTTTGTATAGCAGCGGACTGGATTCCACCACCTGTATGGCGATAGCCAGGGCAGATGGTTTTACCCCTTATGCAATCAGCTTTTCCTACGGCCAACGGCACAGCTTTGAACTGACGGTCGCCCGGCAGAACGCAAAAGCAATTGGTGCAGCGGAACATCTGGTCGTCGATTTCGATCTGCGCCTCATGGGGGGCAGTGCGCTGACAGCCGATATCGACGTACCAAAGGAGGGTGTCGGGAGCGACATCCCGGTTACTTATGTACCGGCCCGCAACACCATATTCCTCTCTTTTGCCCTCGGATGGGCCGAGGTCCTGGGTGCGTCGGACATCTATATCGGCGTCAACGCCCTCGATTACTCCGGCTATCCGGACTGCCGTCCGGAATACATCCAGGCCTACGAGACGATGGCCAATCTGGCAACCAAAGCCGGCGTCGAAGGAACATCGAAGTTCAAAATCCATGCGCCGCTGATCAGCATGACCAAGGCTGATATCATCCGGCGCGGAGTAGAGCTGGGAGTTGACTACGGCTTGACGCACTCCTGCTACGATCCGACCCCGGAAGGCCTTTCCTGCGGCCAGTGTGATTCCTGTCGCCTGCGCCTGAAGGGTTTTGCCGAGGCAGGTTTGACTGACCCGCTCGAATATGTGGATTAAGCTGAAGGAAGAGTGGGAAAACGGATGAGCTCTTTTGTCTGTCCGCCTCTGCAAGAACGCCAGGGACGGACAGACCCGAGTAAGATTTACGACTCCACGATATGCTGCACGGGCTTTCCGAAGTGATATCCCTGATACGCATCAATAGACAATCCCTCAAGACATCGGTAAATAGCTTCATCCGCCACAAACTCTGCAATCGTCTTTATGCCGAGTTTGGATGCGAAGTCGATGATCGTCTCCGTAATGATTCGCGCTGACGGATTATCAGTTATCTGGCTGATGATTGAACCGTCTATTTTAATAAAGTCAACGTTGAGCTGTGTAACATAGAAAAAATTCGAGTACCCTGAACCGAAATCGTCCAGAGCTATTTTCCCGCCATTGCGTTTTACTTCTGTAATGAACTCATTAACCACCGCATAATTGCTGATACCCTCTGATTCCGTTATCTCAAAAATAATCCGTTCGGCAAAACCGCACTCCCGCACTTTATGTATCACATAGCTGTTCGTAGACTCGTCAAGAAGATCTTCAATCGAAAGATTGATTGAGACACTTGCCTTCAGCGGAGCAAAAACAGCGAGTGCCTTGTCGACCATAGTTTTCGTAATATGGTGATAAAGCTTCACTTTTTTTGCTATTCGTAAAAATTCGCCCGGGCTGACAAATGCATCCCCCTCCTGAATTCTCACCAGTGCCTCATATTTTTTGCTGTGAAGTGTCTGGGAGTCTACGATCGGTTGAAAGAAAGGAATCACCCGATCCTCTTCGATGGCGCTCTTCAACCGTTTTATCCAGCCAAGGTTCTGCTCGTACTCCTCTTTAATCTGCATTGAGGGCGTGTAAAAAAGGTACGGTTTACGCTCTTTTTTGGCAAGTTTTTGTGCCATGTCCGCAAACGATAGCAGCTCGCGTGAGCTCTCATCAGTTTCACTGATCATAGCCACCCCTATCGTTACGTCCAGACTGAGATCTTCGTCTGAACTGGCAAAGAGGGAGCGATGCTTGATCGTCTCCCCCATAGTGACAACAATCGACTCGACCTGTTCACGAGTCAGATTTTCCTGAATGACAATTGCATATTCGTCTGAAGGAAGCTTGTAGACCTTACCCATCTTCAATTGAGATGTTTGGACGACGAGTTCATTGCCCACCTGCGTCAAAATGGTATCACCGGCATCCTGACCGAAATAGGAGTTAATCTCCTTAAACCCATCGATGTTGAGCAGGATCAGGACGTTACCGTTGAACCCCTTCGTCAGGTCAACAAGCAGTTTCATCCGGTTAGGCAACCGTGTCAGGCTGTCTGTATAGAGCTGTTCCGACAGCTCCCTGGTGCGCTCATCAACAACTGTTTCCAGATTATTAACGTACGATTGGAGCTTCTGCTGAGAGTCACTGAGCTGCTGATTGAGAAAATGAAGTCTGGTCATATCGCGGATAAAAACAACAATGCTGGCTAAGCTGCCATCTTCATTTTGAATTGCCTGAACATTTTTGGAAATATGGATCATCGAGCCGTCTTTGCGCCGGAAGATCGTCTCCTGATCAACGCAACTGCCCGTCTCCCTCACCCGGTCCATACAATTAGCCAGAATCGACAGATCTCCCAGATGATCAGTTATAGATGACCCCAGAACTTCACAGGGATCATAACCCAGCAGACGGCAAAAAGCCGGATTAACGTAACAAATCTTCATCTCGGTATCGATCATGAAAATTCCATCCGGGGCGTGTTCCAGGATCTGTTGCCCTTGAAAAGCACTGTCGTTAATACACTTGTTGTTCATACATGGTCCCCGGTAAATAAAAACAACGAATATTGTTATCCTCAACGATACAACTATACGGCTCTATCCGTTGCACCTGTGTGCGTTAAAACACCTTGCTTCACATAATTACATATCGTTCATTAACTTAAATTTGCACTATTATTTAAGTAGTTACAAAGCCGTATATACCACCGACATATTCGTGCGTCAATTGAATTGAGTGTCATGTTGTTCCTTTTTTGAGGCATTCCGATCTGTTGCCGTCAAGCCCTTTGCCGGCTTAAAATCACACGACAAACTTCCCGGACCTCTACATGAGAATCCGTACGCTCGCTTCACAAACTTATTGTTGAAAAGTATCACAATTACCGCTACTATCAAAGAGGATAAAAACTGTCCTCTATAGCCGGAGCAAGTTCATGAACATCGAACAGATGAAATCAGTCATCAAGGAAATCATAACAAAAACCGATCTCACCCCGTGTGTGGTGGGACATCGCGGTGTTGGCAAAAGCGCCGGCATCATTCAGGCCTGCAGCGAAATCGACAGAAAATATGTGTCGTTGCGTCTCGGGCAGATGGAGGTGGGTGACCTTGTTGGAATCCCCTTTCGCGACGGCGACATCATGCACTGGTCCCGCCCCTCGTGGTGGCCTGGCGATGATGAAGCACCGACACTGGTTCACTGCGATGAACTTAACCGCGCCCAGCAGGAAGATACGCTCCAGGCCATCTTTCAGTTTGTCGAGCCGCCGGCCGAGGGGCTGCAGCGTTCACTCCACACCCATCACCTCTCCCGGCGTCACAAGGTAATTGTCAGCATCAATCCGCCGGACGGCACCTATCAGGTGGCAACCCTCGACCGCGCCCTCGTTGACCGGATGATTATGCTGTTTGTCGAGACCGATTATACCTGCTGGGCACGCTATGCCGTGCAGAGGGAGCTCTCCACCGACGTACGGCAGTTTCTCGCAGGCAACTCCGCTCTGCTGGCCCGTCAGGGCGCACCGATGGAGCTGCAGGTCGAACCAACCGAGCGCGGCTGGGAAATGGTCAGCATACTGCGTAAAAATTGCCGTTTCTCAGGCGACCTGGAAATGGAGGTTTATGCCGGGGTCATCGGCAAAGAGGCTGCCATCACCTTCATGCGCTGGCTGGCCGACCGCAAGGGACGCCCGCTGACCGCCGCCGAAGTGCTGAACCACTGGACAGACGTCGTTGCCCAGGCGGCAGAACAGCGGGATGACGTCCAGGCCGCCACGGTCAACGACCTGATCGCGACGCTGCAGACCTCTCCGCTTCTTGAACCGGACCAGGAAGCAAACCTTGTCGCCTACATCGCCGTTCTGCCTCGCGACCTCCGCTTCGGCTTCGTCAAGTCGCTGCTCAAGATCCCCGAAATAGCGCTTGCCATCGCCCAGGACAAGTACGACAACGTCGTGTTTGACGCGATCCAGACAATTTCCCGCGAAGCATGAGCAGCAATCCCCTTGAAAATGCTGTTGTGCGACTACTCCGCGAACGGCCGTTTTACGGGCATTTCATCCTCAACCTGCGCCGTGAACAACGACCTCTGCACGGCAAAGAAGCCGGCGTAACGGTAAGAGACGGCATACCTGTCCTGGCGGTTGATCCCGTACCTTTTGCCACACTGGCGGAACCGCAGCAGCAAGCGCTTCTGGAGCACCTGGTCAAGCACCTGCTGCATCTCCATCCGCTGCGGCGCAAGGGGCGCAATCAACATGACTGGGATATTGCCGCCGATCTGGCGATAAACCCCGGCATCGCCAACCTTCCCGAGGAAGCGCTTTTCCCTGCATATTACGGCGCTGATGACGGCCTGGCGGCGGAAGAGTACTACGACCAACTGGTCCCCCCGTTCGATACCGGCAATCTTGACGGCTGCGGCTATGGTGAGGCAGAGTCCTCAGAGAGTGGTGCGGCAGGTGAAGACCTGGGCCGCGAACCAGAGGTGACGCTGGACAGTCATGAATTATGGAGCGATGCCGACAGTACACCGCTTGCCCTTGCCGAAGAGACGGTACGGGCAATCGCCAGAGACAGCCTGAGAGGGTGCGATGGCGAAACACCGGCCGAGCTCCGGCAGGTTATCGACGCACTGCTGCACCCGTCCCCCCTCCCCTGGCGGCAGATTCTGCGCCAATTTATTGCCACCGCCGGCCGGACCGGTCGCAGAAGTTCCTGGCTGCGTGAACACCGCCGCTTTGAGCACACGACCCCTGGGGTCAGAAAACAACGCCGCCTCAACCTACTGGTAGGGATTGACGTCAGCGACTCAACCAACACCGTAGAGCTTCGGGAGGCATTTGCCGCAGAGCTTCTTCAAATCACCCGCGGTCGCGACGCAACCGTAACCGTGCTCTATGCCAACAGCCGGATTCAGCGGATCAGCTCTTTCAGCGGTGCCCCGGGAGTTATCGAGTACTATGATGGTGGCGGTTTCACCGATTTACGGCCGGTCTTTGACTACGCAAAAACCATGCACCCCCTCCCGGCCGTCGTGATCTATCTTACCGACGGAGTCGGGCCGGCACCGCCACAGATGGATTTTCCGACCTTGTGGGTGCTGACCGCCGCAGGAGAAAAACCGGTACCGTGGGGTGTCGAATTACGAATGGAGATATAAAGAATGGATACGTGCAGTGCAATGACCGCAGAATCAGTCGGGGAAATACTGCAGGCGGCCGGTGCCGAGGTGATGATCCGCTCCGGACGGAGCGACAGCTACAGCGCCCCGCGCGAATTTTCGTTTGAAGTAAAAGCCCTCTTCCCGAATGGCATGGCAATGAACGTTGTCGCGCGCCAGTTCAACTACCGTGACCCCTGGGAAGCCACAGGCCGCGTCAACGACCTTGTGGACGCCATGCTGCTCCGTGACGGCACGCTGACACCGCTGCCGAAAGGATTTCCGTGGTTTCAAGGGATTGACGAAGAGTGCGGACTGAACGAAAAGCAACTGAGAGAAATCGTCGAATGTGTGCGCAAGGTGAACGTCAAGCTCTACCTGCTGCAGGAGATGACCGGGGATTTTTAGTTTTAGATGCCGTAACGTAAAGAAGGCGCACCCTTTGCCGGATGCGCCTTCTTTACGTTTAGTTTAATTACGTCTGGTTACCCCTGTGCCGCCTGTACCGCAGTGATCGCGACCACGTTGACGATATCATCCACCGAGCAGCCGCGCGACAGGTCGTTGACCGGCTTGGCCAACCCCTGGATGATCGGACCGACCGCTTCTGCACCGGCGACGCGCTCCACCAGTTTGTAAGCAATGTTACCTGCGTCCAGGTCGGGGAAAATAAGCACGTTCGCTTTTCCGGCAACGGCGCTGCCGGGAGCCTTTTTGCCCCCGACGCTGGGGAGCAGCGCGGCATCAGCCTGCAACTCGCCATCAACCTGCATATCCGGCTTGATCTGTTTTGCTATTTCCAGCGCTTTCAGCACCTTGTCACAGTCGGCGTGACTGGCGCTCCCCTTGGTGGAAAACGACAGCATGGCGACGCGCGCATCTACATCGAGAAACGCCTTGCAGTTTCCGGCGGTTGCCACCGCGATCTCTGCCAGAGCCTGGGCATCCGGGTTGGGGTTAACGGCGCAGTCGGCAAAGAGAATGATACCGTTTTCGCCAAAATCCGGGTTTTTGGTGATCATCAGAAAGAAAGATGAAACCGTCTTGATACCGGCCGCCGGGCCGACAGTCTGAAAGGCGGCTTTGAGCACGTTACCGGTCGTGCCGGTCGCCCCGGCCACCTGCCCACCGGCGTCACCGTTGCGCACCATCATGCCGGCATAGTAAAGGTTATCATCGGCCGTAAGCAGCTTCCTCGCTTCATCGGCGGTCAATCCCTTGCTCTTGCGCAGCTCTACCAGATCGCCCACATACTGATCCAGCTTGGGCGACGTCGCCGGATTCAACAGCTCAACTCCGGCCAGGTTGATGCCCTTTGTCGCCGCCTCAGCCTGAATCTTGGTCGCATCACCCAGAATGACCAGTTTAGCCAGTTTTTCTGCTACTATTTTCTCTGCAGCAAACAGCATTCTCTCATCGTAACTTTCCGGCAGAACAACCGTCTGCAGGTTCTTTTGCGCCTTCTCCTTAATCTGGTCAACAAGATGCATGTTCCGCTCCTTTGGTAAGATAGAAGTAGTTTTACGTCTTTTGTAGCGGTGAATCAGCTCGCGGCGCCCTGGCCTGCCTTGCACCACCGATTTATAAAACAGTTTTATGCTTATAGCCGAACAGCCACTCTTGGTCAACAAAAAAAGCCTGATTTCTCAGGCTTTTAGCATCACTTAACATCTTACACCGGAGTTAAAACTCAACTCCCAGCGCCTCTGCTACGGTGTGCATATCCTTGTCGCCACGACCCGACAGACAGACGACTATCGTCTTGTCGCGTCCCAGCGTCGGGGCCAGCTTCATGACCTGGGCAATGGCGTGCGACGATTCAAGCGCCGGAATTATACCCTCTTCGCGCGTCAGGGTGCTGAATCCTTCCAGAGCCTCATCGTCTGTGATGGAGACGTATTCAGCACGGCCGCTGTCCTTCAGCCAGGAGTGCTCCGGACCGACTCCCGGATAGTCAAGGCCTGCCGATATGGAATGGGCGTGAGTGATCTGGCCATGCTGGTCTTGCAGCAGATAGGTTCTGTTGCCGTGCAGGATACCGGGGGAACCGGCACAGAGTGGAGCAGCGTGTTTGCCGCTCTCAATGCCGTAACCGGAAGCTTCGACCCCGAGCAAGCGCACCGACGTATCCTTCAAGAACGGATAGAACAGCCCCAGAGCATTACTGCCGCCGCCGACGGCGGCAACGAGAACATCCGGCAGACGTCCCTCAACCTTCTTATGCTGACGCTTGACCTCCGTTCCGATCACGGACTGAAAATCGCGCACCATCATCGGGTACGGATGCGGCCCGGCCACGGTGCCGATAACATAAAAGGTCTCATGGATCGTGGTAACCCAGTTGCGCATCGCCTCATTCATGGCGTCTTTCAGTGTGGCGGTACCGGCAGTGACCGGAGTCACGGTCGCCCCGAGGAGCTTCATGCGAAAAACGTTCTGTGCCTGACGGCGGGTATCCTCTTCACCCATGAAGACTTCACACTTCATCCCGAATAGCGCTGCAACCGTGGCGGTTGCCACACCGTGCATGCCGGCACCGGTCTCGGCAATAACCCGTTTTTTCCCCATCCGCCGGGCCAACAGCCCCTGACCGATGGTATTGTTTATCTTATGGGCCCCGGTATGGTTCAAATCCTCACGCTTCAGGTAGATGCGAGCGCCGCCAAGTTTTTTTGTCAGCTTTTCGGCAAAATAGAGCGGATTGGGACGGCCGACATATTGGCGCAGATAATACGAAAATTCCTGTTTGAACTCTTTGTCGTGGCGATAATGCTCGTATGCCTTTTCCAGCTCCATCAGGGCAGGCATAAGGGTTTCCGGGACATAGCGCCCGCCATACTCGCCAAAGTGCCCTTTTTTATCCGGTAATTTCACTTTACAGACTCCTTTGCAGCACGAATAAAACGGCTAACCAATGCTGCATCTTTTATACCTGGCCGACTCTCCACCCCGCTGGAGACGTCAACCGCATACGGTTTGACCACAGCTATTGCCCCAGCAACATTTTCAGGAGTCAAGCCACCTGCCAAAATGATGGAATTCGATCTCGCAGTTGCCCTGGCGGCAATATCCCAGTTGAAGGTTGTACCCGTACCGCCACGCGCTGCCGGAGACCAGGCATCCAGCAGACAGGCAGCAACCTGGTAGTTTGCCATTTCATCCAGGACAGAAGTATCCTTTACCCGGAACGCTTTGATGAGCCGGCGCTTGACCCCGGCACAATAGTCAGGGGATTCCTCGCCGTGAAGCTGAACTATATCCAACCGGCAACGATCAGCAGTTATATTGACCGTTGCCGGTTCCTCGTTGACGAACAGGCCGACCGTCTGCACGAAGGGTGGCAATTGGTGAATAATTGAGGCAGCCTGCTCGGGGAGGATATTACGCGAAGAGCCCTGATAAAAGACGAAGCCGAGAGCATCAGCTCCGGCTTCGACCGCCATCAGTGCATCTTCCAGATTTGTTATGCCGCAGATCTTAACCCGTACCATAGTATTACAGATTTACCTTCGGCAAACGCTCCAGCGCCGCCTTAACCATTTCGTCCGGATATTCGTAATCTTCCAGATTACCGGAGAGGTAGGAGTCGTACGCTCCCATATCAAGCTGTCCATGACCGGAAAGGCCGAACAGGATGGTTCTTTCCTTCCCCTCCTCCTTGGCAAGCACCGCCTCGTCAATAGCAGCCCTGACGGCGTGGGAGGATTCCGGTGCCGGCACGATCCCTTCGCTGCGGGCGAACAGGAGCGCCCCCTCGAAGCAGGCGTTCTGCTTGTAGGATTTGGCCTCGATCTGCCCGGCGTGGTACAACTGCGACACCAGCGGCGACTCGCCGTGATAGCGCAGACCACCGGCATGGATGCCCGGGGGCATAAAATCATGGCCCAAGGTGTACATCATGGAGATCGGTGCCATCTTGGCGGTGTCACCGTAATCGAAGGCATAGATCCCTTTGGTGAGGGTCGGACAGGAGGATGGTTCGACCGCCACACAGCGGACATTCTTGCCGGCGGCACGATCGGCGATAAAAGGGAAAGCCAGACCGGCGAAGTTGGAACCGCCACCGCAACAGGCGATAACAACATCAGGATAATCTCCAGCTATCTTCAGTTGCGCCTGTGCCTCCTGACCGATGATCGTCTGATGCAGACAGACGTGGTTAAGCACACTACCCAGGGCATAATTGGTGTCGGCGTGGGTCGCTGCATCCTCTACGGCTTCCGAGATGGCAATACCGAGAGATCCCTGGCAATCCGGATCATGCGCCAGAATGGTGCGGCCGGCGTTGGTGAACTCGGAGGGGGAAGGATGGACGGTAGCTCCCCACAGCTGCATCATGCTCTTGCGGTACGGCTTCTGGGTGCAGGAAACTTTCACCATGTAGACGGTGCACTCAAGACCGAACATCGAACAGGCAAGCGCAAGGGAGCTTCCCCACTGACCGGCCCCGGTCTCGGTTGCCAGACGGCGGATGCCGGCCTGTTTATTGTAGTAGGCCTGGGGAATCGCGGAGTTCGGCTTATGCGATCCGGCCGGAGAAACACCTTCATATTTGTAATAGATCTTCGCCGGTGTGCCGAGGGCTTTTTCCAGGCGGTGAGCCCGATACAACGGCGACGGGCGCCACAGCTGATAAATCTCACGGACTTCGTCAGGAATATCGATCCAGCGCTGCTGCGACATCTCCTGCTCTATCAGCGACATCGGGAATATAGCCAGCATCTCTTCCGGAGTAACCGGCTGCATGGTGCGAGGGCTGATGACCGGTGCCAACGGGCCGGGCATATCGGGAATAATATTGTACCACTGACGCGGTATCTGATCTTCAGGTAGCAGGATTTTGGTAATCATGATTCCTCCGGTTTGAAATTGGGAACGGAGCGCTTACTCCAGATTGTCTTCAATACGGATATAACTGGTCTTTTCACAGATGATGTCAAGCTTGTCGATCTCTGCAAGCGCCTCCTGAATTGAACCTTCACGGGCACTGTGGGTCATGATGACGATAGGCACCGGTGCCGAATCATCAACTTCATGGGCGGTCTGCACCATGGACTCGATACTGATGCCGTATGTACCGAGCGCCCCGGCGATCCCGCCAAGGACACCCGGTTTGTCGAGAACACTGAAGCGGAGCATATATTTACAGGTGATATCGGCCATCGGCTTGACCGGTATGGTAACAATCGAAGCGTCCAGAAAGCCCAGCGGGGACATGCGGCGTCCGGCACCGGCCTTCATGCTGCGTGACAAGCCGATCAGATCACCGACAATCGCGCTGGCGGTCGGATTCTGACCGGCACCGCGGCCGGAAAACATGACCGGACCGACAAAATCGCCGGTTAGACGGATGGCATTAAACACGCCGTTGATATCAGCAAGCGGACTATCGAGCGGGATCATGGTTGGATGAACGCGGGCCTCGATTTTGCCATCGGCACATTTTCCGATTGCCAGCAGCTTGATACGGTAGCCGAACTGGGCGGCATACTTGACATCCATCCCGCTTATATTGGCGATCCCTTCAGTGTAAATATCCTTGAAATCGATCCTGGTGCCAAAGCAGAGCGAGAGCAGCACGGCAAGTTTATGGGAGGTATCGACCCCTTCAATATCAAAAGTTGGATCAGGTTCGGCGTAGCCGAGCTCCTGCGCGGCACGCAGTACATCGTCAAAATCGGCCCCCTCCTGAGTCATGCGGGTCAGGATGTAATTACAGGTGCCATTCATGATACCAAAAACACTACTGAAGTTATTGGCAGCCAGATTGCTTTTGATCGCCGTCAGAACCGGAATACCACCGCCTACGGCAGCCTCGAACTGAACCTCGACCCCCTTACGGATTGCGGCGGCATAGATATCGTTGCCATGCAGCGCCAGCAGCGCCTTGTTGGCGGTAACGATGTGCTTGCCCTTTTCAATCGCTTTCAACACGAAGCTCTTGGCCGGCTCATAGCCACCGATCAGTTCGATGACGATCGATATTTCCGGGTCATTGAAAATGTCATCAACGCTGGTAGTCAAAACGCCGGCGTCGACAGTCACGCCACGGTCACTGGTTATATCCAGATCGGCAATGCGCTTCAGCACGATGCCGGCCCCAACTTTGCCTCGAATAACAGCAGCATTCTCGCGCAGCAGCTTCACAACTCCCGCGCCGATATTGCCAAATCCTATCAGACCGACCTGTATGTCTTTCATTATTCCTCGCTTGATAGTTCAGTTTTTGCGCAGGCCTCGATCTCATCGAGAATACCGTTCACAAACGCCGGCGATTCCTTGTCCCCATAACGGCGGACAATCTCAATGGCCTCATTGATACTGACCTTTTTGGGTATGTCGGCACGGAACATCAGCTCGTAGGCGGCCAGACGCATGACATTCAGATCGACCCGCGGCATACGTGACAGTGACCAGTTTTTCGAGCGGGCACGGATGGCCTCATCGATCACCTCACGCTCCGCCTGCACCCCTTGCACCAGCCCCTCGGCAAACTCGCGTACTCGTCCGGTTATCTCAACGTTTTCCTCGCGAAACGTCTGCAAGGTTTCACGCAGCCCGACAGAGCTGTTTGAGTCGAGGGCGTACAACATCTGCAGTGCCAGCTCACGTGCTTCGCGCCGCAGTCCCATTATTTGAGCACCTTCATCAGGTTGACAGATTCAATGGCGGTAACCGCCGCCTCAAAACCCTTGTTACCGGCCTTGGTACCGGCCCGCTCCACCGCCTGCTCAATTGTGTCGGTCGTCAAAACGCCAAAAGAGATTGGAACACCGCTCTCCAGAGAGACGCTCGCCACGCCTTTGGATACTTCGGACGCAACATAGTCAAAATGAGGTGTAGAGCCGCGGATAACCGCACCGAGACAGATAAGAGCATCGTATTTACCGGACTCCGCCATTTTTTTGGCAAAGAGCGGAATTTCAAAAGCACCCGGTACACGCGCAACAGCGATATTTTTGTCATCAACACCATGACGGACCAGCGCATCAACCGCCCCTTCCAGCAGACGTTCGCAGATAAAACTGTTAAAACGGCTGACAACGATCCCGAACTTCTGCCCTTTGGCATCCAACTTACCCTCAAAAAATTGCGGCATGACTACCTCCCGAATGTAGCGTAAAGAAATGGCGATACTAGCATATTTTTTACGGCTGGGTAGTAAAAATATCCATGAAATTGAGTAGTGTCAGCATTCTCTCCCCAAACGACACTCACCTTAATGAAGAAGAGTGTTTCCGGTGGAAATTTAGTTTAAATACTGCTATGAACGCACGGTGCCCCATATAAAATGAATATACCAGCGAGAGAGGTTTTTGCTATGGCGACCATTATTCATGTTGACGACTCATCGTTTTCCCGTCTGCAGATCGGCAAGACCCTCAAAAAAGGCGGCCATGAAGTCATTCAGGCCGACAGCGGCAAAAGTGCCCTTGAGCTCCTGCAGACGACGGTCCCTGAGCTGATCATCAGTGACATCCTGATGCCGGAGATGGATGGGATAGCTTTTCTTGAGGCACTGCGTGACCGCGGCAACACTATACCGGTCATCATGGTGACTGCCGATGTCCAGAAAGACACCGAAGCGATCTGTCTCGGATTGGGCGCACTGGCGCTATTCAACAAGCCACCTAACGAGAATGATCTTTTGGCCGCAGTTGCTCGTGCCATAACAGAGGGAGCATAGCATGACTCCAATATCAAATGAGCTGATGGATGCGCTGCGCGAAATAATCAATATCGGTGTCGGCAAGGCGGCCGGCACATTAAACGAACTTCTTGCCCACCATATTTCTCTTGAAGTTCCCCAGATCGTTATCATCCACCCGAACGACCTTGACCAGCATATCCACAAACAGTCCGAAGAGACGGTTTCAATGGTCTCACTTCAGTTCAGCGGTAAATTCAATGGGTTGTCAACCCTGCTGTTCACTTCAGACAGTGCATCAAAACTGGTGGATCTGCTGATAGGCGAGGATGTCCCCGGTGACGACCTTGACGCCATTAAAACCGGGACGCTGACAGAGGTCGGCAACATCCTGCTGAATGCCGTCATGGGTTCTATCGGCAATATCCTCGACTCGCGGCTCAGCTATGCCATCCCCGCATACCAGGAGGGGAGCCTGAAGGCTATCCTGCTTCCTATGTTACAACATGAAAGCGCGGCATTGGAGGTGACAACCCGCTTTACGATACGGAGCCGCCATATCACCGGAGAGTTTTTGCTGCTGTTCGAGGTTGGCTCATTCGATAGCTTTGTTGAGATCCTCGAGACGTCAATAAACGCTTAAGGACCGCTTTATGTTGATAAACGCATTTCCGCAAATGTTCCTTTTACTCGATACGATGCCGATGGGGGTGCTGGTACTGGCTCCCGACCTCACCGTACTCTTCTGGAACAGCATGTTGACAGAATGGACCGGAGTTCATCGTGAGCAGATTGTCGGCAGGCCGCTAACCGATTTGTACCCGGATCTGGGAGCCGCACGTTTTGCCGGGCGGGTCCTGCCGATTTTTGAGGGCGGCCCGCCGGTAATTTTTTCCCCACAACTACATCCTCACCTGATCCCGTCGGTACGGGCTGACGGCAAGAAACGGATTCAGCAGACCACCGTCACCCCGATAACTATCAACAACGCTTCTTGCGCTCTCGCATCTATTCAGGATGTCACCGACTTGGTGCTGACAGCCCGTGAGAGCCGCCGGCTCCACCAGCAGGCAACAAAAGAATTGGAGCAGAGAAAAAGTATCGAATCAGCGCTACAAGAGAGTTCTGAAAAACTTCGGTCAATTGTAGACACCGCCGTAGAGGCAATTCTTGTCATAAATACAGACCAGCTTGTCGAAGAGTTCAACCCTGCAGCAGAGCAAATATTTGGTTACCTGGCCGATGAAATTATCGGCAAAAACGTCAAGATGCTCATGCCGGAGCCGTACACTTCCGAGCACGACAGTTATGTGCAACGCTTCCTCCAAACCGGCCAGGCACGAATCATCGGCTCCGATAACGGCATAGAAATGACCGGTTTGCGGAAGGACGGCACCATCTTTCCGATGCGGCTTGGTATAAGCAAAATGCATGTGGGCAACAAGGTCCTCTTTACCGGGATTTTAAACGACATAACAGAGCAGAAACGGCTTGAGCAGCAACTCAGGAATATGGCCATGAAAGACGGCCTGACCGGAATCAACAACCGGCGTTCCTTCGACGAGGCACTTGCAAGGGAATGGCGGCGTATGCAGAGAGAATGCGCCGAGCTGTCCATAATCTTCATCGATATTGACTTCTTCAAACACTACAACGACACCTATGGCCATCAGGAGGGTGACTCCTGCCTTAAGGCAGTTGCAGCAGCTATCGACCGGTCGGTTCACCGCCCCGGAGATCTGGCCGCACGCTATGGCGGAGAGGAGTTCGTCGTGCTTTTGCCGGCGACCGGCATCAATGCAGCAGTCGAGCTGGCCGAGCGGATACGCCAAACTGTTGAGGAACTTTCAATCCCTCACACGGCCTCCGGTGCGGCTCCACATGTTACCATAAGCCTTGGGGTCGCAAGCATTGTCCCCGACCACGGGGGTAAGCCTGAAATGCTGCTGAATTGTGCGGATCAGGGATTGTATGCAGCCAAGGCATCGGGACGTAACCGTGTCAAAATTGCAAAAGAGGCATTAGCGGCTTAAAAGGCGGTGGTCAACTTCAGGGCCGAAAAGATCATTTTCCAGACCGTTATAAGAGTAAACAGGGTGTAGCAGAGCAGCGTGACGGCGGCTAAATGCCGCTGGACAGTTGGAATAATGCGGGCAAGGCTGCCAACATCCCTAAACGGCATCAGCACACCTGTCCCGATCCCGGCCACAGCGCCGCTGAACAGGGTGGCGTACAGGAAATAACCGATATAGCTGTACTCCTTCTGCAGCAGGCAGAACGGGCAGTGGTGACTGGGAAGTTCGTAGATATAGAGACAGATAAACGATACCAGTGATGCGACGGCAAGCAGAAACGTAACAGTCGAGACTAGCGAAAACAGATAACCGGCACGCCCCTTCAGGTAGAACACCAATCCGCTGGACAGCGTAAGAGCCATCCCTGAAAAAAATGCAATCTGCATCGGAAGGTGCGGCAGTGAGGCAAGGTCGCCGCTGAAGCCACCTGATTGCTGGCTGAACAGACTGCCGCAGCAGGAGGTAATGACGTCAGGTTTTACGCCGGCAAAATAGGCGAACAACAAAAAGCTCTCCAGTATGAGCAAGGGCACTACCAGGTTGAGCAGTTCGTATTTGACGCGGATCAGCGGATAGTCATACCCCCTGTTATCAACATAGTTGACGATCAGCCAGACCCCGGCCAGCAGAAAATTGACTATTTTAAGCAGCAGCGCCGGATAACCGAAAGAGTTGACGGCGAGGGTCCCGGCTGCGCACATGGCACCGGTAAACAGTGTATGAAGGTCGTCAGCGGTGTAGACAAACAGGAACAGCGACATGAGCTCAAGAACCAGAATATAGTTCATGATTGTCGAAATCAGGTAGGTTCTGCGCTCCAGCTCCAACTGCCCCTCACTGCCGCTCTGCGGGTCCCATCGACTAAGAATCCGCATACCGTAATAGCCGGCATACCCACCCATAGCGGAGACCAGTAGTGCGATCAACAACAGCGCCAGTGATGCGGGATGCAGAATCACCGTTCGCCCCGGCTGTCCAGCACTGCACCGTCACGCATTTCAACCAGCGCGTCTACCAGCGGCGAATCAAATACGATCGGGTCGTGGCTCGCAATCAGCACGCTCTTCCCCTCCCCTCTCAGGCGCCCGACAATAGCCATAAACTCGTGAGACAGCTTCGAATCCAGATGCGCCGTCGGTTCATCGGCGATAATAATTGAAGGGTTATTGATGAGGGACCTGGCAATGGCAACCCGCTGCGACTCCCCGCCGGAAAGGAGTTCCACCTTCTGTGCAGCGTGACGCGAGAGCCCGAACTGCTCCAGCAAACCCAGGGCTCTGGCACGAAAGAGTGCCCGCCCCTCACCGGTCGGATAGGCCGGAAGCATGACATTTTCCAGAACCGTAATCCCCTTAACCAGATTAAACTGCTGGAAGATAAAGCCGAACGTGGAACGGCGGATTTCATTCAGGAAGCGCTCCGGCAGGCTGGTGATTTCAACGGCCTCTACGCCATCACCCTGAAATGGAATTGCTGCCGCCACCCCGCGCAAAAATATCCGCCCCGAGGTGGGACGAGCCATGCAGCCGATCATCGTCAGAAGCGACGTCTTACCGGAACCGCTCGGCCCCTTAAATACCGTGACCTGCTGCTGTTTAACCACCAGCGATACGTTATCCACGGCGGTAAACTGATTTGACCTGCCGCTGTTGAAACTCTTGGTAATCCCTGAAAGCTCTATCACGTCAATACCTCATGGCGGCATCAGGGTCGATCGTGGCCGCCCGCCAACAGGGTAGAATCGTCGCGGTTGTATAAGGCACAACCGTCAGAAAGAACAGTATAGTCAGTTGAGAAACATCAACAACCGGCAGCAGCTGGAAACGGGGATAGATTACCGACCACCCTTTGAGTGCCTGAGCAAAAAGCGGGGCTGACAGAAAGAAAACATGCCCGTAGGCCAGCACCGTGCCGAGCAGAAAAGCTGTCAGCGAAATGACGGCACCCTCCCAGAATTTGAGCAGCAGCACATCGGAAGTCTCCCAACCAATGGACTTGAGAATACCGATCTCCTTGCGCTCCTCGGCTGAAAGCCCGGTCGCCTTGTCCCAGGCAAAGATGATGAACGACAGCAGGGCTGACGTCAGGAGGAGCAGTGTCATTCCGCCACGCCAGTTAAAGACAGATTGATAGGTACGTAGAATTTCGCTTTTCAGGACTGGACGCGAGCCGGGAAACTGACTGGCAATCTTGCTCGCAATGGTTGACAACTCTTTGGGGTTGCGCACTGTCACCGCCAGATCTGTCGCCTGGCCGGCAGGAAAGTTGAATAGGTGGTGAAAGCCGACCGGGGAGACGGTGATCAGGTCGGCCGCGATGAGGTCGGAGGCGCTCGGAAACACCGTGCCGATCTCCAGCATAACCGGCACCTTGTCATAGCTTATCAGCGGCAGCAGATCCCCTACAGCCAGGTTGCGGACCCGTGCCACACCGGAGCCGATGGAGACACGATCCGGCTCTGCAGCGTCATCGGCAATAATCGTATAGTTGGCACCGTTAAACGCATCATAATAATAGCCCCACAAGCGGGGCGTTACCGCTGTCACACCCCTGATCCGGGCAATTTCACCGGCATACGCCACCGGCACAAGATCCTGCCGCCCTGCCACCAGTTGCTGCACAATCATATCCGGCGCATCGCTCAGAATAATGGCCGCCTCCCTCTTCAGAGCAGTGACGAAAAACAGCAGCGATGCCAGCATGAAGATCACCAGCAGATACATCGCCAGAAGTGAAAAGTTTCTACCTTTCCTGCGTAGCAGCGATGCCAGCGTAAATTCCAGAATATTCAGATGGCGTTCAATGACTCTATTCATGGCTTCGTGCGGGCAGAGGTGGTTGGTAAAATAAGCGAACCGGAAGGAAAATGTTCAAGTGCCAGCGGATGATCCTGAAAAGCGGCGTGGCGATCGGCCACGGCGGGGTGGCGGGTGTAGCGGGCCTCAGTTGCAAGACAGAGATCAGTAACGTGCAGGCTCCGCAACTGCGCCGCCTGCGGTTTTACGACCGCTTCCGCGAGCCGCTGCTGGTGACGGGCATGCAGAGGCAGCGACAGAAAGACAGCCAGAGATACGGCAATGAACAGCAGGAATTGTAATGAGCGGCGCATGACTCTCTTTTCCACTCTCGCCCGGCACACGGATTTGCGTGTTAATTGAGAGATTGTATGGTCTGTCGCGTAATATCGTTGAAACGGAGTATCCGCTTCCCCCGGTGATCAATTTTAAAAGCGATGGCATCCTTCTCGTTCTGAAACGGTATCAACTCACTTCCCATCGGGCCGTAGACGTCACTGCCGGCAACATATATGGCAGCACGCGCGTCTATCATCGTCAGCGAATAATACTCCTTTACCACAAGCAGCGTAATATCGGCACGACGCCTACCGGGGGTATAGCGGGCCGGGTCTAAAAAATGGCTGAACATATCCTTCGGCCCATCGTAATAGTAGGTCGTACCATCCTTGAAACGAGCAGACGCGGTCCAATCCGGATATTTGGCAACAAACATCCCGCAGACAGGACACTTTGCCCCTGCCGGAACGACAGCACCTCCGCCAGCAGCCTGCACGACAGCAACCGTCAGCAGGCAGATGAAAATCGCTACCGGAATGATGCGTTTCATAAAAGACGGCAACGCCTAATCCTTTCCGGCCGAAGCGAGCGCTTCTTTATAGGTGGCAAGTGTGCCGCCATTCTTCTGGATGAATGCGCCAGCGTCATCCTTTTTTGCAAAAGCCCATTTTGCGACCCGTGTCATGACGCCTTTTTTGCTGCCACCGATTACCCAGATGGCCTTTTCAGCATCGACAAGTTTTTTGCTATTTAAATCGGCAACTTCGACAATCTTAACCGGCTTGCCCTTGTTGCCCTTTAGTTCGGTAACCAGGCAATGAATGCTGCACAACCCGGCCGAGGAACCGTCTGAATAAGTGACCAAAACGCGTGAATAAGAAAACTTCTCACGATCCATGCCGCAATGGGGGCAGGCATTATGCTTTTCAACATCTGCATGGCTTGACCCGGAAGCGGCGTCTCTAACGTAACTACGGCCGGCATGCTCAGGCATCTGGGCAGCCAGAGTGGCGCCAGCAACAAGAATAAAAGCGGCTACAATGCAGTACGTTAAAGAATGTTTTATCATGTTCCATTTTCCTTTCAAATTTTAGAGTTGTGTCAATATACAGTAAATCAGTAGGCTACGCAACCGTGGTATGCCGGCGGAAACAAACGGGGTTGACTTTATGTTACGTTGAACTTAACACTGTGCCTGCGGATGAAAACCAAGACGGATCATCAAGGAGCCGTTCAATGAATATCACAAAAAAAAATATACTGGCCTTTTTCAAACAACACGAGGGAGCAACCCATTTTGCAGGGCTTCAGCGGGAATTTGGCGGCCGACATGTCAAGCGTGAGCTAAAAAACATGCTGGATGACATGACTGATGACGGCGAATTGATCCGCTTGAAAGGAAACAGCTACAGCCTTCCGGGAAAAATGACAACCACCCGTGGGCGCATCTCGGTACACCGTGACGGCTACGGCTTTGTAACCCCGGATGGCGGCGGAGAGGATATTTTCATCCCGTCAAAATTCCTTAAAGGCGCACTGCACGGCGACCTTGTGGAGGCCAGCTCCAGCCCGAGCCGCATGGGTGGCAGCAAACTCGACGGTCGGGTTCTGACCGTTTTGGAGCATGCAACAACCCGCGTCGTCGGGCGCTATGAGGAGACCCGCCGTGGCGCGATTGTCATCCCGGATGACCAGCGTCTCAATCTCGTGGTATCAATCCCTGTCAAAGCACGCGGCACAGCGGAAGACGGGCACCAGGTTGTGACCGAACTGTCGTCATATCCGCTCGGCGGCCGCCCTGCCGAAGGTCGGATCGTCGAGGTCCTGGGCTGGCCGGACGATCCGGAGGTAGAGGTTCAATCAGTTATCCGCCGTTTCGACCTGCCGCATATCTTTGGCGCAGATGTATTAGCCGAGGCGGAGGGAATTGCCGACACCGTTTCCCTCGGCGACCTGAAGGGACGCGTAGACCTGCGCTCGATGGTGACTGTCACCATTGACGGCGAGACGGCTCGCGACTTTGATGATGCTGTTTCGCTGCGCCGCGAGGGAAACAATTTCCGACTCTGGGTCTCGATCGCCGACGTTTCCCACTACGTCAAAAAAGACAGCCCGCTTGACAGGGAAGCCTATCTGCGCGGAACCTCCGTTTATTTTCCGGATCGTTGCATTCCGATGCTGCCGGAGCGCCTGTCGAATGGTATCTGTTCGCTTAATCCGAACGTCGACCGCCTGACCATGACCGCAGAAATGCTCTTTGACTCCAGCGGTGCAATACTGGAGTCGTCTTTTTATCCCAGCGTCATCAAAAGCTCGGCACGCCTGACCTACACCATTGTGAAACAGATCATCGTTGATGATGACCGTGAAGTTGCCGACAAGCACCGTCCGGTGGCACCAATGCTACTGGAGATGAAGGAGCTGGCGCTGATTCTGATGGCGATGCGTAAAACACGCGGCAGTATTGACTTTGATCTCCCCGAGCCGGAAATCATCATCGGGCTGACCGGACAGACCGAGGGAATTATCCGCGCCGAACGCAATCTGGCCCACCAGTTGATCGAGGAGTTCATGTTGGCTGCCAACGAGGCGGTGGCGCGCCATATCACCTCCAGCGGCATCCCCTTTCTCTACCGTGTCCACGAGAACCCGGACCCGGCCAAACTGCAGACCTTTCAGGACTTTGTCTTTGGCTTCGGCTATGAATTCAAACTTGTAGAGGAGAAGGTCAAACCATCAGAACTTCAACGTCTGCTCGCCCAGGCAGAAGGGCGCCCTGAGGAGCGCATGATCAACTACGCCCTGCTGCGCTGTATGAAACAGGCCCGCTACTCCGCCGACAACGTCGGCCACTTCGGGCTGGCATCAGAGTGCTACTGCCACTTCACCTCACCAATCAGGCGTTATCCCGACCTGGTCGTGCACCGGATACTGAAGGCTGCGTTATCCGTCGCGGCCGAGAAGGAGCAACAGGACAAACGCGCCTCCAAACAACTGGCAATCGCCACCGAAAGGCTGGGCGAGGTCGCCGAGCACACCAGCAAGCGCGAACGTGTCGCCATGGAGGCTGAACGCGACGTGGTGGAGATGAAAAAACTTCAGTACATGCAAAAACATGTAGGTGAACAGTTTGACGGTTATATCACCGGAGTGACCGCCTTCGGCTTCTTCGTCGAACCTGAGGAACTTTTCGTGGAGGGCTTGGTACATATATCGACCCTCACCGACGATATGTATACTCATGCCGAAAAACAGCACTCATTGATTGGGCGGCGCAGCGGAACAATGTACCGCATCGGTGATGCGGCACGAATCACCGTTGTTTCAGTATCTCCAGGCACACGGCGCATCGAATTTGCCCTGGCGGCGCATACGGCATCCTCGCCCACCCAGCAGACATATACCGGGACGACCGGGCCGGAAGAGTACCCACGCATCCCGCTGCGCGGCAAACGACTGACCGGCCTGCAACCGCGAGCAGAATCCAGCGATCAGGGCAGCAGAAACCGCAAGAATGGCAAGCCGGTCAAAGGCAAGAGCAGCCCCCGAAAGCGAAGATGACCCATCTTCGATAAACATCCACCGGCAAATCGGGTTGCATACGTGCATCTGCCTGTGATAGGAAGAATACATGAGCGAAGAAAAAGTTATTCCCTTTATTGAGCATCTGGTCGAATTGCGCAAACGACTGGTCGTTATTATTATCGCTGTAGTCATCGGCATGGGGGTCGCATGGAATTTTTCCAACGACCTGCTCCGTTTCATTGAAAAACCTTTGAGCGGGGCAACCTACCTTACCGAAATAAAGAAGACCGTCTACGCCAAAGTCAAAGAGCGCGCCCCAGCCCTGTATGCCCACTACAAACTGGACCAGGAAATCAACACGCCCCCAAAGCAACGGGTCCTCAATTACAGCGCACCGCTGGAACCTTTTTTCATGCAGTGCAAAATATCCATGCTGGCCGGCTTTGTCATGGTTCTACCGGTGGTGTTTTATCAGGTCTGGCTGTTCATCGCACCGGGCCTGACCCGGCGTGAACGACGAATGGTAATTCCTTTTGTTACGGCGGCCACTGTTACTTTCTGCGTTGGCGCTCTGTTTTTTCTTATCATAATCTGGCCCGTAATTATAAATTTCTCCCTCTCCTATGAAGCAGAAGGGCTGCAGAGCTGGTTCAATATCAGCGCCTATGTCAATTTCTGCCTGCGCCTGATTCTGATCTTTGGCCTGATATTCGAACTCCCTGTTTTGACCCTCGTCCTGTCAAGGTTCGGCATAGTAAGCTACCGGTTTCTCGCACCAAAAAGAAAATATGCCCTGCTGGCCAGTGCCATTGTAGCGGCATTTCATGCGGACTTGATAACCATGTTTGTCATCATGGTTCCCATGTACCTTATGTACGAGATCAGCATCTGGGTTGCACTGATCTTCGGTAAGAAGAAAATCAAGACTCCTGATGAGCTCCAGGGAGAGACGACGTAAGAGGCACTATCAAATACTGGTTGACAAATTTTACCAAAACCCCTAAAAAGATATAAAATGTCTTTTTAGGGGTTTTATATGATGGAACTAACTCGCAAAGGTGAATATGCCATCAGGGGTATTGTATATCTGGCTGGAAAACCGATCGACAAGGTCTGCTTGTTGAGCGACATCGCTGCCGCCGTAAACGTTCCCCCGACATTCCTTGCCAAAATATTCCAGCAGTTCAGCAAAATAGGCCTGGTCAAGTCTTTCCGAGGCACCGGCGGCGGCTTTATGCTGGGACGCCCACCTGAGAGCATTACCCTGCTTGAAGTAGTTGAAGCTGTTGAAGGGCCGATCATCCCCAACCGTTGCGTTGTATCCCCTTCGGATTGCGAACGTTCCGGTGAATGTACTGTCCACCCTGTATGGAGACGGGTTCAAGATGAAGTTCGCGGAGTCCTGGAAGGAGTCACCCTCAAGGAGCTGCTAACAGAGACACAAACGCACACAACATGTTGATTTAACAAGACTCTTCCTGTTTTAGATTGACACGCTCTACGTGAGCATGTATTGTTCATCCATATTGTACAGAATCATCAAAGTCCCGAGAATCGGGATTTTGGCGTTTCAGGGACAAAATAACTCAGAAAGGAGTAACCCGCCGGAGATACGCCCTCGCATTTCGTGGGCAACGACGCCGCTCCGGCAAAGCCGATACAACTTCCCTACTCTCTTATTATGCGAAAAAAACTTATCTATCTGGCCTGCCTGTTATTATTGACAGCATGTGAAAACGCTCCGTTTAAATTAGCGGAGATTCAATCAACCTCGTCGCTGGCCACCGAACCATCCATCCTTGACAGCAGCAACATCTCCCTTACCCAGCGAAAAAGACAGCAGGAGGTTATCGAAGCGGCATTTTCCCGCAGAACCTCCGTTGACCGGGCACAAAAACTGGCGGCAATCTGCTTTGACAAAACAATCGGCACAGTCTTCATGCCCTTTGATCTGGCCGAAATTGCTCTGGTTGAAACCGGTGGGCACCGGCTCTCGGCGCGAGCTGTTTCGACAAAAGGGGCTCTCGGGGTCTGGCAACTGATGCCGCGCCGCGCCAAAAGCCACGGTTACACGCCACAGGACATGCTGGACGACAGTAAATGTGCCGAAGCCGCTGTCTGCGAGCTCTATACCAAGCTTGACATGGCCAAGGGAAACCTTGAACGTGCCAAAAAGTATTATTGCGGCCAGGGGCCGCAGGCAAATGCATATATAAAGAAGATCCGCGTAGTCCGGCAGGAGATGATAGCGGCGCTGACTGTTAACAGCGACAAACTGGCCATGGCTGACTAGATACCCCAGAGCCACATACCATGCATATTTACAATCGCTTCAGGAGATAATCCAGGCGGTTATTACCGGTGTTTTTTCTTGATATGAAAGTAGCCGCTCTGCTATAGTCGGGCGGCTTTTTTTGTTCGTGGTATTTTATTCGGAGAGGAGTTATTTGTGGAGAGAGGAACGTCTTCCGCCAGGTCAACCGGCCTCACCCTTCGCACCAAAATGGGACTTCTTTCTGCGGTGGCGTTTGTGGGCATACTGCTTGTTGCCGCAATAACCCTGTTTGTGATGAATGAAGTCCGTATTGGCGGCGCTGCCTACAACCATATCCAAAAAAACAGGGACGCTCTCGAAAGTATCGCGCAACTGAAATCAGATTTTTCCCAGATCAACAGTGAAGTACAGAACTTTATATCTGATGCTAATGTCGCCAATAGTGAAAAAAGCATTGCCTCAATAAAAAAACTCACAAACGACATTGAACTCAACGTCAAAGTTGCTTTTGGCTCAGCTCCGTCACCTGAAAACAAAGACGCTATAAGCAAAACGACGGCTTTCTGGAAAGAATCTAAAAGGACCCTGTTGGACGATCTGACTCCAGCAATATCCAATGGCGACATCCTTAAAACCCGCTCTCTGATGACCGGACTCAGGCAGCAGCAACTCGGCCCATTAAGCGAGGCTGTTACACAGATCGCCGGCCGTCTCCGCCACGACATCAACACCTCCGAACAACAGGTCGCAACGAGTATACGAGTCAAGATCGCTGCATGCGTCGTGACAACGATCGTTGTGATCACCCTGATTATCCTGTTTTCATATTTCATTACAACCTCTGTCACCAGGCCACTTCGAAATTGTGAAGATTTTGCCAACACACTGGCTGGCGGCAGACTTGACACCCGACTTGCAGTGCTTGGCAGTGGAGAGGTTGCTGATCTGGCTCATGCGATGAACGGCATGGCTGACAATCTCCATGGCATTTTATCTCGCATCGCTTCCGCCTCTGAAGTACTCACATCAGTGGACAACAACCTCGAAAATGCGGCCCGTCAGTCCGCAAGTTCTGTGCTGCTGCAGGAAAAATCAGTACAGGAGACGTCACGGGCAGTTGAGCAAATCAACGAATCCGTACGTGAAGTATCGGGGGGCATCGACAAGCTCTCAGAGTCGGCCACGGAAACCTCTGCCTCATCACTTGAGATGGCTGCTACCATTGAAGAACTTGCGATGAGTGCCGAAAAACTTGAGGAAGCTGTTGAAGAGGTAAGCTCTTCAATCACTGAAATTGCATCTTCAATCAAAGAGATCGGTACAAGCATAGTCAACCTCCTGGATGCTTCCACCACGACAGCCTCATCAATTGCTGAAATGGATGCAACTATCAAACAGGTAGAAAAAAATGCCATGGATTCGGCCGCTATTTCTGAAACGGTACGAAGTGACGCTGAAATAGGCAAGAATGCCGTTCTTGAAGCGATTACCGGCATGCAGGCGATTAAAGCATCATCACAGATTACATTTGAAGTAGTCGAAACACTCTCCTTGCGTGTAAACGATATTGGAACAATTCTCTCCGTTATTGATGAAGTTGCAGAACAGACCAACCTGCTGGCGCTCAACGCCGCTATCATAGCCGCCCAGGCCGGTGAGCACGGCAAAGGCTTTGCCGTGGTTGCCGACGAGATCCGGGAACTGGCCGAGCGCACCAGCAGTTCAACCAGGGAAATTGCCGCAGTTATCAAGGGCGTTCAGGAAGAGACCCGACGTGCGGTAGATGCAATCAGCCGGGCTGAGGAAAGTATTGATGCGGGCGAAAAGCTGTCGCAACGTTCCGGCACTGCGCTTGAGAAGATCGTAGCCGGTGTGGAGCGAGCAGGAATCCAGGTGAGTGAAATCGCCAAGGCAACGGTTGAGCAGGCACGTGGCAGCCAGAGCATCCGGGAAGCGATGGAAAGTGTTGAAGACATGGTCGGGCACATCGCCAACTCTTCACGTGAACACTCCCGTGGAACTGACATGATTACAGCTGCAGTCGGCCGCATGAAGGATCTCACCGTTCACGTGCGCACCTCGACCCGTGAGCAGAGCAGAGCCGGCAACCTGATCGCCAAATCAACGGAAGATGTAACCGCCATGGTCGCCCAGATTCGCGAGGCATGCCGTTCTCAGGTCAGCGGCAGCGCTCTCATTTCAAAATCGGTCCATAACATTGAAGGGGCAACGGCTGCAAACAGCCACGCAGCAAAGGTCATGAATAGTGCCGTAACTGCTCTGACCCATCAGATCAATCTGCTTGACAAGGAGACGGTCGGTTTCAAAATATAACCGACCCTGTGATAACAACCATGAGCAGACTTGCTACACGCTTTAGCGCGCTTCAAACCAAACAGTCCAAGGCATTGGTAACATTTATTACCGCCGGAGACCCGAATCTGTCGACAACCGAAGAGATGATCTATCTGCTTGAGGACGCCGGAGCTGATATCATAGAGCTTGGTGTCCCTTTTTCTGACCCGATGGCAGACGGGCCGACCATTCAGCTCTCCTCGGAAAGGGCACTGACTTCGGGGACAACTCTTCATGGCATTCTTGACGTTGTCAGAAAAGTTCGTACACGCTCCGCAATTCCTATTATTCTGATGGGTTACCTCAATCCGGTTCATGCCTACGGGTACGACCGTTTCTGCCAGGATGCATCAGAAGCCGGAGTTGACGGTGTCCTGCTGGTGGATATGCCGCCCGAGGAATCGCTCGAGCTGACCGTGCCTGCCCGACGCTGTGGCCTGGATGTGATTTTTCTTCTCACCCCGACCTCTGATGCCGCCCGCATATCTGCCGTAGAGCGGCTTGGCAGCGGTTTTGTATATTATGTAACGGTAACCGGCGTAACAGGAGCCAGAACATCTGTTTCAACCACCCTGGTGCAGGAGCTGTCCAGGGTAAAACAGACCATTTCACTTCCGGTCATGGCCGGATTCGGCATATCAACTCCGGCTCAGGCTGCCGAGGTAGGATGTCTGGCAGATGGAGTGGTAGTCGGCAGTGCCATTGTCAAGCTGTTCGAACAGTATTGCGGAGAACAGCTCAAACAGAAGCTGTCACGATACGTCACAGACCTGAAACAGGCTCTGTCATAATGTTTGCACGCTCTTGACAGCGCCGCCTGATTCTGCTACCTAGCAATTTTATTTACACTTAACTATTTTAGGATTACGAAAGACGCGAGGTCACTTATGAGCTGGTTTACCAAGGAAAGAGTCGGAATAGAAAAATCGAGCGGCAAGAAGGTCACGTTCCCGGATGGAATGTGGGTCAAATGCCCCGGCTGTGCCGAAACACTTTTAAGCAAAGACATCGAGGCCAATCTGCAGGTTTGCCCGAAATGTGGCCACCATTACCGCATTTCTGCACGCAAGCGCCTTGAAGCCCTGCTTGATGGCGGTGTCTTCCAGGAATTTGATGCCAACGTGACATCGGTCGACTTCCTTAACTTTAAAGATGCCAAAAGCTACCAGGAGCGCATTGATGCAGCATTGGCCAAAGGCGGGTCAAAGGATGCGGTAATCTGTGTTGAAGGAGCCATCGAAGAGCTGCCGGTACAGGTTTCCTGTTTTGATTTTTCCTTTATGGGCGGCAGCATGGGGAGCGTTGTGGGCGAGAAGATCACCCGGTCGGTTGAACGCGGCCTGCAGAAACGCCAGCCGGTAATCATCATTTCAGCTTCCGGCGGCGCTCGCATGCAGGAAAGCATTCTGTCGCTGATGCAGATGGCCAAGACGTCTGCCGCCCTGGCCAAACTCAAGAGGGCCGGAATCCCGTTTGTTTCACTTCTCACCGATCCCACAACCGGCGGAGTTACCGCCAGCTTCGCCATGCTGGGAGATGTCAACATTGCCGAACCAAAAGCGCTGATCGGTTTTGCCGGCCCACGTGTCATCGAGCAGACGATCCGTCAGAAACTGCCGGAAGGTTTTCAGAGGGCAGAATACCTGCTCGACCACGGCATGATTGATGCGATTATTCCCCGTAACGAAATGCGCCCTAAGTTGGCGTCCATACTGAAGATGCTCCATCGTCCTGCTGCCTGACATGCCCTTGACGGAAGCACTGGAAAGGCTTTACTCCCGTCGGCGCTTCGGTATAAAACCGGGCGTCGACAGGGTAGGCAAACTGCTGGAACGTCTGGGCAATCCTGAAAAGCAGTTTCGCACGGTTCATGTTGCAGGTACAAATGGTAAAGGTTCCACATCGGCCTTTCTCTCCTCAATCCTCCTCTACGCTGGACACCATGTCGCCCAGTTCAGTTCCCCCCACCTGGTGCGGTTTACTGAACGGTTCAGAATTGACGGCAAGGAGTACCCCGCTGAAAAGTTGGCGCGTTTACTGGATATCGCACTAAAAGCCGCCCCTGATGAAGCTACTTTTTTTGAAATAACAACCGCTCTAGGGGCATTGGTTTTCAGTGAAGAGCGTGTGGAGTTTGCGGTCATGGAGGCCGGAATGGGTGGCCGCTCGGATGCAACAGCCGCTTTTGACGGCGTGATGACGGTGCTGACTCCTATTTCACTCGACCACACCGATTATCTCGGCACGACTCTGGACGCAATTGCCGGCGAAAAAGCCGGAATCATAAAACCGGGCACGCTCGTCATAAGCGCCAAACAGGCGGACCCTGCCCGCGTGGCTATCGAAGAGCATTGTCGCTCCGTGCACTGCATAGTTAAGACACTGGGGACGGATTTCTCGGCAGAGAGGAACCTGAACGGCACCTTTGATTACCACGGTGTTAACACAACCCTGACAGAGCTCAAAGCCGGGCTATCAGGGCGCTATCAAGCCTCGAATGCCGCTGTTGCACTTGCCGCAGCAGAGGCACTCAAAGCGGGTGGTACGAATATCAGCTCTTCAGCACTCAGAGATGGCATCGCCAAGGCGTACTGGCCGGGGCGGATGGAGCTGATACCCGGCACACCGCCACTTTTACTTGATGGGGCGCACAACCCTGCCGGCGCCGTTGCCCTGGCGGAAGCGCTGCAAGAGTATTCCTACTCACGACTGATCATGGTTACCGGCGTCTGTGAAGACAAGGATTTTGAGCAGATTTATGCGCCGCTAACTCCACTTGTGGATGCTGTTTATACAGTAACTCCCGCTATTGAGCGCGCTTTCAATGATGAAGAGTTGTCACGTTTTTTCCGCCACAAGGGGATTAAGTCGGAGCCGTGCGGTTCTGTAACGGCTGGAGTCACTAAGGCACGGAGTGAAGCCTGCGCTGACGACCTTATTCTTGTGTGCGGTTCTCTTTTTGTAGTAGGCGAAATCAAGGCATGGCTTGAAAACATACATTACAGCGGAATCAGAGGCTGATTTTTTTGATGAAGACAATCTACTACCTACTATTTTTCTGCACCATCTGCTCCTCGGCATCATCTTCCTGGGCTGCCCTGGCACCATATCCCGATGAAAACATTCATATCAACGCCGACCACATGAACCAGAGTCTGGCGGACGGTGTTTATACGGCTGAAGGAAACGTTGTCGTCATCTGGAAAGGGATGAGACTGGTCGCCGACAAGACCAGGTATTCGGCACCGACCCACATGCTGTACGCATCCGGGTCGGTAGTCATGACAAAAGAGTCCACAGTCCTCAAGGGTGAAACACTGACCATGAACATGGACACCGGCATAGCGGAGATGAACTCTACGCTGCTTACGGTGCCTGAAACAGGGGTGAAGATCGCCTCTGAAAAGCTTGTCCGTATAAATGAGAATGAGTTTACGGCCACCGGCACAGAGCTGACATCCTGTGACACACCGGATCCAAGCTGGAAATTCGGCGCCGACAAGCTGAACGTGAATATGCTGGGGTATGCAACGGCCCGGAATGTAATCTTCTACGTGAAAGATATTCCGGTACTCTATCTCCCGTGGATCGCGTTTCCGGTTGTACTGGAGAAGACCTCCGGCCTCCTTCTCCCTCAATTCGGCTATTCAAAGACGAAAGGTTCGCAGCTGGTAATTCCAGCCTACTGGGCCATCTCTCCCAGCCAGGATCTGGAACTTGATGTGGATATAATGTCGCGGCGAGGCGTTGGAACCGGGCTTGGCTACCGCTATATAAGAACCCGCGAAAGTGAAGGTGATATAAACACCTACCAAATCTTTGACCGCCAGGAGGATCGCTGGCGCTGGCAACTGGCGCAGAAACACAAAGAGCTTTTTGCAGGCGGTGCAAATATCCGCATGGAGGTTAATGCCACCAGCGACCGTACTTTTTTGAGCGACTTTGGCAACAAAAACAGCGAGTACAATAGACAGTCAAGTGATACCATCGTCAACACCTTGAAAACGTGGCAGAATTCTGCCGTGAACTCCTACCTGCGCTACAGCCAGGACCTTTATGCAGCGGACAACAGCAAAACACTGCAGACACTGCCGTCAGTCGGTATAGCGACCGTTCGTCAATCCATCTTTTCAACACCGCTCTATTTTGATCTTGATGGATCTGTTGACAACCTCCAGCGTGATTCAGGTGACAGCGGCCAGAGACTGCACCTCTTCCCACGGCTCAATCTGCTGCAGTCACAAAACGGCTATCTGCATACGACAATTTTTGCAGGGGCGCATATCAGAGGCTATGCGACCAACAACAATGGCAACGGCACTGATGTCCAGTCTACAACCGGAGACCTGGTGCCGGAAGCCGGTGTGCGTTTGTCCACCTCTCTTAACCGTATCTACGACACCAACTTTCAGTCCCTCAAAAAAATCAGGCACGAGATCATCCCGGAAATCAGTTACAACCTGGCGCCGCAACGCGACCAGCAGCGGCTTCCGTTCTATGACTACGCGGACCGCATTATACAGAAGAACATGATCACACTGTCTGCCACCAGCTTACTGAACGGTAAGTTTGCATCTGCTGATACAACTGAATACAGAGAACTTTCACGGATCAAGCTCAGCGCCGATTATGCACTAGACGGTGAACGGCGCGACCTGCTGACACTGGTGGAGAGTCAGCGTCCATGGAGTGATCTGATGCTTGAATCAGAGACGTGGCTGAGCAAACAACTCCGGGTCACCTTCGACTCGCGCTATAACTTTTACGAGAACTATCTGTCTACGGCTGTGGCAGGAATTGACGCTGACGACCATAAGGGCAATTCGGTTGGCGCCGCCTACCAGATGGCTCGCAAAGAGGTCGAATATTTTGAAGGGCACGTATCAACGAAACTGATCAGACCGCTGAACCTCTCCTACACCGCCCGCTATTCGTTTGACCGCCGCGATTTTCTTGAGTCGGTGTACACCGCAGAATATCGCCACAAGTGCTGGAGTGTGGACCTGGCGGTTCACCAGAGGCCCGGCAATCAATCATTCACGGTAAATTTCAATCTGGCAGGATTTGGCAGTAAATAAAATTCAGATCACTATGGAGAGTACTCAAGCAGAAACAGTGCTCTTTTATACGCTGTCACCATCTCTGCTTGATCAGCTGTTATTTTGCAGCCCGGAACCGGGCTGAGAAAACTCCTGAGAAATCGTCTCTCACTGAATCCAAGTGACTTATTGACACATCCTATACGGGCAGGGATCCGCAGTTTTCCCAACTTGAAAAAACCCACAGCTGAGACCAGACATGGGTTAAGCTTGATCATACGAGATGGCCCTGCCGCTACGCTTTCATCTGCTCGCGCAAGATATACGACAAAGTTTCCGGGGGACTGCCGAGTTTTTTCCAGCGTTCTCAGGCGACACACCTCTTCAGAGACATCCTCAAGCGCTCCGTGGTGAGCAAACAGGAGTGGTTTCAACCCCGCCAGCCTGAGTGTCTCCAGCAGCTCATCGACTCGGTACGTACGGGCTCTGGGATGGAGCAGCGCGTCGGCAACGCCAACATCAGTTGCTGCTTCGTCGGCAGTGGCAAGGTAGCCGGCAAGACGTGACCCGGGACGGGCTTTATTGAGCAGGCGCCTCGCCTCACGGGGTGTGGTGACGCCGAGAAGTCTGAATGCCCGTCTGATTGACTCCTCCTCCCGGCGGGCATAGCGACTGTAGACCATGATCCTCAGAATGCCACCCTGCACCAGGCGCTGTTCCAGAGCCATGAGGCCTGCCAGCGGGTCCTCCAGGTGGTGAAGAACGCCGAAGGAATCAATTATTCCGAATTTACCCTCAACAACATCCGGGTCGGACAGATCGCCACAACGATAGTCGACATTAAAACGCCCGTGCAGAGAGGTATGCCAACGGGCTCTCCTGAGGCTCCGCTCCGAGAGATCCAGTGCGGTAATCGGCACATCAGGGTTGGCAACAGCCCAAGGATACGGAGCAAAGGTACCGCATCCGGCAATGAGTATTTTTTTTGCTTCAGGCGGCGGCAGCGACCGGTTAAAACGCGCCCAGAGGGCCTCAAGATTGAGAGCGTAGGTGTCGCAGCGCCGTACCGAGGCAATCAGGGGGTAGCGTGGGTAGGGGTAACTCTGATAATGTGTTTGTACCTGATCGGACATACGACACTGTAGCAGGATGCTGCCAGGCTTTCAACAGTCAGATAAAAGGACCCGCTATGTTCAACCGGCTTTATGTTCACGTCCCGTTCTGCGTTAAAAAGTGCCATTACTGCGCCTTTGTCTCCACCAGTCCCGAAGAGGCCGAACTAAGTGAATACCCGGTGCTGCTCCTGCATGAGTTGCAGTTGCACACCACCGGCAACACTCCGCTCGCTTCAATCTATTTTGGCGGGGGTACCCCGTCGCTGCTGCAACCGCAGCATCTGTCCGAACTGCTTGACGGAATCAAGGCCCACACTCCTATCAGAGAAGATGCCGAGATCACTCTCGAAGCAAATCCCGGCACCGTAGACGGTGCCTCCCTCAAGGAGTTCCGCAAGGCAGGCATCAACCGTATTTCTCTCGGCATTCAATCATTCGAAGATCATTTCCTGAAGACTCTGGGGCGTATCCATACCGTTGAACAGTCTCGGCAGGCTTTCCTGGATGCGCGCGAAACCGGGTTCACCAACATCAGTATTGATCTGATTCACTCGCTCCCGGGGCAGAGCCTGGATCAGTGGCGGTCTGAATTACAGCATGCCATAGAGCTCTCACCGGAACACATTTCCATCTACGGGCTAACAATTGAGGATGGCACCCACTTTGCCCGCACATACGTGCCAGACAGCCCTGAACTGGTTGATGACGACCTTTCGGCCGACATGTTTGAACTTGCCGACAAGCTTTTAACAGCGGCAGGCTTTGAACACTATGAGATAGCCAACTACGCCCGCCCCGGCTACCGGTCTCAACATAACAGCGGCTATTGGAGCAGGGACGGCTATCTTGGCTTGGGGGTTGCGGCACACTCGCTTTTACTCGATGGCTACGGAGTCCGCTTCAGCAATCCCGACAACCTGCTTGAATATCGCCAGGGAATACTCTCCGCTCGACCAGCACGAATTGACGAGCACAAACTGACTCTGGACGATGCAATGTCTGAGTTTATGTTTTTGGGGTTACGCCTGTCGGATGGAGTGAATCTGCGCGACTTTGAACGCGCGTTCGGCCGTTCACTGGAATCGGCCTACGGCCCCGCCACGACTGCCCTCGAGCAGCTTGGCCTTGTCGTCCGGAAGGACGAGGTGCTCGCCCTGACACTGAAGGGAATGCTACTCTCTAATCAGGTTTTCGCCAGATTCCTCTGACGTACATTAGCTTATGGTTATGAAATCTTGACAAGCACGAAGCGCTTGGACTATTGTCCGGTAATAAGCACCTCTTAAAACCAATCGACTTGGAGTTTTTCATTTATTCAAGTTGCCAGAGGCTTGCGCTTGCGGGTTTTTACCACACCCCCTCGTTTTGAATGGGGGAATCACACCATAGGAGGTATTTATGAAAAAGGTTCTGTTGGGAATGGTACTAACGTTGGCAATTACCGGTTCTGCTTTTGCCGGTCAAGCACGCAACAACACCGGTTGCGGTCTGGGAACGCTGCTGTGGGAGAACAAGGCTGACAATTCCGTGTTGTTACAGGTACTTCAGGCCACAACAAACGGCACCTCCGGCAACCAGACATTCGGTATCACTTCAGGAACATCAAACTGCCAGCAGCCATCAAAAGTCGTTCAGAACGAAAAACTGATCAACTTTGTTCAGGCTAACATGGACAATCTGGCTCAAGACATTGCCATGGGTAAAGGCGAGAGCCTTGACACCTTTGCTGAGATGCTTGGTGTTGCCCCCGGCCAGAATGCAGCCTTCAATGCAAAACTTCAGGCTAATTTTGCCAAAATCTTCACCTCTGAAAATGTCGTCATTGCAGAAGTAATCGATAACGCCGTAACTGTAGCCAGCAACTAATCCGTCTTGAAACAGCAAAACGGGCACACAGATACTCTTTGTGTGCCCGTTTTGCGTTTTACCACAGGGAACAGTACAACGTGATGCTCAATGCGCTTAAAAGAATCAAGATCCTCTGCGACCCCGACTATGTGACGCTTGCCCTTGCAGTATCACTCTCACTCGTACCATTTCCCGCTTTCAGCCAACAAACCGGATATGTTGAGGATCTGGCCCGTAAGGCGGCGGACCTCAGGCTGCACGAGGAGCGCGGTTGGAAAGCTCTGCTGCACTACGGCAAAAGCATCCGCGGAGAAGACAGAAGCAAGATCGATGACAAAAGGTTTTTCCTCTCACCGCACGGAAGGACAGATCCGCAGGCGGAGCTTGAAGCGACGTTGCGGAGCTTCTTTCTGGCTGATTCTAAAGACGGTCAAAGCAGCATCTGCCGGTTTCCGGCACGCTATGCCTGGCTCACCGAGCATCTCACCATCGACCAGGCAGAGCTCCCCGCCGCTTCCTGCTCTGAGAGGGACAAGTCACTTGGGGCGATCGACGCCAAATCAGCGGTGCTCGTTTTTCCTGTCGGCCACATCAACAGTCCAGCCTCCATGTTCGGCCACACCCTGATTCGAATCGACGGCAGCAGCAAAAGCAACCTTATTTCGTACGCCGTCAACTACTCCGCTGCCAATACTGACTCAAACGGCCTGCAATACGCCTGGAAAGGGCTTACCGGAATGTATAAGGGGTATTACTCCTTAATGCCCTACTATGACAAAGTGCGTGAATATAACGACCTTGAACACCGGGACATGTGGGAATACAGCTTGAATCTAACAACCCCGGAAGTTGAAAGAATGCTGAACCACATCTGGGAACTGCAGAACATAGAGTCTTCATACTACTTTCTGGACGAGAACTGTTCCTACAACCTGATGTTCCTTATTGAAGTCGCCAGGCCTGAGTTGCAACTGACCAACAAGGCGGGCTTCTTCGTTCTTCCTACGGATACGGTACGGAGCGTCATGGACGCCGGTATTGTAGAGGAGGTCAAATACCGCCCCTCGCAAGGGACAAGAATCAGGAACATTATCTCACTGCTGGATCCCGACGCCCGGAAAATCGCCTATGACATCTCGTTCCTGGAGTACGATCCGGCAAAAGTCAAAGAACTGCCGCTGGCAACAGTCGAGAAGATCAAGATACTTGACCTGGCGACCGGCTTCGTCCAGTTCAGGTTCAGCCGTAAAGAGATCGATAAAAACACGTACTCACGGCTGTACCTCAAAGTGCTGAGTGAGAGGAGCAACCTGGGGCCCGCCCCGAACGGGCTGTACCACAACGACGATCCGGCCAGACCTGACGACGGCCATGGGACGACCAGAATCTCACTGGGAAGCGGGGTGCATCGAGGCAAACTGTTCGGAGAACTGAACATCCGCCCTGAATTCCACGCCCTTCTTGATCCTGACCAGGGGTATCTGCCGGGAGCCCAGATAAAATTCATGGATACAGCCGTGCGCTTCGGTGCCGGATCCGAGCCGGTTTATCTGAAATCGCTCCATCTCATAGACATTGTTTCCATTGCTCCTCGGGATACGTTCTTCAAACCTGTTTCGTGGAAGGTCAATACCGGCTTTGACAGAGAGATGATGAGCAATGGCGATGAGTATCTTATTTACCGGCTTAATACAGGCGGAGGCTTCTCGTACAGGTCTCCATTCGGCGGCATCTGGTATGCGCTGGGCGAAATGGATATAAATGCGGGATCCAAAATCCGTTCCCGGGTTGCCGGTGGCCCAGGGTTCAGCATAGGCTCTACAGAACAGCTTACACCCGACTTGAAATTGCTTTTGAATGCCGGAGGCTATTGGTACGGTCTTGGCGATGACCGGCACAGCTTAAAAGCCTCCTTGGGACTAAATTTCAGGGTATCCAGAAACAACAGCCTGAACCTTGAATCTTCTCAAGAGTACGTCAACAGTCGATCGGTCTCCGACGTATTACTGCGCTGGAACTATTATTATTAATCATGCGGCATTAGCAGCAACTCTTTCCCCTTGCCTCACGCCGCAAAGCATTTATAATGACCACCGTGTTCCCGAAACCCGCCACTTGTCTGAAGACTTCCGGAGTGATATGGTGACGTACACCACTCCTCACTGAGGTCAAATTCGTGTATTGAAAAGGAGCTACTGATGAAAAAGAGCATTTTCATGGCAACGGTTGTAGTAAGCATCAGCTTGATGTCTGTCGCTGCGTTTGCAGCAGGTGCCGGCGGTGAGGAAATCTTTAAAGCAAAATGCGCCGCATGCCACCCTGGTGGCGGCAATATCATTAATCCGAACAAACCCCTTAAAGGCATTAAAAACACGAAGGTAATCGTGAACAAGATTCGTAAAGGCGGCGGCGGAATGCCGGTTTTCGACACAAAAACCATTTCAGATACAGATGCAAAACTGTTAGCCGGCTATATCATAAAAACCTTTAAATAATAGTCTGCGATGCCAGAGAGAGACACTGACAGCTCTCTTTGGCATCCTCACGCTTGAACAGACCGGCCAAACAGACCATCGCAGACAATGAGCTACGAAAGGAATAAGCAACAGTGAAAACAGCAATCTTGATGATGGCCCACGGCAGTCGGATTACAGAGGCCAATGACGCGGCTCGCGAAGTGGCGGCAATGGTAAGGGAAATCACCGGCTTTGAATTAATTGAGGTTGCGTTCAGGGAGCTGCATGAGCCGAACATCCAGCAGGGGATTGAAACGTGTGTCGCCAGGGGAGCCCAGCGCATCCTTCTGATGCCGTATTTTCTCTTCATGGGAGCACATGTCCAGCACGACCTGCCGGAGGAGATCGCTGAAGCAAGAAAGCGACATCCCGCATTGATTTTGGAAATGGGGGAGCATCTGGGAGCACATCGCAAGCTGGCAGAGATCGAGGCTGAGCGGATCGGCGAGTCACTGAAAAGATTGGGGTGGAGCTGATGGACTCCCTGAGCATGAAACCTGGCGAAATTGAAGAGGAATCCTTCCGTATCATTGACGCCGAGGCGGGAGACCATGGCTGGCCTGGTGCTGAATGGCAGATTGTGCGCCGCGCAATACATACCAGTGCCGATTTTGAATATGCCAGTTCAATGATACTTTCCGAGCATGCAGTTGACAGGGCGATCGTTGCCCTGAAAAACGGCGGCGGTATTGTTACCGACACAAACATGGTTCTCTCCGGAATCAGCAAGCCACGCCTCTATCAGCTGGGATGTGTTGTCTCGTGCCATGTCGCTGACCCGGACGTCGCTGTACAGGCAGCAACCGAAGGAATCACCCGCTCCATCACCGCCATGCGCAAGGCCGTGGCCAACCCGGACAATCGCATTTTTGTGATCGGCAACGCCCCGACGGCACTGTTTGAACTGCTGAGGCTTATTGAGGCCGGCGCAGCAAAACCTGCCCTCATCATCGCCCTGCCGGTCGGCTTTGTAGGTGCAGAAGAAAGCAAGATTGCACTGGCCTCCGGAAACCACGATGTCCCGTTCATAACGAATATCGGGCGTAAAGGCGGCTCCAATGTGGCTGCTGCGGTGATAAATGCACTGACTATCCTGGCAGCACCCCACTGAGGTAATGCCATGACCAATATCATCCTGCTGGCAATCTGCCTCATGACAGGCTTCGGCCTGAGAAAAACTGGGCGTTTCCCCGCAGCTACCCCTGCGGCACTGAACGGCTTCATCATCCACATTTCTCTTCCAGCCCTTACCATTTTGCATATCCACAGCCTCAAGATCGATTTATCACTGTTGCTTACAGCCGGAATGGCCTGGCTGCTATTCGGAGCCGCCTGGCTGCTCTTCGCAAGCGCCGGGAAACTGTTTAAGCTCGACAGGGAAACGACCGGCGCACTGATACTGGTTGCCGGTCTTGGCAATACCTCCTTTGTGGGCCTGCCAATGATTGAGACCTATTACGGCAAAGAGCTCCTTGGAGTTGGCATTATCGCCGATCAGCTCGGTTCCTTCATGGCGCTCTCCACCGTCGGTATCCTTGCGGCAACGCTCTATTCGTCCGGTGACATCACACCGCGGCAGATGGCCCGCAAAATCCTGATGTTCCCCCCCTTTCAGGCATTGATTCTTGCGTTTCTGCTGCGGCCCCTCTCCTTTCCCGAGTGGAGCACCGAGATACTGCAGAAGCTTGGCAGCACGCTTACCCCGCTGGCACTGGTTTCAGTCGGTTTTCAACTCCAGTTCGGCGGCATACGCCAGGTACTGAAACCGCTTGTGGCAGGACTGGGTTATAAACTGCTGCTCGGTCCGGCGCTTATTTTCCTGCTGTACAGCACCATCATCGGGGCCACCGGCACCGTAGTCCAGGTAACGATCTTTGAAGCAGCCATGCCACCAATGATTACTGCCGGAATTATCGCCATAGACCATGACCTCCAACCGCAACTGGTCGGCATGTTGGTAGGCATCGGCATCCCGCTCGCGTTTATCACACTGCACCTGTGGCATAAGCTTCTGATAATGTTCGTATGAAAAAAAAACTCCGTTCAGGATATACCACAGGGGCCTGTGCAGCCGCAGCCGTTAAAGGCGCTGCGCTGATGCTGCGGGATCAGGCTCTCTGCAGCGAAGTCTCCATTGACCTTCCGGCCGGCTTCAGTGCCACCTTTCAGCTGCATGGGCAATCCTACTCGCTGCACGAGGCGAGCTGTTTTGTGGTTAAGGATGCCGGTGATGATCCTGATGTCACGAACGGAGCTGAAGTGCACGCGGTGATGCAGCGGACTCCCCCAACGCTCCATGCCGGAGAGGGGATGCCCTTCATTATCGAGGGGGGCACCGGCATCGGCAGGGTAACCAAGCCGGGGCTGGCAGTTCCTCCTGGCGAATGGGCCATCAATCCGGTCCCGCGCAGAATGATCCAACAGGCGCTCGACAGTGCACTGCCTGAATTCAGAAATCATGATGCTAAATTTAAAGTTATCATCTCAATTCCTGACGGTGAAGAGAGAGCAAAGAAAACGCTCAACGCCAGACTTGGCATTACCGGAGGACTTTCAATTCTTGGCACAAGCGGCATTGTGCGCCCCATCTCTGCCAAAGCCTGGACTGACACGATTGACGCCGCCCTTGACGTTGCCAAGGCCTGCGGCTGTGGAACGGTTATCCTTTCGACCGGCAGGAGCAGCGAAATAGCGGCGCAGCAGCATCTCCCCCCCCTTCCGGATGAGGCCTATATCATGATGGGAGACCATGTGGCGTATGCTCTGCAGGCTTGTGCCAAACGCGGGTTCACGGAACCTGTCGTCGCCTGCCAGTTTGCCAAGCTACTTAAAATAGCCTGCGGGCATGAGAACACCCATGCTGCGGCTTCCGAACTGGATCTGGCCGTACTTCACACGTGGGCTGAAGATGCAAACATCCCACCGGAAAAACTGGCAATTATTGCACACGCTAACACCGCCCGTGAAATTGCCGTTACAACATGCTTTGACAGTACACTTATGCAACTGGTTGCAACCCGAGCCAGACAGGCAGCGGCCGGACATGCGCCCGGCATTACTCTGCGTACGCTACTGTGCGGATACGATGGCAGTGTAGTGGATGCAGCTACCTGAAACAGCCCTGACAAGCTCCGCTGCACCTGCCCACAATATACCGCCCCCTGGCGACACCCTTGACATCTGCGATTGGAAACATATAACATGAACCCGGTCCAACCAAAAGAAGCTCATAAAATCCCTGCTGAATAATGCTTGAGCCATTGCTGTTTTCAGCCGGAGTTACATGAAAAGATTCCAGCACCATATAATATCGCGACTTCTTATAGTGATCTATCTGTTGGCTGTTTTTAGCCCCGTGGCACCGCTTGTCATGCATTCCACGGCGAGGGAATGTTCTGGGAACTGCAGCACTGACGGTTGTTCGCTTGAACGGAGTGCCGCACATACCTGCTGCTGTTGGCGGAAAAAACAGCGAATGAGTAACAGCTCTCAGCAGCAAGATAACGCCGACTGCTGCGCAACCAAACGGTCAAAAACGATGCCACCCCCCACCCCGAGGGTTAGTTGCTGTGCCCCCCGGAATGGCAACACCAGCAAAGAACGCATTGAATCAGCATCGACTTCCAGCACAGATTCCCAGCAGCAGAGAACAACGTCTATCAGCACAGGCACCTGCGGAAACAACAAACTTTTTACCACCGGTGCACCTGACAACACTCAACATCTCCCCTGTTTTTTTGCCGCAGTGACTCCTGCTCCAAGACAAAGTACACTCACCTTCATCCCGCCGAATCGTTTGGCATCACAGCACGGCCCCCCCCCTGACCCACCTCCCAAACTAGCCTGACCACACCAACAACCACTGATCCAAGCCAACACAAAATGCTTGATGGTTCCATAGTTCCAGCACAACTGGGGCACCATCAAAAGCAGACGCGAGGTATATCCTTATGCTCGAATCGGCCAAATGGATCGGTTTGTCCGTCGCGTTGCATTTGGCCGTGGCTACAAGCCTGTTTTTCTGGGGATTGCGCGAAAGCGCACAAGCACCACAGATAATCATGGTGGTTATTGACAATCCTCCGTCAACAAAAGTTCCATCACGCACGCTTTCTCAAGCGGCGATACGGAATGTTAGCGGTCCTGCCACGCCGCGCAGACTACCGCAACAGGAAAAGCCCAAAGTGCCGCACCGGGTGGCCCTGCCTGCGACCACTCTTGCTCCGCCTTTAGATTTTGTACCGCAACAGGACAAAACCGCAGCGGCACAGGAATTGCCGCCGGAGGCTCATACTGTTGTCACCATGCACCAGAAAAACGACAGTGTTAATGAGGCACTAAAGCCTCTGCCACAAAGTTCCATACAGCAAGGATCAATGGGCGGAGACAAACAGCAGCGCTACCGGGATGACCACTTTACCTCTATCAGAGAGCTGATCACAAAGCAGCTTGTCTACCCGCCACTTGCCCGCAGGATGAGCTGGAGCGGAAAGGTTGTAGTGGCATTCACCATAGCCAAAGATGGTAGTGTCGGCGAGATCAGGATTAAGAAAACATCCGGCTTCGCGATTCTGGACAAAAGTGCGCTTGAAACCATCAGGAGAGTTGCACCATTTCCGAGACCTCCGGCGCAGACAGAGATCGTGGTGCCAATTAATTTCGAGATGGTGCACTAAATGATGTGGTTTTGCCACAATCCAGACACCCGCATCCGGTGACAACAATTAGTATCAAGGAGATCTATACGCATGAATATAAAACCCCTTCATCTACTGGCAGTCTCTTTCAGTATGGGACTGCTGTGTCAGAGTGCTTACGCGGAAAGTCAGATACTGGACGAGATAACCGTCCGTGGAGAGAAAGAATCACCCAATGAAGAGAGCCTCTCCATTCGTGAAGTGAGAGAGAGCCCCGCCAAAGACATGGGAGAAGCGCTAAAAATGGTTGATGGTCTCAGCTCCGTACGTAAGGGTGCTATCGCCAACGATGTGGTACTGCGCGGCTTCCAGAGAGACAACATCAACGTGCTTGTCGACGGTGTCCGCTTACATGGCGCCTGCCCCTCCCGCATGGACCCGCCTTCTTTTCATTACGACTTTGCAGAGATTGAGCAGGTTAAGGTGATCAAGGGGCCTTATGACCTTTCAAATCCCGGCGGACTGGGTGGCGTGATTGATGCTCAAACAAGAAAAACTGGAAGAGGTTTTGGTGGCGACATCAACCTGAGCTACGGAGAGTGGAACAGCATCAATACTTCTGCCACAGCATCGTACGGCACGGAGACCTACGATGGTCTGATTGGATATGCCTATAAAAATTCCGATGTTCCAAAATCAGGTGATGGCAAACGGTTGACAGAAATTTATCCATCCACCAGCGTGAACCGTTATAAGGCCGATGCCGTCGATTCCAAAGCGTATGAAATAAATACCGGCTGGGGTAAACTTGGCTTCAATCCCACTGCTAACTCGCGCAGTGAGATCAGCTACACCTATCAGGATGCCGACCATGTCCTGTATCCCTATCTGAAGATGGACGCTGACTACGACAAAACCCATCGCCTGAACTGGACCTACCGTATCCGGAACATTTCTTCGCTGGTCAAAGACCTGAAGCTGCAGGCCTATTGGGACACGGTCGACCACCTGATGGACGACAGCTCCCGCGTCAGCTCAACGCCATCGGTAAACGTGACCCGTCCTTACTCGATGCAAACCGACGCCTCAACCCATGTCTACGGAGTCAAACTGAACGCAGCCATGGGAGTAGGGCCGGGAACGTTAAAAACCGGTATCGACTATTACAACCGGAACTGGGATGCCGTCAATCGGCGCGCCATGTATTTAGCGTACAGTGACTACGCCATGATTCCAGATGTTTCCATCGACAATACGGGGATATTCGGTGAATACGAGCTTCCACTGGGAAACCAGCTTGCCCTGAAAGGCGGCCTGCGCGGAGATCTTACCTGGGTGGAAGCGGCGGGGACAAACACACTGGTCACAACTGCCGGGAAAAGCAGAGATTTCTCCACCGTCAGTACGAATCTGCAATTAACTTATACACCGGTTAAAGGTCTGGACATTTTCACCGGCATTGCCCGTGGCGCACGCACTCCTGACCAACAGGAGCTGTACCTTTACCTCCCCGGCACGCCACTCTGGAAAGGCAATCCTGACCTTAAACCTACAATTAACCACCAGGCAGACCTGGGAGCTAAATTCTCAACAGAACGTTTCTATGTCAATGCCTCCATTTTCTATAGCGACCTCCATGACTATGTAAACTTTTATCAAGCGTCACCAACCCTGAAAAGCTACCAGAACATTCATGCCACAATGTGGGGAGGGGAACTGGGCAGCCAGGTTTCACTGGCGTACGACCTGTTTTTGAGAGCATCTCTTTCCTACGTGCGAGCCCGTAACGAAACTGCCGACACACCACTTTCCGAGATTCCGCCGCTCAAAGGTTACGTTTCACTACGCCACGACAACGGCACCTATTTCCTGGAAGCCTTGGAAAACTTCGCAAAAAAACAGAATCGAGTTGACACGGGGTTAAGCGAATCAACGACTCCAGGATGGGTAGCAACCGATATCAAGGGTGGTGTCAATTATCGTGATATTACGCTGACAGTCGGCATCAACAATCTGTTCAACAAGCAGTACTTCAGCCACCTGTCTTATGCTCGTGATCCATTTCAGAGCGGCATCAAAGTCCCGGAGAATGGCCGGAATGCGTATTTCTCACTCGGATATAAGTTCTGACCCACGTGATGCTCGGACGAAACCTCTGCCAATGAGCTTTACAATGATCAAAGAGAGGAGGTGAATAGTTCCTTATTTCAGTTCAAATCAATAGACCGTGGTTCCGCAGCCTGTTAAAATCAGACCAACATCAAAAAGGAGATCGCCAATATGAAAAAACTCTGGATTGCCATCTTACTCCTCGCATCTTTCGCAACCGTTTGCCTGGCTACCGACAAGGTTGAAGCTCCTGACGCCTGCAAACATTGCGGCATGAATCGCACCAAATTTGCCCATAGCCGCATGGTTGTAACGTACACCGATGGCAGCAGCACCGGCACCTGCAGTATTAACTGTGCGGTAACCGACATGAAGGCGAGCAAAAAAGAAATCAAATCCCTTCAAGTTGCTGATTTCAACTCAAAGAAGCTGATAGACGCAAAAACCGCAACGTGGGTTATCGGCGGCAGCATAAAGGGCGTCATGACCAAAACTCCTAAATGGGCTTTTGCCGAAAAAGCAGAAGCCGAAGCCTTCATCAGTAGTAATGGTGGCACGTTAGTAGCTTTTGACGCGTTACTAAAAGCGGCCGAAAAGGATGAAGCCGAGCGGGCCATGCAGATGAAACACATGGAGCACAAAGGTCATAGCGGCCACATGATGTAACCACTACGCCGAAAAGACCTGACAGCAAGATGATTGTCCGGTCTTTTCGGCGTGATTTAGAGACGTTTACCAAGGGAAGGCTCATGAAACAACATCAGCGCTTGATGCTGACATCCGTATTTTGTACGTTACTGTCAATCCCCGTTGTACCAGTGGTATCAGCAGCCGCATCATCTGCAGTGGTTGAAACTGAAAACACGCTCTGTTCATCTTTCAATGCTTTCAATAACCTGATTCGTGATGGTCTGATCAGCAAGAAGGCTGCCCGCGCCGAACTCACCAGCAGACTGACCGCTATCAGCAAGGAGTATTATCAGCAAGGTGGCGCAACCTATCAACCAACACAGTGGTTTTTCCCACTTGCAGGCTACGATACAGGCGCCATAGACAAGGGCAGCACTCACGGTTTTATACCAAGCGGCTACGACTTTTTCAGCGGCAACCGGCACGGCGGCCATCCGGCCTACGACATATTTATTCGAGACCGGAATCAGGACAGCCGTGACGACCGCAACGGCAAGGCCGTTCAGGTACACTCACTGAGCGGCGGCATTGTGGTGGCTCTTGAGAAAAAGTGGCAGGAGGGAGACAAACTGCGGGGAGGAAAATATCTCTGGGTTTACGATCCGGGCAACAACCTGTTGGTCTACTACGCACATAACGAGTCACTCTTTGTCGAACTGGGAACCATCATAAAACCCGGGGACCTCTTGGCGACGGTCGGTCGAAGTGGCCTCAACGCCGCTAAAAAACGCTCACCGACACATCTGCATTTCAGCGTTCTTCGCATTGAAAATGGCCAGCCAATTCCGCTACCGGTCTACCACGAGCTACAACAGGCACGCACCATCAAATAAAAAAAGCCCCCTGATCTTTCCAGGGGGCTTTTTAGTTAAGAGCGAAGCGAAGCATCAGTCAGCGGTATCCTTCAAGCCGCGGATTATCTCTACCTGCCGCTGAAAGCTGTAACGGGATATCAGCTGTTCCTGATGTTTTTCCGGGGTGATCTTGAATCGATAGCGGTATGGGGACTCGTTTCCAGCAATATCGACAAGCGTAGCAGGAACCTTAATCAGCGTCTGTTTCATCAGGACCGGGTCCGGCAACATAAACTTTACCGTCATCTCCGCCCCGGACTCCATCATGACAAAATCATCCATTTTTACGGCGAGCCCCTGCGTCGAAATATCAACCAACAGGCCGACAATAGCCTCTCCCTCATGCTGAAGAGTTGCTCGAACCGGTGGATCCAGATTCAATCTTACCGCTAAACGTTTTTCAGCCAACACTTCGACAAAGCAGAGCTTATTGAGTGACACCGCATGCTTTTTGACATTGACATATTGAACATGAGCAGCAATGGGAAGTGGAAAGAGTTTACTGCGAATCAGCGTGTAACGGTCACTGGCAATGGCAACCGCTTGCTGCGGATGTACATCAAGGTCAACATTGCCACGTTCCACACCAAGAATCGTAGCGGGATAGGTAATGGGCAGCCCATTAAAATAATTGGTGATGCTTACTTTTGAACCGTCCTTATCCTTGTATTTTTCAAGGAAGGTTTGCAATATTGCGGCCTGATCATCATCGAAGGTCGTCTGAATCTGAGTGCTGTAAAGAGAGGTAAAATCCATAGTATCCTGTACTTAAATATGGCCAATACATGCCGGCGCCAGATGACATCTTTTGTAGCACACAATGCAATAAAAACAACTCTAAAACAGGCGCTTTAGCGAGCCAAGCTGCTTTCCCAGCGCCAGGCGTCAGCTACAATTGTTTCAAGGCTATTAAAACGCGGCTGCCACCCGGTGAGCGCCTTGATTTTATCAGCTCTGGCAACCAGCGAGGCCGGGTCACCTGGCCGTCGTCCTTCTTCAACAACCTTCAGATCTACGCCACTCACTTTTTTAACGACTTCCAGGACCTCACGCACACTGCTGCCGTGGCCATAACCGACGTTCATAACTGTTGAATCGCCACCATTTTCCAGATATCCCAAAGCGCAGAGGTGGGCAGAAGCAAGATCTTCAATATGGATATAATCGCGAATACCTGTCCCATCGGGTGTCGGATAATCGGTACCGTAGACGCTGATGCTCTCCCGCATTCCGAGCGCGGTCTGACAAGCAACCTTGATCAGATGGGTGGCCTCCGGCGTACGCTGCCCCATGCGAGCCTGAGGATCGGCCCCAGCCACGTTAAAGTAACGCAGCGCAACGTACTTCATGCCATGTGCCGCCGCGACATCACGCAACATCCACTCACTCATCAGCTTGGAGGTCCCGTATGGATTGATCGGCGCCAAAACGCTCTCTTCAGCGGCTACCCCCCCTTCGGGAATGCCATACACGGCCGCAGTACTGGAGAAGATAAACCGGCTGACCTCATGTTTAACGCACATCTCCAACAGCCCCAGAGTATTGCGGGTATTGTTGCCATAGTATTTAAGTGGTTTTGAGACAGATTCCGGGGCGATGATGGCTGCGGCAAAATGCAGGACTGTCGTGAACCTGTAGCGTTGGAACAACTCTTCAAGCCGCTCGTGGTCAGCAAGTTCCCCCTCGACCAGCTCCTCGCCATGTGTCAGGGAAGCACGAAATCCGGTGGAAAGATTGTCATACACAACAACCTTACGCCCTGACTCTGAAAGCTGACGCACGACATGACTGCCGATGTAACCGCAGCCTCCACTGACTAATATTGTTTCAGACATCTTGGCTCCGATCTTATACGATGTAATTCTGAATATTTTCCAGCGCCCTCTGGAGGTGCTCGGTGCTGTGAGCCTCTATCGTCCAGATGGCGTCCGGGGCATTCTGTATCAGCAGTGGAAAGAACTTTGTAAAATTGATGGCACCCTCTCCCACCGGCAGGTGGGCATCGCTATAACCATGATTGTCGTGGATATGACATTCGGCTATATACCCGCCAAGCTCACTGAACCACTCCTCAAGCGTTACCGTTGTAAACATATTCCAGTGCCCGACATCAAAACAGTGCCTGAAGCAGGGATCATCAATTGCGTCAAGCAGCGCTTTGATAGTGGAAGGCTCTTTTTCAAAGATATTCTCCAGCGCCAGAACTGTTCCGAGTTCACGTGCCCGTGGAGTAAACTCCTGCCAGAAATTGATGCTGTTTTCCAGCCACGCCAGACGATTGCCACCGTAACGGATGTCATCATAGCCGGGATGCACGACAATCGCCAGCGGCCGGAGCAGCTCTGCAGCCTGCATAACCTGCTGAATGCGATGGCGGCTTGCAGCACGGATGCTTGGATCAAGCGCCCCCGGATTGAGGTCCAGAAACGGGGCGTGAATGGTAGTTTGCAAACCGGCAGCATGCAGCCTTCCGGACAGTGATGACAGTTCTCCCCAGACGATGTTATCAAGAGCCTCGGCAGAAAAAAACACCTCGGGGTTGACGCTATTGGCAATGGCGTACTCCAGATGTTCTGCCAAACGACCATACGGGACATGCGCGTGGATCTTATTTTTCATGGTGCATTTTCCTGTGTTGTTTAATGACCTCATCAGTAGCGGTCCGGGCAACCAGATCCTCAAGCTTGCTGATGGAGGATGGGTCTCCAAGCACAATCAACGTGTCATGCTCATCAATCCTGGTCTGGGAATGCGGGTTAAAAACCATCTTGCCGTGACTCTTTTTAATACCGACAATGATAACGCCTATCTCTTTACGGAACCCGGAACTTACGAGCGTTTCTCCGACAAATGCCGAATGGGGAGGGATGTTTATTTCCTCCATCTGTAGCTCCAGATGTTCATGCCCCGTGGCTATTTCAATAAAATCGACTACATTTGGACGCAGTATGGACTGCGCCATGCGGTTGCCGCCGATGGTGTACGGTGAGACAACCTTGTTGGCACCGGCACGTTTGAGCTTGATATCAGAGCCTTCTTCTCCGGAGCGCGACATGATGTAAAGGTCCGGGTTCAGCCCACGCGCCGTCAGGGTGATATAGACATTTTCCGTATCAGAGGTAACAACCGAAATCAACCCTTTGGCCCTGTCAATTCCAGCCTTTAATAGTGTTTCGTCGAGCGTGGCATCCCCTTTCAGGTACAGGTAGCCATCTTCTTCAAGCCGCTCGGCCGCATCCATGTTTTTTTCTATAATGACAAACTTCAGCCCGTTTGCCTTAAACTCTTTGCAGATCAGCGAACCTATGCGCCCAAAACCGCAAATAATATAATGTCCCGTCAGCGCTTCAATCTGCTTTTCCACCTTCTTCCTCCCCATGACCCGCTGAATCTGTCCCTCGAACATAATCTGGGCCAGACTCCCGACGATATAGCCGAGCACACTGACGCCAACGACAATCAATCCCATCGTGAACAGCTTGCCACCGTCAGAAAGATCGTTAACCTCCCTGAAACCAACCGTTCCCAAGGTAATAACCGTCATATATGCAGCATCGAGCAGACGCCATCCCTCGATAGACATATAGCCGGCCGTCCCCCCGGTAATCAGCATAAGGAGTACAACAAACGAAATTTTAAGGTGTCGAACCGGATCCATAGTTGCAGCAGGTTACCTGCAAGGACCCAAAAAAACAAGGTACTTTCTCTTGACCGGAACAAGAAACAACAAAGATTGCCGAATTGGAACCAACCGGTGAGATCATGAATAATGCAGCATTAAGGCGTGTTGTAATTGACAAACCGTGCATACTGTATACAATGTCAAAAAAAATCTCCCAGGAGTTATATTCGGCCAATGAAAAAAATGCTGGAAAAACATCTTACGCTGCGTGAGAAAATACTGGAAAACATCCGTGATGCGATTGTTTCAGGACGCCTCCAGGCAGGCACCCGGGTCTCGGAGCCTGAACTTGCAGAACGCTACGGAATAAGCCGGACTCCGATCCGTGAAGCATTCCGTCAACTTGAGTCTGAAGGGTATCTGACGGTGATTCCACGTCGCGGAGCCGTCGTATGCGAATTCAGCCCCAAGGATGTCGAGGAATTCTATGCTATCAAGAGTATAATGGAGGGGTACGCGGCACGACAGGCCTGTGAAAGACTTACCAAGAAGGATCTGGATCGACTGCAGACCATCAACAACAAACTTGCGGAACTTGCCCGGACCGGTGACATTAAGCATTTCTTTAAGGTTCATAGTGACTTTCATGAACTGTTCATCAAAGCGGCTGACAATGAAAAACTACATGAATTGATAGCAGGCTTAGTGACAAAATTTCAACGTTTGCGCTTTACGTCGCTGAGTCTCCCCGGTAGAATGGAAATTTCTGTACAGGAACACGAAAAGATTATTGATGCATTCCGCAGAAAAGATGCCGACCTTGCTGAAACGCTTGTCCGGAAAAATGCCGAGTATGGTGGACGCGTACTGATGGGCAGCACCACTCCTGCCCCTAACAGCTGACTTCATTTCCACCCCGGAGTTTACATCCACACAAGAAACGGGATAATACCTGCGGAGTAACTAATTAATGACCGCATTTAAATCCATTGCACTAATACCTGCTGCCGGCATGGGCAAACGCATGGGAGCTTCCATAAACAAACAGTACCTGCAACTGAACGGCATGCCTATTGTCGCCAGAACTATTTCGCTATTTGAGCAATCCCCCTTGATAGACGCTATCTATCTCGTTGTCCCTGCCGAAGAGATCCCGTACTGCCGAAAACATGTCGTAGAAGCCTGCGGTTTCAAGAAGATCGCCGCAATTGTGCCTGGCGGGAGAGAGCGCCAGAACTCGGTCTTTAATGGCCTGAATGCCATGCGGAAACACGTTTCGGATGATGATATCATTCTGATTCATGACGGCGTACGACCGCTGATAACGGAACGGGTCCTGCTGGAATCCATAAGCAGTGCCAGGCTGCATGATGGCGCACTGGTTGCTGTCCCCGTCAAAGATACGATCAAGACGGTGCAGAATGGCTTCGTGAGCAACACACCCCCGCGAGAATCTCTGTGGCAAGCCCAAACACCTCAGACCTTCCGTTTTGCAAAGATTTTCCAGGCCCACCAGTCTGCCGCAACGGACGGCTTCATCGGCACCGATGACGCCTCCCTGGTTGAACGGAGCGGAGGAAAGGTGTATATAGTCCAAGGAGATTATCGCAATATAAAAATCACTACGCCAGAAGACCTGATTCTGGCTGAAGCGTTCCTGGCCGTCATGGAGAAACCTGCCCAATGCTAGCACATAAACCAGATAAAATTTTAATTGTTGATGATGAGGAGGAGATTGGCCAGTCTCTGAAAATGTATCTGGCGAGCGAAGGATATGCTGCCACACTGGCAACCAACGGCTCCGTTGCGCTTGATATGCTGCTGACCGAAAAAGATCATACCGTTGTGCTGCTTGACATCAACATGCCAGGACTCAATGGCGTAACGGTCCTGAAGCGCCTTCATGAAGCAGGCAGTGACGCCGCGGTTATCATGATGAGCGGGCACGGCAGCGAAGAACTTGCTGTGGAGTGCATGAAAAACGGTGCAGAAGATTATCTTTCCAAACCGTTTGCCCTCGCGGATATGCTGCAGAGGATCGAGCGCGCACGCACGCACCGCCGGGAACGCGCAGAAAAAAAGCAATTACAGCAGGAGAAGGAAGACTTTATCCTGATGCTTTCTCATGACATGAAAAACCCGTTAACCGCCGTAATAGGGTCAATAGATATTATTCGAGAAGGTTGTCTCGGCGTTATTAATGAGGAGCAGACCGAGTATCTACAGTCGGCTATCGACAGTTGCAATGAAGTAGTCACCATGATTGACAACCTTCTTGACATCAGAAAGTTCGAAGCCGGAAAGATCCAGATGGCGGTTCATCCCTACAACGCGCATGAACTCATTAGCAGAATTACCAATCAATTCACCAGACCGGCCATACATGACGGCATTGAATTGTCAGTCGACTTAGAGGCTGCCACTTCCACTATAGATGTTGACAAGAACTCATTTACCAGAGTACTCGGAAATCTGCTTGGCAACGCCCTCAAATTCACACCGGAGGGCGGTAAGATAAGCGTTTCCTGCCGGTGCATTTCTGATATGGAGGCACCGACGCTGCGTATCCCGGAATATGCTGCCATTCCTCCGGATTTCCTTAAAAACAGCTGTTTTGTCAGACTTGCTGTTAGTGACACCGGTAACGGCATCCCGCAGGACGAATTGGATCGCATCTTTGACCGGTACACACAGCTCACGCAAAGAACAGAGCGTGAACGGGGCGGAGCCGGGCTTGGCCTTGCGTATTGCAAACTGGCGGTTGAGAGTTTTCACGGTATGATCTGGGCTGAGTGTGAAGCCGGGCAGGGGAGCAAATTTGTCATCCTTTTACCCTGCCGTCCAGACAACGGCAACTGCCGAAGTTAGTTAAAACGGGGGACAAAATGAAAAATATGGTGTTGATACTGCTGTTCATGGTTATTGCAACCTACAAAACGGCCGATGCAACCACTATTGATTTTGACAAATCAATCACTATCGGAAACGGCCCCAAAACAGTCATTGAGTTTACCGACCCTGACTGTCCTTATTGCCGTAAAGCCTCCAAATATTTTGACGGGCGCAGTGATGTCACCCGCCACGTCTTTTTTTTCCCCCTCCCATACCATCCCAAAGCGAAAGTGAAAGCCCAGCATGCGCTGTCACAGCAGGACAAAGCTGCTGCCTATCACATGATCATGTCCGGTTCCCTTGACAGAGCGACCAGCTTCAAGACGACGCCCAGCGGAATAAAACTCCAGGAAGAGCAACTTGAGATCGCCAAAAAACACAAAATAGATTCCACGCCGACCTTTATGATCAATGGCAGAGTTATCGAAGGGTTTGATCGAGCGAGGATTGAAGAGGCACTTGGCAAATAGCATCTATGCCGTAGTAATAGAGCCCAAAAACCACCAAAGGACGCCCCGCAAACGCAAAGGCACCCCTTTTCTGACAACCGCTCCATTAATCAATAAATAATTATATAGCCATGTTTTTCCGCTATTGCCCGCACCTCATCCTTGTCCTGCAGATGGTAAACTTTTCCCTCCAGGGTAAAATGGTAGCCTCCCTGGCCATCCGGCACCGCATCATGTAACAAGGCTTCAAATGTTGCTGTTTTAATCATAAAAAACCTCCGTGTGTTTCAGTCAAACAAAGAAGAGGAAGCAACGGCCGCCTGCACCGCCTCAACAAGCTGCAGGACATCATGCTCAGTTGTCTGCCACGAGCACATGAAGCGTGCCCCTCCCGAGCCGATAAAAGAATAAAAGTTCCACCCGGCGGTGCGGAGAGTGGCGGCAACAGCTTCCGGCATCTCTACAAACACCGAGTTAGCCTGGCGCGGATACATGATACGCACACCATTGATTACGGCCAGATGCTGTTCCAACATCGCAGCACAGGCGTTTGCATGCCGGGCATTTCTGAGCCATGCGCCGCCTTCAAGCATTCCGATCCAGGGGGCCGAAATAAAGCGCATTTTGGATGCAAGCTGGCCGGCTTGCTTGCAGCGATAGTCGAATTCATTGGCAAGTTCACGGTCAAAAAACACAACCGCTTCACCAATAGCCATGCCGTTTTTAGCCCCTCCCAGACAAAGCACGTCAACGCCCGCCCGCCAGGTTACCTCCGCAGGAGCAACATCGAGCGAAACGACAGCATTGGCAAAACGGGCACCATCCATGTGTACCCTCATGCCATAGCGCTTGGCCAGTTCGCTGGTAGCCCTGATTTCATCTGGCGTATACACGGTGCCGACTTCTGTTGCTTGAGTCAGACTCAGAACCTTTGGACGCGGATAATGGATGTCACTGCGACGGGTAATAGTCCGTTCGACCTCACCCAGATCAAGCTTTCCCCCTTGGCCGTTCACATGCAGAAGTTTGGTGCCGTTTGAAAAGAACTCCGGCGCACCACACTCGTCAGTCTCCACATGAGCCAGCTCATGACAGACGACACTGTGGTACGAACGGCACAGAGATGCCAAAGCAAGTGAATTCGCCGCGGTGCCGTTAAAAACGAAGAAAACCTGACACTCCGTCTCAAACACCTGACGCAGATGTTGGCAGGCACGCTCGGTCCAGATGTCATCACCATATGACGAGACGAAACCTGCGTTCGCATCCTGCATTGCCTGCAGCGCCTCTGGGCAGATACCGGCATAATTATCGCTGGCGAACTGATTAAGTACGCGTTTCTGATAAATATCTTCCACTCTCATCTCCGTATATTGCAGTTAATAGTCTCATGTCGGCAACGTAACACCTGTTCCCCGTTGGTGCCACAAATTTTCAAACAGATGATGACAACGGTTGAATAGTGGCCAACAAATGACTATGATGTCTGGTCACCATACATTACTACTCTTGCGAGGGCACTCCTGTATGCGCTATAGCCGTATGCGGTTTTCACACAAAATAGTTCTGATAACACTGTTCACCACCATGCTTGTCGGCTTCACGATTCTCCGCTCACCAACCCTTACCGATGTCCCGGCCGCATCCCCTGAGGATAAAGCCAGAGAAGATCTCTCGCGGGTAGAGTATCCAAGCCTCAGGAACATAAAATGGCATGCCCAGTTCATACAGCCACAGCAGTCACTTGAATCACTTTATGGGGCAGACTGGGTTCTTGTCGCTCGCTTTAACAGGGTTGACCGCCGTCATGTTTATCCTGGCATGACAATTAAAGCTCCGGACAACATTGCAGACATCCGCACCTACACGCCATTGCCACTTTTCTACCAGCCGGCCGCTCGCCATGACAAGTATATCCTCGTTGATATAACCGAGCAGTGGTTAGGCGCCTATGAACATGGCAAACTGGCCTTCTCAACGCCGGCGGCAACCGGAAAAGAGACCACCGAAACTCCCACCGGGATTTTCAGGATCTTCACCCGCCACATAAATCACACCTCTTCGCTCTATAAAACCGCTAACGATGAGGAGCAGTACCCGATGGATAACGCACTCCGCTTTCACGTCGGATCGGACAACGTCTCCTATTGGCTCCACGCCCGCGACCTGCCGGGACGGCCGGCCTCACACGGCTGCATTGGCCTCTTTGACGAAAAGATGCAGAAACGGGTCTTTGGCGCACCGCAAAAGCCTGTTCTGTTAGACTCGGAAAAGCTGTATGCCTGGGCAGCAGGAGATGACGAGTATGGCGAAGACAGTGGAGAATCAGAAGAGCTGGAGGATGGTCCGACTGTTGAAGTGCGCGGCAGCCTGCCACGCTATCTGGACAGGCCGCCAACACAACTGTGAACAACAAACCCTTAAAGAGTAAGAGGTCCCACCGGGGCAGCTAGCTTATCTGGCTAGCCATCTCGCGACATCTTTGGCATGATAGGTTATGATAATATCAGCTCCGGCCCGCTTAAAAGAGGTCATGGTTTCCAGCACCACCCGTTCCTCATCTATCCACCCCCGTTCGGCAGCCCCCTTGACCATGCTGTATTCTCCCGAAACATTGTATACCGCCAGCGGCAGATCGTACTCGTTGCGCAGATCGCGCAAAATATCAAGGTACGGCAAGCCTGGCTTTACCATGATGATATCAGCCCCCTCTTCAATATCTGAGGCCGCTTCGCGTAGCGCCTCACGACGGTTGGCAGGATCCATCTGATAGCTGCGGCGGTCGCCGAACTGCGGCGTGGATTCAGCGGCTTCGCGAAACGGGCCGTAATAGCCCGATGCATATTTGACCGCATAGCTCATAATCGGTATTGCATCATAACCGTTCTCGTCCAGCATTTCACGTATGGCTCCCACCCGCCCATCCATCATATCGGACGGGGCCACCATATCAGCCCCTGCCTGAACATGTGAGAGAGCCTCACGTGCCAGAAGTTCCAAGGTTGAATCATTATCGACATCACCGTTTTTTATGATGCCGCAGTGGCCGTGATCGGTATATTCACACATGCAGACATCGGTGATGACTGCAAGTCCGGGCACATCTTTTTTCAGAGCCCGAATAGTTTCTTGTATGATGCCGGTATCGGAATAAGCATCACTACCGACCGCATCCTTGGCTTCGGGGATACCAAACAGTAGCACGGCCGGAATCCCCAGGGCCCTCACCTCTTTTGCTTCAGCAACAATATGCTCTATGGATTGCTGGTAAATGCCAGGCATGGAGGAAATTTCTTTTCTTATTCCACTGCCAAAGGCTGAGAACATTGGGTACACAAGGTCATTAACCGAGACGGATGTTTCACAAACCATCCGGCGAAAGGTTTCATTGCCCCTGATCCTACGGGCACGAAATTGAGGAAAAAACATGCTTGAGCCTCCTTGATATACGGCATATGCGCGTTGCAAACACCGAGGTTTCTAGGTCAGAGAGTAATGCAGCCTAAAATAAATTGCAAGATTTTCCCCCTTACCCTCTTGCGCCCAGAATATTATATGCTATTTTTTTATACCTGTGGTGCATGCAGCAGCTATATTAGTTTGCAGCTAATGGGACTAATATGATAACAATTGCCCACAAGCACAATTTCAAGGAGGAAACATCGATGAAGAAACGCATTGGAGGCATTTTGGCAGCCTGCCTGATCATGTCAACGTCAGCGGCATTCGGTGCAGTCAAAGAGGGAAGTTTTACAGTAACACCGCTCATTGGCGGTTATGTTTTTGATGGCGGCGAGACTCTTGACTCAACATTTTTACTTGGACTCCGTGCCGGGTACAACGTTACCAAACACATCGGGATTGAAGCCCTGTACGATTATGCTACAGAGACTGACGCTAAATCCGGACCGACAAAAGACATTACCATGCAACGCTTCGGCGGTCAGGCACTCTACCACTTTTTCCCGGACAATGCCCTTGTCCCTTATCTTGCCGCCGGGTTTTCAGGTGTCAAGCTTGATGGTAACGGCGTCAACAACGACACCCACGGCGCCTTTGATTACGGTGTGGGTGCCAAATATTTTGTAACTGATGACATTGCCCTTCGTGGCGATCTCCGGCACATCATTTATAGATATGACTCCGGAACTTACAATGATATGGAATATACACTCGGTGCCTATTTCCAGTTTGGCGGAACCAAGCCGGCAATGAAGCCGGTTGCATCCACGCCTGAACCCGCTGCAGAGCCTGCACCTGCCGCAAAGCCTGCACCTGTAGAAGAAGCCGTTGCGGAACCGGTCAAAGCCGCAGCGGAACCTGTCGCTGTCCTGGCTGCTCCTGTGGATTCTGACCTGGACAGTGTTGTCGACACCATGGACAAATGCCCCGGGACACCTGCCGGCGTTACCGTTGACGCTCAGGGATGCCCCGTTGACTCTGACAATGATGGCGTTGCCGACTATCTCGACAAATGCCCGGCAACCCCGGCTGGAGCAGCGGTGAATGCTGACGGATGCCCTCTTGACTCTGACAATGATGGCGTTCCTGATTATCTTGACAAGTGCCCCACAACCACTGCAGGGACAGCTGTTGACGCAAAGGGCTGCGCTCTGGAAGCGGCGGTACGGTTCTGCGATAAACCTGCTGTTATCGCGATTGCATTTGACACAAACAAAGCAGATATAAAGGCAAACTACTACGAAGAACTTGACAAACTTGGTAACTTCCTGAAAGAGTTCCCTAATTCAAAAGGAACGATTGAAGGACATACCGACGCCGCCGGTAGCAAGCAATTGAACCTGAAACTGTCACAAGCCCGCGCTGAAAGTGTGCGTAACTATATTATCAAAAAGTTCGGGATCGAAGGCAGCCGCATTTCCGCAAAGGGGTATGGCTCAGCAAAGCCTGTTGCATCCAACAAAACTGCAGCCGGCAAGGCAAAAAACAGACGCACGGAAGCTGTTTTTACCTGCCAATAAAGAGAGTCTCATAAAGAGAAGAGAAGAGGGCCCTTCCTGTCAATCAGGAGGGGCCCTCTTGTTGCGGCAATTGACAATATATGATCTGACCTATTTTTTACGGCGATCCTGCAAGGAAATGACCTTGGCGGCACCACCCTCCTGGCGCGACTTTTGCGCAAGCTCCTTGTCAGCACTTTCCTTCTCGGACGTCTCCAGTTCAACGGGCGAGACTACCGGCTCCAAACGTAACGGTGTCCCCCCCATAGTGAAGTCGGTCCCTTCAATCTGAAAATCGTCAAGAATCCATGTAAAAACCTGGAGCGGAAAAGTAAGAACCAGTAATTTCACCTGCCACCAGCCCTGCTTGGCGTCGGGGAGGATCTCTTCAACACGGGCGTAGAAGCCCGGCTTGTTGTCTACGTGAATCAGTACAAGATCATTAATTGTCGCCATTATATCTGCCTTTGCACCTTTGATTTGGGTTCATTTACCACCGTGTTCCGCCCAGAGCAGCAATGGAATCGCCATCTGTTCACCTGTCATGCTTGAGGCCTGCTGAATACATTCGCGCAGACACTGTTCCTGCGTAACCAAGATCGACCTTGCCTGCGGTGACAGCCTCTGGTCAATCGCGTCACAAATAAATAAAACACAGTCAGCGGGACGCAATCCCGGCTCCATGGTGCAACCTGTTTCATCTCCATACGGGCAGACCGGTTTCTGGGCAAAATCCGCCGAAGTTGGAGTTTGGGCTACGACTCGGGCCAGAGCATCAAGCACACTCATCCGGTATTTGCCGTTCTGACAACACTGCCCCTCACACTCACGGCATACAGCCGCAGCATCGACAGCTGCGACAACTGCTGCAAGCGACTCCTTTGCCTTCCGGTAGCCGGACAACAGATCTGTTAATACGATTCGGCCCTCGAACGAAAGATTCGCAAGAAGGGCTTTCAGACGTATATCACCGAGACTCCAAAGCTGCTGATCATCCACATAAATCCTAACGTGATCTTCCGGGTTTGTCTAACTGGTAATACTGGTTGAAGCAGTCCGTAAGCCGGGTTCTGTTCCCGGGTCGGGTTACCCCTTCCCGGGCGATGGTCATTCATCTGGGTATGCCGTTACCGACACCCTCAAGCAACCAACCCGGAGGCACGGGCGGGCCGCCCTTAACGCCTCCCTATTTGGTCTTGCTCCTGACGGGGTTTACCTGGCATCTGACGTCACCGTCAGACCCGGTGAGCTCTTACCTCACCCTTTCACCCTTACCTGCCAAGGCAGGCGGACTTCTCTCTGTGGCACTTTTCCCTGGGGTCACCCCCGCTGGACGTTATCCAGCGTCACGCCCTATGGAGCCCGGACTTTCCTCCACCGGATAAACCGGCAGCGGCCATCTGGACTACTTCAACCAATTCAAACGCCCGGCAGAATAACTTATGGCGCATTATGCCGGGCCGTAACCGAACAACTAATTACTGCTGCTGTAATTTGAGAATCAGGATTCGCTGGCAGTGAGGACAGGTCAGCAGTTCCTCATACTTGTACAGATTATTATACAACTGCGGCGGCAAATGCATATTGCATCCCATGCAATAGCCGTCCCGGGCAATTGCAAGAGCCCGACCACGGCGCTGTTCACGCAAAATTGTGAACTTTTTTACCAGGCTGGCAGGCATCTCTTTGGCCACGCTCTCACGGCGTTCAATATCAGCATTAATATCCGATTGAATCTTATCTATTTCAGCCTGTTTTTCCACAATACGCTGTGCAGAGTTCTCAGTAAGCTCAGCACAACGTCCCTTCTTTGCAGCGAGTTCTGAAGAGAGTTCTTCGATCAAGCTAATCTTCTGCAGCAGTTGCTCTTCAATATCCGTCAACTGCTTTCTGGCCGCAGTAATCTCGCGACCGATTGCCTGAAACTCTTTGTTGGTTTTGATTTCCTTCATGTTTGTTTCGGACCTGGAGATGTTTTCCAGCTCAGCTGCATGCGTAGATTCCATTCCGCTCTTTTCCGCTTCGCACTGAGCCAACCGGGCCTCAATTGCTTCAACTTCCTCTCTGGCAGCGTCCACCCCCTGGTTAATCCCACTCAACTCGGCCTGCAAACCGCTCTGGCTGGCCTTGAGGGTGTCTATCAGCTGATCAACCTCCTGCAACTCTTCCAACATGTCCAGTTTCTTTTTCAAAATGACTCTCCCTTGCTACGAATTAGTCT